>NZ_FNEA01000046.1 GCF_900100045.1 Paracoccus denitrificans | reverse complement strand
CCAAGGCCGCGGCCCCGCCGGGGACCATCCGGTGATCCCGCAAGGGATATCGCGATGACAGGGCCGCTCCAAAAGGAGCGGCCCTTGCCGTTGGCCCCTGACGGGTTTGTGAGGGATCGGACGCTCGGCCCGTGCTAGCCTTTGGCGACAGGAGGGCACGACCATGACCGAACGCAGGAAGGCTTCCGACTTTCACCCCCGCATCCTCGAGATCTTCGACGGCTATGTGCATGGCCGAATCGGCAAGCGCGACTTCATGGTGCAGGCGGCACAATTCGCCACGGCGGGCATGACCGCCGCCGCGATCTTCGAGGCGCTCAAGCCGAACTACGCCCTGGCCCAGCAGGTGCCGCCAGACGACCCCGCCATCGCGACCGAGACCGCAAGCTATGACAGCCCCGAGGGCCATGGCCGCATCAGCGGGCTGATGGCGCGGCCGGCCGGGGCGCAGGGCAAGCTGCCCGCCGTGCTGGTGGTGCACGAAAATCGCGGGCTGAACCCCTATGTCCAGGATGTCGTGCGGCGCTTGGGCAAGGCGGGCTACCTGGCCTTCGGCCCGGACGGGCTGAGCCCGCTTGGCGGCTATCCCGGCAATGACGACGAGGGGCGCGAGATGCAGGCGAGCCTCGACCCGGCCAGGCTGATGGAGGATTTCTTCGCCGCCCATGAATTCCTGCGCGACCATGCCGATTCGACCGGCAAGGTCGGCGCGGTCGGCTTTTGCTATGGCGGCGGGGTCTGCAACGCGCTGGCGGTGGCCTATCCCGAACTGGCCGCCTCGGTCCCCTTCTACGGCCGCCAGCCCCGGCCCGAAGAGGTAGCGCAGATCCAGGCGCCGCTGATGCTGCATTACGCCGAGAAGGACGAGCGTGTGAACGAGGGCTGGCCAGCCTATGAGGCGGCGCTGAAGGAGCAGGGCAAGGAATATCAGGCATTCTTCTATCCCGGCACCCAGCACGGTTTCCACAACGACACCACGCCGCGCCATGACGAGGCGGCGGCGGAACTCGCCTGGCAGCGAACGCTGGATTTCTTTGCCGAAAAGCTCTCCTGACGCGATCTGTCAGCAGGGCGGGGCGATCCTTGCCGGGAAAGGAGATTTCACATGATCGACCATATCGGATTTCCCGTCTCGGACCTGGCCCGCTCGCGCGCCTTCTACGACCGGGCACTGGCGCCCCTGGGCATCGAGTTGCTGATGGAGGTGACCGAGCAGATGACCGGCGGCCATGGCGCGCATCTGGGCTACGGCCGCGACGGCAAGCCTTTCTTCTGGATCGGCAGCGGCAGATCGGCCGGCGCGGGCACCCATGTCGCCTTTGCCGCGTCCGACCGGGCGACGGTGGATGCCTTTCATGCTGCCGCATTGGCCGCGGGCGGGCGCGACAACGGCGCGCCGGGGCTGCGGCCGGAATATCACCCGGGCTATTACGGCGCCTTCGTCCTCGACCCCGACGGCAACAATATCGAGGCCGTCCACCATGGAGAGCCGGCATGACCCGCTATCACGGTTCCTGCTTCTGCGGCGCCGTCCGCTTCGAGGCCGAGGGCGACCTGTCGCAGGGCACCATGCGCTGCAATTGCAGCTTCTGCCGCAAGATGCGCTATTGGGAGATGCGCCTGCCCGACCCCGAACGCTTTCGCGTCACCCATGGCGCCGAGATACTGGCCGAGACCCCGCGCCGGCAGCAGGACGGCGTCGACATGCACCACATGTTCTGCGTGCGCTGCGGCACGAGGCTGTGGACCGAGGGGTATCTGGAAGAGATGGGCGGTCGCTTCGTCCAGGTCTGCGTCAGCGCGCTGGACGACGTGCCCGAGGCCGAGCTGATCGCCGCCCCGGTGTTTTACGCCGACGGGGCGCATGACGCCTGGTGGAACCCGGCACCCGAGACCCGGCACCTGTAAGGGCAGGCGCGCGCAGAACGCTTTTTCCGTTTTCCAAATACCCCCGGGGGGAGCCCCGCAAGGGCGGGGGCAGAGCCCCGGACACCGCGCCGCCGGAACCCCAGCCTCGGCCGGTGGCCGGCGCCGGTTGCCTCGACGGCGAAATCGGGCTATGGTGCCTGCCGCAACAGAGGAGAACGGTGTCATGGACAACTCGCAGATCTGACCTTCGACGGACGGATTTGAGAGGATTCCCATGACGGCTGACTTCCTTGATGCGGCTCTGCCCCATCCCATGCGCTTTCCCGACGGCACCCTGAACCGGGGGCTGGTGCATCTGAACCGGGTGATCGACCATCCGAATATCGAGATCGGCGATTTCACCTATGCCAGCAGCTTCGATCCGCCGGACGACTGGGCGGTGCGGCTGGCGCCCTATACCTATGCCGGCGCGCCCGAACAGCTGGTGATCGGGCGGTTCTGCCAGATCGCCGACCGGGTGCGGATCGTCACCGCTTCGGCCAATCACCCGATGGCCGGGATCTCGACCTATCCCTTCGCGATCTTCGATCACGCGCGGGTGGGCGATTACATCGACCAGATCAGCGGGTTGCCGGATACGGTGATCGGCCACGACGTCTGGATCGGCGACGGTGCCACCATCCTGCCCGGCGCGCGGATCGGCAGCGGCGTCATCATCGGCGCGGGCGCGGTGGTGGGCGGCTTGGTGCCGGATTACGCCGTGGTCGCGGGCAACCCGGCCCGTGTCATGCGGATGCGCTTTGACGATGCGACCATCGCGCGACTGCTGGCGTTGCAATGGTGGCACTGGCCGCCGGCGCGGATCGCCCGCGCCACCGCCGCACTGGCCCGGGCCGATGTCGCGGCGCTTGAGGAACTGGCCGCCTGAGGCGGTCCGACGGAACGAACCGGGCAAAGGCCCGGACTGATGCGAATGAGGTCTATCATGTTCAGCTGGTTCGAGCGCCGGCTTGATCCCTATCCCGCCGATCCGCCGCGGATGCCGCCGCAGGGGTTGTGGCGGTTCATCCTGCATTTCTCGCGCGGGGCCGAGGGCTACATGCTGTCCATGGCCGCCTGCTCGGCCATGATCGCCGTGGCCGAAGTGGTGCTGTTCGGCTATCTGGGCGAGCTGGTGAACCGGCTGGCCGGGGCGGATCGCCAGAATTTCTGGGCACAGGAGGGCAACCGGCTGATCCTGATGGGCGCGATCCTGGTGATCGGGCTGCCGCTGTTGCAGGTGCTGTTCTCGCTGCTCATGCACCAGACGCTGATGGGCAATTTCCCGCAGCGCATCCGCTGGCAGGCGCATCGCTACCTGCTGCGCCAGTCGATGAGCTATTTCCAGGACGAGTTTGCCGGCCGGATCGCCACCAAGCTGATGCAGACCGCGCTGGCGGTGCGCGAAGTGGCGATGAAGTTCATGGACGTGCTGGTCTATGTCGGGGTCTATTTCATCGGCGCGCTGGTGCTGGCGGCCTCGACCGACGGCTGGCTGGCGATTCCCTTTGCCGGCTGGGGCATCCTCTACGGGGTCCTGCTGTGGTGGCTGATCCCGCGCATCGGCCGCATCAGCGAGGCGCAGGCCGATGCCCGCGCGCAGATGACCGGGCGGGTGGTGGACAGCTATACCAACATCTCGACGGTCAAGCTGTTCTCGCATTCCTCGCGCGAAGAAGCCTATGTCCGCGAAAGCATGGACGGGTTCCTGCAGACCGTGCATGGGCAGATGCGGCTGGCCTCGATCCAGAACATCATGTTGTCCACGCTGAACTCGCTGCTGACCTTTTCCGTGACGGTGCTGGGCCTTTGGCTCTGGGTCGGTGGCAAGATCGAGGTCGGCGCCGTCGCCGTGGCGATCCCGCTGGCCTTGCGCCTGGGCAACATGTCGCATTGGATCATGTGGGAATTCGCCGGGCTTTTCGAGAATATCGGCACGGTGCGCGACGGCATCGGCTCGCTGTCCTTGCCGCGCATGGTGACGGATGCGCGCGGCGCCCGCCCGCTGGCGGTGCCCGAGGGCCGGGTCGAGTTCGACCGCGTGACCTTCCGCTATGGCGAGGCGGCGCGGCCTGGCCGGGGCGCGGTGCTGGACGACCTGAGCCTGACCATCGCGCCGGGCGAGCGGATCGGGCTGGTCGGGCGCTCGGGCGCGGGAAAATCGACGCTGGTGAACCTGATGCTGCGCTTCCACGACCTGGAATCGGGCCGCATCCTGATCGACGGGCAGGACATATCGCAGGTCACGCAGGAATCCCTGCGCGCCGCCATCGGGGTGGTGACGCAGGACACCTCGCTTCTGCACCGCTCGATCCGCGACAATATCGCCTATGGCCGTCCCGATGCGTCCGAGGCCGAGATCCTGCGCGCCGCCGAACTGGCAGAGGCGGACTTCATCGCCACCCTGACCGATTCGCAGGGTCGGCACGGGCTCGACGCCCATGTCGGCGAGCGCGGGGTCAAGCTTTCGGGCGGGCAGCGCCAGCGCATCGCCATCGCGCGCGTGCTTCTGAAGGACGCGCCGATCCTGGTGCTGGACGAGGCGACGAGTGCGCTGGACAGCGAGGTCGAGGCGGCGATCCAGTCGCAGCTCGACATGCTGATGCAGGGCAAGACGGTGATCGCCATCGCGCACCGTCTGTCCACCATCGCGCGCATGGACCGGCTGGTGGTGATGGAGCAGGGCCGCATCGTCGAGCAGGGCACGCATGAGGCGCTGTTGGCGCGCGGCGGCATCTATGCGGGTCTTTGGGCACGGCAGTCGGGCGGGTTTCTTGAGGCCGAGTGATCTTCCCTCTTGAACCGCGCCCTCACCTGCCGTAATCAGACGCGCGGCTTAGGGGTTTAGCTCAGTTGGTAGAGCATCGGTCTCCAAAACCGAGGGTCGTGGGTTCGAGTCCCCCAACCCCTGCCAGCCGCCTTCCGTGTCATGCGCGTGCCCCGATCCTCCGCTGAGATCCCATGCCCTGAGCATACATCTGGGGGCGCACAAGACCGCCTCGACCCATCTGCAACATTCCCTGCGCCAGGTGCGCGACGGTCTGCGCGAGGCCGGGCTGGCCCTTGTCGATCCCAACCTGCTGCGTGGCGAGCCGCTGTCCCTGTCGCTGATCCTCGCGCAAGGCATGGGCGGTCCCGACGAGGCGGGCGCCCGGCAGGTGCTGCGGGACCTGCGCCAGGGCTGTCCCGACCTGCTGATCTCGGAAGAGAACATTCTGGGCCTGACCCATCGCAGCAGGCTGTTTTCCCGCAAGGGCGAGCTTTATCCGCGCGCGGCGGCACGGCTGCGGCATGTCATCGCGCTGGCGGGGGACGAGCCGGCGGTGCTGTATCTGTCGCTGCGCGATCCCGCGTCCTTCATCGTCTCGGCCTTTGCCTTGCAGGTTGCGGGCGGCAAGGAGATCGACCTCGATTCCTATCTGTGCGGCCGTGATCCGGCGCGCTCCGTCTGGCTGGATCTGGTCGGGCGGCTGGCGGCGGTCGAGGAGGTGTCGCGCATCGTCCTGTGGCGCTATGAGGATTATCCGGCGCTGCGCCCGCAGCTTCTGGAGCGGCTGTTGCCGCCCGGCCTTGCGGCCCTGGTGCCCGACCCGCCGCCCGCGAATGTCGGGCTGACGCAGGCCGGCTACGAATGGCTGCTGCGCCGTGCTGCGGCCGAGCCCGAGGCCGACATCCGCCTGCTGGCCCGCCGCGCCCGCGCCCGCTTTCAGCCCGCCGGCGGCCATGCGCCGCTGCGCCTGCTGGACGAGGCGACCCATGCCCGTTCGGCCGAGAACTATGCGCGCGACATCGAGATCCTGCGCGCCATCCCGGGGGTCGAGCTTCTGGAGCCCTGACCCCCTGCCAGATCGGTGCTTGAAATGCCGGCCGGCGCAGGCTATCTGACCCGCTGCAAGACCGAAGGAAAATCCATGGCCAACCCCGTCCAGTTCATCAGCCAGGTCCGTGCCGAGCTTGGCAAGATCACCTGGCCCACCCGCCGCGAGGTGGTGACGACCACGATCATGGTCTTCATCATGGCGACGCTGGCCTCGATCTTCTTCTTCCTCGTCGACCTGCTGATCAAGACCGGCCTTTCGGCCGTGATCCATCTGATCGGCAGCTGAGGGCTTGCATTGAGGGGCGGGGGGCGTTATGTCCGCCCGACCTGCCCGTGATACGGCGTGCATCGATCCGGTCGTGCGCGCCGATTTCAATTTGGCCGGCACCTGCGGCGATTGCGCTGGAACCGGCTGGGGCGGACAAGGTATTCAATGGGTTGGCCCCGGCCGGCCCGGAAGGAAACAGGGGTCGATCGAGACATGGCAAAGCGTTGGTATTCGGTCAGCGTCCTGTCGAACTTTGAAAAGAAGGTCGCCGAGGCGATTCGTCAGGCGGTGGTCGAAAAGGGTATCGAGGACCAGATCGACGAGGTGCTGGTCCCGACCGAGGAAGTGATCGAGATCCGCCGCGGCAAGAAGGTCACCTCCGAGCGCCGCTTCATGCCCGGCTATGTGCTGGTGCGCATGGAGCTGTCGGACAAGACCTACCACCTGGTGAACTCGATCAACCGCGTCACCGGCTTCCTGGGCGCCCAGGGCAAACCGATGCCGATGCGCGACGACGAGGTGAACGCGATCCTGCATCGCACCGGCGAGGGCGGGGCCGAAGTCGCGCCGCGCAACCTGATCCGGTTCGACGTGGGCGAAAAGGTGAACGTGACCGACGGGCCCTTCGAGGGCTTCTCGGGCATGGTCGAGGAAGTGGACGAGGCCGCGAACCGCATCAAGGTCACGGTGTCCATCTTCGGCCGCCCGACCCCGGTCGAGCTGGAATTCACGCAGGTCGCCAAGACCGCGTGATCGTTGCGGGAGGTGCCGGTCCTTCGGGGCCCAAGCCGCACCGCTAAGTCGGCCCCATGCCCAATCTCGGGCGGGGCGTGATGATAAGGAGAGGGCCAGATGGCCAAGAAAGTTGTCGGCAGCCTCAAGCTGCAAATCAAGGCGGGTCAGGCGAACCCGTCCCCGCCCGTCGGTCCGGCCCTGGGTCAGCGCGGCATCAACATCATGGAATTCTGCAAGGCGTTCAACGCCAAGACGCAGGAGATGGAGCAGGGTGCCCCCGTTCCGGTCGTGATCACCTATTACGCCGACAAGTCCTTCACCTTCGAGACCAAGACGCCCCCGGCCTCGTTCCTGCTGAAGAAGGCCGCCGGCCTGAAGCCGCAGGGCAAGCGCAACCGCGCCAAGGGCTCGGAAAAGCCCGGTCGTCAGACCGCCGGCACCGTGACCGCCAAGCAGGTCCGCGAGATCGCCGAAGCCAAGATGAAGGACCTGTCCGCGAACGACGTCGAAGCCGCGATGCAGATCATCTTGGGCTCGGCGCGTTCGATCGGCATCGAGGTGAAAGGCTAAGCCATGGCTAAACTGTCGAAAAAACAAGTCTCCGCCCGTGCTGCCTTTGCCGGCAAGTCGAACCTCGCGGTCGAGGAAGCCGTCAAGCTGGTCAAGGAAAACGCCAGCGCGAAATTCGACGAGACCGTCGAGATCGCGATGAACCTGGGCGTCGATCCGCGCCATGCCGACCAGATGGTCCGCGGCGTCGTGACCCTGCCCAACGGCACCGGCAAGGACGTGCGCGTCGCCGTCTTCGCCCGCGGCCCCAAGGCTGACGAAGCCAAGGCGGCCGGCGCCGAGATCGTCGGTGCGGAAGACCTGATGGAGACGATCCAGTCGGGCAAGATCGAGTTCGATCGCTGCATCGCCACCCCGGACATGATGCCGCTGGTCGGCCGTCTGGGCAAGATCCTGGGCCCGCGCAACCTGATGCCGAACCCCAAGGTCGGCACGGTGACGATGGACGTGAAGGCTGCCGTCGAAGCCGCCAAGGGCGGCGAGGTCCAGTTCAAGGCCGAGAAGGCGGGCGTGGTCCATGCCGGCGTCGGCAAGGCCTCGTTCGAGATCGAGAAGCTGGCCGAGAACATCCGCGCCTTCGTGGATGCGGTGAACCGTGCGAAGCCCTCGGGCGCCAAGGGCACCTATGTGAAGAAGGTCTCGATCAGCTCGACCATGGGTCCGGGCGTGTCGCTGGACCTGGGCTCGACCGCCGCGGCGCAGTAATCGCTGCATCGCCCTGAAATCGGGAAGCCTCCGGCGCGATCCGGGGGCTTTTTCATTTTGCGCCGGATATTCGGCTGCATTTCCTGTCGAGCCATGCCTTGCCAGTCGGCCGCGCTGATGCTGCAGGCGATGCGGCAAATGCAGGCATCAAGGGCCTGATCGCGGCCGAGTGATCGGGCGCGGGCGAGTTTTCCGGCCTTGGCTCTTGGCAAGGGGCGCAAGGTGGTCTAACGACATTCCGTTCGCGAGTGTGTGATTCGTCATACGCTCGTGATCTTCTGTCCGAGACGGAGGGCGGGCCGCAAGGTCGCTAAGTCCTTCCTGAGATGGGGAATCAGACGAGAATTCAGATCAACGGCGCTAGCGCGATCCATTGGTTGGAAACATCTGGACCTTTCAAGCGGACTGAACGCGCCACCGGGCCCCGGGCCCGAGGGCAAAAGTAGAGCCGGGGGGAAACCCCCACACTTGGAGTGAAACCGTGGATAGAGCGCAAAAAGAACAGGTGGTCGAAGAACTCGGCCAGATCTTTGATGCCTCTGGCGTCGTGGTGGTTGCCCGCTACGAGGGAATGACGGTTGCCGAAATGCAGGACCTGCGCGCGCAGATGCGCGACGCCGGCGGGTCCGTGCGCGTTGCCAAGAACAGGCTCGCCAAGATCGCCCTGGATGGAAAGCCTTGCGCCAGCATCGCCGACTATCTGACGGGCATGACCGTGCTCGCCTTCTCCGATGACCCGGTGGCTGCCGCCAAGGTCGCGGACAAATACGCCAAGGGGAACGACAAGTTCGTGATCCTGGGCGGTGCGATGGGCGACACGGCGCTTGACCCGGCCGGTGTGAAAGCCGTGGCCCAGATGCCGTCGCGCGAGGAGCTTATCGCTTCGATCGTGGCTTGCATCGGTGCCCCCGCTTCCAACATCGCGGGCGCGATCGGCGCACCTGCTTCCAACATCGCTGGCATTCTCGCGACTCTGGAAGAGCGCGAGGCTGCCTGAGGCAATCCCCATTCCGTCGTGGGGTTGAAACCCCGACGTTGGAACACTTAATGGAAAGAACGGAAAAATGGCTGATCTGAAGAAACTCGCCGAAGAAATCGTGGGCCTGACCCTGCTGGAAGCCCAGGAACTGAAGAACATCCTGAAAGACGAATACGGCATCGAGCCCGCCGCCGGCGGCGCCGTGATGGTTGCCGGCCCGGCCGCTGGCCCGGCTGAAGCCGCCGAAGAGAAAACCGAATTCGACGTCGTCCTGGTCGACGCCGGCGCCAACAAGATCAACGTGATCAAGGAAGTGCGCGGCATCACCGGCCTGGGCCTGAAAGAAGCCAAGGATCTGGTCGAAGCCGGCGGCAAGGTGAAAGAGGGTGCCTCGAAAGCCGACGCCGAAGAAATGAAGAAGAAGCTCGAAGCGGCTGGCGCCAAGGTCGAGCTGAAGTAATTGGCCGCTTCGGCCGATTGATTTCGGAAGAAATGGGCAGGGTCCGGGGTTTTCCCGGTCCCTGCCGAACCTGTCTTGAAGGGCGGTTTCGCTGGCAGACCTTCCTTCAGGGCATGTTCGGGGTTCGGGAGCCTCGCGGTGGGACGCGCGGCACGAATGGAACCCCGCCCCTCATTCGCCGCCTTGCGTCGCCCGGGCCCCGACGGTCTGCGCAAGCGAAAGACGAAAGGTAAGACCCTCTATGGCGCAAGCTTATGTCGGCCAGAAACGCATCCGGCGTTACTATGGCAATATCCGCGAAGTTCTGGAGATGCCGAACCTGATCGAGGTTCAGAAATCCTCCTATGACCTGTTCCTGCGCTCCGGCGACGCCGAGGGTCACCAGGACGGCGAGGGCATCCAGGGTGTCTTCCAGTCGGTGTTCCCGATCAAGGACTTCAACGAGACCGCCACGCTCGAATTCGTGAAATACGAGTTGGAAAAGCCGAAATACGATGTGGAGGAGTGCCAGAGCCGCGACATGACCTATGCCGCGCCGCTGAAGGTGACGCTGCGTCTGATCGTGTTCGATGTCGATGAGACCACCGGCGCCAAATCGGTCAAGGACATCAAGGAACAGGACGTCTACATGGGCGACATGCCCCTGATGACGCAGAACGGCACCTTCATCGTGAACGGGACCGAGCGCGTCGTGGTGTCGCAGATGCACCGCTCGCCCGGCGTGTTCTTCGACCATGACCGCGGCAAGACCCATTCCTCGGGCAAGCTGCTGTTCGCCTGCCGTATCATTCCCTATCGCGGCTCGTGGCTCGACTTCGAATTCGACGCCAAGGACCTGGTCTTCGCGCGCATCGACCGCCGCCGGAAACTGCCGGTGACGACGCTGCTCTATGCGCTCGGCATGGACCAGGAGGGCATCATGGATGCCTTCTACAACACCGTGGACTACAAGCTGCAGCGCGCCGGCAAGGGGCAGGCCGCTGGCTGGGTCACGAAGTTCTTCCCCGAGCGCGTGCGCGGCACCCGCCCGAGCTTCGACCTGGTGAACGCCGAGACCGGCGAGATCATCACCAAGGCCGGCGACAAGGTGACGCCGCGCCTGGTCAAGCAGCTTGCCGAAAAGGGCGACATCAACCTGCTGCTGCCCTTCGAGAAGATCGTCGGCCGCTTTGTCGCGAAAGACATCATCAACGAGCAGACCGGCCTGATCTATGCCGAGGCCGGCGACGAGATCACCGTCGAATACGACCGCGACGGCGAGATTTCGGGCGGGCTGCTGAAGGTGCTGCTGGACAACGGCATCGAGGATATCCCGGTCCTCGACATCGACCACGTCAATGTCGGCCCCTATATCCGCAACACCATGGCGGCGGACAAGAACATGAGCCGCGACGGCGCGCTCATGGACATCTATCGCGTCATGCGTCCGGGCGAGCCGCCGACCGTCGAGGCCGCCTCGGCCCTGTTCGACAGCCTGTTCTTCGACAGCGAGCGCTACGATCTTTCGGCCGTGGGCCGCGTCAAGATGAACATGCGCCTTGACCTGGATGCGCCGGATACCCAGCGCACCCTGCGCAAGGAGGACATCATCGCCTGTATCCGCGGCCTCGTGGAACTGCGCGACGGCAAGGGCGAGATCGACGACATCGACCACCTGGGCAACCGCCGGGTGCGCTCGGTCGGCGAACTGATGGAGAACCAGTATCGCATCGGCCTGCTGCGCATGGAGCGGGCGATCCGCGAGCGCATGTCGGGCGTCGAGATCGACACGGTGATGCCGCAGGACCTGATCAACGCCAAGCCGGCCGCGGCCGCGGTGCGCGAGTTCTTCGGCTCGTCGCAGCTGTCGCAGTTCATGGACCAGACCAACCCGCTGTCGGAAGTTACGCACAAGCGTCGCCTTTCGGCGCTTGGCCCGGGCGGTCTGACCCGCGAGCGCGCCGGCTTCGAGGTGCGCGACGTTCATCCGACCCATTACGGCCGGATGTGCCCCATCGAGACGCCGGAAGGCCAGAACATCGGCCTGATCAACTCGCTGGCCACCTTTGCCCGCGTGAACAAATACGGCTTCATCGAGACCCCCTACCGCAAGGTGGTCGAGGGCAAGGTCACCGACGAGGTGGTCTACATGTCCGCGACCGAGGAGATGCGCCACACCATCGCCCAGGCCAACGCGACGCTGGACGAAAGCGGCAAGTTCGTGGACGAGCTGGTCTCGACCCGCCAGGCCGGCGACTTCATGCTGAACCCGGTCGAGGCCGTGGACCTGATCGACGTGTCGCCGAAGCAGCTGGTTTCGGTCGCCGCGGCGCTGATCCCCTTCCTTGAGAACGACGACGCCAACCGGGCGCTGATGGGCTCGAACATGCAGCGTCAGGCGGTTCCGCTGCTGCGTGCCGAGGCGCCGTTCGTCGGCACCGGCATGGAAGCGACCGTGGCGCGCGATTCCGGCGCCGCGATCATGGCACGCCGGGGCGGCATCATCGACCAGGTCGATGCGCAGCGTATCGTTATCCGCGCGACCGAGGATCTGGGCGCCGGCGACGCGGGCGTGGACATCTATCGCCTGCGCAAGTTCAAGCGCTCCAACCAGTCCTCGACCATCAACCAGCGCCCGCTGGTCAAGGTGGGCGACAAGGTGGTCAAGGGCCAGGTCGTGGCCGACGGTCCCTCGACCGATCAGGGCGAACTGGCGATCGGCCGCAACGTGGTCGTGGCCTTCATGCCCTGGAACGGCTACAACTACGAGGACTCGATCCTGATCTCGGAACGGATCCACCGCGACGACGTGTTCACCTCGATCCATATCGATGAATACGAGGTTGCGGCCCGCGACACCAAGCTGGGCCCGGAAGAGATCACCCGCGACATCCCGAACGTCGGTGAGGAGGCGTTGCGCAACCTCGACGAGGCCGGCATCGTCTATATCGGTGCGGAAGTGGGCCCGGGCGACATTCTGGTCGGCAAGATCACCCCGAAAGGCGAAAGCCCGATGACGCCGGAGGAGAAACTGCTCCGCGCCATCTTCGGTGAAAAGGCGTCGGACGTGCGCGACACCTCGCTGCGCCTGCCGCCGGGGGCCTACGGCACCATCGTCGAGGTCCGGGTGTTCAACCGCCACGGCGTCGACAAGGACGAGCGCGCGCTGCAGATCGAGCGCGAGGAAGTCGAGCGCCTGGCCCGCGACCGCGACGACGAGCTGGCGATCCTGGAGCGCAACATCTATGCGCGCCTGAAATCGCTGATCATGGGCAAGGAAGTCGTCAAGGGGCCGAAGGGCATCCGCGCCGGCGCCGTCGTGGACGAAGACCTGCTGGGTCAGTTGTCGCGCGGCCAGTGGTGGCAGCTTGCCGTCGCCGACGAGGATACCGCGAAAGAGGTCGAGGCGCTGAACCAGCAATTCGACGCCCAGAAACGCGCCTTGGACAACCGTTTCGACGACAAGGTCGAGAAGGTGCGCCAGGGCGACGACCTGCCTCCGGGCGTGATGAAGATGGTCAAGGTCTTCGTCGCCGTGAAGCGCAAGCTGCAAGCGGGCGACAAGATGGCCGGTCGTCACGGCAACAAGGGCGTGGTGTCCAAGGTCGTCCCGATCGAGGACATGCCGTTCCTTTCGGACGGCACCCCGGTCGACCTGGTGTTCAACCCGCTGGGCGTGCCCTCGCGGATGAACGTCGGGCAGATCCTCGAGACCCATATGGGCTGGGCCTCGCGCGGGCTGGGCATCAAGATCGACGAGGCGCTGCAGGACTATCGCCGCAACGGCGACATGACCCCGGTGCGCGAGGCGATGCAGAACGGCTATGGCGACGATTTCTATGCCGAGACCTTCGAGGGCATGGAAGACGAGACCTTGCTGGAGCATGCCGATGCCGTGCGCGGCGGCGTGCCGATTTCCACGCCGGTCTTCGACGGTGCGAAAGAGGCCGATATCAACGACGCGCTGCGCCGTGCGGGCTTCGACACCTCGGGCCAGTCCATCGTCTTCGACGGCCGCACCGGCGAGCAGTTCGCCCGTCCGGTCACCGTCGGGATGAAATACGTCCTGAAGCTGCACCACCTTGTCGACGACAAGATGCACGCCCGTTCGACCGGCCCCTACAGCCTGGTGACCCAGCAGCCGCTGGGCGGCAAGGCGCAGTTCGGCGGTCAGCGTCTGGGTGAGATGGAGGTCTGGGCGCTGGAAGCCTATGGCGCCGCCTACACCTTGCAAGAGATGCTGACGGTCAAGTCGGACGACGTGGCCGGCCGGACCAAGGTCTATGAGAGCATCGTCAAGGGCGAGGACAATTTCGAGGCCGGCGTGCCGGAATCGTTCAACGTCCTGGTCAAGGAGGTCCGGGGTCTGGGCCTCAACATGGAACTCCTGGATGCGGAGGACGAGGAATAGGCATGAATGTTGCCATCCGCCATTCGGGGGTATTGCTGTCGCTTACAGCCTTAGCTGGTTGTGGCGTGGAGATTGCCCGGATTGAGGATGGCAACCCGCGTCGGGAAAGGGGGTATGAGTTTGTCGCTTCGACATTCAATGCCTCCAATAACGACGCGGTGCCTGCGAACCGCATGCTTCGCGCAGCCGTCAAACATTGTCGGCTGCCTTACGACAACGCCCGCGAAACCATTCCGCATAGTGGGGCCTACGGGGTCCATGGAACATGGATGATGGATTTCGCCTGCTCCGCGCCTGAAAAGGACACGAAATGAACCAGGAACTTGCCACCAATCCCCTGAACCCGCTGGCTGCGCCGCGGCAGTTCGACGAAATCAAGATCTCGCTGGCCTCGCCCGAGGAAATCCTCGCCTGGTCCTATGGCGAGGTGAAGAAGCCCGAAACCATCAACTACCGCACGTTCAAGCCCGAGCGTGACGGCCTGTTCTGCGCGCGCATCTTTGGCCCGATCAAGGATTACGAATGCCTTTGCGGCAAATACAAGCGCATGAAGTATCGCGGCCTGGTCTGCGAGAAATGCGGCGTCGAGGTGACGCTGCAAAAGGTCCGGCGCGAGCGCATGGGCCATATCGAGCTGGCCGCCCCGGTCGCGCATATCTGGTTCCTGAAGTCGCTGCCGAGCCGCATCGGCCTGATGCTGGACATGACGCTGCGCGATCTTGAGCGCATCCTCTATTTCGAAAACTACGTCGTCATCGAGCCGGGCCTGACGGACCTTTCCTATGGCCAACTGCTGACCGAGGAGGAGTTCCTCGACGCGCAGGACCAGTATGGCGCCGACGCCTTCACCGCCAATATCGGCGCCGAGGCGATCCGCGAGATGCTGGCCAATATCGACCTGGCCGCCACCGCCGAGCAGCTGCGCGAGGAGCTGAAGGAGGCGACCGGCGAATTGAAGCCGAAAAAGATCATCAAGCGGCTGAAGATCGTCGAAAGCTTCCTGGAATCGGGTAACCGTCCCGAATGGATGGTGCTGACCGTGATCCCGGTCATCCCGCCGGAACTGCGTCCGCTGGTGCCGCTGGACGGCGGCCGCTTCGCGACCTCGGACCTGAACGACCTCTATCGCCGGGTCATCAACCGCAACAACCGCCTCAAGCGCCTGATCGAGCTGCGCGCACCCGACATCATCGTGCGCAACGAAAAGCGGATGCTGCAGGAATCGGTCGATGCGCTGTTCGACAACGGCCGCCGCGGCCGCGTGATCACGGGCAACAACAAGCGCCCGCTGAAATCGCTGTCCGACATGCTGAAGGGCAAGCAGGGCCGCTTCCGCCAGAACCTGCTGGGCAAGCGGGTGGACTTCTCGGGCCGCTCGGTCATCGTGACCGGGCCGGAGCTGAAGCTGCACCAGTGCGGCCTGCCCAAGAAGATGGCGCTGGAGCTGTTCAAGCCGTTCATCTATTCGCGGCTTGAAGCGAAGGGTCTGTCCTCGACCGTCAAGCAGGCCAAGAAGCTGGTCGAGAAGGAACGCCCCGAAGTCTGGGACATCCTGGACGAGGTGATCCGCGAGCATCCGGTGCTGCTGAACCGTGCGCCGACGCTGCACCGGCTGGGCATCCAGGCCTTCGAGCCCATCCTGATCGAAGGCAAGGCGATCCAGCTGCACCCGCTGGTCTGCTCGGCCTTCAACGCCGACTTCGACGGCGACCAGATGGCCGTGCACGTCCCGCTGTCGCTTGAGGCGCAGTTGGAAGCGCGCGTGCTGATGATGTCCACCAACAACGTGCTGTCGCCCGCCAACGGCGCGCCGATCATCGTGCCGTCGCAGGACATGGTCCTTGGTCTCTACTACACGACCATGGAGCGCGAGGGCATGAAGGGCGAGGGCATGGCCTTCACCAGCCTTGAGGAAGTGGAACACGCGCTGGCCTCCGGCGCGGTGCATCTGCATGCCCGCATCACCGCCCGCCTGCCGCAGATCGACGAGAACGGCAACGAGGTCATCACCCGTTTCGAAACCACGCCCGGCCGCCTGCGCCTGGGCGCGCTGCTGCCCAAGAACGCGAAAGCGCCTTTCGAGCTGGTGAACCGCCTGCTGCGCAAGAAGGACATCCAGAACGTCATCGACACCGTCTATCGCTACTGCGGCCAGAAGGAATCGGTGATCTTCTGCGACCAGATCATGGGCCTCGGCTTCCGCGAGGCGTTCCGCGCCGGCATCTCCTTCGGCAAGGACGACATGGTCGTGCCGCCGACGAAATGGGATCTGGTCGAGGAAACCCAGGATCAGGTCAAGCAGTTCGAGCAGCAATACCTGGACGGCCTGATCACCCAGGGCGAGAAATACAACAAGGTCGTCGATGCCTGGTCGAAATGTAACGACCGCGTCACCGACGCCATGATGAAGACCATCTCGGCCACCAAGAAGGACGAGAAGGGCGCCGAACTGGAGCCGAACTCGGTCTACATGATGGCCCATTCGGGCGCGCGGGGCTCGGTCAGCCAGATGAAGCAGCTGGGCGGCATGCGGGGCCTGATGGCCAAGCCGAACGGCGAGATCATCGAGACGCCGATCATCTCGAACTTCAAGGAAGGCCTGACCGTTCTTGAATACTTCAACTCGACCCACGGCGCGCGCAAGGGTCTGTCGGATACCGCTCTGAAGACGGCGAACTCGGGTTACCTGACCCGCCGTCTGGTGGACGTGGCTCAGGACTGCATCATCCGCGAGCATGATTGCGGCACCGATCACGCGATCACCGCCTCGGCGGCGGTCAACGACGGCGAGGTGGTCAGCCCGCTTTCCGAGCGCGTGCTGGGCCGCGTCGCCGCCGAGGACGTGCTGGTCCCGGGCGAGGACGTGGTGATCGTGCGCAAGAACGAGCTGATCGACGAGCGCAAGGCCGACGAGATCGAGGCGGCGGGCGTGCAGAACGTGCGCATCCGCTCGGCCCTGACCTGCGAATCCGACGACGGGGTCTGCGCGCTTTGCTATGGCCGCGACCTGGCCCGCGGCACGCTGGTCAATATCGGCGAGGCGGTCGGCATCATCGCCGCCCAGTCCATCGGCGAGCCGGGCACCCAGCTGACGATGCGGACCTTCCACATCGGCGGCATCGCCCAGGGTGGCCAGCAGTCCTTCATCGCCGCGGCGCAGGAGGGCACGGTGGCTTTCGAGAACGAAAGCACGCTGGAAAACGCCAATGGCGAGCTGATCGTGATGAGCCGCAACATGCAGCTGCACATCAAGTCGGCCACCGGCGACACGCTGGCCAGCCACAAGCTGTTCTACGGCTCGAAACTGTTCGTGCGCGAGGGCGATGCCGTCGCCCGCGGGCAGAAGATGTTCGAATGGGATCCCTACACCCTGCCGATCATCGCCGAGAAGGCCGGTGTGGCGAAATATGTCGATCTGATCTCGGGGATCTCGGTCCGCGACGAGACCGACGACGCGACCGGCATGACGCAGAAGATCGTGACGGACTGGCGCTCGGCCCCCAAAGGCAACGAGCTGAAGCCCGAGATCATCATCGTCGATCAGGATGGCGAGCCGGTGCGCAACGAGCAGGGCAACCCGGTCACCTATCCGATGTCGGTCGAGGCGATCCTGTCGGTCGAGGACGGGCAGGAAATCAAGGCCGGCGACGTGGTGGCGCGTATCCCGCGCGAAGGCGCCAAGACCAAGGACATCACCGGGGGTCTGCCCCGCGTGGCGGAACTGTTCGAGGCCCGTCGTCCCAAGGATCACGCCATCATCGCCGAGATCGACGGCTATGTGCGCTTTGGCAAGGACTACAAGAACAAGCGCCGCATCGCCATCGAGCCCGCCGACGACACGCTGGAGCCGGTCGAATACATGGTGCCGAAAGGCAAGCACATCCCGGTGCAGGAAGGCGACTTCGTGCAGAAGGGCGACTACATCATGGACGGCAACCCGGCGCCGCATGACATCCTGCGCATCATGGGTATCGAGGCTTTGGCCGATTACCTGATCGACGAGGTGCAGGACGTCTACCGGCTGCAAGGCGTGAAGATCAACGACAAGCACATCGAGGTGATCGTGCGGCAGATGCTGCAGAAGATCGAGATCCTCGACAGCGGCGACACCACGCTGCTGAAGGGCGAGCATGTCGACCGTGACGAGTTCGAGGAAGAGAACGCCAAGATCGAAGCCAAGGGCGGCCGTCAGGCCACGGGCGAGCCGGTGCTGCTGGGCATCACCAAGGCGTCGCTGCAAACCCGCAGCTTCATCTCGGCCGCCTCGTTCCAGGAGACGACCCGCGTGCTGACCGAGGCCGCCGTCCAGGGCAAGCGCGACAAGCTTGTCGGGCTCAAGGAGAACGTCATCGTCGGCCGGCTGATCCCGGCCGGCACCGGCGGGGCCACCGCTCGCGTGCGCCGCATCGCGACCGACCGCGACCAGGAGGTGATCGAGGCGCGCCGCGCCGAGGCGGAAGCTGCCGCCGCGCTGATCGCGCCGGAAGACACCCCGGCCGAGGTCGGCGGCGAGGACTGATCGTCCCCGGAAAGAACAGGAAAGGCCCGGCATCGCTGCCGGGCCTTTTTTTATCGAGGCAGGGCGTGCCTGCCTCAATCCAAAGCTGCATCGTACAGTTGTAATATGCTGAAAGGTTGCGTAATGCGCCTTGCCGGCACCGGGCGGACAAGCGAGGCAGGGAGTCTTGCCGCCGTTTGACTTTTTCCGCCGGCGGCCTGTCTGTGTAACGATTATCCAGGAGAAATATTCATGCAGCTTTGCGGGCATTGCGGTTCCGAGGTGAAAGAGAATTTTTCGGTATGCTCGGGTTGCGGCGCTAACCTCAGGCGCAGCCTGTGGCCCGTCGTTATCGGCGGGGTCGTGGTGGTTTTTGGCGTGGCCATGCTGCTGGACGCATTGCTCGCGCTCACATCCGACTTCTCATGGGCCATGAGAAATGGCGGTATCGGCTGCGTCGTGCTCGCGATCGGCTATCTGATATTCCGGTCAGGTTGGAAAAAGCGCTGGTATAGGCGCAACGCTTGACCGTGGCTGCGGGAGGGCCGGTCCCTCCGGCGGGCCTGGCCGCGCGTGGTTCCGTGACGAAAAGGCCGCGGACCCTCCGACCAGTCAGCGCGGCGCCTGACAGGCTATGGCCTTTCCATCGCGCCTTTCCTAAGCATTGAAAAACAGCCGGGAATCGCCATGCGCACGCCGTTTCTTTCATTCAGCCGGAAGGGACGGCCACCCGCCGAGCCGCAGGTCTTTTCAGCCAGCGCGGCCGACAACTTGCGCGGCTCGGCCCTGATGATGCTCAGCATGGCGGCCTTCATCTGCAACGATGCGCTGATGAAGGCGGTGACCCAGACCCTGCCGCTTTACGAATCCATCGCCATTCGCGGCGCGCTGGTGCTGCTGGTCATGCTGCTGGTCGCGCAGGCGCAGGGCGGGGTCCGCCTGCGGGTGCCGCGCGGCGATGTCTGGCCTCTGGCGCTGCGCACGGTGGCCGATGTCGTCTCGACCGTGCTTTACCTGCTGGCGCTGCGGCGCATGGCGCTGGCCGACATCTCGGCGATCATGCAGGCCCTGCCGCTTGCGGTGACGCTGGCGGCGGCGCTGTTCTTTCGCGAAAGGCTGGGCTGGCGCCGGCTGCTGGCCATCGGCATCGGCTTTCTCGGCGTGCTGCTGATCCTGCGACCGGGAACCGGAGCCTTCGACATGTGGTCTGCCATTGCGCTGGCGGCGATGCTGCTGATCGTGCTGCGCGACCTGGCGACGCGGACCTTCTCGGCCGGGGTCGGCTCGTCCGCCATCGCCTTTTACGCGGCGCTGGCGGTGATGCTGACGGGCTTCGTGCTGGGCACGGGGGAAAGCTGGCGCGTCCCGACCGTGGCGGAGCTTTCGCTGCTGGCGCTGGCGGCGCTGTTTCTGACCGTCGGCTATATCACCGCCGTCGCCACCATGCGGGTGGGCGAGATCGCCGTCGTTGCGCCCTTCCGCTATACGTCGCTGGTCTGGGCCGTGGTGCTGGGGCTGGCGATCTTTGGCGAATGGCCGGACCTGTGGACCTGGGCGGGATCGGCGCTGGTCGTGGGGGCGGGGATCTATACCATCCTGCGCGAGCGGCAATTGCAACGGAGGGGCTGATGCGGGTGCAGATGCTGGGCCTGTGCCGGTTTTCCTATCTTGGCGGGCGCGGCTTTCAGGTGATGCACGAGACGCTGGCCGAGCGCCGGGCCTTTCTCTACGATCCCGAGCGGCTGGCGCGCCGCTGGTTCTGGTTCGAGAACGTCACCCTGCCGGGGCTGCTGGCCCAGACCGACCCGGATTTCACCCTGGTCCTGATGACCGGCCCGGACCTGCCCGAGCCCTGGCTGTCGCGGCTGCGCGAACTGGCCGGGATCATGCCCCAGGCGCGGCTGGAACTGGTCCCGCCGATGGAGAAGCATCTCGACGCCTGCATGGCCGCGATCGCCCCGCATATCGAGCCCGATGCCGATGTCGTCGGCCATTTCCGCCAGGATGACGACGATGCCGTGGCCATCGACTATATCCGCGACGCGCGCACCGATTTCGCGGCGATGCGCCCGCTGTGGGAAAGGCGGCGGCGCCTCTCTTGCGATTATTCCCGCGGGCTGGTGCTGAAGGTGACGCGGGACGGCGTCTCGGTCGAGCAGCGGGTGATCCATAACGCATCGGCCGGGCTGACCGTCTATCTGCCGCCCGATGCGCAGCGCAGCGCCGTGCATTTCCAGCATTGGAAGATCGGCCTGTCCATGCCCGGAGTGACGCTGGCCGGCAAGGCGATGTTCGTGCGCTCCCTGAACCACGACAACGACTCGGGCGCGATCGGCGCCGGCTATCCGTGCCCGGACGACCCGGCCGGCAGGGGCCGGATTCTGGTCGAAAGGTTCCGCATCGACCTCGATACGCTGGACCGCGCCGCGCGCGATTTCGGCTTGCCCGGCGCCGACCGGCCGCGATGAGGCGCATGAAGGGCCGGGGCCCGGATTTCCGGTGCCGGTCATGCCCCGGGGGGTTGTTGACTCACCCCCGGTTTGCCCATATACGCCCTTCACCCGTCAGGAATCTGATCGGGGCCCAGAACCTCTGTGGTCATGATCCGGGCCGGAATGCCCCGATCCTCTGGTAATTCGACCCGTCCTCACCCTCTTGGGGAGAGGATGGGTTGTGGCGTTTCACGATGGGCGTGATTCGCCGTCGAGAAGTGGCGCAGCCGATGGCTGCGAGTATTGACGAAAGCAAGACGGGGAACCGAATGCCGACGATCCAACAGCTGATCCGCAAACCGCGGCAGCCCAAGGTGCAGCGCTCGAAGTCGCAGCACCTCCAATCCTGCCCGCAGAAGCGGGGCGTATGCACGCGCGTCTATACCACGACGCCGAAGAAGCCGAACTCGGCCATGCGTAAGGTGGCCAAGGTCCGCCTGACCAATGGCTTCGAGGTGATCTCCTACATTCCGGGCGAAAAGCACAACCTGCAAGAGCACTCGGTCGTGCTGATCCGCGGCGGCCGGGTGAAAGACCTTCCGGGTGTCCGCTACCACATCCTGCGCGGTGTTCTGGATACCCAGGGCGTCAAGGATCGTCGTCAGCGTCGTTCGAAATACGGCGCGAAGCGTCCGAAGTAAGGAGATAGGCACATGTCCCGTCGTCACGCCGCTGAGAAGCGCGAAGTCCTGCCCGACGCCAAGTATGGCGATCGCGTGCTGACCAAATTCATGAACAACCTGATGATCGACGGCAAGAAATCGGTTGCCGAACGCATCGTCTACAACGCCCTCGACCGCGTCCAGGGCAAGCTGAAGCGCGAGCCGATCGAGGTCTTCCACGAGGCGCTCGACAACGTGAAGCCCTCGGTCGAAGTGCGCTCGCGCCGCGTCGGCGGTGCCACCTACCAGGTTCCGGTCGAGGTCCGTCCGTCGCGCCGCGAAGCCCTGGCGATCCGCTGGCTGATCGACGCTTCGAAAAAGCGCAACGAGCACACCATGGAAGAGCGCCTCGCGGGCGAGCTGGCCGATGCCGTGAACGGCCGCGGCACCGCCGTCAAGAAGCGTGAGGACACGCACAAGATGGCCGACGCCAACAAGGCGTTCAGCCACTACCGCTGGTAACCGGAAGGAAGGCCCTTTATGGCACGCGAATATCCGCTGGAGCGCTACCGGAACTTCGGGATCATGGCCCACATCGATGCGGGCAAGACCACGACGACCGAGCGGATCCTGTTCTATACCGGCAAGAACCACAAGATGGGCGAGACGCACGAAGGTGCGTCCACCATGGACTGGATGGAGCAGGAAGCCGAGCGCGGCATCACCATCACCTCGGCGGCGACCACCACCTTCTGGCAGCGCCACGAGGATGCGGACTTCACCCCCGATGATAGCGAGCGTTGCCGCTTCAACATCATCGACACCCCCGGCCACGTCGACTTCACCATCGAGGTCGAGCGTTCGCTGGCGGTTCTGGACGGCGCGATCTGCCTTCTGGACGGCAATGCCGGCGTCGAGCCGCAGACCGAGACGGTGTGGCGCCAGGCCGACCGCTACAAGGTTCCGCGGATCGTCTTCGTCAACAAGATGGACAAGATCGGCGCCGATTTCTTCAAATGCGTCGCCATGATCAAGGACCGCACCGGCGGCACGCCTTGCCCGATCGCACTGCCGATCGGCGCCGAGGACAAGCTGGAAGGCATCGTCGATCTGATCAAGATGGAAGAATGGGTCTGGAAGGGCGAGGATCTGGGCGCCTCCTGGGTCCGCCAGCCGATCCGCGACGAGCTGCAGGACGTCGCCGAGGAATGGCGCGGCAAGATGATCGAACTCGCCGTCGAACAGGACGACGAGGCGATGGAAGCCTACCTGGACGGCAACGAGCCCGATGAGGCGACGCTGCGCAAGCTGATCCGCAAGGGCACGCTGTCGCTGTCGTTCTTCCCGGTCATGGCCGGCTCGGCCTTCAAGAACAAGGGTGTGCAGCCGCTGCTGAACGCGGTGGTGGACTTCCTGCCGGCGCCGACCGACGTTCCCGCCTATCTGGGCTTTGCGCCGGGCGACGAGACCGAGACCCGCAACATCGAGCGTTCGGCCTCGGACGACCAGCCCTTCTCGGCGCTGGCGTTCAAGATCATGAACGACCCCTTCGTCGGTTCGCTGACCTTCACGCGCATCTATTCCGGTCAGCTCAAGAAGGGCGACCAGATGCTGAACGCGACCAAGGGCAAGCGCGAGCGCGTCGGCCGGATGATGGTGATGCACGCCATCAACCGCGAGGAGATCGAGGAAGCCTTTGCCGGCGAGATCATCGCGCTGGCCGGTCTGAAGGAAACCACCACGGGCGACACGCTCTGCGATCCGGCCAAGCCGGTGGTCCTGGAAACCATGACCTTCCCCGAGCCGGTGATCGAGATCGCCGTCGAGCCGAAGTCGAAGGCCGACCAGGAAAAGATGGGCCTTGCCCTGCAGCGCCTGGCCGCCGAAGACCCGTCCTTCCGCGTCGAGACCGACATGGAATCGGGCCAGACCATCATGAAGGGCATGGGCGAGCTTCACCTCGACATCCTCGTGGACCGCATGAAGCGCGAGTTCAAGGTCGAGGCGAACATCGGTGCCCCGCAGGTGGCCTATCGCGAAACCATCTCGCAGCCGGCCGAGATCGACTACACGCACAAGAAACAGACCGGCGGTACCGGCCAGTTCGCGCGCGTGAAGCTGCAGATCGAGCCGACCGAGCCGGGCGAGGGCTACTCGTTCGAGTCCAAGATCGTCGGTGGTGCCGTGCCCAAGGAATACATCCCGGGCGTGGAAAAAGGCATCAAGTCGGTGATGGATTCGGGCCCGCTGGCCGGCTTCCCGGTGATCGACTTCAAGGTGGCGCTGATCGACGGTGCCTTCCATGACGTCGACTCCTCGGTCCTGGCCTTCGAGATCGCCGCACGCGCCGGTATGCGCGAGGGGCTGAAGAAGGCGGGCGCCAAGCTGCTCGAGCCGATCATGCGCGTCGAGGTGGTCACGCCGGAGGAATATACCGGCTCGATCATCGGCGACCTGACCAGCCGTCGCGGCATGGTCCGCGGCCAGGACACGCGCGGCAACGCGAACGTCATCGACGCCTTTGTGCCGCTGGCCAACATGTTCGGCTATATCAACAACCTGCGTTCGATGTCCTCGGGCCGCGCGGTGTTCACGATGCAGTTCGACCATTACGAGGCCGTGCCGCAGAACATCTCGGACGAGATCCAGAAGAAATACGCGTAATCCCGGCGGTGCGTGGGCAACCGCGCACCCTACCAACCCCGTAGGGTGCGTGATTGCACGCACCGTCAACATAAGGAGCCATGCCCATGGCAAAGGCAAAGTTTGAACGGACGAAACCGCACGTCAACATTGGGACGATTGGTCACGTTGACCACGGCAAGACGACGTTGACGGCCGCGAT
>NZ_FNEA01000013.1 GCF_900100045.1 Paracoccus denitrificans | reverse complement strand
GGATCGCTATCCCGCTGGTGCTGTATTTCGCCATCCAGTTCGTCGTCAGCTTCGCCATGGGCCGCCTGATCGCCCGGGACTATCCGCGCAGCACCGCCATCGCCTTCACCGCCGCCGGCAACAACTTCGAGCTGGCCATCGCCGTCGCCATCGCCGCCTATGGGCTGGCTTCGCCCGTGGCCTTCGCCGCGGTCATCGGCCCGCTGGTCGAGGTGCCGGTTCTGATCCTTCTGGTCAACGCCGCCCTGTGGCTGGGCCGCCGCTGGTTCCCCGCAGCAACCCCGCAAGAGGCCCGCGCATGATCCCCGACTTGCCGAACCTGTCGCCCGGTGCGGTCCACCAGCCGGACCTGCCCCCGGTTCCGCGCGCAACCCATCCGCCGCGCATCCTGCTGCTCTATGGCTCGCTGCGGGAACGCTCCTACAGCCGCTTCGCCACGCTGGAGGCCGAGCGCCTGCTGCGGCATTTCGGCTGCGAGACGCGGGTGTTCCACGCCAATGGCCTGCCGCTGCCCGAGGATGCCGACCCGTCGCATCCCAAGGTGCAGGAGCTGCGCGATCTGTGCCTGTGGTCCGAGGGCCAGGTCTGGACCAGCCCGGAACGCCACGGCGCGATGACCGGGGTGATGAAATCACAGATCGACTGGATCCCCTTGTCGATGGGGGCGATCCGTCCGACGCAGGGCCGCACGCTGGCGGTGATGCAGGTCTCGGGCGGCTCGCAGAGCTTCAATGCGGTGAACCAGATGCGGGTGCTGGGCCGCTGGATGCGGATGCTGACGATCCCCAACCAGTCCTCGGTCGCCAGGGCGTATCAGGAGTTCGACGAGGCCGGCCGCATGCGGCCGTCGAGCTATTACGACCGCATCGTCGACGTGATGGAGGAACTGGTGAAGTTCACCCTGGCGACCCGCGACCTGTCGGCCTTCCTGACCGACCGATACAGCGAGCGCAAGGAAGCCGCGGCAAAGCTCGAGGAACGGGTAAACCTCAAGGCTGCGACATGAGGCTGGAGAGGCGCGATATCGGGCGGGGAGCGATCGCGAGACGCACCCGGATCGCACCGTAAAGGGCGACCGAACCGGGTCTGAACCGGGCAACCGTCTTGACATTCCATCGTCGTCGTCGGAATTTTCCGGCATGGGGTCTTGCGACGCCCCACGAGGCGCCAGCCGAAGTTCGCGTTCCATTCCGACAACTGACTCAATGGAGGGAACGCAGATGCCTGCGCCTGATGCCATAACCTGCGACAAGCTCGCCAAGCTGATCGGCACCGCACGATGCCCCGTCGTCCTCGACCTGCGCCGGGCGGATGCGAGAGACACCGAACCCCGTCTCATCCCCTCCGCCCGATGGCTGGCTGAGGATGAAATCGCTCCTGCGGCGCTTTCGGAGCTGGCCCGCAGCCTGGATCGTCCGGTGGTGGTCCTATGCGCCGAGGGACACGGGCGCAGCCAGGGCGTCGCCGCCTGGCTGCGCCATGAAGGGGTCGCAGCCGAGTATCTGGAGGGAGGCATGGCGGCATGGCTTGCCGCCGGCCTGCCACTCGTCACGACCACAAGGATCACCGGCCATGATCCGCAGGGTCGCAGCCTGTGGGTGACACGGGCGCGGCCCAAGATCGATCGCATCGCCTGCCCCTGGCTGATCCGGCGCTTCATCGATCCACGGGCGGTGTTTCTGTTCGTCGCCCCGGCCGAGGTCCCCGCAGTGGCCGAGCGGTTCGGCGCCATGCCCTTCGATGTCGAAGGCGTGTTCTGGAGCCATCGCGGCGAGGACTGCACCTTCGACACGCTGCTGAAGGAAACCCGGTTGAGCATCCCGGCGCTCGACCGGCTGGCGTTGATCGTGCGCGGGGCGGATACCGCCCGCCTGGACCTCGCCCCCGAAGCGGCGGGCCTGCTTGCGGCGTCCCTGGGCCTGTCGCGGATGTATTCCGACGATCTGGAACAACTCGATGCCGGATTGCAGCTCTATGACGCCTTCTACCGTTGGGCGCGCGATGCCACGGACGAGATCCACAACTGGCCCACCAACGCCAGGGGTACGGGCCGGAGCGCCACATGAAACGGCGTGATGGATTTCCAACGCTGGGCCAGGCCACCGGGGTCTGGGCCAGGATCGCCGCGCTGAGTTTCGGCGGGCCGGCCGGCCAGATCGCGGTGATGCACCGGATACTGGTCGAGGAGCGGAAGTGGCTCGGGGATGCGCGATTCCTCCATGCCCTGAACTTCTGCATGTTGCTGCCCGGCCCCGAGGCGCAGCAGATGGCGACCTATATCGGCTGGCTGATGCACGGCGTGCGCGGCGCGCTGATCGCGGGGATGCTGTTCATCCTGCCGGGTTTCATCGCCATGATGGTGCTGAGCTGGGTCTACGCGCTCTATGGCGATGTGCCGGTTGTGACCGCGCTGTTCTTCGGGCTCAAGGCCGCGGTGCTGGCGATCGTGCTGCAAGCGGTGTTCCGCATCGGCAAACGTGCCCTGAAGAACAAGGTCATGCTCGGCCTGGCCGCCGCGTCCTTCCTGGCCATCTTCCTGTTCGATGCACCCTTCCCGGTGATCGTGGCGCTGGCGGCGGCCATCGGCTGGATCGGGGCAAAGGCCGGGATTGCGGCCTTCCGGGGCGGCGGCGGACATGGCTCGTCAGGTGGCGCACATGTCAGCGACGCCGACACGATCCTTGGCGAAGACCTTGACCTTCCGCCCTCGGCGCGCAGAAACGCCTTTCGCGCGGGATGGGCGGCGGTCGCGCTCTGGCTGTTGCCGGTGCTGCTGCTGCTCGCCCTGGTGCCGGGCAGCGTCTTCACCGACATCGCGCTCTATTTCTCGAAACTCGCGGTGCTGACCTTCGGCGGGGCCTATGCCGTGCTGGCCTGGGTCGCGCAGGAGGCGGTCGGCAGCTATGGCTGGCTGCAGCCGGGTGAGATGCTCGACGGTCTCGGCATGGCCGAAACCATGCCGGGGCCGCTGATCAAGGTGTTGCAGTTCGTCGGCTTCATGGGGGCAATGCGCGAGGCCGGATGGGCCATGCCGCTGCTGGCGGCAACGCTCGGGGGCGTCCTGACGACATGGGTGACCTTCGCGCCCTGC
Source organism: Paracoccus denitrificans (assembly GCF_900100045.1). Taxonomy (GTDB): domain Bacteria; phylum Pseudomonadota; class Alphaproteobacteria; order Rhodobacterales; family Rhodobacteraceae; genus Paracoccus; species Paracoccus denitrificans. Next base: position 154,438 of record NZ_FNEA01000013.1, on the reverse strand, counting down.
TTCGCCTGGATTCTGCTCGGGGCACCGTTCATGGAAGGGCTGCGGGAAAACCGGGCGCTCGCGGCGGCGCTGGCTTCGGTCACGGCGGCGGTCGTGGGGGTGATCCTCAATCTCGCGATATGGTTCGCGATCCATGTGGTCTGGCGCGAGGTCGAGCCTTTCGACTGGGGCCCGGTCTCGACCAGCGTTCCGGTGCTGGAAACACTGGATGGCTGGGCGATGGCCCTTTCGGCGCTGGCGATCCTCGCGGTGTTCCGTCTGAAGCTCGGCATCGGCCTCGTGCTTGGTGGTGCGGCACTGGCTGGCCTCGGACTGCATATGGCCGGGGCGATCTGACGGCGGATGGCGAGGCCGCTGCCCGAACCCCGAAGAAACCCGGATATCCGCGATGCCAGGGCGGATGCGGGTCGCCCGCGGTCAGTTGATGGTGGTGCCTGCCCTGATTCGCATCACATGGGGATGGTCGGCATGGTAACAAGGCCGACCGGGACGCTCACCTTGCAGCTCGGTGGCGAGTACAGCCGGTTGACCACACCTGGAAACAGTGGACGGAACATCCAGAGCTGATCATTTGCGCCGGATCAGTCTCCAACGGCAGCAATGGACTCGCGAGCAACTCGCTGCGGGACAGCAAGTGGCAGGTTTGGCCGAGCCGGGCGATCTGCCCCCGGACAGGCAAGGTCGGCCCAGAGCAGTCGTTCACCTCGTCCGGATGCTCACACCTGCGTACTCCAAAGCAGCCGGTCGACAGGCGCCGCAGTAAGAAACCACCTGCTGGCGCAGCCGCACGATGGCCGCTACGTCCTGCGAAATTGGCACCCGGTGGGTCTTGCGCTGCTTGGTCGTCGAAGCGAATTTCGACCAGATGGCAAAGTCGAGGTTGAACTGTTCGAACCGCGCGGTCCGGACCTCGCCCACCCGGGCGCCGGTCAGCATGCCCATGCGGATGATCGCCACGGCGCGTTGGTCTTCGGCGGCATCCAGCACGGCCGCAAGCCGGGTCAGTTCTTCGGGTGACAGGAACCGTTCGCGGGCATGTTCGATGCGCCCATGGAACCCCTGCGCGGAGTTGGGCGCGCATGTCATCGGGAAGCGCCTTCACGATCAATATCTAGGAACATCGGCGGCCCCAGTTGAGCCGTGTTGCCGATGCAGCGCTACGAGTGTTAAGTGTATTGCCAGAACAGAAAAATCCTCCGACATACCGGCTTGCATACTTGGAACAAGAGATCATCAGTTTCCTAGCGCTTAGCTCCATCAAGGGGGTGGGATTCGAGACTCTACGGAAGATCTCGGAAAGAGGGATCGCCTACGCGGAAGTTATTGATTTACAAAACAAAAATGACGTTTCGACGATCTTACGCTCTGCCGGGGCTAGGTTGTCAGATGAGACCGCCGCACCGTGGGGTAGCACACGGGAACGTGCCCTAAGCCGAGGTTATGAGCTGCTCGATCGTCTCACAAAGATCGATGGAAAGGTCATTTTTCATTCAGACAAGGAATACCCAAGCCAACTACTCGACCTTCCGGATGCGCCGCGGTGGCTGTTCGTCCAAGGCAATTCAGAGGTGCTGCGTGGTCCATCGATTGCTGTTGTGGGCTCGCGGGAGCCATCCGACGATGGGATCTGGTTGTCACGCTATGTGGGCTTCAATTTATCTGAGTGGTCTTGTCCAACTGTTAGCGGTCTCGCAGTCGGGATCGACCAAGAAATTCATAGTGCGAGCCTTCGCGCGGGTGTCCCAACCATATCATTTCTCGGAACCGGAATCTTCTCGGACTATCCGAGAAACTCAGAAAAGCTTCGTGATGCGATCGCGAAGAGTGGCGGTGCAATTGTCACGGAGTATCTACCTGCTGACACCTACAGCTCAAAGAATTTCGTGAAGCGAAATCGGCTGCAGGCGGCACTTGCGGCCGCTCTGATTCCCGTAGAGTGGGCGGCGAAGAGTGGAACGGCTCATACAGTTCGCTATGCTGCATCTCTTTCAAGGCCAATCGCTTGCCTTCGCCTGCCATTCGGAAAAGTCCCTGACTGGGTTAACACAGAAATCGCCAAGAAAGCATCTGTGTTTACTGTTCCTCAGCAACAGCTCGAGTTCGTGCAGTTTGTCTTAGCAAGCGTTCGCTCGCGCCCTGAGCGCCAGCGCCAGCAGCTATCACTTTTTTAGGTGCCTGATGAAAACACTTAAAGTTGCACTCATTTCTCTCCGCGATGTCCTAGTGAGGAAGAAGCTGGAAAAAGAGCCGTTGGTGGAAGCAATCAAGCTATTGCAGTTCCTGGCAAAGTCTGGTGTTCAGATAGCGATGGTAAGCAACTCTAATTGGGTGATGACCGATACCCAAAAGCCATTCACCGATTTCCTTCAAGAGGCGGCAGGCTTAAAAATACCTCTGCACATCAAAGGTGTCGATTTTCGGGCCAAGCAAGATTCAGGTGCCATGGCTGATGTGCTCAAAAAGTATGGAGCTACGCCTCAAGAGGCAGTTTACATTGGTTCAACCGATGAGGACATGCAGGCCACACGAAATAGCGGTGTGCTTTTCCTGAATGCAAAGTGGTATGCTGACAACTCGCCCTATGGTTTTGAGTTCGCTTCTGCGCTCGATATTGCAAGGTTTATAGATTGTTGCTGTCTGCGACCAAAGGACTGGTTCTGGAAACACGAGTTTGACGGGTTCAGAGTTCTATCCATTGCACCTCTTGCTGAGGTCTCCAAGCGCTATCCTGAGGGCGCAAAGTACTCAACCGATGCCAAAGCCGCTGCAAAGTTCAGTAGAGGGGACCTTCGCTACTGGGGCCTCCTAATGGCCTCGCGGATCCATTTTTCAGGCATTGGGGCGGAGGTTGATTATGTCTGCCCATATCCAGGACATAGGACGGACTCGCCCAAGGGACTTCTTACAAATGCTCTTAAGATCGTCGCAGGCTCGCTGAAGGCTCAGTATCTGGATGACCTGTTGGTGCGACACGCATCAGCGGAAAAATCACAGGCAATCCGAAATAGCGGTCGGCAGCCAACACCAGAGAATCAGTTGAAGACCACCAGGCTTCGGAAGGACCCTGTTAGAACCGGAAAACTAGCGTTACGCTACAAGAGCCCTCCACTACGTGCGGGAAAGAAGGTCCTAATCGTTGACGATATTTGCACTCAAGGTCATTCTTTTGAGGCGGCTCGACTTTTCGTTCAATCCACTGGGGCTGATGCAATCGGGATTTCTTGGCTCAAGACCCCTGGTAACGATTACTCGCGTGTTTCATTCGTTGACCCGGCGATCAAGAGCCCATACCTTCCATATTCCCCGGTGAAGGTCCGTACGATCCCGCATTCCTTTAACGCTGGAATCGTGAACAACCTGGCAGCACAAGAGATTGGTGACGCATTTCAGGCCTATGGGACTTGGGTTTGGCCAACTTGAATGCGCATACGTCTGACACTCGTTCGCGCATCAAGGATATTGGTCTTTGACTGTGCTTATGCTCGGAGGTGCATATGGAAGAAAGCGACGTCCAACGCATCGTCAGGCTCACCAGTCTAGCTTGCGCTTTCATCACCGTCGAGACGCCAGAGGGCGACCAAGGTATCGGCACAGCGTTTCACATCGGCGAAGGCGTTTACCTGACCGCTCGGCATGTCATTGAAGGCAATCGCGTGCTTAGTGTCGTGCCGCATACTCGCGGCATCTTGTTCAAAAAGGACTTAAGGAAGTTCGTCCCAACGAATTCGATGATGAATGGGGAAATTCCGACCTGGAGCTTAAACCACAGCAGTCCCAAGATCGCCGACGGTCCCTACTACCATGAAAATGCCAATATCGATGTGGCGGCTTTCCGGCTAAGAGGGATTGATATCAACACGCCTCATCTTGTTCTGGGTGGGCACTACGATGATTGGATAAACGACGAATACTGGATGTTATCCAAGGCAACGGCCTTCGGCTATCCGCCGATTCCCCTTACAAACGGTCCGGTTCTCGTAGCTGCATCAGTCGAGATCAATGCGGTTATCGATACTCGTCTTGACCGATATGTTCGCTTTGTTGTTTCGGGAGCACCTCGCGGTGGCTTCAGCGGTGGCCCTGTATTTCATGAGTGGGGCTTCGTGCTCGGGATGACTATCGAAAGTCTCGAACGGCAGGGAGCAAAACATGAGGGCGGGTTTTTTACCGTCCTTAGTATTGAGTCTTTGCGTGAATGCCTCGAGAATCACGGACTACTTCCAGAGTATCAGCGTATCGATTCTTAACCTGCCGCATGGCGCCATTTTGGGCAGGCTCTTCGACGGCATGGGAGATCGGGGGCGACGGTGACCGTTCTCTGGGATGTCCGATGCGCTGTGTCTGTTGTGCCAGCGCGCATCGGAGGTGGCGGTCAAACGCCGGGAGAAAGGCCTGATTCAAGGCGCCCCGGTCGTCTTCTCCTTTGGTCGCTTGGTCATTGAGCCCCGCTGCCACGATGCCTTGGGCCATCACGATCGATTATGTTTGAAGTGGAGGCGTGAAGGGAGTGCGCAAGGTCAACAATATGTCTTCGCAAGCCTCGCCGCGAATGCGGGGTCCCACCTTTGGTGTCGCGACCGGGTCTGTGGCATCGTCGATGGTCTTTCGTTGTTATCAGTGACCCTTGTCAACGTCTGGTCAACCCACGAATGCGTCCCTCTGCGTACGCTGATCCGTCCAAATCCGGTGAGAAGCGTTGAGAGTTCCCTGCATAGGCGCCATTTCAAAGGGTTGCCTGTTATCTTGTTGAAATCAAATGGGTCTAAAGGATCAGTGGACTCGGCTCATAACCTGAAGTCCGCAGGTCCATATCTGGTCTGACCGGCTGGTCACGTCTGCCTACTGTCGCCGTGTCGCCAAAATGTCGGCTTAAGCGGTTTGGCACAGATACGACACCGCACTGGCGAAAGTCCGCTTTCCGCCCTGTGTGGCGATCCACCTTCACAACAGCGCAGCACTTACCTTCCTTCGCCTGGGTCCGTATCCTGCACGGGGACGATGAGCCTGGATGGACGACAATGGATGATCACGGATATCGCCCCGGCCTCGCGGGCACTGCGCCCCGCACAGCTGCATCCTGACCTTTGTCCGGAAGCATTCCGATGACTTGGCTTTCCCCTGTCGACGCCTATTGCGAACGGACCGGCCCGGATTACTGGTCCGAGCCGATCAATGCGCTGACCAACATGGCCTTCCTGATCGCCGCCCTGGTCCTGTGGCCGCGGCTGCGCGGGCCGGAAATGGCGATGGGCCGGGCACTGGCGGCGGTCCTGTTCGTGATCGGCCTCGGCTCCTGGCTGTTCCACACCCATGCCAACCGGCTGACCGGGCTGATGGACGTGCTGCCGATCGTCGGCTTCATCCTGCTCTACGTCTTCGCCGCCACACGGGACTATTTCGGGGCGCGTCCCTGGATCGCCGCCCTGGTAACGGCGGGCTTCATTCCCTACGCTGCCGCGACGGTGCCGGTCTTCGCGATGATCCCCGGCCTCGGCTCGTCTGCCAGCTATGCGCCGGTGCCGCTGCTGATTCTGATCTATGCGCTGCTGCTGCGCAGACGCCTGCCGGAAACGGCGCGCGGCCTCGCCGTCGGCGCCGGGATCCTGATCGTCTCGCTGACCTTCCGCACGCTGGATCAGCCCCTCTGCGGCGCCCTGCCCTTCGGCACGCATTTCCTGTGGCATGTCCTCAATGCGGTGATGCTGGGCTGGATGATCGAGGTCTGGCGCCGGCATCGGTCGCGCTGATCCCGGATTCCGGCAAGTCATTGCACGACGCCGGAGCGCGCTGCTCTACGCCACCCTGCCTTGCCGCACCCCGGCCCATGCCATTCACCGCCGATTATTCCACAGCGATTTCCATTGCTTAAGCGGATCTCTGTGCCGATGCTGGCGATTATGACCTTGCCAGCTTCCCGAACCCAGGCCACGATGACGCGGAGCGAACGCGAGGCGCTGCTCGACGCCCTGCTGCTCGGCGAGCCGGAACTCGGCTTCACGCCCCGCGGCAATCCCGACCCGCGCCTCGTCAGGCTGGTGCGCCTGCTGGGTAGGCAGGCCGCCAGAGGCAATTTCGAGGCGCAGGGCAAGACCAGGGAACCCGGCGCCTCCTGATCCGACAGGGAGTGCCGCCATGAAGGTCGCAATCTACGCCCGCTACTCCTCCGACCAGCAGCGCGATGCGTCCATCACCGACCAGTTCCGCATGTGCCGGCTGCGGGCCGAGAAGGAAGGCTGGCGGGTGGTCGAGGAATATTCCGACCATTCCATCTCCGGCGCCAGCATGATCCAGCGTCCCGGCATCCAGGCACTGGTCATGGATTCGACGCGCGGCCGCTTCGACCTAGTGCTGGCCGAGGCGCTGGACCGGATCAGCCGCGACCAGGAGGACATCGCCGGGATCTACAAGCGCATGCGCTATGCCGACGTGAAGATGTTCACGCTCTCCGAGGGCGAGATCAGCGAATTGCATGTCGGGCTGAAGGGCACGATGAACGCGCTGTTCCTGAAGGATCTGGCCGACAAGACCCGGCGCGGCCAGCGCGGCCGGGTCGAGGCCGGCAAGTCCGGCGGCGGCAATTCCTACGGCTACGACGTGGTCAAGAAGTTCGACGGCGATGGCGAGCCGAGCCGCGGCGACCGCACGATCAACGCAGCGCAGGCCGAGGTGGTGCGCCGGATCTTCCGCGACTATGCCGCCGGCAAATCGGCCAAGGCCATCGCCATGGCATTGAACAAGGACGGCATCCCCGCCCCTTCGGGCGGAGATTGGGGCTTCAGCACGATCAACGGCAACCCGAAGCGCGGCAACGGCATCCTCAACAACGAGATGTATGTCGGCAGGATCGTCTGGAACCGGCAGCGCTTCATCAAGGATCCCGATACCGGCAAGCGCCAGGCGCGTCCCAACCCGGAAGAGGACTGGGTGATCCAGGAGGTGCCGGAACTGCGCATCCTCGACGACGATCTCTGGAACGCCGTGAAGGCGCGGCAGAAGACCAATACCGTTGCACGGGACGCGCGCGGCATCGCCGACGTCCGCAAGGTGAACCACCGCCGGCGGCCCAAATACCTGTTTTCGGGGCTGACCAAGTGCGCCTGCTGCGGCGGCGGCTATTCGGCGATCTCGAAGGAGCTGATCGGCTGCTCGACGGCGCGCAACAAGGGCACCTGCGACAACCGGATGAACATCCGCCGCGACGAGCTGGAATCTCGGGTGCTGAACGCCCTGCGCACCCGCCTGGTCGACCCCGACCTCTTCGCCGAGTTCTGCGACGCCTATACGAGGGAGACCAACCGGCTGCGCATGGAAAGCGGCGCCGGCATCGACAAGGCCGAGGCGGAACTGAAGCGGATCGCCCGCGAGGAGGAGAAGCTGATGGATCTCTACATGCGGGACGCCATCTCGATCGAGGCGGTGAAGGAGCGCGGCGACAAGCTGCGCGCCCGCAAGGCGGAGCTGCAGGATTTCCTGGCCAGTACCGACGAGCCCCCGCCCCTGCTGCATCCCTCGATGGCGCTGCAATACCGGGCGCGGGTGCAGCAGCTCTACGAGACGCTGCAGAGCGACGACGAGACGCAGCGCATCGAGGCGGCGGAGATCATCCGCTCGCTGATCGACCGGATCGTGCTGACGCCGGGGGAGGATCGGATCGAGATCGACGTTCAGGGCGATCTTGCCGGAATCCTTACGCTTTCGGCGCAACGCAAAAACCCCGCGGCGGATGCAGCGGGGGCGCAAGTAAAGATGGTTGCGGGGGTAGGATTTGAACCTACGACCTTCAGGTTATGAGTTTTGATCTGGGCGTCTTCGCCACCTTTCGCCATGGTGCGAAGAAAGCGCCAATACTCGCACAACCATCTGTTAATATTGATTTACAGCGCAGACACCCCTACCCTTCTCTTCGCCACAGCAGCACAGTGATTTGCTTCCTGTTGCTTCCGATTTGCTTCCGGAAATTCCGGAACTGGAGGGGTGAAGATGACAAAGATCACGAAACGATCCGTCGACGCGGCGGCGCCGGCCGAGCAGGAGTTCTTCCTCTGGGACGAAGAGTTGAAGGGCTTCGGATTGCGCGTCTATCCATCGGGGCGAAAGATGTATCTGGCCCAGTACCGTGCCGGCGGCCGGTCGCGCCGTGTCAACATCGGGCTGCATGGTGCGATGACACCGGAAATGGCCCGCACCGAGGCGATGAAGTATCTGTCGGATGTGCGGCTCGGGGCCGATCCCGCCGGTGAGCGCGACCGCCGGAAGGCATCCCCGACCATCAAAGAGTTCAGCAAACGCTTCCTTTCGGATCACGTCGCGCTGCATTGTAAAGCCTCGACCTATGGCGAGTACGAGCGATCCATAGATCTGTTCATCAATCCGAGGTTCGGCAGTCATCGCATCATCGACATCACCCGGGCCGACGTCGTCGGACTGCACCAGTCGATGCGACATATCCCCTATCAGGCGAACCGGACCCTCGGCGTCCTCTCGGTGATGTTCACCGTGGCCCATGCCTGGGGCGTGCGCACCGACGGAGTGAACCCCTGCTGGAAGGTGAAGCGATACCGGGAGGAAAAGCGCGAGCGCTATCTCACCCCGGACGAGTTGGCACGGCTTGGCAAGGTGCTGGACTGTGCAACGGAGGAGCCCGAAGCGGCCAATTGTATCCGCTTGCTTCTTCTGACCGGATGCCGCCTCAGCGAGATTCAGACCCTGAAATGGCGCTATGTCGATTACCGCAACGGTCTTCTCCGCCTGCCGGATTCCAAGACCGGCGCCAAGCTGGTCCCGATCGGCAAGGCGGCCATCAAGGTCCTGAAAACCATCCCGAAGATCGACGGAAACCCCTATGTCATCACCGGCCGGATGGAGGGTCAGCACCTGACCGACATGCAGAAGCCGTGGCGGCGGTTGCGCAAGCGCGCCGGGCTGGACGATCTTCGTATCCATGATCTACGCCATTCCTTCGCCTCGGATGCGCTGCAGCTCGGGCAGGACCTGACGATGATCGGACGGCTCCTCGGCCATACGCAGGTTCAGACCACGGCGCGTTATGCGCATCTCAAGACCGATCCGGTCCGCTCGGCGGCGGACGCCGTCTCCGACGCTGTGGCGCAGGCACTGGCGCAACCGGTCACCGAGGACGGTGATGAAATTGCCGCAGCATGATCTGGCACTGTCACGCCCGGGCGATCCAGCCCTTGAAGGTGAGAGCGGCATAGAACAGCTGGACCTCGCGGAAGCCCGCCGCTGCCAGAAGCGCGGCATCCTCCTCGGGCGTCAGCACCGGCAGGCGTTCCTTCATCGTGGCCATGCCGGCCATGGCCTGCGCCTCGGGAACGCCGCCCGAGACCAGCCAGGCCGCATTGCGCCGCAGCCACAGATCCTGCTGGCCGTCCGCCTGCGGAAAGCTGTGATGGGCCATGGCGAAGGGCGCGCCGGGGCGCAGGCGGCGATGCAGCTGGCGCAGGGTGCGCAGGCGTTCCTCGCGCGGCAGGAAATGCAGGGTCAGCAGGCAGGTCGCGCCGTCGAAGGGGCCTTCGGGGGCATCATCGATATAGCCCTGATGGAAGGTGACGCGGCCGCCCTCCGGGCCCAGGATGTCCAGCGCCTGGGCGGTCATCTGAGGCGAAGGATCGACGCCGTCGAAGCGCCAGCCGGGATGGGCCGCGGCGAAGCCGCGCAGCTCCAGCCCGCCGCCGGCGCCGAGGACCAGGACGCGGCCCGTCTCGGGCACGCGCTCGGCCAGCAGCAGCCCGGCCATGCGGTGCAGGTCCTTGAGGCCCGGCACATGGCGCGCGACGCGGCCGGCATAGCTGGCACCGTCGCCCGGATGGGCCGCGCCGCTCATTCCGGCCAGACCAGCGAGCGGTGCAGTTGCGCCCCGGCCCATGCCCCGTCCCCCACCGCCAGTGACACCGAATGCGGTGCCCGCGCGACGTCGCCGCAGGCAAAGATGCCGGGAAGGCTGGTTTCCTTCGTCTCATCCGTCACGATCTGGCGGCCCATCGGCGTCTCGATCAACTCGCAGCCGGCGGCCTCGGCCAGCGGGCTGGCCGGCTCGGTCCCGGTCGCGGTGAACAGACCGGCGAAGGGCAGCACCCGGCCGTCGCGCAGTTCCACCTCGGCCTCGCCCGCGATCCGGGCGACGGGGGTTTCCTCAATGGCAACGCCGCGGCTGCGCAAGTCGTCGCGCTGCTCCGGCTCCAGTGTCAGGGCGCCGTTGGTCAGGAAGGTGACCTCGCCCCATTCCGGCAGCAGCTGCGCCTGATGAAGCGACATCGCGCCGGTGGCGATGACCCCGATCCGGCCCTGGTCCAGCTCGTAACCGTGGCAATAGGGGCAGTGGAACACCGTCCGGCCCCAGCGGTCGGCGAGACCCGGAATGTCGGGAAGCCGGTCGGCGACGCCTGTGGCCAGCAGGATGCGGCGGCCCGCGAATGTGTCGCCGGCTGCCGTGGAAACACGGAATTCGTCCTTGCCGCCGGCGATGGTGCTGGCCGAGCCCTCAACCCAGGTCACCGTCGGATAGGCCAGCAGCTGCCGGCACGCCTCGGCCCAGATGCGGGCCGGGTCCACCCCGTCCTGGCCAAGGAAGCCGTGTGAATAGCTGGCGAAACGGTTGCGCCGCTGCCCGGCATCAATCACCAGCACCTTGCGGCGCGCACGCGCCAGCTGCAGGGCGGCGGCCATCCCGGCATAGCTGCCCCCGATCACGATCACGTCCTGCATGTCCTACTCCTTCGCCGCCCGCCTCTGCGCATGGCGGCGGGCAAAATCCTCGGCCAGATCGGCCAGCGTCACCTCGGCGAAACGTTCCAGCAGCAGCGCCTCGGCCTCGGCAAAGGCACCCTCCAGCGCGGCATTGACCGATTGCTCGACCAGGCATTCCGGCGTCTCGTTGCGGTTGCCGATCGCGAAGATCGCCGGTTCCCCCAAGGCCTCGTGCAGCCGGCGCAGGCTGACCGCCGCCAGGTCGGCCGAGATGCGCCAGCCCCCGGCGTGCCCTCGCTCGGCCGTGACAAGCCCGGCCTCGCGCAAGAGGCCCATGGTGCGGCGCACCACGACCGGATTGGTGCCGAGGCACCGGCCAAGCGCCTCGGAGGTCACAGGTCCGTCCTGTTCCGCCATGTGCAGCAGGGCATGAAGGACCGAGGAAAGGCGACTGTCACGTTTCATGTAACTATATATGTTACGATTCGGAGCGGCGGTCAAGACAGTGATGCGGGACATCGCCACGCATCACCGCTATGATGTCGGTTACAGCATCAGATCAAAGCGGGCACAGGCGATGACGATCACCAATCAGGACGAACTCGACGGGTTGAAGGAGATCGGCCGGATCGTCGCCAACACCATGCAGGCCATGGCGAAGGCGATGGAACCCGGCATGACCACGCGCGAACTGGACGAAATCGGCCGCGCGCTGCTGGAGCGCGAGGGCGCCCTTTCGGCGCCGCAATCCACCTATGATTTCCCCGGCGCGACCTGCATCAGCGTCAACGAGGAAATCGCCCATGGCATCCCCGGCGACAGGGTGATCGCGGCGGACGATCTGGTGAATATCGACGTGTCGGCCTCGAAGAACGGCTATTTCGCCGATACCGGCGCCACATATCGCGTCGCGCCCGTGCGCCCCTCGCTGGATCGGCTGTGCCGCGATGGCAGGCAGGCGATGCAGATCGGTATTGCCCAGGTCGGCAGCGGCCGCCCGCTTGCGGGCATCGGTCGCGCCATCGGCAAGTTTGCAGAGCGGCGCGGCTATACGCTGATCCGCAACCTTGCCAGCCATGGCATCGGCCGGGCGCTGCACGAGGAGCCCGCGGAAATCCCGACCTGGCCCGCGCGCGGCGAAAAACGCCGTATCCACAGGGGGCTTGTACTGACGGTCGAACCGTTCTTGTCCAGAGGCGGCCTCTGGGCGACGGAGGCGGACGACGGCTGGACGCTTTACAGCGAACCGCGCGCCCCGGTGGTGCAATACGAGCATACGGTCGTCGCGACGGATCGCGGTGCCATGGTGGTCACGCTGCCGGGCTGAACCTGGCGGTCCTTCCCCCCGCCGACAATGGGTCAGGCCGCCAGCGCCACCGCATCGGGTCCGGCCGGATAGCGCAGCCGGTCGGAAGTGTCATTCGCCGCCAGGAACACCGCCTCGGCCACGTCGGTTTCCCTGGTGGTCAGGGCCGGGCTGGCGAAGGCGGCAAAGATCGGCGCAGCGAAATCGGCATAGGCTTCGGGGATCATGTCCTCAATGGCAAAGTCGATGTTCTGTGAAAACCGCGTGGTCGGGGCATAGCCCGGTTCGACCAGCTTTGCCCGCACACCGAAGGCCGCAAGCTCATGCGCCAGCGATCCGGTAAAGCCCTCTATCGCCTGCTTGCTGGCGGTATAGGCGGCGGCCAGCGGCATCGGCGCCAGCGTCACGCTGGAGGTCACGTTGACGATCACGCCCGACCGCCGCGCCCGCATCTGCGGGATCACCGCCTGCACCATGGCCATGGTGCCGAAGGTGTTGGTGTCGAACAGCTTGCGGACGTAATCCATCGGCGCGGCCTCGAAGGCGCCGACAAGGCCGATGCCGGCGTTGTTCACCAGCACGTCGATGGGGCCGGCGGCTTCGATGGTGGCGGCGATGCTGGCCGGGTCGGTGACGTCCAGCGGCAGGATGCGCAGGCCTTCGGGCAACAGCCCGTCGCGTGGGGTGCGCATGGTGGCGATGGCCTGCCAGCCCTGCGCGTGGAAATAGCGGGCGGTTTCCAGCCCATAGCCCGACGAGGTGCCGGTGATGAGGACGGTGTTCATGATGATCTCCTGAGTTGACAGCAGGAATGTAGCGTGCATGGTCAGGAGTATCACCAATCAGAAGTCCTGATTGAATTTGCGGAAGTCCTGAATGTCGGATCCACTTGCTCAGGTCATCGAACTTTTGCGCCCGCAGGCGGTGTTCTCGAAGGGGATCACCGCCGCAGGCCACTGGGCGGTTGAATATACCGAATTCGGCCGCCCGGCCTTTGCGGCGATGACGATGGGCCGTTGCCGGTTGTCCGTCGAGGGCGAAGAGCCGGTCACCGTCGAGGCCGGCGATTTTGTGCTGCTGCCCGCCACGCCGCGTTTCGGCATGTCCAGCCTGAACCCCGGCCCGCTGCGCCGGATCGACGCCCGGACCGACCCGGCGAAGCACGAGGTTCGCCACGGCCGGCAGGACGGCCCGCCCGAAATGCGGCAGTTCGGCGGCTGGTTCACCTTTGCGGCGCCGGACGCGGCGCTGCTGGTGACCCTGCTACCCCGGATGATCCATCTGCGCGGCGTGCCCCGCCTGACGCAGTTGGTTCATATGCTGGGCGAGGAGGCTGCGCGCGACGATGCGGGCCGCGACCTGATTCTGGCGCGTCTGGTCGAGATCCTGCTGATCGAGGCGCTGCGCGCCGCGCCGGAAGGAGCCGCGGCACCCGGCCTGCTGCGCGGCCTTTCCGATCCGCGCATCGCCAGCGCCCTGCGCAGCCTGCATGGCGACATCACCCGCACGTGGACGGTTCCCGACCTGGCCGAAACGGCCGGCATGTCGCGCTCGGCCTTCTTCGAGCGGTTCACCCGCCTGGTCGGCCGCCGGCCGATGGAATACCTGACCATCTGGCGCATGGCGGTGGCGCGCGATCTCTTGCGGCGCGGCAGCCTTGCGCTGGAGGAGGTCGCGGCGAGGGTGGGCTATGGTTCCGCCAGCACCTTCAGCACCGCTTTCAGCCGCCACACCGGCCAACCGCCGGGGCGGTATGCAAAAGCCGTGCTGGCGGAGGGATGAAAAGACGGCCTTTTGCGGCCGATCGACCTCCATGGTGGTGCACCGTCGCCTACGCCAAATCAGCCGTTCGACACGGGCTGTCACGATGCCGCGAATCTTGGTGGAAGGCGGGGCGGACTAACTCTGTAACACCATCCCCTGACCAATGATGATCTGCATAGCTCGGGGCAAGATTTGACGCGAGGCAAAGTCGTCACCGGCGCTCGGTGTAGCTTGGGTCGAGGTGTTATGGTCATTTGGAGCGCTGATGTGGCCAGCCCCGGCAATTGGTGGATCGAATTTCGCTACCCATGGGGTGATCGCATGCGCCACTGGAAAAATCAGGATCCAGACGATAAGGTGTAGGTGCGTGGCGAGGCCGCGTCATTGCCGAACGCGGATAATGGAAACCTGTCGGAGGGAGTTCTGGTGATCCACGCATCAGACCACTGCGCCTAATGCCTGAGCCAAGCCGAAGTCCCGCGGGGGACGAAGAGCCTCCTAGTCCAGCGCCTCGATCCTCCGCATCAGAACAGATACCATCGATATCTACGCCCCTGCGCGGATGGCCCGTTCTGCCGGATTGTCGGCAGTGCAGGCGACCGCTGCCCTGCGTTCCTCATGGTTCGCTGCCACGGTGTTTCCCGCCTATCCTCCGATCACCCCGAGGCTTTCCGGGCTCTTGGCGGGATGCCCGCTCGCACGCAACCATGCTCCCCCGACATCTCGTTCACTTGCACTGCACGGGAACCACAGGTCCCTGCGTAGTGCCCCCGACCATGAGACCCCATTCCGCCCATGCTTGAACCGCTCTTACTTCTGCTTGCTGGCCTGCTCGTAATCCTCGTTATCATCGCAGCCGGCGCCTACTTCGTTGCCCAGGAATTTGCCTATATGGCGGTTGACCGCACCCGTCTCGCCGCGCAGGCCGCAAGTGGCGATTTGGCTGCAAAGCGCGCCCTTGCCGTCACGAAGCGCACCAGCTTCATGCTCTCGGGCGCTCAGCTCGGCATCACGGTGACGGGGCTGATGGTCGGCTATGTCGCCGAGCCCTTGGTCGGCAAATCCCTGGGCATGCTGCTGGGCGGTGTTGGCATTCCCGAATCGATAGGGATCAGCGTTGGGACGATCCTTGCGTTGCTCTTCGCCACCATCGTCCAGATGATCTTTGGCGAACTTTACCCCAAGAACCTGGCCATTGCGAATTCAGAACCTATGGCCAAGGCACTGGCGGCCTCGACGACGACCTATCTGTCGCTCTTCGGCTGGCTGATCACCTTCTTCGACAAGGCGGCAAACCTGTTCCTGCGGCTTTTACGGATCGAGCCAGTGCATGACCTCGACGTCAGCGCCTCGGCCAAGGACCTGCCCCATATCATCGCGGACTCCCGCGAAAGCGGCGATCTTCCGGTCGAGCTGTCGCTCATGATGGACCGGATCCTAGACTTCCCCCACCGGGATGCCGAACATGCGATGGTCCCGCGAGCGCAGGCGGACTGGGTCGACCCCGATACCACCATCGCGGAACTGCGCGAGATGATGGCGCATGGCCACACGCGCTATCCGGTCATTGACGATGATGACGTGCCGGTTGGCGTCGTGCATCTGGCCGATATTCTTCCAAAGGTGAATGCCGAGCAACTGGAAGCCACGGCGGCCACGGTGATGCGGCCGGTCGCTATTGTGCCGACGCTGATGCCGCTGCCGGCGGCGCTTGAGACACTGGTCAAATCCGGCAACAAGATGGTTTGCGTCATCGACGAATACGGTGGATTTTCCGGCGTCCTCACCATCGAGGACATCGCCATGGAGGTCGTGGGCGAGATCACCGACGAATTCGACAAAAACGCCATCCAGCCGCTACGCGAAGAGGACGAGGGCGTCTGGGTGATGGAAGGCGATGTTCACCTCGACGAGGTGGAGCGCGCGGTGAACCACGATCTGCCCCGCGGCGATTTCGAGACGATCTCGGGCCTGCTCATCGCGCAGTTGGGGCGCCTGCCCACCAAGGCCGACACGATCCTCGTTGATCTGCCGGCCGACGGTGCCGATGTGGTATCGGATGCCCCCCTGCGTCGCCGCCTTGAGGTGAATGTTCTGCGCATCGCGCGCCATGTGCCAACCCTTGTGCGCGTCAAACTCGTGGATGAGCAGGAGCAAGACCAATGATGACCAATCCGCTTTTCGTCACCTTGGCCACGATTGCCCTGATCATACTCAGCGCCTTTTTCGTGATCATTGAATTTGCCCTGCTTGGTGCGCGCCGCCACCGGCTGGAAGAACGCGCCCCCACCAGCCCTTCGGCCCGTGCTGCGCTACGCGGCATGAATGATCTGACCCTGATGCTGGCGGGCGCTCAACTTGGCATCACGATCACCACCTTTGTCCTTGGCGCGATCACCAAGCCTGCAGTCCACTACGCTCTCGGGCCGCTGCTCCTCGAATGGGGGGCGCCGGGCTGGATCGCCGAGAGCGCCTCGTTCTTTCTGTCGCTCTTGCTGGTCACCTTCCTCCATCTGGTCGTGGGCGAGATGGCACCCAAGTCCTGGGCTATCGCCAATCCCGAAAGGTCGGCGATGGCGGTCGGCGTTCTTGCTCGCGCCTATATCTGGCCACTGCGTCCTGTGCTGCACTGGATCAATGTCATCGCCAACAGGTTGGTGCGGGCGAGCGGCGTAGAGCCGGTCGAGAGCGCAGCGGTGGGCGGTCAGGACGCTGCCACGATCCGGCAGCTTGTCGAGCATTCAGCCGATGTCGGCACGCTGGAGCCGGGCTTGCGACGCCAGCTTTCCGGCTTGATCGATCTGGGCACGATGCCGGTCGAAAGCATCATCTCGGCGGGGCAGACCGTCACCAGGGTCAAACCGGAGGCGACGGTGGCGAAGGTGCGTGACATCGCCTCCCGGACGGCCCACATGCGCCTTCTGACCAATGGCGGTGGCGCGCCGCGGGTGATCCATGTGCGCGATTTGCTGCTCAAACCCGATACGGCCCCGGCTGCAAGCGTGGCACGGCCCGCCTTTACCCTGAAGGCCGGCACACCGATCTACGAGGCACTGGCGAGCATGCGTTCCGCAAGCGTGCAGCTGGCAGTGGTGATGAACGGGGATCAGATCACCGGTGTCGTCACCCTTGCCGACATCCTCCGGCGCGTCCTGCCCGCGTCACCGGCACCCTCCGCGACCACGCGCAGCCCCGCATGATCTGCGGTTGGCGGATGCGCCTCGCCATGGACCGAGGGCGGCAAACCAGTGCGCTCTCGGCAGCATCGTGCCGCAACGTTGTATCCGACGCACCGACCCGGCCCAAAACGGTCATTGGTCACGTTATCGATCGCTGCAATGCAGCTTCCCCAAACCGGCACGGCGGAGGCCGATGTCACGGGGGCATTGAGGAGGAAGCGCGCGGAAATCCATCGGGGCTCGCGGCGACGAAGGATCGGGCCGTTCACAGAAGCCGGATATACGTCCGCAATGGCGAGTTCTGAACCAGAGCCAACCAGACCGTTGCAATCAGGCGAGGTCCATATACATCCATACACGCCCCGACCACCCTCGGCCACTGCAATGACGTGGTTATTCTTCGAAACATTCAATCCGATGGAATGTTCGCTATTCCCCTGCATGGTTAATCCTCCTGGCTTGAGGCGGAGCCTATCGAGTAGCTCTCTTTGAAAGCAGCCAATGCAGGGCGACCACCCGCCACAGTTCAGCCGAAAAAGGACATACGGTTTTACGCCTATGTTGGTGCAGGGTTTTCTCCTCGGTGCAAAAGCGGCCAAATATGACGAAACAGGCTCGCTGCACCCCGTCCGGGCTGCCGAGGTCGCGCAAAGCCGGCAAGGGTCCGTTTCAGCAGATCCGCGGCAGTTGTTCGCCCACGAGGCGGTCGACGATGCGGCGCCCGCCAAAGGAGGTCACCATCTGCACACGGGCCGTATGGGCGCCCCCCTCGGATGCGGCGACGGCGCGGCCGATGATTGCGGCGCCCTGCCCTTCGGGGCGGGAACGCATCGCGCACAGCGCAGCCTCAGCCTCGGCCTCGGGCACGAACAGGACCAAGGTTCCCTCATTGGCAAGATAGAGCGGATCAAGGCCAAGAATTTCGCAGACCCCGCGCACCTCGGGGCGCAGGGGCAGCGCATCTTCCCTGATTTCGATGCCGCATCCTGCCGCCAGCGCCATTTCATTCAGCGCCGCGGCAAGCCCTCCGCGGGTCGCATCGCGGGCGGCTCGGGTGCCGGGGGCGGCGGCCAGCACCGCCTCCATCAGATGCCCAAGCCCCTGACAGTCCGAGACCAGATCCGTCGACAGCGCCAGATCGCCGCGCGCCGCCAGAATGGCCGCGCCATGATCGCCCAGCACGCCATTGACCAGCACGACATCGCCCGGCCTGATCCGCGCCGCAACCAGATCGCGCCCCGCCGGGATCACGCCGACGCCCGAGGTGGTGACGAACACCCCGTCCGCCGATCCGCGCCCGACGACCTTGGTGTCGCCGGTCACGATCCGCACCCCGGCCAGCGCCGCCTCACGCGCCATCGAGGCGACCACGCGCTGCAACAGCGCAATCTCGCAGCCTTCCTCGATAATGAACGCCGCCGACAGCCACAGCGGTCGTGCCCCGCCGACGGCCAGATCGTTCACCGTGCCGCAGACCGCCAGCTTGCCGATATCGCCGCCGGGAAATTCCAGCGGCGTGACCACGAAACTGTCGGTGGTCAAGGCCAGCCGCGCGCCGGGTTCACACAGCGCATCCGCCGTCAGCCGCGCCTGATCCTCGCCCGATCCGGGGCCGAAGGCGGGAAAAAAGACGGTCTCGATCAGATCGGCCATCGCCTTGCCGCCACCGCCATGCGACAGGGTCACATGGCTGTCGCGCAGGGTTCCAAAAGCCATTGCGTTCATGTTCTGCCCGCCCTATTCCGCTGCAACCCGCGCACCGCCATATTGCCAATAGGCCGCACAGGCCCCTTCCGAACTGACCATCAGCGCCCCCAGCGGCATCTCTGGCGTGCAGCCCTTGCCGAAATGCGGGCAGGCCGTAGGTTTGACCCGCCCCGTCATGACGGCGCCACAGGCACAGCCCTCGGGTTCGGGTGCGGGATTGCGCGCCACCGCATAGCCGATGCCGAATTTTTCCTCGGCGTCGAAGGCTGCGTATTTCGGGCGGATGCGCAATCCGCTGGCGTCGATCTCGCCCAGACCGCGCCATTCAAAGCTGGGGCGCCGTTCATAGACATCGGCAATGGCGGCCAGACTAACCGGATTGCCCTCCTCGGGGACCACGCGGGCATATTGGTTTTCGACCTCGGCGCGCCCCTCGGCGATCTGGTCCAGCACAATCAGCACCGATTGCAGAAGATCGGTCGGCTCGAAACCTGCGACGACAAGCGGTTTCTGGAAGTCCCGGGCAATGAAATCATAGGGATGCACGCCGATGACCATCGAGACATGACCCGGCCCGATGAACCCGTCCAGCACCATATGCGGATCCTTCAGCAGGGCGTGGATGGGTTCGGGCACGGTGATATGGTTGCAGAAGACGCTGAAATTGCCCAACCCTTCCCGCGCGGCCTGCTGGATGGCCAGCGCGGTCGAAGGGGTCGTCGTCTCGAAGCCCAGACCAAAGAACACCACGTCGCGTTCGGGGTATTTCCGGGCCAGAGCCAGGGCATCCAGCGGCGAATAGACCATGCGGATATCCGCCCCCGCCGCCCGCGCCTGCAACAGCGATTGCGACCGGCCCGGCACCCTCATCGCATCGCCAAAGGTGGTGAAGATGACGCCCGGACGCCTGGCAATCTGGATGGATTCATCGATCCGCGCACGCGGCAGAACGCAAACCGGACAGCCGGGGCCGTGGATGAATTCCACGCCCTCATGCACCAGTTTGTCCAGACCATAGCGAAAGATCGAATGGGTGTGGCCGCCGCAGATCTCCATGATATGCACCGGCTTTTCGCGGCTGGCGCCGATCTGCTCGGCGCGGCGGGCAATCGCGGCCAGCAGCGCGCGCGCCGCCTTGGGATCGCGGAATTCCGAAGCGAATTTCATCGTGCCATCTCCCGGTCGGCTTCGGCCATCTGTTCAAGCGCCTCTTGCGCCTCGCCCAGTTCATGCAGCGCGGCCAGCGTGCGCGCCGCCTCGTCCTCGTCGATCAGGCTCATGGCGAAACCGACATGGATCAGCACCCAGCGGCCGATCAGCCCCTCGGGCGGCCCCTCGGCCACGCAGGCGATATTGACCTCGCGGCGCACGCCCGAGACCTCGGCCATGGCCATCATCCGCGCGGGATCGGTCATGGCGATGATGCGACCGGGAATTCCCAGACACATGGCTATTCCTCCTCTTCCGGGGTGGCCTGACGCTCGGCCGGGTCCTTGACGCCATAGCGGTCCAGCTTGGCGCGCAGGCCCACCCGCGACACACCCAGCTCGGCCGCCGCGCGGCTTTTGTTCCAGCGATGGCGGGTCAGCGTCTCGCGCAGGATACGCATTTCGATCAGTTCGACCCGCTCTTTCAGGCTGCCGACGCCGGCAAGCACCGCCTGGGTCAGACGGCCGGCGCCATCCTCACCCGGCGGACCCTGCAGGATCGGGCGAGAGATCAGATCGGCGCCCAGAACGCTGTCTTGCGCAAGGATCAGCATCCGGGTGATCTCGTTCGACAATTCGCGCAGATTGCCGGGCCAGTCGTAACTTTCCAGAAATTCCAGCGCGGGCCCGTCAAAACCATGCACCAGCTTGCCATGACGGGCCGCCAGCTCGGCCAGCATGTGCTGGGCCAGCATGGCGATATCGCCGCGCCGAGCGCGCAGGGGCGGCACCGCAATTTCGGCCACCGCCAGAGCGTAATAGAGGTCGGCGCGAAAACGCCCTTCGGTGACCAGAGCCGCCAAATCCGTGCCGGCGCCGGCGATCAGGCGCAGATTGCTGGTCAGCGTCTCTTGCCCGCCGACCGGCGTGAAGCCGCGCCCGGACAGGATGCGCAAAAGCACAAGCTGCAATTCGGGCGTGATGGTCTCGATCCCCGACAGATACAGCGTCCCGCGATCCGCCTTTTGAATCAGGCCGATCCGGCTGGTTCCCCCGGCCACCGCCCCGCGCCGCGCGCCCAGCAGCTCGACCATGACCAGCTCATCGGGCATTCCGGTCAGATCCAGCGCGTAAAAGGGCCGGTCCGCCCTCAGCGAGGCCAGATGCATCGCCTGCGCAAGCTGCTCCTTGCCGGTGCCCTGCTCGCCCGTCAGCAGCACCGGCACATCGAAGGCCGCATAATGCCGCGCCGCATCAACCGTGGCGTTCATGGGCGAGTTGGGCGCACGCAGCACGCTGTCGAAGCCCTGCCCCTGACGCAACGCCCGCCGGCGCTTTTCCAGCCGGGTTTCGGAGGTCGAGGCAAGCCGGCGCATCTCCAGCGCCAGACGTTCATTCTCGCGCGCAAGATGGAAAAGCTGCGCCGCATTGCGCACCGCCATCAGCAACTGGTCGGGATGCCAGGGCTTGGCGATGAACTGATGGATGCCGGCAAGATTGATCGCATCGACGATGGCCGAGGGATCGGTATAGCCGGTTATCAGAAGCCGCACCGTTTCCGGCCAGCGCTCGCGCAGCCCGGTCAGGAACTCCACCCCGGTCTGGCCGGGCATCCGCTGGTCGCAGACCACTACCTGCACCCATTCCTCTTCCATCAGCCGGGCGGCGGCGGCGGCATCCGGGGCGGTCAGGATTTCAAACTCATCCTCAAGCGCCATGCGCATCGCCGAAAGCGAATGCGGCTCGTCATCCACCAGCAGGACAAAGGGGCGCGGCGTGGGCATGGCTCAGGACTTTGTCGCCAGACCGGCACGCAGCCAGTCGATCCAGGCCTGCATCCCCTCGCCGGTGCGGGCCGAAAGGCGCAGGATGTCTATGCCGGGGTTCACCCGCCGCAGGTTGGCCTCATAGACCTCGGGATCGGCATCGCAATGGGGGGCAAGGTCGATCTTGTTCAGGATGGCAAGCCTTGCGGCCGTAAACATATCAGGGTATTTCAAGGGCTTGTCTTCACCCTCGGTCACCGACAGGATCGCGACCTTGGCATCCTCGCCCAGATCAAAAGCCGCGGGGCAGACCAGATTGCCGACATTTTCGATGAACAGCAGCGAGGCCGGTTCCAGCCGCAGCGCATCCATCGCACCGCCCACCATCTGCGCATCCAGATGGCAGCCCTTGCCGGTATTGACCTGCACCGCCCGCGCGCCGGTGGCGCGGATCCGGTCGGCATCGTTCTCGGTCTGCTGGTCGCCCTCGATCACCGCCAGCGGTTGGCCTTCCAGCATCGAGATGGTCCGGCACAGCAACGTGGTCTTGCCAGAACCGGGCGATGAGACAAGGTTGACCGCAAAGGCTCGCAGCGCCGAAAGTACCCGCCGGTTGCCCGCAGCCAACCCGTCATTGCGGGCCAGAAGCGAGGTCTCGACCTCGATCAGCCGCTGCTGCGTCAGGCCCGGCACCGACAGACCCGCCGCGCCCGCGCCGTAGTCGTGATGGTGACCATGGCCCGGCGCATGGTCGTGATGATGGTGGTGGTGATCGCCGGAACCATGGTCATGCGCGTGACCATTCGCGGCATGGCTGTGCCCATGGCCATGGCTGTGATCCTGCGCGTGCTCATGGGCCAGGCCCAGCCGGTGCGCCTCGTCATGGCTGATCTCGCGCCCGTCCACCGTCACCGTGCTGCCGCAACCGCAAATCCCACACATCAGATCACCTCCATATCCCTGATCCGCATTTCGTCCCCCGTCTCGGGCATCAGCCTGCCACCGCCACAAAGGGGACAGGGCGACAGGCGGTCGTCCAATTCCACCTGTTCGGCACAGTCGAAACACATTGCCCGGCCCGGCAGGTCGATCATTTCCAGGACCGCGCCCTCGGCCGGGCTGCCGCGCATGACCACGTCAAAGGCAAAGCTCAGCGCGGCCTTTTCCACCCCGGCAAAGCGCCCGATTTCCAGCCGCATCCGGGTCACGCGGGAAAAACCGTGGCGGCGGGCCTGATCCTCGACAATGCCGCGGATCCCTTCGCAAAGCGACATCTCATGCATGGGGTCCGGCCTCCAGATGCAGAGGGATACAGGGATCAAGGATCATGGCAAGCAAAGGCGCCCGATCAGCCTTGTCTGGCGGAAGTGTCGCAAGGCTGGCCGCCAGCAGCCCGCCCGACATCAGCAGGTGATCGGTGGGCGTACGGCGCGAAAAGCGGGTCACGATGCCGCCGGCCGCGCGCAGTTCAAGCGCGCAGAAGCCACGCGAACAGGGCACCAGCGCCGCCCCTTGTGCCATCCGGCGGGGCGGCGGGAAAGCCCCGCGCGACAGGGCGTCGAGATCGACCAGCCGGGCCAGCAGATGCACCAGAGGCCCGTGACCATATGCGCCCCGCACCGCCATCAGCAGCGGATGTCCGGCATGGCGTGTGGCAAGGCTGTTCTCGACAAGGCCGTCGCCGAACGGATCCGTCATCGCCGGCAGATCGCTGACCGCCTCGCCCGGCGCGAAATGCCCCTGAACCGCCGCGACAAGGCGCGCAAGCGGCGCGGGGCCCGCGCTCCATGCGGCCAGATCACCGGGTCCGGGCAGGCCATCCTGCCCGAAAAGCGCCACCCGCAGCGCGCGCCCCCCCGCCTGCCAGCCCTGCGGCAACGCCAGGGGCGCTAGCCCAAGCTGCGGCGGCAGATGCAGGCACAGCCTGGCCAGATGGTCGCGGATCATGTCGCGGCGCAGATCGTCCAGGGGCGGCAGCGGCAGCCCAAGCGCCAGCGCCATAGCCCATTCCTGCACGGACCGGCACAGGCCGAACAGGGCGGGCAGCATCTGCCTGACCTCATCCACCCTGCGCCCCGTCATCAGCGCATCCACCGCCAGCCCCGCCTGCGCCCCCGGCGCAAGGGCAAGCCCTCCGTCGCGGGGCAAAAGGCGAAAGCTGACGGAGGCAGAGATCATTCCACGCCCCCGGATATCTCCGGATCGTCGCCCTCTGCCGGAGCAGCGGCCAGCCCGCCGGTCAGCAGCGCCCGGCGCGTGGGGCGCGGATTGGGGATCGGTGCATCCGATGCCGGTCCGGCCTCGGACGGCGGTGCAAGCTCGGCCTCGCGGGCGGCGCGAATCTCGGCGGCGCGGTCGGTCCCGTCGCGGTTTTCGGGTTTGAACAGCTCGACCATCACCGCGCGCGCGACCTCGACGGCCTGCAACTGGCTGGTGAAATCCGCCATCGGCGAGAACAGCGAACAGGCCTTGTAAGGGCCGGTCATCTCGCGGCTGTTATGGATGAATTCATATTCGCCCGAGGGAAAGGCGACCACCTCTTTCTCGCCCGCCTTCAGGGCCGACCAGTCCTGATCCTCGCCCGGCAGCCAGATCAGGTTCATGAACCAGGGCGCGATCAGCACCCCCAGAAAGCCGCCCTGCCAGGGACGAAAGGCCATCGCCTCGACATGCAGCGCCTGATTGATGATCGGCACGTCGCGCATCTTTGCGTTGAAGACCTCGCGGAAGTCGGCGACCAGCCGGGCGCAGCGCCGCTCGATCTCGGCCGCGATCCGCATCTCGTCAGAGCCGGGATCCTCGCGCACGATGAACTGTTGCTTCGGCGCGTCGCAGCCGGGACATTTCCAGTCGGCGGGCAAGGCCGCGAACGGCGTGCCGG
Source organism: Paracoccus denitrificans (assembly GCF_900100045.1). GTDB lineage: Bacteria > Pseudomonadota > Alphaproteobacteria > Rhodobacterales > Rhodobacteraceae > Paracoccus > Paracoccus denitrificans. The sequence continues at coordinate 129,980 of NZ_FNEA01000013.1, read as the reverse complement.
GCAGAACCTGCCGGTATTCATCCCCCTCGGCCGGGTCATAGCTGGTCCAGCAGATCTTGCATTCCATGATCGCCTGCGGGCTGATCCGGTCATTGGCGCCCAGATAAGACCCCTCGAACCCGCCCCGTGCGGTCTCGACGCTCATCGGATCGCCCCCAGCACTTCACGAATGCGGCCCGCGCTGTCCGCCAGATCCTCGGGCGCGGCCAGCACCACCTCGGGCATGGCGGTCACCTCGAAGGTATCGAGGATCAGCACATCCATCGAGTTGAAGAACTGCACCCGCCACAGACGATCCTGCGCGGTCGCGGTGATGCGGCAATTGCCATAGCCGCGCGACAGGATGGTCACCGACCCCTCGCCCAGAGCCTGATCGAGCCAGAGCAGATCCTCTTCGGTATGCGGAATCAGGGTCAGGTTCACCACATGCAGATCACCGGGGCCACGCCAGGACAGGGATTTGTCCATCAGTTCAGCCAGCAAGGCAGGGGCGTTCACCACCCCCGGCGCGCGCGGGGCCAGGGCCCCGATCGCCGGGCGCTGCGCATGGAACGCCCGCGTCAGGGCAAGCTGCGGCACGGGCGCGACCTCGACCCGGTCGATCCCCTCGGCCTTCAGCACCCAGACCCCGGCAAAGACGCTTTCCTGCACGGCCACCGCCGGCACGCCCCGCGCGCGCAGCGACACCTCGCCCTGACCCAGCGTTTCCGCCATCAGCGCCCGGTTGGCCGCATCCAGCGCGGACAGATCGAACGACACCGGCGCCGCCCCCTGGGCCACACGATCGCAGGCCGCGGCGATCTCGGCCAGCATCGCCAGCGCGGGCGCCAGAGACGCGACATTCCCGACCTCGGGCAGATGCATGTCATAGGTGCGCATCCCGGAGGGCAGCGGCAGCCACTCCAGCCCCTCGCCATCGTCGGGCTGCGATCCGGGGCCGAAACCAACAGGGGGCAGGTGAAAATTCTGGGCCATTGTCTTTGCCTTTCAACCCGGCAGCGAGAGGATGTGGCTGGTGCGGGCGATGTAATCGTCCCAGTCGCGGATCTTCTCGATCGAGCCGAGATAGGAGCCATCGCGGAAGAACAGAAACCCCGGCGTTTTCAGTGCCCTGTGGGTTTCGCGGACCGTTGCTTCGATGGCGTCACCCACCACGGCGCAATCAAAGGCGTTCTGAAAGGCCATGCGCAGTTCCGGCAGGATCACCGCCGCGTCCACCGTCTCCAGATTGCGGGCGGGGTCGCCCGGAACGAACAGGCAATGCAGACCGGGGCTGGCGGTAAACTCTGCGACGTCATGCAGCGAATGCAGGCGTGGCCAGCCGAATTCGGCCTCCAGCCGCGCCAGCAGCGGGTGCAGGGCGCCCCCGCCGGGGCTGTGCAGAATGTCGTGGGAATGGTCATGCATGGGTCAACCCGTTTTGCGGCCTGCGGCCAACGCCGCCTGAAGATGGGACGGAAGCGCCGGGGTGCGACCCTCGAGATCGGCAAAGGCGCCCGAAGCGTCGCCCCCCGCCATGACCGCCCGCAACCCCTGCAATGCCGCCGCGATCCGTGCGGCGCGGTCAGCGTCGATCACCTCATGCGCCGTGCCGAGGAAGGTCAGCACCCAGTCGCCGGCTTGCGCATCGGCGGTCAGGCTGAGGTCGATCAGATCGCCGCCCTCGCTTTGCCCCGCGATGCCGTCGACCTGCGCCAGCCGCATCGGGATGCCCATGCACATCAGCCGGCCCCCGGGAAAAAGCGCGCATCGCCCTCGCGGCAGGCATCAGAGGCGGCGGGGCGGCCCGTCTCATAGGCCTCGCGCCGGATCGCCGGATCCGCAAGCTGACCCGAGGTCGCGCCCTCGCCGGCCTGAACGCACCATTCGGCCAGCTTCGCCAGCGCAATCTCGATGGCAGGCCCGATCTGTGCAGCCACTTCGGGGCGGAGTCCTCCTCCGTAATCCTCCAGTTCGACCGGCTGGCAGCCGATCAGCATCAGCTGCGCCGGACAACGCCCCAGCAGCTGGGCGGTCGCGATCACCTCTTGAAAGCCGGTCTGGTGCAGGCTCATTTTTTTGGCGCCCAGAAAGGCCGGAACCTCGGCCCCTTCGACCAGCTTCAGCGTGCCGGGGGGCAGTCCGTAATCCACCGCGTCAAAGACGATCAGCGCGTCGGCTTCTTCCAGAAAGGGCAGCAGATACAGCCCCTGCGTGCCGCCATCAAGCAGCCTCACCCGTTCGGGCAAGGCATGGCGCGCGGCCATCTCTTCGACGCAGCGCACCCCGAAGCCCTCATCGGCCCAAAGCACATTGCCGATCCCCAGAACAAGGATATTTGCAGGCGCTTCCGCTGGCATCTGCCCCCTCCCCGAACTCCCCGAAGCATTGCTGGCAGGCGGTGCGGTCATGTGCCCCACCCCTATGGGCCGAAAGTATAGCCACCAGTTCCGAAAGCAGAGACAAAAAGTCGCAACCCTCGAAATTCCTTGCAAGATAATGATATAAAAACGAAATCCCGCCAATGCGGGCGGGATTTCGGGATATGGTGCGGCAAGTGACCTGCCGTCTGGCTCTGAAACCGGAAACGATCCTTCCAGTTGCTGCCAGCCGCGTTCAGTCGGGGCGATCATCCTTGAAGGTGCGGTGTCCCGAGATCATCGTCGAGACCATCGACTGGCGCGACATGATGTCTTCGCGGATCGCCACATAGATATGGATGATCATGAAGATCACGATCCACCACATGCCGATATGGTGCAGCGTGTGCAGGCGCTGGGTGTTCTGAACAAGGTCCTGGACCCAGCCGAAGACGGCATAGAACATGCTGTCCTTGCCCGCCCCTTCGGCATACAGCGCAAATCCGGTGACGATCATGAAGGTCAGACCGACCGTCATGAACAGAAACATCGCAAGCTGCGCCAGCGGGTTGTGGCCGACATATTTCTTCGGCTCTTTTTCCAGAAAGAAGTACCAGCGCAGCTCGAACAGTAACTCTCCCCAGAACCGGCGAGAGAAGATCGGCACATAGAAAAGCTGCTTTGCATGGTGGTTGCCGATCAGCGCCCAGTAGATGCGGCCGAAAAAGCCCACCGTCAGGATCATAGCCGCCGCGAAATGGGCAAAGCGGATATAGCCGAAGACGAACTGGTCATAGGCTTCAGCGATCTGCATCGAAGGCGGCGGGCTGCCGATAAGCCAGCCGGTCACGCACAAGACCATGATGCAGGCCGCGTTGATCCAGTGCCAAATGCGAACCGGCGCCTCATAGACATAGACCGAGGTTTGCCGGGTAACCTGATGGGGGGCGCCCAGAGGGCGGCCCTCGAAGATATGGTCATCGCCGGGATGGATGTCGCTCATGGCATCACCCGGCGGCCATCAGGGCAAGGCCCGCCACAGCGATCCCGGTGCCGGTTGCCGCCTGCACCATTCTGGCCGCCGTGGCGTTCGAGATCGTGCGGGCGATGAAAATGCCGACGATATGCAGCGCCGCCGTCGAGATCAGGAAGCCGATCATATAAGCTGCGGCATTGCCGTGGGCCTCGGTCGCGTGGGCATGACCGTGGCATATGGCGAAAAGGGCGATCGCTGCCAGCGAGGCGAAGGTGATCTGGTCAGATTGCCCGCGGCGCGAGAACGCCGTCAGAAGACCGAAGGCCACGACCGACAGCACGATCCAGCTTTCCACCATCGGAATCGGAATACCGGCCCACGAAATCAACGCCCCCACGGCCATCGCGCCCATGAAGGTCGCCGCCCCCAGCCAGAAGCGATGCGGCAGCACGAAGCCCGACCAAAGCCCCACAGCCAGCATCGCCAGCAGGTGGTCCGGCCCAAAGATCGGATGCGAGAGTCCGGCCGTGAAGCCCGAGGTCTCTCCCACCCCGGTATGGGCCAGAACGGGTGAGCCCATGAGTGCGGCCAGCGCGGCCAGCATCAGTTTTTTCATTGGATCGTCCCTTTCTCAGCGAATTTTGACGGCGGCAAGCTCGTCACCATCCGGTGACATGACATGGGTAGAGCAGGCCAGGCAGGGGTCGAAACTGTGCAGCGTGCGCAGGATTTCGACCGGCTCATCCGGGCGCTCCATGGGCGTGTTCATCAGGCTGGCCTCGAAGGCACCGATATTGCCCTGGCTGTCGCGGGGCGAGCCATTCCAGGTGGTCGGCACCACGCATTGGTAATTCTCGATCCGGCCGTCCTTGATGCGGATCCAATGGCCAAGCGCGCCGCGCGGTGCCTCGGTCATGCCGACGCCCTTGGCCTCTTTCGGCCAGGTCGAAGGATCCCATTTCTCGACATTGGCGGTGCTTTGATCGCCATTCTTGATGTTCCGCACCATCTTGTCGAAGAAATGCCGTTGCAGGCGCCCGCAATATTCCGATTCCAGCGCCCGCGCCGCCGTGCGGCCCAGAGTCGAGAACAGCGCCTCGAAGGGCAAATCCATGGTTCTCAACAGGCCATCGACCTGATTTTTGATGTCCTCATGCCCCTTGGCGTAGCCGATGATATAGCGCGCAAGCGGGCCGACCTCCATCGCGTGACCTCGCCAGCGCGGCGCCTTGATCCAGGAATATTTCGCGGATTCATCCAGCTGTTCGATGCGAGTTTTCGTGCCCTTGTGGTTCGGCCCCAGCTCGAATTTCGGATTGGTTTCACCATCCCAGGGATGCAGGCCGCGGCCCGGATCGCCATACGAATACCAGGAATGGTCGACGAATTCCTGCACCTGCTCGGGGTCGCGCGGATCGACGTCATGCACCTCGTTGAGATTGCCGTTGATGATCGCGCCGCGCGGCAAATGCAGTTGCTCGGGCGAAAAGTCATTCGGGTTCTCGGGAATGTCGCCATAGGCCATGACCGCCTGCGACGACAGCCCGCCCCCGTAAAGCCAGCTTTTGTAAAAGCCGCCGATGGCGATCACATCGGGAATATAGACGTTCTTGTTGAACTCGTCGCACAGATCAATGATCGAGGAGACGAGGTTCAGCCGCTCCATATTGATCGCGCCGACAGATCCGGTGCCGTCGATATTGATCGGGCATGGCACCCCGCCCACCAGCCAGTTCGGATGCGGGTTCTTGCCGCCAAAGATCGTATGGACCTTGACGATTTCCTTTTGCAGATCAAGCGCCTCCAGATAGTGAGTCGTCGCCATCAGATCGGCTTCGGGCGGCAGAAGATAGGCCGGATTGTCCCAATAGCCGTTCTTGAACAGCCCCAGTTGCCCGGATTCGACGAATTTCTTCAGCCGGTTCTGCACATCGCGGAAATAGCCCGGCGATGACATCGGATGCGAGGGCGAGACCATCTGCTGCAATTCGCTGGTCGCCTTGGGGTCGGCGCGCAGGGCATTGACCGGATTCACCCAGTCCAGCGCATGCAGGTGATAGAAATGCACGATATGATCGTGGATCTCCAGCGCCAGCTGCATCATGTTGCGGATCGAGTTGGCATTGTCGGGGATCATGATCCCAAGCGCATCCTCGACCGCGCGCACCGAGGTCAGCGCATGCGTGCCAGTGCAGACGCCGCAGATCCGCTCGACAAAGGCCCAGGCGTCGCGCGGGTCGCGCCCTTTCAGGATGACCTCCAGCCCGCGCCACATCGTCCCGGTCGAGACCGCGTTGCGGATGACACCCTGATCATCCACGTTGACCTCGCAGCGCATATGCCCTTCGATCCGGGTGACCGGGTCCACCACGATGCGGCGCCCGGAATTGTCGAGGGTATAGCCATTCGGCGTGTTGATCGTCATGGCCTAGGCCTCCACCTTGTCCTGGGTCTTCTTCTGCGCCCGTTTCAGCGCCGAAATCGCGGCATGGACCGCGACGGCCCCACCGACTGCACCCGCCGCGATGCCGCCCAGCTTGTCGGCATTGGCCTCGACCCCGAAGGCCTTGATATTGGTCAGCCGGTCATAGAACGAACCCTGATCCCAGAACCCGTCTTCGGAACAGCCGATGCAGCCATGGCCCGACTGGATCGGAAACGAAACGCCCTCGTTCCAGCGCACGGTCGAGCAGGCGTTATAGGTGGTCGGGCCCTTGCAGCCCATCTTGTAAAGGCAATAGCCCTTCTTGGCGTTTTCGTCGTCCCAATGCTCGACAAACTGGCCGGCGTCGAAATGCGGGCGGCGATAGCATTTGTCGTGGATGCGCTGGCTGTAGAACATCTTCGGCCGGCCCTGACGATCAAGCTCGGGCATGCGGTCGAAGGTCAGCATATAGGTGATGACGCCGGTCATCACCTCGGCGATGGGCGGGCAGCCCGGCACCTTGATGATCGGCTTGTCGAGGATGACCTTGTGGACCGGCGTCGCCCGCGTCGGGTTCGGCGCGGCCGCCTGGACGCAGCCATAGGACGCGCAAGCCCCCCATGAAATGATCGCCTTGGCGTCCCTGGCCGCATGGCGCAGCTTTTCGACAAATGGCTTGCCGCCGGTGATGCAATACATCCCGTCTTCGTTCAACGGCGGGTTTCCCTCGACGGCAAGGATATACTGGCCCTTGTATTTCTGGATGGTGTCCTTGAAGGCCGCCTCGGCGGCATGGCCGGCAGCGGCCATCAGCGTATCGTCATAGTCAAGGCTGATCATCGACAGCACGACATCCTTGGCCAGCGGATGGGCCGAGCGGATGAAGCTTTCCGAGCAGCAGGTGCATTCCAGACCATGCACCCAGATCACCGGCGTGCGGGGCTTGGTTTCCATCGCATGGGCGATTTTGGGCACGAAAGCCGGGCCAAGGCCAAGCGCCGCTGCTGTCAGCGAGCAGTATTTCATGAAACTGCGGCGGGTGATCCCCTGCCGGCGCATAACATCGTAGAAAGTCTCGATTTGCGACAAGACGTCCTCCTCCTCTCAGCCTGGCGGCCCGGCTGCGCGGACCTTCGCGTGGTCTTTCAAGGCATGCCAAGGCAGGAGGGCCCAGGGCAATGACAGAATGTCGCAGATGGAGAATTACATTTTCTTAAACATTTTCAATGCCATGAGATATTTTCAACATTGGCCGGATGGCCAGCATCCAGCCAGAGGACGCGCCTGACGGTTACAAGCTTTTCGCCGCAGCCATATGCTGCGCCGCAGCAACCAGAGCCTGACCGAAAGCAAGCCCTCCGTCATTGGCCGGTATCTGGCGATGCAGCAAGACCGGCAGACCATCCAGCGCCGCCAGACATTCGCGCAAAAAGAAAGCATTCTGAAGCACACCGCCCGACAGGGCCACCGCCTGCGCTCTGCCGCTCTGGACCAGCGCGCGGGCCGGCGCGCAGAAGGCACGCGCCAGCCCGGCATGAAAGGCCCCCGCCATTTCGCCCGGATCGCGCCCTGCCGCCAGATCGGTGGCGGCGGCGCGAAACATCGGCGCGGGGTCAATCACCCCCCCATCCCGGCAGTCAAACGGATAGGGCGAAGCAGGGCACGCCATGGCCTCCAGCCGCATCGCGGCCTCGCCCTCGTAACTCTGCGCCCCGGCAAAGCCCGCAAGCGCCGCAAAGGCATCGAACAGCCGCCCGGCCGAGGATGATTGTGGCGCATTCACCCCCGCACGGGCCGCCTGCCGCAGAAGAGCGCGGGGCGCGGCCGGGAAAAGCCGATCCGCCACGGCTGAAAGCCCCGCCTGATCCAGACGCGCCAGCGCATTGCGCCAGGGCTCTCGACTGGCGCTGTCGCCGCCCGGCAAGGGGGCGGGGGCCAGATGCGCGACGCGCTCGAACCCGGTATAATCGCCCAGCAACACCTCGCCGCCCCAGATCGCGCCTTCCGGTCCAAGGCCAAGCCCGTCCATCACGATCCCCGCCACCCTGCCGCCGTCCAGTGGCCAGAGATTATCGCCAAGACACGAGGCCAGATGCGCATGATGGTGCCAGACCCGGATCAGCGGCAGGCCCGCGCCTTCGGCCGCTATCGTGGCGCGATAGCCCGGATGCGGGTCACAGGCGGCCAGTTCGGGGGCATGGTCGAACAGGGCCGCCAGATCGCGCAGGGTGCGGTCGTATTCCAGCGCGGTCTCGGCATCGTCCAGATCGCCCAGATGCTGCGACACCATCGCCTGACCGTTCTTGGTCAGGCAGATCGCCGCCTTCATCTGACCACCAAAGGCCAGCACCCGAGGCGCTCCGTCAAACCCCGGCGGCAGGGGCAGCGTGCCCGGCACCCGCCCACGGGCGCGGCGGATCACCATTGGCGGATCGGCGCGCTCGACCCCGTCATCCAGCCGCCGCGCAATCTCGCGGTTGTGCATCAGGAAACCATCGGCAAAGCGCGCCAGCGCCTTGCGCGCCTCGTCATTGCCGGTGACCTGCGGGGCGCCCGAAAGATTGCCCGAGGTCATCACCAGCATCCCCCCGAAAGCGGCAATCAGCAGGTGATGCAGAGGCGTATAGGGCAGCATGACGCCAAGCGCGCGCATCCCCGGCGCCACATCCTCGGGCAATGTGCCCCGGGCGGGCACCAGCACCACCGGCGCCGCCGGGTCGCGCAACAATCGCCAGCAAGCCTCGGACGGCGTCGCATGGGCGCAGATCATCGCCTCGGTCCCCATCAGGGCAAAGGGCTTCGACGGCCGCCTTTTGCGCGCCCGCAACAGCGCCACGGCCCTGGCATCGGCCGCATCGCAGGCAAGGTGAAAGCCGCCCAGCCCCTTGACCGCGACGACCTGCCCCGCCTTCAGCGCCGCCACCGCCAATGCGACCGGATCGCCCGCGACCTCTTTTCCCCCGGCCTCATACCACAGGTTTGGGCCGCAGGCCGGGCAGGCGATGGGTTGCGCGTGAAAGCGACGGTCGGCGGGATCGGCATATTCGGCGGCACAATCGGGGCAAAGATCAAAGCCCGCCATCGTGGTTCGCGCCCGGTCATAGGGCAGTTCGCGCAGGATCGTATAGCGCGGCCCGCAATGGGTGCAGTTGGTAAAGGCATAGCCCTGCCGCCTACCGGGCGCAAAGACCTCAGCCCGGCATTCCGGGCAGGTCGCGGCATCGGGCGTGACCCGCGTTTCGGCGCCTGTGCCCGTGCTGGCCACGATGGAAAACCCCTCGGGCATCGCGGCAAAAACCTGTGGCACGGCCTCGATCGCGTCGATTCTGGCCAGAGGCGGCCTATCCGCGCGCAAGGCCGCGATGAAGTCGCCGCAATCCTGCGCGACCAGACGGATCAGGACCCCTTCGGCATCGTTCAGAACTTCGCCGCGCAACCCTGCCGCCCGCGCCAGCCGCCAGACAAAGGGCCGGAAGCCGACCCCCTGCACCTGCCCGCGCACCCGGATGGCGAAGCCCTGTTCCATGGTCGGCAAAGTCATGTCCGGCGGGCACTCCTTCCTCAATGCACGGTGCACACCATGCACGGATCAAAGCTGCGCACCACATGCTGCACGCTGAGCGGGGTCGTCTCGCCCGGCTGCACCACAAGCCCCTCAAGCGCCGCCTCGACCGGGCCGGGCACGCCGCCGGCGTCGCGCGGGCTGAAGTTCCAGGTGGTCGGAGCGACGATCTGATACGAGGCGATCCGCCCGCCTTCGATCCTCAGCCAATGGCCAAGCGCGCCGCGCGCGGCCTCGACCAGCCCTTCGCCGATCCCGTCGCTGATTTTCAGGGGGCCGGCCATGAAGCGGGCCTCGGGCACGATCCCGCGCGCCAGATCCTCCATCAGAACCTGACTGCGCGCCAGTTCCAGCAAACGCCCCGCCACCCGCGCCAGCACCCCGCCGCCGCCATCGCGGACCAGATCCAGCGCCAGCGGATGGCCGTCGATCACCTGCCGGGCCAGCGCGCCGGTTTCCATGGTGCGCCCGGCCAGTCTGGGGGCCTTGCACCAGCTATAGGCGGTGTCGCGCATATCCTCGTCGGGATCGGTCACGCCCTGGGCCGGATGAGCCGCAGGCCCCAGCATCCAGCTATGCGACAAATCCTCGCTGATCGCCGCGATGTCGAGAGGCTGCGCCCCGCCATCCCAGATGCCGGGGGCAAAGCCGTGGCCACCCTCCAGCGGATAGGCGCCAAAGGACAGATAGCGCCCCGAGCCGCACCCCAGATCCGCCAGATTCAGATCGGCGGCGATGCGCAGGAACAGGCCGGCATCGCCCCCTTGCCATCCCATCAGCGCCGGGACCGAGGAAAGGGCCGCGAAATCCTCGACCGCTGCCCCGAAGACCGTATCTTCCAGATAGCGGCGAAAGGCCGTCAGGCTGGCCAGAATACGCAGCCGGTCGCGTTCGGACGGGGCGCGCGTGACACCACCGGGCTGGATCGCCAGGGTATGCGGCCATTTCCCGGCCATCAGCCCAAGGACATGCATCAACCCCGCCCGCGCCTCGACCGCGCGTTTCAGGGCCGATCCCTCCATCGCCGTGAACCGGGCCACCGCCCGATCATACCAGCCCCGCGCCTGATATTGGGGTCTGGTGAAATCAGGCATGAAGAACAGGTTGAAATGCGTCAGATGGTCCGAGACATTCTCGACCGCGTGGATCAGCGCAGCCATCCGCTCTCCTTGCGGTTCGGGGACCTCGCCCACTGCCATGGCCAGAGCCCGCGCCGCCGCCGCCGACTGGCTGATCGAGCAGATACCGCAAATCCGCGGCACGATGGTCAGCGCGTCGCGCGGATCCTTGCCAGGCAGCATACGCTCGAACCCGCGATAAAGCGGCGAGTTGATCCGCGCCGCGCTGACCCGCCCCTCTGCGATGTCCAGCCGGATCTCCAGATCGCCCTCGACCCGGTTGAACGGACCGACGATCAACTGCCCCTGCCCCATCTCGCCCCCTGCCCCGCTCATCGGGGTTTTCTCAGCGTCGGCGGGGTGACGATACGATCGGCCACGGCATTCTTCGCGATCCGCTCGGGCGTGGCGGCCTTGGACAGCGAGGCCAGCGCCATGAACCAGGCCTTGGGCATATCGGTCGGCAGGCCAACCGGAATGCCGGCGATCTTGGGCGTGGCGGTGAACAGGTGGCGCGGCTCTTCGAATTCCGGCGCGGTGCAGTTGATGCAGGGATATCCGCCGCGCGTGCAACTGCCCTGACCATTCCAGGGCCGGATATTGCAATCGCCCACCGCCTGTGTGCCGATACAGCCCAGATGCTCCATCATGCAGCCCATTTCCGACAATGCGCGCGCACTGGCCTTGTATTCGTAGAACTCGTTCTTCGGGCAGGCATGATGGACCAGATGATCGGCATAGAACCGGGGCCGGCCAAGCGCATCCAGATCCGAGGCCCCCAGCCTGCCCGCCACCAGCATCAAAAGCGTCTCGGTCACCCAATCGGGATGGGTCGGGCAGCCGGCGATATTGATGACCGGCAGGCCGGCACGGGCGCGGAACGTCGCCGGCAGGGCGCCGCCCGGATGGGCGCCGTCATATTGCACCCCCACCGCATCCGAGGGGTTGCCCCCTGCCGTGGTCACGCCGCCATAGGTCGCACAGGTGCCCACCGCCACCACATGGGCCGCCAGCGGCGCCAGATCCCGCAACCAGTCCAGCAACGGACGCCCGGTGCCCGACAGGATCTGATAGCGTCCGGTGCCACGCGGCCCGCGCGCGATCGCGCCCTCGACGCAGAGAATATCCAGCGGCACCTCGCCCGAAACAAGGCCGGCCAGAATCCCGCGCACCTCGGTGCCGCTTTCAAGGCTCAGCGCCGGATGCCACAGGAAGGTCAGCCCCGCCCCGGCAAGCAGGTCAAAGACATTCGGCCCCTCGGCACATAGCAGCGACATGGTACAGCCACCGCAACCGGCGCTTTGCAGCCACAGAATGTTCATGCGCCATCTCCTGCCAGCGGCAGTTCCAGCCGAAACAGCGCGCCACCACCGGAGGCGGGGCTGTAACTCAGCCTGCCGCCATGATCCTCGGCGATCTTGAGGCTGATCGACAGGCCAAGCCCGGTGCCTTTCCCCACGGGTTTCGTGGTGAAGAACGGGTCAAAGATCATCGCGGCCGTCGCCTCGTCGATGCCCGGACCGTTGTCGTGGATGTCCAGCACGCCACGGCCTTCCTCGCGCATGATCCGCAAGGCGATCTGCGGGGCTGCGGTTTCCGAAACCGCATCCAGCGCGTTCTGCACCAGATTCATCACCACCTGCTGAATATGGCCCGTATGCCCCAGAACCATCACCGGCCCTTCGGCATGGATCTCGGGCACGGTGCTGTGGCCGGCCCCGCGCATGATCCAGAAGGCGGCGGTGCGGGCGATCTCGACCAGGTCGAAGGCCGCCATCTCTCCGCCCCCGTCCGAGGACAGGCGGCGCAGATCCTCGACGATATCGCGCACTCTTTCGGCCCCCTCGCGGGCGCCCTGCACCGCCTCGCGCAGGTTGCGCAACTCGCGGTCCAGCCGCAATTCCTCCCGCAGGCGGACCAGTTCATCCCTGTCTGCCCCGGCCTGAACCCGCTCGAAATAGGTCTCAAACTTGGCGGCATAGCGTTCCAGCGCATGGGCATTGGCATAGACAAAGCTGATCGGATTGTTCAGCTCATGCGCCACCCCGGCCAGCAAACGCCCCAATGAGGCCAGCTTCTCGCCATGGACCAGCTGCGCCTGAGCGGCCTTCATCTCGGCATGGCTGCGTTCAAGCTGGGCATAGGCGCGGCGCAATTCCCCCACCGGACGCCCCGTCAGCACCAGCCCCTCGATCCGGCCGCGATCATCGAGGCGCGGCGACAGGACCGCCTCGACCGGGGCCGGCTCACGCGAACTCACAAGCGAAAGCTCCATCCGCCCCGGCGCCCGCGTGCGCGCAATCTCCGCAATCAGGGCCGAAAGACCCGCGCGATCCTCTTCGCGCACCAGATCCGCCACGCTCCGGCCGACCAGGGCCGCGACAGGCAGCCCGGTGCAGACACAGGTCGAGGCATTGACCTCATCCACCCGCCCGTCGCGATCCAGCACGATCAGCACATCGGAAACCGAGGTGATGACCGAGGACAGGAACTGACGCAGCGCCTCAAGCTCGCGGTTCTGGGCCTCAAGCCGCTCCTGATGTTCGATCAGCTCGGCATAGGTGCGATCCACCGCAATCAGCACATCGGACCAGGCCGCATCCGTCAGCGCAGCACCCGCCCTGTCGTCCTTTGCGTCCATTGCCCGTGGCATCTGCAATCCTCTTCCCCTCCTTGCGCATCTTTCCATCCTGCATGTCAAGCCTGGTAGTATCCCAAGCCTATGCTGCACCCGGGCGACGGACTACGACTTATCTGCGCTCGCTGGCCTTCTCGCGGACGCATCAAGCGTCAGGAACCCATCAATTCAATGAAGTGGGGTCATCAATTACCCGTCGACGACTTCCATCACGTCAATGTGACCCCGCCGATCTTGCGACGTGGTTTCCGCGCGACTGCTTCCGATATGCTTCCGGAGCGTTTTGGGCTCAAATGCGAAAGGCCTCCCGAAGGAGGCCTAATGCACTGATATCTATCAGGATTTCTGGTTGCGGGGACAGGATTTGAACCTGTGACCTTCAGGTTATGAGTCGTGTCAAACCAAACACGATCAGGCGCGACGAATCGCGTTTTCTTTCGCATATCCTGCCAGTTGCGAGATAGGGCCACAAGCCCAAACTGCGCGCGGATTGTCAGGATTGCGCAGCGGTTTTTCCCCTCGTGCTTCCACCATGCTTCCATTGGGTGGCGGAATGATTTTCCGGTAGCACGTCCATCATCCGTCCATCCGCGACCAGAAGCCGGTCTTCTTGCCATGCTCGGTCTTCAGGCGCGCGGCATAGGCAGGGTGCGGCTCGACCAGTCCGAAGTCCTCGATCCGTCCGGCCAGGTCGGCACAGGTTGCCAAATGCTGGGCGGCATAGCCATAACGCTTCTGCCTCCCTTGGATCAGCGTGAAATCGATCATCGCCCGAAGCGCCACCGTCGCGGCGAGCGGATGCTTCTCGGCCAATGTCTCTGCCGCCGGGGCGAGGAATTCGTAGTGATCGCCGTCGACCTCGTCCTGCCGGTCGATCAGCATTCGCGCGGCGTGGCCAAGCGATGGCCAATTCAGAAAGAAGGCCAGTGCAGCCAGCAGGTCGGGATGGCCAGCAGCATGCGCCATCGCGCGTTCCTCGGCCTCGATGTCGTCGAAATCCGGCAGACGCTTCAGATAGGCCCGCAGATGCTCGCCCGACAGGTCGCGCTCGAAACACGCCCAGCGGAATGCCTGCGCCTCGTCTTTCCGGTCGAGCGCCTCCAGCACGGCAAGTCGGGCGTCCTGCCACTCGGGCGGGATCCAGCGCGCCTTGTCCACCTCAGCCCGCTCGATGAAACCAAGCGCGTCCCCTGCCCTGCCCGCCGCCAGCAAGCGCTGCGCGATCTCGGCCGCGATCTTTGGCACCTTGCGGGTCTTCGGGTCGTACTGGGCGATGAAGCCATCGACGTCGCCCTGCACGTCGGCGATGTCCTTCAGCGCCATCTCGACCGTACTCTGCCGCGCGCGTTCCTCCATCTCGTGGGCGTAGCGCGTGCCGCCGCTGCCCCAGCCGACAGCCTGCCATTCGCTCTTTGGCGGCACCGGCACCGGCGTGCGGCCGAGTTCCTCGACCAGTGTCTTCAGATGCGCGACGCCCTCGGGGCCCAGCGCCGGGGCAATCATGGCAATCAAACCATCATACTGACCAAAGCCGTTGTCCTGCAGCGCGTCGAGAACCTGCCGCGCCAGCGCCTCCGGCGCCGCACCCGCCGCCTTCGCCACCTCGCCCAGATCGGCGCAGGCCTGATGGAAGATGTCGATGACGGTGCCGCTGCTGTCGTCGCAGCGTTCGAACACCGGCGTGGCCAGTCCCATGAACCGCCACAGAAGCGCCAGCGCCTCACCCGGATCATGCGGGGCGATCTGTTCCATGATGGCGCTACGCTGGGTCTGAAGATCCTTCACCAGCGGCTTGCGGTTCTGCCAGTTCACGAAGGTCCGGGCCTTCGCGATGCTGGTCAGCCGCTTGGTGATCTCCCGCGCCGCTTCCCTCGGCCCTTCCGCCCCGGCGAGAGCCAGCCGCAGCTGGCGCTTGGCTGCGGCATCGCCGGTGCTGATCTCGATCAGCAGCTGCGCCAGACGCTCAGCGCCGAGCGTCTCCAGGTTCTTTGCATTGAGGGTGGATTTCGATGCCATCGGGATTCCGTTTCTTTTCGCGGACCTTAGCAGCGCTGTCGAAAGACCGGAACCTGCGTTCTGATTCGTGCGGACCATCCTTTCCGCCCACGACTGCAATTCAGCCCCTGCGTGGCATTACGTGGATTTTCCTTTTTACACGCAATATCAATGTGTTCGTTGACTAGCCTTCCGCATTGCGCACTGTGGAAGCCAAAGAACCCGGAAGCCGATCTCCCATGCCCAAACTGACAAAGCGCATCGTCGACGCCGCAGAAGCCCAAGCCGCCGAATACTTCGTCTGGGACAACGACATCCCCGGCTTCGGACTTCGGGTGCTGCCAAGCGGGAGAAAAGGCTACGTCGTGCAATACCGCGCGGGCCGCCGGTCGCGGCGGATCAGCCTCGGGCCGGCGACGGTGCTGACCTGCGAGCAGGCGCGTAACCGCGCCATCTCCATCGTCGCCGCAGCGCGCAATGGCGAGGACCCCGCCGCCGAGCGCGATGCAGGGCGCAAGACGATCACCGTGCGCGAACTGGCCGAGCGGTTCGACCGCGAACACATCGCCATCCGCGTGAAGGCCAGCACCGCCGGTGAATATCGCCGCAACCTGCGCCGCTTCATCCTGCCTGCACTTGGACAGCTGACGGTCACGGGGATCACCCGGGCGGATGTGGCGAAGTTCCACCACGACCTGCGCCACATCCCCTATCAGGCGAACCGCTGCCTCGAGGTGGTCTCGAAGATGTTCGGTTACGCCGAGATGTGGGGCCTGCGTCCGGACGGCACCAACCCGCGCAAGCACATCCGCAAGTATCCGGAGGAAAAACGCGAGCGCTTCCTCAGCGCGGCGGAGCTGCGTCGCATCGGCGAGGTGCTGCGCGAGATGGAAACGGAGGGCATCGAGCTGACCTCGGCCATCCTCGCCGCGCGGCTGCTGATCCTGACCGGCTGCCGGTTGAACGAGATCATGACCCTGCAATGGGACCATGTCGATCTGGAGGGCCGCGCCCTGCGCCTGCCCGACAGCAAGACCGGCGCCAAGATCGTTCATCTCGGCCAGCCGGTGGTGGAGCTGCTGCGGGACGCCCCGCGCATCAAGGGCAACCCATGGGTGATCCCCGGCACCCTGCCCGGCAAGCGGCTGAGCGACCTGCAGCCCTTCTGGCAGCGCGTCCGCGCCCGCGCCGGGGTCAAGGACGTCCGCATCCACGACCTGCGCCACACCTTCGCCTCGACGGCCGTCGCCGCCGGTCAGGGCCTGCCGATGATCGGCAAGCTGCTCGGCCACACGCAGGCCCAGACCACCGCCCGCTACGCCCATCTCGCCGCCGAGCCGGTGAAGATGGCCGCCGATGCGGTGGCGCAGAACTTGCGACAATCCTTGGGATAGTTGAGCTCGGGCTCGAAGGATCACGCTATGCGACACAGTCCTGACCGAGGGCGGCGGGATTGATCCGGAGGGGTGATTCCCATCGTCGCGCGACTGACCGGGCCGGCGGGAGCATGGACGCTCGCGCTCGTCTGGACGAACTGAAAGATCCGCGCGCGACGTGCACTGTCTCGTGCTCGTGGTCGTCTCCCGGCGTTTCCGGGCTCCCTTGTTCAGGACCGAGCTCGACGGTCCGGGCAACAGCACGACCGCGACCCGGATCGCGCTGTCTCGCGCATTTCCCGGTCTCGACGCTCCAGCTTCTGGTCACGGATCGCGAGTTCGTCGGGACCGAGTGCGTAAAGTTCCTGAATAATGGCATTATCAAGTTCGCGATCCGCCTGCACGAGGACCGTTTCGCCAAAGGCGAAACCCAGTTCGACCGGGTCACTATCGAGGACGGCTGCGATCTGACGCTCTTCGCCTGGCGCACCACGCTCATGCTGGACCTATCCTGGAAGCAGCATGCCACCTGCCAGGAAAAGGTGTCAGCAATTGGCTTGCTTTTTGCCATTCTCGGCGCCGTGGGGTAGGATGCGAGAATTTCAAGCTTTCGGAGATTTGGCATGACCTGGGTTCGATCCAACCAAGCTGGGCCGTCTGCTCGCCCGACTGACACCGCAAGAGCTTCGACAGGCCGGGAAGGGCGAGGCGCGAGAGCGGGCGAAGGCCACGCGGCGATTTTCGCTGCCCTGCGGCCCATCATGGCTCGCAACGTCGTGCACTGCACGGACGGCCACGCATCATACGAACGGATCGCCAAGTGCGAATGTAGCTACCCAAATGGAACCACCACCGGGATGCCCGGGACGCATCCGAACTGTCTGGATGGAAAATGAAGATTGAGAGCCGGCAAAACTCATCAGATTGCTTGCCTCCCCGAGCGATTGATATTTTTCCCCCGCAATGGGGTCGGAAATATTATAGCCCATACGTTGACCTAATGCTAACACAAACAAGGGAAGGCAAGATAGAGTTTGCCGCCAGCTCGAATTTCATCCTCGTCCTCCTGACGCCGCAGGCACGGAGGAAAACCATGCTGAGCTCATCTCGCCGTCAGGAATATTCCGCATCTCCGGGCACGGTGGAATTGGTGCCAGCCGGAGAAAACTACACAGCAGAATGGTCGGAGCCGAAAGAGAACATACTTCTTTCTGTCACGCCTGAGAAATTGAACAACCTGAGCATCAGGGAATACGATCTTGAATTATCAGA
Source organism: Paracoccus denitrificans (assembly GCF_900100045.1). Taxonomy (GTDB): domain Bacteria; phylum Pseudomonadota; class Alphaproteobacteria; order Rhodobacterales; family Rhodobacteraceae; genus Paracoccus; species Paracoccus denitrificans. The sequence goes on along the minus strand of NZ_FNEA01000013.1, from coordinate 112,279 downwards.
TCCCCCATTGTTCAAGGTTGGAGATGTGGATCCAATTGCACACAAAATAGCCATGTTGCTAAGGAATGGAATCATCAATGACGGGGATAATCATCTTTACCTGGAGTCCCTCAGCATGGCATTGCTTTCCCACCTCATCAGACGAATGACCAATGCCGACAACCGAGTGGATCACAACCCGAAGCGAGGCGGACTGGCATCACATATTCGGCGCAGGGTTGTCGAGCATATACACGAAAACATCCATCGCAGGATAACGATCAGTGAACTTTCCGACATATCCGGTATGTCTTGCGGGCATTTTTCGCGTAGTTTCGGCGTGGAGATGGGTGTGTCCCCGCATCAATACGTTATGAAACTGAGGGCCGAGCGTGCAATGTCATCTATTGCCAATACAGATTCGCACATCTCGCAGATAGCGAACGCGCATGGCTTCTCTAGCCAGTCTCACATGATGGTTGTCATGAAGAAATTTTTCGGCACAACACCGGGAGAGTTGAGGCGGAAGCGATAACGACGCCCTGCATATGAGATCATAACTTCATAATTGTGAAATAGCATGAACGACATTCATGGCACGATCAATGGTCCTGAGGTCTTCACTCATGTCCGCATTATTCTTGGTATGGTGTTAGGGCTCAGTGTTAGTCGTTTAATCACGGGGATGACACGTTTCATACAACACCCTGGCCGAGAGAGGATATACCTTCCACACTTCACATGGGCCTTGTTTCTTGTCTTGTTCATCATCCACTTCTGGTGGTTCGAATTCGCGCTCGCTCATCGCCAGGACTGGTCATTCAACATATATATCTTCCTGATATTTTATGCCTTCTTGTTCGTCGCGATGTCGGCCGTCATCTTTCCAGATAAGATGGATGAGTATCTTGGCTTTGAGGACTATTTCAAGAAGCGTCGGCGTAGTTTTTATATCCTGTTGCTGATGTTACTGACAGTTGACGTTGTCGACACCTTGATCAAAGGCGGCGATTATTATTACCACCGATACGGTTGGTATTATCCAATCAGGCAAGCAATCCTGATCGCCGGCACCTTAGCTGCACTGGCATGGAGATCAGACCGCTATCATGCCATTTTCGCCGTATTTGCCATCATATTCGAGGCAATTTGGATTATTAGCCTGTTCGAGACGATTGGCTGATCGTCAGGTGAAGGTCAATTTCTGCTGCCGAAGTACTCCAACCTCAGGTTCCCTAACGTACCGTCTTCCTGAAGGTCCAGAAGCTCCAGTGTAGTCGGTGTCGTCAGGTTGCTTTCATGCGGGAAGGCAAAGCCGTATTTGTCCGGATGAAACAAGTTGCCGACAACCGCCAGGTTATCCTTCTGATGTGTAAGGACATAATGTTCAAGGATGGGCGCGTCTCCCACCACCGCGTCCAGTCGCCCCTCGCGCAGTGCGACAACCGAAGCATCGATATTGACGTATGAACGCGTGGCGATACCCATATCACGCATATATTGCTCAGCAACGCTGCCGGAAAGGACACCAACCGTGTTGCCGGGCAGGTCCGACAGCGCGGAGATGCCTTGGGTCAGTGACACGGTGGTCATGACGCTCGTCACCGAAGAAGTAATATAGGCGATGACCGCGACGCCGACGATAAGCCAGAGAGCCTGCCAGATGCGCCCGACCCAGCCGAACAGGTTCTTGCGCGCAGTTCGTCCCGAGGTGATAATCAACATCACCTGATAGAAACTTTCCGCGATGGATTCACGCCATCGTCTGGGATGATCCGGATCAAATCGCCGATCAAAAAGTGACAGGCCAACAGTAGCGATCAGGATCATTGACAGTAGAAATATGTAGGCGCGGAGGTGGCCGGCATTCTGAAGCCCGTTCAGCATGCCTCGAAACCCGCCCCCCCCCTGACTGGGCACCATGATCCTTAACCCGGCATCATACCACGGCTGGGTGAATGCGATGAGCTCGGCACGTTCACGGGTAATGGTCAGATTGGTAACGGCCGCATCCACCTCGCCACTGGCCGTGGCACGGACCAGTGAGCCGAAGGTTGGATAAGTGGCATAGCGAAAAGCCAGATCCATCCGGTCGGCAACAGTTTCCCAGAGATCGATTGCCATGCCGGAATAGTTGCCATCGTCGTGTTCCTCGACGAAAGGTGGGCTGACATAGACTCCGACCACCAATTCTTCCGGCGGCGCATCCTGCGCGTCGCTGCGCGCCGCAAGTAATGCCAGAAGCAGTGACATGACGACAGGCATCAATATACGCGTCAACCGGCTATCCTCCTCGAGGTCATGAGATCCATCGTGGTCGCCGGGGTCGCTGTGAGCAGTTCCGGGTATCGAAGGACCTGCAAGCAGCCGCCGACAACCATAACTCAGATTTGGTGGTGATCTGTTGGTGGCAGTTCCATTCTGATACGCGTGCGATTGGTTGCGATGAGAAGTCGTGGCCAGAGAAACCGGGGGATTTCCCAAAGCGCGCATGTCATGGCTTCAGCTCGGCATCGACCTCCTCTTCGATCAGCGTGCAGTGCAGCGCGACGGGCATGGACTGAATGACATCGTCAAGTGGGCCGTCAATGAAATCGCAACTTATGAGATTGTCGTCGCCGCTGATGCGAGCAGTGAAAACATTGACATTGACATTAGGTCGGCCCTCTATCCATTCGAGGTCACTTTCGCCAACCTGATTGCCGCTGATCTTAGCGATTCCCGGCGAAGCCGGCACCTGCACGGTCTCCGTGCCAAGGTCAAATCGCCCGACATCATCAGAGAATTCCTTACCTTTTTCAGAAGGATCGCCATAGTAGGAGGCTGATACGACAACCTCCTCATGCAGCGCGGTCAGACGTTCCTCTGCCTTGGTCGAGAAGATCAGATCGACCGTGAAACCGAATGGAGAATCTGCACTATCGTCGAAGCTGACCTGGTCGGCGAAGCAGGTCGCAAGATTATGTGGCGCCCCCAGATCTTCGGCCCATTTTATGACTTGTGGGACTTCGGAAGCTTCGGCAATGCCGCCCCACACATCCTTGAACTGCTTCTTGCCACCAACCTCTTGGAAAAAGAACATTCCCATATCAGCAGTGGGAATGGATGCGTTCACAGCGCTCCAGTGACCGCTTCCCAGGAACGATTCAACCTCGACATCTGAGGGTTTGAAACGCTCGGATGGCTTCAGATCCTTGGAAAAGGCGTCGACGATCAGGTGGGCATATTCTCTGGCGCGCTTATCGGTCAGATTGGTGTCGATACCCGCGCAGGGATCAACCCCCTCAGCCAGGGCAGGTGCGGCGGTTGCGGCAAGGACTATCACGATGCTTGTGAAACAGGCCGTCATTCTCACTGTATACACTCCCAAGCTGTTAATCGGCGAACGGAACGGGACAGGTCATATCGCCCTCTTCGCATTCCAGATACTGTCGCAGTTCATATGCGCGCTTCTGCGTCAGGTCGGCCAGGCACAGATCGTGCGCCATGGGATAGGCGCTGCCACCGGCTGTTGCCGAAGCGGCGAAGGCGCATTCCGCATCGCGAAACGTGATCCAGGCGCGCTGTGAATCGCGCAGAAGATGCCGCGCGTCCACGTCATCAGCCAGTCGCTGTCTGATTTCATGGAAATACTTGTTCAAATCCGCGTCGGATTTCTCATAGGCTTGCGCCGCGCAGCGGTTCATTGAAGCCTGGTCCACCGCCTTATCCATGCACTGATCCGCCTGCGCGGCAGACAGGGATAACGTGCAGAATATCGCTGCCAGGACGATATGTTTCATAGACGTCTCCATATTCTTAGTGACAGCATTCCTCGCATCTCCGGCAAGAGAAATATTAACCCAAGTGATAACCTATAAAACCAGATTAATCGCGATAACGTTAGAGGCTCGCCTCTGCGCAAGCGAGCCTGCGGGTTCTTTGGGGGCCTTCTCCAAGCGGCTTGTCGTGCCTGCCTTGACCGGCTAGGCGTTATGTCCGCTGGAAGACCATTCCGCAATTCTTGGCGGCCGAAACCTGCTCGATCGCCTGCATCTGACCACGCAGTTGTGCAACCTCCGATGTGGTCTGGTCATTCCCGTGAACGAACAGAAGTGCCGGCCAGAACACCACCAGCCCCGCCGCCATAGCAACTTCGTCGCGGGTTTGATGGCGGCGCTGGACATTCGCCGCATCATGCGCGCGATTCGAGACAGTGATAGCCTCGGATGCCAGTTGCTGGCAGGACATGTTCTGATAGGTTGCAGCCGAAGTATAGCCCGCACGAATATTGTCAGGGTTCTCGGCACATGCCGCAAGGGTGCAAGCGACGCCAATAGCGGATAGCATTTTGAGCTTCATCGTGTTTCCTTTCCAAGATGCTCCGCAAGGAGCAAAGTTTCAGAATCGGTAGGACACGCGGAACCGAACGGACCCGCCATCAACTTCCATGTTGTCGGGATCGTTCTTGAAGTCACTGAAACGATAGCCTTCCCAGGACCCGCCGACCAGCCACTTGTCGGATACGGCATAATCGGCGCCGATGCCGAAAACTGCACCGCCGCTTTTTCCATGGGCACGGTCGGCGCCCTCGGTCCGGACATGCGCATAGCCTGCCAAGCCATAGACCAGCCAATTATTATGGGCATACCCCACCTTGGCGCGAACCGTCATCAGACGTTCGACCTGCCAGACATCATTGTCGGCGCTGGAGTGATCGAAGGTAATCTCTCCACCGATGACCATGTTGTTGTGAAGCTGGTGGTTATAGCCGGCATGGATCCCGTAGACGCCGCCGGTCGCGTCATCGACGCCGTCGCGATTTACCGAGAAATCCGAATAGCTCATCTGCATACCGGCATAGAAACCGGTCCAGGTGTTGCTGTGGCTCAGCGCAGGCGCCGCGGGCGCGATCACGGGCGCTTCAATGACCGGAGCCGTATACGAACCAGCATTTGCCGCGCCGCCAATGGCCAGCGCTGCAATCGACATGACACCAAGTCGTTTCATCATTTATTCTCCAAATAGTTAGTATACAGAAACAGGCCGATAGCCCCCCACTCTGCCTTTGTCCGGGCATATTATCCCACAGCATCGAGCCGCAACCTCGAGCACCTGCACAGCCGCCGAATATGTGCGTTCCGTTATAAAATGTGCGAATCATGATAGTCATAGCGGGATGACGACCGCCAGGAATATGTATTGTCTTGCTGGTATGACCGGATCCTGGCTGTGCGGCTGCTGGCGAAGACGATGTTGAACACCGGTGGAAAACCGGGGTGCGACTTCGGGGCGCGTCGCGGCATCCGCGCCGGGTGATTTCGCATAAGGAAAGACGCGACATGGTGACGTGCAATACGATTGGGAATCGCAAGTTCCTGCTCAGACGGCTTGGCGGGTCGACGGCTGGGCTGGCTCTGCTTGTCGGGCTGGGCCTGGCATCATCTCCGGCCTTATCCGATCCAAGGTCAGTCCCACTTGATTACCTGTATGTTAAGGACGACAAGGGGAATGACGAGCTCAGTCGCATCACCATCTGGGTTTCCACAAATGATGGTCAGCGACGGCAGATGCTGTTCGACACCGGTTCGGATAGCGCCAATATGCAGCTCGGTTCCGATGTCAGCGGGGTGAAACCGACACCGGGCACTGAGCCCCGAGGCTATTTCTATGGTGACGGCACCTATGGCTACCTGTTGCAGCAGGTCGATGTAGATGACATCGCCTATCATGCAGCAGACGGCTCCGAGAGCTTTACCCTGCCGGTTGCGGGGCAATCCACCTATCAGGTGGCGCGGATCGTCGATGTCATTTACACGGCCGATTACACGGGGCCGGAAAAGCCGATGCTGAGCGCGGATCCTGTCTATGTCGTTACCAACGAGGATGGGTCGAAGACAGCCTATTATGCCGACCTCAATGCCCGCAAGCAGATGGCACAGGACAAGCCCATTGACGATGGCGGAACCCTTTGGGGAACCTTCGGTGCCGGCGACTACCTGGGCCGCGAATGGGCAAGCACATCGGGGCTGATCGGGCGGGCGACGAAGACGGGCTATGTCATTGCCGCCAACGGCAATACCGAGTCGGGCAAGCAGGGTCTTACACCGGGTTGTTCCCCCTGCCTGATCGTGGATGTGAATTCTGCGGTTCGTGCACAGTTCACCTCGGTCATGCCCTGGGGCGACAAGAATGGCGACGACGCCAAGGGTACCTTGCCTAACTTCCCCGGATCTGGCGCACCTGCCTCTGCCGAGTTCGAGGGGAATTACACCCTGGCATTCGGTGACGATGATGCCGCCCCCAGCCTCACCAAGGTTGCCACGTTGCTGGACACCGGAACACCAGGCGGTGGGCAGATCACCATCAGCACGGCGCGTCTGAATGCCCTTGTCGCGTCCGGGGTCAGGGTCGACATCGACAAGGATGGCAACAAGACGATCCCTTCGCTGAATCTTGTGGCGGGGGAGGGTATGCCGGTCGGTCTTTCCAACATTGATGTCGTCGAGATCGAGGGGAACGCAGACACGCCGGTGCAGTTCATAGCTGGTATGGACTTCTTTGTGAGCCAGTCGGTCATGTATGACCTGGAAAACCAGTCCACCGCCTATACGCCATATTTTGTCAGCGCCAACAATTTCACCACGGATACCCCTGCTGTGGACGAAATCGGGCTGTCGCGGGTAACGGCAGAGATGGGCAGCCCGTTTCCCATGAAGGATGATGACGGGACCGAATACACCGTTGGCTATTTCGGCGCGGCCGGGGTGATCTCGGGCGCTGGCGATCTGACGGTGGCAAAACACGCCCAGTTGCGGCTTTCCAATGCCAACACCTATACCGGTCAGACCGTGATTGAGACGGATGGCAAGCTCGAACTGGCCGGCATCGGCAGCATCGAAACCTCGTCGCGGGTGGTGGCGGATGGCACGCTGGACATCGGCGACAAGGGTAATCGCATCGCATTCTGGGGGGTGTCAGATGCGTATAATGATGCGCGGATTCGCAGCCTGTCCGGCTCTGGCACGGTGCTGCTTTACGACCGCAATCTGGTGCTGACGGCGGCGCAGGACAGTTTCAGAGGGACGATCACCGACCTTGACGCGGAAAACACGCATCACGGCGGCGGCCTGATCGTTCAGGGTGGCGTGCAGACGCTGGCCGGCAACAATCAGTATACCGGTGCGACCAGGATCAATACCGGTGCAGGATTGGTCCTGACCTCGAAAGGGTCGCTTGCCAGTAAGGTTCTTGTTTCCGGCGGTTTTGCCAATGACGGCACCGTGAATGATCATACGACCGTGCAGAATGGCGGCACGGCAGGCGGCACGGGCACCTTCCACGGCTTGACGGTAGCCGATGGCGGCGCGGTAGCCACAGGCGGCGCGGTACCGTTGAAGGTTGAAGGAAGCTTTACCCAGCAGGCAGGCTCGACCCTCGTATTCGGTCCGGTGGCTGGGGGTGCCCAACCCGGTATCGCTGTCTCGGATCAGGCGTTGATCGAAAATGGCGCAAGCGTAACACTTGACCGCGCCACGGCTGGGCGACTGTCGCTGGGACGCGAGTATCTGTTGCTGGACGCAACTGGCGGCGTCTCTGGTGGTTATAACATGCTGGCGGGGGATCTGGTGACGGATGCACCGTTCCTCAGCTTTGCGCTGAACAATTCTCCTGCCAATGTTGTGCTGGAGGTGAGGCGTTCGGATATCGCCTTCGCCGATGTGGCACAAAGCGCGAACCAGGCTTCTTCGGCTTTCGGGCTGGAGTCACTGGGCAGCGGCAACCCGCTTTATGATGAGGCACTTTATCTAGGTGCCTCTGAGGCGGCGAGCGCCTTCGACTCGGTCTCGGGCGAGATCCATGCATCAATGCAGGGGGCGTTGATCGACGAAAGCCACTTTCTGCGCGATGCGGTAAACGGACGTCTGCGCGCAGCATTCGGGACGGTCGGCGCCTCGAAGAGTGGCGTAATGGCCTTGACCGCCGACGGGGCGGTCGATGCCGTCGCCACGATTGATGGGCCGGTCTATTGGGGCCATGCCTTTGGCGCCCGGGGTCGGACAGATGGCGATGGCAATGCTGCGCAGCTTGACCGCAGAACCCACGGCCTTGTCCTTGGCTATGATGCGCCAGTCGAGGATTGGCGGCTGGGCGGCGTGCTGGCGATGAGCGACAGCTCGTATGACGTGGATGATCGAGTTTCCTCAGGATCAGGAAACGGGATCCATCTCGGGGCCTATGCCGGCACGGAATGGGGGCAGACTGCCCTGCGTGCCGGGTTGACCTATTCGGATTACCGCTTGAAGACAGATCGCCACGCCGCCATCGGTGAAATGGCCGCGCCGCTCTCGTCGAAATATAATGGGCATGTCTGGCAAGCGTTTGCGGAGGTCGGCCACCGTGTCGATCACGGCAACATGGCACTGGAGCCCTATGCCGGGCTGGCCCATGTCCGGTTGCGCACAGACAGCTTCGCCGAACGTGGCGGCAGCATGGCGCTTGGGGGTGCAGAAGGGGTGATGAACACGACCTTCACCATGATCGGGTTGCGCGCGGCTACGACGATCAGATCTGCTGAGCATGACCTCGCGGTCAGCGGCGGAATCGGCTGGCGCCATGCCTTCGGTGACGTTGACCCGGAACTGGCAATGGCCTTTGCCGGGGGCGCAAACTTCGACATCGCCGGCGCGGCAATTGCCCGCAACGCGGCTGTGCTGGACCTGGGCGTCGACATGAACCTTGGAAAGAAGGCAATCATGCGACTGGACTATCAGGGCCAGCTTGCCTCGGACGCGCGCGAGCACCGCCTTGGCGCCACCTTCAGTATGCGTTTCTAGAGACGGGAACATCCGAAGGACCGGAATGAGACGCTAACCCAGATGACGCGATAAGACCAGCCAGCGTCATCCTGCTTTCACACGAATACCACCTCAGGAGAACATCAATGCGGACCGGACTTCTTATTGTGCTTTTGGCAATCGCCCCTCTGGCGGCCTGTGACGAATCCAGTGGCTATGACGATTATGATGGCTGTCACGGCGTCGGCTGCTTGGTCGATAACCCCGATGATCCAGACAATTGGCCGATCTGCTCGGACGGGGCGCAGCGCCAAGACTGCCGAAACGCGCCCCTCGGTTACTGAACAGTCGCTTCCAATGCCTCCTCCGCCGATGGTTGGGGGAGGCACGACATGCGGGTGATTTCAGGTTTCCACTGAAGGTGCCACGCGGGGGCGCGGTCAGCAAAGCAGGAAACGATCAGGTGCATGATGGTGCCAGAGCTTCGATCCTGACGATAAGGACATGGAAATGCTACGGAAAAAATCAGCTTCTCTTGTGCGGCGCGATCTGATTGCCCGCTACGCCATTTTTGCGCTGTTGGGGGCGGGGATAAACATCGCCGCAGCCGCTCCAGTGATGGCCGAGGCCACGGTAGAGTGTCATTCGAGGAATCATAAATATGATGAATGCTGGGCTGGACCGCTGAAGAAGCCGCAACTCATCCATCAAATATCGAACGCTTCGTGCATTCTGAACAAGACTTGGGGTTACAATCCAAAAAGCCAATACATCTGGGTTGCCCAAGGCTGCGCCGGCGTCTTTGCCGATGTCGCCGGCTATCATCATGGCCGTGGTGGTGGTCACGATGCAAATGCTCGTGCTTATGACGATCACGGCCATGACGTCGGTGCTGTCGTCGGCGCCGCCGTTATCGGCGCTCTTGTCGGCAGCATGACCAGCGATGAGCACAACCACCGAGGTCACGCCCACACGACCACCAACAACTATTACCAGGTCAATGATTACAGCGGCTGTCACGGGATCGGTTGTTATGTCGACAATCCGGACGCGGACGATGAAATCGACCCCAGGCCGCAATTTGATGCGCAGGGAGAGCCAAACTTTGATGAGGACGGCAACTATCAAGGCTGTCATGGCATGGGTTGCCTGGTCGACGATCCGGACGAATAATACGACAAATGCGCCATCCTGCCTCCCCGACGAAGCGGACGGCAAGCTCCGTGTCGGTAAGCGGATCCTTGCACAGAACCGACGCCACAATCGGACTCAGCCCGATAGCAGCGGTGTGCCGTTCAGGGCGATGGTAGATCAGCAAGGACGAGAACCTGACGAAAAGCCATGCGCGCTATGTCGAGGCCTGCCTGATCCGCAGCACAGGCAGCAATCCACGCTGGTCGCATCCGAACAGCAAGCTTCCCGCCGGGGATGCTGGCAAACTGCCACTTCCCGACCGGGCGGCAATGGACGAATTCGTGGATCAGACCAAAACGCTGGTCGGCGCATTGGGCTGGGATCTGTTTCGAGAGATGAGGGGGCGCATCGCCGACCTGGCGACTATCGCTCCCTCCGTTCCTGCGCTCAGCCCTTCCCCCGGCCTGCTGTTCTTTTTCCGCGGTGCGGGCTTCGCCGCCGAGATGGAGCTCGGGGCCTCCGGTGATTTCGTTGTTCTTGCGGGTTCCCGAGCGCGGGTCGATACAGCCGCCACGATTCCGCGCGGAACCAGTGCCCTGCGCAAGACGCTGCTCGACTCGGGCGTGTTGAAGCAGGAAGAGGATTTCCTCGACTTTACCAGCGATTACAGCTTTTCTTCCGCGTCAGCGGCGGCAGCTGCCATATGTGGAAGCAGCGTGAACGGGCGAAACTCTTGGAAGCTTCCAGATGGCAGGACCTTGCTGATTGGGAGGCGGACCAAGGCGAGGTACCAGAAGCACTGAACGACTACCGGCTGGCGCCGGTAGGATCAGCGATGTGATTTTCGAGGTACTGAAGTACGATGTCTTCGGTGATGGCGCCGTTGGTGGTTGAAAAATAGCCCCTACCCCAGAACCGGCAGCCCCAGTAGCGCTTGCGGATCTGCGGAAATTCCCGCTGCACCCGATAAGACGAACGGCCCTTCATCTTGCGCACCAGATCCGAGATGGCGAGCCTGGGCGGCACCGACACGAACATGTGGACGTGGTCGCTCGACAGCACCCCGCGCAAGATGTCGACCCCGTTCTCGCGGCACACCTGGCGGCAGATGTCGCGCACCCTGAGCCGCAGCGGCCCGATCCGCACCTTGTAGCGATACTTCGTCGACCAGACGATGTGATAGCGATGATAGAAAACGCAGTGCTTGCCGGTGTCATAGTGCATGATCCTATCCTCCCGAAATGAGCCCTTGCCCCGGCTGCGGCTCATTTCGGGAGGATAGGATCATAAGCCGATTCTTCGCGCTGAAGCAGGTCCGACTGGAAGTCGGAGGGTTGTACCCAGACGTGGATACTCAACAGTTCCATAAACTCAGAGAGCACAGGGGCCGATCAATGATATCGGCTTTCTTGCTCTCCTCGTGAATTCACTTTGCTTGGCCACAGAGTCCGAGATCCCCGGCATAGGCAGCCGGGCACAATTGTGCCCGTTTCGACGCGGGACAGACGCGGCATCCCGTGCGATCATCCGCCTGCAGCGAATCCCTGCCGCTTTTTGAAACCGTGAATCCGTGAACCGGGCCGGGCGTGACGCTGCGGTCGAGGCGCCTCATGTCTCCTGCGGAAAGATCCTCGGCCCGTCTTTCACCTATCCCCCTCCCGCCGCTCAGCCGATCTTCGCGCCCCAAAAGCTCGTGTGATCGGCAGCGAAATACCCGTCCGCCGCGCGGAAGGTGCCCTGCAGTTCGACCGTGTCGCCTTGCGCGAGCGGGACCATGGTCTGCAGCCAGAGCGCCGTCGCCTCGGAGGCGTGCGCCCCGGAAACCTCGCCCCGCGATCCCCAGATCTCCGTCGAGCCGTTCAGCACCAGCCGCCCGCGCATGCGCGCATTGGTGCTGGCGTTGACCTTGTAGAGCAGCGTGGCGCCGAAGAGGTAGGTGCCTGCGGCGGGCGCAACGAAATGGTTGTTGCCGGCGTCGAACGCGCTCTGGTCGTTATAGTCGGTGTTGTTGATGCCGATCTTCGTCCAGGTGTCGACGGCGACATAGTTGTCGTAGTTGGTATGGCCCTTGAAGCGCGGCAGCCGGGGCTGGTCGACGATGCCGGTCGCGTTGTCGACGATCAGCCCATCGAAGAAGGTGCTGCCGTCGGCGGAGACCGCGAGCCGGAACCTGTCCGAACCGAACAGGCCCATCAGCGCCTTGGTGACATAGCCGGTCTGGAAGGTAAGCCCGAGGTCGCGACCGGCGGCTTCCTTGTTCATGGTGTAGAAGAGATCGCCCGTGCCGCCTTCCGCGACAGTCTTCGCGGTCCAGAGCGCGGCGTTGAGCTTGGCCGAGAACGGATTGGCCGGGTCGGCCGTGGTGCCCAGCCCCAGCAACGCAAGGTTCTGCAGCGCAGCGGGAGTGGTCCCGACCCAGCCTGCGCCGTCGTAGACCAGCAGCAGCCCCTCGTCCTCGACCCACGCCCGCCAGCCGGTCCGTGGCGGAAGGCGAAGCCAGGCCCCGTCGGTCCAGAGCGCGACGTTCAGGTCCCAGCCTGTCCACGCCCCGATGGCGCCCGACGCCACAATGTAGCGGTCACCGTCGGCGGGGCTGCCGGGAGGCGCGGTCAGATCCCGGTCTAGAACCGAGAGCTGCACGAGCCCGTCGAGCAGCCGCAGCGCCTCGTTGTGGGTGACATGCTTCTGGGCCTGCGCCGCCAGAATGTAGGGCAGCAGGAGATGGGTGGTGGCGTCGGACATGGGATGGCCTTCAGAAGGTGAGGGTGACGATCTGCGCCGCGCCCCGCCCGACGAGGGCGGAGAGCTGGAAGATGCGAATGGTGAGGGTGTTGCCGGGGCCGAGCGGTGCGCCCCAATCGGCGGTCTGCTGGGCGGCGGTGTAGAGCGCGTTGGTGGTGCCCGTGCCGAGCACCCGCTTCACGGCGGCGCCGTCGAGGATCTCGACCTGGTAAGCTTCAACTTCCTCGGCGAGCGGCACTTCGACCGCGCCCCAGTTGTCGGCCGAGAGCACGCGGGACCGCCGCGTCCAGCGGATTGTGAGGTCGGCCGGTGTGCGCGGCGTGCGCCATGGCTGCTCGACATGGGCGACCGAGAACGGCCGCAGCCCCATGCCCACCGGCGTGAAGCTCTGCGCCACATAGGTCTCGTCGCTGACCGGGCGGCTCGCCGGGCCGATGCGCCAGTTCCAGGGGATGCCGAGATCGGCCTCGGCGATGGGCAGCGGTTTCAACGAGGCGTCCAGCACCGCCATGCGGGCACCGGCCGGGGTCGGGTTGCCCATCGCACCCTCGGTGCCGCGCTGGCCGCGCAGGAGCCGGGTCAGGCGGTAGCGACCGGGCGCCAGCAGTTCGGCCACGCCCGCCTGCACGATCTCCCAAGCGCCGGGTGCGCTCTCGACGGCGAGCGCGTTCGCACCGCCGAACAAGGTCAGGTCGGTGACGCTCTCCAGCGTGCCGGTCAGCAGATCGATGACCAGAGCGTTGCCGAGGTCGAAGCGCGACGTCGGCCCCGCGTAGAAGTCCGAGACCAGCGCGCCGAGGCGGGCTCGCGCGCCGAAGCTGGTCAGCAGTTCGAACCCGTCCGTCGAAGGACTGCGGAACACCGCCATCTCGCCCGGCCAGGGCACGGCGTGCGCGCCGACCAGCGGCCGATGCGCGGGCTGGTCCTCGGTCAGCTGCGGCAGGTCCATCAGCACCGCATCCGGCGCCCCGAACACGACAGCGCGCGTCAGCGACGCCGCGCGGGGATCGCCGGGCGGCAGGTCGTAGGTCGCCCGGTCCTGGCGGACCGCCTCGATACCGCGGGCTTCGGCATCCGCGACGGAGACGAGACGGAACTCGATCTCCCGCCCGTCATGGGCGAGCCGGATGACGTCGGCGGGATCGAGCGCAAGCCGCGAGGGCGGCAGGCGGAACGCCGCCGTCTCGCGCCCCACCCACGCCTCCATCAGTGCGCGGCGGCAGCGGCGCTCGGCCTCCTCGGGCGGCACCGCCATCGGGAAGGATTCCGAGGCGATCCGGGTCGTGTCCACCGTGATGCGCCGCGCCTCGACGAGGGCGGCGTCGTAATCCTCGTCGGCACGGGCCAGCTGCCATTTCAGCGCCTGCGGCAGCTCGGTCTCCTGGCCGCGCGTCAGTTCCAGCACGTCGCCCTCGCGTGTGGCGACAAGATCGTCGGGCGCGACGGTCGCGATGGAGGCCCGGCCGCGCATGACAAAGCGGATCACGTCCTCGGTCTCGACGGCATCGAAGCCGAAATGCCGTGCAAGCGTGGTGATCGAGGCACGCGGGCTTTCCAGCGCCCCGATGACAAAGCCCTCGACCGCGCCCCACAGGCCGGTGACGTCGATGCGGCTTTCGGGCAACCCGACGCGCAGGCACAGGTGCCGGACGAGGGCCGCGAGCGAGACCGCGCCCAGCCGCCCGGTGAGCCAATGGCCGAGCCGCCAGTTCGGACCATCGGTCCAGACGCCGGTCAGTGCCGGGAAGAAGGGATAGGGCCGCGCGTCCCAGGTCCAGGCGGCGCATTCGGGGACATGCACCATCCGGCCTCCGTAGACGGTAGACAGCGGGTTGTTCGCGCCCTGACCCCACCAGAGATACGTCGCCTCCAGATAGGCGCGCTGGATGGCGTCGTCGCGCCAGCCGCGCGAGAAGTACGGCGTGAAGCTCTCTGACGACTTCGGATCAAAAAAGACATTCGGCTGGTTGGTGCCGCGGTCGATGGCCGGGCAGCCGAGCTCGGTGAACCAGATCGGCTTCGACTGCGGCACCCATGCCGTCGGCGTGCCGCTCTCGACCCCACCCGGGCGGTTGTAATGCGGGTTAGACCACCAGGCGAGCAGATCCTTGTATCGGAAGACCCATGGCTTGTCGTGGGCGCCGTCGGTAATCGGGGTGCGGACCTGCGCGGTGCGGTCGGCGGCCGAGGAGTAGAACCAGTCGAACCCTTCGCCGCCGGCGATGTGCGCCTGAAGGTAGGCCCGGTCGTAGATGGCAGGCCAGCCATCGGCGGCGTCGGCATGCTCGAACCCGTCGCGCCAGTCGGACAGTGGCATGTAGTTGTCGATGCCGACGAAATCGATCTCGGGATCGGCCCAGAGCGGATCGAGATGGAAGAACATGTCGCCGCTGCCATCGCCTGGCTGGTGCCCGAAATACTCCGACCAGTCGGCCGCGTAGCTGATCTTCGTGCCCGGCCCGAGGATGGCGCGCACGGCTGCCGCCAGATCACGGAAGGCCTGCACGGCGGGGTAGCTGCTGGCGCCCGAGCGGATGGTGGTCAGCCCGCGCATCTCCGAGCCGATCAGGAAGGCATCGACGCCCCCGGCGGCCGCACAGAGATGGGCATAGTGCAGGATCATCCGGCGCAGGCCCCAGTCACCGGCAGGGCCGGTCCAGTTGACGGTTTCGCCAGATACGGAGAAGTTCGCGGGTGTAGCCCCGCCGAATAGCGCCGCGACCTGCGTCGCCGCCGTCGGGGTCTTGTCGACGCTCCCCGCGAACCCCGCAGCCGGAGAACAGGTGATCCGGCCCCGCCACGGGAAGGCAGGTTGGCCGGTCTCGGCGGCGTTGTCGGAATAGGGGTTCGGCAGGGTGTTGCCGGGCGGAACGTCCATCAGGATGAAGGGATAGAAGGTTACCCGCAGCCTGCGCGCCTTCATCTCCTGGATCGCCTGCACCACGGCGAAGTCGGAGGGTGTACCGCCATAGACCGGGCGGTCCTGATCGTCGCGGTTCACACCCCCGGCAAGGCGCGAACCTCGGTCCCCAGCTCCTTGGCCGTCGCCTTGTCGCGCTTGTAGGCCAAGGCGAAGTCGCGTGCCATCGCGGTCAGGTCCAGCCCGTGGTTCGGATCGGTCGGATCCTTCAGCCCCTTGTCGCGGAACTGATCCAGCAGGAAGGCCATGCCCTCGAATCCGTTGCCGCCGTGGCTGTAGCCGGAATGGGTCAGAAAACCGACCATGGCCTTGTTGATCTGGACCCGGTCCGGCGTCTGCGGCCCATCCGCCGAAACCGCGCCCTTGGCACCCTGCGCCGTGATCGACCCTGGCCCGTTTGAGATCAGCAGGCCGATCAGGATCTGAACATAAAGCGCCTCGGTCGGGTCAGGCTTCTTGCCGGTCATGGCGAGACAGCAGATATCGGCCATGGTCCAGCGCGAGGAACGCTCTTCGCGCGGGATACCCCAGTGGCTGCCCGGCTGGTGATGCCGGACCGGTAGAGCCCTTCTTACCGCTCCCGATTTGCATTATTGCATTTTATAATCTCATCATGCATTAATGGAGTCGAGCCGGTTACGGCGACTCAAGGGAGGAAACCATGACATATCTTCACTCCGGGCTGGCGGCAGCCTGGATGATGGCCGCTGCTGCCGTTCTGCCCGCAACGTCGGTGCAAGCGCAGGATCTTGAACTGACGATCACCGCCCCGGCCGGTGCCGGCGGCGGCTGGGACGCGGCCGCGCGGTCGCTGCAAGAAGTGATGATGGCAACCGGCAAAGCGCGCAGCGTGCAGGTCGTCAACGTCCCCGGTGCGGGCGGCACGGTGGGGCTGGCGCAATTCGTCCAGGGCGCCAAGGGCAGCCCGGATCAGATGCTGGTCGGCGGCATCACCATGGTCGGCGCAATCATCACCAACAAGGCGCCCCATGACCTTACCAAGGTCACGCCCATCGCCCGGCTGACCGGCGATCCGCTGGTCATCGTCGTGCCGGCGTCGTCCCCCTATCAGACCATGGCGGACCTGATGGAGGGCATCAGGCAAGATGTCGAGCGCACGATCTGGGCCGGCGGCTCGGCCGGGGGCGCGGATCACATCCTGGCAGCACTTGTGACCCAGGCGGCCGGCATCGACCCTGCCAAGGTGAACTACATCGCCTATTCCGGCGGCGGCGAATCGCTGGCCGCCATGCTGGGCGGACAGGTGACGGCCGGGGTCTCGGGATATGGCGAATGGCAGGGGCAGATCGAATCCGGCGACCTGCGGGCGCTGGCAATCTCTTATCCCGAGCCCATCGAGGGCATCGCCGCCCAGCCGCTGAAAGCGCAGGGCATCGACATCGAGCTGGTGAACTGGCGCGGCATCTTCGCCGGCCCCGACATCAGCGCCGAGGACAAGGCCGTGCTGGAAAAAGCTGTCGGCAAGACCGTGCAGTCGCCCGAGTGGCAGGAACTCATCAAGGCGCGCGGATGGTCGGACTATTACGCCCCCTCGGCCGAATTCGCCGGTTTCCTGACGTCCGAGACCGGGCGCGTCCATTCGATCCTCAATTCCATCGGCCTCGCCGACTGACCGCAGCGGGGGCCCTGCGCCCCCGTGCCCCTGACGATGGGAGGCAACGTCTTGTCCACACCGACCGCCAGCAGCCTGCACAGGCCCACGCTCGTCATCGGCGCAGCGCTTCTTGCGCTGGCCTTCGTCACCTGGCGCGACGCCAGTACCATGCAGATCCGTGCTGGCTATGGCATGGGGGCCGATGCCGCCTCCTATTTCGTCGCGGCCTTCCTTGCACTCATGGGCGCCGGCCACATCCTTGCCGCCTTTCGCTGGCAGGGCGACGCCAGCCCCAGCGACTGGAAAGCGGTGGGCTGGGTCGCGCTCGGCCTTGGCAGCCTGGTCGCAGCGCTATGGTTCGGGGCCGGCTTCATCCTGGGCTCCACCCTGCTCTTCGCCTTCACGGCCCGGGCCTTTGGCCGCAAGGCGTTTCCGGCCGATCTGGCGCTGGGTTTCGTGCTGGCGACGGTCATCTTCCTGCTGTTCAACAAGCTGCTGACGCTGGCCCTGCCCATGGGCCCGTTCGAGCGGCTGTTCTGAGAGGGGCGCCATGGATTCGCTCATCCACCTGATGCATGGTTTCGGCACCGCGCTGGACCCGATGAACCTGATGTTCGCGGCCATCGGCGTCCTGCTGGGCACTGCCGTCGGCGTGCTGCCGGGGATCGGCCCGGCCCTGACGGTCGCCCTGCTGCTGCCGATCACCTTCAAGCTGGACCCGGGCGGCTCGCTCATCATGTTCGCGGGCATCTATTACGGCGGCATGTATGGCGGCTCGACCACCGCGATCCTGCTGAACACGCCCGGCGAAAGCGCCTCGGTCGTCACGGCGCTCGAGGGCAACCAGATGGCCCGGCGCGGTCGCGGCGGCCCGGCGCTGGCGACCGCCGCAATCGGCTCTTTCGTCGCGGCGCTGATCGCCACGGCGGGGCTCGCGTTCTTTGCGCCGATCCTGGTTAAGGTGGCGGTGAAGTTCGGGCCTTGGGACTATTTCGGGCTGATGCTGATCGCCTTCGTCACCGTCTCGGCCACCTTCGGCTCGTCGCCCCTGCGCGGATTGACCAGCCTGGGCATCGGCTTGTGGCTGGGGCTGATCGGTATCGACCAGTTGACCGGGCAGACGCGGCTGGCCTTCGGCGTGCCGAACCTGCTGGACGGGATCGAGGTCACGACGCTGGCCGTGGGCCTGTTCGCCCTGGGGGAATGCCTGTTCGTCGCCTCGCGCCACCTGTTCAACGACGAAAAGCCCATGGCGATCAAGGGCTCGATCTGGATGTCGCGCGAGGATTGGCGGCGGTCGTGGAAGCCCTGGCTGCGCGGCACGGCGGTCGGCTTCCCCATCGGCGCCCTGCCAGCCGGCGGCGCCGAGATCCCGACCTTCCTCAGCTACACGATGGAGCGGAAGCTGGCGGAAAAGCCCGAGGAATTCGGCCAGGGCGCCATCGAGGGCGTGGCCGGCCCCGAGGCGGCCAACAACGCCTCGGCCGCGGGAACGCTGGTGCCGCTCTTGACGCTGGGCCTTCCGACCTCGGCCACGGCGGCAGTCATGCTGGCCGGGTTCCAGCAATACAACCTGCAACCCGGCCCGCTGCTTTTCGTGCAGCATCCGGCGCTGGTCTGGGGCCTCGTCGCCTCACTCTTCATAGCCAATATCATGCTGCTGGTGCTGAACCTGCCGCTGGTCGGGCTTTGGGTGCGGCTGCTGAAGATCCCGCTGCCCTGGCTTTACGCCGGCATCCTGGTCTTTGCCTGCATGGGCACCATCGCCGCCAATCCTTCGGTGGTCGAGCTGATGCTGCTGGTCGGTTTCGGCCTGCTGGGCTTCGTCATGCGGCGATACGACTATCCGGTCGCGCCGGTGGTGGTGGGCCTGATCCTGGGCCCGCTCGCCGACAGCCAGCTACGCCGCGCGCTGCAGATGAGCCTGGGCGACCCAATGATCCTGCTGCAGCATCCCGGCTCGGCCACGATGATCGCCATTGCCACGCTGGCGCTGGTCGCCCCCTTCCTCTTCAAGGGCCTGGCCCGGTTCCGGCAGGACGAGGATTGATCGCAGACAAGGCGCGGCCGCAGGGCCGCGCCTCTTGCATGACGGTATCCCGCCCCTGATATTGCGGGCAATCCGAAGGAGAGCCCATGGCGCGCGTCAGCCTGTCCCCCCAGATCATCGCCCGGATCGTCGATCACGCGCGGGCGCAGAACATGCAGGCCGGCCAGCACCTGCCGGCCCAGCTTCTGGCCGACAGCTTCAAGGTCTCGCGCCAGCCCATCGTCAGCGCGCTGAAGAAGCTGGAGCAGATGGGCATCGTCCAGTCCGAGCCGAACCGCGGCTATTTCCTGGCCTGCAATGCCGATGAAATCCCCGAGATGGACACGGATGCGGCCGCCGATGACGCGCTTTACGACCGCATCGCCGCCGATTGCCTGGCCCGCCGGCTGCCCGACCGGCTCAGCGAGAACGAGCTGATGCGGCTTTACGGCGTGGCGCGCGGGCGGCTGCTGCGCGTGTTGCACCAGATCGCCGACGAGGGCTGGATCGAGCGACTGCCCGGCAACGGCTGGGAATTCCGCGAGATCCTGACCTCGCGCAAGGCCTATTCCGAGGCCTACCAGTTCCGCGCCGCCATCGAGATGCAGGCGCTGCTGCTGCCGAGCTTCCGCATCGACCAAGCGGCCTTTGCCGATGCCCGCCGCCACCAGCAGGAACTGCTGGCGAGCTATGAAAGCGAAAGCCGGCAAAAGGTGTTCGGCACCAATATCGAGTTCCACGAGATGCTGATGACCTGCGCCAGCAACGAATTCTTCCTGGACGCGGTGCGGCGGGTGAACCGGGTGCGCCGGCTGATGGAATATTCGATCACCCACGACCGCTCGCGCCTGCCGCAGCAATGCCGCGAGCATCTGCAGATCCTCGACCTGATCGAACAGCGCGACATGCAGGCCGCCGCGACCTTCCTTTACAGCCATATCCGCGAGGCCGGGAACATCAAGGCGGCGTTGTTTGAGTAATTGCATTTCATAATTAGATAATGCTATCCCTCTCTCATCAGCAGGGAGGAAGCGCATGCCGTTCGCCAGCACGATTCGGGGCCAGAAGATCATCGACCTGCCCGCCGCCGCGGGTGCCGACCTGATCCGCCTGCCGCATATCCATCGCCTGCTGCTGGAAAACGTGCTGCGCAATGCGCCCGACCCGCAGGCCGCCCGTGCCGCGATCCTCGCCTGGCTGGAAACCGGCCGCTCGGAGGCCGAGATCCCCTTCCTGCCCGGCCGCGTGCTGATGCACGACACCACATGCGGCCCGGCGCTGGTCGATATCGCCGCCATGCGCTCGGCCCTGGCCGAGGCCGGGCATGACCCGCAGCTTCTGAACCCGGTGCTGCCGGTCGATGTCTCGACCGATCATTCGCTGGCGGTGGACGCCTATGCCGCGCCCGGCGCCATGGCCCGCAACATCCAGAACGAATACCGCCGCAATGCCGAGCGTTACCGCTTCATGAAATGGGCCACGAACAGTCTGTCGAATTTCCGCGTCCACCCGCCGGGAACCGGCATCATGCACACGCTGAACCTGGAACGGCTGGCGACGGTGGTGACGGAACGCGACGGCTGGATCATGCCCGACACGCTGATCGGCACCGACAGCCATACGCCGATGATCAACGGCATCGGCGTGCTGGCCTGGGGCGTCGGCGGAATCGAGGCGGAAAGCGTGATGTTCGGCATGCCGGTGATGCTGCGCGTGCCCGAAGTGGTGGGCGTGCGCCTGACCGGGCGGCTGCGCGAGGGCGTGACCGCGACCGACCTGGCCCTGACCGTGACCGAAACCCTGCGCCGCATCGACCTGGCCGACCGTTTCGTCGAGTTCTTCGGACCCGGCGTCTCGGCGCTCTCGGCCGGGGATCGCGCGGTCGTCGCCAACATGACGCCGGAATTCGGCGGCAATTCCGGCTTCTTCCCGGTCGATCAGGCGACCATCGCCTATCTGCACCAGACCGGCCGCACGCCCGCACATTGCGCGCTGGTCGAGGAATACTGCCGCCGCCAGAGCCTGTGGTTCGATCCAAGCCAGAGCCCGGTCTTTACCGAAGTGGTCGCGTTGGACCTGGGCGCGGTCGAGGTCAGCGTCGCCGGTCCGCGCCGGCCGCAGGACCGCATCCCGGCCTCGGCCACCGCCCAGGCCACGGCGGCGATGCGCGGCCATGCGCCCCTCCCCGCCCCGCCGGGCCAGGCCCCGGACGGCGCCGTCGCCATCGCCGCCATCACCAGTTGCACCAATACCAGCGACCCGCGCCTGCTGGTCGCCGCGGGCCTGGTCGCGCGCAAGGCCCGCGGCCTGGGGCTGCGCCCGCCCGCCCATGTCAAGACCTCGCTGGCGCCGGGATCGCCCACCGCGCAACGCTATCTGGAGCGCGCGGGCCTGCTGGAGGATCTGGAGGCCGTCGGTTTCGGCATCGTCGGCTATGGCTGCACCACCTGCATCGGCAATTCCGGTCCGCTACCCGATACGGCCGTCGAGGCGCAGGCCGCGGGACGGCTGCAGGTCGCGGTCCTGTCGGGCAATCGCAACTTTCCCGGCCGGGTGCATCCGCAGCTGGAGGCAGGCTTTCTAGCCTCGCCGCCGCTGGTCGTCGCCTTCGCCCTGGCCGGAGACATCGAACGCGACATCCTGCACGACGAGATCGCGCCGGGCGTGGGGCTGGCCGATCTCTGGCCCTCGGGGGCCGAGATCGACGCGGCTCTGGCCCGTGCGCAGGATGCCGACGACTATGCCGCCGCCTATGACCAGGCCGAGGCGAGCGGGCTCTGGCGCGACCTCGACGCCCCGGACGCGCCGCTGTTTCCCTGGGATCCGGCCTCGACCTATATCCGCCGGCCGCCCTTCGCGGGTTTCGCCGGCACGCGGCCGCGACAGATCGTGGCAGCGCCGATCCTGGTGCTGGGCGACGACATCACCACCGACCACATCTCGCCCGCCGGCGCCATCCCGGCCGACAGCGAGGCCGGCCGCTACCTGATCGAGCGCAGCGAAAGGCCCGACGACCTCAACGTCTTCTCCTCGCGGCGCGGCAATTGGCAGGCGATGCTGCGCGGGCTCTTCACCAACAAATCGGTGCGCAACCTGCTGGCCGAGGACATCCCGCCCGGCAGCACCATCCTGCCCGACGGGCGGATCCTGCCGCTCTGGCGCGCGGCCGAGCATTACCGCGAGAGCTCCACCCCGGTCGTCATCGTCGCGGGCAAGCGTTACGGCATGGGCTCGTCGCGCGACTGGGCGGCCAAGGGGGCGGCGCTTCTGGGCACGCGGGCGGTGCTGGCGACAAGCTTCGAGCGCATCCACCGCTCGAACCTGATCGGCATGGGCATCCTGCCGCTGCGCCTACCCGCGGGAATATCGCCGCAGTCCCTGGCGCTGACGGTCTCGGACCGGATCGGGATCACGCTCGATCCGTCGCGGCTGCAACCGCGCGCGCCTGTCGCGGTGGCGATCCATCGTGCCTCGGGCACGGTCGAGGAATTCGACGCCACCGCCGCCATCGAGACCAGCATTGAGGTCGAGACGCTGGCCAAGGACGGTTTGATGCCGCTGATCCTCGACCGCGCGGCTCGGGCCGAGGCGGCTAACTGATCCAACGAAGGGATCCGGTGGTGCGGAGAAGCGCACCATCGCCAGCCAGCGCCGATACGCACCCGTCCAGCCCTTCTTGCCGGGATAGATCCGGCCGTGTCGCAACAGGAAGCCCTGAAGGTGCTGGCGCGCCTTGCCCGCTACCTGCATCGCCGTCGAACGTGCCCGCACCAGATCGCGCATCGCCTCATGCGCGGCATCCGGCACCCAGACCGCCGCCAACTCATCGGCCCGGTGGAGCTTGGCCAGCATCACGGCATCGCGGCGATCGGTCTTCACCCGTTCACCCGCCTTCATCGAGATCAGGGACGGCGCCACCACGATGCAATCGTGCCCCAGCTCGACGAGCTGACGATAGAGGCCATAGCCGCAGGGACCCGCCTCATAGCAGAAATGCAGCCGCTCCCCGCGGGCCGCCAGCTTCTCAGCCAGTTTGCGGACCTGATCAGCACGATGCAGCACCGTCCCCCAGTGGCGGAGCCTCTCAAAAATGCGCTGAGGCCATGCTCGGTCATGGGGTCGCTGTCCGCTCAACCACTCTGCAGCTGGTGCTGCGGCTACTTACATCCTCTTTCTCAACCATCCCCCGATCGACCAGATCCGCAATGTCGCGAAATACGGTATCGTGAAAGCAGGGACAGCGTATCCGCGCCACGGATCGGGCTCACGCCGAGTGTTGCGGTTGTAGCTGGTTCAATTCCTCCCTTATCGCGACGATGACACGATCTCGCACCAGATTTACGCGCTGGAGCGCCCGAGACTGTGCATGGGTCAGCAGCCAGAGTTCGGACTCCGAGCGGAACAAATCGGGCATTCCCGGCGCAAAGCCGGCAGGGACGGCGATGAAGTCGGGCAGCACCGCCCAGCCGGCGCCTTGTCGGACTGCCTCGGCCTGGGCGGCAAAGGATGTAAGGCGCAGTGATGGGCGAACCCCAGGACAATGGCTCGCGAGCCAATTGGCCATGGCCAGATAGGTCAGGTCCTCGGTCCAGCCTATGACCTGGTGCCGATGCAGATCCTCCGGCACATCCGGGTAGCCGTTTCGCCGGACATAGTCCTCCGAAGCATAGAGCCCGAAACGGATCACGGCCAGCCGCCCCTACGAGCAGGGCATCGCCGCCGGAGGGTTCATTCAGGCAAGGACTGCTTCGGATTGATCGCGCAAAGGCGCCTGCGGAAGACAGCGGGACCGCGTCTACTTTCGCCGTCGCAGGATTACCGAGGTTCCATGCCGACGGTTCCAGACGTCCAGCGACATCACGGCGTACGTGGGTAAGGCGGGGTCGATAGGCGCCCCCTGCCCGCACGCTGGTGAACCAGCAGCGAGCCCAGCCCCGAGATCGCGATCAGCACCAGCCCCGCCAGTGATACGAGATCGGGCCAATCGCCGAAGACGACAATCCCGAGTGCCGTGGCCGAAATCAGCTGGCTGTAGACCAGGGGCGCGATCAGACTGGCCTCGGCCTTCCTGCTGGCCATCACCAGCAGGAAGTTGCCCAGGGCCGAGCCGACGGCGCTGACCAGAAGAAGCGCAAGCAGGAGCATGTCCGGCACGGGAAAATCGGATTGCAGGCCGAAGGGCGTCAGGACCACGGCTCCGATCAGCAGTTGCGAGATCAGCAGGAAGCGCGGCCGGAAGGCTCCCGCCAGGGTGCGGGTCATGACCAGATAGGCGCCGTAGAATGTTCCCGCCGCCAGGGCGAAAGCCATGCCGGCGGAGCTGCCGAAACCGGGTTTCACCACAAGCATCACGCCGGCGAAGCCAAGTCCCAGCAGGAGACTTCTCTGCGCCGATGGCCGCTCGCCCAGAAACAGGATCGCCAGGACATAGGACACGACCGGGCCGACGAAGAAGGCTCCGAAGACATTGGCGATCGGTTCCGTCTTCAGGGCCGTCAGGATGCAGCAGATCCCGCAAACGATGAATCCCGCCCTCAGCAGAACGCGCCAGTCCAGCAAGGCCGGCAGTTCCTGCCGGGTCAATCCGCTGAACGGAAGCAGCATCAGCGCGGCCAGGAGGAACCGCGACCATGCCACGATAAAGGGATCCACCCCGCCGCCGGTCAGCAGTTTGCCCGCCGTATCTCCGATGACCACGCAGGTCACCGCGATGAAGACTGTCGCGATCAGTCGTAGCAAATCCGGCGTATTGGTCATGATCGTTCTCGGGAAGCGGAATTGAGGCGGGCATCTGGTTCGGGGCAGACCTTGCGACGTTGCGCGAAGGATTGGAAGGCCACCGTCCCGACAGTCCCGACAGCTACTTCCGCCGTCGCCGCCGCAGCAGGCGGCGATAACCGCCCCCGATCATGGCGCGGGCATCCCTGACGAAGCCCATGACCGCGTCACGCAGCGCGGAAGTCTTCCAGGCCTCTGCGCGGACCCGGTCTGCGCCGTAGATCGCGCCGGCGATCTCGCGATAGCTCGCCCCGCTCAAAGGTCGGTGCGAACACTCGCATTGACCGGGCGGTCGCCTCGGTCGAGCCGTACTCCACTTGGAATGAAGGGGCCGTTCATCAGCGTCAGCGTTCACTTGTTACGCTCGCTCGCGCTGTCTGGGGCCTTCCGGAGCAGGCTGCTTCAATCGGTTGATAGCCGCAGCGCGGCGATTTTGATAGCGTAGCCGAGCTCACTTGCGGAGATTAGAAATGTCAATCTCCGCAGGTGATGCGGAGATTGGCTACATGGCGTGCCTTGCCTACGTGTTCATCCTTGTTTATCTTGAAGACAAGCAGATGGAGGCCACCATGTCCCAGACCACGACCATGACAGTCCGCATCAGCGGCGCACTGAGCGAGTTCGTGGCGTCGAACGTCGGAGAGAACGGGGCCTACGAGAACATCAGCGAATACGTCCGCGACCTGATCCGACGCGACAAGGAGCGGGCAGAGCGGGAGGCGTTTGATCGCCTGAAGGCTGAGCTGACACGCGCCTTCGCTGCTCCGGAGGAGAGCTATCGCCCGTTGACGGCGGCCGAGGTCATCGCCCGGAACCGGGGCTGACCACGTGGCCATTCGCGTCCAGGAGGCCGCATCGCTGCGGCTTGACGAGATCTACAGATACACGCGCGACCGGTGGGGCGCCGAGCAGGCGGATCGGTACATCACCGACCTCTTCGCGGCGTTCGACCAGATCGAACGCCATGGCGTTGTTTCACGCCCCATCCCGGCCGAGTTTGGGGTCGAAGGCTTCTACTTCCGGCACGCGCATCATTTCGTGTACTGGCGGCGTCTGTCGAACGGGGACGTCGGCATCGTGACGATCCTGCACGAGCGAATGCACCAGATGGACAGGTTTCGGGATGATGTTCCGAAGTGACGGATGGCTCCGGCGACGATTATCCGCCCCGTCGAAGGGGGCTCGCAAAACGTTGACCAGGTGTTGACAAGAAATCCAAACGACTAAAGCCGAGCGTTATGCTCGGCTTTGAAGTCTTTGATCTTACGTGTATTTTTTGTTGCGGGGGCGCGCAACCGCCGCAACCTACCTGAGCTTCGATGCGCTGTGTGATTTAGTCGTAGTGAATCCGGCTGTTGTTTCTCACCCAGCACTGAGCCGGCTCAGTGCTGGGTGAGAACCCGCTCGAACTCTTCTGTATTCTCGCTTGGCATCGGCGCCGCTTCAGGTTCACCTGCAAACCACTGGATCAAACAGCTAACAGGATCGAATCCGAACCGTGTCGGCGGCCGCCATCACCGGCATGCAGAATGCAGCCCGAAATGGCTGGCGGCCATGGCCGAGGCGCTCGACGACGAGTTCAGCGGCTTACCCGGTGGACAGCGCTGATCGCGCCATTCCCGGAAAGCTCGCCCCCTTCGTGGACCGTCACCGTGCCGGACACCTGCCCGTCCACGCTCAACTTCCCGTGGACCGAGACATCGCCGGCAAGCTGGCCGGTGACGTGCATTTCGGCGCCGCTGGCCACTTCCGTCAGGCCGGAATAATCATTGTCGCCCGCAATGGTCAGTTTACCTCCGGCAAGCACCAGCCCGCCGCCGAGATTTTTGCCATTGTCATCATAGTCGGTAATCGAACCGCCTATCGTCCCTGTTGCTGCCGTCACGACCAGGCGCCTGGAGCCAAGAACAATGTCACCACCACCCGAAATATCGCGAATAACGGCGTCACCGAAGGATTTATCCACACCCCATTGCGTCATGTAAGCGCCCTTCTGGTCGATAAATAAATTTCCTTCGTTGAAAACATGCGCAGATTTCTCGATACTGCCAAGCCCGGCCAGATGCAGATAACCATCTTTGGCAATGCGTGTTGCTCCGGTATAGGTGTTGATGGCGGTCATGCGCACATTCGAATCTTTTTCGATCGTGAAATCACCCTGCCCGGACAGATTGCCGGCCAGGCCAACCCATCCAACGCTGCCGACATCCCCGTTGACAACACCGAGATGTGGAATATTCACACCGGCGTCAGTTGAAAAACCGCTGGCAGTGACGAAATAAGGCGTAAAGGCGGTTATGCGGTTTTCCAGATCGAACATCATCGAGTTCGACTGAAAAAAAGGCAACCCGATGGTCAGAGAATTCCCGCTGCCCTCATCGGACAACCGGCTGATATCAACATCGTCATATTCCAGATCGTTCAGCTTATCGTCAAAGCCATAGAACTTGATATCAACGGTATCATCGCCATATTTTTCAAGTCGATAACCTTTAGACCGGAATTTCGCCAGCATCCCATCGGAATCAACATAAATGAATTCAGGTGTTCCTGTATCAAAGAGAATGGGCCCACGGAAGTCAATGGCCCGCTTCTTTTTCCCAACCGGAACAGATATTGTATAGCGGTAGTTCCCGTCATGCACATTCGAAGCGTTTGCGCCGGAACCGGGGAACTGCCGCATGGAAAATTCATAGTCCAGCTTTCCCCACGGCATCAGCGCCGTGAATTGCGCACGTATCTGCGGGGTGAGATGCAGGGAAAGACAGGGCGCACGACCCGGCGTCTTACTATCCCCCATATTCGCATTGGCGGCTATGACATAGCCAGTTTTTGTCTGACTGGCGGGGGCCGAAATATAGGTTTTGTCGTCTGTAAAATTTCCCGCGCCGAATGTGCCGTAAAATGGTGGGTGATCGCTTGGCTGATCATGTATTATGCGGTCACGCACCTCCATATCGGCGTAATACGCGACCCCGTCACTGTGCCCGATCGGCGTGGCCGATACCTTGTGATTTTTGTAACCGTCGCTACCCTGACTGTAGACCCAGTCGATGATACGCCCGGCAACATGTTTGCCGGGTATGACCGCCACGGGTTTATCCGGCGCGTCCGGATCATAGTAGGCAATGCTTCCGAACTGGATTTCCTGCATCCAATAGCCATAAGAGCCGTCACCATAGGCATACAGATCGGGCTTGTGCCCCGCCAGCGGCTGCACATCGGACATGGCCTCATCAAACTGCCCGACAAACAAATCAGAGCCGGTATCAAACTGATAAAGCCGCGGATGCGCGTCATTAACTCCGACCATTATGCCAAGTGAATTGAAATCCGTTGCGTCGTCATCCGACGGCACATGCTTCAGCGGAATCCCGATGGGCTGAACCGGATCAGCGCCGGCTGAAAAGGAAAAGGTCATCAGAGCCAGACCGGATACGGCGCAGACCAGAACCGACCGGCCCCGAAGAATTACGCAGCCTTCAGTCCGGGTGCTCCGTATAAGCGCCCCTAGTGCCATTCCCACACCGTTCCATTGTTGCGTGAAATATGCCCCGGGCATGCCGTCTCCTTTAATCGCTTGATGTATTCACCCCGCACCGCGACGACTGCCGCGATACGCCGCCACTCATGGCGACGGCGTATACGCAGGTTTCGTCAATAGCCGAGCGGCGCGTAGCTGCAATCCGGATGCCGCGCACCATCCGAACAGAGCGGCCAGTTATTGGGATCATCGGGATCGTCCACCAGAAGGCCGACACCATGACCGCCGGTATATCCATCAGACCCGGAATCGTCGCAGGCCGCCAAAGGGCCAATTGCAAGCAGCAGAACAAGAAGCCAGTTGCGCATAATATTATTGTCTCCTGTTATTACTATTGAAGGAACTGTCGGTTGCCTCGGTGCATGTTCCGCCCCGTTTCATCTCTGCCTGCCGGAGTCATGGCTTGACCTCGGTTTCCGGGTTTTCCGTGATCAGGCCGCAACGCAGATACACCGGCCCGGACCTCAAGCTGGAAACGGCACCGTCGATGAAATCGCAGGCCAAAATATTGTCATCATGGCTTTTGCGCGAGGAAAAGAGATTGACGTTCACCATCGGCCCGCCACTGATCAGCCGCAGTCGATCGGCGCTGACCGTTTTACCGGTCACATGAACCGTCCGCGCACCGTCTGGAAGATTGATATCCTCGGCTCCCAGATCTACCATCCCCATTGCGTTGGTGTGTTTCTCATCACCGGGATGGGGTTCGCCATAATAAGTGGCCGACAACGAGATCCCCTCATGGGTGGACTTGAGCGCGGCTTCGGCTTTGGACGACAGGCTGATGGCGACATCAAATCCCAGCGCGTGTTTTTCCGTCGCAAAAACCGGCAGGGCGGACAGACCGGCCAGCAAAGCGGCCAGAGGGAGGGAGTACAGCCCCCCTCTGATAGTTATGTAACCAGATGCCATTGCTTTCTCCTTGGTATTCAGACACGGCGTCAGAACTGCATGCCGAGAGTGGCGCCCAGCCGATGCTCGCGCGCATCCGTGGCAAGCTGGCCCTGATAGTCCAGCCTCAGATTGGTATTGCGGCCAAGTTCCATATCGACCCCCATATCCAGCACCGCCGCATTGCGGGCAATCGGCGCCGCCGCCACGTTGAAGCCCGTGCCCCCTGCAAAGGCCATCGCCAGCTCCGGGCGCGCGTCGCCAAAGGCGTGACGCCAGCCGATGCCGCTACTGACGGTCAGTTTGTGGGTCGCCGCCTCGATGGTCGTGGCCGCGCGCACCCCGATTGTGGCGAAGGTCGTGTCCATCTTGCCTTCCGCACCGGCAAGCGCCGTTTCACCGCCGTTTTCGGCGAAACTGTCGGTGCGCATCCAGACATGGGCAAGCCCGGCATAGGGTTCCAGCGCCATCGTGCCATGGTCGAGCCGGTGGCCGACCTCGGCAAAGGCCTGCCAGACATGCCCGTTATATTTGGACGACAGCCTTTCGTTGATCGTGCCAAGGCTGGTGCTGCGGTTCGCCTTCAGCCGAAGCGTCGAATAGACAAGCCCGCTGCGCAGCGCGGTCTGCCCCCATTGCGTGCCGGCATAGACCCCGAGGTGGATACCCCGGCCCGAACCCGACGAGGCACGGCCGTCCAACCCATAGGAGCTGTCGCTCATCGCCAGAACGCCACCCAGACGCCAGTTTTGAACCGGCGCGTCATAGCCCAAAACCACACCGTTGGTCCGGCTGTCACGACGTGCCGCATTGCCGTCGCCATCGGCCTCACCCCGGCCGCCGAAGGCGTGGCCCCAATAGACCGGGCCGTCGGTGGTCGCCTCGGCAGAGACAGGCCCATATGCGGTCAGGGCCTGCACGCCCCCTTTGTATGCGCCAACCGTGCCAAAGGCGGCCCGCAAGCGCCCGTTCACCGCATCGCGCAGGAAGTGTCTTTCCTCGGCCACTGCCCCCAGCATCGCGGTATGGATTTCACCCGAGAGCGAATCAAAGGCCGCAGGCAGATCCGAAGCCTCGGCAGCGGTCATATAGGCAACCTCGTCATGCAACTCATTGCCGCTGCCAAGCGCCTCCAGCTCGTTGGCGACGGCAATCTGGTTGGCGCTGTGCGCAACCTCGGCAAAGACGATATCGGACCGTTCAACCCCCAGCGCGACGCCGGAAGAAGTCTTGTCCAGCGCGAAGGACAGGAAAGGCGCATCGGTGACCAGATCGCCGGTCAGGCTGCCATAGTTGCCGACAAGGCCACCCGCAGCGGTAACCAGCGCATATTCGCGCCCCACCGCCAGCCGACCGGTCGTAACGCGGTCCAGCGTGATGCTTGCCCCGTCTTCGATCACGGCCCGCCCCCCGACAGCGATAGCGGGCTGGATGCCGTTCTCGACCGGCGCGAAGACAAGCG
Organism: Paracoccus denitrificans; assembly: GCF_900100045.1. GTDB lineage: Bacteria > Pseudomonadota > Alphaproteobacteria > Rhodobacterales > Rhodobacteraceae > Paracoccus > Paracoccus denitrificans. The sequence continues at coordinate 81,408 of NZ_FNEA01000013.1, read as the reverse complement.
TAGAGCCGGCCTTCTGGGTAAATTCGCTTCCGACCGTCAGGGGCGTCTTGCCATTGGTGGCCACCGTGCCGCCGCCCAGGACCGTCAGCGCGCTATAGCTGCCGGAACCGCCGGTCATACCGCCATCCTGCACGATGGTATCACCCGCGACATCGCCATCGTTGACGAAGCCACCGGAAACCAGCACGTCGCTTGCAAGGCTTCCTGTCGAGGTCAGGACCAGCCCAGCACCGGCGTCGACCTTGGTCGCGCCGAAATAGACATTCGCACCCGACAGCGTCTGCACACCGCCCTGAACCGTCAGGCCGCCTTTAAGGTGCCTCCCCTCGCTGTCGACAGAACTGATAGTCCCGCTGAACGTGTCCTGTGCCGCAGTCAGCACTAGATCGCTATCATAGATAAAGACCGAACCCGACCCGGCCAGATTGCGGATCTTCGCATCATTATAGGCATCCGACACCCCCCAGAACGCGATTTCGTTGCCCTTGTTTTCAAGATCAAGCGCGCCATCCACGATCACCCGCGACGAGTTTTCGATACTGCCCATGCCGACCAGTTCAATCGTGCCGCGGTCCCGCATGCACTGCAAATGATCGATAGCACCGTGGTCCGCGCCCATCATCAGGCAGCGGGCGCTAAAGGGGGACTCCGCGACAGGGTTTTGGCCGTTCGCGTGGTGGCTTCACGACCAAGATCCACCTCCTCGTCAACGCAGCAGGGCTGCCTATGAGGACGGAGATCACCGCGGGGCAAACCTCCGACTATCTCGGCTTCGATCTGGGCATGGCCGACAATCTGCCGACACCAAGTGTTCTGCTGGCCGACCGAGGCTATGATGCTGACAGCATTCGGAAATCCATGGGAAAACGCGATGTCTTGCCCGTCATCCCCATGCGCAAATCACGAAAAAAACGCATTGCCGTCGACCGGTCCTTGTATCGTCTTCGAAACCTTGTCGAACGGTGCTTCAACAAGCTTAAGAACGCCCGCCGCGTTGCCACCCGTTACGACAAGACTGCGGAGAGCTTCCTGGGCTTCATCGATATCACGCCGATACGCCTTTGGGTCCGCCATTTGTCAACATGACCTAAAACTCAGATGTTCCGCAGCAGCAATTGCATAACGCAAGGCGCGAAGATCGAAAGGTAGTCCGGGACCGGGCCACTTCTGCGAACCAGCCCCGGAGGATATCTCATCATCGATTTCCGAAACCATACTCGGCCCACACTATCATCACGTATCCCTTGATAGTAATATAATTATTTTGGCCGCATCTCTTGAAATTAAATTCATGACAAACAATTCATGCGTCATGCCGCACACTCAGCGCCACACCCTTGAGTTTTTTACCAAAAATTCACATTAAAATAACCGACAGACTTACACTTGATTTGAAATTTCACGCTCGATTGAAACTCCAATTCCGAGAACATCCCGATCCGAACCAACCGGCCCGTCAATTTCAATTCCAACCGGCAAACCACTCTGCGTCCATCCAACAGGAATACTCAATCCCGGCAATCCAGCGTTAGCACCCGGATCAGTATTTCGAACAAGCGTATCAAAAATCTCCCGATCTTCACCGTTTATCTTTACTTTTCCGAACGCGCTTTCGATGTCGATATATGTTGCTGGAATTGGAACCGTTGGAAAAATCAAAGCCGCGAGGCCATTTTTTTGAAACGCTCCATCATAAATCCGGCACAGCTCAGGACGATAATTTTGAATTGCATCACGATAATTTTTGTCAGAGCTTTCCGAGGTTACAACCTCAAAAGCGGCTCGCACATCAGGGTTCACAATCTGACGAAAAATATCCATGATAGAGATGTCTGATCGGCCATTTGCAGCGAGCCAAACGGGAATATCTTCGCGCGGCTCATGCAGCACAACCGGCGCGGATACCTGCCGCCATACATCACGGAGCCTAGGCAGGCTAACAGAAACCAGCTCAGCCCCCGCCTTCGCGAGCTTGCCACATAGCTCACGGCAGACACGTTCAACATCAGGATCAAGGTCGATCCAGAAACAATCGGGGACGCCCAAGCGCACGCCTTTGAGCGATTTGGCAGTGACCGGATCAGTTCCAGTTATTACAGCGTCCAGAAGCGCCAAATCTTCGACAGACACCGCCATCGGGCCGGGCGTATCGTTGGTGTGACTGATTGGCAGAACCCCCTGCGAGGAATATCTGCGTTCAGTGCCTCCCGCGCCGACCGATGGCCGAAGGCCCGCGATACCGCAAAGCGCGGCAGGTATGCGAACAGAACCAGAGGTATCTGTTCCAAGCCCGGCAGAGACAATACCCGCCGCAATAGCGGCAGCTGTACCACCCGAGGAACCCCCGCTAATCCGGGCCGGATCATGCGGATTTCGGACCGCCGGTATAGGGGTAAAGTTGGTATTCGTGACTCCGAAAGCCAGTTCGTGCAGATTGGTTTTACCTAGCAGAACTGCCTGAGACTGAAGCAGCTTCTGCAAAACCGGCGCCGTCGCCTTTGCACGCAGCTGGGCCAATGCGGGTGTGGCACCGCTAGTGACCCATCCTTCGACATCGATGTTATCCTTCACACCGATCGGAAGTCCCGCCAGTATTGGCATCTGCGCCCCCTCTGTTCTCGCCCTATCGACGGCTCGGGCTTGTTGCAGCGCCAGGTCAGGCTCAACGGTCAAAAAGGCATTGAGATGACCTAAATCTCCGGCCCGCCGGATCGCGCGGGTCATCATGGCCTCTGCAGTCGTCTCACCGCTGCGCAGCTGGCGGAGCTGCTCTGTCATGGTCACGGGCTTCAGCGCTGACATGATTTCTCTCCTTCGGTCCCAGATGACTTTGCAAGACGTGTCGAGATGTCGTGGAACAGGCCGGTCAGGCCCCTGGGCATCAACACGACACAGGCAACGAGGATCAGCCCCATGCCGATATCGCGGAAGTCCCCAAGTTCGCGCATAGCCTCATCCGCCAGCATCAGCACGGCCGCGCCAATCACCGGCCCCCAGACCGTGCCTATTCCGCCCACGATGATCATCGATAGCAAAAAGAGCAGGTGCTGGAAGGAAAACACCACCGGGCCGACCACGCCCGTATTGACCGCATAGAAGGCACCGGCAAGGCCGGTAAAGAAGGCCGAGAGACCGAAGATCCAGAGTTGATAGCGGAAGCGGTCAACGCCCCGGGCAGCGGCATAGACCGGGTTGTCGCGCAAGGCCCGGAAGGCGAGCCCCATAGGACTGTGGATGATCATGATCGAGAAGAGGATCGCGGCGCTCAGCAACAAAAGCCCAACATAGTAGTTGCCGACATAGAAGCCCGCGCCCAGCCAGTCGCGAAACCCCAGATCGCCAAAGCGGGAAAAGCCGCGCACCCCGCCCATCAGCGGCATACAGCCCGCCGGCGGATTGGTAAAACAATCGGTATCATTCACGATCAGCACATAGAGGACCTGCGAAACGCAGATCGTCAGCAGCGCGACATAGGGGCCGTAGAGCCTCAGGCAGGCGATGCCGAGGATGATACTCGCGACCACTGCCACAACCGCGCCTGCAGGCATTGCCAGCAGCATAGATGTACCGAGGTAATAGCCAAGCATCGCGGTCACATAGGCGCCGATGGCAAAGATCGCGACCTGGGCCAGCGAGAAGATCCCGCCGATCCCGAAGACCAGATTCCACTGCACCACCACCGTGGCCCAAATAAAGAAAAAGGTGGTCTGGGTTATCGAGTAACGCATCCCAGAAATCATAGGCCAGAAAAGCGCAACACAGGCGAAGAGGCCGCAAAGAAGAAGATCACGACGCATGGCAGTCATAGACGAACCCCCTGTTGGCGCCCGAACACGCCCTGAGGCTTCCAGATCAGCACCACGATGACGAGAAGAAGCAAAAGCGCAAAGCTGAAGCGAACCCCGATTGTATATTGCACCACTGCCTCGAAGAGACCGATGAACAGGGCAGCGATCACACTGCCAGGCACCCTGCCAAGCCCGGCGACCACGCAGATGATGAAGGCTTTCAGCATCGGATCACCCCCCATATTCGGCAGGAGGCTGGACAGCGATGACACGGTGATTCCGGAAATCGCGGCAAGCCCGCCGGAAATTCCCAGCACCAGCGCATAGACCACACCAATCCGCACCCCCATCAGCCGCGCGGCATCACGGTTCTGCGCTGTGGCGCGGATCGCCCTGCCGATCCGGCTCTTTTGCAAAAGCAGCGCCAGCGCGGCCATCAGCAGCATCGACAGCACAAGGATCAGCAGATTTTGGATCGGCAGATGCACCCCTGCGAGGGAGAACCCGCCCTGCACCGCTAACGGTTGCGGCTTTGGCTGCGGCCCGAAGGCCATCAGGATTACGCTCTCCAGCATGGCGCCAAACCCGATGGTCGCGATGAAGATGCGGGTCTCGAACCCCTCGGACTGCAGCATGGGCTTTGCGATCAGCAGATAGATCAGCACCCCCACCGCCGCACAGACCAGCACCGCCGCGAGCATTCCGGCAACCGGCGGCAGGCCGAAACCGGTCACCATGAACCAGGCCATATAGCCGCCCAGAGCCATAAGCGCGCCATGGCTCATATTCAGCATATTCATCGCGCCGAAGACCAGCGCCAGCCCAACCGTGGAAATCGCATAGACCGCGCCCAGCGTCAGGCCCGAGGCGAGAATCTGTAAAAGAACATCCATCGCTCATACCCCCAGATAGGTTTCAAGAAGCTCGGATCGGCCCGAAAGCTCAGCGCCGGTGCCGCTCCAGGCGAGAGTGCCATGGTCCAGCAGATGCACCTGATCGGCGATGACAGCGGCCCGCATGGCGTTTTCCTCGACGAGGAGAATGCTGCGCCCGGCGCGGCGCAGACCCGCGATGACTTCGTAAATCTGCTCAATGACGATGGGGGCCAGCCCCAGCGAGGGCTCATCCAGCATCAGCACCCGCCCCGAGGCCATCAGCCCGCGCCCGATGCCAACCATCCGCCGCTCGCCGCCCGACAAAGTGCGCGCAATCTGGCTCTGACGGTCGCGCAATTTCGGAAGGAGGGTGAAGACCTCCTCCAGCACGGATTTTTCCTGCCTGGCGGCCGCAGGTAGAAAGGCGCCCATGCGCAGGTTTTCCAGAACCGTCATATCGGGAAAGAGCAAATCGCCCTGTGGCACATGGACAATCCCGCGCGCGACGATGGTTTCGGCGCCCAGCCCGGAAATCCGTTCCGCCCCGAGGCGGATTTCACCGGACTTCGGCCGGATCAGCCCGGAAATCGCTCTTAAGAGCGTGGTCTTGCCATGGCCATTGGGCCCGATAAGGGCGGTCAGCCGGCCCGCCTCTGCCCGCAAGCTCAGATCCTGGAGGACAGACTGATGGCCATAGCCGGCGGTCAGATGCGAGATCACAAGTTCATCCGGCATGGCGCGCCTCCGTCCGGTCTGCGGCGAGGCGCGCGACATCCTTGCCGGCGCTCTGGCCAAGATAGACCTCGACCACATCCGGGTCGCGGGAAATACCCGCCGCATCGCCCTCGTAAAGCTTCCTGCCATGGTGCAGGATCATCACACGGGTGGACAGCTGCACCAGAAAGCGCATGACATGTTCGATCAGAACGACCGTCACCCCATCCGCCGCCACCTGGCCCACGACATCGGCCACCTGGTCGATCTCGCGCTGTGTCAGCCCGCCGACGGGTTCATCCAACAAGAGGAGTTTCGGTGACATCGCCAGCGCTCCGGCGATCATCAGCAGCTTGCGGTCGATCACCGGAAGCTTGGCCGCCGCGCGATCCGCGCTTGCCTCGAGGCCCACGCGGCACAGCGCATCCTGCACCTGGTCGCTGACCTCTGAGGGCACCCGAAAGCCGGGGATCCGGCGCGGGGCCCTGCCGTAATAGGCCGCGACCAGCACGTTCTCGCGCACGCTCAGACTGTCGAAACCGGTATTTAGCTGAAACACCCGGGCCAGTCCGGCATGGCAGCGCCCGACAGGCGACAGCCCGGTGATATCGCGGCCCTCAAGCGCAATCGTGCCGGATGTGACAGCGGTCTGCCCGGAGATCATCTCGAAAAGCGTGGTTTTTCCTGCCCCATTCGGCCCCCCGATGCCAAGGACCTCACCGGCGGCAAGGTCGAAGCTCAACTCGCTGACAGCAGCCAGCGAGCCAAACTTCTTCGTGACATTCCGGCAGGACAGGAGAGGTGTTTCCCTGACCTGAAACATTCTCACCCCCTGATCCAGGGCGGCGTGATGAAACCGGCCTTTGCATAGGGCCAAGGGGCGATCAGGACCGGCTCTGCAGTATGGTCCTGGATCTGCAGGAACTGATGTGGCATCCCAAGCGAAGGATCATCCGTGCCGCCCGGATAAGAGGCCGCAGCCTGCTCGCCGGGCATGAAACGTGTCGTGCCGTTCGGGCCACGGTGAATCATCGCCCGGATGCGTTCGGCCACTTTGCGGTTCTGCTCCTCCTCCCCCGGGGCACCGGAGCCACCGGCGAGTGCCGCCGCAGCCGCCCAGATCCAAGCCGCATTATAGGACTGGACCCCGGAATTATGCCCCGCGTCATCGCCAAAACGCGCCTTGTAGCGGGCTTCGAAATCAAGGCCGATCTCGTCCTGCAGCGCGCCGATCACGGTCGAGAAGACTACCCCTGCGGCGGCCGGTCCGGCGATGTCGCGGAAGGATTTCACCGAGGGGCCATATTGCATATAGATCAGGCTCGGCGTCGGATTGGTCATGAACTGAACCATGAACTGCGCCAAATCAGCCGGGAAATAGTGCGTGACCACGATCACGCCGGGCGGGTCCTGGCGCAGCTTGGACAGCGTTGGCCCCCATTCCGAAATCGGCACATTTACAGTCTCATAGAGGCTGACCTCCCAGCCAAGCTCCGCCGCGCCCTCTCGCACCACATTGGCAATGTTCGAGGAATAGGTCCCCGCTGAAAGAATGATCGCCAGTTTGCGGTTGGCGGGCGCGAATGTTCCGCCATCGGTCAGGGAGGATAGAAACTTCAGCAGGCCCGAGCCATACCATGTTTCCGACGGATCGGTCTGGAAGGAACCGAAATAGCGCTCCGGGTCAGAGCCGATCAGCACCCCATGCCCACTGGAGGTGTCATTGTGCATATAGATGATGCCGGCATCCGCAATAGCGTCCTGCACTGCAGACCCCGATCCGGTATTATAGCCGTTGATCACGGCATGAACGCCGTAGCGGTCGATCAGGCGCTGCACGGCCTGCACATTGGTTGCGTCGCCCATCTGTTTCGTGTCTTCGAAATGCGGCTCCAGCGGGCGGCCAAGAATGCCGCCAAGCGCGTTGATCTCGTCGCAGGCCATGATCAGCCCGTTGCGGAATTCCACGCCGTCAGCGGCGGCGAAATCGGTCAGCGGCGCAGCCTGACCAATGGGGACCGGCTCGCCCGAGGCCTCTGCCCGGGCGGCATTCGCGCCCGACAAGACTGCGGCAGCCCCGGCCAGCCAGGCCGACCCTTTAAGCATGCCTCTCCGATGGATGCGATGACCCATGTTGTAACTCCCTGTTGTGTTTGGTTTTTGCTTAGATCTTGTGCCTAGGCATCGCCCAGGGGTTTGCGGCTTCAAGCTGCGCTGCGAGGTTGAAGATGAGCGCTTCGTCATTCAGCTTCGCCGTCAACTGGATGCCTATGGGAAGCCCCTCATTCGACACGGTCATCGGCAAGCTGGCAGAAGGCAGGCCGGTGACATTGGCGGGCGCAGTGAACATGAAGGAGTCGAGCACCCGGTTCCAGGCCGTTTCCCCGCCCAGGACACCCGCATCAAAATAGCCAAGCCGGGGCGGCGTGAAGGGCAGGACCGGCGAAAGCCAGATATCCTGTGTGGCAAAGAACTGCCCCATGGCCCGCGCCATTCCCTGAAAGATCACAAGATCCCGGATGTAATCTACCGCCCGGCGCGAGATCCCAAGAGCGAAGAGATGCTGGTTAAAGGGCTCAAGCTCGCGCAACAGAACTTCGGGGTCCGCGTCCCGGGCCTCCGCAATCGCGCTGAGGCCCCGGGTCACGGTCATCGGCCAGAAGGTGGAGAGCGCCGCGCGGAAGGCGGCGCCGTCGAAGGGCAACGTGACCTCCTCGACCTGATGACCAAGATCACGCAAGAGCACCGCCGCCCGCAGAGCCGCAGCTTGACATTCCGGCGCGGCGCTGGTGCCGTCCGGCGCATCGAGCGTCAGGCCGATCCGCAGCCCCTTGCGCGGTCTGGCGATGGCGGCAAGGAAGCCTTCCGGCGGCTCGGGGGCGATATAGGGGTCTCCCGGCAGGGCTCCGGCGGTGGCGTCGAGCACCGCCGCACTGTCCCGCACGGATCGCGAAACCACATGTTCCGCCGTGATGCCACCGATGGCCTCGCCAACATCCGGCCCGAGCGTGACCCGGGCCCGCGAAGGCTTCAGCCCGAAGAGACCGCAGCATGAGGCCGGGATGCGGATGGATCCGGCGCCATCATTGGCATGGGCCACCGCGACATATCCCGCCGCGACCGCCGCCGCCGAGCCACCCGAAGACCCGCCCGGCGTATGACCGGTATTCCAGGGGTTACGCGTGGGGCCGCGCCAGACCGGCTCGGTCGTGCCCATGGTGACCATTTCCGGCACATTGGTCTTGCCGAGCGTCACAAACCCCGCCTGGCGATAGCGAGCCATCAGTGCGCTGTCATGGTCGATCAAGTTGTGCTCCAGCAGCTTTGCGCTGCCGGTGGTCGGGGTTCCCGCCATATGGCAGTAAAAGTCCTTCACCAGAAAGGGCACGCCGCGAAACGGCCCCGGCGGCAGATCGGCTGATGCCATATCGAGCGCCTGATCGAAAAAGCGCTGCGTCACCGCATTGAGCACGGGCTCCCCGGCCTCGATCCTCGCAATCGCGGCGCGGGCCAGCTCTGCCGCGCTGACATCGCCCTTCGCGACGGCCGCAGCCTGCGCTGTCGCATCGAGATCAAGAATGTCACTGATCATGCCGGTCCTCCACCTGGCTCGCGGCGGTTTCAAGGGCCAGAGCATCCAGCGCCTGTCGCAGGCGGTTGAAAAGTAGCTCCAGTTCGGCTGTCGTGACGATCAGCGGCGGGCAAATGGCTATGGCGTCGCCCAGATTGCGAACAATCAGACCTTGATCCAGTGCCAGCGTGACCAGACGCGCGCCGATACCGGCTTCTGACGCGAAGGGTCGGCGCGTGGCGCGATCCGCAACCAGTTCCACTGCACCGATCAGGCCGACAGCGCGGGCCTCGCCCACAAGCGGATGCCCAGCCAGCGCGTTGATATGGTCAAGAAAGGCCGGTGCCCGCGCCCGAACCTGTGCCAGCAGATCCATTTCCTCGTAGATCTTCAGCGTCTCAAGCGCGACCGCGCTGGTGACGGGATGCCCGGCATAGGTGAAGCCGTGGCCAAGCACGCCCAGACGGCTGGCTTCGGCGCTGACCACATCGTGGATCTCCGCGGTCAGCAAGGTTGCCCCGATCGGCTGATATCCCGAAGACAGCGCCTTGGCGACGCTCATCATATCGGGCCGAAAGCCGAAGGTCTGGCAGCCGAACCATTCACCGGTGCGTCCGAAGCCACAGATCACCTCATCGCTGAGCAGCAAGATACCTTTCTCGCGCAGCAGCTCCGCCAGTTTCGGGAAATAGCCGGAAGGGGGGATTATGACGCCGCCCGCCCCCATGACCGGTTCTGCGATCATGGCCGCAATGCTGCCAGCCCCCTCGGCGGCGATGAGAGCCGCGACTTCGGCCACCAGTCGGTCGACGAAGGCCTCCTCGCTCTCGCCCGCTTCTGCGCAGGTGTAGAAATGGGGCGCCTCGGCAAAAATCACGCCCGGATCCGGCCAGGCAAAGGCACCACGCATCGAGGGCAGCCCGCTGAGCGTCGCCCCGAGAACGGTGCTGCCATGATAGGCGCGGCGGCGGCTGATGATCTTGCGCCTTTCTGGCGCACCGCGCCCGCTATGGTAGAGCCAGGCCAGCTTGATCATCGTATCGACCGCTTCCGAGCCGGAATTGGCGAACAACGCCTTGCCATCCGGCATCGGAGACAACGCCAGAAGCCGCTCCGCCAGTTCGATCACCGCCGGATTCGAGCGCCGGTTAAAAGTGTGGTAAGTACCAAGGCGGCTGATCTGATCAGCCGCCGCGCGGGCCAGACGCGGCTCATTGAAGCCAAGGGAAGCACACCAGAGGCTGGACATCCCCTCCAGATAGCTGCGCCCGCTGCTGTCAGTGACAAAAACGCCATCGCCACTTTCGAGGATCAGCGGCCCCTGCGCCACCAGCGCGGCGGGGTCGGTCTGGGGATGCAGCAGGCAGTTCAGATCGGTATGGGCCAGAGAATTGCGCATCATTCCGCCCCGGTCCGGGCCGCAATACATTCGATCTCGAGTTTCCATTCTGGCCGCCCGAGCGCCTTGACCAACACCAGAGAGGCCGCTGGAAAGGGCGCGGGGATCAGACTGTCGCGCACCGCACGGATTGCAGGGAGATCTTCAGCCTCGACAACAAAGTAGTTCATTTTGACGATGTCGCTGAAAGCAAAGCCCCGGCTTTCTAGGATAATCCTGAAATTCTCGAAGATGATGCGGGTCTGTTCTCCCGCATCACCGGGGATCGTGCCATCCGGGCGCACCCCGACCTGACCGGCCAGATGGATGGTGACGGCACTTGGCGGAATGACCACGCCATGCGCGTAATTCCCGAAAGCGGCGGCGACATCCTTACAATCAAAAAGCGTGATGGTCATGGGATCTGTCTCTCAGTTGCGCTGAACCAGCGCGGCCAGTTTCTGCTGGTAGGTTTCACGGAAGGCATGAAAGCGCTCGGTTGGTGCGGACAAGGCCAGAGCATAGGGGGCGGTGCCAGCTTCCAGCGGCATCGCCATGCAGGAAGTACCGCGGGCGAATTCCTCATTGTCATAACCGATGCCCTCGGCCCGGATACGGGTGAATTCGGCCTGGAGGGATTTGAAATCGGTCATGGTATTCTCGGTCAGCTTTGCCAGCGGCTGATGATTAAGCAGATATTCCGCCATGCGGGCCGTGGCCGCATAAGCGAGTAGCACCTTGCCCGCTGCCCGCGCATGGGCATGCAGATACTGGCCATGCGGCATCTCGGCTGCGCGGATCGCATTGGCACCAGCGGCCACCTCGATGATCACGATCTCGCCCTGCCACCAGCCGACGACATAGCAGGTCTCGCCGGTTTCCGTGGCCAAACCGCGCACCAGCGGTAGCATATAATCAGGGGCAGAAAACTGTCGGCCAAAAGCCTCGGCGAGCGCCCCGACCCGCAGGCCAAGGCGGTAATTACGCTGATCATCGCGAGCAATAAATCCTGTATCTTCAAGCGTATGTACCAGATGATAGGCCGTCTGCCGCTCAACCCCAATGGCCTCGGCAATTTCGCGCACGCTCAGCCCCTGATCGCTGCGCGCGATGGCGGTCAGGATATTGACCCCGCGCACCACGGAGTTGATCTGGAGACGTCCGCTTTTCTCTTTGCTGCCGGTCATCAGACATATTCCTCGTTCTGGGGCAGGAGATTCGACTGCAGAAGATCCTTCGCGGCGGCCATGATCTTTGCCGCATCGGGCAGCAGCGCGGCCTGAAGGACCGGCGAAGCCGGCATCCGCACATCCGGCGTCGCGACCCGGCGGAAAGAGAGCGCCCCTGGTCCCAGCCGTTCCGCCAGCCCGGCGACGATTTCCGCGCCGAAACCGCCGGTCAAATTGGCCTCATGCACCACCACGACGCGACCGCCCGTTGCGGAAACGGTGGCGCAGAGCTGACCCCAGTCCACCGGTGACAGCCAGCGCAGATCCAGAACAGAAACGTCGATGCAATTCTCGGCCAGGGCATCGGCGGCAGCCTCGACCGCGGGCATGACTGCGCCCCAGCCGAGCAGGGTCACGCTCGTCCCCGCGCGGCGCAGGGTCGCCCCTGCGGTGGCCTGACGCGCAGCATCCGGCCAGACCGTCCCTGTACGCTGATAAAGGGCACGGGATTCGATGATGACGGTCGGATCCGCGCCATGTATTGCGGCGCGCAGCATGTGATAGGCGTCATCGGCTGTCGACGGCAGCCCCACCCGCAGGCCCGGCACATGGGCCAGCATCGCCTCCAGCGATTGTGAATGCTGCGCGGTGGAGCCGGGCGTCGCGCCCTGCTGAACGCGCACGACAATCGGCGCAGTCCGGGTGCCGCGCGTCAGATAGCGGATATTCGCGGCCTGATTTATGATCTGATCCAGCGCCACCAGCAGGAAATCGGCCCACATGATTTCCACCACAGGCCGCTTGCCTTCGAGCGCCAGCCCGACCGCCGACCCCAGAATCGCGGCTTCGGCAATCGGGGTGTCAAAGACCCTCTCCGCGCCAAAATCCCTTTGCAGATAGCGGGTTGCACCGAAGATCCCCCCTGCATGGCCGACATCTTCGCCAAAAACCATCACTTCGGAGTGCTCGGTCAGCTCGCGCTTCAGGGCCTCATTCACAGCCTGGATATAGGTGATCTCGCGGCTCTCCCCCTGCTGATCCGGCGCGGACGGGGCGGCGGGGATCGGTGCCACAACATGATCTGCGGCAGAGGCGGCATCGGGCAGCGGCATGGCTTTCACAGTGTCCAGAACCGCGCTCCAGTCACGGTCGAGCCGCCCCCGCAGAATCGCCAGCTCTTCCGCGCTGCTGGCACCGAGAGCGCAGAGCCGGGCCTCCAGCAGCGCCAGCGGATCGCGGGCGCGGCTGTCTTCACGGTCGGATTTCGGCCGGTAATGCTCGATATCGCGGTTGTAATGCCCCCAGAGCCGCGGCACCCGGCATTCGATCAGCGCAGGCCCCTTGCCGCCAAGCACAGCCGCCCGCGCAAGGGCAATGCTGTCCTTGACCGCCATCGGGTCGGTGCCGTCAATCGTGGCGGATGCCATGCCATAGCCATTCGCGCGCCGGGCCAGACGGTCGAGCCCCGTGATTGAAAGCGTCGGGGTCATCTCTGACCAACCATTGTTTTCACAGACGAAGATCACGGGAAGCTTATAGGCGGCGGCGAAGACGAAAGCCTCATGCAGAGCGCCCTGGCTGGTGGCCCCGTCACCGAATGTCACAAGGCAGACGCGGTCCGCGCCCTCCATCTTTGCCGCCAGGGCGATGCCACAGGCAATCGGCCCGCCCGCACCGACTATAGAGTTTTCACCGATAAAACGCTGATTCGGCGCGGTGACCAGGGCAGAGCCACTTCGTCCACCATTCACACCTGCCTTACGGTGGCAAAGCTCAGCAAAAAATTCTTGGGCGGGAACGCCCGTTTCTAACGCCCAGCCATGACCTCTATAAGTTGCGATAACGCGATCACACGGGCCGAGTGCGGCCATTGCACCGACAGGCACCGCTTCCTGACCGGCGCACAGATGCACCGACCCCGCGATAAGAGCTTCCTTGCTGGTGCTAAGATCAAGCGCAGACTGCTCGAACTGACGGATGCGGTACATCCGCTCGTAAGAACTCACAAGAAATTCGATGTCAGTATCGGTGAGAGGTGCGGGCAACTCTATTCTCCCTGCGCCGAGCTTTCAGTTAACTTGATGCTAGATGCCCACCCCAAAATGGTCAATATATTTATATTGTTATCACTATTTTATAATTCTATGTCTTTGCTCTCTCTGCATGCTGACCTACCCCCAGAAGCTCCTTCGCTGCGACGTAGAGCTTGCGGGACATCCGAGAGGGAGCGGATGACATGAAAGCAGTTTCACCGAGACGCAGATTATCGGGATGATCAAAGAATGGGGGGGCCGGTCTGCCGAAAGCACGAGTTGAGCCTCGCCGCACTCTACAAGCCGAAGGCGAAGTTTGTCGGCATTGTTTTGCCCGACGGCAAGCCGCTAACGCGGCTCGTGGACGAGAAGGAGTAGCTCAAGAGCCTAGTGGCGGATATGGATCAAGCGACGGCAAGCCATTAATCACGGCAATGTGACACCGCCGATTTCCCGCTGTGGTTTCCGATCGATTGCTTCCGATATGCTTCCGGGCTTCAGGAAGCCCAAATGCAAAAAGCCTCCCGAGGGAGGCTTAACACGCTGATATCTTTGTGTTTTCTGGTTGCGGGGGCGGACAACCATCTTCACTTGCCACCAAGCACTCTCATCTTTCCCATGCTCCGCCAGGTTGAGCCAGAAATACTTCGAGAGATATTTCGAACAGCCGCGTAGGCAAACGCCCATATTTGCGCTCGAAACCACCAGCATGAACTGAATTTCAAGCGATCAATGTCAACAGATCACGGGGCTACGATTTCAGGTCTCCAGAGCGTGCTCCCGCCACTCCTACCTCGGCAAGGAAACTCTCCAAAAGAGCCACATCTTGCATGGACACGATCGCGGCGACATAGCCGTCGGGACGCACCAGCACCCATTCGCCGGGTGCCAGGCCATAGGCGGCGTGCAGGTGGCCGTCCTCGTCCTCAAGCTCCTGGCCGGGGCCGACCCGGTGGATGTGCAGCCCGCCTCTCGGCGCAATGATGTCGCGCTCAGCCTCGAAGCCGATCAGCGTCCAGTGAGGGCCGCTGAACAGGTCGAACAGGCGGCGGGACAGTCCAGCAGCGCCGCGTAGCGGAGCGTCGGGCGCGCGATCCCCGGCGAGCAGGATACCGGGCCGTCCGGAGGGATCGAGGGCCAGCGGCGACTCGGGGTATCCGATGTCGAGCTGGCGGGTCTCGCGGCCGCGCCGCGTCATTCCGCGTTTCATCGCGTCAAGAAGGCCGGTCGCAAGCCCCAGCATCGCTTCGGCCACCGGGCGCCGCTCCGCCTCGTAGGTGTCGAGCAGCCCATCCGGCGCGCCATGCAGCACGGCTGCCAGCTTCCACCCGAGGTTCCAGGCATCCTGCACGCTGGTGTTCAGGCCCTGACCGCCGGTCGGCGGATGGATATGGGCGGCGTCCCCCACCAGGAACGCCCGGCCGACCCGGTAGCATTCGGCGAGCCGCGCGTTCATGGCATAGGCGGAAGCCCAGGCCACGGAATGCACCCGGATATCGCTGCGGCCTGTCCGATCCAGTATCATTCCCTCCAGCGCCTTGGCAGAGAGATCGGCTTCGCCCTCCGGCGGGATGGGCGCCTGAAGTTGGAACAGGTCGGTCCCGGCAAGCGGGCAGATCGCCACCATCCGCTGCATGTCGCCATCGTTGAACTGATGCCAGGCATCGCGTCCAAGGCCGGTCAACGCGACATCGGCGACGATGGCGCGCACGCCCAGCGTCTTGCCGGGGAACTCCACCCCAAGCGTGCGCCGCACGAAGCTGCGGCCACCATCGGCGCCGACGAGATAGCGGGCGGTTAAGGTCTCCTCGCCATCCGGACCCACCAG
Source organism: Paracoccus denitrificans (assembly GCF_900100045.1). Taxonomy (GTDB): domain Bacteria; phylum Pseudomonadota; class Alphaproteobacteria; order Rhodobacterales; family Rhodobacteraceae; genus Paracoccus; species Paracoccus denitrificans. The sequence goes on along the minus strand of NZ_FNEA01000013.1, from coordinate 66,052 downwards.
CCGCGCGGTGACGCCCTTCTCGTCCTGCTCGAACCCGACGAGTTCGGTGCCGAACTCCACGCGGTGGCCAAGCTCGGCCAGACGCTCGCGTAGCACCCGCTCCGTCAGGAACTGGGGAACCATCAGCGCGATCTGATAGGGCTCGGCGGGCGTCGGGTCATGCCGCTCAGCCATGTCTTTCTCGATCCAGGTGCCATCCGCGCGATATTCCCGCATCGACGGGTAGATACCGCCTGCCGCCACCACACGGTCGAGGACGCCCAGATCCGCGAACACTTCCTGCGTCCGCGGCTGGATGCCCTTGCCCCGCGAGCCGGCGAAGGGCTGGTCCATCTTCTCGATGATGCGGAAGGCCACGCCACGACGGGCCAGATCGACCGCCAGGGTAAGACCCGACGCACCGGCGCCACAGATCAGCACCGCAACAGGGTTTTGCGCTTTCATCGTTCTCTCCAATGTGTATGATGCACATATTATGGAGGGTCTGCGCGTGTCAACGATAAAAGTGCATCATACACATATCAGGAAGATGTTGCCCGAGCTGCATCGGGCGCTGATGGACATCGCCAGCCTGATGAACCGCCCCGAGCGGGATGCGCAACTGCTGGAAATCGCGGGGCTTACGCTGGAGAGGGCGCTGTTTCCGCTGCTCGTCACGGTCGAGCGGCGGGGGCCGATCGGGGTGGTCGAACTGGCCGATGGTGTCGGGCGCGACTACACGACCGTAAGCCGCCAGATCGCCCGGCTGGAGGAGATCGGGCTGGTCGAACGCCGCGCCTCCCCCTCTGACAAGCGGGTGCGCGAGGCAGTCATCACGACCAAAGGCAAGGCCGCGACGGACGCGGTTGATGCCGCGCGGGAGAAGATGGTGCTTTCGCTGTTCAAGGACTGGAAACGTGACGATTTCGACGAGTTGATCCGGCTGATGAAGATGCTCGCCGACAGCATGAGCGCCGAGCCTACCCGAAGCGAGTAGGATAGGCCCGGAGCGAGCCGGATGTCAGACCACGAACACCGTGCGGTTGCGGCTGTCGTCCCGATCCCAGGCTCGAGTGCCGTCTGATAGCGGGACTGCGTGGAACGCGATTTTCAGGTTCGCGGGCGCCACCGCCTTCAGCAGCGCCTCCACCGCCGCAAGATGACGGTCGAGCGGGACGGCGCCATGACCGGCGCCCATGAGTTCGATCGCGGAAGCCCGCAGAACCGCGCTCGGAAGGGTGATGGTCGCGCCGCTGACCGAGCCGATCTGGATCACGCGGATCGGAGTGCCGGGCCGTCCGGTCTTGGCCCCAGCGATCAGCAGGCATTCCGCGCTCATCCCCCAAAGGTAGTCGACGACCACATCGACGCCTTGCGCGAACTGCTCTTTGAACCTCTCCTCGAGGGCAGCCGCATCCTCCGTAAGCGGGATCGTCACGTCCGCGCCCAAAGCGGCGACCTCGCGCAAAGCCTCGGCGTCGCGGCCGGTGGCGATGATCTTCCCCGCCCCCAGGTGCCTGGCGATCTGGACGGCAAGCCTGCCCGAGGTTCCGGTAGCGCCGTTGACGAGAACGGTCTCGCCAGGCTGAAGCCGCGCCCGCTCGGTATAGGTGACCCAGGATGACATGCCCGGGTTGGCGATGGCCGCCGCCGTCAGGTCATCGAGATCGTCCGGCAAGACAAGGCACTGCGCCACTGGCACCACCGTCTGCTCTGCCATGCTGCCAAAGGGATCGCGCGGCAGGACGAACCAGACCCGGCGCCCGTCATCAAGGCGACCAACACCGTCGATGCCAGCGACGAAGGGCAGCCCGCCCGATGCGCTGTAGTGGCTGCCTGCGGCCCGTCCCTTGACCACCTGGCTCATCGCGGCGGCGTTGACGGCAACCCGAACCTCGCCCGGCCTACGGCCGGATCGGGGAAATCGGTATAGGCCGGCGACCGGCCGTAGTCCTGCACAACCAGAGCCTTCATGGCGGCTTCCTTTCTTGATGTGTGTATAAAGCACATATCATGGCGGGAAGCGCTGCGTCAATATAATGTGCATGATACACGTTTTCTGTTGACGCCGGAGGCATGCCACATTTATGTGCATGATACACATTGAGCGGGCGGCAGCAACCGACTTCCCGACGCTCATTCGCGACGCAGATGCGCGCCAACAGAAGGAATCGCGAGATGAACGACGCAGCAACTGCGGACGATGCCGCCCCGGAAAGACTCGATTGGCGGCTGATGCTGCCGGTCTTCCTGGTCGTCAGCCTTTATGCTGCCAGCGCCGCCTCCACCCTGCCGATCCTGCCATTCTATATCCAGGAGATGGGCGGCACACCGCTGATCCTCGGCATCGTCATGGGCACCGAGGCATTGACCCACCTGGTCGCGGCACCGCTGATCGGCCAACTCTCCGACCGGCTGGGGCGCAAGCGGATCTTGCTCGCCACGCAAGCCACAGCCTTCGTCAGCCTGCTGCTGCTGGGCCTGGCTCAGGCCGTTATCCCTGTCCTGCTGGCAAGGATGCTGTTCGGCTTCACCGGCGGAACCTTTGCCGCCGCAGCCGCCTATGCCGCCGACCACAGTTCGCCCGCCAATCGAAGACAGGCGATCGGCACCCTCCACGCTGGGGTAGGGCTGGGCGGCATCGTCGGGGCAGGCATTTCCGGCTATCTGTCCGACATCTCGCTGACCGCACCGATCTACGCCGCGATGGTGCTGTCTGCTGTCAGCTTCACCGTCACGGCACTCTGGCTGAAGCGCAGCCCGGCCGCATCGCAAACCCCCGACGCATCGCGCGAGGTCTCGTTCAGGTCAATCGTCGGCTCGCCGCTGATCCGCGTGCTGGTCGTCGTGCTGCTCTGCTATTTCTTCGCCTACGGGATGTATAGCTCGCAGCTTGCCAACTACCTCCAGGCGAGTTTCGTCACACCGGAAAATCCCTTCGGCCCGCGCGAGCTTGGCTATGTGCTGGCGGCGGACGGAGCGATCAACATCCTCGTGCAACTGTTCCTGCTGCGCTGGCTGGGACGGTTCTTCACCGTACGTCGCCTGATCATATTCATCTGTGCCATCGTCGCCACCGGCTACATGACGGTGGGTCTTGCGACAACGCTTCCGGTCCTCGTTCTCGCTATCCTCTGCGTCAGCTTCGGCGATGCGATGGCGCGCCCGACGTTCTTCTCGGCTCTGTCGGTCCATGCTCCGCAGGAACGGCAAGGGATCGTCATCGGCACCACCCAATCCCTGATCGCGCTCACCGATGTCGCCTCCCCGGTCTTCGCCGGGCTGTTGATAGGACAGGCGCTCTACGGCCTTTGGACCGGCGTGATCATCGCCCTCGTCGCACTGACCGCAGCCATCGCCTGGCGACATCTGCCGGCGGTGGACCCGGAAACGGCGGCGCGGGCCGACTGATCTCCCATGCAAGGAAACAGTCCGATGATGCCCGAGGAGCCCGCCGCGCCGGATCGGAGTCCCCTGCCCCCGATCTTGGCGGTTGTCGCGGTGGAAAGTGCTGGTCTGGGCATGATCCTGCCCCTGCTGCCGTTCTACGCAAGCGAGTTCGGAGCCACGCCCCTGACCATCGGCCTGCTGCTGGCCAGCTTTTCGCTGTGCGAGTTGCTGGCCGCGCCGATCCTCGGGAAAGCCTCCGACCTGTTCGGCCGCAAGCGGCTGCTGGTGGCCAGCCAGATCGGAACCTGTGCGAGCTTCCTCCTGCTCGCCCTGGCCCCCAATCTTGCCGTCGTGTTCGCCGCTCGAATCCTCGGCGGCCTGTCGGCAGGCAACATCTCGATCGCGACCGCCTATGTGTCGGACCGGACTGCGCCCCACAAGCGGCGACAGGCCATCGGCTTCGTCAGTGCCGCGATGGGTGTCGGCACGATGGTCGGACCGGCGCTGGCAGGTGTTCTGGCACCGATGGGACTGGCCGTGCCGTTCGGAGTCGCCGCAGTCGTTTCCCTGGCCAGCATCCTGGCAACCTGCCTCCTGCTTCCCGCCGAAGGACAGCAGCCGATCCACAAGCCAGCGCCAGCACCTTTCCTGGCGCAGATCGGCGGTCTTCTCGCCTTGCCGCAGGTGAAGCACCTTCTTGCGGCGCTCGCCCTGCTGTTCATGGCGTTCAGCCTGTTCGGATCGCAATTCGCCCTGGTGCTGCACGCCCGCTTCCAATGGCAAGGCCGGCCCTTCGATCCGACAGAGATCGGGTTCGTGTTCGTTGCGGCCGGAGCGATCAATATTCTGGTGCAGGTCGTCGTGATGCCGCTCCTTGGCAAGGCCCTGCGCGAGAGGACGCTGGCCATGGCCTCCTTCAGCCTCCTCGCCATCGGGTTCATGATCATCGGCCTTGTCGGCACGGTCCCGGCGTTGGCGGCCGGAATAGTGATGGCCGCAACAGGCATCGCCTTGGCCCGGCCCACGCTTGTCGCCGCACTTTCACTCATCGTGCCCGCCACCTCGCAGGGTGCTGCGATGGGGATGGCCCAGTCCATGGCCGCGCTGATCAACATCGTCGCACCGATTGCCGGGGGGCTGCTGATCGAGGGCCAGCATTTCACCGGGTGGGCCATGGCCCTTGTCGGGCTGGCCTTGGCCGGTATTGCCGTCGTGGCACTATCTCCGGCGGGATCGGATTCATCAAAGAGAGCTGACCCGTGATGCCACATATGCGTATTTTGCACGTTTCAGCTTGACGTGGGCCGCATGCTCAATTATGTGCATAATACACAATAGGCGGTGATAAATAGCGAGGATCGCTGCGGATGGCCCATCCGCAGGACGGGAAAGGCTGGCCTGACGCCTGCTCCCCGGCCTGCACCCGCCCAACTCGAAAGGTTCCGACATGGCCGAAGCCATAACCATGCGCCGCTGGGCGACTCCGCTGACCATCGGCGCCTCGGTTCTGATGTTCGGAACCGGCGTCATGATGTTCTTCGACATCGTGCCCGGCTACGTCACCTTCGTCCACGAATGGCTTTCGTGGTTGTTCGTGCTGGGTGCGGGCGCCCACATCGCCGTGAACTACCGCCCCTTCCTGCGGCATCTGAAATCGGGCTGGCCAGCGGGGAATTCCTCAGCCAGCAGCGCAATGTCGTGCTGGTCGGCGGCACCGGGACCGGCAAGACCCATATCTCCGTGGCGATCGCGCGCGCTGCCATCCGCAACGGCGCTCGCGGCCGCTTCTTCAATGTTGTGGACCTCGTGAACAGGCTCGAGGCCGAGGCCCGTGCAGGGCGGGCGGGCCGCCTGGCCGAGCATCTCATGCGGCTCGACTTCGTCATCCTCGATGAGCTCGGATACTTGCCATTCGCACAGTCCGGCGGTCAGTTGCTGTTCCATCTGGTCAGCAAGCTCTACGAGCAGACCTCCGTCATCGTCACCACCAACCTGGCATTCGGGGAGTGGCCGACCGTCTTCGGAGACGCGAAGATGACCACCGCGCTGCTCGATCGTCTCACCCACCATTGCGACATCGTCGAAACCGGCAACGACAGCTGGCGCATCAAAACACGAGCTTGACCGCCCTCCAAAACGCAGGCCCGCGTCGGCTGCGCCAGCTGGAAAGCTACGCCGCCACGGGCCTGCTCACCCGCGCGCCAAAGGGGTCACTTTTGGACGCCGATAAGGGGGCACCATTCAACGCCGATTGACAGCATAGCGCCGTTCCGCCAGCGAAGCATCGTATTCTGACTGCTGCAGGTCGAGTTCGGCTACGCGCCGGCGCTCGGCCTCTCCTTCCCTGTGCATCCGCTCCGCCTCCAGTGCGGCCTCGATCGCCATCGGCTCGACCACGCGCAGTATCTCCGATGCGATCGCGGCGTCCACACGGGATCCACCGAAGCTGAGACAGCGCGGCAGGCCGAGCATGAGATTGGGCCGATCGCAGCGATAGGTCGGACGGCCGGGCGGGGCGCCGACATAGGCGACGGCCAGACCGCGGCCACAGCGCCCGCAGGTCAGCATGCCGGCAAGAAGAGCACGGCCGCCCCGCCCGGACTTCTGTCCTCCCGCACGTCCATAGGCGTTGGCTGCGAGCAGCATCTGGTTCCGCTCGTATTCCGCCCAATCGATATAGGCGGCATGATGATCACGGATCAACACGTCCCACGCCTCAGGCGGCTTGCCATGGCCGTAGGTCTTACGCGCGCGACCGTCGACCAGTTCAATGCGCTTCTCACTCTTTCCATAGACATAGGCCCCTGCGTAGAAGGGGTTCTTCAGCAGCCCGATGACGTTGCGATAGCGGATCGCTGTCCAATCGAAGGAGGTCAGGCGTTTGCCGTCCGAGGGGCGCGGAAAGAACACCCCCTCCGCCGCCAGCGACAGATGCGTCTGCCGTGCGCTGCCGAGTTGGCGGAATCGCTCGAAGACCAGCCGGATGACACTGCTGGAGCCGGAAGTCGGGATCGAGGCCGAGGCCGGCCTCGCGATGCCAGATATAGCCGATCGGCACGCTGATCCGAAGTTCGCCACGGCGCGCCTTCGCCCGGGCGGCGTCAAGCATGCGCGCCCGGATCACCCCAAGCTCGAACTCGCTGATGCTGCCCTTCATGCCGAGCAGCAGGCGGTCGTTCGGCAGGCAGGGATCGTAGATGCCATCGAGGTCGATGACACGCGCCTCGACAAGCCCGCACAGTTCGAGCAGGTGGTGCCAGTCCCTGCCGTTGCGTGCCAGCCGCGAAGCGTCAAAGCAGAGCACGGCGCCGACTTCCCCGGCGCACAAGGCGGCGACAAGCTTCTCGAAGCCGGGCCGGGCCACCATGCCGCTGGCGGAGCGGCCAAGATCGTCGTCAATCACATCCACGGTCCTGAAACCACGACGACGCGCGATCTCGACCAGTTCATACTGCCGTCGCCGGCTCTCGGTGTTGAGCTCCACCTGGGCCGGGGTCGATTGGCGCACATAGACCACCGCCTTGCGCTGCAGGATGGCCGGTGGAAGAACATCACCGTCCATCATCGCCTCCCTCCAGCTCGCTCGCTCCCGCTGCTTCGGCCAGCAGAATGGCCAGGCGCGTCAATACCTGCTGGCGCTCCCGTGGGCTCATTCCGCGCAACCGCTCCGAGTCGAACTGCATCTGCAATTGCCTGGGGCGCGACGGCCCGGTGGGCAGGTCTTGCATCGGTCTGTTCCTTTCCGGCGATGATATCACCGGAAGAGCTTCGCCGAAGACCGCGCCGAGTCAGAAGGTCATCGAGATCCGACAGGGCCGCGAGCGATACGCGCGGCGTGCCGAGGTCCATTCCGGTGCAAGCCGCCGGGTCGAGCATCCACGCGGCCACGACCATGAAGATGCCAGGCAGAACCTCGATATGGACAAACTGACCGGACTTGCGTCGGTCGACACGCTCAACCCGAAACTGTCGGCCAAAAAGCGCGTGCCACCGGTAATGCACCTCAACAAATTGCCCGACATGGGCAGAATGAACGGGTGATGGCCCTCAATCGCAAGAATGCACTCTTCGCCGGTCACGACGAAGGCGGCATCGCCTGGGGCCGCATCGCCTCGCTGATCGAAACCTGCAAGATCAACGGCATCGAGCCCTTCGCCTACCTCAAGGCCACGCTCACCGCCATCGCCAGCGGTCATCCGCAAAGCCGCATCGACGACCTGCTGCCCTGGAACTTCAGGCCGGCAAGCTAAGCCGCCCGTGATCCCCTGCAAACGCTTACGTCGAGGTCACCTCCAGCAGTGTTGGCGATGCGCCGATGCTGCCGGACCTGCTTGCCCAGATCCCGGCGGAGGAGGAGATCGCCACCGTCACCGCCGACGGTGCCTATGACACCCGTGCCTGCCATGACGCCATCGCCGCCCGCGATGCTGCAGCTATCATACCGCCGAGACAGAATGCGAGGCCATGGAAGCCGGACACAGCCGGAGCCCGGGCGCGCAACGAGATCCTGCGAGCATCGAAGCGCTTGGGCCGGGCGCTCTGGCGGAACTGGAGCGGGTATCACCGCCGCAGCAGGGTCGAAACAAAAATGAACTGCGTGAAGCTGCTCGGCCAGCGGCTGATGTCGCGAGACTTCGACCGCCAGGTGGCAGAGGTCCAGATCCGCGCGGCGGTCCTCAACCGCTTCACAGCACTCGGTATCCCGATGACCGTGGCTGCAGGATAGGTGTGCCCGGGGAAAGGGGAAGTCCGGTCATCGGCTGATTTGCGCAACAGCGCCGTCCGGTGGGGCGGGGTCTTCGCGATGATCAGTGTCGTATCGGGCTCCCTTAACCCGGCCTGCAATGCCGCGAACATATCGAGATAGGGGCTATCGAACGCCTCCTGATATTTCGTAGACCGGGGGTAGATCAGGACGGGTGCGCCGTGCTCAAAATCCATATCCAAACTGCGGAAGACGTGGTCGCCGACACGTCTCCAGTCGACAGAGCCATGCAGTTTGTAGAGTTGGAAGACACCGTCGACGAAGTCTGCGCGTGCGGTGCCGTTGCGCCGGCGGACGATATCATGATCGAAGTTGTCTCGATTGTATCGCTGCCGCGCGCTGTGCGAAAATCCATCCACGAGAACCGCATTGAGCCGGAGTGCCGCCTCCTCGATACACAAGTCGTAGTTCGTCGTAAAAATCTTGACCCGGGGCTTGTCAGCACTCCTGCGACCGAATTTCGTAAGAAGTTCCGTATGCGCCGAAAGCTCCGTCGTCGCATTCACGAAGCCGACCTTGGTTAGGACCGCTTCCTCTGCCAGCGACACGAACGCTGAGAGACTTTCCATTTCCGCAACGGCGGCGGCTTCCTCTGGCCCGGGATCGTCCACCAGCGATCGCGCATTCTTCAAGGTTTCCTCTTTCACCGACAGAAGCTCGAGGCGCATTTTGCACAGGCTGAGCAGTCGTTCGATGTTGCCAGTCTTCGGGTTGCCGTCCGGATCTACTCCGGGTGCCGTTCCAACCAGCGCCCTCACTACCGCATCGAATTCACCGGCGCGGTGCGCTTCGCAAGCTGCCCGCACCCCAACCCATAAATCCCGCATGCCCGGAGCATTAGGACCTGTCGTATTTCGCGCACAAAACGATGCGCCTGAGCCGAGCAGGATGATCACATTAGTCGAGTGCAAGACGTCCTGAAGTGCCTGCGTCACGATGGAGCGGCACCCGCGAAGCCGATGCTCTGGATCCGCCGGCATCGGTTCTTCAGCATCTGCCCACGCCTTCCAGGCACCCTCATGGGTCAACAGCCGGAGGTTGTCGGGCCGTGCCTGTCGGCCATTCCAGTAAGACGTCATTGCTTCCCTCAGAAGTGCCTTCGCCTGACTACAGCAAAGCCCACCGCCAATCGCAATCCACTATCGCCTGGGCTACGCTGCGGTCCTCCGGAGCTTTCGGCGATCGAACGCCTTATTTTGTCAGCCGGTCCCATATCCCCAAGGCTAAATACCGATTCCTGGGACGAACCACCTCGCGGATCTCGAAGAAACGACGATCTTGATCTGCCAGCGGAAGAATTTCGAATGATGCAAGCATCGCCATGTCCCAGTTCAACTGTCAGGCGGCTGCGGATGGCAATCATAAAGAAACTGTGAAACTCTGGGTCCCCAGGCGCATTTCGCGTCGAGTCGAAGCTTTCGGCGCCCGATCGAACCCAAATGAGAAAGGGACGCATGTCACAGATAAGCCCATCCGAACCGTTGATCGCCGACGCCGGCATCGAGGCCCTGCCGCCGCCCGAGGGCCCGACCCAGATCATCGCGACCGATTACGAGATCGGACAGGACAATATCGAAGGCGTCAAGCCGGTCGCCTTCGACATCCACAACCCCGTCTTCATGATCTCCGGCGTCGCGGTGGTGGTCTTTACCGCGGCCACGCTGCTGTTCCCCTCGGTGCTGGGGCCGTTCTTCGGCGGATTGCGCGACGTCGTTACCAGCAATTTCGACTGGTTCTTCCTGATCGCCGGCAATGTCTTCGTGCTGCTGTGCGTTGGCCTGATCCTGTCGCCGCTGGGCTCGGTCCGGCTGGGCGGCCCCGAGGCCACGCCCGATTTCTCGCTGACCGGCTGGTTTTCGATGCTGTTTGCCGCCGGCATGGGCATCGGCCTGATGTTCTATGGCGTCAGTGAGCCGCTGGGCCATTTCACCGCCGCATTGGGCGGGCCGGTGGTCGAAAACGGCGTGCGCACCGATTGGGCGCCGCTGGACGGCGCGCCGGGGGACGAACTGGGCGCGCGGCGGCTGGCGATGGCCGCGACGATCTTTCACTGGGGCCTGCATCCTTGGGCGATCTATGCGGTCGTGGCGCTGGCTCTGGCGCTGTTTGCCTATAACAAGGGGCTGCCGCTGACGCTGCGCTCGGTGTTCTATCCGATTCTGGGCGAACGGGTCTGGGGCTGGCCGGGCCATGTCGTGGATGTGCTGGCGGTGATGGCGACGCTGTTCGGGCTGGCCACCTCGCTGGGGATCGGCGCCGAGCAGGCATCGGCGGGTTTCCATTTCCTGTTCGGCTGGAGCACCGCGCTGACCGCCAAGATCGTGCTGATCGTCATCATCACCGGGGTGGCCACGGCCTCGGTCGTGCTGGGCGTCGAAAAGGGCGTCAAGCGCCTGTCCGAGATCAACATGATCCTTGCGGTCCTGCTGCTGCTTTTCGTGATCCTGACCGGGCCGACCTGGCAGATCCTGACCGGCTTTTTCGGCAATCTGGCCGCCTATGGCGCCAAGATCCTGCCGCTGTCCAACCCGTTCGGGCGCACCGACGACAACTTCCGCCATGGCTGGACCGCCTTCTATTGGGCTTGGTGGATCAGCTGGTCGCCCTTTGTCGGCATGTTCATCGCCAGGGTCTCGCGCGGGCGGACCGTGCGGCAGTTCCTGACCGCGGTGCTGATCGTGCCCTCGCTGATCTCGGTCCTGTGGATGACGGCCTTTGGCGGCACCGCGATTTCCGAGACATTGGCCGGCTTTTCGGGTGTGACCGATGCGGCGCTGGAACTGCAGCTGTTCCAGATGCTGTCGCAGCTGCCGCTGACCGCGATTTCCAGCTTCATCGGCATTGTTCTGGTGATCGTGTTCTTCGTCACCTCCTCGGATTCCGGCTCGCTGGTGATCGACACCATCGCGGCGGGCGGCAAGATCCACGCGCCGGTGCCGCAGCGCATCTTCTGGTGCAGTTTCGAAGGGCTGGTCGCCATCGCCCTGCTTCTGGGTGGCGGGCTGACGGCCTTGCAGGCGATGGCGGTTTCGACCGGCCTGCCCTTCACGCTGGTGCTGCTGGGCGCCTGCTGGGCCATTCTCAAGGGCCTGCTGGCCGAAAAGCGGGAACTGACCTGAGGCTGGGCGGGCCGGGCGGTCATGTCCGGCCCGGTTTGCATTTGTCTTCTCCACCAGGTCTATGGAATGCAGGGAAGATCTCATTCCGGCCTTCTGCTCTCTGCCTGCTTGGCGACACAGGATCCGACATGCCCATGCCTCGCCCCCGGTTTCGCATCCTCCGACGCTCGCGCGCGCTGATCACGAGCCGGGAACAATGGCGTGGGCGGATGGTCTTCTGGTGCGGCGCATTGCTGGTCGGGCTGGTCAGCACCGCCTTCGCCAAGCTCGCTGACCTGGCAACCGAGACGTTCCGCCATCTCTCGGCCGGGGGAACCTCGCCCTGGCTGCTTCTGGCGCTTCCTGCGGGCTTCATCTCTTCGGGATGGGTCGCGCAACGATATTTTCCCGGCGCGCAGGGCAGCGGCATCCCGCAGGCCATCGCCGCCCGCGCCTTGGAGGGCGAGGAGCGGAGGCTGTATCTGACGCTGAGGATCGCCGCCGGAAAGTTCCTGCTGACGCTGTGGGGCCTGCTCTGCGGCGCTTCGATCGGGCGCGAGGGCCCGACCGTCCAGATCGGCGCCGCCATCATGCTGGCCAGCGCGCGCGTCGGGCATCTGGCCCAGGCCAAAGGGTTGATCCTTGCGGGCTCGGCCGCCGGAATCGCAGCCGCCTTCAACACCCCGCTGGCTGGTATAGTCTTTGCAATCGAAGAAATGGCGCGCACCTATCAAAGCCGCACCAATGGGCTGGTGCTTTCGACAGTGGTGATCGCCGGGATCGCGGCGCTGGCGATCTCGGGCAGCTACACCTATTTCGGCGAGGCCGTGGCCTATGGCAATTTCCCGCGCGACTGGCTGCTGGTCGGGGTGGTGGGAATTGCCGGCGGTGCGCTTGGTGCCGGGTTCAGCCGGTCGGTGCTGTCCCTGACCCGGCGCATCCGGCGCTGGAAGCTGGCGCCCGGACGCAAGCTGGTCGTCGTCGCCGGCGCGGCGGGTCTGGCGGTCGCGGTGACGGGGCTGCTCAGCGGCGGCATGGCCTTTGGCACCAGCTACGGCGAGGCGCGGCTGGCGGTGCAGGGTGAGCAATTGCCCGCCAGCTTTTTCCTGGCCAAGCTGCTGGCGACGCTGGCCTCGACCGTATCGGGTATTCCGGGCGGCTTGTTCGCGCCGTCGCTTTCGGTCGGTGCGGGGCTGGGCAATCTGATCGGCGGCCTGTTCTCGGCCTCGCTCAGCTTTGCGGCGGTGCTCGGGATGGCGGCCTATTTCGCCGGTGTCGTGCAATCGCCGATGACCGCTTTCGTTATCGTCATGGAGATGACCGCAACGCAGGAACATGCCCTGCCCATCATGGCCGCCGCGATGCTTGGCTTTGGCGTGTCGCGCCTGCTGTCGCCCGAACCGCTGTATCACGGGCTGGCCCGGCTGTGGCTGGCGGACGCCCTCAAGCTGCGACGGCGCGAGGGTGCTGCGTGAATGGGAAATTTCACGTCCCTGGTCCTCTTGCGGCTGGGCAGAACTGAGGCCGTTTACCAGCTTCCGGGGTCGACCGAGAAAAGCAAAATGCCGGCCCTGCCGCCCAACCCCTACGGTAAATGTTTTCCTTTGTTTAAGTTGGTCCTGGGGTTGAGTCTGGTTCTTCTTCTTTAACAACGAATTCTTCAGGACGAGAGTGGACGAATGTGGCGTTTGGGATCAACCCGGAACGGAGCCAGTGCGCCACGAAAAATGGCGTGGCAACAACGACTTCCTTGTCGGCACGACAGAACGTAAAAGCAACGGATCTTGGCCGGGCTGGTCATCGACGCATCGATCCCCTGTTTCTAGGCCGGCCCAGCACCTGCGGGATCTCAATAGGGGCCACAGCGGCTTGGACAGCTCGCCGGAATGACGGCAGGTGCTTTGGAATAGTCGGACCCGTCCACCAAGGCGACGATACGATCGCTCATCTCCATCCTCGTCAATGTGCGTTTAGCCTGTCCAGCGCGCCCGGTTTGTCATGGCTGCCCAGGCGGTCGAGGATGGTCTCGGAAGCCTCGTTCAGGCCGACGACCTCGACCTCGGCCCCGATGCGGCGGAACTTCAGCACCGCCATGTCCAGTGCCTGCACGCTGGAAATATCCCAGATATGGGCGGCGGAAACGTCGATCACCACCCGCTCCAGCGCCTCGCGGAAGTCGAAGGCGGCCATGAAGTCCTCGACCGAGCCGTAGAAAAGCTGCCCCTCGACGCGATAGGTCCGGCTGCGCCCGTCCAGCGACAGGGCCGAGGTGACGCGGAAAAGCTGCGCGATCTTGGCGGCGAAGAAGATGCCCGAGAGCAGCACACCGATCAGCACGCCGATGGCCAGGTTGTGGGTCCAGACCACTGTCGCCACCGTTGCCAGCATCACCACCGAGGATGATCGCGGATGCGTCCGCAGGTTCCCGATCGAGGACCAGGAAAACGTGCCGACCGAGACCATGATCATCACCGCCACCAGCGCTGGCATCGGGATGCGCGCCACCAGATCGCCCAGACCCACGACGAGGATCAACAGAAATACCCCCGCGACGAAGCAGGACAGCCGCCCGCGCCCGCCGGATTTGACGTTGATCATCGACTGCCCGATCATCGCGCAGCCGGCCATGCCGCCGATGAAGCCGGTGGCCGTATTGGCCAGTCCCTGGCCGATGCATTCTTGGTTACGGTCGGTCCTGGTGTCGGTCAACTCATCCACCAGGTTCTGGGTCATTAGGCTTTCCAGCAGCCCGACCACGGCGACCGCCAGCGAATAGGGCAGAATGATCGTCAGCGTTTCCAGATTCAGCGGCACGTCGGGAAGCAGAAAGACGGGCAGCGTGTCGGGCAGCGCGCCCATGTCGCCCACCGTGCGCACGTCCCAGCCGAAGGCCAGGCTCAGCGCCGTCAGCACGACGATGGTGACCAGGGGCGAAGGGATGGCGCGGGTCAGCAGCGGGAACAGGTAGATGATCGCCAGCCCCGCCGCCACCAGCAGGTAGGTCAGCGGCGGCACGCGGGCGGGATCCAGTTCCGGCAGCTGCGCCATGAAGATCAGGATCGCCAGCGCATTGACGAAGCCGGTCATCACCGATTTCGACACGAAGCGCATGACGAAGCCCAGCCGCAGCAGCCCCATGCCGATCTGGACCAGCCCGGCCAGCACCGTGGCGGCCAGCAGGTATTGCAACCCGTGGTCGCGCACCAATGTCACCATCAGCACCGCCGTTGCCGCGGTCGCGGCCGAAATCATGCCGGGCCGCCCGCCGGCGATGGCGGTGATGACCGCGATGGAGAAGGAGGCGTAAAGCCCCACCTTCGGATCGACACCGGCGATGATCGAGAAGGCGATGGCCTCGGGGATGAGGGCCAGGGCGACGACCAAGCCCGACAGCAGGTCGGCGCGGATGTTGCCCAGCCATTCGTGCCGGTATGAGGTAAGAGAATTCATGCGTGATCCATACTCGGGACGAAGACCGCCTGGGAAAGGGCGGGCCTGTGGGATCGGGTTTGTTCAGAATGGTCCGGCGGATCGGCGGCCGGAAGAGCCACCCGGGAATCGCACCCGAGTCCTTGCGGTTCGCGGCGTCATACCTGGATCCACGACAGTGGGCAAGCAGGTGGAGGTTGACCTCGTAACGTTCCGTGACGCTGATCGTGACCGAGCTTGTGGTGATGGAGCCGACCCCGGAGGACCTCGCGCTACGCGAACGCGCGCCCGGCGTTTCAGCTGGCGAGATCGAGGCCGCGACCGGCGCGGACCTGCTGATCGCAGGGGAGGTGCCGGAAATTAGGTTGTGAAGGCAGGTCTTTCCAGCTGCGTTCTGGAGTGTGGCTACGCTTTGAATAGCCCCATGTTTCGTGGGCGCCTTCTTAGGCTCCAGACCCATTGATTTCAGGTGTTTGGCGTGATTCAGGCTCCGCAAGGAGACCTGATCGATGAGCAATCTTTTCTGGCTGACCGATGCGCAGATGGAGCGCCTGAAGCCGTTCTTTTCCAAGACCCCAGCTTGGGTCCCGATGAGACGCACGAACCACCACGCCCGTCTCCTCCTCGCATCCCACCGAATCGTTATATTCATTCAAGCATAACGAAGGGAAGGCAAAGGGCATATTGCGGCATATTGCCCGATGCGACGAAACTCTCGCGCACGGGTGGGCGGAAAGATTGCGCCACCGACCAAGGCATCCACTTCGAAAGAAGCTTGGTTCAAAGGTCCGCGAATTCATCGCTGCTGTCTCTATGATCATCCCGGACTGCTGCGTCAGTATGTCGGCTTCAGGAACTCGGCGATCTCGTTGTCGGTCAGTTCGATGCGATAGAATTTGCGATAGAAACGCCGGGTTTCCTCGCGCATGTCGATATCGGCAAGAGCGTCGGGATAAAGCGTGCTGGCCAGCCAAAGAAATTGAAGCGCCCCTTCCGAGGTTTCCCGGCACCACCAGAACAGCCCGCGCGGATTGGCGTAGACCCGGCCCTCGCGCACCGCCTTGACGTTGCGCCATTGCGGGTTGGTGCGGATTTCCTCGGCGTCCTCGGCATTCATCGAGATGATGACATCAGGGTTTCCGGCGATGATATTCTCAAGCGAGGCAATGCCCGAGGCATAGGGCATGTCTCCGAACCAGCTTTCCGCGATATTGATCGCCCCGCCCAGATCCATCCAGTCCTGGTTCAGCGACGGTCGTCCCGAGGTCGAAAGCGGCGCGCCCGAGGCCAGGTAGACCCTCACGCGCCGATCGGGCGGGATGCCTTCCAGCCGCTCGGCGACGCGGCGGCGGTTGTCGTCGAAATAGCCTTGGTACCTCCTGGCGACTTCAAGCGCATCCGGCCCAAGCATTTCGCCGGTGATCAACACGCGCTCGACCAGCGCGTCGATGGAATTGCTGCGAAAGGACGCCACGGCGATGCCCGCCCCCCGAAGCTGCCTGGAAACAGCGTCGGGTAACGCACGCGAGGAAAACAGGATGTCCGGCTTCAGCACCATCAGCTCCTCGACATTGACGGTGCCGTCGCCGAGCGTGGTCAGCGCCGCAGCCTTGATCGAGGGCACGAACTTTTGCATCAGCGGCATCGAGCGCGCGATGCGCGTGGTCGCGACGATGCGGTCGCCATAGCCGAGCATGGTCAGGATCGAGTTCTGCGCCTCCCAATTCGTGGCGATCCGATCGATCTCGGGCGGCAGGCTGACGGATCGGTCGCCGTAATAGACCACCTCGCGCATGATCTCGGCCGATGCGGGTTGGGACAGAAGGGCAACTGCACAGGCGATGCACGTGGCCAGATGCCGGATCCGGAACATCATCCTCTCCTCATGCCGGGACAAAAATAATGTGGGGACCGTGACCGACCCGGGCGACCCGGACCCCATAGACCGCGTGGATGACCTGCGGCGTGAGGACCGAGGCAGGCCCGCCATCCGCGAGGATTTTCCCGCCGTCGATCAGCACCGCGCGGTCGGCGGCATAGAGCGTGTGATCGGGATGGTGGGTGGTAAAGACGATCGTATGGCCCTCGGCCGCGAGCGCGCGCATCAGGTCGAGCAAGCGGCGCTGGTTGCCGTAATCGAGGCCCACGTCCGGCTCGTCCATCAGCAGGATGCGGGCGCCCTGGACCAGCGCCCGCGCGATCAGGACAAGCTGGCGCTCGCCGCCCGAGATGCCGGTGTAGTCGCGCTGTGCCAGATGCGCGATCCCGAGCCGTTCCAGAACCGCCTGGACCCGCTTCTCGTCCCGCGCGCCGGGAAGTTTCAGCAGGCCCGAGGTCACCAGCCTGCCCAGCCCCGCGACCTGCGCCACCGTATAGGGAAAGGGCGGCGTATGATGCTGGGGCACATAGGCGACGGCAGCGGCGATGTCGCGGCGGCGCATCGCGGCAAGCGGCATGCCATACAGAGAGACGCTGCCGCGCGCCGGCCGCAGCAGCTTCAGCATAAGCCGCAGCAGCGTCGATTTCCCCGCTCCGTTCGCGCCCAATATGGCGACGATCTCGGCCGCGCGGATAGCGAGTTCGACGTCCGACAGGATGACGCGCCGGTCGCGGTCGAAACCCAGACCCTGCGTAGAGATGACGACCCTGCTCATGTCCAGCCCCGGCGGACGCGCGACAGGACGAGGACGAAGATCGGGATGCCGACGATCTCGGTGACAATGCCGATGGGGATCTCGATACCCGAAAGCGACCGCGCCAGGATGTCCGCACCGACCAGAAAGGACGCTCCCAGCAGGGCCGAAGCGGGGATCAGGCGCATGTTCATCGGACCGATCATCAGCCGCGCGATATGCGGGATGATCAGGCCGATCCAGCCGATGATGCCCACCATCGACACCGAGATCGCCGAGACCATCGTCGCAACGGCAATGACGGCATAGCGGATCAGCGCCACCGGAACGCCAAGCGTATGGGCCTCATCGTCGCCCATCGACATTGCGTCCAGCGCGCGGCCCAGCATCCAGACGATCAGGATACCCGCGAACACCGGCAAGGCGGCCCATCGCAATTGTTCGATACGTGCGGTGCCGAGATTGCCCATCAGCCAATAGGTGATCGCGGGCAGTTGATCGCCCGGATCGGCAGCATATTTGACCAGCGTCAGCAGCGCCGAGAAAAGCGCGCCGCTGATGATCCCGCCGAGGATCAGCATCACAAGCGAGGCATTGCCGAACAGGTTCGCAATCCCGAGCGCGAACAGCACGGCCAGAATGGCGCAGGCAAAGGCCAGCAGTTGCACGACGACCCAGTTTCCCGAAATCAGGATGCCCACGGACGCACCGAAACCGGCACCGGCCAGCACTCCCAGCAGGCCGGGCGAAACCAGAGGGTTGCGAAACACCGCCTGAAACGCAGCCCCCGCCGTGGCCAGGGACGCGCCGACCAGCACCGCTGCGGCGATGCGCGGCGCACGGATGTCGAGGATCAGGTTGCTCAACAGGTCGTAGCGGTCCTGCTCCATCCGGCCCAGCCCGGTCGCGGCCAGAACGAAATCGAACAGGTCGCGGGTGCCGATCGGATAGCGCCCGATCCCGAAGGCGAATATGACGCTCACCGCTAGCAGAAGCGCCAGAAACGTCAGCGTAGGGGAACGTGCCGTCACCCGATCACGTCCCGAAACCCGCCGGATGGACCTTGTCCCACCACAGGATGCAGGTTCGCGTTTCCATGCGCAGCGCCAGCCCGTCTTGGGTCTGGCTCAGATAGGGGGCGATGTTGTCGCGGAATCGCGGCTCGTCGGTTTTGCCGATGCCCAGCCAGGAAAACCCGTCCAGAACCGCATCCCAGTCCGGGAAGACTTGGGAAAAGCCGTCGGGAACAAAACCGACGTTCACCTCAAGCCCCATCGCCACAAGGCGGTTGAAGACCAGCGCATATCCCGGCATCGGCGTAGGCTTGGCCGCCGCTGACGGCGGGGCGGGCTCGATTCCCGCCACCAAGCTGTCGTGAAAGCATTTGAGACTGGGCCCCGAAAACAGCGTCACATAGGCACGTTTGCGCGCCAGCGCATCGATCTTGCGCAGGTCGTTCATCGCGGGCGAACGCGCGGCGACCACGATGTCATGCACCTCGACATTACCGTCCGGCTCGACGTCTTGCCATGCAAGGTCGAGCCTGCGGATATTGTCGCGCCCCGCCTGCCTTGCGTTGCGTTCCAGATGATCCAGCATCGGCCGGGAGACATCGAGCGCGGTCACCGACCGGGCGCGGGCGGCGGCCGGAATGGCGATCCTGCCCGGCCCGGCGCCTACATCCAGCACGGTTTCGTCTACCCCGATATTCATCATGTCGATCTGCAATCCGGTATATTCGGACTGCATCGCGACATAGCCGTTGTAGCGATCCGCGAAAGCATCCCACATCGGCGACTGGGCGAAGACCGGGGGCGTCAGCAGACGGTCCAGAAGGTCCCAATCGATCAGATTACCCATGGGCCGATCCTTCAGAACTTGAAGCTGGCCGAGAGCCTGACCTCGCGGGGCGCACCCAGAAAGGCGCTGTTCGCGCCCCGCGTCGCGCCATCGATGCTGCCGGGAAAGATCGATGCCCAGTAATGCTCATCGAAGACGTTGTTGATCGCGAGGTTGAAGACCGCGGTGGTATCCTTGGTCATCTGGCGTTCGTAGCGCAGCCCAAGATCCAGGGTGGCATAGCTGTCGACCTTGAAGCTGTTGATGTTGTTGCCCGCACGCTTGCCTGTGAAGTGCAGATTGGCGCTGGCCGAAAGCTCGGGCAGGCTCTTGAAGAAATATTCCATGAACAGGTTGGCCTGCACCTTGGGCGCGCCCACCACATCGGTATCGCTGGTCAGCGGGTTGCCGGTATTCCTCAGCTTGGGATCAAGCAGGGTGACGCCGCCATGGATATTGAGGTTTTCCAGCAGTTGGCCGCGCAGTTCCAGTTCGATCCCCTTGTTCACCTGGTCGCCCTGGATGCGATAGACATTGTCCTCGCCGGTGAAAGCAAAGGGTCGCTCGATACGGAACACCGCCACCGAAGCATCCAGGCCGCCTAGGTCGGCCTTGACCCCAGCCTCGACCTGCTTGCTGCGCTCGGGCGCGAGCACCTGTCCGGCGTTCGCGGCCGTGGTCGGCGCGGTACCGCCGCTTTGCAGCGTGTCGACATAGGCGACATAGGTGGTGATGTTTTCGGCGGGCTTGTAGCTCAGCGCCACGCTGGGGCTTAAACCCCGCTCGCTGTATTTCTGCGTGACCGTGCCGGTTTCGTCATAGTTCTTGACGTCGAACCAAGTGTAGCTGCCCGACAGGATGGCCGACCACTGCCCGTTGAAGGTGATGCTGTCACCCAACACCAGGCTTTGCGATCTGTTGCTGAAGGATCTGTAGCGCGGCCCGTTGCGCACCAGACCCGTCGGGGCGTCCCATTGGACCGGATTGTCGATGCTGGCATCGCCAAGATAGCCTTGCACGCTCGGATTGCCACTGCGGGGGCTGTAGTTTTCCCAGTTCACGCCGGTCGTGCCCAGATGGACGTCGTGTTTGACCCCGCCGGTGAACAGCGTGCCGTTGAGCACGGCGATATTGCTGGTGACCCGGAACTGGCCGCTGACCCCGCCATCGATGCTGTTGCTATAATTGCCGTCGTCGTCCAGAAGCGCGTTCGAGACAGATACGAACCAGCGGCTGACCCTTTGATGCTGCATCCCGGCGGTCAAGGACCAATCCTCGTTGAACCGATGCTTGACGAGGCCGCCGACCAGCGTGTCCTCCAGCCCGTAGCCGGCGAATTTCTGACCGTAGCCGACCTTGGTCGGATCCGGCGCATCGGGCAGGGTCACGCTGTTGTCGTAGCTGAAGCTGCCGGGAAAGCCGAACTTGTCGAAACGGTAGCGGCTGGCGTTCAGTTCTATTGTCGTCTGGTCGGTCAGGTTGATGTCGAAGGCGCCGCTGATCAGCGAGCGATCCAGATCGCTGCCCTTCACATAGCCGTCTCCCTCTTCGCTCAGCACGTTGATGCGATAGCCGAGCATGCCGTCTGCCGCATGGCCGCCGAAATCGCCATGCGCCAGCCAGGTCCCCTTGCCGGTAAAGCCGGTGTTGATGCGATTATAGGGATCTTGCGTGGGCCGTTTGCGGGTGAAGTTGAAAAGTCCGCCGGGGCTTGCCGGGCCGAAATAGGCGCCGGCGAGGCCGTGGACGACCTCGACCCTTTCATACATCTCGATGGGCTGCGCAGTGGTGGCGACGATGTTCATACCATCGAGGCGATTGTTGAAAACCGGCGTGCCCTGCATGCCGCGCGATTGCGGACGCCCGACATCGCCGCCGCCGCGCGCCTCCATCTGCGTCGAGGGCATGTATTTCAACAGATCGGGCAAGGTTGTCGCCTGCTGGTTTTCAATCAGCGTCTTGTCGATGACGCTGACCGAATAGGGCGTGTCCTTGATCTCGCGCCGGCCAAGCGGACCAATCGTCGCGGTTTTCGCGCGCACCCCGCTCTTGCCGCTGTCGTCGCCCCCCTGGATGACGACCTGGTCAAGAACGATGGCGTCCTGTCTGGGCAGCGTCTGCGCATGACCTGCTGTGGCCAGGCAGAAAAAAGAAATCGCTATCCCACCATTCGAAACTGCGCGACGCATGGCACCCTGGTCCCCCCGTGATATCTGGATCGCGTGGTTCCACGCCACCGACGATCGTGAGGTATCATCACGATATGCTTGTGTAAACATATCGAATCGCGTCAAGATGCCGCGTGACGTGATTGCCAAGTTGTTATTCCGGGAGTTGTGGGGCGTATCAGATACTGCCGCTCCCATGGACATTCTCTTCCGTGCCGGTGCTCCAGCACCCGCTACCTTGGCGCGCCGACACCACTTGGGAATCGTCCGGCCCTATCTCCTACCCCTCCTCTGCGGCACCGCTTGCAACGCTGCTTTTGGTGCCTATCCGCCTCGCACGGTATGATGCCTTTGGCTGATATGCGTCAGCATCGGCTGTTCCGACATCCGCTCGAGTCGGGGGCCGTTGGATACGATCGGTCGTTTCCGAAGGTCTGCCTTGCCTACCGATGCGCCTGTGCGCGATCCCAGTCCTCAGGCTTGGGCAGGGTCTCGAAGGTATGCTCGGGCGGCGGCGAGGGCAGGGTCCATTCCAGCGTGTCCGCATGCTCGTTCCAGTAGTTCGGCACGTTCACGGGCTTGCCGGCGAAGAGCGTGTAGAACACGATGCCGATGAAGAACAGGAAGGAGGCGAAGGAGATATAGGCGCCGATCGACGAGATGTTGTTCCAGTACGAGAACTCGACCGGGTAGTCGATATAGCGGCGCGGCATGCCCTGGCGGCCCAGGAAGTGCTGCGGGAAGAAGATCAGGTTCGAGCCGATGAACATCATCCAGAAATGCAGCTGGCCCGCCCATTCCGGGTATTGCCGGCCCGACATCTTGCCGATCCAGTAATAGGTGCCTGCAAAGATCGCGAAGACGGCGCCAAGGCTCATCACATAGTGGAAATGCGCCACGATATAGTAGGTGTCGTGATAAACGCGGTCCAAGGGCGCCTGGGCGATGACGACCCCGGTCACGCCGCCGACGGTGAACAGGAACAGGAAGCCGAAGGCCCAGAGCATCGGCGTCTTGAACTCGATCGAGCCGCCCCACATGGTCGCGATCCACGAGAAGACCTTGATGCCGGTGGGCACCGCGATGGTCATGGTCGCCATCTGGAAATAGGTCTGCTGGGTCAGCGACATGCCGGCCGTGTACATGTGATGCGCCCAGACGATGAAGCCGAGAAAGGCGATGGCGGCCATGGCCAGAACCATCGGCAGATAACCGAAGATCGGCTTCCTGGCGAAGGTCGAGATGACGTGACTGATGATGCCGAAACCGGGCAGGATCAGCATGTAGACCTCGGGATGGCCGAAGAACCACAGGATGTGCTGATACAGCACCGGATCGCCGCCGCCGGCCGGATCGAAGAACTGCGTGCCGAAGTTGCGGTCCATCAGCAGCATGGTGATACCCCCGGCCAGCACCGGCAGCGACAGCAGGATCATCCAGGCGGTGATGAAGACCGCCCAGGCAAACAGCGGCACCTTGAACAGCGTCATGCCCGGGGCGCGCATGTTCAGGAAGGTGGTGATGATGTTGATTGCGCCCAGGATCGAGCTTGCGCCCGAGACGTGGACGGCAAAGATCGCCAGGTCCATCGCATAGCCGGCCTCGGTCGTGGAGAGCGGCGGATACAGAACCCAGCCCACCCCTGCCCCCGGCTGATCCGAGCCGCCCGGCGACAGCAGCGAGGCGATGGCAAGCGAGACCCCGCAGACATAGAGCCAATATGACAGGTTGTTCAGCCGCGGGAAAGCCATGTCCGGGGCACCAATATGCAGCGGCATGAAATAGTTGCCGAAACCGCCGAACAGCGCCGGGATCACGACAAAGAACATCATCAGGATGCCGTGATAGGTCACGACGACATTCCACAGATGGCCGTTCGGCGTGCATTCCGCCGCAGCGTCGGCGACCAGCCGCATGCCTTCCAGACACATGTATTGCACACCCGGATGCTGCAATTCCATGCGCATGTAGACGGTGAGTGTGACCGAGATCAGCCCGGCCAGACCCGCCGTGAACAGGTAGAGGACACCGATATCCTTGTGGTTCGTCGACATGAACCAGCGGGTGAAGAAGCCCCGCTTCTCTTCGATGCTGTCGCTGATCTGGGCTGACATGGTCCTGTCCTTTATCTGTGCTGGCTCCGGTCTGCGGATACGCGGATGGTCGGGCGCGGCGGCAAGCCGACCTGGCCGGCCCTGCGGCTATCGGCAAGGCCAAGGGTGGAATCGAGCCTCGCGGTGATCCGCCGGGCTGCCGCCGCGCCCTTCATACAGGCCTCGACCCGTAGCCATGTTCCCCAAGGGGCGGCAGCAGGGCATGGGCAGGCTTCACGCGCCATCGATCTCATCCAGAACCGCAAGCGCCTTGTTGGCATGGGCATAGGCGGCCCCGGCGCGCATCTCGGCCGCGACCCAGATCGCCTCCATGATCTGCTCGTTGGTGGCACCCTCGCGGCGGGCGCCCTTGACATGGCCCTCGATGCACCAGGGGCATTGCGTGACATGGGCCACGGCGACCGCGATCAGCTGCTTGGTGCGCTTGTCCAGCGCACCGTCGGCGAAGACCACCTTCGACAGCGCCAGAAAGGCATCGTCGATGGCTGGCGCCAGCGCGTGACGTTTCGCGCCAAGCGCGGCGCTGGCCTTGGGCATGGAGATGTCGGCCATGGTCGTCCTCCCTTCAGGTTCATTCGCGCCAATAGTCGTTGGCCGCGGCGATGGTCGCGAACCAGGCCGCCGCCACGGCCGAGACGTCGATCAGGCTGGCCGCATCCTCGGCATAGCGTGACCGCTGCGCCTTCAGCATCGCGACATCGGGCTGGGTCGTCCTGACCGCCCGCCGCGCCATGACGATGGCCAGATCGAAGCCCTGCTGCGGCGTATCGACCTGCAGGGTCGGCAGCCACGTCTCTGCCACCGCTGCGCCCGTGGCAGACTGGCCGGTCTGGGCAAGGCTGGCAGGCGGCAGCAGCGCCAGCGAGGCGGCAAGGATGCAACTGGATCGGAACATGGAACCTCCTCCTCGATTGGATCACATGGGGCGGGCTTCGGGGCATTGGATGCGGGGCCGGCGGCAAGCGTCGCGGGATTGCATGAATAGCGGCCCGGCTTCCAGCAGCAGGCTCATGCGCCCTTTTCAAAGCGCGGGAACAGCACGTTGTTTTCCAGATGGATATGCTCCATCAGGTCGGCCCGCAGCTGCGCGGTCCCGGCGTAAAGCGCCTGCCAGGTCCGGCAGGCGCCCTCGGGCACGGTATGGTCCTGCGTCAGCCGCGCCAGCTCTGCCAGGAAGGCGCCGTGATCGTCGTGATCATGCCGCATCTCGGCGATGGGGACGGCAATCCGGTCCGCCGCCTGCCGGCGCATGGCCGGGAACAGGATCAACTCTTCCTTCTTCATATGCACCTCCAACTCGCCCCATATCCGCTGCAGCAGGTCGGCCAGGCCGCCGGGCACCTCCGGGTGGCCGGCATGGACCGCCTCGACCTTGCGCGAAAGCGCGATCAGTTCGGGGATCTGCCGGCGATGCGCCTGGTGATAGCGGGTCTGGATATGGTCGATCAGCGCCCCGGTCTCCCGTGGCGCATCGGGGATCGCCAGGGGATCGAGGTCGCCCAGGACCGCCTCGAGCGCGCCAAGGTCCAGCTGGCGCCGATTGGCTGCCTCTGCCAGCGGCACCTCTCCGTGGCAGCAGAAATCGATGCCGAAGCGGCGGAACACGCCGGACGCGCCGGGAAGCCGCGCGGCGATCTCGCCGACCGTCCGGTCGTGCAATGGGAATGTGGTCTGGGGCATGGCGGTCTCCATGAGCGGGGGGTGTCTGATGGTGAGTCGGGCGCCGCGGGTCAGGAGGATGCGCGAAGCCCTTATATTCGGTACTTGCAATACCGAATATCCTCCCACATAATCGGTATTGTCAATACCAATTAGGAGAGCCGATGCGTCTTGCGACCTTTACCGACTACGGATTGCGGGTGCTGATGCGGCTGGCGGGGGCGCCGGAAAAGCCGATCTCGACCGGGCAGATCGCCAGGGAGTTCGCCATCTCGCAGCATCACCTGGCCAAGGTGGTCAGCGACCTGGGGCTTGGCGGCTTCGTGCGGTCCGAGCGCGGCAGGTCCGGCGGGCTGCGGCTGATGCGCCCGGCGCACGAGATCACGCTGGGACAGGTGGTGCGCCATCTGGAGCGCAAGTTCGCCATCGTGGAATGTTTCCGCGCCGATGGCGGCGAATGCGTCCTGAGGCCGCGCTGCCGCCTGCGGCCGCAGCTTTCCGCCGCGCGCGAGGCGTTCATGGCCGAGTTGGACCGTACGACGCTCGAGGATTGCGCCTGGCCCGGAGCGGGTCCGGGAGGGCGCGTGGTGGCGGCCGAGTGAGGCCGGGAAAGAGAGGCGGCGATGCCTGGGATCGAATTGCAGCAAGACGGCGCCCGGATCGACGCGGCCGTCCTGGCCAGGGCATTCGGGATCAGCGCCGATGATTTGCGGCAGGGCATGCGCGACGGCACGATCACCAGCCGGTTCGAGCGCGGCGCGGGCAAGGATGCCGGCACGGTGCGGCTGATCTTCTTCTCGTCCAGCCGCCGCATTCGGATCACCGCGGACGAAAGCGGCAGGATCCTGACCTGCGGCGCGGTGGATTTCGCCGGATCATCCGGCCCCGGAAGCCGGAGGCCGGAGGCCGGCGCGGATCACGGGGCGCCTGGAAGCGGGCGTGATCCGGGACAGGCGGCCCATATCGAGACGCTTCTCGACCTGGCGTTGCAGGGAACCTTCCCTGCCAGCGACCCCATCGCGATCAGCATCGACGCGCCGCGCCGGACATCCCTGTTGCTAGGAAAGGCGCCATGATCGTCGCTCGCCCGCACGAGGTGCCGCGCCTGAAGCGGCCGCGGCGCTTTCCTGGCCCGCGCCGGGGGTGCTGCGCGGATCGCAACGCTGCGCATCCATCGCCTCGATCCCGACGGCATGGCCGGCCTGCGGCGGGATACGTTCCGCGACGATCTGGACGATTGCGGGCCGATACCGCTCGACGCGCTGATCTGGATAAAGAACAGGATCGACCCGACGCTGACTTTCCGGCGTTCGTGCCGCGAGGGCGTATGCGGGTCATGCGCCATGACGATCGATGCCACGAACTGGACCGCTTGCACCTGGGCGATAGCCGATCGGGCCAAACCTGCGACGATCTTTCTGCTGGCCAACCTGCCAGCGATCAAGGAACTGGTGCCCGACCAGACCCATCTGCTCGCCCAATACGAAATGATCGAGCCTTGGCTGAACCCCGGCCGCGCCATCGCCGAGATCAAGAAGAAAATGATCGAGCGGCAAGGCTGACACGAAGGAAGCGCCATGTCTCACCGCCGTCCAAAATCACCCAACATGCAGAACTACCGGCCACAGCTGACCTCCGTCCTGTCGTTCGGGCACCGGCTTTCGGGCGTGGCGCAGAGCCTCGGCGCCCTCGGCCTCGCAGCCTGGCTGATGGCCGGCGCCTCGGGCCAGGATGCGTTCGGAAGCGCGCAGGCGCTGCTGCTGTCCGTGCCTGGCCGTATTGCGCTTTTTCTTGTAACGCTGGCGCTGTTTTACCACCTTTGCAACGGCGTCCGGCATCTGGTCTGGGACAGTGGCCGGGGCTTCGAATTGCGCGCGATCTATGCCGGCGGATGGACGGTGGTGGGGACAAGCCTGATCCTGACGCTGGCGTTGTGGACATGGGGGCTGGCATGACGATCCGCCATATCCCGCCATTCGCACGGGCACGCGGCCTTGGAGCAGCGGGGCATGGCACGGGTCGTTGGTGGGCACAGCGGGTCTCTGCCGCGGGTCTGGTGCCGCTGGTCCTGTGGTTCGCCCTGGCGTTGGCCGGCGGCGCGGCCGCGGATCACGCGAAGCTGGTGGCCTGGTTGGCGGCGCCGCTCAATTCCGGGCTCATGATCCTGCTGTTGATGGCCGGCTTTCATCATGCGGCGCTGGGGCTCCAGGTTCTGGCCGAGGACTACATTCATTCTGGCGCGCGGTTCGTCGCCGCGGCGGCGATCCAGCTGGCCTGCTTTGCAGGTGTCGTGTTCGGCATCGCTTCGGTGCTGCGCATCGCGCCGATGGCATAGGAAGGAGTTCACGTGCTTATCCAGAAATTTCTGCCCACCGCGCGCCGGCACCTGCAATCGATCGATGTGAACGCGGCGCTTCTGCAGGCGGCAAGGCGGCTTGGCGAAGGCTGCGACATGCTGCTGGTCTGCGATGCTGCCGGCCGACTGGCAGGCGTCCTGACCAAGACCGACGTGGTGCGCCAGACAGGTCGCTGTACCGGCGCCAGCTGCACCGCACCTGTCATCGAGGCGATGACGCGCGACGTCACCACCGTGACCCCGGACGGTTGGCTGCAGGATGTCTGGGACATCATGAAGGCCCGCGGCTTCAAGAACATTCCGATCGTCGATGCAAACCGCCACCCGCTCGGCGTGCTGAATGCGCGCGATGTTCTTCAGACGCTGCTGCAGGAAGTGCGGGAGGAGGAAAACCTGCTGCATGATTATGTCATGAATATCGGCTACCGCTGAGCGGGCGCAAGGGAACGCCCATGTCTCTTGCATCGGCATGGGCCCTTCGCCGGCAATGGCGCAATGCACCCCTGCCTAGGATGTGGCCGGGCGATGATCCTTCCGCAGGCGATGCCCGCGAACAACGCGGCCGACAGGATACCGCCTGGAGGCACCGACAACCGCTATCCCCTTGCCTTAGGCCAGCCTGTTCCCGTGCATCGGTCGCCCGGCGATGATCGCCCGCAAACCGGCGCCGGAGCAGTAATCAGCGCAGGCAGAGGCTGTAGTGTCGGCACGATAAAGCTCCCCCCGGCAATCGCCATTGCCGTCCTGACGCAGCGACATCCAGCTACTGCCAACGCATCATTGCGTTATCAGCGGGTGTTCCTGTCCGGATCACGCCCGACCCGACCAGATCTTCGCCGCCAGCTGCGCCTCCCACATCGCGCGGTAGCGGCCCGGCCGCGCCAGCAGCGCGGAATGCGTGCCGAGTTGGACGACGCGCCCGTCATCCACGACAGCGATCTGATCCGCGCCGGCGATGGTCGACAGCCGATGGGCGATCACGATGACCGTGCGGTCGCGCACGACGGCATCGATGGCGCGCTGAACGGCACGTTCGCTTTCGGTATCCAGTGCCGCAGTCGGCTCGTCCAGGATCAGGATCGGCGCGTCCTTCAAAAGCGCGCGCGCGATCGAGATGCGCTGACGCTCCCCTCCTGACAGGCGGCTGCCGATCTCGCCCAGGGGCGTATTCCAGCCAAGCGGAAGCCGCTCGATGAAATCGAGGCATTGCGCGGCACGGGCAGCCTCGCGGACCTCGGCCTCGGTCGCATCCGGGCGGGCCATGCGGATATTGGCCATGACGGTGTCGTTGAACAGATGCACGTCCTGGAACACCACGGACAGCATCCCGCGCAGGGCGCTTTCGGGGATCTGGCGCAGATCCGCCCCGCCGATCAGGATGCGGCCCTTCTGGGGATCGGCATGGCGCAGGATCAGTCGCGCCAGCGTGGTCTTGCCCGATCCCGAGGGGCCGACGAATGCGGTCAGGCTGCCCTCGGGGATCGTCAGATCGACATCGCGCAGGGCCGGGGCATCGGCCCCTGCATAGGCAAAGCTGGCAGCTTCGAATCTGATGCCGCAGTGTGCCGGCGTTCGCGCGGGCAATGCCTGATCCAGGGGTGAAATGGCAAGCAGCGCCTTGATCCGGTCCAAGGCTGCCTCGATCAATTCCAGGATCGCGGTATAGAGAATGAAGGTCGCCAGCGGCTCGGACAGCCGCACCACGATCACCAGAAGCGCGGCGAGAAGCGCGAGATCCATCTCTCCCGCGACCACGAAGGCCACGCCGAGCCCAAGCATCAGGACCAGCCCGAGCTCGACAACGGTCGAGACGATGAGATTCGGCTTTTCTCCCTTGCGATGCCCGTAGATCTGGATCTCCTCCAGCTTGCGGAACGTCCGTTCAAGCCTGCCGGCGCGCGCTCCGGCCTGCAACGCGGCGCGCAGCACGGGCAGGCCCTGCGTGTATTCCAGCACATCCGCATTCGCCTGCTGGTGGGCGGCGCCCAGAATGCGCTTGCCACGCCCGATCGCGGGCCGGCGCCAGCGATACAGGGGCAGGATGGCGGGAAACACCACCAGGACCAGCAGCCCTGCGCGCCAGTCCAGCACCAGCAGCGCCAGCCCCGTCACCAGCGGCGTGACGACCGAGATGAAGATCAGGTTGAGAATGGTCAGCGTGGTCAGAAGGTTTTCATCGACGTTGTTGATGACCATCGAGTTCAGCTCGCCGGTGCGGTGGCCGTGCAGCATTTCCAGCGGCATGCGCCGCATCTGCTCGCCCAGCCGCAGCCGGACACGATGCGTGGCCGCGGCCATGCG
Source organism: Paracoccus denitrificans (assembly GCF_900100045.1). GTDB lineage: Bacteria > Pseudomonadota > Alphaproteobacteria > Rhodobacterales > Rhodobacteraceae > Paracoccus > Paracoccus denitrificans. Next base: position 36,321 of record NZ_FNEA01000013.1, on the reverse strand, counting down.
GCCGTTGAAGTCGAAGCCCTGCGCCCACCACCTTGCCGCGGTCGCCGCGACCATGAGGATCGTGCAGATCCCCAGCCAGCGCAATGCGCCCGGCCAGTCCCTGCCGTCGAAGGCTGCGACAAGGACCGGCGCGATGGCAGCCAGCGCCAGCCCCTGCAACGCTGCGGCAAGCAAGAGGCCAAGAATGGCAGCCCGCAAGCGCGGGGCGTCCTCGCCCACGCTGTCCTGCAACTGGCGCCAGGTCTCGCGGATCGCGGTTGGGCCGGGGCGGCCGGCCGGGATGGTGCGCCCGGTCATTCGGCGGCTCCCTTCCTCATGTGTCCCAGGGTCCAGGCCTGCGCCTCGGCATGGCTGGCCCAAAGCCGTGCATAGCGCCCCGGCTGTGCCAGCAGGTCGTGGTGGCGACCCGCCTGGACAAGCCGGCCCGCATCGAAGACCAGGATCTGGTCGGCATGGACGACGCTTTGCAGGCGGTGGGTGACCGTGATCACCGTCTTGCCACGGGTGAGTTCGCCAAGCGCACGGATCAGCGCGGCCTCGTTTTCCGGATCTGCAAAGGCCGTCGCTTCGTCCAGGACAAGGACGGGCCGGTTCTGCAGGATCGCACGGGCGATGGTGATGCGCTGCCGCTGGCCGCCCGACAGCAGCGCGCCCCGCTCGCCGGCCGGCGTGTCGTAACCCTGGGGGAGCGCCGCGATGAAATCATGCGCCTGCGCGGCGCGGGCCGCGGCGATCACCTCCTCATCGGTCGCATCGGGACAACCGAGCCTGATATTCTCGGCGATGCTGTCGGAAAACAGGAAGGTATCCTGAAAGACGAAGGCCACCTGCCGCATCAGGTCGTCGGCGCCCATGTCGCGAATATCGACCCCGCCGATCAGGATGCGGCCGCCGGTCACGTCCCAGAACCGCGGGATCAGCCGCGCAACGGTGCTTTTGCCCGCGCCGGACGGCCCGACCAGCGCCGTCACGCTGCCGGGTACGGCAACGAAGCTGACATGGCGCAGCGCCTCGGTCTCGTCGGGGCCATAGCGAAAGCTCACATCGTCGAAGACCACGCCGGAATCCGCCGGCCGGCGCGAGTGGCCCTGCGCCGGGACCGGCAACAGCGGCGCGGCCAGCACGTCATGGATGCGCGCGATCGACAGCCGCACCTTGTCGATCATGTGGCGCAGCATCATCATCGGCATGACCGATTCGGCCATTCCGGTGCATAGCAGAAGAATTGCCAGCCACCGCACCGCGTCCAGCTCGCCCTCCCGGACCTGCCAGAGCCCCAGCCACAGCACGACGGCCAGCGTCGGAAGCGGGCTGAGGATCGCCCAGGTCATGCGGACCGAACGGCCCGAGTCACGATACCACCGCGCCAGCACCGCCAGATAGGCGTCGAGCGCCTGCTGATACCGGCCAAAGCTGGAATGGCCGGTGTCGAAATTGCGCACCACCGGCATCGCCTGCACGAACTCGACCACCGCTGCGCTGACCTTCTCGCGCGCCTCGTTGTACAGCCGCGCCATGTTGCGCCGGCGCTTCTGCGCGCCGCGCATCGACAGGATGCCCAGGCCCAGAACCGCCAGCACCGCCAGCGCCAACCGCCAGTCGAGCCAGAACAGGATCGCCGCCGTGGCCAGCGGCGTGACATAGGCGCGGGCATAAAGCGGCGTGCTGTCGGCGACGAAGACGTGCAAGGCCTTGACGTCGTCGTGGATCACCTTGGTCAGCCCGCCGGCGCCCAGGGCCTGGATATAGCCCAGGGGAACCTCGGCCATCCGTTCGGCCAGACGGCTTCGCAGGATACGCTCCAGCCGGAAGGCAGCATAGTGGGACTGGTTGAACGCACCCAGCCGGGCCAGATAGCTGGCGACCGTCCCCGCCAAAGCACCCAGCATCCAGACCCACGGCACCTGGCCCGGATGATCGCGCAGCGCCAGGACCGTCATCGCCAGGCAGATCATCGTGGCAAGGACCGCCAGTCCCGAAACCGCGCCCAACCCCATCGCAAGGCGGATCTGGCGACGCACGGGTTCCATGATGGCCCAGGCCCGGTCGTCGTCATCCCCGCGCTCGGGCCTTGCGGCATGGCTGGCAGCTCTCATGCGCCCTGCTCCCTTGGCATGCAGAGGGGCCGGATGAGGGCTATCCCGGCCCTTGGGGCAGGCGGGTCAGAACCCGTCGCCGGATCGATTCCGCGGACCCGGCGGTTGACCGCCCTGCAATATCGGGGGCGTTCGTCGACGAGGGTGTGGGCACAGCCATGGACTCCATCCAGTTCGATGCCGTGTAGGTCACGCGGGCCTTGGGGACCGTCTGTCCGAGCAAACGTGTCAACCAGATCGCACGTCATGATCTAGGGCCGCCGCGCCTGGATCAGGCGCCACCAGCCCTCGATGCTGGGCTCGTGAAGCAGTTCCCGCGCGCTCAGCGTGATGCCCGCCTGCTTCAGCTCGGCGACCAGCTTCAGCACCGACAGCGAATCCAGCCCCAAGAATAGCAGGTTTTCATCGGAACCAATATCCGCCTCGTCGGGAATAAGGGCCCACACGCGCGCTTCCAGCCATGCCCGGTCAAGCGTTTCGATAGATCCGATGTCGTTCATTCCGATCCCGTCCTGTCCTGTCCTGCGCAGCCAAGGCCGTTCCTTGACATCGCCATTAGTTGAGTATTTTTATCAACCACTATCGCCAGACGCAAGGGGATGAACATGGACCTGACCGCCATGCAGGCAGCCTATTGGACCGGGCGCGATTGGAAGGGGCCGGGCGGCGGCGTATCCGCGCATCTGCATACCGAGTTCCAGCCGGCGGGGCTGGAGCCGCGGCGGCTGGACCGCGCGGTGCGCGGGCTGTTCCGCCGGCACCCGATGCTGCGGCTGCGGGTCACGGCCGCGGGCCAGCAGGTGATCCAGCCGCTAGACGACCGCCACGCCTTGCGGCTTGACGACCTGCGGGAACTGGCGCCGGACCAGGCACAGGAACGGCTGGCCGCGACACGGCGGCGGATGACGCATCAGCGGCTGGACATCGCCTCGGGCGAAGCGGCAGAGTTCCGGCTGAGCCTGCTGCCCGGCGGCGAACAGCGGCTGCATATCGACCTGGACATGATCGCGGCCGATCCGTCCTGCTTCGGGCTGGTCATGGACGACTTGGCCCGGCTTTACGAGGATCCGGCCGGGATCGCTGCGTCCGAGGAACCCGAGAGCTGCTATTTCGACTACCTGGCCCGGCTGCCCCCCGACCCGGCCGAGGTGGCGGACCGGGAATGGTGGCGGGCGCGGCTACGCGACCTGCCGTCGCCGCCCTCGCTGCCGCTGCGCGACCAGGCCGGCGCGCCGGAAAGCACCCGGATCTCGGCCCTGCTGCCGCCGGCGCGGGCCGCGGCGCTGCGGGGGCTTGCGCGTGAATTGCGGGTCACGCAGACCGCGCTTTACCTGGCGGTCTTTGCCGCCGTGCTGGCGCGGGCGACGGGCGACCGGGCCTTTCGCCTGACGCTGCCGGGCTTCTTCCGCGCCCCGGTGATGCGCGGCGCCTCGCGGCTGGTCGGGGATTTCACCAATATCCTGCCGCTCGGCCTGCGGGTCGGGCCCGAGGCCACGCTGGCCGGACTGGCGCGCGAGGCAGGGCGCGAGATCGCCGAGGCGCTGTCGCATCAGGCCTGCCCCGGCGTCGCCGTGCTGCGCGAGATGTCACGCGGCGGCCAGGGCGTGGAATCCGCGCCGGTGGTCTTTACCAGCGGGCTCGACCTGGACGGGGCGCAGCGCCAGCTGCTCAGCCCGCGCGTCGGCCGGCTGTTCGGGCGGCTGGTCTGGAGCGTGTCGCAGGCGCCGCAGGTCGCGCTGGACGTGCAGGTCGCCGCGCTGGCCGAGGGCGTGCTGCTGAATTGGGACCTGCGGCTGGACGCGTTGCCCGAGGACTGGGTGCGCGCCGGTTTCGATGCCTGCCACGCGGCGCTGTGCCGGCTGGCCGATGCGCCCGATCTGGCGGCGGCGCCGCTGTCGGACTGGTTGCCAGCGCCGATGCGGATGCGGCGGCTGGGCGAGCTGCAAAAGGCCTATCTGCTGGGCCGCGAGGCCGAGCTGCCGCTGGGCCGCACCGCCATGCAGGAATATCGCTGCTATCGCGGCCCGCTGGATGCCGAAGCCCTGGCGCGCCGGGCCGAGGCGCTGATCGAGCGGCATGAGGCGCTGCGCTGCCGGCTCGACCCTGAATATTCGGCGCTGCGCGTGCTGGACGAAGCCGAACCGCCGCTGGAACGGATCGACCTTTCGGATATGGGTGCCGATGAGGCCGAGGCACGGCTGGCCGCCCTGCAGGACGAGTTCGCCCGCGCGCCGCTGCCGCTGGACGGGCTGCTGTGGCGGCTGGTGCTGGTCGAGATGCCGCAGCCCCGCGACCAGGCGCTGCTGGTCAAGATGGACGCCCTGCCGCTGGACGGCGCCGGGATCGCGCAGGTCGTCGCCGAATTGCTGGCGCCCGAACTGCCCCCGGCCTGCGCCCTGCCCGCACCGCCCCTCGAACAGGCCGACCGCGCCGCCGATGCCGCCTGGTGGCGCGCGCGTCTGGCCGGCGTCGAGGGGCCGCCCTGCCTGCCCTGGCGGCAGCCGCTGGACGGCATCGACCGCCCGCGCTGGCGCCGCGACAGCCGCCGCATCCCGCGCGATCAGCTGGCGCGCCTGGCCCGGCTGGCGGCGGCGCAGAAACTGACCCGCAACAGCATCGCCATGGCCGTGGTGCTGGAGGTGCTGGCGCGCTGGACCCCGGACCTGGCGCCCTGTGTCGCGGTGCCGGTGGCGCCGCCGCCGGGCGGGGCGCTGGCCAACCGCTCGTCCTTCGTCGCCGTCGATTATCGCGCCGACCGGGGCAGCTTCCTGGATCATGCCCGCCGGCTGCAAGAGGACCTGTTGGAGGGAATGGCGCATCCCGGCCTGTCGGGCATCGGCCTCAGCCGGCTGCTGCTGTCGCAGATGGGCGGTCGGATCGCGCTGCCGGTGGTGCTGACCAACGGCATGGGCTGGGACCGGGTGCCCGCCGATGCCGGGCTGCGGCTGGTGGACGGGCTGGTGCAGACCCCGCAGGTCGCGCTGGACCTGCGGCTGGCGCTGGATGCGGAGGGTGCGCTGCTGCTGCAAGCCGATCACGTCGAGCAGGCGCTGGAGCCTGCGGTCGTCGGCGCGTTGCTGGACGCCGCCGCCCGCGCCTTCGCCGCGCTGGCCGAACGGGACGAGCTGACCCTGGCCGGCGCCGATTTCCTGCCGCCGCCGCCCGCGGCCCCCGCCGGGGCGGAACATGCCGGCCCCGGCCATCTGGAGCGCATCGCGGCGCAGCTGTTCGACGGCGATCCCGACCGCACGGCCCTGATCTGCGACACCCGCAGCACCAGCTACGGCGCGCTTGGCCTGCGGGTGCGGCGCGTGATGGCCGGGCTGGCCGCGCGCGGGCTCGCGCCGGGCGACATGGTCGCGATCTGTCTGCCGCGCGGACCCGAGCATCTGGTGCTGACGCTGGCCTGCGCCTTCTCGGGGCTGGTCTGGGTGCCCATCGACGCCGCCGCGCCGCCCGAGCGGCGCGACTACCTGCTGCGCAATTCCGCGCCGCGGCTGGTCGTGGCCGGGACCGACCTGCCCGGCTGGCCGCTGGCCTCGCCCCGCACCCTCGAAGCGCATGACCCGGCCCCGATCCCGCAGGGACTGGCCGCGCTGTCCCGTTCCGAAGCGGCGGCCTATTACCTTTACACCTCGGGCACCACCGGGCGGCCGAAATGCGTGGTGCTGAACAACCGCGCCACCGCGAATGTCATCGGCCATACGCTGGATGCCTGGGGGATCGGGGCCCAGGACGCGGTGATCTCGGTCACGCCGCTGCATCACGACATGTCGGTCTTCGACCTGTTCGGCACCCTGGCCGCCGGCGCGCGACTGGTCATGCCCGCGCCGGCCGAGGAAAAGGACGCCCTTGCCTGGAACCGTCTGGTGCGCGACCACGGCGTGACCGTCTGGTGCTCGGTCCCCGCCATCGTCGAGATGCTGCTGGCCTGTGCGCCGGATGACGGGCTGACCTCGCTGCGGCTGGTGGCGCAGGGCGGCGACTACATCAAGCCGGCGGTGATCGACCGGCTGCGCCGGCTGCGGCCCGATGCGGCGCTGTGGTCGCTGGGCGGCCCGACCGAGACCACGATCTGGAGCATCTGGCACCGGATCGGCCCCGAGGACGACCGCATCATCCCCTATGGCCGCGCCCTGCCCGGCAACCGCTACCTGCTGCTGAACCCGCAGGGCGAACCCTGCCCCGAGGGCGTGGCCGGCCGCATCCACACCACGGGCGTGAACCTGGCGCTCGGCTATCTGCGCGACGGCGCGCTGGAACAGACCGACTTCACCGAGGTCGGGGGCATCCGCGCCTTTCGCAGCGGCGACCTGGGGCGGCTGCGCGGCGACGGCACCATCCTGTTCGACAGCCGGGTGAACGGCTATGTCAAGGTGCGCGGCGTGCGCATCTCGCTGGCCGATGTCGAGGCCGAGCTGGCCGCCCATCCCGCCGTCGCGCAGGCCCTGGTCGTGGACATTCCCGACGCGCGGGGCGAGAAGGTGCTGGCCGCGCTGGTCGCCGGCCGCGATCTGCCCGAACCGGCCGCGCTGCGCGCCTTCCTGCGCGAACGGCTGCCGCAATCGCACCTTCCCGACCGCATCCTTGCAATCCCGGCGCTGCCGCTGTCGGCCAACGGCAAGCCCGACCGCCGCCGCGCGCGCCAGATCGCGGGCCAGCCCGGCCCCGAGCCGACCGCACCGCCAGAAGCGCCAGGTGCCGAGCCGGCGGACGCGCTGACGGGCCTGATCCTAGCCGCCTTCCGCGAGGCGCTCGGCGCGCCCGGAATGGGGCCCGAGGACGATTTCTTCGACCATGGCGGGCATTCGCTGGTCGCGACCCGGATCATCGGCAGGCTGCAGGCCGAGCATGGCATCGCCCTGCGCTTCACCGACATCTTCCGCCATCCGACCGCCCTCGCGCTGGCCGGGATCGCCACCCGCAGCGCGCCGGCCGCACCGATGCCCGCAGCCGGGGACGACGCGGCCGGGCCCCAGGCGGCGCCCCTGTCGCTGGCGCAGCAATCGCTGTGGAAGGCCTATGCCGCCTTCGGCTATGGCGGCATCTTCAACCTGCCCTTTGCCCTGCGTTTCCCGACTCCGGTGGACGAAGCGGTCTTCGGCCTGGCCTTCGGCGACCTGATCCGCCGCCATCCCGTGCTGCGCAGCCATTTCCGCGAGGAAAACGGCACGCCGCTGCAAGAAGTGGTCCCGGTCGAGCGGCTGGGCGATTATCGCTGGTTCTGGACCAGCGCCGAGGCGGGCGAGGCAAACCGCCGGACCGAGGCCGGCCATGTCTTCGACCTTGCCCGCGAATTGCCGCTGCGGCTGCGCTTCTTCCGCGAGGGGGACGAGCAGGTGCTGTCCATGCTGTTCCACCATATCGTGCTGGACGAATGGTCGCTGAACCTGCTGATGGACCAGCTTGACCACGCCTATCGCCAGCGCGCGGCGGGGCTGGCGCCGGAATGGCCCGACCAACCGCCGGGCTTCCACCGCTTCGCCGCCGCGCAAAGGGCGGCGGATACGGACCGCGCGCATCTGGACTACTGGCTGGATCACCTGCGCGGCGCGCCGCGTGCCCGCCCGATCCTCGGCGCTGCGCCGGGCGGACAGGACCCGCAGGGCGGCTGGACCCGGATCGACCTGCCGGCCGAGGTCGCACGCGGGCTTTACGCCACGGCGCGGCGCAACGCGGCCTCGCTTTTCGCGACGGCCTATGCGGCGATCGGCGCGGCGCTGGGGCGGCTGGGCGGCATCGGCGACCTGGTGATCGGCACCTCGGCCTCGGGGCGCAACGATCCGGCCTGGTTCGACACGGTGGGCTATTTCACCACCATGACCGCGCATCGGCTGGCGCTGGGGGCGCAGGACACGCCCGCCGCGCTGATCGCGCAGGTCCGCGACCGCATCGCCCGGTCGCTGCCGCATTCCGAGGTCCCGCTGGACCTGGTGGGCGAGGCGCTGACCGGCAATCCCGTCACCCGGCTGGACGAGATGTTCGAGGTCTTCATCCAGATCCACGCCCGGAACCGGATGAACGGCGCCATCGCGCTGATGGACGGCAGCCGCGTCGAATACCGGCAGATCGACCCCGACAAGGCGGAATCGCTGCTGGGCCTGCAATTCGAGATCGTCGAGGACGTGGCGGACGAGACCGCCGGCCTGCGCATCATGCTAAGCCATCGCGCCGACCGCTACGGCCCCGCCGAAATCCGCCGGATCACCGAAGCGGTCGAGGCGATGCTGGCCCGCTTTGCACAGCCGCAGGACGATCAGCCGCTGGACGCCGGCGAGGCAAGCCCCAGATGCGCGGCCAGCGTCTCTCCGGCATAGGCGTGGCGAAAGCGCCGCGCCTCGGCCAGCGCCGGGACCAGTTCGGACAGCAGCAGGTCCAGCGATTCCCCGCTGCCGCCCGGCAGGGCGATGAAGCCGTCCATGGCCCCGGCATCCGACCAGGCGGCGATCTCGGCCAGGGCCTCGGCCGGGGTGCCGACGAAAGTCCAGTGCCCGGAATTGGCCACCTCGGGCCGCAGCAGCAGGTCGCGCAGGGGCGGGCTTTCCTGCCGGATCAGCCGCTGCAGCAGCCCCGAATGGGTGCGGCTGCGCAGCGCCGCGTCCCCGGCCGGCAGGTCCGCGGGGGTCAGGGGGCGGTCCTCGGGCCAGTCGCCCAGGTCGCGGCCGACCAGCGCCCCCAGCTTGGCCCGCAGCGCGGCAGGATCGCGGCGGGCCTGCGCCTCGCGGAACATCTCCTGCGCCTCGCTCCGGCTGGGCGCCAGATAGGCGTGAAAGCCCGGCAGCAGCCGCGGCGCGTCGTCGCGGCCGGCGGCGCGGGCCCGGCGCTGCAGGTCCGACCGCAGCTCTTGCCCCGCGGCAGGGTCGGGGACCGAGGCGAAGATCGCATCGGCGACCGAGGCGGCGAAGCCGCGGCCCTCGGCCGAGGCGCCGGCCTGGAACAGCGCGACGCGCGCGGGATGGCGCGGCACGTTCAGCGGCCCCTCGACCTGATAGAAGGCGCCGCAATGGTCGATGGCCGCCAGCCCTTCGGCACCGTGGCTGTCCCAAAGGCGGCGCACGACATCGGTGAACTCGGCCGCGCGGGCGTAACGCTCGGCCGCCGAGGGCATGGCGGCAAGGCCGAAATTCCGCTCTCCATCCAGCGCGGTGACGATGTTCCAGCCCGCCCGGCCGTTGCTGAGCCAGTTCAGCGTCTGCAATTGCCGCGCGGCGACATAGGGCGGGTTGAAACTGGTCGAGACCGTCGTGACCAGCCCGATCCGCCGCGTCGCCCCGGCCACGGCGGTCAGCACCAGCGTCGGATCCAGCGCCGCCCGCGCGATGCGCGGCCTCGGCCCGGACCGCCAGCGCGCAATCCAGCGCCAGCGCCTGGTCCGGGGCCGGCGGCGGCCCCCAGGTCCGGGCAAGGGCCAGACCGATATGCAGCATCCGCGCCATCGCATGCTCCTCGTGAAATTGCGTCTGGATAATTCCGAGTGTTTTACTTTACGAACCGGAGGACGCGATTGCCAGCCGGAGTGAAAACGTGATCCGCATCCAGGGCCTGACGGTCGGCTATGGCCGAAAGCCGGTCATTCGCGGGCTGGACGCCAGCTTCGCGCCAAGGCGCTTCACCGCGCTGGTCGGGCCGAACGGCTGCGGCAAATCGACGCTGCTGAAGGCGGTGATGGGCTTTCTGCGTCCCCAGGCCGGCCGCGTCACGCTGGACGGCGTGCCCATGGCGCGCATCCCGCGCCGGGCGCTGGCACGGCGCATCGCCTGGCTGCCGCAAGAGAATCATTGCCCCGACTACCTGACCCTGGGCGAGCTGGTCGAGATGGGCGGCCATGCCCGGCAGGGGCTTTTCGCCGGGCCGGACGACCGCGACCGGCTGCTGTTTCGCGAGGCGCTGCGCACCGTCGGGCTGCAGGATCAGGCACATCTGCCGGTCAATGCCCTGTCCGGCGGCCAGCGGCAGCGTGCCTTCATCGCCATGGTGCTGGCGCAGGACACGCCCATCGTGCTGATGGACGAGCCGGTGAACCACCTGGACGTCACCTATCAATATGCCCTGCTGGGGCTGGTGCGCGACCTGACGCGGCGCCATGGCCGCACGGTGGTCTCGGTCCTGCACGACCTGAACCTGGCGCTGAGCTTCGCCGACGAGGTGGTGATGATGTCAGGGGGCGAGGCCCGCGCCTCGGGGCCGGTGGCCGAGGTCCTGAACGCCGCGAACCTGCGCGAGGTCTTCGACCTCGACGCGCAGGTCATCCGCCACGAGGGGCGGCGGATCTGCCTGCCCGCCCTGCCGGAGCCCAGCGCATGAGGCGCGGCTTTCCGGTCCTTGCGGCGCTGGCGCTGGCGCTTTGCCTGCTGCTGGCCCTGTCGGCGGGCGAAAGCTGGATCCCGCCCTCGGGGATCTGGGCCGCGCTGGCCCGCTTTGACGAGACGCGGCAGGCGGATGTCATCGTGATCTACCAGCGCCTGCCGCGCGCGCTGATCGCCATGCTGGCCGGGGCGGCGCTGTCCATGTCGGGGGCGGTCCTGCAGGGGGTGCTGCGCAACCCGCTGGCCTCGCCCTCGCTGGTCGGGATCAATGCCGGGGCGGCGCTGGCGGTGGTGGCCGGCGCCTTCCTGCTGGGGCTGGAGCCGCGGGCGCAGGGATCGGCCGCGCTGGCGGGCGGCGGCCTGGGCTTCCTGGCCAGCCTCGGCGTCGCGCGGCTGGCCGGCCATGCGCATGATCCGCGCGGGCTGGCGCTGATCCTGTCCGGGGCGATCGTCTCGATGTTCCTGGGCGGGCTGACTCAGGCGCTGCTGCTGTCCGATCCGGCGCTGCGGCAGGATTACCTGGGCTGGCTGGGCGGCAATGTCAGCCATGTCCATGCGGAAAGGCTGGCGGATTTCTGGTGGCTGGCGGCGCTTGGCATGGCGGCGATGCTGCTGCTGGCCCGCCGGCTGTCGCTGCTGGCGCTGGGGGCCGAGAAGGCCGCCTCGCTGGGCATCGACGTGGCGCGCACGCAACTTCTGGCGCTGGGGGCGGCGGTTCTGGCCTCGGCCTCGGCGGTGGCGATCTGCGGACCGCTGGGGTTTCTGGGACTGGTGGTGCCGCATCTGGTGCGGCCGCTGACGGGCGCACGCTTCGGCGCGCTGCTGCCGGGCTGCGCCCTGGCCGGGGCCTGCCTGTGCCTGCTGGCCGACCTGATCGCACGCATGGCGCTTGCCCCCTTGGCGCTACATACCGGCGTCGTGCTGGAGCTTCTAGGCGGCATCGCCTTCATGCTGATGGTGCGCCGCTTCTACCTGCGCGGAGCCGAGGCATGAGCAGCCGCGCCCTGGACGGCCGCCGCGTGCTGCGCCTGCCGGGCGGGATGCAGATCGGACTGGCGAATCTGGCCGCCGCGCTGGCCCTGACGCTGGCGAGCCTGGGGCTGGGGGCAGTTTCGCTGTCCTGGGGCGAGACGCGGCTGGACCTGCTGGCGCCGCTGGATGCGGATCAGGCCTTTGCGCTTTACCAGGTGCGGCTGCCGCGCCTGCTTCTGGGCTTCATGGCGGGCTGGTCGGTGGCGCTGGCCGGCGCCATGCTGCAATCGCTGGCCCGCAATCCGCTGGCCGATCCGAGCCTGCTGGGCCTGTCGCAGGGCGCGATGGTCGCGATCATGGTCCTGACCGTGCTGGCCCCCGGCCTGCCGCCGGCATGGCTGCCGGTCGCGGCGCTGCTGGGCGGCCTTGCGGTCGCGGCGCTGCTGCTGGCGCTGGTCCGCGGCCATGCCGGGGGGCTGGCCGTGCTGCTGATGGGCATTGCGCTGGAATCGACGCTTTCGGCGGTGACGGCGGTGCTGGTCCTCTATACCCCGCCCGAGACCTCGCATGCGCTGGCCGGCTGGATGGCCGGGTCGCTGGCGCTGGCCGACTGGCCGCGGGTGACGATGCTGGCGCCATGGTTCGCCGCCAGCCCGATCGCCATCCTGCTGCTTGGCCGGGCGCTGCGGCTGATCGACCTCGGCGCGCCCATGGCGATGGCGCTGGGGCTGGATGCGGCACGGACGCGGGTGGCGGTCCTGATCGTTGCGGTGCTGCTGAGCTCGGCCGCCTTGACGGCGGTGGGGCCGCTGATGTTCCTCGGGGTCATGGCACCGCAGCTGGCGGCGGCGCTGTCGCCCGCCTCGGGCCGGGCGCGTCTGGTGCTGGCGGCGCTGACCGGCGGGCTGCTGGTCACGGCGGCCGACATGCTGGCGCGCAACGCCGGCACCGATATCGGCCTGCCGGTCGGGCTGGTCCTGGTGACGCTGGGCGCGCCGCTTTTCGTGCTGGCGATGCGGATGCGGCTGTTCCTGCGGATGAGTTCAAGCTGAAAAGGAGGACGAGATGCGCCGATTGCTGATGACCGCCCTTGTGGCGCTGGCCGCCATCGGGACGGGACAGGCCGCCGAGGTGACCGACGACACGGGGCGGCAGGTGCGGATCCCCGACGACCCGCAGCGCGTCGTGGCGCTGCACGAGCCGGTGCTGGCGGTGCCGCTGATCGAGCTGGGCGTGCCGGTCGTCGGAATCTACGGCCGGGGCGACGACGGCTCCAGCCTGACCGCGGTGGATTTCCTGCACGAGATGCTGGGACGTTCCAAGGATGCCGACCCGATTCCCGGGATCGGCCCGGTGGGCAGCATCAACTTGGAAAAGCTGCGCGCACTGCGGCCCGACCTGATCATCGGCACCGATTACGATGCCGGCAAGGCCAAGGCCCTGTCCCAGGCGGCGCCGGTCTATCTGCAGAACAGCAGCGCCGCGACCGCCCACGGCTTCAGCGTGCAGGAGGAGCTGGCGCGCGTCCTGCATCGCGAGGACCGCTTTCGCGAACTCAGGACCGCCTATCAGGCCCGGCTTGACGGATTGCGCGGCCGGTTTCCCGACCGCCTGCCCAAGGCGCCGGGGGAAAGGACCTATCTCATCGTCATGCTGACCGACCAGGCCAATGTCGTGGCCGGCATGTCCGGCGCGGTGCAGGCCCTGGAGGACCTGGGCTATCGCCGGGCCGAGATCGCCGGCGAGGGCTCGACCCGGCAGTCGCGCTCGATGCTGATCCTGCCCATCGGGGCCGAAAGCCTGGCCGGCCTGAACCCCGACCTGTTGCTGGTGATGACCAGCTTCGCCGCCCCGGCGCGGGACGAGGCGGCCGCGCGCGCGGCGCTGGACCGCCTTTCGCCCGGCTGGGACCGTTTCATGGCCCCGGCGCGCGAGGGACGGGTGGTGTTCCTGGATTCCGCCAGGGTCACCAGCCCCTCAGTCGCCAGCGCCATGCACACGCTCGACGCGGTCGAGGGCTGGCTCGCTGGGAGGCCGCGCTGACGGCGACGGCGCCGGGGCCGACGACCGGCGGTGGTCTGCAGCCGATTGCCCCGCACGGCAGGCCCGCCAATGCGCCACCTGCTGGCGGATGAACCATTCCGCCACCTGCCCGAACAGGGGGCCGATGAAATCGGGGGCGAGGCCCGCCTCGGCGGCCCAGGCCGCGCGTTCGTCCAGCATCTGCCGCACCCGCTCCGGCGCGGGGATCGAGGCGATGTCGGGCTTGAAGTCCGCCGCGGCCAGCACATAGCGCAGCCGCAGCCCCAGCAGCCCGACGATGCGGGCGTCGATCATGTCGATGCCGCGCCGGACGTCGCCCAGCCCCGCCACGGCTTCCGGCGGGACCAGGTCCGGCGCCAGATCCTCGGGCGCCACGACGGCCGGGCTCATGCACTCTCCTCCTGCCGGGCAGCGACGGGATCGGGGAAATGCGCCTCGCGCAGTTGCTCGCGCAACTGGCGCTTGTTGACCTTGCCGACGCCGGTTTGCGGAAAGCGATCCAGCACGATCACCTCGTCGGGGATCTTGAAGGCGGCAAGCCCGGCCTCGGCCAGATGGCGGCGCAGCGCACCCGGCCGGGGCGTGGTGCCCGGCGCGGCCAGCACGAAGGCACAAAGCCTTTCGCCCATCAGCGCATCGGGCCGCCCCACCACCGCCGCATCCAGCACCGAGGCATGGGCGACCAGCAGATCCTCGACCTCGTCCACGCCGATCTTTTCGCCGCCCCGGTTCACCTGGTCCTTGGCCCGCCCCTCGACGATAATCGCGCCGTCGGCGTCGCGCCGCGCGATGTCGCCCGAGCGATAGAAGCCGTCGGCGGTGAAGGCCTGGGCATTGTGCCCGGCCATGTCGTAATAGCCGCGGATCGTGTAGGGGCCGCGGACCTGCAGCTCGCCCGGCTCGCCGATGGCGGCCTCGCGCCCATCCGGGCGGATGATGCGCAGCTCGTCCCAGGGCGACATGGGTCGGCCCTGGGTGTTCACGATACGCTCCTCGCTGTCGGTCAGCGCGGTGAAGCAGACCAGCCCCTCGGCCATGCCGAAGACCTGCTGCAGCTGGCAACCCAGCTCCGGCCGGATGCGCCGGGCGCTGGACGGGTTCAACTTGGCGCCGCCGACCTGCAGCAGTTGCAGCGACGACAGGTCCGCCCCCAGCCCGGCCTGCGCATCCAGCCACAGCAGCGCCAGCGGCGGCACCAGCGCGGTCATCGTGACGCGATGGCGGGCGATCAGGTCGAAGCAGATCCCGGCCTCGGGCTCGGGTGCGACGACCACCGTGCCCCCGGCCCACAGCGTGCCCAGGAAACCCGGACAGGCCATCGGGAAGTTGTGCATCATCGGCAGAACGCACAGATAGCGCGTATCGCCGTCCAGCCCGCTGGCCGCCACCGCCATCCGGATGTTGTAGAGATATTCCATGTGCCGGCGCGGGATCAGCTTGGGCACGCCGGTCGTCCCGCCCGAGATCTGGAAACAGGCCACGTCCTCGGCATTGGGACCGGCCGGCAACGGGAGATCGGGACGGAACAGGCTGTCGAAGGGCGTCGCGTCTCGGCCGTCGCCCAGCGCCACCACGTGCCGAACCGAGGGAACCCTCTCTTGCACCCGCCGGGCCAGCGCGACCATGTCATACCCCTTGGGCTCCTGTGCCGTCAGGATCGCGCGGGCGCCGGTGAAATCGGCAAACTGGCCAAGCTCAAGGTCGCGATGCCCGGGCAAGGCCAGCACCGGCACGACGCCCAGCCGGCAAAGCGCGAAGAACAGCGTGACGAATTCCCCGCAATTGGGGAATTGCACCACCACCCGGTCGCCGCGGACCAGCCCCAGCGCCGAAAGCCCGCCCGCCAATGCCAGCGCATCGCAGTGCAACCGGTCGTAACCGATCTGCCGCGCACCGTCGATCAGGGCGATCCGCCGACCCAGCCGCCCGGCTTGCCGCGCCAGAAGGTCGAAGAATGTCTCGTATCGCCAGATCCCGGCCTCGCGGTAACGGTCAGCAACGTCCCGGGGCCAGAACGGGCAGCGGGCCTGCCAGTCCAGAGCGTGATCTGCCACAGCAATCTCCTTTCGCAATCCGCTGGCGAAGGGTGGGCAAATCTTCCTTGATAGGGAGAACCATGTCCGCTCCGCCGAAATCCCGACCGTGACGACTGGCGGAGGGCTGAACGCACGGTATCTTATCTTTTTTATCGGATTACTGTCGCACAACTGCAGATGGGTGTAAAGTGATCCTGCGGCGCAGGTTGTGGCGCAGGGGTCACGCCCTGGATTCCCAGGCGCCGCCGCCCCTTGCCCCGAGCCTTGTCAATCGGTTAACCCGGCGCTGTCGCTCGGCGGTTTCCCGCCGGGGGAACGGAATCGCAAATCGCAGCCAGCATTCGCCAGCCCGCAGTAGATCTGGATAGGGTTTGGAGATGAATGGACGTAAAATCCCGGTGCTGCTTGGCACGGTCGCCATGCTGGCATTGGCCACGGCCCCCGCGCTGGCTCAGGACAATCAGGGCATGGCCGAGACGCTGCGGCTGGACGAAATCGTCCTGACCGGCGAAAAGCAGGCGCGCAGCATCAAGGATACCGCCTCTTCGGTGGCCGTCCTGACCACGCGCGACCTTGAGGAGAGCGGCGGGCAGGACAGCATCGCCGATGCGGCGACGGGCATCGCCAACGTGACCTATGTCGCCTCGGGCGGCCAAGGCGGCGCCCCCACCATCCGCGGGCAGGACAGCGAAGGCCCCAATTCCGGCGCGGTGGCCTTCTTCGGCGGCACGGCCCCGCGGCTGGCCTTCAATCTGGACGGTCATTACCTAGGCTATAACGAGATCGTCTGGGGCAGCCAGGCGCTTTGGGACGTCGAGTCGATCGAGGTCTTTCGCGGCCCACAGACCGCGACCCAGGGCGCAAACTCGATCGCCGGGGCGATCATCGTCAAGACCAAGGATCCGACTTTCCAGCCCGAGGGCGCCGCGCAGCTGGAATATGGTAGCCACAACCGCCGCCGCGCCAGCCTGATGGCCTCGGGACCCTTGTCCGAGGATCTGGCCGGGCGCATCGCCGTCGACTACTGGGCGCGCGACAATTACATCGACTATACCAACCCCGACTTCGCGGTGGGCTCGACCGACCAGAACCATGAATCCCGCACCATCCGCGCCAAGCTGCTATGGCAGCCGAAGGACCTGCCGGGATTCGAGGGCAAGCTGACCTTCTCGCACAGCCTGACCAACCGGCCGAACTGGGAAGCCGCGACCGAGCCCTATGAGGATCTGGAAAGCGCCACCGCCTCGAACCCCAGCTGGCGGCTGCGCACGAACACCACCATCCTGGATGTCAGCTATGATTTCGGCAATGGCTGGACGGTGTTCAACCAGCTGCAATATTCCGATATCTGGGTCAAACGCTCGACCGAGCCGGTCAACGCGGGCACGGCGATCCTGGACCAGGACGTGACCTCGAACGAGACGCGCGTGACCTTCGGCTCGCCCGAGGACCGGATCAGCGGCGTGGCGGGACTGTTCGTCTCGCGCACCGATTCGGACGAGCTTCTGGATTACCGCGGCACCACCACCTATGACGACCGCAAGGACAGCCTGGGGATATTCGCCGAAACCACCTGGCGCCTTGCCGACCGCTGGAGCCTGACCGGCGGGCTGCGCTATCAGCGCGACGACATCACCCGGCGCGGCGTGTCGAGCTTTACTCCGAACGTGCTGGATTACGACGAAAGCTTCGACGCCTGGCTGCCCAAGCTGGCGCTGGCCTATGACCTGGACGCATCGACCCGCATCGGCGCCATGATCAGCAAGGGCTACAACCCCGGCGGGGTGACGCTGAACCTGACCAGCGGCGAATATGTGCCCTTCGACGCCGAGACCTCGTGGAACTACGAGATCTTCGGCCGCACCCGGTTGCTCGACGACCGGCTGGAGTTGACCGGAAACCTCTTCTACACCCAGCTCCATGATGCGCAGCGCTATGTCGTGACCAGCCTGCCCGAGAACATCGGCAGTTCGATCACCGTCAATGCCGAGCGCGCCAAGTCCTATGGCCTGGAACTGGGGATGGACTATCTGGTGCGCGACAATCTGCGGGTCAAGGCGGGGCTGGGCCTGCTGCATACCGAGATCAGCCGCTTCACCAGCGCGGCGGCGGATTACCAGGGCCATCGCTTCGGCCGGTCCCCCGACTATACGCTTTCGCTGGCGGCCGATTGGGACATCACCCCGGAATGGCGGCTCAGCGGCCAGCTGCGCCACACCGACGGCTATTATTCCGACGACAACGAGGACCGCGACACCTGGGTCGATTCCTATACCGTGGCCAATGCCCGGCTGACCTGGCAACCGCGCGAGAACCTGCAGGCCTTCGCCTATGTCAACAACCTGTTCGACGACCGCTCGGTGACCTATCTGCGGGCCAGCCGCTCGATCGGCGGCTTCGAGGCCACCGTGGTCGAGCCACGTGAGGTGGGTATCGGCCTGAAGGTGACGTTCTGATCCAAAGGGTGCCCCGGCAGCGACCGGGGCATCCTCCCTGCCCCCAAGCCGGACCCCGACGCGGATGTCGCCGAAGCCCACGCAAAGATTTGTTCGATGAGGTCGCATCGGATCAAGCGCCTCTATCATTTCTTTTCCTCCATCGCAAAACATACCTTGGGATCTGCGAGGAGCGGCCATGCTGATGTGAGGAAGAAAATCGCCCTCCTCACCAACCATCGCTCGCATGGCATGAAAAATTGATCCGTGACGGCACTCGTAGACTCAAAGTGCCCCTTTACAACGGGGAAAATATCCCGCGCAATCGAGGAAATTATCCTGCAGACATAATTGCCAATCAGTGTTCCACTCCAGACGGGATAGGCTTGTCAATAGATTCGAACAACTCCACCACCACCGACACGGAGCAGCGTGGAAGATTGGCAATTGTCGTTGTCCGTATCTTTGGCTGTTACGCTTGCAAGCGCCATGAGCAATGGATTATAGAGAGTTTGAGCATCAAGGTTAACACAGCTTTTAAAGGCCACGCCTCCAATGTCTCCAGAATCTGTCGACCGCACAAGGCCAAGCCACGTCATCAGGATTGGAATTCATCATGCGCATCAAACATGATATTCCCCGCCGGCTCTGCTTTTCCAAAGATACACCAGCAATTTTTTGCTTTCGTTACTGTCGGCACGGTGGCGTGCTTTCACCAAAATCAAAACGGTAAACTAGTGGTGTCGGGACCTCACCAAGTCTCAACCCTTTGATCGCGGTTACATAGTGAATTACCCACTCAACCGCAAATTGGAGAAGCAGAATGAATGGAAAATTCGTCGCCATAGCCTTCCTTACAGCCAACATGGCATTCTCTGCGTCAGCACAGCCTGCCCCGTTGGAGGAGTTATTTCTTAAAGTTGCAGCAGGCGAGGATGGGAAGCCCACAATTTCGCAAGACGAGTTCCAACTTTCCAAGAATGAATATTATCGCCTCAACTTTGTTTGTGCGGAAGATGCCGGTGACACAGGATTTCAATTCGAGTCCGTGCCTTTGCTGTCGAACTCGCATCTGAGAGTCATCAGTATTGAGGGCCAGGAGATTCATATTCAGGGTCTGAGTTTTCATGCCCTCCAATGCGACGAGGCAGGAACAATACGCTTCAGTTTTTATCCGATCCGTTCCGGTACCTTTGAATTCACTGTGCAAGACCACGAAGAACCTGCCAATATCATCAGGGGAAAATTTGTGGTCGAATAGAATGCTCAAACCAGATCTGGGAGATCTAAAGGCCACTAACTATATGTAAATGCAAGGGTTGTCATGCGCAAAGGATTGTCAGCCAGCGCAGTTCTTGCCCTGCTAGCATTTCCTGCTCATGGAGAAACATTAACGCTGACCCTCGACCGAGGTATTGCTGCTACACTTGAGATGCCGGCAGGGCACGGGCGGTTTCCTGCCGTATTGATGTTCCACGGACTAGGTTCCAGCCGCGATGAGGTCGGCATCATATTTGCCGATACCGCAACGGCGCTGGCCATGGATGGTATTGCCTCGCTCAGGATCGATTTCCGGGGCTTTGGCAAATCGGACGGTGATACGGGTGCATTCACCTTGGAGCGGCAGAATGAGGATGCGGCGATTGCACTGCAGGCGCTGGCTGCGATGGACAAGATCGATGCCGAGCGCATCGGCCTGATGGGCTTTTCCTTCGGCGCAGGAGCCGCCATCGAATTGGCTGCGGCTCAGCCGGAAACCATCAAGTCGCTTGTCGTCTGGGCACCGGTGGGCAATTACCATGACGACATGCTGGACAGCCTGGGCCAGCGCGCTTTCGACCTTGCGGAGCGGGACGGGATCGTCGGGCTGGATCTGGGCTGGCGCACCATGGCCCTGAAACGGGATTTCTTCGACGGGCTGAACCGGCATGATCTGCTGGCGGCGCTGCGAGCCTATGACGCGCCATTCATGGTGGTGAACGGCAGCGACGACCCCTATCGCAAATACACGCCCGCGCTGATGCAGGCAGCAGCTGGCGCGGAAAAGCGGGCCTTGGTGATCGAGGGCGGCGACCACGTCTTTCACGTCTATACCCCCAGCCGCTCACTGGCCCCCGAGGTCATCGAGGCGACCGTCGAGCGGTTCAGGGACACGCTTGGCAAGACGCGCTGATCCCCGGCGGATCGCGCTCAGCTGCCGGTTTCGGCCGTGGCCTTGATCCCGGCCAGGGCGTCATCGACATATTTCTCCATGGCCGCGACGGCGGCCTCGTCGCTGAACCGCTCCTCGGGCTCGTTGGTCGTGTCGGCGCGGAAGAAGCTGGCCTGCCATGCGACGCTTGCACCGTCGCCGTCGGGTGTCACCGTGACGCTGTTGGTATAGAAGCTGACCGGAAACACCTCGATGTCTTCCCGGGACAGCCGCCAGCGGATCGTCATCGTCTCGGCGCCGATGTCGTCGATGCCGTCGACCAGGATGCCGCCCGACTTGAATGCGATGCTGCGCTTCGCGCCGGCGCCATCGCCCTCCATGCTGGCCTCGGCGATGGCCGGATGCCAGGCCGCGATCGAGGCCGGATCGGCAAGCAGGGCCCAGACTTTCTCGGGCGGGGCGGCCACCTTGACGCTGCGCGACAGTTGCTGCGGCGTCGGGCCATGGGCGAGCAGCGGGGTCGCGACCAGCGCCGTCAGCGCCGAGGCTAGCAGGGTTCTGCGGTTCATCATGGGGTCTCCTTCCTTGCATGAAGCGGGGTGGCCAGCAGCGCGGCCAGCAGTACGGCCAGGGCCAGCGCGCCGAAAACCGGCGACAGGCTGCGATGTGTCGCGACCCGACGCGCGGGGGCGTGGGCGGCCAGTGTCGCCTGCAAAGCTGCGGGCCCGGCCGAGAGCCGCGCGAAACCCATGCCGCGTTCGCCGGCAAGCCGGGTCAGGTATTCCGCGCGCATCGCCGACAGGTGCTCGGACCCTTCGAGGTCGGCTTCGCCATAGGGGTTGTTGCGCGGGTGAAAGCCGGGCCGGTCCGCCGCATCCGTGGGCGGGGCGCCTATGCGAGCGGGGGCGTGCTGCACGTCGGTGGGTCCGTAGAAGCCGGTCTCGCGGCCCAGGTCGTCGAATTTCGGGATCGGCGCCGGCTGGTCGCCGCCGGCCCCCAGGACAACGCCGCCGGGGCTGTCCTCGCGCCAGCCGTCCGGCCCGGAATACGGCAGGGGCGGGGCTTCTTGTCCATCGGTGACGAAGATCAGTGCCGCATCCAGCCCGCGCGCCCGGTTCAACGCATGATTCAACCCTTTCGAGATCATGCTGTCGCCTTCCCAGGCCATGCGCCAGTCCAGGCCGGCCAGGGTGCCGGCCAGCGTGGCATAGTCGGTGCAGATCTCGACCGGCTCGATCAGCGTCAGGCTGCGGCGCTCGGTAAAGAAGCCGAGACCGACGCGGGCACCGCAAGGCTGGCTGGCGATCCAGCGCGTCAGCACGTCCCGCGCCGCATCCAGCCGCGACGCGCCGTCCATGTCGCGCACGTTCATCGAGCGGGTGATGTCCACCACGATCAGCACGTCGCGCAACTCGCGCCGGCCCTCGATGCCCGGCCCTGCCGCGGCGACGAGAGCCAGCCCAGCGGCCAGCGCGGGCAGGATGGCGCGGGCCGCGGTCACGGCGCCCCCCGCGGCAGGCCCGGCAGGTCGGTCCACAACCGGCGCGGCCGGGTCTCGGGGTCCTCGTCGCCGTCCTGCCCCTCGCGCGGCATGTCGCGGACCAGGCGCATGGCCAGGTCCAGATTCACCTTGGCGTCGAAGTTGCCGGGCCGGGCGCGCAGCGTCTCGCGATAGGATGCCTTGGCCAGGTTGACCAGCGCGGTGGCCTCGTCGATGCGATTGCGCTCGATGCGCTCGAACCCCATGCGCATCCGGGCATTGCCGATGGCATAGTGGTATTCCGAGCGCAGGCCGGGCGGTGCGGCGGCCAGCGCGGGCAGCAGCGCCTCGGCCTCTTGCGGCCGGTCGCGCAGCGCCAGGAAAAGCGCGCGGGCATGGGCGGCGCGCGGATCGGCCGCCTCGCGCAGCGCGACGTCGCTGCCGCCCGCCAGGCTGCGGATGGCGCGATTGTCGGTGGCCACGCCCCAAAGCTGCCAGCCCGACCACAGCACCGCGCCGGCCGCGAGCGCGACCCAGGCCAGCAGCGCGGGAAAGACCAGCCGTCTCATGCCGGGACCAGCAGGGGCGCGGGGCGGCGAGGGGCATAGCGCCGCTCGAGCCAGCGGGCGGCCGCCAGCGCCGCGCAGCACAGCGAGGCCAGCAGATGGCAGGCCCAGGCCAGGTCGCGGCGTGGCACCGGGCGGCGGGTCAGGATGGGGCGGGATTCCATGCGCCCGATCTCGGTCACGGCGTCCTCGACCGCGCCGGGGCTGTCGGCCTCGAAGGCGTGATAGGGCAGGCCCAGGCTTTGCAGGAAGATATGCAGGTGCCGCTCGGGGCGCAGGTGCGGGGTGTCGGCCTGGCCGGGCTCGGGCACCTCGAAGATGCCCTTCGCGCCCTTGGTGCGCAGGTAGAGCCAATAGATGTTGACCTGCCGGCGCGCCGCCAGGTTGCGCAGCGCGGTCTGGACCTCGGGCGCGATGACCGCCGCCCCGTCGCTGACCAGCACCACGGCGCGCGAGTCGCTGGCCGATGCCTCATGCGCCATCCCCATCGCCAGGGTCAGGCCGCGGCCCACATCGGTCTGGGACAGGCCCGGCTCGGCCAGGGCGGCGACGGCGGCGGCAATGGCGGTCCGGCTTTCGGTCATCGGCAGCACCAGCATCGGCGCGGTGGAAAAGGCGGCGATGCCGATGCGGTCGTCGGGACGGCGGGCGATGAAGTCCAGCAGGATACGCCGCGCGGCGGCGGCCTTGCTTTCGTCGCCCCCTTGCGGCGAGCGCCCGGCGAAGGTGTCGTCCATGCTGGAGGAGCGGTCGATCAGCAGCACCAGGTTCGTGCCGATGCCGCGATAGGCGGTGCTGCCGCCGCGCAGATAGGGCTGGGCAAGGCCGAGGATCAGTGCCGCCGGCGCCAGCATCGCCAGCGCCACCAACAGCGGGCCGACCGCGCGTCCTTCGACCGCCCGCAGGTCCAGCCGCGGCACGGCGGATGCCCGCAGCCAGCGGATGACCAGCGGCAGCAGCAGCAGCGGCAGGGCGAAGAGCGCGGGCGGCCAGGCGAAACCGATCATCGCCGCCCCCGCTCGATGGCCGCGAGGTCGCGGGCGAGTTGCGGGATGTCCTGCGCGGGGCCTGACCCCAGGCCGAAGAAGGCCGCGTCGGAGGCTGCGAAAAAGCCGCGCAGCCGCTCGGCCAGCGGCGCGAATTGCGGCGCATTGGCCAGGAAGCGATCGAGTTCGGCGCCGATCAGCACCCGGCCGAAGCTTTGGTCGAAGGCGCGGTGCAGGGCGCGGCGGGCCTGCGGCTCGGGCAGGCGGGCGACGGCGCGCGCGGTGCGGGTGAAGGGCCGCGCCGGGCGGCGGTGGAACGGGAACCAGCCTTGCTGCCAGGCAAGCGCCAGCGCCCCCGCGACCAGCGCGACGGCCGAGACCAGCAGCCGCAATCCTGCCGGCATCGGGTCGATCAGGTGGAACGGCGGGTCCGGCTGCAACTGGTCCGACGTCGAGGGCGCCAGGATAGGCCGGATCGGCGAGGTGACATAGCGAAAGCCCGGCAATTCCAGCGCCGTGCCATCAACCAGCCGGATCGCCGATGCCGGCACCTGCCGTTCGCGCGGCTCGAGCGCCGAATAGAAGTTCTGCCAGCGCAGCGTCAGTTCGGTGCCGCCGGGTAGGTCGCGCCGCGCGACATCGCGCAGGTCCAGCCAATAGTCGACCGCGCGCGGCCGGGGCAGCGAGGACGGGTCCACCTGTCCTTTGATCCGGATGCGCTGCACCAGCTCGTCGCCCAGCCACCAGCCATAGGGCCGCGGGTTCTCGACCTGTTGCGCAAGCGCCGGAAACGGCAGCAGGACCAGCGCCAGCCATTTCATAGCGGCGCCTCGGAAAGCGAGGCGGCCAGCTCTGCCACGTCGATGCTGTCGGTGATCTCGATGGGCGAAAGGCCGTGCTCGGCCAGGATGCGGCGCAGGGCGGCCTGCCGGTCCCGCAGCAATTGGGCTTGGCGCGCCGCCCAGCGGGGCGTGGTCAGCACGGTGCGGCGGCGTCCGGTTTCCGGGTCGCAGAGCTCGGCCAGGCCAAGGCGCGGCGACGGCGCGTCGAAGCCGCTGTCGCGCAGCCAGACGGACAGCACGGGACGCGGCCGCAGCGCGGCCAGCAGTGCGGCCAATTCGTCCGGCGACAGTTCGAAATCCGAGATCAGTACCACGAGGATCCGCTCTTGCGGCAGGTCATGCGCCATGGCCTCCAGCGCCGCCGTGCCCCGGCCCGCAGGCGCCAGCGGCAGGTCCAGCAGGTCGGCGGCAAGGCTGCGCCGCGTCGGGGGCTGGTCGTGAAGCACCCGGTCGCCGGCGCAGACGGTCAGCGAGAACGGGTCGCGCGCCCGCCGCGCGGCCTGCGCAAAGCCTGCGGCCAGCAGCCGCGCCAGGCCCGCGCGGTCGGCATGAGCCACCGCGCCCAGCGAGGCCGAGGCATCGAGCGCCACATGCAGCCGCAGGTCGGTGCGGGTCTGGAAGCGCCGCACATGCAGCACGCCCAGAGGGTCGGTGATCGAGCGGCGCAGGTCCAGCCGCCGGGGGTCGGGATGCGCCAGCAGCGGCGCGATGTCGGCGAAACTCTCGCCCGCGCCGCGTATCCGGCCGGCATGGGCGCCCATGCGCAACCCCGGCAGCCCCTGCGTCAGTCGCCATGCGAGGGCGTCGAACAGGTGCAGTTGGGCGTTCATGCGGCAGGAACCGGGATCGTCGCGAAGGCCGCGTCGATCAGCGCCGGGACCAGCGCCTCGCGCCGCGGCTCGTAGGCGGGCGACAGGAAGATGCGATGCGCCATCACCGGGGCCAGCACGGCGCGCACGTCCTGCGGCAGCACGGCCTCGCGCCCTTCCAGCCAGGCGCAGGCGCGGGCGGCGCGGACGAGATGCTGCATCCCGCGCGGACTGACGCCGCCGCGGATGAGGCGGGCGGCATCGGCGCCCTCCAGCGCCAGCCCGGCCGAAGCGGGATTGCGCAGCGCCTCGCACAGGTCGAACACATAGCGCCGCAGCGCCGGGCTGGCATGGGTGCCGGACTGGACCCCCGCCGCCAGACCGTTCAGCCCACGATAGGGCAGGATGCCCTGCCCCACCTCGGCGATCAGCGCGGTCGTGTCGTGAAAGCGCGGCTCGAAGGCCAGGGCCACGCGGTCCTCGGGCGCGGCGGGCGCATCGACGGCGATCTCCATCAGGAAACGGTCGCGGGCGGCGGCGGGCAATTCGAAGGTCTCGTCGCGCTCGATCTGGTTGCGGTCGGCGAAGACCTGCAAATGCGGGAACCGGTATTCTCGACGGAATGCCGACAGGCTGCGCTCGGCCATCAGCCGCAATAGAAGCGCATGGACCTGCGGGCGGGCACGGTTGATCTCGTTGAAGAAGAAGACCGCCATGTCCTCCCCCTGCTCCAGCACCGGACCGGGCTCGATCCGGGGGCGGCCATCCTCGGCGATATGGGTGGAATAGATCAGGTCGGTCGGCAGCAGGTCCACCGTGCCCTCGACCCGGCCATAGGGGCCGCCAAGCGCGCGGGCCATGGCGCGCAGAAGCGTGGTCTTGCCGGTGCCGACATCGCCCGCCAGCAGCACATGGCCCCGGCACAGCGCGGAAATGAGCAGCAGGCGGATGGTCCGCGCCTGCCCCAGAACGACGCCGTTCAGCGCCGCTTCGGCGTCGCGGAACCGGGCGTGCCAGTCCGAAATATTGCTATCCATGATCCGTCCCGAATATCACGCTGCGCGTGGTCTGGAAGCACGCGCAGCGCCCCCGGCCCGCTTATTCGGCGGGCGGAGCCTTGGTCTCGTCGTAGCCGTCGATCTTCTTGACGTCATATTCGAACTTGCCGGTCTTTTTCATGTTCCAGACCCGCCATTCATTGCGGGCATCCATGACGGCCAGCGACTCGCCCTGCTTGGACAGTTCGGCCGGGTCGTGCTGCGGGTCGTATTTCGAGCCCTCGACCTTTGCCGGGTAGTCGGGCTTCGGCTCCCAGCAATTGCCGGGGGCCTTGCAGTTGGTGCCGTCATAGGCCAGCGCCGGAGTGCCGAGCGCCAGGGCGGCAACGGTCAGGGTCAGGATGCGTTTCATTCTGTCTCCTCCTTCTGGGTCAGGCCGGGCGGGCCGCCGCCCGGCGGTTCGGGTTCACGACTGGTCTTCGCCGGACGATTTGGGTTGGAACGGGGTAAAGCCGGCCTTCTGCTCGTCCGTCAGCCAGCTGGCGTCCTTGGGATCGCCGGTATAGAGGTGGCGCACCCAGGCCATGGTCCTGAGCATCTCGTCCAGCGTCAGGCTGCCCCACATCGGCCCCATCTGCCCCGTCGCGCCGCCGTAAAGCGTCGAGAACAGCCCGACGTCGGTTTCGTTGCCGGGATAGGTCCAGTAGGCGTCGTTCAGGCCGGGACCGATCTTGCCTTCGGCATAATGCCCATGGCAGCCCGAGCACATGCCGGCATAAAGCTCTTCGGCCTCGGGCAGGATCTCGGGATCCTCGTTGTAGACGTTCTCGCCGGTTTCCAGGAAGTGCTTCACGGCCTCGGTGTCGCGGCCTTCCTCCATGGCGTCGTCGAAGTTCAGCGGTGAGCCGTCGATGATGTTGAAGAACTGCGGGGCCGCCATTGCCGCGACCGGGATGATGAGGGTCATTGCGAATGCGGCAAGGATCCTGGGCTTCGTCATTCCATTTCCTTCAGCTTGACGGCAGCAGGGGGATGCCTTCCTCGGTCAGGATGGCATCAATCCTGGCTTTGCCGGATTGCAGGGCCTGTTCGATCGGCCCCAGAAGCTCGGGATGGGTCTTGGACACGCCCACGGACTGCGAATATTGCAGCGGGATGATGACGCCGTCCGAGCGTTCGATTTCATTGGTAATCAGGGTCATACGCAAGGGCTCGCGCGAGTCGCGGACATAGCGCGCCGCCTCGGGGGCGAAGACGATGGCCAGATCGGCCCCGCCATCCGCGACCTCCGTGATGACGCGGCTGGCCTCGACCTGGGTGTATTTGTTTCGCCGGTCCTCGAAATTGGTCAGCGAGGCCTGGTAGATCAGGTTGTATTCGTAGCGGCCGGTATATTTCAGGATCGTCTCGGCCGGGGAATGCAGGCGATACGAGAAGGTGTCGAACCCCTCCTGATCCACGTCCTGCCACTTGTCGCCCTCGAAGTTGCGGTCCTGCCGCGTGACGAAGGCATAGCCCGAGCGGTAATAGGGCCGGGTGGTCAGCAGCCGCTCGTCGCCCGCATCCACGCCGACCAGAACGTCGCACAGATCCTTTTCGATGCCGTCGCGGACCAGATAGATCGCGTCTTTTTCCAGCATCACCAGATCAAGCGTGGCGCCCATCTCGTCGGCCAGCACTTGGGCGATCTTGTTTTCAAAGCCGGCGCCCTGCGCGTCCGAGAAGGGCGCGTCCTTGGTCGAGGCGCAGACGCGCAGGTTCGTCGTGTCTGCCAGAGCGGGCGAGGCAAGGGCCAGGGCCGCCGCCCCCGCGCCGCAAACCTGGCGGAAATCAATGAGCATTTCGGTTTCTCCAGACTGAATAGGGTCACGCAGGCCGGCCCGCCGGGAAGGAAGGGCGGGCCGGCCCGCCGCGTCAGGTGGGCTCACCCGGCGCGTATTCGCCCACGTTCGGGTCGGAATAGGGGCTCTCGCCGTCAAGCGAGAAGACCATCACGCCGCCGCCCATCTGGGTGAACTCCTGCAGCCGCTTGAACGCGCCCACCGAGCCCAGACCGGCGGTCGGGTCGGCCAGGTCGAAGACCAGACCCACGCCCGGCCAGCCGCCGACTCCATACATGATCGCGACATATTGCCGGCCGTCATGCTTGTAGGTCATCGGATGGCCGATCACGCCCGAGGGCAGCTTGAACTTCCACAGCAGGTCGCCGGTGTCGCTGTCGCGGGCCTTGATGAAGCCGTCCAGCGTGCCGTAAAAGGTCAGCCCGCCCGCGGTGGCCATGGTGCCGCCCCAGACCGAGAAGCGCTCCATCTTTTCCCATTTCATCTCGCCCGAGATGGCGTCGTAGGCCTTGATCTGGCCCAGCCCCAGCGCGTTCTGGCGGTCGCCCTTGGGGCCCGGATACATGGTCAGCGTGGCGCCGACGAAGAACTGGCCGGCGCGATAGGGCAGCATGAAGGGCTCCCAATCCATGCAGATGTGGTTGATGCCCAGCATGAACACCTTGCGCTCGGGGTCGTAGCTGTCATGGCCCTGGTTGTGATAGCCCATCGCCGAGGGACAGATGTCGCGGGCCTTGTGGTCCATGCGCGTGCCGAATTCCGGGTCGCGCACCGGCAGGCCGGTATCCAGCTGCACCTCCTTCACCCAGTTGACCGTGTCGTCCATCTTGTCGGCCGAGATCAGGTCGCCATTGGTGCGGTCCAGCGTGTAGACGATGCCGTTGCGGTCCGGGTGGGTCAGAAGCTTGCGCATCTGGCCCTGCTTGTCCTCCTGTTCCGACAGCATCATCACGTTGACGCCGGCATAGTCCCATTCGTCATGCGGCGTCTTCTGATAGGCGAATTTCGCCTCGCCGGTGGTGGCCTCGCGGCCCCAGATCGCCATGGTCCACTTGTTGTCGCCCGGACGCATGGTCTCGTTCCAGGGCGCGGGGTTGCCCGAGCCGTAGTAGAACAGGTCCACCTCGGGGTCATAGGCATACCAGCCCCAGTTGGTGCCGCCGCCGATCTTCCAGGCGTCGCCCTCCCAGGTCTCCAGGCCCAGGTTCTTCTGGCCGTAATGCGGGTTCGGGGCGTTGAAGTCCTCGGCCAGCAGCAATTCCTCGTCTGGGCCGGTGGCAAAGGCGCGCCAGCGCATCTCGCCCGATTTCACGTCATAGGCGGTGACATAGCCGCGCACGCCCAGCTCGGCGCCCGAGGAGCCGACCAGCACCAGGTCCTTGATGACATAGGGCGCGATGGTCAGGGTCGAGCCGACCTTGATGTCCGAGTTCTCCATGATCCAGCGCGTCTCGCCGGTCTCGGCATCCATGGCGACGATATGGCCGTCGAGCTGGGTGCGGAAGATCAGCGGCTTGACCTGATCGTCGCCCGGCCAATAGGCCAGGCCGCGGTTGACCACGTCGCAGCAGGCCACAGTCCGGGCCGTGGGGTTCTGCTTGGGCTTGTTCTGCCACAGGATCTTGCCCGGCTCGTTCAGGTCCAGCGCGAAGGTGGTGTTCGGGAAGGGCGTGTGAATGAACATCCGGTCGCCGACGACCAGCGGCGTACCTTCGTGCCCATGCAGCACCCCGGTCGAGAACGACCAGGCGGGCCGCAGCTGCTTGACGTTCTCCTTGTTGATGTCGGTCATCTCGGAATAGTTCTGCGCGTTGTAGTCGCGCCCGGTCATGACCCAGTTCGCGGGGTCCTTGGCCAGTTCGACCAACTGGTCATTGGCGGTCGCCGGCGCGGTCGTCAGGACGGCAAGGCCCATGGCCACGGCCATCGCAAGGCTCGACGCGCCCCTTGCCTTCGGGGTGTTCCTGTTCATAGCGATCTCGCTCCCTCTCGCTGTCTCTGGCGCGGACCGGGGGCCGGTGCTTCGACCCGGCGGTCACCACACTTGGCGGGCTCGGGCCTCCACTCCCGAACCGCCGCAGCACTGATTAGGCATCCCGCCATCCGCCTTGTCTGCGGGGTGGGCTTCCCGACTTTCTCGGGGGTTTTTCCCCGTCCGATCCGGGGGATGCATCACCCGCTTTCGGCGGGCGCCAGACCAACGTCGCAGCACGCGGCGGTTGTTCCATACCAAAGGTGGGCATAGTCTTGACCTCAGGAGGATGCGCCTGCGGCGAATCACTGCAGCGCAGAAAAATCGCGGAAAACAGGAGGAGGCAGGATGCGTTTCTGCCGTGGCACCGTCTTGGGACGCTCTGCGGCAGGCATGGCGGTTTTGCTTGCCCTGGGTGCCTGTTACGAGGAAGACGACCAGACCCTGCCCTCGGCCGCGCCCGGGGAATCCGTGGCTGCGGAAAGCACGCATTGGCTCGAGATCGACGACAGCCGCAGCCCGGAAACCTTCCTGTCGGCCGAATCCGGACTGCCCGCCCAGACGCTGGCGCCGCTGCTGGGCGCGCTCTCGGCGCATTACCGGGAAAGCCCGCGGATGATCGCCAACCGCGTCCTGCAATTGTGGCAGGAATATCCCGACACCCCGCTGGAGCGGATAATGGCCGATCTGGTGCCGGCCCGGGATGCGCCCGAGGAAAGCCTGGGCCCCGTTGCCCAGCAATATCGCGTCCTGCGGGCCGGCGGCGCCGGCCATGCCGATGCTGTCGCCGCGGCCATGGGGCAACGGGAATGAGCGCGCCGACCGAAGGCCTCGCCTTTCAGGCCTTTGGCCGCGCGACGCGGGTGCGGCGGACCGTGCCGCTGCGCCGGATCGTGATGGGGCTGGCCTGCGCCGTCAGCCTGTCGCTGTGCCTGATCGTCTCGGCCATCCTGATCGTCAACGCGCGTCAGGCGGTGCAGGAGGAAACCGAATCCGCCTTCCGGCTGGCGCATGAGGCCGTCGTGCGCCGCCTGCCGCCCAGCCATGGCGGCCGCGACACCATGACCGAGGCGATCGGCCTTGCCGAAGAGATCGACGGGCTGCGCCATGTCTCGGCGCGCATCCTCGATCCCGAGGGCCAGCCGCTGCAACATCGCGCGCATGGCCAGCTCCGGTCCGAGGCGTCCGCTCCGCAGTGGTTCTCGGCCTTGATGACGCCGCCCCTGGTCGAGGCCCTGGTCCCCATCACCCATTATCCGAACGTCTTGGGGATGCTGCGCGTCGCCGCCGATCCGACCGACGAGATTGCCGAGGTGTGGGGCGATTTCAGCATCATCCTGCCGGTGCTGTTCCTGGCCGGGCTCGCCATGGTGGGGCTGGCCTTTCTGATGACGACGCTGCTGACGCGGCGCCTGCAGTCGGTGCAGGCCGCCATGGCGCAGATGCAGGACGGTCGCCTGTCGGTGCGGGCACCCGACGACCGGCTGACCGAATTCGCCGACCTGGCCGCGGGGGTCAACGCGCTGGCCTCGCATCTGCAGGCCGAGCAGGCCGAGAACGACCTGCTGCAAGCCCGCCTGATCGGCAGCTCCGAAGCCGAGCGCTCGCGCATCGCGCTGGACCTGCATGACGAGATGGGGCCGCAGCTTTTCGCCTTGCGGGCGGCCGTCAGCCACGCGCAGGCGATGACCGCCGACCTGCCGGAACGGCCCGCCGCCCTGGACGAGACGCTGGATGCCATCGCCGGCCATGCCTTGGAGGTCCAGAGAAGCGCCCGCACCGCCATCAACGACCTGCGCCCGATGCTGCTGGGCGAGGCCAGCCTGGCCGAGCTTCTGGCCGAACTCGTCACCGGGTTTCGCGATGTCGCCTCCGAAACGCGGGTCGTGCTGGACGTCGACCCGGAGGTCGAAGGCTCCAGCCCCGGCGAATTGGCGGAACTGTCGATCTATCGCTTCGCCCGGGAAAGCGTGCTGAATGCCATGCGGCACGGGCGCGCGACCGTGGTTCGGGTCAGCCTGGACACCATGCCCGACGAGCCCGGTCAGATCGTCGTGCGCGTCACGGACAACGGCAAGGGGCCGCAATCCGGCACCGGCAGGCCCACGCCCGGGTTCGGCCAGATCGGCATCGAGGACCGCGCCCGCGCGCTTGGGGCGACCTATCTGCCGCCGTGGCGGGACAACCGACTGACCCATACCGAACTGAGGATGCCACGCCCATGCAAGCTGCGCTGAAACTGCAATCAGACGACGCCCGCCCCCTGCAGATCCTGATCGTGGACGACCACCCCGTCGTCGCCGAAGGCTGGGGGCGGATCATCCGCACCAAGACCGCCTGCGAGATCGCCTCGGCGCCGTCGGCATCCGAGGGTTGGCGCGCCTGGAGGCAGGCCCGCCCCGACCTGATGGTGGTGGACCTGAGCATCGGCCGAAACAAGATCGCCGGAATCCGGCTGATCGAGCGCTTGCGGCGCGTCGATCCCGACTTGCCGATCCTGGTCTTCACGATGCACCGCAGTCCCGTCCTGGCCCGCCGCGCGCTGATGTTCGGTGCGAACGGGATCATCAACAAGGACAGTCCTCCCGCAGAAATATGCGCGGCCTTCACCGAGGTGGCTCGAGGTGGCAATTACGTCGACTCGCGTCTGGCGATGCAGATCGCTTTGCTGAACGTCTCGCGCCCAGGAACGAGCGCCCCGCGCCTGACCGGCCGTGAGGAGGAGATCCTGGGCATGATCACCGAAGGCATGTCCTATCGCGACATCGCGGACCGGGCCTGCATCAGCTACAAGACAGTTTCGAACGTCAGCCTGGTACTGAAAGACAAACTCGGCGCGGCAAACCTTGCCGATCTGGTGGTCAAGGGCATCCGCTATTTCGAAGGGGACTAGATACCATGGCCAGCTTCCACTGAAGCAGCGCGGCGCGCTACTTGTCTGTTTGGACTCGGTGATGTGCTGATTTACGGCGCCGAGCAGAAAGCCGGGCCATTCTGATCCATTCTCAGTGGTCATCCAACTTTACCTGTTGATCAAGATCTTATACGGTCTTCTGCGCCACCGAGCGTCGGAATTCGTCAAGAGCCTGCTGATCCATCGGGCCTGGACTAGCCGGTTCCGAATTATACGACGCTCTACCGCAAGCGGAAAAATTGCATGTACAAAACCGTATCGGCCTGCTTCAGGTCCTCTGCACCTGTTGTTGTGAGCGGGCTGACTTCCTCTCTTGGACAAAGTGTCGCAGGCCAATACAACATCTTGACGGATATTGCCTCATCATCCCTATATGTAGGCATCACGGTTCTTTCGGGTCGATCCGACCCGAAAGCGAAGAGGGAAGCCGGTGCGCCTTTCGGGGCAAGGCCGGCGCTGCCCCCGCAACTGTAAGCAGCGAGCCTGCGCCGGATCACGCCACTGGTGCCGCACGGCATTGGGAAGGCCGGCAAGGGCAGCGACCTGCGAGCCAGGAGACCTGCCGTGATGATGACGATGAACCACGGGCGGGGTGTCCCGGCGGTGCGCCTGGCAATGCGGCCTTGTCGCCGCAGGGCTTCATGCGTCCTGGCCTGCCCCGCCCCCAGCAGCACGGGGAACAGATGCAGCCATCCTTCACCACCAGACCTGCCGAGGTCGGCGCCGCCGTCCGCAGCACCGCAAGGGCGGCAGCAAGCCACAGGCAAGGGAGGGCGCGTTGATGCCGGCGCCGCTTACGCCCCCGCCCACCGCGCCGGCAAGGGATGTCGCCGTCGATGTCGCCTCGTCGGTCAACGAATACCTGGACCGCGCCGATTGGCGGGTGAATGCCAACGCCAACCAGGACTATTCGCTCGGCGGGCTGATCCTGAACGTCTCGGGCAAGGTGGTGGCCAATTACTGGCTGTCGCATGTCTATCCGCCCGCCGTGGGCGAGGCGCATCGTCGGGGCGACCTGCATATCCACGACCTCGACATGCTGGCCGGCTATTGCGCCGGCTGGTCGCTGCGCAGCTTGCTGACCGAGGGCTTCAACGGCGTCCCCGGCAAGGTCGAGGCCGGTCCGCCGAAGCGCCTGTCCAGCGCCATCGGCCAGATCGTGAACTTCCTGGGCACGCTGCAGAACGAATGGGCCGGCGCGCAGGCCTTCAGTTCCTTCGACACCTATATGGCCCCTTTCATCCGCAAGGATGGGCTGGGCTATGCCGAGGTGCGGCAGGCCATGCAGGAGCTGATCTTCAACCTCAACGTCCCCTCGCGCTGGGGCACGCAGACCCCGTTCACCAACCTGACCTTCGACTGGGTCTGCCCCGAGGATCTGCGCGACCAGGTGCCGGTCATCGGCGGTCAGCCGATGAATTTCACCTATGGCGCCTTGCAGGCCGAGATGGACATGATCAACCGCGCCTATATCGAGGTAATGACGCGCGGCGACGAAAAGGGCCGGGTCTTCACCTTTCCGATCCCGACCTACAACATCACGCCGGATTTTCCCTGGGACAGCGAGAACGCCAAGCTGCTGTTCGCGATGACGGCGAAATACGGCCTGCCCTATTTCCAGAACTTCCTGAACTCGGACCTCAAGCCGAACATGGTGCGGTCCATGTGCTGCCGGCTGCAACTGGACCTGACCGAGCTGCTGAAACGCGGCAACGGGCTGTTCGGCAGTGCCGAGCAAACCGGCTCGCTGGGCGTCGTCACCGTCAATTGCGCGCGGCTGGGCCATCTGCACAAGGGCGACGAGGCCGGGCTGCTGCGGCGCCTGGACGAATTGCTCGACCTGGGCCGCGACAGCCTGGAGATCAAGCGCCGGGTGATCCAGCGGCTGATGGACGACGGGCTGTTTCCCTATAGCCGGCGCTATCTGGGCACGCTGCGCAACCATTTCTCGACCCTGGGCGTCAACGGCATCAACGAGATGATCCGCAACTTCACCGACGATACGCATGACATCACCACCGAATGGGGCCATGCCTTCGCGCTGCGGCTGCTCGACCATCTGCGGGCGCGCATCACCGCCTTCCAGGAACAGACCGGACATCTCTATAACCTGGAGGCGACGCCGGCAGAGGGCACCACCTATCGCTTCGCCAAGGAGGACCGCAGGCGTTTTCCTGGCATCCTCCAGGCCGGCACCGAACACGAGCCCTATTACACCAATTCGAGCCAGCTGCCTGTCGGCTTTACCGACGACCCGTTCGAGGCGCTGGAACGGCAAGAGGCGCTGCAGCGCAAATACACCGGCGGGACCGTGCTGCATCTCTACATGGGCACGCAGCTGTCCTCGGCCGAGGCCTGCCGCAAACTGGTGCGCCGGGCGCTGGAGAATTTCGGCCTGCCCTATATCACCGTCACGCCCACATTCTCGGTCTGCCCCAGGCATGGCCATATCGCGGGCGAACACGCGTTCTGCCCGCGCTGCGACGAAGAGCTTATCGCGAAAAAGCGGCAATCGGCCGCGCATTGAGGAAGGAAAAGACCATGTTCGACGACCGGAAAACCGGACCGGAAGAAATCCTGCTGGCGGATGAGGAACGCCAGCCCTGCGAGATCTGGACGCGGGTGATGGGCTATCACCGCCCGGTATCCTCGTTCAACCGCGGCAAGAAGGGCGAATTCCGCGAGCGGCTGTATTTCAGCGAGCGGCGGGCCGATCTTGGCTGAGATCCGCATCGGCGGCCTGCAGCGCCTGTCCAGCTGCGACTGGCCGGGCGAACTGGTCGCCACCCTTTTCCTGCAGGGCTGTCCCTGGGACTGCCCCTATTGCCACAACCCGCATCTCATCCCGCCCGAGGCCGAGGGGACGCTGGATTGGCAAGAGGTCCTGGGCTTTCTGGCGGGACGGCGCGGCCTGCTTGACGGCGTAGTGTTCTCGGGCGGGGAGCCGACGCTTCAGCGCGGCCTGCCCGAGGCGTTGCGGGCGGTCCGGGCCCTGGGGTTCAGGACCGGCCTGCACACGGCCGGCCCCTACCCCGCTCGGCTTGCGGCGGTGCTGCCGCTTTGCGACTGGGTCGGCTTCGACGTGAAGGCGCCGTTTTCCGGCTATCGGCGGGTGACGGGCGCAGCCGGCAGCGGCGACAGGGCCAGGGAAAGCCTGCGGCTGCTGCTGGCCAGCGGCACGGCCCACCAGGTGCGCACGACGGTCGATCCCACCCTGATCGACGGGGCGGCCTTGGCGCGGATGGGCGCGGAACTGGCGGCGCTGGGTGTCGCCGACCATGTCCTGCAGACCTGCCGCAGCACCGGAACACGCACGAGCCGTCCGGTGCACCTGCAGGGCTGAGGGCGTCAGGAACCGGCCTGCCGCCGCGAAACCCTCGCGCATGAACCGGCGGAGCGGTGGGCGGTTGCGCCCCGCCGGTCGTCGGGCGGGACCCCCCCGCCCGATCCCTGGCCTTATGCGGGCAGGACGCTTTGCGCGATCGAGGCGTCCAGCGCCTCGAAGGCGTTGAGGCCGATCAACTCGTAAAGCTGGGCGCGGGTCTGCATCTCGGGCAGCATGGCCGTCGTCGCGCCGTCGCGGGCCAGCGCCGCGTAAAACCGCTCCTGCGCCTTGTTCGCGACCCTCAGCGACGAAACCGGCCAGATCACCATGTCATAGCCCAGTTCCTGGAACTCCTCGGCCGTCAGCGCCGGAGTGCGGCCGAACTCGGTCATGTTGGCCAGAAGCTTCACGCCGGGCAGGCGGGCGCGAACCTCGCGGAACCTCTCGACCGAGGTCAGCGCCTCGGGAAAGATCGTGTCGCCATCGACCAGCAGCGGCAACTCACTGGTCTGCGCAATCTGGCGAATGAAGAACGCGACCTCGTCCAC
>NZ_FNEA01000005.1 GCF_900100045.1 Paracoccus denitrificans | reverse complement strand
CCCGGTCTCGGTTGCCGCCGAGCCGGGGTTTTCTATTTCGTAGGTGTCTAATGAGACTAATCCGCTGTTATCATGTTCGCCGGTTGTTCCCGGTTTGTCTTGATAACAATTTTCAGGGAAGGCGTTGGTTTTTCTGAGGAAACGCTGGGCTTTGCAATCCGCTGCGTAACCTCTCCGTCAACTCGCCGGAGCCTCGCGTTTGCCAGGGTTTTCGCCGGGCGGGGTCAAGGGGGTTGTTGCCTTGCCCGCCGTTTTCGCGAAAACCGTTGGCCCTTGAGGGGCGGGAGAAGCTTTGGCTCGATCCTTCCCGGCACCCGGCACCCGGCACCCGGCACCCGGCACCCGGCAACCACCGCCGCCCCCGCTCAGCCTGCCATTGCCCACGGCCCATGGTGGTTGTCCTGGCCGTCGAGGCGGTCGAAGCCGTGGGCGCCGAAGAAATCGCGCTGCGCCTGGATCATGTTCGCTGTCCCCCGCCCGGTGCGCATCAGGTCGAACCAGCCCAGACCGGCACCCAGCGCCGGAAGCGCATGGCCGTGCAGCACGCCCTGCGCCACCACCCGGCGCAGCGCGGGGATCGCTGCCTGCAGCCGCTCGGCGAAGAAGGGCGCCAGCACCAGGTTGCGCGACGGATCCTCGGCCAGCGCCGACGCCATGTCGTTCAGCATGGCCGAGCGGATGATGCAGCCCGCACGCCACACCCGCGCGATGCCCGGCAGGTCCAGCCGCCAGCCAAAGGCCCGGCCGGAAGCCTCGATCATCGCGAAACCCTGCGCATAGCACAGGATCTTGCCGGCGATCAGCGCCGCCTCCAGCTCGGGCAGCGCCAGCTCCAGCGCCTGCGGGCCGGCGCCGAAGCGCGCCTCGCCCGCCCTGCGCTCGTCCAGGCGGGCCGAAACGTTGCGCGCCGCCACCGCCGCCTCGATCACCGGGATCGGCGCCGCCAGGTGCTGCGCCTCGATCGCGGTCCAGCGCCCGGTGCCCTTCTGCCCGGCGGCGTCCAGGATCACGTCCAGCATCGGCGCCCCGGTCAGCGGGTCGGAGGCCGCGGCGACGGCGGCCGAGATCTCGACCAGGTAGGATTTCAGCGTCCCCCGGTTCCAGGCCGCGAAGGTCTCGCCGATGGCGGCGGCCGGCATGCCCAGCCCGTCGCGCATCAGCCCGTAGACCTCGGCGATCATCTGCATGTCGGCATATTCGATGCCGTTATGCACGGTCTTGACGAAATGGCCGGCGCCGGCCTCGCCCATCCAGGCGGCGCAGGGGGTGCCGTCCTCGGCCCGGGCGGCGATGGCCTCCATGACCGGGGCGATGCGGTCCCAGTCGGCCCGCGCCCCGCCGCCCATGATGGCGGGGCCGTGGCGCGCGCCCTCTTCGCCGCCCGAGACGCCCATGCCCAGAAAGCGCATCGGCAGGCCGGCCGCCGCGCGGCGGTCGGTGTCGTGGAAATTGGCGTTGCCGGCGTCGATCACCAGGTCCTCGGGCCCGAGCAGCGGGGCCAGCGCCGCGATCTGGTCGTCGACGGCCGGGCCGGCGGGGACCATCAGGACGATGGCGCGCGGCGGCGCGATGGCGGCCACCAGCTCGGCCAGGCTCTCGGTCGGGACCACGCGGTCCGCCAGGGCGCCCGCCTGGGCGTGGAAGCGGCGCGTGACCTCGGTCGTGCGGTTCCACACCGCGATCGGAAAGCCCTTCTCGGCAATGTTCAGCGCCAGCGCCGCACCCATCGTCCCAAGGCCGATAAGGCCGATTTTCGCTTTTGTCATCTCGGTTCCGCTCCGTTCCGCTTGGCATCGCCCGGGCCTTGCCGGGGCGATGGATGTCCCAGATTCTCGGCTTTCGGCCGATGTTACCGTTAACTATTCGCAGGCGGCCCCGCTTGCCAAGGGCCGGCCTGCGCATTGTGAAGGCGCATCGCGCCGGATCAGCGATAGATATGGTCCCGCCGGAAGGGATAGGCGGATTGCGCGCCCGGCAGGTCCGGCGTCGCCATGGCCGGGTCGGGATGGATCAGCAGGATCTGGTAAAGCGCCACCCAGCCCTGCTCGAAGGCCAGCGCGCAGCCGGCCAGATACAGCCGGTAGGCCTGCAACACCTCGGCGGCGCGCTCGGGCGGCATCGAGCGTGCCAGCTCCTGCTCGGCCTCGGGCAGTTGCGCCTCCAGCGCGTCGGACCAGGCCCAGAGCGTGCGTGCGTAATGCGGCCGCAGGTTCTCGGTATCGACCATTTCCAGCCCGGCCTGCGACATGCTGCGGATGGCCTGGCTGACATGGATCAGCTCGCCGCCCGGAAAGATGTATTTCTCGATGAAATCGCCTAGGCCGCCGCCGACCATCGCATCGTCCACCCCCGAGGCGGCGATGCCGTGGTTCAGCGCCAGCCCGCCCGGCCGCAGCAGCCGGCGCAGGGTGTCGCAATAGGTGCCCATCCTGGCACGCCCGACATGTTCGAACATGCCGACCGAGGCGAGCTTGTCGAAGGGCCTGTCGGGCACCAGGTCGCGATAGTCGCACAGCAGGATGCGCACCCTTTCGCCCAGGCCCTCTTCGGCGATGATGCGGCTGACATGGTCGAACTGGTTCTGCGACAGGGTGATGCCGGTGGCATCGACGCCGTAATGGCGCGCGGCATGCAGCAAAAGCGCACCCCAGCCGGCGCCGATATCGACGAAGCGTTCGCCCGGATGCAGGTCCAGCTTGCGGCAGATCAGGTCCAGCTTGGCCTCTTGCGCCTGCGCCAGCGTCATCTGCGGCTGGGCGAAATAGGCGCAGGAATAGACCCGTCGCGGGTCCAGCCAGAGCGCATAGAAATCGTCCGAGACGTCGTAATGCGCGCGGATCTGCCGCGCGTCGCGGTCGCGGCTGTGGCGCAGCACCGAATGCAGGTGATTGAACAGCCGTTGCCAGGGCTTGGGCTGGATCGGCTGGCCCTCGTCGGGCACCAGCGCCGCGACGATTCGCATCAGGTCGCGCATCGAGCCCTCGATCCGGGCGCGGCCGCGGACGATCTCGTCCCCCAGCCGGCCCAGCCGCGCCGAGGCCAGCGGCGCCAGCGCGGCCATGTCCTTGAAGGCGATGGTGACGCGTGCATCCGCCGGTCCCAGCCGCCGCCCCGAGGGCAGGCGCACGGCCAGCGGCACGCCCAGTCGTTGCAGTTTCCGTTCGATCAGAGCTTCCAGAGCCGGCATGATCACCTCACGCTTGGGCTGGCCGCGATTCGGGGGATGCGTGGTTGCGAAAGCGCGGCAGCTTGTTCCTGACGGCTGTCCCGGATGTGGCAGCCGGGGCAACTCCGGTTACCATACTAGCGCCGATTCACGGAAAATGGCCAGAGGCAGGGCAAATGCTCTCTCCGGGTCGATCGAACGCAGCTATGGTGTGGCTTCAGGGGGTGGCCTGAAACGTCGAAAGCGGCCCGTAGGCCGCTTTTCGCCGATCCCGAAGGAAGATTTTGGAGCGGGCGATGAGATTCGAACTCACGACCCTTACCTTGGCAAGGTAATGCTCTACCCCTGAGCTACGCCCGCACTCCATCCCGATGGCGCTTCGCCTTCGGTGAGGCGTCATTTATGGGAGCGCGCCGGGGGGTGCAAGGGGAAAAATCGCGCCGCCGGGAAAATTTTCGCGCCGGTGCCGGGGCAGGGTGAAACCGCCCCAGCCGGCGTCCCGACAGGCTTGACCGGGCGTCCGGCATGGCGAAACCTGCCGGCTAGACAGGGGGTGCCGATGAAACCGTCCGACCAGCTTTCCGAATTCGTCCGCCGGGCCATGGTGCAGGGCGGCGACCGCGACGGCATCGCCCGGGCGCTGGCCCATGCCGGTTGGTCCGCACCCGAGATCGACGAGGCGCTGGGCGGCTGGGAGACCGCCCCCGGCCTGCCGCCGGTGCCGCGTCCTCGCCCCTATGCCTCGGCGCAGGAGGCGCTGCTTTACGGCCTGCTGTTCCTGTCCCTGGGCATGATCGGCTGGCATGTCTGCGAGCTGGGCATGGCGCTGATCGACCGGCTGATTCCCGACCCGGCCGACAGCCGCTATTACGGGCCGGGCAGTTCGACGCGCTGGTCCATCGCCTCGCTGATCGCCTTCGTGCCGCTGTTCCTGGTGCTCAACCGCAGGGTGGCGCGGATGAGCCTGGGCGATGCCGGGCGGCGGCGGTCGCTGGTGCGCAAGTGGTTCGCGTCGCTGACCTTGCTGGTGGTGGCGCTGGTGTTCCTGGCGGACGGGATCTATGTCATCTACACGCTGCTCAACGGCGATCTGACCGCGCGTTTCGCCGCCAAGGCCGCGCTGGTCGCCGGGGTCGCGGGGCTGGTCTTTGCCTATTACCGGGACGAGTTGAATGATTAAGGGCTGGGCGACCCTTGCCATCGCGCTGCTGGCCGCGACCGCCGTCGTCGCCGGGCTGGCGCTGACCGGAGGCCCCGGCCATGCCCGCAAGGAGCGTCGCGACCGCGAGCGTGAAAACGACCTGGCGAATCTGGGCCGGCTGGTGGTCTGCCTGGCGCGCGAGAACGGCGACCGCCTGCCCGAGATGCTGGATACCACCCCGCGATGCGACCGGCAGGTGCGGCTCGCCGATCCCTTTACCGGCGAGCCCTATCGCTACGAGGTGACCGGCCCGCGCAGCTATCGGCTTTGCGCCGGGTTCGAATTGCCGCAGCGCCGTTCGCCCGGGCTGGTGGATCGCGACGCGACGGGTTGCAGCACGCGCAACTTCATCCCGGCCGGCCCGCAGCGGCCGGGGGCGGGGGCCACGATTCCCTATCGCGACTAGGCCAGCGGCTTTTCCATATAGATGCGGTGCAGCCCGGCTTCGTGGACACGGCGCGTTTCGGCATAGCCGAGCCGGGCATAGATGGCCTGATTCTCGACCATGGCCACATGAGTATAAAGCCGCAGCCGGGTCAGGCCCGCCGCACGGGCGCGCTTTTCGGCGAATTCCATCAGCCGCCGGCCAAGTCCCAGCCCCTGCGCCCGGGGAGAGACCGCCACGTTCTCGACCAGCAGCGCATCGGGTTGCGGGATCAGCACGACCAGGCCCAGCACCGCGCCGCCCCGCTCCAGCAGATGCGTCCAGCCGGCCGCGATGCGCGCCGCATGGTCGTCCAGCATCGGCCCCGGCTTGCGGCCGATGCGGGCGACGTAATGACCATAGGCGCTGTTCACCAAATCCCCGACCACGGCCAGATCGCCGGCTGTGGCAAGGCGCATGTCGTCGCTATCCATCCCGGCCCTCCTGCCCGGGCAGTCTGCGCCGGGGCGGGCGGGCCGGCAAGGCCGCGTCAGCCCGGCAGGCCCGCCAGCGGGAGCGGCAGGTTTTCCGGCACCAGCGCCGCCGAAAGAAAACGCGGCAGGCCGTCGGACAGCCGGGCGAAATCCTCGGGCGGGGTCAGGGTCGGATCGGCCTCGACCAGCAGTTCCAGCCCCTGCGCCTCGCCATCGCCGCGGATGGTGATGTTGAACCCGTCGCCCGGGCCGTTCGACAGCACATGCCGCGCGGTTTCGCAGCCGGCAAAGCGCGCCTCGTCAAAGGGCAGCACGTTGATCAGCGGCGAGAAGAAGAAGCGGCTGCGCGGCTCCATGCCGTAATCCTCGGCGATCTGCTCGATGCGGTAGCGGCCGTGGCGGCGCAGCTTGCGCAGCCGCCCGCCCAGCCGGGCCAGCGCCTCGCCCAGCGGTTCGGCCGGGTGCAGGGTCACGTCCAGCGGCAGGATGTTCACCACCAGCGCCGGGACCGAGACGGCGACGCTGCCCATCCGGCTCATATAGGGCAGCCAGACCGGCATCGCGATGCGGCCATGGTCGTCGGCCAGCCGCTCGGCCGAGCCGTCCCGCAGGTGCAGTGCGGCCCAGGCCGAGCAGAGCACCGTCAACAGGTCCGGCCAGCCCATGCCCACCGCCTGCGCCTGCCGCATCAGCGCGGGGCGCAGCGCCGACAGGTCATGCGCGGCGCAAAGCGCCTCGGCGGGATAGTCCTCGGACCCCTTGCACAGCACGCGCGGGCGGGGCCTGGCCGCCAGCACTTCGGCCCAGTGCCGGCCGTCGGCGGCATGGCGCGGGCTGGCGCGATAGTCGGTTTCCTCGTTCAGATAGTCGGCCAGCGGGCGCAGCGGCTGGCCGGGGTCCGCGCCCTTGGCCAAGGCGGCGTAAAGCTGGGCGCAGCGCCGTTCGATCAGGCCCATGGCATAGCCGTCCAGCGCGATATGATGCCCGCGGTTGAACCACAGGTAATGCCCCTCGGCCAGCCGGATCAGCCACTGCGCCGCGATGGGCTGGTCCAGCAGGTCAAGCGCCGTATCGACATCCGCCTGCATCAGCGCAAGGGCGTGCTCGCGCGCATCCGCGCGGTCCGACAGGTCCAGGTGGCGCAGCCGGGGCCGCTGCGTGGGATCGACCCGCTGCACCGGCCGGCCATCGGCACCAAGGCCGAAGCGTAGCGCCATGATGTCGGTCTCGGCGATGGTCGCCGTTATGGCGCCGGCCAGCGCCTCGGGGTCCGCGACCCCGCGCAACTCGATGGCATGGGCGACTGTCGAGACCGCCTCGCCGGGGTGGAACCGGAACTCTTCCCAGAAATCCATCTGGGCCAGCGTCAGGGGCAGCCAAAGCCCCTCGGCTTGATGATGCGTCATGAAATCCTTATCCCTGTCGCAGGGTCTGGCATTCTGAACGAGAGGGGGCTGGCTTGGTTGCGTCCCGGGAAGGATGCGGCTGGCTTGCTTCAAGAGAGAAAGCGGGATAAAAATACTCAACTATTAACACCCGTCAAGGTGCCGCAGGTGCCCTGAGCGGGTCATTGCCGTCAGAACAGGTATCCGCATGATTGAATTCAGCCCTTGGCCGCAAGACCTCGCGCAGCGCTATCGCGAGGCCGGTTATTGGATCGACCAGCCGCTGACCCATATCCTGGACGCGCAGCTGGCCGCCAACCCCGAGGCCGAGGCGCTGGTCTGCGGTTCGCGCCGCTTCAGCTATGCCGATCTGGACCGGCTGTCGTGCAACCTGGCCGCCAGGCTGGCGCAGCAGGGGCTGGGCCATGGCGATACGGCGCTGGTGCAATTGCCGAACGTGGCCGAGTTCTTCGTCGCCTTCTTCGCGCTTCTGCGGATCGGCGTGGCGCCGGTGAACGCGTTGTTCAGCCATCGCCGGCTGGAGCTTGCGGAATATGTCCGCCAGATCGCGCCGCGCGTGGTCATTGCCTCGCGCCAGCACGAGCTGTTCCGCGACGACGCCTTTGCCGAGGAATTGCGGGCGGGTGGCGTCGCGCATCTGCTGCTGCTGGGCGAGGACGACCCCCAGCGCAGCCTGGATCACTGGCTGACCCATGGCGGTGACCTGCCGGCGGGGGCGGGGCCGACCCCGGGCGGCGAGGTCGCCTTCTTCCAGTTGTCGGGCGGCAGCACCGGGACGCCCAAGCTGATCCCGCGCACCCATAACGATTACGACTACAGCATCCGCGCCAGCGTCCAGATCTGCGGCGTGACCTCGGCCACCCGCTTTCTTTGCGCCTTGCCGGCGGGGCACAACTTCACCATGAGCTCGCCCGGCGCGCTGGGGGTGTTCCATGCCGGCGGCACGGTGGTCATGGCCTCCAGCCCCGAACCGCTGACCTGCTTCCAGATCGTGGCGCGCGAACGGATCACCATGGCGCCGCTGGTGCCGCCCGCCGTCGCGCTGTGGCTGCGCGCGGTCGAGGAAGAGCCCGCCCGCCGCGCCATGCTGGACAGCCTGGAGCTGATGCTGGTCGGCGGCGCCAGTTTCGCCGAGGCGACGGCGCGGCGCGTTCCCGAACTGCTGGGCTGCCGCCTGCAGCAGGTCTTCGGCATGGCCGAGGGGCTGGTGAACTATACCCGGCTGGACGATCCGCCCGAGGTGATTTTCACCACCCAGGGCCGGCCGATCAGCCCCGACGACGAGGT
This sequence comes from Paracoccus denitrificans, assembly GCF_900100045.1. Classification (GTDB taxonomy): domain Bacteria; phylum Pseudomonadota; class Alphaproteobacteria; order Rhodobacterales; family Rhodobacteraceae; genus Paracoccus; species Paracoccus denitrificans. The sequence goes on along the minus strand of NZ_FNEA01000005.1, from coordinate 234,130 downwards.
GCGCATCGTCGACGAGGACGGCTGCGACGTGCCGGACGGCACGCCCGGCGCGCTGGCAACCCGCGGCCCCTATACCTTCCGCGGCTACTACCGCAGCCCCGAGCACAATGCGAAGTCCTTTGACGCCGAGGGGTTCTACTATTCGGGGGACGTGGTGGTGCGGCAGGGCGGCAACCTGCGCGTCGTCGGCCGCATCAAGGACCAAATCAACCGGGGCGGCGAAAAGATCGCCGCCGAGGAAATCGAGAACCTGCTGGTGCGCCACCCCGACATCACCCATGCCGCGCTGGTCGCCGCCCCCGACGCGCATCTGGGCGAGAAAAGCTGCGCCTTCCTGGTGCTGCGCGAGGGGTCGGGCAAGCTTTCCTCGCCGGCGCTGCGCCGGCACCTGCTGGAACTGGGCGTGGCCGAATACAAGCTGCCCGACCGTTTCCGCTTCGTGCCCGAACTGCCGCTGACGGCGGTGGGCAAGATCGACAAGCGCCGCCTGCGCGACAGCCTCGTGGCCGAAACCGCCGCCTGAAAGGACGAATGATGGATATTGCCGAAAAGACCGATCTCAGCCCCGAATGGCTGGCCGCCCGTGTTCAGAAGATGATCGAGGACGATTGCGAGATCGAGCCGGGTGAGAACCTTGTCCTCTACGGGCTCGACTCGATCGCGGTGATGACCTTTTCGTCGGAGCTCAAGCAGATGGGCATCGAGGCCAGCTTCGAGGAACTGGCCCGCGAGCCGTCGCTGGACAATTGGTGGGCGCTGATTTCGTCGCGGTTGTGAACGATGGGCCGGCCGTGTCAGGCCGGCCCCGACAAAGGGTCAGGCGCGCAGCGTCGCGCCGCCATCGACGTAAAGGTCGGCCATGGTGACATGGCCCGCCTGGTCCGACAGCATGAACATCACCGCGCCGGCGATGTCCTCGGGTGTCGCCAGCTTCTTCAGCGGGATGCCGGTGCGATAGGCGTCCAGGCTGCCCTCGATCACCGCGCGCTCGCCCGCGCCGCCGTCCTCGGTCCACATGCCGGTCTGCATCGGTGTCAGCGTCGAGCCCGGCGCGACGATGTTGCAGCGCACGCCCTGGGCGGCCAGTTCCAGCCCCAGGCAGCGGACCAGCATGGTCGCCGCCGCCTTGGACGCGGCATAGACGCCCATGTTCATGCGCGGAATCCCCGCCGCGTTCGAACTGACCGCGACGATGGCGCCGCCGCCGTTCCGCACCATGGCCCGGCCAAAGGCGCGGGTGACGTGGAAGGTGCCCCGGGCGTTCACGCCGATCACCCGCTCCCATTCCTCGGGCGGCAACTCCAGCAGCGGCCCGATGGCCAGCACGCCGGCCGCATGGACACCAAGCGCCAGCGGGCCATGCGCGGCCTCGACCTCGGCCACCAGGGCCTCGACCGCATCGCCGTCGCGCACGTCCAGCACCCGGTTCTCGGTCCCCGCGACGGGATTGCCGGCCAGCGCGGATTCGGTATCGGCGGCGACGACCGTCGCCCCGGCGTCCAGCAGCGCGGCGACCACCGCGCGGCCGATGCCGCCTGCCGCGCCGGTGACGATGGCGGTCTTGCCCTGAAATCCGGTCAGGCGCATGACTTCACCCCATGCGTGCCAAGCGCCTCCAGCGCCTGCCGGGTGGACAGCGGCACGCCGCAGGTGGCGGCGATCCATTCCATGGCCATGTCCTGTTTCTCGCGCGAGAAATCCGCCTGCGCATCGGCCACGGCAAAGGCTTCGATGTCGCGCTGGAACGCCTCGACGGCGGTGGCGAGGCAGCCGATATGGGCATAGACGCCGCAGATCATCAGCTGGTCGCGGCCGCGCGCGCGCATCAGCTGCTCCAGGTTGGAGCGCTGGAAGGCGCTGTAGCGATGCTTGACCAGCACGATGTCGCCTGTCGCCGAGGCCAACTCGGGCAGGATCTCCTCATGCTCGGGGGTGGCGCTCATTCCCGGCCCCCACAGGTCGGCCTGGAGCCCGCGATCCGGGCGGAACTGATTGCCCTTTTGCGCGGTATAAAAGACCGGCACGCCCGCCGCCCGCGCCGCATGGATCAGCCGCGCGATATTGCCGATCACCGGCGCCAGCGGTGCGCCCTCGGGATAGACGCGGCAGAAATAGCGCTGCATGTCGTGGACCAGCAGCGCCAGACGGTCGCGGTCGGGCTGCCAGGGACCGCGCGCCTTGGGCAGTTCGGCCTCGGTCGGGGGGGCGTAGGGGGCGATGCCGGGCAGGGCCATCAGGTCTCTCCGTTGCATGGCACGCCCTGCAGCGCCGCGTCCTGCGGCAGGCCCAGGGCGGCCAGAAGCGCGCCGAACTTGGCGCCGGTCTCGGCGGCCTCGGCCATCGGGTCCGAGCCGGGAACGATCCCCGCGCCCGCGTAAAGCCGCGCCCGCCGGCCGCTGATCTCGGCGCAGCGGATGGCGACATGCCAGGCGCCGTCGCCGCTTGCGTCGCACCAGCCGACCGCGCCGGCATAGAAATCCCGCGCCACGGGTTCAAGGGCCTTGATGAAGCCCGCCGCCCGCGCCATCGGCACGCCGCAGACCGCCGGCGTCGGATGCAGCGCCGAGGCCAGCACGACCGAGGGCGTGCCCTCGTCCTTCAGCCGGCCCTCGATCCGGGTGCCCAGATGCCACATGCTGCGGGTCGAGGTGATGCAGGTGCCCTCGGGGCAGCCCAGTTCGCGGCAGAAGGGCGCCAGCGTGTCCAGGATCGACTCGACCACCAGCGCATGTTCGCGGTGGTCCTTGGCCGAACCGGACAGGGCTTCGGCGGCGGCGCGGTCTGCGGCCGGATCGGACAGCCGGCGCGCCGAGCCCGCCAGCGGATGCGATGCGATGCGCCGGCCCCGCTTCTCGATCAGCAGTTCGGGCGTCGCGCCGATCAGCGCGCGACCCTGCGGATGGTCGGGTCCGGCGGGCAGCGCCACGCGAAAGGCGGTCACGCTGCGGTCGGCATGCAGCCGCGCCATCAGCGCCTCGACCGGGATCGGCGCGGCGGATTCGACCAGAAGCGTGCGCGCCAGCACGATCTTTTCCAGCGCATCCTCGCTGCCCGCCTCTTCGGCCATGATGTCGAGCGCGCGGGCCACGGCATCGGCATAGTCGCGCGCCGCGGGCTCGGCAGTCAGGCGCCAGCCCGGCAGCGGCAGGCCCTGCGGCGTGATGCCGCCGGGGGCGGGCGCCTCGCTGCGGCGGCATTGCCACAGGCAGTCCCCGGCCTCGCGGTCGAAGGGCAGGGCGCCGCCGATCATCTCGTCCGGCGCGGCCCCGGCAAGGGCCGCCGTCACCCGCGTCTCCAGCGTCGCGGCGTTGCCGGGGGCGATGCGACGTGCGGGGCCTTGGCCCAGGATGCGACCCGAGGGGCCGTCGAAACCGAACAGAACCGGATCAGGCACGGGCGACGCCGTCTTTTTCGGCGCCTCGGACAGGCGGATGTTCATGATGCATCTCGTTTTCAAAGGAATTTCGTCCCCGGTCCCGGTAGCCGCCCGCTGCGGTGAAAAATGGCGCGGGTTGCGCAGACATGGATGATGCCGCGATCAGATTTCCGGGGCAGAACTCTCCTGCGCAGGGTTAGGTGACTGATGTCTCGGGTGGCGAACCGTCGCAACCCCAAGGGGCACGGCCGGTCGGGTGGATGTCCCGCCCCTCAGCTTCCCGGGCGCAATCTGTCAAAGCACCCCCGGAAAGGCAAGTAAAAAGATCAGGATTATTCCGGGCAGGCGATTTGTCGCAACCTTGGCGCAGGCCGGGCAAGGGGCGAGGCTGGAACCCGGCGCCGGGTCGGGGGGTTGCGGGGCGTGGCAATGTGGAAAGACGACCGGATGACCAGCCAGCGCGATCCTGCGGAAGCCCCCGGTTTCGATCTGGGAAGCGCACGGGTCTGTGCCATCGTGAACATGGGCTCGGGCCGCGAGGCGGGCGACGACATCGCGGACAAGCTGCGCACCGCGCTGCACGGCCGGGTGGCTGCGTTCGAGGTCCGGGGCACCGGGCAGGGCGACGACCTGCCCGCCATGGCCCGCGCGGCCGTGGCCGAGGGGTTCGACCTGATCGTCGCGGCCGGCGGCGACGGCACCCAGGCCGCCGTGGCCGGGGCGGTCGCGGGCACGGAGGCGGCGATGGCGGTGATCCCCGGCGGCACCTTCAACTATTTCGCCCGCGACCTGGGCTCGGGCGAGACGGTCGAGGCGGCGTTGGGGATCTTCGACGCCCCCCGCATCCGCCGGGTCCATGTCGGCGAGATGAACGGCATGATCTTCCTGAACAATGTCAGCTTCGGAGCCTATCCCGAGATCCTGCGGCGCCGCGAAAGCATCTATCGCCGCTGGGGCCGGTCGCGGCTGGCGGCCTATTGGTCGGCGGTGGCGGCGCTGTGGACCCTGCGCCGGCCGCTGCGCCTGACCGTGCGCGCGAACGGCGAAGAGCGGCATTTCACCACCGCATTGGCCTTTGTGGCGAAAAGCGCCTACCAGCTGGACACGTTCGGGCTGGAGGGGGCCGACTGCGTGCGGCGGGGCCAGCTGGCGCTGCTGCTGGCGCGGGCGAAGCGGCCGGGGCCCCTGGTGCGCTCGGCCTTGCGGCTGGCCTTGGGCAAGACGGCGCGCTATGCCGATTTCGACCTGATCTGTGCCGATGAATTCGAGCTTGAGACCGTGCCGCGCCATGAATATGTCGCCCATGACGGCGAAAAGACTTGGATGGATTCGCCCTTTCGCATCCGCGTGCGCCATGGCGCGCTGAAGGTGCTGGTCCCGGCCGAAAGCGGCGGGCGGGACGCCGGATGACGCGCATTCTGCATCTGTCGGACCTGCATTTCGGGTTGGAACGCCAGCCGCTGGTCGATCCGCTGCTCGACCGGATCAACGGCGCCCGCGCCGATCTGGTGGTGGTGACGGGCGACCTGACCCATCGCGGCCGGTCGGCGCAATTCGCCCAGGCCGCGGCCTTTCTGCGCCGGATCGAGGCGCCGCTGCTGGCGGTGCCCGGCAATCACGACATCCCGCTTTACAAGCTGGCGGACCGGATGATGCGCCCCTATCGCCGCTGGCGCCGCGCCATCGCCGCGAATCTCGAGCCGGTCGGCCATGTCGGCAACCTGCGCGTGCAGGGCGTCAACAGCGTCGATCCGATGGCCTGGCAGCGCGGCATCATCACGCCGGCCCAGGTCGCGCGGGTGATCGCGGGGATCGACCCGGCCTGCATCAACATCGTTGCGCTGCACCATCCGATGCAGCAGCGCCCGCAGGTGGACAAGGCGCTGATGCAGGGCGCGGGCCCCGCGCTTGCCCGCTTCGAGGCCGAGGGCGTGCAACTGGTGCTCAGCGGCCATCTGCACCTGTGGTCGATCGGCGCCTTTCTGGGTGAACAGGGGCGGCCGATCCTGCAGGTGCAGGCCGGCACGGCGCTTTGCGCCCGTCCCGGCGACCGGCAGAACGAATTCGCCGTGCTGGACTTCGCCGGCCCGGACCTTTTGGTCGAGCGCCATGTCGCGCCCATGACCGAGCCCGGCTTTCGCCCGCCCGAGCATCTGCGCTTCATCCGCCGGGACGGGCTTTGGCGCCCGGCCTAGATCAGCCCTTGGGTTCGACGCGGAAGGTCGTGCCCCAGGGGTCGCGAAATTCGGTCGCCCCCAGCGCCTGCAACCGATCGGGATCGGCGGCCAGCACCACCTCGGCCAGCCCTGCCGAATCGGCGCTGCGCGGCCCCGCGCCGCGGCTGTTCCAGACATTGCCCGCCAGGTGATGGTGATAGCCCCCGGTGGCGAAGAAGCTGGCGCCGAAGCGATGCGCCATGCGTTCCATGCCCAGCCGGTTCATGCAGAAATCCTCGGCCGCGGCCACGTCGCCCACCTGAAGGTGGACATGCCCCACCACGCTTTCCCCGGGCGCGCCGGTCCAGTCGCCCTCGGCCGCCGCCATGAGGTCGGGCAGGTCCAGCGCGATGGTGTCCATCCGCACCTCGGCGCCGTCACGCTGCCAGGCGCTGCGGGGACGGTCGGCATAGACCTCGATCCCGTTGCCCTCGGGGTCGCGCAGATAGATCGCCTCGCTGACCAGATGGTCCGAGGCGCCGTCGAGCCTGATGCCCTGATCGGCGACGAAACGCAGCCAGCGCCCCAGGGCCTGACGGTCGGGCAAGAGAAAGGCGGTGTGAAACAGCCCCGCTTCCTGCGGGCGCGGGCGGGCTGCCTTGTCGCTGCGCAACTCCAGCAGCGGCTTGCCGCCCGCGCCCAGCACCAGCTCTTCGCCGCTGCCGGAAATCCGCTCCAGCCCGATGACGGAGCGATAGAAATCCCCGACCCGGCCCAGGTCGTTGACGGTCAGGGCCACCCGGCCGATCTGGATGGGGGCGTCGCTCGTGGCCATGATACTCTCCTTTATCCTGTTGCAGCCAAGATAGGCGGGATGTGCATGGCAGGAAATGGCACCAATCGGGGAAGACTGCCGCCATTTCGGAGACAATAAGCGCGGATTGCCTTCGCCCGCGCCGCGGCGCATGATGCGGAGCCCTTTTGCCAGCCGGAACCCGATGAAGCCCCGCGCCCCCAAGACACGTCCCGCCAAGACCCCTGCCGCCCCCATCGCGCCGCGGCCGCAGCCCGAACCGGCGCCGCTGGCCGCCGATCCGGCGCGGATGGAGATCTTCCTGGTCGCCACCCCCGGGCTGGAGGAACCGCTGGCCGAGGAGGCCCGCGCGCTTGGCTGGGACGCGCAGGTCCAGCCGGGCGGGGTGACCTTCGCCGGCGGCTGGCCGGATGTCTGGCGGGCCAACCTGGAAATCCGCGGCGCGACCCGCGTGCTGGCCCGCATCGGCGCCTTTCGCGCCCTGCATCCGGCGCAGCTGGACAAGCGCGCGCGCCGCTTTCCCTGGGCCGACTGGCTGCGCCCCGACGTGCCGGTTCGCATCGAGGCCAGCAGCCGCAAGTCCCGCATCTATCACGCCGGCGCCATCACCCAGCGCATCGAGGCCGCCATCCGCGATACGCTGGGCGCCCCCATTGCCGAGGATGCGCCGGTCACGCTGAAGATCCGCATCGAGGACGATCTTTGCACCATCAGCCTGAACAGCTCGGGCGAATCGCTGCATCGGCGCGGCCACAAGCAGGCGGTGGGCAAGGCGCCGATGCGCGAGACCATGGCCGCGATGTTCCTGCGCCAATGCGGTTTCGACGGGCGCGAGCCGGTGCTGGACCCTATGTGCGGGTCGGGCACATTCCTCATCGAAGCGGCCGAGATCGCGGCGGGCCTGCACCCCGGACGGCTGAGGCATTTCGCCTTTGAACACCTGCCGGGCCATGACGTGCAGGCATGGCAGGCGATGCGTAGCGCGCCGGTCCCGCCCGCCCCGGCACAGCCCCGTTACCACGGCAGCGACCGCGATCCCGGCGCGATCCGCATGAGCCGCGAGAATGCCGTTCGCGCCGGGCTGGACGGCTGGACCAGCTTCGAAAACCGCGCCATCGGCGAGCTTCAGCGTCCCGAAGGGCCGCCGGGCCTTGTCATCGTCAACCCGCCCTATGGCGCACGCATCGGCAACAAGGGACCGCTGTTCGGCCTGCATGCCGCCATGGGCGAGGTGCTGCGCGAGCGGTTCCGGGGCTGGCGCGTCGGGCTGGTCACCAGCGAGGCGCCGCTGGCCCGCTCCACCGGCCTGCCCTTTCGCGAGCCGGGACCCTATGTCGCCCATGGCGGGCTGAAGATCCGGCTGTGGCAGACCGGGCCGCTGTGACCGGGGAACCCCGGCTGGCGGCGCCGCATTGATACGATTGGCCGCAGGGACGGAATCCCCCGCGCGCGCCATGATGCTCTAAACCGCGCAGGAGAAACCCCATGGACATTCGTTTCGACAACAAGATCGCCCTTGTGACCGGCGCCGGCTCGGGGCTGGGCGAGGCGATAGCGCTGGAGCTTGCCGCCTCGGGCGCCACGGTGGTGGCCGCCGACCTGCATGAAGCGACAGCCCGCGCCACCGCCGACAGGATCGTCGCGGCGGGCGGCAAGGCCAAGGCCGTGGCGGGCGATGTCTCCGATCCTGATGCGGTGCGCAAGGCCGTCGAGGTCGCCAAGGGGCTGGGCGGGCTGCACCTGCTGGTGAACAATGCCGGCATCGGCGGCCCCAGCGCGCCGGTCGGGGACTATCCGCTGGACGGCTGGAAAAAGGTCATCGACGTCAACCTGAACGCGGTCTTCTACGGCATGCGCTACGGGATTCCGGCGATGCTGGACGCGGGCGGCGGGGCGATCGTGAACATGGCCTCGATCCTGGGCTCGGTCGGGTTCAACGGCGCGGGCGCCTATGTCTCGGCCAAGCATGCCGTGGTGGGCATGACCAAGAACGCGGCGCTGGAATATGCGCAAAAGGGCATCCGGGTGAACTCGGTCGGCCCGGCCTTCATCGACACGCCGCTGCTCGACCAGTTGGACAGCGACACCAGGCAGGCGCTGGTCGGCCGCCATCCCATCGGCCGGCTGGGCCGGGCGGACGAGGTTGCGGGGCTTGTCGTGTTCCTGCTTTCGGACCGCGCCAGCTTCATCACCGGCAGCTATCACCTGGTGGATGGCGGCTATACGGCGCTGTGACGCTTCAGTCCTTGCCGTGGCGGCTGGCGGGTTTGCGCGCCGGCCAGCGCGGCAGGGCGGGGATCTCCAGCACATCGCCCGGCACGACGGCCGAGGCGAGCCAGATCAGGTCACGCCGCGCCATGGCGATGCAGCCCGCGGTCGGAAAGCCCGGCCGGCGCCATTGATGCAGGAAGATCGCCGAGCCCATGCCGGGCCTGGCCTGCGGCCAGTTCCAATCCGTCACCAGCACGATGTCGTAAAGCGGATCGGCGCGCCGCATCGCCTCGTGGCTGGGGCCGAAGGGCGCGCGCACCGGGTGGTTATAGGCGGCATGGTCCGAGGCGTCGCACCACAGATCCCCCGGCAGGATCGGCCGCGCCCAGCCGTTCGGCCGCGCCACCCGGTCGGGGCGATAGAGCAGGCCGACGATGCGATGCCGGCCGATGGGCGTCGCGCCGTCGCCTTCGCGCTTGTCGGCCCGGATGCCGCCGCGCCCGACCGCGCAGGGGATGATCCGCGACCCCGCCCGCAGCCCCATGGGCGTCAAGAGCAGCCTCACAGCAGATGGCCCGATTTCGCGGCCTTCACGTCCAGATAGCCGGTATTGTGGCGGTTGCGGGGCGTGATCAGCGGCACGCGCTCGGCCACGCGGATGCCATGGCCCTCCAGCATGGCGACCTTTTTCGGGTTGTTGGTCATCAGCCGAACTGCGCCGAAGCCCATCTTCTTCAGGATGCCGGCGCCGATGCGGAAATCGCGCTCGTCATCCTCGAAACCCAGGCGGTGATTGGCCTCGACCGTGTCGAAGCCCTGATTTTGCAGCGCATAGGCGCGCATCTTGTTGGCCAGCCCGATGCCGCGCCCCTCTTGGTTCAGATAAAGCAGCACGCCTTCGCCCGCCTGACCCATGGCTGCCAGCGCGGCATGAAGCTGCGGCCCGCAATCGCATTTCAGGCTGCCCAGCACGTCTCCGGTGAAGCAGGCCGAATGCAGCCGCGCCAGAACCGGAGCCTCGCGCGAGGGGGCGCCGATCTCGACCGCGTAATGTTCGGCCTCGCCATTGTCGGGGCGAAAGATGTGCAGTTTCGAGTTCTCGGCCGCCAGCAGCGGCAGGCGGGCGGCGGCGACGGGGGCCATCGCGGCCTCGGTCGCCATCTGCGCCAGCGCCGGGCCGGGCGAAAGCTGCGTCAGCCCCTCGACCGGGACGGCCAGCGGCACCACCAGCACGGCGGGCAGGAGCTGCGCCGATTTCGCCAGCGCGATGCCGGCGCGATGCGCATCCACCGCGCCGCCGCGCGGGCTGCGAAACGGCCCCTTCATCGGCGTCATCAGGTCGCCCGCCGGATCGGCCACGGCCCGCAGCCAGGCCAGGTCGCCGTCGCCCGGCACCTCGATCCGCGCCAGATCGCCGTCATAGACCCGGACCTTCAGCGTCTCGGCGCGCGGTCCGGTGATCGCCAGCACGGCCGGGCCGAGGGCGCGCATGGATGCCAGCCGGTCGGCGCGCAGCGTTTCGACCGCGGCGACGAGCTGGCCGCCGATGACCACGGGCAGCCCCATGCGCAGGTCGGCGCGGGCGCGCGAAAGGGTCTCGGTCAGGGTCGGGATCAGGGTCATCGGGCCAGCATGGTTGAAACAATCTGAAACATAGGGCGGAATTCCGACAACTCCATGTGAGAATTGCTGCAAACCGCTGGACGCTTGCCGCGCCGCGCCACAGTTTTCCGCCATAACGCCAAAGGAGGCAAGAATGGCCGGACTGAAAAAGATCCTGCTGGTCGATGACGAGGACGACCTGCGCGAGGCGCTGGCCGAGCAGCTGGTCGCCACCGAGGATTTCGAGGTGTTCGAGGCGGGCTCGGGCCATGAGGCGGTCGAAAGGACCAAGGGCGCGATCTTCGACCTGGTCGTGCTGGACGTGGGCCTGCCCGATACCGACGGGCGCGAGCTTTGCAAGCGGCTGCGCAAGCAGGGGGTGAAATGCCCCGTCGTCATGCTGACCGGCCACGATACCGATGCCGATACCATCCTTGGGCTCGACAGCGGTGCGAACGACTACATCACCAAGCCGTTCAAGTTCCCGGTGCTTCTGGCGCGGCTGCGCGCGCAATTGCGCACGCATGAGCAGTCCGAGGACGCGATCTTCCAGCTTGGCCCCTATACGTTCAAGCCGGCGATGAAGATGCTGATCGACGCCAAGGACCGCAAGATCCGCCTGACCGAAAAGGAAACCAACATCCTGAAGTTCCTGTATCGCGCGCAGGACGGGGTGGTGCCGCGCGACGTGCTTCTGCACGAGGTCTGGGGCTACAACGCGGGCGTGACCACGCATACGCTGGAGACCCATATCTATCGCCTGCGCCAGAAGATCGAGCCCGATCCCTCGAACGCGCGGCTTCTGGTCACCGAATCCGGCGGCTATCGCCTGGTCGCTTGATAAATGTTGATCCCCGGAACCCGCGCATGGCTGGCGGGTTCTGATTGCGAAGCCCGGTGGTCGGAGGATGCGGCCACATGATGACCCGGCCCCGGTCCAGACCGGCGGCCGGGTTTTTCGCTTGCCCTGCCGCGCGGGGGCGCTTCGCCCCCCGCACCCCCCGAGAGTATTTCTGAAACGGAGAAGATGGGCGGCGGCTTTCCTTGGTCATGGTGGGGGATGGTGGGCGGACCGGGCCGGTCGCGGCGGTGGTGGACAAGCGGTGCCCGCGCCCCTAGGGTCCGTCCCCGAAAAGGAGCTGCCATGTTCACCATCGCCACCTGGAACATCAATTCGGTCCGCCTGCGCGAGGCGCTGGTCGCCCGCTTCCTGACCGAGGAAGCGCCGGACATCCTTTGCCTGCAAGAGACGAAAAGCCCAGTCGAGAACATCCCCCTGGAGGCATTCCGGGCGCTGGGCTACGACCATTTCGTCGCGCGCGGGCAAAAGGGCTATAACGGCGTCGCCATCCTGTCGAAGCTGCCGATCGAGGATGCGGGCGACCGCGATTATGCCGGGCTGGGCCATGCCCGCCATGTCGCCGCGCGGCTGGAGAACGGCGTCACCATCCACAACTTCTACGTCCCGGCGGGCGGCGACATTCCCGATCGCGAGCAGAACGTCAAGTTCGGCCAGAAGCTGGATTTCCTGACCGAGATGCGCGACGTCTTCCATGCCGACCGGCCCGCGCGCTCGATCATGGTGGGCGACCTGAACATCGCCCCGCGCGAGGACGACGTCTGGTCGCACAAGCAATTGCTGAAGATCGTCAGCCACACGCCCATCGAGGTCGAGCATCTGGGCGCCGCGCAGGATGCCGGCAAATGGGTGGACATCACCCGCAAGGACATTCCGCAGGGCCTGCTTTACAGCTGGTGGAGCTATCGCGCGCGGGACTGGGACGCGGCCGACAAGGGCCGGCGGCTGGACCATATCTGGGCCACGCCAGATATCGCCAATGCGGGGCACAACAGCCGCATCCTGCGGCCGCTGCGCGGCTGGCAGCAGCCCAGCGACCACGTTCCGGTGCTGGCCAGCTTCGATCTATGAGCCGTCGGGGCGCCGCGCGGCCAGCCGAATCTTGCATCGCGCCGGCCGCTGCGCCATCTAGGGGGCAACCCTTTCGCATGAGGAATTCCGATGCTCGAGCTTGGCTCCGCCCCAAAAGATGCCGCCCCCGCCGATATCATCAAGGACGTGACCGAGGCGACCTTCATGGCCGATGTGGTCGAGGCCTCGATGAAGGTGCCGGTCATCGTCGATTTCTGGGCTCCCTGGTGCGGCCCCTGCAAGACGCTGGGCCCGCAGCTCGAGGCCGAGGTCGCCCGCCACAAGGGCCGCATCCGCATGGCCAAGGTCAACGTGGACGAGAACCAGATGATCGCCGGCCAGTTGCGGGTGCAGTCGATCCCGACGGTCTATGCCTTCTTCCAGGGTCAGCCGGTCGACGGCTTCCAGGGCGCGATCCCGCAAAGCCAGATCAAGCAGTTCGTCGAGAAGCTGGTGGCCATGGGCGGCGATGACGGCGGGCTGGCCGAGGCGCTGGAGGCTGCCGAGGCGATGATCGCCGAGGGCGCCCCCGAGGATGCCGCCGAAACCTTCGCCGCGATCCTGGAGGAAGAGCCCGAGAACGCCGCCGCCTGGGGCGGGCTGATCCGCGCCCATCTGGCCGCCGGGGCCGAGGACCGCGCCGAAGAGGCGCTGGCGCAGGTGCCCGCCGCCGTCGCCAATGCCGCGCCGGTCGAGGCGGCCCGCGCCCAGTTGCAGCTGGCGCGGCAGGCCGCGAGCGCCGGTCCCCTGGACGAGTTGCGCCACAAGGTCGAGGCCGATCCGGCCGACCAGCAGGCGCGTTTCGACTATGCCACCGCGCTGCATGCGGCGGGCGAGGTCGAGGAGGCGATCGACCAGCTTCTGGAAGCCTTCCGCCGCGACCGCGACTGGAACGAGGGCGCGGCCAAGGCGCAGCTTCTGACCATCTTCGACGCGATGAAGCCCACCGATCCGCTGGCGCAGAAGGGGCGCCGCCGCCTGTCCTCGCTGATCTTCGCCTGACATGGCGCGCGGCATCGACCTGCCCGAGACCGTCCCGCTGTTCCCGCTGCCGGGCGCGGTCCTGATGCCCCGCACCCGCCTGCCGTTGCAGATCTTCGAGCCGCGCTATCTGCAGATGGTCGAGGACGTGCTGAAGACCCCCTCGCGGCTGATCGGCATGATCCAGCCGGCCGAGGGCGGGCTGGACGCGCTGGCCCAGGTCGGCTGCGCGGGCCGGATCGTGGCCTTTTCCGAACTGGACGACGGTCGGCTGATGATCTCGCTCAAGGCGCGTTCGCGTTTCCGGCTGAACGAGGTGCAGCCCGGCTTTACCCCCTATCTGCGCGGCCAGGTGAACTGGTCGGGCTATGAGACGGACCTGGCTGTCCAGCCCGAGGAGGATCCGCGTTTCGAGCGCAAGGGCTTCATGGCGCGGCTGGGTCGCTATATGGAGCAGCGCAGCCTGTCCACCGACTGGGATGCCGCCGAGGCGTCCGAGGCCGAGACGCTGGTCAATTCGCTGTCCATGCTGCTGCCCTTCGCCCCCGAGGAAAAGCAGGCCCTGCTGGAGGCGCCGACGCTTGCCAAGCGCCGCGTGCTGCTGGAGGGGCTGCTGGAATACGCCCTGCACGGCGGCGACAACGAGGAGACGATCCAGTGACCGACACGACCGAACGCGGCTATGACCGCCACATGCTCGAGGCGCTGGTCTGCCCGGTGACCCATGCGACGCTGCGCTATGACGCCGAGGCGCAGGAGCTGATTTCCGAAGCCGCCGGGCTGGCCTTTCCGATCCGGGGCGGCATTCCGATCATGCTGCTGAACGAGGCCCGCCAGATCCGCGCCTGAGAAAAGGGCGGGCGCACGGACGGCTTGGGGGAGGCCGTGCGCCCGTGCCGCGGTCAGAGCCGGCAGATCTCGGACCGCACCAGGAAGCGCCGCTCGCGCCCGTTATCCAGGCTGAACATGCCGCCGCGACCGGGCACCACGTCGATGATCAGGCGGGTGTGCTTCCAGGCTTCGTATTGGCTGGCCGAGATATAGAAGGGCATGCCGCCGATCTCGCCCAGCTTCACGTCATGCTGGCCGATGCGGAATTCGCCCTGCGGATAGCACATGGGCGAGGACCCGTCGCAGCAGCCCCCGGACTGGTGGAACAGCACCGGCCCGTGATCGGCGACGATCTCGGCCAGAAGCGCCAGGGCTGCGGGCGTGGCCTCGACCTGGTCCGGCCCTGCGGGGGTGGCGACGGGTTCCATGCTCAGCCCGCCATGTCCAGCACCATGCGGCCTTCGATCTGGCCTTTGTGCATCTGGCCGAAGATGTTGTTGATGTCTTCGAGCTTTGCCTTGTGCACGGTGGCCTTGACCTTGCCGTCGCCGGCGAAATCCAGCGATTCCTGCAGGTCCAGCCGCGTGCCCACGATCGAGCCGCGCACGGTGATGCCGTTCAGCACCATGCCGAAGATGTCCAGCGGGAAGTCGCCCGGGGGCAGGCCGTTCAGCGCCACCGTGCCGCCGCGTGCGACCATGCCGATGGCCTGCTCGAAGGCCTTGCGGCCGACCGCCGTCACCAGCACGCCCTGTGCGCCGCCATCGGTCTGTTTCCTGATCGCCGCCGCCGGGTCGGGTTCGGTCGCGGCGTTCACCGTCACCGTGGCGCCCAGCTTGCGGGCCAGTGCCAGCTTTTCGTCGTCGATGTCCACGGCGGCGACGTTCATGCCCATGGCCTTGGCATATTGCACCGCCATATGCCCCAGCCCGCCGATGCCCGAGATCACCACCCAGTCGCCGGGCTTGGTATCCGTGACCTTCAGCCCCTTGTAGACCGTGACGCCCGCGCAGAGCACCGGGGCGATGTCCAGGAAATCGACGTTCTTCGGCAGGTGGCCGACATAGTTCGGATCGGCCACGACGTAATCGGCAAAGCCACCGTTCACCGAATAGCCGGTGTTGAGCTGGCTTTCGCACAGCGTTTCCCAGCCGCCCAGGCAATGCCGGCAATGGCCGCAGGCGGTGTAGAGCCAGGGCACGCCGACGCGGTCGCCCTCCTTGACGTGCTTGACCCCGGCGCCCACGGCCGAGACGAAGCCCACGCCTTCATGGCCGGGAATGAAGGGCGGGTTCGGCTTGACCGGCCAGTCGCCCTCGGCCGCGTGCAGGTCGGTATGGCAGACGCCCGAGGCCTGGATCCTGACCTGGATCATGCCGGGGCCGGGTTCGGGGACCGGCACCTCGTCGATGGTCAGGGGCTTGCCGAATTCGCGCACGACGGCGGCTTTCATGGTTTTGGCCATGAGAGGGCACTCCTTGCAGTTGCTCTTGGGGGAGGGAGGGGGAGGCGTGCCGGGCGCAGGATGACATGCGCCCGGCCATTCCATCAGAAGAAGCCCAGCTTCTTGGGCGAATAGCTGACCAGCATGTTCTTGGTCTGCTGATAGTGGTCCAGCATCATCTTGTGCGTCTCGCGCCCGATGCCCGACTGCTTGTAGCCGCCGAAGGCCGCATGGGCCGGATAGGCGTGGTAGCAGTTGGTCCAGACCCGGCCGGCCTTGATGCCGCGGCCCATGCGATAGCAGGTATTGGCATCGCGCGACCACACGCCGGCGCCAAGGCCGTAAAGCGTGTCGTTGGCGATCTCCAGCGCCTCGGCCTGGTCCTTGAAGGTGGTGACCGAGACCACCGGGCCGAAGATTTCCTCCTGGAAGATCCGCATCTTGTTGTTGCCGCGAAAGATCGTCGGCTCGATGTAGTAGCCGCCCGAAAGCTCGCCGCCCAGGTCGGCCGCCTTGCCGCCGGTCAGCACCTCGGCGCCTTCCTTCTTGCCGATGTCGAGATAGCTGAGGATCTTTTCCTTCTGCTCGCTCGACGCCTGCGCGCCGATCATGGTGTCGCTTTCGCGCGGATCGCCCTGCTTGATCGCCTGTACGCGCTGGACCGCGCGTTCCATGAACTTGTCATAGATCGATTCCTGGATCAGCACGCGCGACGGGCAGGTGCAGACCTCGCCCTGGTTCAGCGCGAACATGGTAAAGCCTTCCAGCGCCTTGTCGAAGAAATCGTCATCCTCGCGCGCGACATCGGCAAAGAAGATGTTCGGAGACTTGCCGCCCAGTTCCAGCGTCACCGGGATCAGGTTCTCGCTGGCATATTGCATGATCAGCCGGCCGGTCGTCGTCTCGCCGGTGAAGGCGATCTTGGCGATGCGGTTCGAGGATGCCAGCGGCTTGCCGGCTTCCAGCCCGAAGCCGTTGACGATGTTCAGCACGCCCGGCGGCAGCAGGTCGCCGATCAGGTTGGCCCAGACCATGATGCCGGCCGGGGTCTGCTCGGCCGGTTTCAGCACCACGCAGTTGCCGGCGGCGATCGCGGGGGCCAGCTTCCAGCAGGCCATCAGCAGCGGAAAGTTCCAGGGGATGATCTGGCCCACCACGCCCAGCGGCTCGTGGAAGTGATAGGCGACGGTGTCGTCGTCGATCTGGCTGATCGAGCCCTCCTGCGCCCGCAGCACGCCGGCGAAATAGCGGAAATGGTCGATGGCCAGCGGCAGGTCGGCGGCCATGGTCTCGCGGATCGGCTTGCCGTTGTCCCAGGTCTCGGCGGTGGCGAGCAGCTCCAGGTTCCGCTCCATCCGGTCGGCGATCTTCAGCATGATGTTGGCGCGCTCGGCCGGGCTGGTGGCGCCCCATTTCTCCTTGGCGGCATGGGCGGCGTCCAGCGCCAGCTCGATGTCGCCGGCCTCCGAGCGCGCGATCTGCCCGATCTCGGCGCCGGTGATCGGGGTGGTGTTGGTGAAATACCTGCCCGAGACGGGCGCCACCCATTCGCCGCCGATGAAATTGTCGTAGCGTTCCTCGAAGGGCAGCGCGTTCACGCCCCGGAAGGGATGCGTCTGGTCGTTCGGCATGATGTTCCTCCTGTCATTCCGGCTCCTCCAGCCGGTTGCACAAGAGGGTGTGCCCTGGGACCGCCTCGGGTCAACGCGGCCAGGCGCGCCGCTGCCCCGATGTGTTTCAGGGGCGAGACAGTTTGCCGGGATTTTCGTCGATGCCCAGCCGCGCCATGCGGCGATAGAGCGTCGCCCGTCCCACACCCAGCGCGCGGGCGGCGGCCGAGACATTGCCCTCGGCCCTGGCCAGCGCGCGAATCACGGCGGCGCGTTCGGCGCGCTCGAACCCGGTGGCGTCGTCCTGCCGGCCCAGCAGGTCCGAGGCCGGGCGCGGGCGCAACTGCCCCTCTTTCTCCAGGCCGAAGGCGCGGCGGGCGGCGCGGTTCGCACCGATGGCCAGGTCGTCCTTGTCCACCGCGATCAGCAGTGTGCCGTCCTCGGCTCCCTCGGCCTCGGGCGCGATGATTCGCGCGCCGGGGAACGAGACGCGGAAGAACGCCGCCTCGATGGCCCGGGCGCTATGCGCGACCTGCGCCGCGATCAGCGCGTTCAGCCGCTCGGTATGGTCGGCGCGGGCCGAACTGATGTCCAGCGCCGCAATCAGCCGCCCGTCCGGTCCCCAGATCGGCGCGTCCATGCAGGAAAGCCCGGCGTTGCGGGCATAGAAATGTTCGTCGCGGTGGATGGTGACCTGCCGCCCCTCGGCCAGGCAGGTGCCGATGCCGTTGGTGCCCTGCACCGCCTCGGACCAGTCCATGCCGCGCCACAGACCCCAGCCGCGAAAGGTGGCGGCGTCGCCCTGGCTGACGCGATGTTCCAGAACGATGCCCTGCGCGTCGGTCAGCAGCAGGTTGCAGCCGGTCGGGCAGACCAGCTGGAACAGCTGGTCCAGCTGCGGCCGGGCCACGGCGATGAAGCGGTCCATGCGCTCGACGCGCTCGGACAACTCGCGCTCGGTCAGGCGGCGCGGCTCGGGCGGCCGGGACGGGTCCAGCCCGTGCTTGAGCATCGAGCGGCGCCAGCTTGCCGCCAGCCGGGTGACGGCGCCGGGCGATTGCGAGGCCTGCACCACGCGGTCCTCGTGGCGGGCTGCGGATGGCGTTACCGGGCGGGTCTCGGGCAAGGCGTCCTCCCCTTCCTTACGCGATGGCGGGATTATTGCCCGTCCGGGCGCCGCGGGGCAAGCAATGCTTTCGTGAAGCGCCCGCAACGAAGCACCCCGGCCTTTCGGGGGCCGGGGTGCAGGGGTCGGGTGCCAGGGGTCCGGTTCCGGCGGTTCAGGGCGTGACGGCGACGGTGCCGCTGTCCGACCAGGCGCGGAACTCGGGGCGATACATGTCCTCGACGCTGGCGGCAGGATGGCGGAACTCGCCCGGCGTCACGGCGCGCACGATATAGGCCAGCCGGAACCGCTCGGCCGAGGTCCAGGTCAGCGCCGCCGCAAAACGGTCGGCGCGGAACTCGGTCATCTCGGCCGAGGTCTCGGCCTCCAGCCAGTCCAGCGCAGAGACGTCGCCGGCGCGCAGCAGGTTCGGGTTGTCGATCTCCCACCCGGCGGGCAGGGGATCGGCGATGACCAGCCGCCCGCCGCCCTCGGATTGCGGCGCGATCTCCAGCTCGACCACCATGCGCGTGCCCTGTTGCAGGCTGGCGGGGTCCAGCGCCTCGCCCTCCATGCTGTAATAGCGCCGTGCGATGGTATAGCCCTTGCCGCCGGACGCGACCGGACCCGCGGGCTTGCCGGTCGCGGTCAGCGTCACCTCCAGCGCCTGCGTGCCGGTATTGGCAAGGCTCGCATCCGCCGGCAGGCTGGCCACCGGCTGGCTCAGCGCCACGCCGTTCAGCGTCGCGGGCGGGGTCGAGGTGAACAGCGATTGTGCCGCCAGCACCGTCCAGACCGATTCCTGGGTGGACAGGCTGCGGCCGTCCTCTTCGGCCCGCGCGATGCGCTCGGCGATCCGGCTGGTCAGGTCGGTGGTGTCGACGGCCTGCGTCTTCGCCTCGGCCGCCAGTGCCAGCAGCGCGGTGGCGTTGCGCAGCTTGGTGCCGTAATCGGCGCGGAAGGCATGCGGCTCGGGCGCGTCGAGGTTCAGCAGGTTCCGCGCCTGCGTGAACATGCGATCCGCCCGGCTCTGGTCGCCATAGGAGGCCAGCGCCGCGCCCAGATGGGCCGCGCCCATCGGGGTCGAGAACGATCCCGCGGCGGTATCGGCGTAATAGCGCAGGTCGCCCACCGTCGCCGCCCGCTCTCGTGCCAGCACCGCCAGCGCATAGGCCAGCGCCGCATTTTCCTCGGCCGAGGCGGCGCCGGGTTCGGTCGCGTAATTGGCGCGGTTCCTGAGGTTGTCGATGGCCATGCGGAAGGCGGTGTCCGGCACGCGATAGCCTGCCGCCCGCGCCCGCGACAGGAAGTCGGTGACATAGGCTTCCAGCCACAGATCGCCCGAATCGGCATACCACAGCCCGAATCCGCCATTCGAGCCCTGGCGGGTCAGGATCTCGGTGATGGCCTTCTGGACCTGCTCGGCCGTGTTTTCGCTGGCCACCCCTTCGACGGCGGCAAGGCCGGGCATGTAGATCAGCGGCATGGCGCCCGAGGTCAACTGCTCGGTGCAGCCATAGGGATAGCGTGCCAGCCGCATCAGCGCGCCCGCCACGTCCAGCCGGGCATAGGGGCCGATGGCGACGGTGATCTCGGCCCCGGGCAGCATGGTTTCGGTCAGGCCGGCGGGCACGGTCAGGCTTTGCCCCGGTTCGACCACCAGCCGGTCGCGGCGCTGGATGTCGGCCTCGTTCAGCGCGACGGGAATGGCGATGTCCTTGGTCAGCGCCTGCCCGTCCGGCGTGGTCAGGGTCAGCCGCAGATTGGCCAGCCCCTCGGCATCGCCCGCCGCGACGGGCATCTGCACCTGCGCCTCGGCCTTTTCGGCCAGGGTCACGGTGTCGGCCGGCAGGCTGGTGGTCAGCGGTGCCTCGCCGCCCACCTGCTGGACCGAGAGCCGCATCTCGCCGGCCGGACCCGAGGCATGGGTCAGTCGCAGCCCGACCTGCGCCCGGTCGCCGGGCGCGAGGAAGGCTGGCGCGGTCACGGTCATCACCACCGGATCGCGCACCAGGACCGAGGCATCGGCCTGGCCCAGCCCCTTTTCGGACCAGACGACGGCCATGACCCGCACCTCGCCGTTGAAATCGCCCACCGGCACCTCGATGGTCGCGGTGCCGTCCGCGCCCACGGTCAGGGGCCCCGAGAACCAGCTCATCAGCTTTTCGGTCGGCGGCGGCGCCTCGGCATTGCCGGCAAGGCTGGCATCGCCCCCCTCGCGCAACGCGCCGTCGGGGGCGCCGGTCGGCAGGATCAGCCGCCCGTAAAGATCGCGCAGGGCGACGCCCAGCCGGCGCTGGCCGAAATAATGCTGCGAGGGGTTGGGCGGCTGGAACCGGGTCAGGTTCAGGATGCCCTGGTCGACGGCGGCGATGGTGGCATGCACCGTTTCGCCCGCCGCGCCCTCGACCTTCAGCGTCACCGGGATCGTGCCGCGCGGGCGGGTCTCGGCCGGCGCCTCGATGCTGGCGGCAAGCCTGCGGTCGCCGGGATCGACGGCGGCATGGGCCAGACCCAGCGCGCGCACCGGCTGGCGGTCGCCGGGCTGCGCCTCGCCCAGCGGGCGGATGGCGCTGACGGTGACATAGACGCCGGCGCCCCAGTCGTCGGTCACCGGCAGGTCGATCCGGATCTCGCCCGCCTTCAGTGCCACGGTCTGCATCGAGACCAGCCGGTTCGACAGCACCGAGACAAGGCCCAGCCCGTCGCTGGTCGCCTCGACCTGGACGCGCGCGGTCTCGCCGCTGCGATAGGCGGGCCGGTCCAGCGCCACCTTCAGGCGGTCGGGCGTCTGGGTCCCGGAATTCGCCACCGCGCCCCAGCCCGAGTAGAACTGCACCGAGCTTGGCCCGCCCTGGCCCGAGGCCGGCTCGGCCACCAGCTCATACTGGCCCCATTGGACCTGGACCGCGACCTCGGCCGCGACCTCGCCCGGCTCGGCCACGCCTTCGGCGATGCGGGTGCGCGAGGTGATCACCTCCCAGTTCCACTGCCCGCCCAGCGAATACCATTGGTAGTCGGTGTCGACGCGGTTCAGAACCCAGCGCAGCGGCTCGGCCGCCGGTTTCAGGTCCGGGCCGACGGCGATGAGCGCAAAGCGCGCCTCGGCGTTTTCCGAAACCGTATCGCCCTCGAACAGCGGCCTGATGCCGACGGTCGGGGCCTCGGGCATGACCACGCGGGATTCGCTGCGCTCGACCGGACGGCCGGCGCCTTCGCGGATGTCCAGCACCACCTCGGCCTCGACCGGGCGGGGGCCGAGTTCGCCGGCGGGCGGCAGTTCGATCCGCGCCTGGTAATTGCCCTGTGCGTCGGTCACCCCCGCAGGCAGGCTGTCGGTTACTGGCGCGCTGTCGTCGTCGTGCCGGCCGAAGGCATAGCCGTCGAAACCGTCCAGGCTGCGGGTGGGCGACAGGCGCAACAACCCCTCGACCGGCAGGTTCGCGGCCGGCGCGCCGAACAGCCAATGCGCCGAAAGCGACAGCTCCAGCGTGCCGCCGGCGCGCGCCGGGCCTTCGGGCAGGCGCGGGGTGAAGTCGATGCGCTCGGGCAGGAAATCCTCGACCAGCATGCGCGCGGTGGCCAGCGCCGGGCCGTCCGCCTCGGTGCGCAGCTCCATCCGCCAGGTGCCGCGCGGGGCGTTGCCGGGGATCTGCCAGTTGACCACGCTGCCGCCGGCGCCGGCATCCTGCGCGGGCAGGCGCGTCGCCTCGACCCCGTCGGGACGCAGGATCACCGCGGTCAGCGGCAGGTTTTCCAGCGCCCGGGCCTCGGCATTGCGGGCCAGCACCGTCGCGTTCACCGTCTCGCCGACGCGGTAGGCGCCGCGGTCGGTGGTCACGAACAGGTCGATGGGCGGTGCGGGGGGCTGGCCCTCGACGCCGCGGTCGGAAAGGTCGAATTCGGGGTCCGAGAGCGACAGGAAGGCCATGTCGCGGGGCGCACGCTCGGCGCCCTCGCCCTGCCATTCGGTCGCCGTGACCAGCGCCGGCGCGGCGCCTTCCTTGCCCATGGCGAGGCCCGGCGCGAAATGCGCGATGCCGTCCGCATCGGTCGCGGCCTTGGCCAGCACCTCGTTCGAGCGGCTGATCAAAGCGACCTCGGCCCCCGCCTTGGCCGAGGTGTCGGCAAGGCTGCGCACGGCGACGGTCAGCCCGTCGGCGCCCGAGAAGGTGGAGATCCCGAAATCCGAGATCACGAACCATTGCGTGGCAAGCCCGGTATCCGAGACGTTCTGGTTCTCGATGCCGGCCTCGACGATATAGATGCCGGGTTCCAGCGGGCCGGCCTCGGCGGGAATGGCGAGGCTGGTGGTCAGTTCCTGGTTCAGGGTTTCCTGCCCCATCGGCCTGGCCACCTGCGCCGAGCCCTTCCAGACCTCGCGCGCCATGCGATCGCTGAAATAATCGGCGCGCCAGCTGTCCAGCGGCGTCGCGAACATGTCCTCGGCCATGGCGCGGATCAGGTTGCGGTCGGAAATGCGCAGCAGGCGCAGGTCGATCGTGTCGGCATTGACCGTCACCATGGACAGCCGCTGGTCGCCCGAGGCCGGCAGCACATAGGCGCGGCCGGGAAAGCGGACCGAGGGCGCGCGGTCGCGGACATAGCCTTTCAGCGTCACGTCGCGGGCCAGCGTCTCGCCATCGGCGGCGGGCAGGCCGGCGCGCAGGGTCAGCTCGACATCCTGGCCATGGGTCAGGCCGGCGACGCAAAGCCGTTCGCCATCGGCCTCGACGGTCAGGTCGCGGCCGGGCAGGCGCAGGAATTGCGCATAATCGGTGCCGGAGGAGAGTTCGCGCGACATCACCGCGCAGAAGCGCGGCATCTTGCCCTCGGCTTCGACCTGGGTGTCGGTGACGCGCAGCCCGTTGCGGGCCTGCGATTCCTCGAGCGCCTGGGCGATGGCGTCGTCGCCGGGCGAAAGCCGCGCCGCCAGCCGCAGCGCCGACAGCGCGTCGCGACCGCGGTCCAGCCGCTCCCACGCCATGGCGAGCCAGGACAGCGCCCGGGCCGCCACCGCATCCTCGCCCGCCCGCAGATAGCCGTTGATCGCCATCGAAGCGATGGCGTTCGATGCCTCGCCGTCGCCCTGGTTGCTGGTATAGAGCGTCAGCCGGGCGAGATTGGTCCAGTCGGCGGGCCGGTCATAGCGTGCGACCTCGGCGGCGGTGATCCGCGCCGCCAGCGCCAGTTCGCCCGAGGCTTCGGCAGCCTGCGCGCTGCCCTGCGGATAGTCCGCGCCCAGCGGCGGGTGCAGGGCCGGAAAGGATCGGGCCAGCGATTGCGCGGCGGCCAGATCCTGCGGCGCGACGAAGGGGGCGGCCTTGGCACGGGATTCGGCGCGCAGCCGTTCCTCGGCCGTGGTCGCCACGACATGGCCCGACAGCGCGCCGGCAAAGGCGGTCGCGGAGCCCGTGCCCTCACCCTTGGGGAAGCAGGCGCGGGACCGCTGGTTGTAGGTCAGCGCGCGGCAGTCGTCATTGCCCAGGCATGCCTGCACGCAGGCTTGCAGCGTGGTGTCGAAGATCGGCCCCAGGTCGCCGCCCGGCAGGTCGGTATCGGCCTGCAGGGACAGCCGCCGTTCGGGCAGCGGTGCATCCTGTGCCAGAGCCGCGCCGGTGACGAGAAGCCCGCCCAGGGCCGCCGCGATGAAACCGTGCCAGACGGGATGTGCCATGGCCTTACTCCTATCGTGCTCGGCATAGTTGTGGCACCGGCGCGCGGGCGAGGCAATCTATTCCCATTCCAGTTGCGCATAGGCCGCGGCGGCATTGCGCGCGGTGGTGCTGCGGAAATCGGCCCAGCCTTCCGAGACCGGCTGCATCGCCGCGACGATGGCCGGGATCGCCTGCGACAGCGGCAGGCCGGCGCCGATCGCCTCGCGCGTGGCGTCGCGCAGCGCGGTCAGGTATTGGCGCTGGGGCGTGACCGCCTCGTCCCAGCTTTCCACGACCGGGCCATGGCCGGGCACGATCAGCGCCGGCTCGGGGTCGGGCGGCGCGGCGATCCAGTCGAGCCAGCCCGCAAGCGAGCCGTCGAGCGAGGGCGTCAGGCCCAGGAACACCAGGTCGCCGGTGAACAGCGTGGCGGTCTCTTCGTCCAGAACGGTCATGTCGCTGCCGGTATGGGCCGAGGCGACCGGCGTCAGCCGCAACTGCCGGTCGCCCAGCGACAGCGCCTGCGGGGAATCGACGGTCTGGTCCACCGAGGCGATCCTCGTGCCGGCAAAGGCCGCCGCGCCGATCTGGCGCGGGACCGAGGCCATCCAGCTTTCCGCCCGCCGCGCCACCGCTTCGGGCAGGCGGGCATCGGCGACGATGGTGGCGCCGGCTTCGGAAAACACCTCGGCGCCCAGGATGTGGTCGGGATGCATATGGGTCAGGATCAGGTGGCTTATCGGCCTGTCGGTCACCTGCCGGATCGCGGCGTAAAGCGCTTCGCCCTCGGCGCGGCTGCC
Organism: Paracoccus denitrificans; assembly: GCF_900100045.1. Taxonomy (GTDB): domain Bacteria; phylum Pseudomonadota; class Alphaproteobacteria; order Rhodobacterales; family Rhodobacteraceae; genus Paracoccus; species Paracoccus denitrificans. The sequence continues at coordinate 209,613 of NZ_FNEA01000005.1, read as the reverse complement.
GCCGGCGTCGATCACCGCCACCGTCTCGCCGATGACGAAGGACAGGTTGGCGATCCGCCCGCGGTTCTGCGGCGAGATCTGCGCCATCGCGCCCTGATGCACATGGACGCCCGGCGCCGCCTCCTGCACGGTCAGGGCGGGCAGTGCGGCGGTTTCGACGCAGCGCGGCCCGTCGCCGGTCAGTTGCGGATGCCGGGCCAGCCAGTCGCGGGCGACGGGCGCGGCGCGCGCCTCGCAATCCTCGCGCGTGGGGGCGTCGCCGGCAGGCAGCAGGCGGGGCTGGCAGGTGGCGGGCTGGGCCGCCAGGCAGGCGGCAAGGACCAGATGGAACATCCGCTTTCCTTTCGCGCGGCAAGGCTAACACAAGCCCGCGACCCGTGCCATCTACGACCTTTGGCGTGTTGACTGAACGCCCAAGCGGCTTAGCATCGAAACAGCCGCATTCATGCGGTGACCTTGAGGAGGAGGACTCATGGCCTGGACCAAACCCGCGCCGAAGGAAATCGCCTGCGGCATGGAAATCAACATGTATGCCCCGGCCGAGGACGAGCCGGTTCTGTTCTAACCCGCCGGCGATATTCCCCGGCCCGGTCCCCGGCAGCCGGGGGCCGGGCCTGCCGGAGCCTTTCCCATGCGTATCGTGATTCTCGGCAGCGGCGCCGGCGGTGGCGTGCCGCAGTGGAACTGTGGTTGCCGCAACTGCGAGGCCGCGCGCGCAGGACGCATTCCCGCCATGAGCCAAAGCGGGATTGCCGTCTCTGCGAATGGCCGGGACTGGGCGCTGGTCAACGCCTCGCCCGACCTGCGCCAGCAGCTGGCCGCGACGCCGGCGCTGCGGCCCGGGGGGCTGCGCGGCTCTCCGATCCGCTCGGTGCTGGTGACCAACGGCGATATCGACCATGTCGCGGGCCTGCTGACCCTGCGCGAGGGGCAGGGGTTCGACCTGTTCGCGACCCCCGCCATCCATGCCGTGCTGGCCGCCAATCCGATGCTTGCCGCGCTGGACCCCCGGTTGGTCGCCCGGCGCGAGCTGGCGCTGGAGGAAAGCTTCGAGCTGGCGCCCGGCCTTGTCGCGCGGCTTTTCGCCGTGCCGGGCAAGGTGCCGCTCTACATGGAGGGCGAGCAGGTCGAGACCGACCTGATGGGCGAGCAGACCGTGGGCGTCGAACTGGCTGCCGAGGGGCGGCGGGTCTTCTATATCCCCGGCTGCGCCTCGGTTCCCGACTGGCTGTGCGAACGGATCTCGGGCGCGGATGCGCTGCTGTTCGACGGCACGCTGTGGACGGATGACGAAATGGTCCGCGCCGGCCTTGGAGCCAAGACCGGGCGGCGCATGGGGCATGTGCCGGTATCAGGCCCCGACGGCAGCCTGGAGGGGCTGCGCGACCTGGCGCTTGGTGCCCGCATCTATGTGCATCTGAACAATTCGAACCCGCTGGTCGATCCGGCCAGCCCCGAGCGTGCGATGGCGCAGGCGGCGGGCTGGCAGATCGGCCATGACGGTATGGAGATCGCGCCATGAAACTTGCCGACCACCGCGTCCAGACCCGCGCCGAGTTCCACGAGCGCCTGAAGCGCATCGGCGCCGAGCGCTATCACGACCGCCACCCGTTCCACAAACGCCTGCATGGCGGGGAATGCACGCCCGACGAGGTGCGGGCCTGGGTCGTCAACCGCTGGCAATACCAGTCGCGCATTCCGATGAAGGACGCGGCCTTCCTGTCGCGGGTCGAGGATCCGCAGCTGCGCCGTATCTGGCGTAGCCGCATCGAGGATCACGACGGTGGCGTCGATCAGGGCGGCGGCATCCGGCGCTGGCTGGCGCTGGCCCGGGCGGTCGGCCTCGACCCCGATTACGTCGCCAGCGGCGCGGGCGTGATGCCCGCGACCCGCTTTGCCGTCGATGCCTATGTCCGCTTCGTGCGCGACATGCCGCTGCTGGATGCCGTGGCCGCCAGCCTGACCGAGATGTTCGCGCCCAGGATCCATGCCGAGCGCATCGAGGGGCTGCTGAAGCATTACGATTTCGCCGACGACGTCAGCCTCGCCTATTTCCGCAACCGGCTGAGCGAGGCGCCGAAGGATGTCGAATTCGGCCTGAACTATGTTCTGGACCGTGCCGATACGCTGGAAAGGCAGGATGCAGCGGCGGCGGCGCTGGTCTTCAAGACCGACGTGCTGTGGGCGCAGCTCGACGCGCTGTGGCACGGCTATGTGCAGGGCAACATACCCCCCGGCGCCTGGCGTCCGGGCGAGGGGCTTCTGGACGCGGCGATCCCCGAGCCGGCGCCCGAGGCCGCGGGTGCCTCATGAGCGCGGATCGCATCAGCGGGGCCGCGGTGCCCTATCTGCCGCGGGGCGTGCGGCTGCATGACGACCGCGTGCGCGGCATCCGCGTGCTGCTGGCGCCCGAGCGGGTGATCCAGCTCGACCCGGTGGGCCATGCGATCCTGTCGGAACTGGACGGCAAGCGCAGCCTGGCCGAGGTGATCGAGACGCTTTGCACCCGCTACGACGCGCCGCCCGAGCAGATCGAGGGCGACGTGCAGGAATTCCTGCGCGACCTGATGGACCGGCGCATGGTGTTCCTGGACGGTGAGGCCGGGGGGCCGGCATGAGAGACGATCCCGCCCCCCGCGACATAGACGGCAACCCGGTCCGCGTCGGCCTGCCCATGGCCATGCTGGCGGAACTGACGCATCGCTGCCCGCTGGCCTGCCCCTATTGCTCGAACCCGGTCGAGCTGACCCGCGCCAGCGCCGAGCTGAAGGCGGCGGAATGGGCCGAGGTGTTCCGGCAGGCCGCCGGCCTGGGCGTGCTGCAGGTGCATCTGTCGGGCGGCGAGCCCGCCTCGCGCCGCGACCTGGCCGAGATCGCCGCCTCGGCACGCGATGCCGGGCTTTACGTCAACCTCATCACTTCGGGGATCGGGCTGACCGAGGCGCGGCTGCGCGAACTGGACGGCGTGGTCGATCACATCCAGCTGTCCCTGCAAGGCATCGACGCCGAGATGGCCGACTGGATCAGCGGCTATGGCGGCAGCTTCGCGCGCAAGATGCAGGTGGCGCAATGGTCCCGCGCCATCGGCTTTCCGATGACGCTGAATGCGGTGGTGCATCGCCAGAACCTGGACCGGCTGCCCGAGATGATCGACCTGGCCGAAGAACTGGGCTGCCGGCGCATCGAGGTCGCGACCGTGCAGTTCCACGGCTGGGCCGACCTGAACCGCCGGCCGCTGATGCCGACCCAGGCCCAGGCGACCCGCGCACGCGAGGTGGTGGACGAGGCCCGCCGGCGCCTGCAGGGCCGCATGGTCATCGACTATGTGCCCGCCGACCATCTGGCGGCGTTCCCGAAAAGCTGCATGGGCGGCTGGGGCTCGACCGGGCTGAACGTCGCACCGGACGGCACCGTGCTGCCCTGCCATGCCGCCCAGACCATCAAGGGGCTGGCGTTCGAGAACGTGCGCGAGGTGCCGCTGGCCCGGATCTGGCACGACGGCGCGGCCTTCAACGCCTTTCGCGGCACCGGCTGGATGCCCGAGCCCTGCGCCTCTTGCGAGCGGCGCGAGATCGACTTCGGCGGCTGCCGCTGCCAGGCCATGGCGCTGGCGGGCGATGCCCGGGCCACCGATCCGGTCTGTTCGCGCTCTGGCCTGCATGCCCGGCTGCGCGCCGCGGCCGAGGCCGAGGCGGCCAGCGATTCGACCGTGCTGGTCTATCGCCGCATGACAAGGGAGAAGCGGGGATGAGACTGGCCTGCCTGCTTTTCGCATCGATGCTGGCCCCGGCGGCGCTGGCGGGCGAGGTGGCGAATCCCATGCAGCCCTCGGCCCTGTGGGACGACATGCGTTTGGCGGTGATCGGCACGGATGACGAGCCGCCGGTCGACCCGGCGATCTTCGACCTCGACGCGCCGCCGCGCGCCGACAATCCGGCGTTGGTGCCGGTGCGCATCACCCAGCCGCCCGGCGCTCCCGCGATCCGTGCGCTGGCGCTGGTGGTGGACGGCAATCCCGCGCCGGTGGCGGCCGAGTTCACATTCGGCGAGGCATTGATGCCCCTGGATTTCGAGGTTCGGGTGCGGGTGGACAGCTATTCCGACCTGCGCGCCATCGCCACGCTGGAGGATGGGCGCAAGGTCATGGCCGGGCGCTTCGTGAAAGCCTCGGGCGGCTGCGCGGCGCCAGCGGGCAAAAGCATGGACGAGGTGCGCGCCACCATGGGCGAGATGCGCTTTCGCCAGACCGAAGGGGATGGGCGCCAGGTCGGCACGCTGATGATCCGGCATCCGAATTTCTCGGGCCTGCAACGCGATCAGGTGACGCTGCTGACCATTCCCGCCGAGTTCATCCAGACGCTGGAGGTGAAGCAGGGCGAGGCGCCGCTGTTCACCATGGAGGCCGGGATCTCGATCTCCGAAGATCCGGTGTTCCGCTTTGCCCATGTGCCGGGCGAGGGGCCGGTGACGGTCCATGCCGAGGATACCGAGGGCCGGGTCTGGGATCAGTCCTTCTGAAGCCGCGCCGGATCGCCGGTCAGGTGCAGGGCGTGGGCTTTCAGCGCTGCGGCCTCGGCCGGGTCATGCGTGACCAGCACCAGCCCGGCGCCGCTGCGATCCAGCAGCGCGTCGGTCAAGGCCAGCATTCGTGCCGCCGTCCCGGCATCCAGCGAGGCAAAGGGCTCGTCCATCAGCAATATGTCCGGTCCGGCGGCAAAGGCGCGGGCCAGGGCCAGCCGCCGCTGCTGGCCCAGCGAAAGCTGGCGCGGGAATTTCGTCTCATGCCCCGCCAGTCCGACCTGCGCCAGCCAGTCGCGCGCGGTGGCCGCGTCGCGGCCGGTCGGAATGGCGATGTTGGCGATCGCATCGCGCCAGGGCAGCAGCACCGGCTCCTGGAACACCACGGCCAGGCGGTCGGCGCTGTCGAGCTGGCCGCGATACCCCGCGTCGAGACCGGCCAGGATGCGCAGCAGCGTCGATTTCCCGATGCCCGAGGGGCCGAGGATCGCCAGCCGCTCGCCCCGCGCGACCGAGAGCGTCAGTGGCCCCAGCACCTGGCGCGGGCCGAAGGACTTGGCTTCCAGTTCAAGCCGCATCCTGCCTCCAGCGGTTGGCGCGCGATTCCCAGGGCCGCAGCAGGATGAGGTCGATGGCCAGCATGACCGCGACGAAGGCCAGCGCCCAGGCCAGCACCCCCTCGACGTCGAAACTGGAAAACAGCAGGTGGATCTTGAAGCCGACGCCGTTCGAGCGGCCCAGGAACTCGACCACCAGCACGATCTTCCAGATCAGCGAGATGCCGGCCCGGGCCGAGGCGGCGACATGCGGCGCCAGTTGCGGCAGCACGACATGGCGCAGCCGCGCCCAGGGCCGCATGCGAAAGGCGCGCGCCATGTCGTCCAGGTCGGGGCGCAGCGCCCGCGTGCCCTCGCGGATCATCACCGTGACCACCGGGATCTTGTTCAGCGCCACGGCCAGGATGGCGGCGGTCTCGTTCAGCCCGATCCAGATATAGCACAGCACGATCACTACCAGCGCCGGCACGTTCAGCAGGATGATGAGGCCCGGGTTCAGCCATTGGTCGGCCCCGCGGCTGCGGCCCATCCACAGCCCCAGCGCCATGCCCGCCGCCATGGCCAGCGCAAAGCTGGCGACGACCCGGAACAGCGTCATGCCGGCGTTGAACCATAACTCTCCGCTGGCGCCCAGGCGCATGATGCGGGCGGCGACCTCCCAGGGCGCGGGCAGGGTCTGAGGCCGGTCGGTCAGTTGCGAGGCCAGCGTCCAGACCAGCAGCATGGCAAGGATCGACAGCACCCCCGGCACCAGGCCGGGTCGCAGCGAAGGGGGCTTGGGGGCTTCGGTCAAGACGGGATCACTCCGGCCACCAGAACAGGCCCTCGGGCAGTGTGGCGACGCCGCCGGTCAGTTCCTCGCCGCCAAGCTCGGCCATGGTGGCGAACATCCTTTGCGCATTGGTCGCATCGACCGGGCCGGGGGCGGGGATGCCGGCGCGCCAGCCGGCCCTCAGCGCCTGGAACTCGGCATCGTCGGCGGCCTCCATGATCGGGCGCAGCTCTTCCCAGGCGGCATCATCGCGGGCCAGCAGTTCCTTGGCGGCGCGGGATGCGCGCGCCAACCCCCCGGCCAGAGCCGGATTGGCCGCGATCCAGTCGTCGCGCAGCACATAGCCCAGAAGCGGCGTCGAGGGGTCGAGGCCCAGATCGCCGGCCGCCGTCTCGACCGACATGATCTCGCGCATGCCGCGCGCCGCCATCCTGGCCTGGAAGTGCCAGAAGTTGATCGCGGCATCGACCTCGCCGGTCTCGGCGGCGTTCAGGATCATCGGCGGGGCGCCGAAGACCTGCTGCGTCGCATCGGCCAGATCCTCGCCCAGCTTCTCGCGCGACCAGGCGCGCAGGATCAGCCAGCTTTTATCGACCGGGCCGCCGGCGATGCCGATCCTTTTGCCGCGAAGATCGGCCAGCGACTGCACGATGCTGCCGGCGGGGACCATCACGCCCCCCACGGCGGTCGAATAGGGCAGGAAGCGAAAGCCCGTGCCGCGCGCCCGCTGCTGCGCCACCCACAGCCAGTCCGAGACGATGGTGTCGACCTCTCCGCCCTGCATGGCGACCTGGGTGGCGGGATTGCCTGCCAGGATCGTCGGCACCAGCCGAAAGCCGTTCGCGGTGTCGAACCCGCGGCTGCGGATCGTCTCGATCTCCCAGTTGACGGTGCCGTTCTCCAGCGTGCCGATGCGGATCGCGGGGGCCTGGGCCGTGCCTTGCGGATGGGCGGGCAGCGCCAGCCCGGCAAGTGCCGCGGCTCCGGCCAGCAGGGTGATTCTGCGGCTGATTTTCATGGTGGCCTCCGCTTGGACCAGGTGAAAGTGACATGTGCCCGATTTTCGGCCAATACAACCGAAGTCGTAGCCGCAATCCGGGTCCGTCGTCCAACGGGCTTGCGCCGGCGGGCGGGGGTCTTAGAATGGACCCATAGAGGCCGGTGCGCCACCGCCCGGCCCACTATCGTTTCTTTGGGAGGAGAACGATGGCCTCAGCCGAAATGCAGTCGCAAGACCGCGTCGCATCGCCAAGGCTTTCCGCCGATCGCGTCCGCGAAATCCTGATCGTGGACGACCATCCGCTGATGTGCGACGCCCTGGCCCTGACGCTGAAGATCAGCTTCGGGCTCAGGAACGTGCGCACCGCCCGCAGCCTTGCCGCCGCGCAAGAGCAGATCCGAAACCAGGGCGCGCCGGATGCGGTGATCCTGGACCTGAACCTGCCCGACGCCAGGGGCGCCGAAGGGCTGGTGACGTTGCGTCGCCAGATCCCGGACGTGCCGATCACCATGATCTCGGCCGACCTGGAGAACGCCATGATCTCGGCCGCGATGGCGGCCGGGGCACAGGGATATATCAGCAAGTCGCTGGGCCGCGAGGCGCTGGTGGACAGCCTGCGCCGTATGTGGGAGGGCGAGCGGGTGACGCCCGACAGCTACCAGCCCGAACATGCCGGCGAAGAGGATGCGGCCCGGGCCGAACTGGCCCGCCGCTTCGCCACGCTGACGCCGCAGCAGATGAAGATCCTGCGGCTGATCTGCCAGGGCAAGGCGAACAAGGAGATCAGCTACGAGCTGTCCATCGCCGAGGCGACGGTCAAGACCCACATCACCGCGATCATGTCCAAGATCAACGCCCGCCGCCGCACCCAGGCGGTGCTTCTGGCCAATAGCGTCAGGCTGTTCGAACCGGCATGAGCGCGGCCTTGCCCGAACCCTGGCCCGGCGCACGGTCCGAGGCGCGGCCGGTCGTGCTGCCGCCCGCGCCCATCGCCGTCTCGGTGCCCGCCGCCGGCGCGGATACCGCCCGGCGCATCGCCGATGCCATGGCGCCCTTGCGGCCGGCGCTGGTGCTGCTGTTCGGCATGCCGACCGAGGGGCTGCCGGCATTGGGCGCTGCGCTGCGCGAGGTGCTGGGCGAGGGCTGCCGCGTCGTCGGCTGTTCCTCGGTGGGCGAGATCGGCCCCCGCGGCTATTGCGCGCAGACGGTGACGGCGCTGGGATTTCCCTCGGCCAGCTTCCGGGTCGGCGTCTGCGTGCTGCGCGACCAGGCGCTGGTGCCGGTGTCGGAATGGATGTCCACCCTGCGCCGCTTTCACGCCGATTTCCGCCCCGACCTGCGCCGCTCCAGCTTTGGCGTGCTGCTGGCCGATGCGCTGGCCCGCCAGGAGGACGTGCTGACCGCGACGCTGGATGCGGCGATCCCCGGCCTGCCGATCGTCGGCGGCTCCAGCGCCGAGGGCATGCGGTTCGGCCCGACCTGCCAGATGGTCGACGGTGCGGAGCATCCCGGTGCGGCGCTGTTTCTGCTGGTCGAGACCGATCTGGCGGCGGCCGAGGTCTCGTTCCAGCATTTCAGCCCGACCGACCGCCGTGCCGTGGTGACGGCCGCCGACCGCCACAACCGCGTCATCATGGAGCTGAACGGCGAGCCGGCGGCGCAGGAATACGCCCTGCTGGCGGGGATACCCGTCGAGGCGCTGACGCCGACGGAATTCGCCCGCCACCCGCTGCTTTTGCGCACCGGCAAGCGCCACCACGTCCGCGCCATCCGCGCGATCACGCCCGAGGGCGGCTTGCAGCTTCTTTCGGGGATCGAGGCCGGCAACATCCTGACGCTGGGCCGGGCGATGGACATGACGCGCGGCTTTGCCGAGGCTCTGGACGCGCTGCCGCGCCCGCCGCTGATGGTGCTGGGCTTCGATTGCGTGCTGCGGCGGCTGGCGCTGGAACGCGCCGGCATGGACGGGCAGATGTCCGAACTGCTGGCACGCTATCGTGTCGCAGGCTTCAATACCTATGGCGAGCAGCACAGCGGCATGCATGTGAACCAGACCTTCGTCGGCATGGCGCTGATGCCGCCCGAGCCGGGTTGAACCATGTTCCTGCGCGACGACGATCCCCCCGCCCGGCGGGTCGAAAAGCTGACGCGCATCGCCGATGTGCTGGTCGAGCGCATCGACCGGCTGGAGGAAAGCCGCGGTTCGGCCTGGTCCATGTTCCAGGCCGCCGTCGCGCTGGAGCAGGAGGTGCAGGTCCGCACCCGCGAGCTGGAGCAGGCGCTGGCCGACCTTTCCGAACGCAACCGCGAACTGGCCGTCGCCCGCGCCTCGGCCGAAGAGGCGAACCGCTCCAAGACCCGCTTCCTGCGCGCGGCGAGCCATGACCTGCTGCAGCCCCTGTCGGCGGCGAAACTGTTCCTGTCGGCGCTGAAGGACACCTCGCTCGACCCGTTGCAGCGCGAATTGACCGACCGGCTGTCGGGCGCGTTCGAATCGGTCGAGGAGTTGATGCACGCGGTGCTGGACATCTCGCGGCTGGACAGCCAGCGCATCGAGTTCCAGCGCAAGCCCGTCGATCTGGGCGGGCTGTTCCGCCGCCTCGCCATCGAATATGCCCCCATGGCCGAGGCCAAGGAGTTGCGGCTCAGCTTTGCGCCGACCACGGCGATGGTGGAAAGCGATCCGACCTTTCTGCGGCGGATCGCGCAGAACCTCGTCTCGAACGCGATCAAATACACCGATCGCGGCGGTGTGCTGGTCGGCGTGCGCAAACGCGGCGAACGGGCCTGGCTGGAGATATACGACACCGGCATCGGCATCGCCGCGCCCGACCGCGCGCGCATCTTCGACGAGTTCCAGCGCATCGGCCGCGAGGGCGGGGCGCCGGGCATGGGGCTGGGCCTTTCCATCGTGCGCCGCGCCTGCGCCAAGCTGGGCCATCCCATCGCCATGGACAGCGAGCCGGGGCGCGGCACCGTCTTTCGCGTCAGCCTGCCGCTGGTCGCGCCGGGGGGCGAGGCCGTGCGACCCGAGGGCGCCGGCCAGGGTCCGCACCTGCGCGGCCGGGTGGCGCTGGTGGTCGAGAACGACGACGCCATGCGCCGCGCCCTGCAACTGGTGTTGCGGGACAAGCTGGGCATGGTGGCCCGCGTCTCGGGCGGCATCGCCGAGGCATTGGCGCAGATGGGCGACGAGCCGCCGGACGTGGTGATCGCCGACTATAACCTCGACAACGGCGATACCGGCCTGCAGGCCATCGAGGCGCTGCGCAAGGCGGCGGGGCAGGCGGTGCCGGCCATCGTGGTCTCGGCCCGGCGCGCGCCGGAACTGGGCGGCGCCTGCCAGAAGATGGGCGTGCCTGTGCTGGAAAAGCCGGTGCGCCCCGAGGACTTGCAGGCCATGCTGCAGCAGATGCTGGCCTAAGACCAAAGCACGAAACAGCCGGCGGCGGGCTTTCGCCGTGGCCCTTGCGGGGGCAGGGTCGCAAACAGGGAGGAAGGACCGGGATGAGAATCTTGCGTGGCCTTGCGCTGATCGGATTGCTGGCCGGCCCGCTTTGGGCGGGCGAGGCGGGCGATCTGGTCTTTGCCCAGCGCGGGCCATGGGATCTGTCGCAGGGACCGCTGGTCTGGATGCTGCACCAGACCGGCCCCCAGGCCGAAGGCTTTGCGCCGCTGGGCGAGGGCACCGTTTCGCTGGGCGCGGCCACCGATGCCCCGCACGGCCAGCCGGCGCTGGAGCTGACCGAAAAGACCCCTCGGACCACACGCAAGATCGGCCCGTTTCCGGTCTCGGGCGGCGATCCGGCGCTGACCTTCTTTCTGGAAACCACCGCGCGGGACATGGCGGCGTTGACCGGGGGCAGCCCGTTCTATATCCGCAACCGGCTGAAGGATGCGCTGTTCCGCAGCGGCGAGATTCGGCATGAGGGCGAGGCGACCGTCGCCGTCTTCGTGCCCTTTGCGCAGGACGAGAATCGCGGGCGCATGGCCGGCTTCGACACGCTGGAACTGCGCTTCACCCTGGACGATCCGGGGCGGCCGATCCGCCGGATGCTGGCCGAAACCGGCCCGCTTTCGGGCGGACGGCCGGCCTATCACAGCGAAATGGTGTTGAAATGATCCGGGCAACCCTGACGGCGGCGCTCGTGCTTTCGGCCGGCATGGCCGGGGCTCAGGCGATAAACGACTATCCGACCAATGCGCGGGCCGATTACGTCTTCGTCTGCATGGCGACGAACGGCCAGACCCGCGAGATGCTGGAGCGGTGCAGCTGCGCCATCGACCAGATCGCCGAGATCCTGTCCTATGACGATTACGTCAAGGCCGAGACGGTGCTGGCCATGCGCCAGACCGCCGGCGAGCGGGCGGGCATTTTCCGTCAGGGCATCGCTGTCAACGACATCGTCGCCAATTTCCGCCGCGCCGAGGCCGAGGCCGAGATCCTCTGCTTCTGAACTGGACAATCCGCGCGCCCCGCGCTTCCTTGGCGGCAAGCTGAACAGGAGGGAAGCCATGGATCTGGGGATCAGGGGCAAGAAGGGTCTTGTCTGCGCCGCGTCGAAGGGGCTGGGCCGCGCCTGCGCCGAGGCGCTGGCCGAGGCGGGGGTCGATCTGGTGGTCAACGCCCGCGGCGCCGAGGCGCTGGAGGCCACGGCGCAGGAGATCGCGGCACGGCACGGGGTGGCGGTTACGCCGGTCGCCGCCGACATCACCACCGGGGAAGGCCGCGCTGCTGTGCTGGAGGCGTTGGGCGGCCAGGCCGACATCCTGGTCAACAATGCCGGCGGCCCGCCGCCCGGCACCTGGACCGACTGGTCGCGCGAGGATTTCATCAAGGCCATCGACGCCAACATGCTGACCGCCATCGCGCTGATGCAGGCGCTGGTGCCCGGCATGATGGAACGCGGCTGGGGCAGGGTGGTCAACATCACCTCGCAATCCGTGCGCTCGCCCATTGCGGTGCTGGGCCTGTCGAACACCGCGCGCGCCGGGTTGACCGGCTTTGTCGCCGGCATGTCGCGGCAGGTGGCGCCGCATGGCGTGGTGGTGAACAACCTCTTGCCCGGCATCCATGCCACCGACCGCGCCGTGAGCCTCGATTCGGGGGTGGCCAAGGCCGAGGGCATCGGCCTGGACGAAGCCCGCCGGCGCCGCGAGGCGACGATCCCGACCCGCAGCTATGGCCGCCCCGAGGATTTCGGCGCCGCCTGCGCCTTCCTGTGCAGCCAGCAGGCGCGGTTCATGGTCGGGCAGAATATCCTGCTGGACGGGGGCGCGCTGAACGTCTCGGTTTGAAAATCCGGGCGGCAGAAGGCCCTTGCCAGAACGCCGCCGCCCGGCTACGACAAAGGTCGGAAATCGGGAGACATTGGCGCAAGCCAGGGCCGAAGGAGCAACCGCCCCGGGAATCTCTCAGGCAAAGGGACCGTTTTCCGCCGAACGCTCTGGAGAGAGGCGGCTTGCGCCGCCCGCCGAAGGGATAACGATCTCAGGCGCCCCCGTTTCGGGGTAGGGACAGAGGGGGCATCGCAGCGGCCGGGATTGGTCCGTCCGCAGACAAGGGGGATGCCCATGGCCGAGTTTCGGCGCACGACGCTATATGACCTGCACCTCGCGCGCGGCGCGAAGATGGTGCCCTTTGCCGGCTGGGAGATGCCGGTGCAATATCCGATGGGCGTGCTGAACGAGCACCTGCATACCCGCAGCCATGCCGGGCTGTTCGATGTCAGCCACATGGGCCAGGTGATCCTGCGCGGCCCGGGTGCGGCCGAGGCGCTGGAGGGGCTGGTGCCCGCCGATATCACCGGGCTGGCCGAGGGGCGGCAACGCTACGGGCTGTTCACCAATGCCGAGGGCGGCATTCTCGACGACCTGATGATCGCCAACAAGGGCGACCACCTGCTTCTGGTGGTGAACGCCGCCTGCGCCGAGCAGGACATCGCCCATCTGCGCCAGCTGGAGGCGCAGGGCATCTTGGTCGAGCCGGTGACGGATCGCGGTCTTCTGGCGCTGCAGGGTCCCGAGGCCGAGGCGGTGCTGGCGCGGCTGGTTCCCGGCGCGCAGGCGATGAAATTCATGGACGTGGCCGAGTTCGACTGGCAGGGCGTGACGCTTTGGGTCAGCCGCTCGGGCTATACCGGCGAGGACGGATTCGAGATTTCCGTGCCCGAGGATCGGGTGGTCGCCTTCGCCGAGGCGCTGCTGGCCGAGCCCGAGGTCGCCCCCATCGGGCTGGGCGCCCGCGACAGCCTGCGGCTGGAGGCGGGGATGCCGCTTTACGGCCATGACATGGACGCCCGCACCCTGCCGGGCGAGGCCGGGCTGGGCTGGTCGATCCCCAAGGTCCGCCGTACCGGCGGCGCACGCGAGGGCGGTTTTCCCGGCGCCGACGTCATCCTGGACGAGTTGGCCGCAGGTCCTGCGCGCAGCCGGATGGGCCTGCGCCCCGAGGGCCGCGCCCCGATTCGCGAGGGGGTCGGGATCTTCGACGCGGCCGAGGGCGGCGCGGGTCTGGGCAAGGTCTGCTCGGGCGGCTTCGGCCCCTCGGTCGGCGGACCTGTCGCCATGGCGGTCCTGCCCGCGGGGCTTGCGCCCGGTGCGACGCTCTGGGCCGAGTTGCGCGGCAAGCGCATTCCGGTGACGATTACTCCGCTTCCCTTCCACAAACCGAGCTACAAGCGCTGAGAGGCCAGGCATGCTGAAATACACCGAAGACCACGAATGGCTGAAACAGGACGGCGACGAGATCGTCGTCGGCATCACCGCCCATGCCAGCGAGCAGCTGGGCGATGTCGTCTTCATCGAATTGCCCGAGGTCGGGCGCGAGGTCGAGGCGGGCGAGGAGATCGTGGTGATCGAATCGGTCAAGGCGGCCTCGGACATCGTGGCGCCGGTCGCCGGCGTGATCACCGCCGTCAACGAGGCGCTGCCCGACGCGCCCGGCGCGGTGAACGAGGATCCGATGGCGGCCTGGTTCTTTCGCATCAAGCCGGCCTCGGTCGACCTGTCCGGCTTCATGGACGAGGCGGGCTATCAGGCGCTGGTTGGCTGAAGCTGCCGGGCCTTGCGGCCCGGCGGAAGCCGGGGGCGCTTCGCCCCCCGGACCCCCCGAGGGTATTTGGAAAACGGAAAAAGACAGGGCGGGGACATTCCCGGCCCGTGCGATCCCGAAGGCAATGCTTGTGAACATTCTGACGCATCGAGGCCAGTGATGGGTAAATGGACCCCGACCGACTATAACCCCGACGATTTCGCCAATCGCCGTCACATCGGGCCTTCCCCGGCCGAGATGGCGGCAATGCTGAAGGTCGTGGGCGCCGAAACGCTGGAGGACCTGATCGGCCAGACCGTGCCGGCAAGCATCCGGCAGTCCGAATCCCTGGACTGGCCGGCGCTGTCCGAGGCGGCGCTTTTGCAGCGCATGCGCGAGGTGGCGGCGAAGAACCAGGTGATGACCAGCCTGATCGGGCAGGGCTATTACGGCACCGTGACGCCGCCGGCGATCCAGCGCAACATCCTGGAAAACCCGGCCTGGTACACCGCCTATACCCCCTATCAGCCCGAGATCGCCCAGGGCCGGCTGGAGGCGCTGCTGAACTTCCAGACCATGGTCGCCGACCTGACCGGGCTGCCGGTGGCCAATGCCAGCCTGCTGGACGAGGCGACCGCCGCAGCCGAGGCGATGGCCATGGCGCAACGCGTGGCGAAGTCCAAAGCCCGCGCGTTCTTCGTCAGCGAGAACCTGCATCCCCAGACCATCGCCGTGATCGAGACCCGCGCCGAGCCCCTGGGCATCGAGATCGTCCGCGGCTTGGAATGCGACCCCTCGCAGGTCTTCGGTGCGATCTTCCAGTATCCGGGCACTTTCGGCGAGGTTCGGGATTATGCAGCCGAGATCGCGGCTCTGCACGCGGCGGGCGCCGTGGCGATCATGGCGACCGACCTGCTGGCGCTTTGCGTGCTGAAGGAGCCGGGTGCGATGGGCGCCGACATCGCCATCGGCTCGGCGCAGCGCTTCGGCGTGCCCATGGGCTATGGCGGGCCGCATGCCGGCTTCATGGCCTGCCGCGACGAGATGAAGCGCGCCATGCCGGGCCGCATCGTCGGCGTTTCGGTCGATGCCAAGGGCAACCGGGCCTATCGGCTGTCGCTGCAGACGCGCGAACAGCATATCCGGCGCGAGAAGGCGACCTCGAACGTCTGCACCGCGCAGGCGCTTCTGGCGGTGATGGCCGGCTTTTACGCCGTGTTCCACGGGCCGGTGGGCCTGCGTGCCATCGCCCAGCGGGTGCATCTGAACGCGGCGACGCTGGCCGATGCGCTGCGTGCCGCCGGGGCCGAGGTCCAGTCCGATGCCTTTTTCGACACCATCACGGTACGGGTCGGCGTGGGGCAGGCGGGGATTCTGGCCGCCGCGCGCCATCGCGGCATCAACCTGCGCAAGGTCGGGCGCGACCGGGTCGGCATTTCGGTCGACGAGACTACCGATGCGGACGTGATCGCGCGGGTGCTGGATGCCTTCGGCATCACCGATCCGGCCGAGCCGGCCAAGGCGCCGGCCATCCCCGAGGCGCTGATCCGCGAAAGCGATTACCTGACGCACCCGGTCTTTCACATGAACCGGGCGGAATCCGAGATGATGCGCTATATGCGCCGCCTCTCGGACCGCGACCTGGCGCTGGACCGGGCGATGATCCCGCTGGGTTCCTGCACGATGAAGCTGAACGCGGCGGCCGAGATGATGCCGATCACCTGGCCCGAGTTCGGCGCGCTGCATCCCTTTGCGCCCGAGGACCAGGCCGCCGGCTATCACGAGGTCTTTGCCGACCTGACCGAAAAGCTGTGCGCGATCACCGGCTACGACGCGTTCTCGCTGCAGCCGAACAGCGGCGCGCAGGGGGAATATGCGGGGCTTCTGACCATCGCCGCCTATCACAAGTCGCGCGGCGAGGACCGCGACATCTGCCTGATCCCCGTCAGCGCGCATGGCACCAACCCGGCCAGCGCGCAGATGGCGGGCATGAAGGTCGTGGTGGTGAAATCGGCCCCGAACGGCGATATCGACCTGGAGGATTTCGCCGACAAGGCCGCGAAGGCCGGCGACAGGCTGGCGGCGGTGATGATCACCTATCCCTCGACCCATGGCGTCTTCGAGGACACCGTGCGCGAGGTCTGCCGCATCGCCCACGATCACGGCGGCCAGGTCTATATCGACGGCGCCAACATGAACGCGCTGGTCGGGCTGGTGCGGCCGGGCGAGATCGGCGGCGATGTCAGCCACCTGAACCTGCACAAGACCTTTGCCATCCCGCATGGCGGCGGCGGTCCCGGCATGGGACCGATCGGGGTCAAGGCGCACCTGGCGCCCTTCCTGCCCGCCGACCCGCGCGAGGGCTCGGGCGCGGTTTCGGCGGCGCCCTGGGGCTCGGCCTCGATCCTTCTGATCTCCTGGGCCTATATCCTGATGATGGGCGGCGCGGGGCTGACGCAGGCGACGCGCGTCGCGATCCTGAACGCGAACTATATCGCCAGCCGGCTGGCCGGGGCCTATCCGGTGCTGTTCATGGGCAATCGCGGCCGGGTGGCGCATGAATGCATCCTGGATACGCGACCTTTCCAGGAGCATGGCGTGACCGTGGACGACATCGCCAAGCGGTTGATCGACAACGGCTTCCACGCCCCGACCATGAGCTGGCCGGTCGCCGGCACGCTGATGGTCGAGCCGACCGAATCGGAGACCAAGGCCGAGATCGACCGGCTGATCACCGCCTTCCTGGCGATCCGCGACGAGATCACCGAGATCGCCGAGGGCCGGATCGGCGCCGAGGCCTCGCCCCTGCGCCACGCGCCGCACACGGTCGAGGACCTGGTCGCCGATTGGGACCGCGCCTATTCGCGCGAGCAGGGCTGCTTCCCGCCCGGGGCCTTCCGCGTGGACAAATACTGGCCGCCGGTCGGGCGCGTGGACAATGCCTATGGCGACCGCAACCTGGTCTGCACCTGTCCTCCGGTCGAGGATTATGCCGAAGCGGCCGAATGATGCACCTGCCCCCGCCTGCATGGGGCGGGGGTCTTTGCGGGGGCTTGCGAAAAGCCGCGAATGCGGCCTTGACAAGCCCCGACGCTTCGGCGAGATAGCACGCCGATGGGGCCGTAGCTCAGTTGGTAGAGCGCATCGTTCGCAATGATGAGGCCAGGGGTTCGATTCCCCTCGGCTCCACCAGGAAATCCCAAGAACTGCACTTTCAGATGCTTCGGCATGGGCTTGTCCGTGTGGCCTGAGCCCATCCAAACGCCGAGTGCCTTGTTGCCTTCTGCGTGGAATCCTAAGAGGCGCCCCGCATCGCCCGGTCGGCGCGCCGATCCGGGGCGGCCCGTCGTCGCGGCTCAGCCCACCTTGCCGGGGTCGTGGCCCAGCAGGCGCAGCGCGTTCAGCGTCACCAGCACCGTCGCTCCGGTATCGGCAAGGATCGCGATCCACAGCCCGGTGATGCCCAGCACCGAGGTCACCAGGAACACCGCCTTCAGACCCAGCGCGATGGCGACGTTCTGGCGGATGTTGCCCATCGTCGCCCGCGCCAGCCGGATCAGCGCGGGCACGTCCGCCACCCGGTCGCGCAGGATCGCCGCATCCGCCGTCTCCAGCGCCACATCCGTGCCCGAACCCATGGCGACGCCGACGCTGGCCTGTTTCAGCGCCGGCGCGTCGTTGATGCCGTCGCCGATCATCATGACTCCGCCCTGTGCAGCCATCTCGCGAATCGCCGCCAGCTTGTCGGCAGGCAACATCGCGGCCTGGAAACCGATCCCCAGCGTGCCGGCGATGGCCTGGGCGGTGCGGGGGTTGTCGCCGGTCAGCATGGTCGCCTCGATGCCCATGGCCCTTAGCTGTCGCATCGCCTCGGCTGCGTCGGGGCGCGGCTCGTCGCGCAGAGCGATCAGGCCCAGTGGCCGGTGCTCGTCAAGCACGGCGACCACCGTCATGCCCTCGGCCTCCAGCGCCTCGGCCGCGCCGGCATCGTGAAGCCCGCCCAGCGTGGCGGCATGTCGGGGCGAGACGACCCAGGCGCGGCTTTCGCCCAGCACGGCCTCGACCCCCTGGCCGGGCAGGGCGCGGGCTGCGCGGGCCGGCGGCGGCGCGATCCCCGCCTCGGCCGCCCGGTGCAGGATGGCTTGCGCGAGCGGGTGGCCGGACCCGGCCTCGACGCCGGCGGCGGTGGCCAGCAGCACGGCCTCGCCGATGCCGGGGGCGGGCAGGATACGCACCACCGCCGGCCGGCCGCGGGTCAGCGTGCCGGTCTTGTCCAGGGCGACATGGCGGATGCCGGCCGCAGCCTCGATCACCGCGCCGCCCTTCATCAGCAGGCCCCGCCGCGCCCCCGCCGACAGCGCCGAGGCGATCGAGGCCGGGACCGAGATCACCAGCGCGCAGGGACAGCCGATCAGCAGCAGCGCCAGCCCGCGATAGACCCAGGTGTCCCAATCCGCGCCGAAGCCCAGGGGCGGCACCAGCATGACCAGCGCCGCGACGGCGACCACGGCCGGCATGTACCAGCGGCTGAAACGGTCGATGAAGCGCTCGGTCGGGGCGCGGGCCTCCTCGGCCTCCTCGACCAGGCGGATGATGCGGGCGATGGTGTTGTCGGCGGGTTCCCGGGTCACGCGGATGCGCAGCGTGGCCTCGGCATTGATCGAGCCGGCAAAGACCGGCTCGCCCGGCCCGCGGGTGCGGGGCACGCTTTCGCCGGTCACCGGGCTTTCGTCCACGCCGCCGATGCCGTCGACGATCTCGCCGTCGGCGGGGATGCGGTCGCCGGGACGGACCAGCACGGTCTGGCCGATCTCCAGCCGGTCGGCGGAAATCTCGCGGGTGGCGCCGTCGATCTCCAGCAGCGCGGTCTTGGGCACCAGATCGGCCAGAGCCCTGATGCCGTCGCGGGCCTTGCCGGCGGCGACGCCCTCCAGCACCTCGCCCAGGGCGAACAGAAAGACCACCAGCGCCGCCTCTTCCGCCGCGCCGATGAACAACGCGCCGATGGCGGCCATGGTCATCAGCGCCTCGATGGTAAAGGGCTGGCCCATGCGCAGCGCGGCCCAGGCGCGCCTTGCAACCGGGGCGACACCGATCAGGCAAGCGGCGAGAAAGGCCCAATAGCCCGTCTCGGTCGAGGTCAGAAGCTCAAGGCCCCATGCCGCCGCCAGCAACACTCCGGTCAGGATCACCAGCCGGCCCTTGCCTGTCCGATACCAGCTTTCGCCCCCGGCATCATGGTCGTGGCGGGAGGGCTGCGCCGCGGCTTCGGCCGAGGGCGGCGGCGCGTCCGGCAGCACCAAGGCTTTCCTGCGCGGCGCCTGCTGCCCCTTGGGCGCAATGCCGTAGCCCAGCTTGCGCACCACGCCCTCGATCTCGTCGCGGCCGGTGGTGCCGGGCTCCAGGGTCAGCGACAGCCGCTCGGCCATCAGCGCGACGCGGACCTCGCCTACGCCGGGCAGCCGCTCGACCGCCCGTGTCACCTTGGCGCTGCAGGACGCGCAATCCATGCCCGTCACCGTCCATTCGTGCCGTTGTGCCTGTTCTGCGCTCATCACCCTTCTCCTGCCCGCGCGACGGGCCTTGTCTTCGATGATTCGGGACCCTAATTCCTCTAGCGACTAGAGCTTCAAGGGGTTTCTCATGTTCCCGATCGGCAGGCTGGCCAAGGCCACCGGCGTCAAGGTCCCGACCATCCGCTATTACGAGCAGATCGGCCTTTTGCCCGAGCCCGAGCGGACGGCGGGCAACCAGCGGCTTTACACGCAAGGCACGCTGGAGCGGCTGGCCTTCATCCGCCATGCCCGCGACCTGGGCTTTCCGCTGGAGGCGATCCGCGAGCTGCTCAGCCTGTCGGACCGTCCGGGCCAGTCCTGCGCCGCCGCCGACGAAATCGCCCGGCGCCAGCTTGCGGTGGTCGAGGCCAGGATGGCCCGGCTGGCGGCGCTGCGCGACGCATTGCAGCGCATGCTGGACCATTGCGCCAGCGGCACCATCGCCGATTGCCGGGTCATCGAGGTGCTGGGCGACCACGGGCTTTGCGCCCATGACCATGGCGCGGCCGAGGCGGGCCATCCGGCCTAGCGGCACGTCTGCCCCGGTCGCCTCTTCCCCCCGCCGCGCCGAAAGCCTAGATTGCCCCCATGCGCTGGACCTTGCCCAATTTCCTCACCGTTCTGCGACTTGCGGCCGCGCCGCTGGTTCCGCTGATGTTCTTTTTCCTCAGCCGGCCCTTTGCCGACTTCGCGGCGCTGGCGCTGTTCCTGATCGCCGCCGTGACCGATTGGTTCGACGGCTATCTGGCCCGTGCCTGGGGGCAGGAAAGCCGCTTCGGCGCCGCCATGGACCCGATTGCCGACAAGGCGATGGTCATCATCGCCGTGGTGGTCATCACCGGCTATTCGGGCATGAATCCCTGGCTGATCCTGCCCGCGACGGTGATCCTGTTCCGCGAGGTCTTCGTCTCGGGCCTGCGGGAGTTCCTGGGCGACAAGGCCCGGCTGCTGAAGGTCACGAAGCTTGCCAAGTGGAAGACCACGGCGCAGATGGTGGCCATCGCCGTGCTTTTCCTGGGCACCGGGCTGAATTATTATGAAACCGGCCACCCGCCGCTGGTGGGCGAGACCAGCCTGCCCTGGTCCGACAGCTGGTCGGATCTGGCGACGCAGGCCGGGCTGGTGCTGGTCTGGATCGCGGCGGTGCTGACCGCGATCACCGGCTGGGACTATTTCACCAAGGCCCGGCCTTTCCTGAGGGACGACCATGGCGCTTGACGTGCTTTACTTCGCCTGGCTGCGCGAACGCATCGGCCACCCGCGCGAGCGGATCGAGACCGAGGCGGCGACCGTGCGCGAACTGGTCGCGCAACTTTCCGCCATGGACGAATGGCACGCCGCGGCGCTGGCCGATCTTTCGGCGGTGCGCGTCGCGGTCGATCAGGAACTGGCCGATTTGGACGCGCCCCTGGCCGGAGTGCGCGAGGTGGCCTTCTTTCCGCCGATGACCGGGGGCTGAGATGTCGGCCCGGGTCCAGAGCGCGCCTTTCGACCTGGCCGCCGAACTGGCCGGTTTCGGCCAGGGCTCGGGGGCCGTCGTGACCTTCACCGGCCTCGTGCGCGACGAAGGCGGCCGGTTGGTGGCGCTTGAGATCGAGCATTACCCCGGCATGACCGAAAAGGCGCTGCAAGCCTATGGCGAAGAGGCGGCGCGGCGCTTCGGGCTGGACGGCTGGCGTATCCTGCATCGCCATGGCCGGCTGGCGGCGGGCGAGCCGATCATGATGGTCGCCACCGCCGCCCGCCATCGCGCGGCGGCCTTCGAGGCGGCGGAATACCTGATGGACTGGCTGAAATCCCGCGCGCCCTTCTGGAAGCGCGAGATCGGCCCGGATGGCCCCGGCGCCTGGGTCGACGCCCGCGCCGAGGATGAGGATGCGTTGTCGCGGTGGCAAGGCTGACGTTGCAATCCGGGCCTGCCGCAAGCATATAGACCGCAACCAGACCGGATGACAGCGCGGAGCCCTGAATGACTTACCTGGAGTTCGAAAAGCCCCTTGCCGATCTTGAGGGCAAGGCCGAGGAACTGCGGGCACTGGCCCGAAAGGGCGAAGGCGTCGATCTGGAGAAGGAGGCGGCGGCGCTGGACCGCAAGGCCGAGGAGATGCTGCGCGACCTCTACAAGCAGCTCGATCCCTGGCGCAAGACGCAGGTCGCCCGCCACCCGGAACGGCCGCATTGCCGCGATTACGTCGAGGCGCTTTTCACCGAATACACCCCCCTGGCCGGCGACCGTGCCTTTGGCGAGGATCATGCGGTCATGGGCGGGCTGGCGCGGTTCAAGGACCAGCCCTGCGTCGTCATCGGCCATGAAAAGGGCAACGACACCAAGTCGCGCATCTTTCACAATTTCGGCATGGCCCGGCCCGAGGGCTATCGCAAGGCGATCCGGCTGATGGATGTCGCCGACCGCTTCCGCCTGCCGGTGATCACCCTGGTCGACACGCCCGGCGCCTATCCCGGCAAGGGCGCCGAGGAACGCGGCCAATCCGAGGCCATTGCCCGCTCGACCGAGAAATGCCTGCAGATCAGCGTGCCGCTGGTCTCGGTCGTGATCGGCGAGGGCGGCTCGGGCGGGGCCGTGGCCTTTGCCACCGCGAACCGCATCGCGATGCTGGAACATTCGATCTATTCGGTGATCTCGCCCGAGGGCTGCGCCTCGATCCTGTGGAAGGATGCCGAGAAGATGCGCGAGGCGGCCCATGCGCTGAAGCTGACCGCGCAGGACCTGAAGAAGCTGGAGGTGATCGACCGCATCATTTCCGAGCCGGTGGGCGGCGCGCAACGCGCGCCCGCCGAGGCCATCGCGGCGGTGGGCGAGGCGATTGCCGCCATGCTGGGCGAGCTGGCCGGCAAGAAGCCCGCCGAACTGATCAAGGATCGCCGGCAGAAATTCCTGGCCATGGGCTCGAAGGCCTTGGGCTGAGCGCCCAGCCGCGCCCTCGCATGGGTATTTAAGAAACGGAAATAAGACGAACGACGCTGCCCGGCCCGGTTTCGCCAGGATCCGGGGCCGGGCCTTCGCGCCTTTTCTGTTGCTCGAATAACCCATGCGACGGTGCTGGCCGCGCTGCCGCATTGGTATCGTGGGGACGAAGAAGCGTCGGGCGCGCCGCGGTTTGCGTGGCGGCTCTTTCCGTTTTCCAAATACCCAAGCGACGCTTCCCACGCGCACGGCTGCAGGAGTATTTGCGGAACGGCGAAAGCGCGCGTTCAGTTGCGGGCGGCCTGGATCGAGTCCTCGAGGATGTCGAGCGCCTCGTCGAAGACCGTGTCCTGGATGGTCAGCGGCGCGAGGAAGCGGATCACGTTGCCGTGGACGCCGCAGGTCAGCAGGATCAGGTTGCGCTTGAGCGCCTCTTCCCGCACGCGGTTGGCGAAATCGGCGCTGGGCTTGTCGCTGCCGGCGGTGTTGAACTCGACCGCGTTCATGAAGCCGGGGCCGCGGATGTCGACGATCTCGGGAACAGTTTCGGCGATGCCGGCCAGGCGCTGCTTCAGCCGCTGGCCGAGGCGGGTGGCGCGTTCGCAAAGCCCTTCGTCCTCGATCACGTCCAGAACGGCATGGGCAGCGGCGACGGCCAGCGGATTGCCGGCATAGGTGCCGCCCAGTCCCCCGGGTGCGGGGCTGTCCATGACATCGGCGCGGCCGGTGACGGCACTGATCGGCAGCCCGCCGCCCAGCCCCTTGGCCATGGTGGTCAGGTCGGCCGCCACGCCGTGATGCTCCATGGCGAACAGCTTGCCGGTGCGGGCAAAGCCGGTCTGCACCTCGTCGGCGATCAGCAGGATGGAATACTGGTCGCAGATCTGGCGCAGGCGCTGCATGAAGCCCGGCGGCGCCTCGTAGAAGCCGCCCTCGCCCTGCACCGGCTCGACGATGATGGCGGCGACGCGCGAGGGGTCGATATCGGCCTTGAACAGCCGGTCGAGTGCGGCCAGCGCCTCGTCCGCCGTCACGCCGTGCAATGCGTTGGGGAAGGGCAGGTGCCAGATGTCGTTCATCATCGGCCCGAACCCGGCCTTGTAGGGCTGGACCTTGCCGGTCAGCGACATGCCCAGGAAGGTGCGGCCGTGAAAGCCGCCGGCAAAGGCGATGATGCCGGCGCGGCCGGTATGGTGGCGGGCGATCTTGACCGCGTTCTCGACCGCCTCGGCGCCGGTGGTGTAGAAGGCGGTCTTTTTCGGGCCGTTGCCGGGGACGAGCCGGTTCAGCCGTTCGGCCAGCGCGACGTAGTTCTCATAGGGCACGACCTGGTGGCAGGTATGGGTGAAGCGGTCGAGCTGCGCCTTGACTGCCTCGACGACGCGCGGATGGCGGTGGCCGGTATTGACCACGGCGATGCCGGCGGCGAAGTCGATATAGCGGTTGCCATCCTTGTCCCAGATCTCGGCATTCTCGGCGCGTTCGGCATAGATCTGCGTGGTCATGCCGACGCCGCGCGAGATGGCGGCGTTCTTGCGGTCGGTCAGGCTGGTCATCCCTGGGCCCCTTCTCGATGCGATTCGGTGCCGATGCTATACGCGGCCCGCCGATCCGAACAGGCCCGCTTGCGCGCGCCCATGCGATGCTTCAGGCTGTGGCCATGTTCCCGATCCGCGACCACAATCCCTCCGAGCGCACGCCCTATGTCACCCATGCGCTGATCGTGCTGAACGTGGCGATGTTCCTGATCACCATGCCCTGGGCGGGCGGGCAGGTCGAGTTGTGGCACCGGCTGGCGCTTTATCCCGTGGCCGTCGCGCATGGCGACTGGCTGTGGGGGTTGGCGACGCATATGTTCCTGCATGCCGGGATCCTGCATCTTGCCGGCAACATGCTGTTCCTGTGGGTCTTTGGCGACAATCTGGAGGACCAGATGGGCCGGCTCGGCTTTCTGGTCTTCTACCTCGCCTGCGGGTTGGCGGCGGCGGCGGGCCAGTTCGCCACCGACCCGATGAGCGACATCCCCATGGTCGGTGCCTCGGGCGCCATCGCCGGGGTGATGGGCGGCTATCTGTTGATGTTTCCGCGTGCGCGCGTCGACGTGATCGCCATCATCTTCGTCATCATCCGCCGCTTTACCATGCCGGCCTGGGTGCTGCTGCTGGCCTGGTTCGGCATCCAGCTTTTGTCGAGCGCCATCGTGGTCGATGACGGCGTGGCCTATGTCGCCCATGCCGCCGGTTTCCTGGCCGGGGTCGTCCTGGCTGTGCCGGTCTTTCTGCGCCGGGGCGGGCCGGGCTTCTGGTCGCGCACCCATGGCCGGCCGCCGCATGCACCGACCTATGCCCCCTCGCGCGTCCCGCGGGTGCGGCGCTAGAGCCGGCCGCGGCTCATGTGGCGCTTGCCGGCGAAGCCCGGGGCGCGGCTGACCGTGAAGCCCGCCGCCGCCAGCGCCCGCCGCACGTGGCCCGCCGCAGTATAGGTCGCGAACGTGCCGCCGGGCGTGGTATGGGCCGCCACCTCGGCCATCAGCGCCTCGCCCCAAAGCTCGGGGTTCTTGGCGGGCGAGAAACCGTCGAGGAACCAGGCATCGGCGCGGCCATCCCAGCGGGGCAGCGCCTCGCGGGCGTCGGCCTCGACGATCTCGGCCGCGACCGTGCCCAGGGTGAAGCGCCGTTGCGGCCATTCGTCGCGCAACTGCCGCGCCAGCGGTTCCAGTTCGGGAAAGGCGGCATGGGCGCGCGCAAGCTCTGCGACGCTCATCGGGAAGGCTTCGAAACTGGTGAAGCGGATCGGCACCATGGCGATTTGCGCCAGCGCCAGCAGGTTCAGCCCGGTGCCGAAGCCCAGTTCCGCGACATGAAAGCCGGGCTGCAGCCGCTGGGGCAGGTCGTTGCCGGCCAGGAAGACATGGCGCGTCTCGTCCAGCCCGCCGTTCAGGCTGAAATAGGGGTCGTCGAAACGGCGCGAGACGGGGATCGCCTCGTCGCGCCAGTCCAGATCGGCGCTGCTCTGGTCGGGCCGCTGCATTCGCGCTAACTCCTCTTTGCAGCGGCAGATGCGGCGAAAGGGACCAGATGGCAAGCGAAATCACGGTGGCGGGCGGCGGGATCTTCGGCCTTGCCTGCGCGTGGGAATTGACGCGGCGCGGCCGGAAGGTGCGGCTGTTCGAGGCGGTGCGGATCGGCGCCGGCGCCTCGGGCGGCCATGTCGGCGCGCTGGCCCCGCACGCACCGGAAAACTGGAACGCCAAGAAGCAGGTGCAGATGGACGCCCTGATCGCGGCAGCCGGCTGGTGGGCCGAGGTCGGGGCGGCGGGGGGCGTCGATCCCGGCTATGCCCGCACCGGCCGCATCCAGCCCGTGCCCGAGGGTGCCCAGGCGCGCATGGCCGAGCGCGTCGAGGCCGCCCAGGCGCATTGGCCGGCATGGGCGGGGATGGAACTGACCGATGCGCCGCTGGGGCCGCTGGTGCCGGCCTCGGCCTCGGGGCTCTGGCTGGTGGATCGGCTGACCGCGCGGATCAGCCCGCGCCGCGCCGGTGCGGCGCTGGCGGCTGCGATCCGCGCCCAAGGCGGCGAGATCGTCGAGGGGCAGGCCGCGCCCGATACGCCCGCGATCTGGGCGACCGGGGTGGCGGGGCTTGCGCCCTTCGGCGGCAATGGCATCAAGGGCCAGTCGGCGCTCCTGGCGATGGACCTGCCCGACGCGCCGCAGGCCTTTGCCGACGGCCTGCATGTCGTGCCCCATGCCGACGGGACGGTGGCCATCGGCTCGACCTCCGAGCGCGATGTGGCGGATCTGGGCACGGACGGCCAGTTGGAGGCGCTGATCGACAAGGCCCGCGCGCTTTGCCCGGTGCTGCGGGACGCGCCGGTGGTCGACCGCTGGGCCGGCATCCGGCCGCGCGCCGCATCCCGTGCGCCGCTGGTCGGCCCTTGGCCGGGACGGCCCGGCCATTACGTCGCCAACGGCGGCTTCAAGATCGGCCTGGCGATGGCGCCAGCCTGTGCCGGGATGCTGGCCGACCTGATCCTTGAGGGCCGCGATACCATCCCCCGGGACTTTCGCCCCGAACTCAGGGCAGGGGGCTGACCCCGATCACCGGCAGATGCAGATGCAAAAGCGCCGCCCAGACCAGCACGGCGGCCGCGAGGCGCGGCCATGTCGGCCGCAGCGCGACGCCCCGCCGCAGGCTGATCGCCAGGCCGAAACCCGCGTAAAGCAGCAAGAGCCCGAACAGCACGACATGCGCCAGGTCGCCGTTCGCAACCAGATGCGCCGCGCCCCACAGCGTGAAGCCGGCCATCAGCCCGGCCATGCCCCCGATGGCCGCCGCCAACACCGCCACGGGCATGGCCAGGTTGACCAGCCAGCGCATCCACGGCTCCTGCGGCCATATCTCGACAAAGGGCGCCCGGCCCGCGGCCAGGATCAGCCAGTAAAGCAGCGCCAGCGACAGCAGGCTGTAGCCGGCGATATAGCCCGCCTTGCCCAGCCGTGCGACCAGCGGCCCGCGCAGCCGCGCCGGGATGACATGCGAGCCCAGAAAGGCCGCCAGCGCCAATGCGAATTCGCCCCATTCCATGCCGAAAGCCTAGCCTTGCGCCCGTGCGACGGCAATCCGCGTTGACGCCGCGCGCTGCTGCGGCATGATGGCGCAAAACGAGGACGACATGACCCGCCTTCAGAAAGCTTTCGACGCCATCGACAAGGCCAATTCCGCCGACCCGCATCTCGGCCCCGACGGTCAGCCCGAGGCGCTGCTCTACGGCCAGCGCATGACGGCCGAGCAGCAGGCGCTTTACCCCGACGCCTCGGAGCCGCTGCGCATCGCCTGCCGCGGCCAGCATGTCGAGCGTTTCCTGCTGCCCCGCAACGCCTATCCGATGGACCGCGCCGGCTATCTGGCATGGCGCACCGAACAGGGACGGCGCCATGCCGTCCGTATCGCGGCGATCATGCGCGAGGCCGGCTATGGCGACGAGGACGTCGCCCATGCCGAAAGGATGCTGACCAAGCAGGGCATCAAGCGCGACGACGAGGTGCAGGCGCTCGAGGACGTGGCCTGCTTCACCTTCATCCGCTGGTATATGGGCCCCTTCGCCGAGGGCCGCGACGCGGAGGAATTGCAGCGCATCGTGGAAAAGACCGCGCGCAAGATGTCCGCCATGGCCCGCGTCCGGGTGCTGGAGGAATTCGCCATCCCCGAACCCTTCTCCGCCGCTTTCCGTGCATAAGGTGCTGGTCGTCGCCCATGGCCAGCCCGGCGACCCCGTCCCGCAGCAACAGGCCGTCGAGTCCCTGGCCGCCCGCGTCGACGCCTTGGTGCCGCAGGCGCTGGTCAGGGGCGCGACGCTGGCCATGCCCGGCGCGCTGGACCTCGCCGATGACGAGACGCTGATCTATCCGATGTTCATGGCGACGGGCTGGTTCACCCGCAGCGAACTGCCCAGCCGCCTGGCGCTTGCCGGTGCGCCGCAGGCCCGCATCCTGCCGCCCTTCGGAGCCGATCCCGGCCTGCCCGCGCTTTGCCTCGCCCTGGTCGCCAAGGCGGCCGAGACGCAGGGCTGGCCCCTTGCTGAAACCCGGCTGCTGGTCGCCGCCCATGGCTCCGGCCGCTCGCGCGCGCCCTCCGAGGCGGCGCGCCGGATCGCCGCCGGCCTCGCCCCCCATGTCGGCGCCGCGAGTTGCGGCTTCATCGAGGAACCGCCCCATATCGCCGAGGCCGCCCGCGACCTGCCTGCGCAGACGATCTGCCTGCCGCTTTTCGCCACCCAGGCCGATCACGTCACCGACGACCTGCCCACGGCACTTGCCGATGCAGGCTTTCGCGGCCTCGTCCTGCCTCCGGTCGGCCTTGCCCCCGAGGTTCCGGCCATGATCGCCGAAAGCATCAAGGCCGCCCTTCCCAAGCGGCCCTGAACTTCTCTGTTCTCCAAATACTCATGCGACCGCGCCATCGGCAGGGGCGCAAAAGCCAAGGGTCACATCGCCGCCAACTGCGCCAACGCCGCCCGGATGCGGGCCAGGTCGTCCTCCAGCGCGGCAAGCTTCTCGCGGGTCTCCTCGATGACCTCGGGTTCGGCATTCTCGACGAATCGGGGGTTGGCCAGCCGCCCGCGCAGGCCCGAGGCGTCCTTTTCGGTCTTGCCTGCCGCCTTCTCCAGCCGCGCGGTTTCGGCACCCACGTCGATCATCTCGCCGACCGGCAGGGCAAAGCTTGCCCCCAGTGCGGCGACCGAGATCATGCCTGGCCCCATCGCGCCGTCCTGCGGCGGGTTCACGCGCGCCAGGCGCTCGATCAGCGGGCCGTTGGCGGCAAGGGCCGCCCGGGCGGCGGCATCCGCCTGGGTCACGAGCAGGTCGGGGCGGGCGCCGGCCGGCACGCCGATCTGGGCGCGGGCCGAGCGGATGTTCTCGATGAGCGCAATCACCCAGTTCATCTGCCGGTCGGCATCCGCGTCGATCAACTCGGCGCCATAGGCGGGCCAGTCGCCATGCACCAGCATCCGCTCGCGATCCCCGGTCAGCGCCCAAAGTTCTTCGGTGACGAAGGGCATGATCGGGTGCAGCAAGGTATAGCACTGGTCCAGCACCCAGCCCATGGTGGCCTGGGTTTCCTCGCGATACTCGCCGTCGAAGAGCGGCTTCGAGAACTCGACATACCAGTCGCAGACCTTGCCCCAGACAAAGGCGTAAAGCCCCGTCGCCGCATCGTTGAAGCGGAATGTTTCCAGCGCCTCGTCGGTCGCCTGCCGGATGCGGGCAAGCTCGCCGATGATCCAGCGGTTCACCACATGCTGCGGCTCGGGTCGCGCGCCCCCGCCGCGAACGCCGTTCATCTCGGCAAAGCGGGTGGCGTTCCAGATCTTGGTGACGAAATTGCGGTTCGCCTCGACATGCTTCGGCCCCAGCTTGGGATCGCGGCCCATCGCGGCCATGCTGGTCAGGGTAAAGCGCAGCGCGTCGGCGCCATATTCGTCGATCAGGGTCAGCGGGTCGATGACGTTGCCTTTCGACTTCGACATCTTGGCGCCCTTTTCGTCGCGCACCAGCCCGTGGACATAGACGGTGCGGAAGGGCACCTGCCCGACCACGGCCAGTTGCATCATCATCATTCGGGCCACCCAGAAGAAGATGATGTCGAAGCCCGTCACCAGCACCGAGGTCGGGAAATACTTGCGCAACTCGGTCGTGTCCTCGGGCCAGCCCAGCGTCCCGATGGGCCAGAGGCCCGAGGAAAACCAGGTGTCCAGCACATCCGCGTCGCGCCAGACCGGATAGACCAGCCTGGTCGGATCCTGCGTCAGGTTGTAATCGGCCAGCCCCTGGGCAAAGGCGTCGATGGCGGCCTCGCGATCCGCGACCTCGATCACGCGGGCCATTTCCAGTGGCACTGGCAGTTGGGCGATGGAATCGCGGAACCGCTCGGCCACCTCGGCGAAACTGGCCGCCGCGTGGTGGATCTCGTCGCGATGGACCAGGCCCTCTTCCAGCAGGGCAAAGATCTCGACCTCGTCCAGAACGCCGTCGTGGTCGTCCTCGACCTGGCCTTCCAGCCGCAGGTCGAGCCCATACCAGACCGGGATCTGGTGGCCCCACCACAACTGGCGGCTGATGGTCCAGGGCTCGATGTTCTCCAGCCAGTGGAAATAGACCTTCTCATGCTGCTCGGGCAGGATCTTCGTCGCGCCGCTGCGCACCGCCTCCAGCGCCGGACCGACGATGCGGGCGGTGTCCACGAACCACTGGTCGGTCAGCATCGGCTCGATGACCACGCCGGAACGGTCGCCGAAGGGCTGCATGATCGGCTTGGCATCGACCAGCGGGCGGCGCTCCAGGTGCTCGGCGCCAGTTTCCTTGTCGATGGACTTGTGCAGATAGGTGACGGCCAGCCCTTCCTCGGTGATCGCCTCGATCACCCGCGCCCGCGCCTCGTAGCGGTCCAGGCCGCGCAGTTCCTCGGGGACCAGGTTCACGTTCGAGACGTCGCCCACATCCTCGCCCCGCGCCGCGCGGGTGGCGATCTCGGCGCTTTCCTCATAGGAAAGCCCGTCGGCGCGCATCCGCCCCTTGCCGTCCATCAGCACGTAAAGCGGGATCTCGTTGCGCATGGCGACGGCATAGTCGTTGAAGTCATGCGCGCCGGTGATCTTGACCGCGCCCGAGCCGAAATCCGGGTCGGGATATTCGTCGGTGATGATCGGGATCAGGCGGCGGTGTTCCTTGGGCCCGACCGGGATCTCGCAAAGCTTGCCGACGATGGGGGCATAGCGGGCGTCGTCCGGGTGGACCGCGACCGCGCCGTCGCCCAGCATGGTTTCGGGGCGGGTGGTGGCGATCGAGATATAGTCGCGCATCTCGCGCAGGGTGACGTTGCCGTCCGCGTCGCGCTCGACATATTCATAGGTCTCGCCGCCGGCCAGCGGATACTTGAAATGCCACATATGGCCGGGAACCTCGCGGTTCTCGACTTCGAGGTCGCTGATCGCCGTCTCGAAATGCGGGTCCCAGTTGACCAGCCGCTTGCCGCGATAGATCAGGCCCTTGTCATACATGTCCACGAAGACCTTGATGACGGCATCGTGGAAATTGCCTTCCTCGCCCGCTGGAGCGCCCGGAGCGCCTGACATGGTGAAGGCGTTGCGCGACCAGTCGCAAGAGGCGCCCAGGCGCTTCAGCTGCTCGATGATGGTATCGCCGGATTCCTGCTTCCAGGCCCAGACCTTTTGCAGGAAAGCCTCGCGGCCGATGTCGCGGCGGCCCGGCTCCTGCCGCTCGGCCATCCGGCGCTCGACCACCATCTGGGTGGCGATGCCGGCATGGTCCTGGCCCGGCTGCCACAGCGTATCGAAGCCGCGCATCCGGTGCCAGCGCACCAGGATGTCCTGCAGCGTGTTGTTCAGCGCGTGGCCGATATGCAGGCTGCCGGTCACGTTCGGGGGCGGGATCACCACCGAGAAGCTTTCCGCCCCCGGTTTCGCATTGGCGCCCGCGGCGAAGGCATTCCGTGCCGCCCATTCCCGCGCGATCCGCGCCTCGGCGGCCTGCGCGTCGAAGTTCTTTTCCATGGCCATGTCGCTTACCCCTTGCATCGCCAAGGGGATAGCGAAGCGCGGGCGAAAGGCCAAGAGGCGCCGGTTCGCGAAGCGCACCGGAATCCCCTGTTTGAAGGGAAAATGCCGGAACCATCGCGCTTTCCGGCAGCACCGTCGCGCCATCCTCCCGCATTGGAAACACTGGCCAGAGACTTTCCGAAAGCGCCGCGTCCTGGGGTTGCGACAGGTTGAACGCGGCACCGGCCCCGGAAGGCGCTACCGGCGGCCTCCGACAAGCGGATGCGAACGGGAGGCCCGAAGCGCCGGCATCACGCCGCCTGCGCGAAATGCGCGACCTGCGCCGCATGGGCGCGCTGGAAGGCCGGGCGCGCGGTCATGCGGTTCATATAGGCCACAAGGACCGGATGGGCGGCCAGTTCCCCCATGCTGTCCACGATGCGCAGCACGTCGGCCAGCAGCAGGTCGGCGATGGTGAAGCGGCCGGCGGTGACGAATTCCCGCCCCTCCAGCACCGGGACCAGTTGCACCAGGCGTTCGTGCAGGCGCGGCAGGGCCAGTTCCTCGGCCCGGGCGTCCTGGTCGAAGATCCGCGCCAGCGCCATGGCCATCACGGCCGGCTCAAGGCTGTTGAGGGCGGCGATCAGCCATTGCTGCGTTTCGGCGCGAGCCGCGCCCTCGCGCGGCATCAGCGCCTCGGAGCGCTCGCCCAGGTAAAGCAGGATGGCGCCGCTCTCGAACAGCGACAATTCGCCATCCCTCAGGATCGGCACCTGGCCGAAGGGCTGGCGCGCGAAATGCTGCGGGGTCTTTTCGCGCACGCTGGTGGTTTCGATTTCATAGGGCAGGCCGGCTTCCTCGCAGGCCCAGCGGATGCGCAGGTCGCGGACATAGCCGACGGCAAAGGGTGGCACCCAATCATAGGTCGTGATCGCATATGTCATGGCTTACTCCTGCCGAGCGAACTCGGCGTCGATTTCGATGGTGATCGGATCGGTGAAGAACGCGTTCATGCCATGGGCCTGCGGGTCGATCTCGGTCTCGGCATGGATGCCGATCAGGTCGCGGATGACCGGATTGCCGGCCTCGTCGCCGGTATAGCCCTTGCCCGCACCGATCAGGGTCACGTCGAACGTGGCGGGCTGGGTCTTGCCCAGCAGGGTGATCTGGCCCGACACCGTGCCCTGGGTCGGGCTTTCCGCGGTGAAGCTGTCGGCGATGAAGTGCGCGGTGGGGTTCGTCGCGCTGTCCAGATAGTCCGGGCCGGTCAGGATCTCGGCAAAGCCCCCGACCGGGGTCATGATCGAGGCGATCTCGACCTCGGCTTCCAGCCTGCTTTGCCCCGGGTCGTCGGGGTTCCAGTCGAGTTGGCCCGAGACGGTGCCGAAGCGGAACACGCTGACCGAAAAGCCCATATGCGGCACGCGGGCCTGCACCGCCGAATGCGCCGGATCCAGGCGATAGGCCCCGGCGCCGGCGGCATGATAGTCCTGCTGGCCGCGCGGGATGCTGTCCGGCGTCACCTCCTGGGCCGCAGCGGGTGCGGCCCAGAGAGCAAGCGCGATCAGGGATGCGCGGATCATGGCGTTTCGTCCTTGGGCCCGACGATGGCGAAATGCGCGCCTTGCGGGTCGCGCGCCACCGCGATGAAGGCAGGCCCCGGCACCTCGATCGGGCCGTGCAGAACCTCGCCGCCGCTGTCGCGGATGCGGGCGATGGCGGCATCGATGCCGTTCACGCCGAAATAGGGCAGCCAGCAAGGCACGGGCGCGTCGCCCAGGCCCATCATGCCGCCGATCTCGGTGCCCTGCCAGGCGAACAGCTGGTAGGTGCCCATCTCGCCCATGTCCATGGCGGTGGACTTCGTCCAGCCGAACAGCTCGGCATAGAAATCGAAGCCCGCGCCGGGATCGGTGGACATCAGCTCGATCCAGTTGCCGTGGCTTTCCTTGCCCTGGTTCCAGGCCCCGGATTCGACCGGGGGCTGCGGTCCATCGGCGCCGGTTGCAGGACGCCGAAGGTGGCGGCCTGCGGGTCGGTAACCACGGCGAAACGCCCGGTGCCGGGAATGTCGGCCGGCTCGCGGAACACCGAGCCGCCCAGCGTCTTGATCTTGGCTGCCGTGGCATCGGCATCGTCCACGTCGAAATAGATCATCCAGAAGGGCGGAACGCCGGCGCAATCGTCCGGCATCTCCATCAACCCGGCGATCATGTCGCCGCCATGGCTGGCCAGGTGATAGGTAAATCCCTCCATCCCGGAATCGGCGGTCGTCCAGCCAAGGACCTTGCCATAAAAGGCCTCGGCCGCGTCGAGCCCGCCCTTGGCGGTGGACAGTTCGAACCAGCAGGGTTTGCCGTGATACATGACGGCCCCCTTCAGGCTTTCTCGTCCACGATGGGTTCGAAGCCGCCCCACATCATCCGCATGCCGTCGAAGGGCATCTCTGGCGGTCCCTGCATCTCGGGGTCGGACATCATCTTTTCGAAGCCTGCATCCGCGGTTGCCTTGTCGGGCCATTCGATCCACGAGAACACGACGGTCTCGTCGTCCTTGGCCTGGGTGGACATGTAGAAGTCGTTGACCTTGCCGCGGGGCACGTCCACGCCCCAGGCCTCGACCATGCGCAGCGCGCCATAGCGCTTGAACATGGACCAGGCCCCCTGGGCCATGTCGATGTATTTCTGCTTGTTCGCCGTCGGAACCGGCAGCAGGAAACCGGAGTAGTAGGTCATCTCTCTTCCTCCTCATCGGGCGCCGCATGCGCCAATGAGTCGCAGGCTGGCAGTTGCAGTATTAAAAAGCAACTGTTAATATTGAAACATGACTGACACCGGCAAGATCTCGCGACTGCGCTATGAGGAAGGGTGCCTTGGCGCCCATGCGCTGAATTTCATCGGCGACCGTTGGGCGCTGCTCGTGGTGCGCGAATTGATGTTCGCGCCCAAGCGGTTCCAGATGATCCGCGCCGGGCTGCCCGGGGTCACGGCCAGCGTGCTGACCCAGCGCCTGACCCAGTTGGTGCAGGCGGGGGTGGTGGCGCATGACGATGTGCTGGGGGTCTATGCGCTGACCGATGCCGGCCGGGCGCTGCATCCGGTGCTGCGCGAGCTTTGCCGCTGGGCGCTGGTCATGCCCGGGCACGATCCGCGGAAATTCATCAGCATTTCCGCGCTGATGATCTCGATCTCGGCCACGGTGGACAGCGCGGCCGCCGCCGGATCACCGCTGCGTGCCGGCTTCGTCTCGGGCAAGGAGGGGTTCGAGGTCACGCTGTCTGCCCAAGGCATGCCGCAGGTCCGGGCGGCGCGGGCGCCGCAGGCGGATTTCGTGCTGGAGGGCTTGGGCAATGCGCTGGCGGCTGCGGTCTATGGCCCGGGGCCGGTAACCCTGGCCTCGGCAGGGTTGATCGGGCTGCGCGGCGACCGCAATGCCGCGCAGCAGTTCACGGCGTTCTTCCGCCTGGAGCCTCAGACCAGTTCCAGCAGCGATTCGCCCGAGGAAACCGAGCAGGCGCTGGGCGCTTCTTCGACCTGAAGCTCTTCGATGGTGCCGTCGCTGACCAGCATGGCATAGCGCTTCGAGCGGCCGTTGACCCAGCCCGCGCCCTGGATGTTCATCCCCAGCGCCTTGGTGAAGCTGCCGTCGGCATCGGCCAGCACCTCGATGCCGGCATCGGTCGCGCCGGTATCCGCCGCCCATTTCCCGGCGACGAAGGGGTCGTTCACCGTGATGCAGACCAGGCGCGAGACGCCCTTGTCGCGGAAGTTGGCCGCATTCTTCACGAAGCTGGGCATATGGGCGTTGGTGCAGGTCGGCGTATAGGCGCCGGGCACGGCGAAGATCGCCACGAGGCCCTGGGCCAGATCGGCGGCCGCCACTTCCTCGGGGCCGTTGGCGCCCAGTTTCAGCAGCGTGCCTTCGGGCAGCTTGTCGCCTTTTGCGATGGACATGCGCGGTTCCTCCGTCAATTGCATCGTTCCGGGCGCGACTATAGGCTCTGCGCCGCGGGCAAACCAGCGAGGGCGAAGAATGAACATCGTGATCCTTGGCGCGGGGCAGGCGGCGGCCTCTCTGGCGGCGAAACTGCGCGCGCTGGGGCATGATGGCGGCATCGCCATCATCGGCGACGAGCCCGCGCCGCCCTATCAGCGCCCGCCCTTGTCCAAGGCTTACCTGCTGGGCGAGATGGGGCTGGACCGGCTGACGCTGCGCGCCCCGGAATGGTGGGACGAACAGGGCATCGCCCTGCATCTGGGGGAACGCGCGACGCGCATCGACCGCGACCGCCGCGTGGTGGCGACGGGTCGCGGCGAATATCCCTATGACCAGCTTGTCCTGACGCTGGGCGCCGCGCCCCGCCGCCTGCCCGCCACGATGGGCGGCGACCTGACGGGGGTGCATGTGGTGCGCAACCTTGCCGACATCGCGGGGGTGCAGCCGGCGCTGGTCGCCGGGCGCCGTCTGGTGGTGATCGGCGGCGGCTATATCGGGCTGGAGGCCGCTGCGGTGGCCCGCAAGCTGGGGCTGGAGGTCACGCTGGTCGAGGCGGCGCCGCGCATCCTGGGCCGCGTCGCCGCGCCCGAGACCGCGGACATGATTCGCGCCCTGCACCGTGCCCATGGCGTCGGGATCGTCGAGGGCACCGGCATCGCCCGCATCACCGGGGAAACCGCTGCCGATGGCGTGGAACTGGCCGACGGCCGCCGCCTGTCGGCCGATCTGGTGATCTGCGGCATCGGCATCGCGCCCGAGACCGCGCTGGCCGAGGCGGCGGGGCTGGCAATCGACAACGGCATTGCCGTGGATGCGCTTGGCCGCACATCGGACCCGGCGATCTGGGCGGCGGGCGATTGCGCCAGCTTTCCAGTGACGGGTGGGCGGCTGCGGCTGGAAAGCGTCGGCAATGCCATCGACATGGCCGAGGCGGTGGCGGCGAACATGCTGGGCGCCGATGCCGCCTATGTGCCGAAGCCGTGGTTCTGGTCGGACCAGTTCGACGCCAAGTTGCAGATCGCCGGGCTGAACCTGGATTACGACCGGGTGGTGACCCGGCCCGCGGCGAATGGCGGCTCGGTCTGGTATTACCGCGACGGCCGGCTGATCGCGGTGGACGCGCTGAACGACGCCCGCGCCTATATGATCGGCAAGCGGCTGATCGAGGCCGGCCGCTCGCCCAGCCCCGAAGCCGTGGCCGAGGCGGTCGAGCTGAAGGCGCTGATGGCATGAGAATCGTCGGCGGCACCCTGCGCGGGCTGAAACTGGCCGAGGTCGGTGCGGGCGATCCGGCGGCGCATCTCCGCCCGACCACCGACCGGGTGCGCGAATCGATCTTCAACCTGCTCATCAACGGCACGCATGGCAATCCGGTCCCCGGCGCGCGGGTCCTGGACCTGTTCGCGGGCACTGGCGCGCTGGGGCTCGAGGCGCTGTCGCGCGGGGCTGCCCGCGTGGCCTTTGTCGATGACGGCGTGGCGGCGCGGGGGCTGTTGCGCACCAATATCGAAAAGGCCCGCGCCATGGGCGTGACCGACGTCTGGCGCCGCGACGCGACACGGCTGGGCGAGAATCGCGGCGCGCCTTACGGGCTGGTGTTCCTGGACCCGCCCTATGGCAAGGGATTGGGCGAGCGTGCGCTGGAATCGGCCCTGGCCGGCGGCTGGATCGCCCCGGGCGGCATGGTGGTCTGGGAGGAATCGGCCGCGCCCGGCCCGGTCGCCGGGCTGGAGCAGATCGACCAGCGCAGATATGGCGACACAGTTGTCACATTGTTGCGCGCCGGACACGATCAGGTGGCGCGATCCAGCTTGGTGGAGAGGTGAATCAGGCTCTCGCTTGAGCGCACGCCGGTCAATCCGCCGATCTGATCCAGCACATCGTCAAGCTGGCTGGTCGATATGGCCGCCAGTTGCAGCAAAAGGTCGACGCGCCCGCTGGTGGTATGGATGCGCTCGACCTCGGGCAGGCTGCGCAGCCGGGCCAGGATCGCCGCCTGTGCCCGCGGCTCGATGGTCAGAAGGCAGGTGGCGCGGATGCGATGCTCGCGCGCGGAATCGCCCAGCCGCAGCGTGTAACCGGCAATGGCGCCCGAGGTTTCCAGCCGCTCCAGCCGCGCCTGCACGGTCGAGCGCGCCACCTTGAGCCGCCGCGCCAGAACCGCTACGGACATGCGCGCATCCTGCGCCAGATGGGCCAGAATCCCGCGATCAAGTTCGTCCACCCGCCCACCTGTCGATTTGCCGAATTTTTCGTCATATTAACGAAGCCGCGGCCCATTTCCACCCTTTTCATTGCAGCAATCGGAACCCATAGGGCGCAGACTTGTTTCCACTCCGCACGCGCACAGGAAGGACATGCCGATGGGACTGACCGAGGGCCGCGGCCCCAAGACCGTCTGGAGCAATCCCGCCGAGATCATTCGCAGGCTGACGCCGGAAAATCCGGTGATGGTCTTTGCCCCCTCGGTCCTGCGCGCCGCCGCGCAGCGTTTCCTGCAAGGCTTTCCGGGCCTGGTCACCTATGCGGTCAAGTCCAACCCGGACGAGGCGGTGATCCGCACCCTCTCGGCCGCCGGGGTCAAGGGCTTCGACGTGGCCTCGCCCTATGAGATCGACCTGATCGGCCGGCTGGCGCCGGACGCGGCACGCCATTACCACAACCCCGTGCGTTCGCAGGCCGAGATCGCCCATGCCGTCGAGGCCGGGATCAAGTCCTGGTCGGTGGACAGCCGTTCGGAGCTGGATAAGCTTTTCGTCCGCGTGCCCGCCGAGAATTGCGAGATCTCGCCGCGCTTCAAGCTGCCGGTGCTGGGCGCGGCCTATGACTTCGGCTCGAAATTCGGCGCCTCGCCGGAACTGGCGGCGGAACTGCTGCGCGCGGTGGCGGATCGCGGCTATATCCCCTCGCTGACCTTCCACCCGGGCACGCAATGCACCGATCCGCATGCCTGGGAAAGCTACATCACAACCGCGGCCGAGATCTGCGCCATGGCCGGCGTCAAGGCGCGGCGGCTGAACGTCGGCGGCGGCTTCCCCTCGCATCGCGTGACCGGGGTCGAGCCCGACCTGACCGCGATCTTCCAGTTGATCCGCCGTGTGACCGACGAAGCCTTCGGCACCGACGCGCCGCAACTGGTCTGCGAGCCCGGGCGCGGGCTTTGCGCCGATGCCTTCGCGCTGATCACCCGCGTCAAGGCGGTGCGCGACGGCCAGAACGTGTTCCTGAACGACGGCGTCTATGGCGGGCTGTTCGAACTGCCCATCGTCGGCAACCTCGACCGGCTGCAAGTGCTGACGCCCGAGGGCACCCCGCGCGAGGACGAGCCGATGCCGCGCATCATCTTCGGCCCGACCTGCGATTCGGTGGACCGACTGCCGGGCGAACTGACCCTGCCGGCCAATATCCAGGAGGGCGACTATGTCATCTTCCACGGTGCCGGCGCCTATTCGACCGTCACCAACACCCGATTCAACGGTTTCGGGCTGATGGCACACCTGACCGTGAACGCGCTTGAATAGGCATTAATCGACGCTTCGTTTTTCCGTGCTAGCGTCGGCGTATGGAATCAACGCGTCCGCCGATATGCCAGATCGTCCTGATGGATGGCACCTTCGCCTCGCTGACCGAGGGGCGAAGGTCGTCCATCGCCCGAATCCATGCCTTGCTCTCGGGCGAATGCGGCGCGCTGCCCGCGCCTGTGCGGGTGCATTACGCCCCCGGCCAGCAATGGGATGCCTGGCGCACGCTGCCGGAACTGGCCATGGGCTCGGCGTTGGAGCGGCATATCTGCGATGCCTATGCCTGGCTTGCGCGCGAATGGCGGCCGGGCAATCCGCTGTTTTTCTTTGGCTATTCCCGTGGCGCCTTTGCGGTGCGCTCGCTTGCGGGGATGATCGGGCGGGTCGGGCTGCTGACCCATGCCCATGCCACGCGCCGCAACGTGCAGCAGGCCTGGCAGCTTTACCGACAGGGCCGCGACCGGCTGGTCGGCAGGCTGGACCCCACGCTTTGCCATCCGGTGGTGCCGATTCGCATGATCGGCGTCTTCGACACGGTGATGGCGCTGGGGATCAGGTTGCCGCTGCTCTGGATGCTGACCGAGCCGCGCTTTCGCTTCCACGACGCGCATCTGGGTGCCGAGGTCGAGCATGGCGTGCAGGCGCTGGCCCTGGACGAGACTCGCGCCGCCTTTCAGCCGCTGATCTGGGACAGCGCCTCGACGCCGGGCCGGATCGAGCAGATGTGGTTTCGCGGTTGCCACCCGGACGTGGGCGGCCAGCTTCTGGGGCTGGAATATGCCCGGCCGCTGGCCAATATCCCGCTGGTCTGGATGATGTCGCGGGCCGAAGGGTTCGGCCTGCCGCTGCCCGACGATTGGCGCAGGCATTTCGCCTGCGACGCCACCGCGCCTTCGGTCGGGTCGTGGCGCAACTGGGGCAAGGCATTCCTGGCGCGCGCGCCGCGCCTTGCCGGGGCGGACCCGTCCGAGGTGCTGCATCCTTCCGTGCCGCGGCCCTATACCGGCCCGGCACTGCTGGCCGGGGCGCTGGCCGATGCCGCCCCGCCGCGCCCGCATCGCCGGCTGGTCCGGGCGAGGCCGAAGGTGCCGGCTGCGGCGGGGTCCGCAATGGCCGCGCAGGCCGCAGCGGTCGCGCAGACCCGCACGCAGCCCGAGACGGCGGCACAACCCGGCGAGGGGCCGGATGGCTGACGCCTTGGCCCTTCCCGCCGTCCCGGTTCAGGCCACCCGCGAGAATTCGCCCTTGGGCTGGATTCCCAGCGCGGCGCAGACCTTCAGCACCAATTCGGGCTTGTTCAGCGTATAGAAATGCAGCTTGTCCACGCCGCCCTCGACCAGCCGCTCGCACAGCTTGACGCAGACATCCAGCGCCAGTTGCGCCTCGCCTTCCTTGCCGGCGGCGGCAAAGGCGTCCTCGGCCCATTGCGGGACCGAGGTGCCGCAGCGTTCGGCAAAGCGGCGGGTGCCGGCCCAGCTTTGGATCGGCAGGATGCCGGGGATGATCGGCGCATGGATCCCCGCCGCGAGGCAGGAGTCGCGAAAGCGAAAATAGGTCTCGGCGTCAAAGAAGAACTGCGTCATCGCCGAAGTCGCGCCGGCATCGACCTTGCGCTTCAGCCAGGCCACGTCGGCGGCGGTGTCGGGGCTTTCGGGGTGCGGTTCGGGATAGGCGCCGCAGCGGACGGTCATGTCGCCGCGCGCCGCGATCGCCTCGATCAACTCGACCGAATTGGCGAAACCGTCGGGATGCGGGGTAAAGCGGTCCTGCCCTTGCGGGGCATCGCCGCGCAGCGCCACGATCTCATGCACGCCGGCGGCCGCGTAATCCTGGACGATCTGCAGCGTTTCCTCGCGCGTGGCATCGACGCAGGTCAGGTGGGCGGCGACGTTCAGCCCGTAATGGCTGGCCAGCGCCGTCACCGCCTCATGCGTCAGCTGCCGGGTGGTGCCGCCCGCGCCATAGGTGACCGAGACGAAATCCGGGCCCAGGGGCGCCAGCGCGCGCGCCGTCTCCCACAGCCGGAACGACTGGTCGAGGTTCCGGGGCGGAAAGAATTCGAAGCTGATCGCGGGTGTCGTCATGGTGCCATCCTTTTGTCGCAGGCCTTGTGACATGCGCGGCGACGTGAGACAAATTCATAATCCTCAAGATTATCATGAGTTCCGATCAAGATGCACCTTGAACTTCGCCACCTGCGCAGCCTGCGCGCCATCCATGAGCAGGGGGGGTTGGCCCGCGCGGCCGAGGTGCTGAACCTGACGCAATCGGCGCTGTCGCACCAGATCAAGGCCCTGGAAGAGCAGGCCGGGGTCGAGCTTTTCCTGCGCAAGACCAAGCCCTTGCGGTTGTCGGCGGCGGGGATGCGGCTGTTGCGCACGGCCGAGCAGGTCTTGCCGCTGATCGAGGCGGCCGAGGCCGATTTCCGTGCCGTTGAGCTGGGCCGGGCCGG
Source organism: Paracoccus denitrificans (assembly GCF_900100045.1). Classification (GTDB taxonomy): domain Bacteria; phylum Pseudomonadota; class Alphaproteobacteria; order Rhodobacterales; family Rhodobacteraceae; genus Paracoccus; species Paracoccus denitrificans. Next base: position 168,225 of record NZ_FNEA01000005.1, on the reverse strand, counting down.
GCGGCTGCATGTGGCGATGGAGTGCCATCATTGCTTCGACTGGCTGCTGCCGGTGCTGGACCAGTTCCGCCGCGCCTGGCCCGAGGTCGATCTGGACATCCGCTCCAGCCTGGCGCTGAAGGCGCTGCCGGCCTTGCAGCGGGGGCAGGTGGACATGGTGATCTCCTCCGACCCCGAGGAACTGGCCGGCATCACCTTCCAGCCGCTGTTCGACTATGCCCCGACCATGGTGGTCGCCGCCGGCCATCGGCTGGCCGCCAAGGGCTATGCCGAGCCGGCCGACCTGGCGGGCGAGACGCTGATCACCTATCCGATGGACCGCGCGCGGCTGGACGTTTTCTCGCAATTCCTCGATCCGGCCGGGGTCGAGCCCGCGCATCTGCGGCAGGTCGAACAGACGGCCATCGCGCTGATGCTGATCGCATCCGGGCGCGGGGTGGCGGTGATGCCCGACTGGGTGCTGCGCGCCCAGGCCGGCAATCCCGAACTGGCGCTGCTGCCGCTGGGCCGTCAGGGCATGTTGCGCCGGCTTTACGCCGCGCTGCGGACCGAGGATCTGCAACAGCCCTATATGGCGCATGTGCTGCGCCTGGCCAGAACCGAGCCGGTCAGGATGATGCGCGCCCTGGCGCAGGGCTGACCTTTGTGCCGGAGGGCAGCGAGGACGGTCATCCTCGGGATCATGGTTAAAATAATACTCGTTCAGCCGGATCCCGAGGAGCCCTTCCCGGGCATGTGCCTTGGCCGCAAGGGCCGCGGGCCATGCCGCAAGCGGTATTCTTCATCCCGGCCGCGCATGCTGGACCAGCCGGTCCGCAGCATGTTCAAGCCGGCCTCTACGGGCGATTGTCGCGCCGTGCGGCATAACGGAACGCCCCAACTAAATCATGGCGCGTATTTTAGTCAATATGGACAATATCGAAAGCCCCGGCAAATGCGTGTATCGGCTTTTGCCGCGCGGCAGGCCCCGTGCCCGGCCAGGGGCGGATCGGCCACAGCGTCCGGCCGGGAGTGCCGGCCGGATTTGACAAACTCCGGCAATCGCTGGATGAATCCCATTCACCCCTTGCGATCAGGACCGTCATGGCCAGCCTTCCCACCGATCCCAAGCTTAGCGCCTCCGTCTCGGACGGCGTGCTGCGGCTGGCGGGCGAGTTCACCGTCTGGACGCTGGGCCAGTTGCCGCCCGAAGCGGGGACCGCAAGCCGGCTGGAGCTGTCGGGGCTGACCCGCCTCGACACCGCCGCCGCCTGGTATCTGACCGGGCGCGAACGCGAGGGGGCAAGCCTGGACGGGTTGACCGGGACGCAGGCGCAACTGCTCGACACCGTGCGGCAGGCGCTGCCGCAGCCCGAGGCCGAATCTGCGGGCCCTGCCGGCTGGCGGCTGATGCTGGAGCAGACCGGCCGCCGCATGGTCGCCGCGCTGGTGTTCCTGCGCGAGATCGCGGAATATCTGGGCCGCTTTCTGGCCGCGCTGGCGCGCGGCATCCGGCATCCCGGCGATTTCCGCTTTACCTCGCTGGTGTATCACTGCCAGGAAACCGGGCTGCGCGCCGTGCCCATCGTGGCGCTGATGTCGTTCCTGATCGGCATCGTGCTGGCCTTTCAGGGCGCGGTCCAGCTGCGCCAGTTCGGGGCCGAGGTCTTTGTCATCGACCTGATCGCCATTTCGATCCTGCGCGAACTGGGCATCCTTCTGACCGCGATCATCGTGGCGGGCCGCACCGCCTCGGCCCTGACCGCCTCGATCGGCTCGATGAAGATGAACGAGGAAATCGACGCCATGCGCACGCTGGGGCTGGACCCCGACATGGTGCTGATCCTGCCGCGCGTGCTGGCGCTGATCATCACCCTGCCGATCCTGGGCCTGATCGCCAATATCGCCGGGCTGGTCGGCGGCGCGCTGATGTCCTGGATCGAACTTGGCATCTCGCCTTCGATGTTCCGCTATCGGCTCCTGGCGGATACCAGCGTCGACCATGTCATCGTCGGCCTGTCCAAGGCGCCGGTCTTTGCGCTGATCATCGGCGTCATCGGCTGCCATGCCGGGATGAAGGTCGGCAAGGACGCGGAATCGCTGGGCGCCGAGACCTCGCGCGCCGTGGTCAACGCGATCTTTGCCGTGATCGTCGCGGATGCGCTGTTCTCGATCTTCTTCTCCGAGGTGGGGCTGTGAGCGGGAATATCATCGAGGTTCGGGGCTTGCGCACCCAGTTCGGCCGCCATGTGGTGCATGACGGGCTGGACCTCGACCTGCGGCGGGGCGAGATCCTGGGCGTGGTCGGCGGCTCGGGCACCGGGAAATCGGTGCTGTTGCGCACCATCGTCGGGCTGAACCGGCCGACCGCCGGCACGGTCCGGGTCTTCGACCAGGACGTGGGCGCGCTGACCGGCCCCGCGCGCGAGGCGCTGGAGCGGCGCTGGGGCGTGATGTTCCAGGGGGGCGCGCTGTTTTCCTCGCTGACCGTGCGCGAGAATGTCGAGGTGCCGCTGCGCGCCGTGCCGGGGCTTACGCCCGAGGCGCGGCAAGGGCTGGCGGAACTCAAGGTCTCGATGGCCGGGCTGCCGTGGAACGCGAACGACAAATATCCCTCGGACCTGTCCGGCGGCATGAGAAAGCGCGCGGGGCTGGCGCGCGCGCTGGCGCTGGACCCCGAGATCCTGTTCCTGGACGAGCCGACGGCGGGGCTTGATCCCATCGGTGCCGATGCCTTCGACCGGCTGATCGTCGAGTTGCGCAATGCGCTGGACCTCTCGGTCTTTCTGGTGACGCATGACCTCGATACGCTGCATGCCTGTTGCGACCGCATCGCGGTCCTGGCGGAAAAGAAGGTGCTGGTCAGCGGCACCATGGCCGAAATGCTTCGGGTCGATCACCCTTGGGTGCATGAATATTTCCACGGCCCGCGCGCCCGCGCCGCCATGACCACCGGCCGCGCAAAGGAGTAAGCCCATGGAGACCAAGGCCAATTACGTCCTGATCGGAGCCTTTACCATCGCGGGCTTCCTGGGGATGCTGTTGTTCCTGATGTGGTTCGCCAAGCTGCAACTGGACCGGCAATTCGCCTATTATGACATCTATTTCCCAGAGGTGTCGGGCTTGGGCGTGTCCTCGGAGGTGCTTTTCGCCGGGCTTTCCGTCGGCAAGGTCGTGGACATGCAACTGTCGCCAAGCGTGAACGGCGCGGTCCGGGTTCGGGTCGAGGTGGCCGAGGATACGCCGGTGCGCACCGATTCCCGCGCCTCGATCGAGATCCAGGGCGTCACCGGCATCGCCAATGTCGCGATCACCTCGGGCCGGCCCGATTCGCCGCTGCTGCGCGACGTGGACCCGGATTCGATCCCGGTGATCGCCGCCAACCGCTCGGCCCTGCAAACGCTGTCGGAACAGGGCCCCGAGATGCTGTCGCGGCTGAACACCGTGGCCGAGCAACTGACCAAGCTGCTGGGCGACGAAAACCAGGACCGGGTGCGCAACATTCTGGACAATGTGGAACGCTCCAGCGCCAACCTGGACAAGGCATTGGCCGATGTGACCACGGCCACCGATTCCATCGCCTCGGCGGCATCCGACATCTCGGCCTTCGGCGAACGGCTGGACGGGCTCAGCGCGGCGGCCGAGACGACGCTGGGCAATGCCGACACCGCGCTGGCCAAGTTCAACGAAAGCGCAGCCAAGGTCGATACGGCGCTGGACTCCGGCACCGCCACGCTGGACGAGGTGCGCGCCTATGTCTCGGGCGACCTGAAGACGCTGACGCAACGGCTGGACCAGACCGCCGCCACGCTGCAATCCGATCTGAACCGGCTGACCGAGCGCGCGGACCAGAGCCTCGACAGCCTGGATGCGGCGCTGGAGGTCGGGAGCCGCACGCTGGCCTCGGCCGAGCGGGCCTTCGACGGCGCCGACCGGGTCATCAACAGCAATGTCGAGCCGGTGGTGGCCGATCTGCGCGTGACGCTGGGCAAGGCGAACGAGGCCATTGACCGCGTGGTCGCCGACCTGCCCGAGATCACCGACCGCTTTCGCAATGCCGCCGACAGCGCCGATGCCGCCTTTGCCAGTCTGCGCGGCATGCTGGACAGCGCCCGCGCCCCGGTGCAGGCTTTCACCCGCGAGGGGCTGCCGCAATTCACCCGCATGGCCAGCGATCTGCGCGGGCTGGTGGGCAATGTGAACGAGCTGGTCTCGGCGCTGAGGCGCAACCCGTCGCAAGTCTTCTCGGGGCCGCGCGTGCCCGAGTTCCGCCGTTGAGGGAGTCCATGATGCGCATCACCGCCGCCCTGCTTGTCCTGACCCTGACCCTGCCGGGCTGCGCCGCGCTGCGCGCGCTGGAGGGAGAGCCCGACCGCGATGTGTTCGAGCTGCGCCCGCCTTCGGACGTGCCGCGCAGCTGCGGCCGGGGCCGGTTGGCCGAACTGGTGATCGAGCCGCCCAAGGCGCGCGGCACGCTGGACACCGACCGCATCATGGTCCGCCCGAACGAATTGCAGACGCAATACCTGCCCGATGCGCGCTGGGGCGATACGGTGCCCGTCACCCTGCAGACCCTGCTGGTGCGCGGCTTTGGCGTCTATGACGCCTTTACCCATGTCGGCCGCGCGCCGCTGGGCACGGCCGGCGACTACGCGCTGATTTCCGAGGTCAACGACTTCAATGCCGAGGTCGCGGGGCAGGGCGCCATCATCAAGTTGACGGTCGATGCGCAGATGGTGCGCGAGATGGACGCCCGCGTCGTCTCGCGCGGGCATTTCACCGCCACCGCCCAGGCGCCGACGACGAAAACCGCCGACCTGATCCCGGCCTTCGATGCGGCGGGCCAGCAGCTTGTCGCGCAGATGACCGATTGGGGATTGCGGGCGGTGGGGGTCAATCCTGCGCGCTGCCGTTAGCCCAGGTCAGACGATGCCGTGCTGTTTCAGCAGCGCCTCTTCGTCGCCGGTCACCCAGCCAAAGACCCTGGGCGTGCCGTCGAGGATCTGGACGAGGTAATGCACCTCGAATTCGATGGCGATTTCGGGCGCGTCGCTCCGGTCATAGAGGGCCGTCCAGCCGACATGGGCCACGCAATGCAGCGCGTCCATCGGCGACAGCCGGATCTCGCGGATCGTCATCTTTTTCGTGCCGATGGCCCGGTAATGCGCATAACCCTGCGCCATGGCCTGCCGTAGCTGATCGTCGTTGCGCCCCGCCTTCACCCCGGCCGGAGAGGCGGCGATGAATTCCGGGGCGTAGAGCGCGGCGACCTCTTCCATCTCCGCCTCGCCGGCCAGGGCCTGCGCGAACAGCCGCTCATAGCGGGCGAAGAATGTGCGAATGATGTCCTCCATGGCTTCCTCCTGTCAGCCCTTGTGGAAATGATCGACGATCTTCTGCGCCATGGCTTCGCTGATGCCCTCGACCGCGACCAGATCGGCAAGGCCGGCGCGACTGACCGCCTTGGCGCTGCCGAAATGCGCCAGAAGCGCCCGCTTGCGGGCGGCGCCGATACCGGCGATCTCGTCCAGCGGGTTGGCCATCACCGCCTTGGCCCGCTTGGCGCGATGGGTGCCGATGGCCCAGCGATGCGCCTCGTCCCGCAGGCGCTGGATGAAATACAGCACCGGATCGTTCATCCGCAGGGCGAAGGGGCGCTGGCCGTGACGGTGGAACTCTTCCTTGCCGTGGTCGCGATCCTCGCCCTTGGCGACGCCGATCATCGGAATGTCCTCGACCCCCATCTCGGCCATGATCTCATGCACGGCCGAGACCTGCCCCGCGCCGCCGTCGATCAGCAAGAGGTCGGGCCAGGCGTCGGTCTGGCGGTCGGGATCCTCTTTCAGCAGGCGCGAAAAGCGGCGGGTCAGCACCTCTTTCATCATGCCGAAATCGTCGCCCGGCGTGATCTCGGTGCCCTTGATGTTGAACTTGCGATACTGGCTCTTGATCCAGCCCTCGGGGCCGGCGACGACCATGCCGCCCACGGCATTGGTGCCCTGGATATGGCTGTTGTCATAGACCTCGATGCGCTGCGGAACGGCAGGCAGGTCCAGGGCCTCGGCCAGCCCCTCCAGCAGCCGCTGCTGCGCGGCGCTTTCCGACATGCGCCGCGCCAGGCTTTCGCGGGCGTTGCGCAGGGCGTTTTCCACCAGTTCGGCCTTTTCGCCGCGCCGGGGCACGCCCAGCGTGACCTTGCGCCCGGCCTTTTCCGACAGCGCCTCGGTCATCAGGTCGGGGTCCTCGATGCCGTGCGACAGCAGGATCAGCCGTGGCGGCACCTTGCCGTCGTAGAACTGCGCCAGGAAAGCCTGCATCACCTCGTCGGCCGACTCGACCCCGTTCAGCCGGGGATAGAAATCGCGGTTGCCCCAGCTTTGGTTGCCGCGGATGAAAAAGACCTGCACGCAGGCCTGCCCGCCCTCCATGTGCAGCGCGATCACGTCGGCCTCGGGTACGCCGCGCGGGTTGATCGCCTGCACCGATTGCACGGCGGTCAGCGCCTTGATGCGGTCGCGCAAGGCGGCGGCGCGTTCGTATTCCATCGCCTCGGCCGCCTCGGCCATCTCGCGGGCCAGCTGGGCCTGGATTGCGGTGGACTTGCCTTGCAGGAACAGCTCGGCATCGGCGACCAGGGCGTTGTATTCCTCCAGCCCGATGCGGCCGACGCAGGGCGCGCTGCACCGCTTGATCTGGTAAAGCAGGCAGGGCCGCGTCCGGCTGGAAAAGGTCGCGTCGGTGCAAGAGCGCAGCAGGAACACCCGCTGCAACTGGTTCAGCGTCCGGTTGACCGCCCCGGCGCTGGCGAAGGGGCCGTAATAGTCGCCCTTTTCCGCCTTGGCGCCGCGATGCTTCTTGATCTGCGCGAAGGGGTGCGACTTCGCCACCAGGATGTTCGGAAAGCTCTTGTCGTCGCGCAGCAGCACGTTGTAGCGCGGCTTGAGCTGCTTGATGAGGTTCTGCTCCAAGAGCAGCGCCTCGGTCTCGGTGCGCGTGGTCAGGAACATCATCGAGCAGGTCTCGCGGATCATCCGCGCGATCCGCGCCGAATGCCCGCTGCCGCGCGCATAGTTCGAGACCCGCGCCCGCAGGTTCCGCGCCTTGCCAACGTAAAGCACCGCCCCCTGCTGGTCCAGCATCCGATAGACCCCCGGCGAGCCGTCGAGCGTCTTCAGATAGTCCTGGATCAGCGCGTGGCCCGTCTTGGCGGGGCGCGTTTCTGGGGTGGAATCGGTCATATGGCTAACCAAATGATTCTCGGGCTCGGCTGCAAGCTGGTGCTGGGAAGTTCAAGCTGAATCCTGTCCACGGAATCTGTGGATAACTCTGTGAATCAGCTTGGGAGTATCACGCGTTCAATTAGCGTTTGTTGGGGTTTCCTCGATTTGCACAAATTCTAGGCACTAGAATAAGGTATTGATTAAAGGAGATATTTTTTCTCTCCTTCACAATCCTCTGAATTTCTTACCAGAATCGTGAAGATTGCGTGAACGCGTTCCGCAAGGTGGACAACTTGCCGCAGACCGGCGGATTTTTGCTCTATTCGACTCCCAGGACATCGGGGGTTCGCCAGGCCAGATGCTGGCCGCCGTCCACGCAGATCAGCTGTCCGGTGACCGAAGGCGCGTCCATCAGATAGCCTAGCGCGGCGCAGACATCCTCGGGTCCGGCGCCGCGTTGCAGGATGGTCGCGGCGCGCTGGTTGGCGAAATGGCTGTCGGACTGGCGGATGCCCTGCATGGTCGGGCCGGGGCCGATGGCATTGACGCGGATATCCGGCGCCAGTGCCTGGGCCGAGGTTCGCGTCAGCCACCACAGGCCGGCCTTGGCCAGCGAATAGGTCATGAACTCCGGCGTCGGCTTCAGCACGCGCTGGTCGATCATGTTGACGACCAGCCCGCGCGCCACCGGCTCGGTGCCGCTGCGGTCGGCCTTGGGAACCTGGCGCGCGAATGCCTGCGTCAGGATGAAGGGTGCGCGCAGGTTCGAGCCCATGTGGCGGTCCCAGCTTTCGTGCGTCGCCGTGGCGATATTGTCGTATTCGAAGATCGAGGCGTTGTTGACCAGAAGCGTCAGCGGTCCCAGCGTGGCATGGGCACGGTCCACCAGCGCCTCGCTCTGGTCGAGATCCAGAAGGTCGGCCTCGAAGATCTGGGCGCGCACGCCCATGGCGCGGGCCTCGGCGGCGGTGGCCTCGGCATCGGCGGCCGAGCTTTGGTAATGGATCGCCACGTCCAGCCCGCGCCGGGCCAGATACAGCGTGATGGCACGGCCCAGACGGCGGGCGCCCCCGGTCACCAGCGCGGTCATTTCCGCCCGATCCCCAGCAGCCTCGCGATCACGCGGCGCACCCCCGGGCCGGCGGCCAGGGCCAGCGCGACGATGATGAGCAGGCACAGGATGACGGTCTTGATCATCCGCGCCCCGCCCCAAAACGCGCGAAGGCGCTGCGTTCCTCGATGCCGTCGATGAAATCATCGGCGGAGAGGCCGAAGCGGCGCAGCAGCGGCACACGCTGGCCATAGGTCAGGAAGCGCACCTCCTTGCCGTAAAGCTCGCGCATCTTCGGGACCAGATGGGCGATCCCGTCGGCAAGTCCCAGTTCGACTGCCTCGCGGCCGGTCCAGATCTCGCCGGTGAACAGGTCGCGATCCTCGGGCAGGCGGTTGCCGCGCCGCGCGCGCACCTGTTCCTTGAACGCCTCGTGGATCGGACCCAGCAGGCGGTCCAACCGCTCGATGTCCTCGGGGGTCTGGGGCCGGAACGGATCCAGCATCGATTTCGAGCGACCGGCGGTATGCACGCGGCGCTCGATGCCGTGGCGCTGGATCAGCTCGACGAAGCCGAAGCCCGAGGAGATCACCCCGATCGAGCCCAGCACCGAGCTGTCGTCGGCCCAGATGTAATCCGCCGCCGTGGCCAGCCAATACCCGCCCGAGGCCGCCACGTCCTCGACGAAGGCATGGACCGGGATCCCGCGCTCTTCGGCCAGGCGGCGGATGCGGGCGCCGATCAGGCTGGACTGGACCGGCGAGCCGCCGGGCGAGTTCAGAGCCAAGGCCACGGCGGCGGGCTTGCGCCGCTTGAAGGCGCGTTCCAGCAGAGGCGCCAGCGCGGCATCGGACAGGCCGGGGCCGCCGCGACCGGCAACCCCGATGGCACCTTGCAGGCGCAGGACGGCGACGGTGGCCGGGCGGTTCAGGAACGGAATTCTCATGGGCTCCAGATAGGCAGATGCGGGGCTGCGGGCAAGCTCTCAGCCGCGGGCTTTCAGAAAAGCGAGGACTTCGGTGCGGTCGGGCATGGCATCGCCGGCGCCCCTGCGGGTGACTTGCAGCGCCGCTGCGGCTGCTGCATGGCGCAGGGCGGTCGGCGGGTTCTCGCCCCGTGCCAGCCCGGCGGCGAACCAACCGGTAAAGCAATCCCCGGCGCCGGTCGTATCCACCGCCTCTACCGCAAAGGCCGGCTGGTGCCAGGCCTGCCCGCCGCGCAGGTCGCGGAATTCGGCCCCCTCGGCGCCGCGGGTGACCAGCAGGCCCTCGACGGGCAGATCCTCGCCGAAGGCGGCGAAGGTGTCGCGGGCCTCGATCTCGTTCACCGACAGGATCGAAACATGCGGCAAAACCTCGCGCAGCGCCGCGATGCTGAAGGGGGCGGCGGAATAGATCACCCGCGCGCCCGCCCGACGGGCCAGCGCGGCGGTTTCGGCCTGCAGGTTGGTTTCGTTCTGCATCAGCAGGATGTCGTCCGGGCCAAAGCCGATGCCGCTGGCCAGGGCCGCCGGCAGGGCGAGGTTGGCGCCGCCATGCAGCACGATCGAGTTCTCGCCCGCGGTATCGACCAGGATGATCGCATGGCCGGTGGCGATGTCCGGCAGCCGGGCGATGGCCGAGGTCTGGACACCCGCCTCGGCAAGCCGCCCAAGCACCCAGCCGTCGCTCGCGGCCATGGCGCCCAGATGGACGACATCGGCCCCGGCTCGGGCGGCGGCGACCGACTGGTTGGCACCCTTGCCGCCCAGCCCCTGGGCATAGGATTGCGCGTGCAGCGTCTCGCCCGGGCGGGGCAGGGCGGGCAGGCGATAGACGTGATCGATGTTGATCGAGCCGAGATTGTAGATCGTCATATCCAGCCTCTTGCCAACGTCGCACCGGGCCATCTGAACGGCGCGCGGGCAGCTTGTCCATATCAGGCAGGGCGAAAGCGCGTCCCGGCAAAGAAAAACGCGCCCCGGAGGGCGCGTTTCAGGATCAGGACCGGGCGATCATTCCGGCTTGCGCGGATGCTTGATCGGCTGCCACAGCTTCTTGTTGGTCAGGTAGAGCAGCGCTGCAAGCACGATCAGGAAGATCACCGAGACGAAGCCGACCTGCTTGCGATCCATCATCTTGGGCTCGGCGGTCCACATCAGGAAGGCGGCCACGTCGGTCGCCATCTGGTCGACGGTCGCCGGGGTGCCATCCTCATAGGTGACCTGGTCGTCGCTGAGGGGCGCCGCCATCTGGATCCAGTTCCCGGCGAAGGCGGCGTTGTGGTAAAGCACCGCGCCTGCCTCTTCCTTTTCCTCGCCGTCATAGCCGGTCAGGACGGCATGGATGTATTCCGGGCCGCCGATGCCGTTGAACAGCTGCGAAAGGCCGGTGCCGTAGGGGCCGTGGAACCCGGCGCGCGCCTTGGCCATCAGCGACAGGTCCGGTCCCATCCCCTCACCGCTGACGGTGGGGAAGTGGTCGGTCGGAACGCGCGGGCGATCCTCTTCGGTTTCCGGGTCGGTGATGTCGAAGTTCGCGGCATAGGCGCGGACCTGATCCTCGGGCAGCTGCGGGCCGCCCTCGTCGGCAAGGGTGCGCAGCGGCACATAGCGCAGGCCGTGGCAGGCCGAGCAGACCTCGGTATAGACCTGCAAGCCGCGCTGCAGCTGATGCTGGTCGAACTTGCCGAAGGGCCCCTCGAAGCTGAACGAGATGTCCTCGATATGCGCGGCGGCATGGCTGTCGCCTGCCTCTTGAGCGGCCGCGTCGCCATGATCGGCAGCGGCTTCGTCTTCGACGACTTCCTCTGCGGGAGCTTCCTCGGCGGCGGCCTCCTCTGCGGGGGCTTCCTCCTCGGTCGCTTCCGGCTCTTCGGCGGCCGGTTCCTCGGCAGCTGCTTCGGGCTCGGCCGGGGCTTCCTCGGCCGCGGCCTCCTCGGCAGGAGCGTCTGCGGCCGGCTCTTCCGCGGGTTCTTCCGCTGCCGGTTCCTCGGCAGCCGGCTCCTCGGCCGGGGCCTCTTCCGTGGTCGCTTGCGCTTCCTCGGCAGCGGGCTCGGCTTCGGCGTCCGGTTCCTCGGTTGCCGCCGGCTCGTCCGCGGCCGGCTCTTCGGCCGGCGTTTCCGTGGCGGCCGGTTCTTCCGTTACCTCGGCTTCCCCGGCCTCGGCCTCTTCCGCTGCCGGCTCGTCCGCGGCTTCCGCCGCCGGTGCCGTGTCGGCAGCCGCGGGAGCGGCCTCGTTCGTATGATAGCTCGAGCCCGCAGGAGCCGTCGTGCCGGGCGCGGTGCTTGCGTCCTGTGCCACGGCGCCGCCTGCCAGGGCAACGGTCAGGGCCGCAACAGCCGTGAGCGATGCGTTTCTCAGGGTCATTGTTGCCTCTCCTTACTCGGCAGGATGGGTTTCAGGCCCGTAATGGGCATTGAAGTCTTCCTCGATGGTCTGCGGCATCGCATCGGGTTTTTCGATGATGCCCAGCAGCGGCAGGATGATGAGGAAATAGGCGAACCAATAGGCCGAGCCGGCCAGCGCGATATAGGGATAGATCCCCTCGGCCGGCATGGCGCCCACCCACATCAGGACCACGAAGTCCACCGCCAGCAGCCAGAACCACCACTTGAACAGCGGGCGATACTGGCCCGAGCGTACGCGCGAGGTGTCAAGCCACGGCACCAGGGCCATGACCAGGATGGCGCCGAACATCGCGATCACGCCGAAGAACTTGGCGTCGATGATGCCGAAGGACAGCCAGTTGACCAGCATCACCACCCAGACATCGGCGGTGAAGGCGCGCAGGATGGCGTAGAAGGGCAGGAAATACCATTCCGGCACGATATGCGCGGGCGTCACCAGCGGGTTCGCCTCGATATAGTTGTCGGGATGGCCCAGATAGTTCGGCATGAAGCCGACGATGGCGAAGAACACGACCAGCACAACGGCCAGCGCGAACAGATCCTTGATCACGAAATAGGGCCAGAAGGGCAGGGTGTCCTTCTTCGCCTCTTCCTTCGAGCCGCGACGGACCTCGACGCCGGTCGGGTTGTTGTTGCCGGTGGTGTGGAAGGCCCAGATATGGACCACTACCAGCGCCGCGATGACGAAGGGCAGCAGGTAATGCAGCGAGAAGAAGCGGTTGAGCGTGGGGTTGTCCACCGCCGGGCCGCCCAGCAGCCAGGTCTGGATCGCTTCGCCGACGCCCGGGATCGCGCCGAAGAGGCCGGTGATCACCGTGGCGCCCCAGAAGGACATCTGGCCCCAGGGCAGCACATAGCCCATGAAGGCGGTGCCCATCATCATCAGATAGATCAGCATGCCGACGATCCAGGTCACCTCGCGCGGGGCCTTGTAGGAGCCGTAATAGAGGCCGCGGAAGATGTGGATATAGACGGCGAGGAAGAACAGCGAGGCGCCGTTCGCATGCAGGTAGCGCAGCATGTAGCCGCCGTTCACGTCGCGCATGATATGCTCGACCGAGGCGAAGGCCAGGTCGACATGCGGCGTGTAATGCATCACCAGCACGATGCCGGTCGCGATTTGCAGCACCAGGCAGAAGGCCAGCACGATGCCCCAGATCCACCACCAGTTGAGGTTCTTGGGGGTGGGGATCATCAGGGTGTCGTAGACCAGGCTGACGATGGGCAGGCGGCGATGCAGCCAGCGCTCGAAGCCCGTCTTGGGCTCGTAATGGTCGTGGGGAATTCCGGCCATGTGCGCCTCCTCAGCCCAGCTTGATGGTGGTGTCGTCGAGGAATTCGGCGACGGGGATATGCAGGTTCTGCGGCGCCGGCCCCCTGCGGATGCGGCCCGAGGTGTCGTAATGCGACCCGTGGCACGGGCAGAACCAGCCGCCGAAATCGCCGGCGCCGTCGCCGATCGGCACGCAGCCCAGATGGGTGCAGACGCCGATCATCACCAGCCACTCGCCGGCCTCGTCCATCGTGCGGTTTTCGTCGGTGGCGGGCGCGTCGGGCTTGTTGGAGTTCTGGGCGCTCCGGTCGATCAACTGGCCCAGATCGACCTCACGGCCGGCCTGGATCTCGTCCTCGGTGCGGCGACGGATGAACACGGGCTTGCCGAGCCATTTCACCGTCAGCTGGGTGCCGGTCTCGACGCCGCTGACATCGACCTGGATCGAGGCAAGCGCCTGCACATCGGCCGAGGGGTTCATCTGGTTGACAAGGGTCCAGGCGGCGGCCCCGGCCGCGACGGTGCCGGCACCGGCCGTCGCGTAGTAGAGGAAGTCCCTCCGGGTGGCGCCGTGATCGCCTGCGTGTTCGTCTGCGTGGGACACGGGTTTGATCTCCATTTATGCCCCGGAATTCGGGGCGATACGACGGAACGGGCCGTGTTTTGCACAAGCCCTCGCCGCGCGGTTCTAGCGATCAAATCCCCGTCAGTCCAGCGGCCCCGGTGTCCGGCAGCGCCGCAAATCGCCGCAGGTGTGGGATTTTGGTTGCGCGGGAACAGGCGCCTTTCCGCGTGTTTGCGCTAAAGCAGTCCTTCGCTGCGAAAGCTGAGTTCGCGCGACCTGCCGATGATCAGGTGGTCGTGGACCGCGATTCCCATCACCTCGGCCGCCGCGACGATGCGGTTCGTCATGCCGATGTCGGCCTGCGATGGGGTCGGGTCGCCCGAAGGATGGTTGTGCACCAGAATCAGCGCGCTGGCGGACAGTTCCAGCGCCCGGCGCATGATCTCGCGCGGATAGACCGGGACGTGATCGACGGTGCCGCGCGCCTGTTCCTCATCCGCGATCAGCACATTCTTGCGGTCGAGATAGAGCACCCGGAACTGTTCGATCTCGCCATGCGCCATGGCGGTGTGGCAATAGTCCAGCAGCGCGTCCCAACTGGTCAGCACCGGGCGATGCATGACGCGCGACCGGGCGAGCCGTTGTGCCGCCGCCTCGACGATCTTCAGCTCTTGCAGGACGGCGGGGCCGAGGCCCGAAACCTCGGCCAGCCGGGCGGGCGGGGCGGAAAGCACGCGGTTGAAATCCCCGAAACGATCGAGCAGCCGGCGTGCCAGGGGCTTCACGTCCTGGCGCGGGATGGCGCGGAACAGCACCAGCTCCAGAAGTTCGTAATCGGGCATGGCCGCCGCGCCGCCCTGCATGAAGCGTTCCCGCAGCCGGGCACGGTGATCGGCGATATAGCTGGGCGGGCGTGTGCCGCACGCAACGGAGGCGGCCCCGGCGAGCGGAGCTTCATCCCCCGCAGAGCCTGGCGCGGGGGCGAAAAGCGGCAATGGTGCTTCGTGAAAGGCGCGATTCGGTTCCATGCCGCCAGACTGGCATGGAGGGGTGAACAGGCGGTTAACGCCCGATCAGCCCTTCATTTCGTCCCAGAACCCCTTGATCTTCTGGAAAAAGCCCTGGGTCTGCGGGTTGTTGTCGGCATTGATGGCCTCGAACTCGCGCAAAAGCTCTTTCTGGCGCGCGGTCAGGTTCACCGGCGTCTCGACCGCCAGCTCGATCAGCATGTCGCCGGCTTCGCCGTTCAGCCCCGGCCCGTGGCGCAGGGGCGGCATGCCCTTGCCGCGCAGCCGCAACTGCTTGCCCGATTGCGTGCCCGGCGGCACCTTGACGCGCGAGCGGCCGCCGTCGATGGTCGGCACCTCGATCTCGCCGCCGAGCGCGGCGGTGGTCATGCTGACCGGAACCTGGCAGGCCAGCATCCGGCCGTCGCGCATGAAGATCGGATGTTCCCTGACCTCGATGAAGATGTAGAGGTCGCCCGCCGGACCGCCGCGCATCCCGGCATCGCCCTCGCCCGCCAAGCGGATGCGGGTGCCGGTCTCGACCCCGGCGGGAATGTTCACCGACAGCGTGCGCTCTTTCTGGACGCGTCCGGCGCCACGGCATTCCTGGCAGGGATTCTTGACGATCTGGCCATGGCCGCTGCAGGTCGGGCAGGTGCGCTCGACGGTGAAGAAGCCCTGCGTCGCCCGGACCTTGCCCATGCCCGAACAGGTGGGGCAGGTGGCGGGCTCGACCGCGCCCTCGGCGCCGGTGCCGTTGCAGGCGGCGCAGGCGACCGAACCGGGAACGTTGATGGTCTTTTGCGCGCCGTTATAGGCTTCTTCCAGCGAGACGCGCAGATTGTAGCGCAGATCCTGGCCGCGGCTGGCACGAGAACGCCCGCCGCCACCGGCGCGGCGGCCCATCATGTCGCCGAACAGGTCCTCGAACACGTCGGCGAAGGCCGAGCCGAAATCGCCATGGCCGTTGCCCCGGCCGAAACCGCCGCCGCCGTTCTCGAAGGCGGCATGGCCGAAGCGGTCATAGGCGGCCTTCTTCTGGTCGTCCTTCAGGCACTCGTAAGCCTCGTTCACTTCCTTGAACGCGGCTTCGGACACCTTGCAATCCTTGTTGCGGTCGGGGTGCAACTGCTTTGCCTTGGCGCGGTAGGCCTTCTTGATCTCGTCGGCCGAGGCGCCCCGTGCAACGCCCAGCACCTCGTAATAGTCACGTTTCGCCATGTCGTTCGAGTCCGGGGTCTTTCAAGAAATGGCCGGCCCGTGCGGGTCTGCATCGGGCCGGCCGGATGGTTCGCATCGCGCTTACTTGCGCTTGTCTTCGCCGAGATCCTCGAAATCGGCATCGACGATCTCGTCATCCACGTCGCGCGGTCCGGCCTCGCCCTCGGCATCGCCGGTGCCGGCTTCGGCCTGGCTGGCCTTGTAGATGGCCTCGCCCAGCTTCATCGAGGCGTCCATCAGGTTCTGGATGCCGCCCTTGATCTTGCCGGCATCCTCGGACTTGAGGGCCTCTTCCAGCGCGCCGACGGCCAGTTCGATCGCCTCGACGGTCGAGCCGTCCACCTTGTCGCCATGCTCTTCCAGCGACTTCTTGGTGGTGTGGATCAGGCTTTCGGCCTGGTTCTTGGCCTCGACCAGCTCCTTGCGCTGCTTGTCGGCCTCGGCATTGGCTTCGGCGTCCTTGACCATGCGGTCGATCTCGTCATCCGAAAGGCCGCCCGAGGCCTGGATGGTGATCTTCTGCTCCTTGCCGGTGCCCTTGTCCTTGGCGCTGACGCTGACGATGCCGTTCGCGTCGATGTCGAAGGTCACCTCGATCTGCGGCATGCCGCGCGGTGCCGGCGGGATGTTTTCCAGGTTGAACTGGCCCAACAGCTTGTTGTCGGCCGCCATCTCGCGCTCACCCTGGAAGACCCGGATGGTCACGGCGTTCTGGTTGTCCTCGGCGGTCGAGAAGATCTGCGACTTCTTGGTCGGGATGGTGGTGTTGCGGTCGATCAGCCGGGTGAACACGCCGCCCAGCGTCTCGATGCCCAAGGACAGCGGCGTCACGTCCAGCAACACCACGTCCTTGACGTCGCCTTGCAGCACGCCGGCCTGGATGGCGGCGCCAAGCGCCACGACCTCGTCGGGGTTCACGCCCTTGTGCGGTTCCTTGCCGAAGAAGGCGGTCACTTCCTCGACCACTTTCGGCATGCGGGTCATGCCGCCGACCAGCACGATCTCGTCGATGTCGCCCTTGGACATGCCGGCATCCTTCAGCGCGTCCTGCACCGGCTTCATCGTGCGCTTGATCAGGTCGCCGACCAGGCTTTCCAGCTTGGCACGGGTCAGCTTCATGACCATGTGCAGCGGCGTGCCCGAATCCTTGTCCATCGAGATGAACGGCTGGTTGATCTCGGTCTGGCTGGAGCTCGACAGCTCGATCTTGGCCTTCTCGGCGGCTTCCTTGAGGCGCTGGAGCGCCATCTTGTCCTTGGTCAGGTCGACGCCGTGTTCCTTTTTGAACTCGTCGGCCAGGTAGTTGACGATGCGCATGTCGAAGTCCTCACCGCCCAGGAACGTGTCCCCGTTGGTGGATTTGACTTCGAAAAGCCCGTCGTCGATTTCCAGGATGGTGATGTCGAAGGTGCCGCCGCCGAGGTCGTAGACCGCGATGGTCTTGCTGTCCTTCTTGTCGAGGCCATAGGCCAGCGCCGCCGCGGTCGGCTCGTTGATGATGCGCAGGACTTCCAGCCCGGCAATCTTGCCGGCATCCTTGGTGGCTTGGCGCTGGGCGTCGTTGAAATAGGCGGGAACCGTGATCACCGCCTGGGTGACCGGCTCGCCCAGGTAGGATTCTGCGGTTTCCTTCATCTTCTGCAGGATGAAGGCGGAAATCTGGCTGGGCGAATATTTGTCGCCGCGCACCTCGACCCAGGCGTCGCCATTGCCGCCGTCGACGATGGCATAGGGGACGAGCTTCTTGTCCTTCTCGACTTCCGCGTCGGTGGTGCGGCGGCCGATCAGGCGCTTGACGGCAAAGACCGTGTTCGACGGGTTGGTGACCGCCTGGCGCTTCGCGGGCTGGCCGACCAGACGTTCGCTGTCGGTGAAGGCGACGATCGAGGGCGTGGTGCGCGCACCTTCCGAGTTCTCGATGACCTTGGGCTGGCTGCCGTCCATGATGGCGACGCAGCTGTTGGTGGTTCCGAGGTCGATGCCGATGACTTTGGACATGCAATAACCTTTCTTGCGGCGATATTCTGGGCCTTGGGTCCTTAAACGGCCCCCGAAGCCCGAT
Source organism: Paracoccus denitrificans (assembly GCF_900100045.1). Classification (GTDB taxonomy): domain Bacteria; phylum Pseudomonadota; class Alphaproteobacteria; order Rhodobacterales; family Rhodobacteraceae; genus Paracoccus; species Paracoccus denitrificans. The sequence goes on along the minus strand of NZ_FNEA01000005.1, from coordinate 150,460 downwards.
CCCTGGATTGAGCGAGGGGGACCCTGTTCAGGGCCCCTTCGCACTTCATGGGCCTATATAGGAAGGGGTCTGGCGGGCTGCAAGCTGGCCGGACGGCAGAAAACATGCCGTCGGCGCCTGCGGTCGGGGCGCCGGCGCGCGGCCGGGCAAGGCCCGGCGCGAAGGCACGGCAGATGCGGGGCGGGGCGCGGCATCAGCGGCCGGCCGACCAGCTGATCGAGACCGTCCGGCGGGTCACGAATTCCGCCATCAGCCCGATCATCAGCAGCGTCAGCGTGGCATAGAGCGGATAGTCCAGCGACGAGTTGCGCGGCGAGTAGTTGATGAAGGCAAAGCCGCGCGTCTGGTCGATGACATGGAACAGCGGGTTCCACGAGAACATGTGCAGCAACGCGCTGGGCATCAGGTTCGCCACGAACATCTTGCCCGAAAACACCATGTTGATGCGCTGGTAGAACTGCGTCAGCACCTGGATGCCCTGCGGCCACCAGGGCCGGAGCGACAGGAAGATCAGCCCGATGCAGCACCCCGCGAACCAGGAAAGCAGCAGCATGGCATAGCAGCCCAGCGGGTTGTCGATCTGGATCGGCTGGATCAGGTAGTGATAGCCGGTCAGCACCACGATGCTGGAGAAGGTCTGCTTGTAGAGCGAGGCGAGCGCCGCGGCCGTGATCATCACCGCGGTGTTCATCGGCCCGTGCTTCATCATCTGGTTGTTGGGACTGCCCGCCGAGGCCACCGCGCCGATGGCCTGGGAATGGGCCATGAACATGAAGATGCCGGACATGATATAGACGATGTAGTCGCCCCGGATCGGCGCATGCCGGACCCCCATCATGGCGAAGATCAGGTAGAAGCCCGTGATCATGACGATGGCCTGCGTGACCGTCATGATCAGCCCGACCACGGCATTGCGCTGGCCCTTGCGCAGGTTGTTGACCGTGACATGATAGATCAGCGACAGCGTGGTGAACGCGGCTTCGAGCAGGTTGCGGCTGCGGCGCTGGGTGAACATCGGCGGTTCGGTTCCACCTGGGGTTTCTGTTGCGGCTCAGCGGGGCGCTTGCCCTGCGCGGTTCGCGGCATCATAAGGAAGCCGACAGCGGTATTCAATCGCCGCCGCATCCCCGAGGCTGCGGATCGGAAAGGAAAAACGATGCAATTCGATCGAATGATTGCCGAAATGCGACGTCTCGCCCTGCGCGCCGGCGACGAGATCATGAAGATCTACGGTGCCGAGGATTTCGACGTGCGCGCGAAGGCCGACGCCTCGCCCGTGACCGAGGCCGACGAGGCCGCCGATGCGCTGATTTCGGCCGGGCTGCGCGCTGCATTCCCCGACATCCCGCTGGTGACCGAGGAACAGGCCGAGACCCACGGCCAAAGCCTGTCGACCTTTCTGATCGTCGATCCGCTGGACGGCACCAAGGAATTCGTGCAGCGCCGCGGCGACTTCACCGTCAACATCGCCTATGTCGAGAACGGCGTGCCGCGGCTGGGCGTGGTCTATGCGCCGGCCAAGGGGCGGCTGTTCTACACCACCGCGCAGGGCGGCTCGGTCGAGGAAAAGGGCCCCTTCGGCGAAGAGCCGGGCGAGGTCACGCCCATCGGCGTCAATTCCATGCCTGACAACCGGGCGCTGATGGTCGTCGCCTCGAAATCGCATCGCGACGCGGCGACCGACGCCTATATCGCCCGCTACGGCGTGCGCGACATGACCTCGGCGGGCAGCTCGCTGAAATTCTGCCTGGTGGCGACGGGCGAGGCCGATCTCTACCCGCGGCTGGGCCGCACCATGGAATGGGACACCGCCGCCGGCGACGCCGTGCTGCGCGGCGCGGGGGGCGAGGTGGTGCGTTTCGACGACCATGCCGCCCTGGCCTATGGCAAGCCGGGATTCGAAAACCCGTTCTTCATCGCCTTCGCCCCGGGCGTGCTGCTGGTCAAGGATTGATCCGATGTCCGTCGTTATCGTCATTCCCGCGCGCCACGCCTCGACGCGCTATCCCGGCAAGCCGCTGGTCGAGCTGCGCGGCGCGACCGGCACCGGACAGACCCTGATCCGCCGCAGCTGGGAGGCGGCGCGGGCGGTCCAGGGCATCGACCGGGTGATCGTCGCCACCGACGACGAGCGCATCCGCGACCATGCCGCCGGCTTCGGGGCCGAGGTCGCCATGACCTCGACCGCGGCCCGAAACGGCACCGAACGCTGCGCCGAGGCGGTGGCCAGCCTGGGGCTTTCGCCCGAGATCGTGGTGAACCTGCAAGGGGACGCACCGCTGACTCCGACCTGGTTCGTCGAGGAGCTGGTCGCCGGGCTGCGTGCCGATCCGGGCGCCGACGTGGCGACGCCGGTGCTGCGCTGCTCGGGGGCCATGCGCTCGGAACTGATCTCCGATCGGGTGGCCGGCCGGGTGGGCGGCACCACCGCCGTCTTCGGGCACGACCGCCGGGCGCTGTATTTCTCCAAGGAGGTCATCCCCTATGCCGGCGCCGATTTCGGCCCCAGCGAGCCGACGCCGGTGTTTCACCATGTCGGCGTCTATGCCTATCGCCCCGCGGCGCTGGCCGAATATCCGGCCTGGGGCGAGGGCCGGCTGGAGGTGCTGGAGGGGCTGGAGCAATTGCGTTTCCTGGAGCGCGGCCGCCGCATCCTTTGCGTCGAGGTCGAGGCGAAGGGCCGCGAGTTCTGGGAGCTGAACAACCCCTCGGACGTGCCCAAGCTGGAGGCGATGATGAGTCGCATGGGCATCGCCTGATGCCCCCGAGCGGGATGCCTTCGACCAGCATCGTCGTCATCTCGCGCCATCGGCCGCAGGCTCTGGCCCGTTGCCTGACCGCGCTGGCCGCCCAGACCCATCCCGATTTCGAGATCGTGCTGGTGGCCGATCCCGCCTCGGCCGGCATCCGCCCGGACCTGCCGCTGAAGCGGCTGGCCTTCGACCGCGCCAATGTCTCGGCGGCGCGCAACGAGGGGCTGGCGCTGGCGGCGGGCGAGGTGGTGCTGTTCATCGACGACGATGCGCTGGCCGCGCCGGGCTGGGCTGCGGCGCTGGCCGCGCCCCTGGCCGATCCGCGCGTCCTTGCCGCAGCCGGCTTCACCCGCGGCCCGGACGGGCTGCGCTGGCAGGTCCGGGCCGAGCGGATCACGCGCTCGGGCCGGACCTTGCCGCTGAATATTGCCGAAACCACGCTGCTGGCACCCGAAAAGGGCAATCCGGTCAGCACCATCGGCACGAATTGCGGCTTTCGTCGCGAGGCGCTGCTGGCCATCGGCGGCTTCGATCCGGCGTTTGCCTATTATCTGGACGAAAGCGACGTGAACCTGCGCATGGCGGCGCGCTTTCCGCAGGGGCTGACGGCAGTGGTGCCGGAGGCCGAGGTGATCCATGGCGCGGCCCCCGGCGCCGGCCGGGGCGAGGCGGGCGTGCCCGGCGATCTGACCGTCATCGGCCGGTCGGCCGCGATCTTTGCCGCACGGCACGGCGGCGATGCGGGCTGGCTGCGTGCCAGCCAGCGCCGGAGGCTCTTGCGCCATATGGTGGCCGGTCGGCTCGATCCCTTTGCCATCGCCCCGATCCTTGCGACGCTGGAGCGGGGCCTGGCCGAGGGGCGGGGACTAGCACCCGCGCCGCCGCTCTGGAGCCGGTCTCCTCCTCCGCCGTTCCGGCCCATGCCGCGCGCGGCGGCGACCGGGGAGCCGCTGTTTCTGGGCGGCTGGCACTGGCAGGCGCCCGCCTTGCGCGCCGGCGCGGCGCGGGCCGTGGCCGAGGGGCGGCCGGCGGCGCTGCTGCTGCTGACCCCCAGTTTCCTGCCGCACCGGCTGACCCTGACGGACGGCGGCTGGTGGGAGCAATGCGGCGGGCTTTGGGGCGCCTCGCAACCCGGCGATTCGCCTGTGGTATTCCTGGGCAGGAATGCGCGCATTCTGCGCGAACGGGGAAATTTGCCTGGACGGCGGAGATGAACCAGCGGATTATCGCCATTAAGTCTAGAATTTGAATCACTTTGGCATTTCGAAGGAACGACTGGGCCGGTCAGGCGCTTGTTGCGCAGGCGCCGGCAAAAAGGGATAATATCCTGCGACGGCGCAGAAATCAGGAGACAGACTTCATGACTCGCAAAGTCACCAAGGCCATCTTTCCCGTGGCTGGACTGGGCACCCGCTTTCTACCCGCCACCAAAAGCATTCCCAAGGAAATCATGACCTTGGTGGATCGCCCGCTGATCCAATACGCCATCGACGAGGCGCGCGCCGCGGGAATCGAGGAATTCATCTTCGTCACCTCGCGCGGCAAGGGGGCGCTGGAGGATTACTTCGACCACGCCCACGAGCTGGAATCGAGCCTGAAGAAATCCGGCAAGACCGAGCTTCTGGAGATCCTGCGCTCGACCAACATGGATTCGGGCGCCATCGCCTATGTCCGCCAGCACAAGGCGCTTGGCCTCGGCCATGCCGTCTGGTGCGCCCGTCGCCTGGTGGGGGACGAGCCCTTTGCCGTCATCCTGACCGACGACGTCATCATGGGCGAGCCGCCCTGCCTTCAGCAGATGGTCGAGGCCTATAACGAAACCGGCGGCAGCATGGTCGCCACCATGGAAGTGCCGCTCGACAAGACCAGGGCCTACGGCGTGCTGGACGTGGCCGAGGACATGGGCGCCATCGTCCGTGCCCGCGGCATGGTCGAGAAGCCCAAGGAGAACCCGCCCTCGAACCTGGCGGTGATCGGCCGCTATATCCTGGCCCCCTCGGTGCTGAACAACCTCAATAAGCTCAAGCAGGGCTCGGGCGGCGAGATCCAGCTGACCGACGCCATCGCCGACGAGATCGCCGAGGGTCGCGACGTGTTCGGCCTGCGCTTCCGCGGCCAGCGGTTCGACTGCGGCTCCAAGGCGGGCTTCCTGCAGGCGACCGTGGCCTTCGGGCTGGCGCGCGACGATCTCAAGGACGAGTTCGCGGACTATCTTTCCGACCTCCAGGCGATGCGCAAGGCGGCGGAATAAGCGGCATGACCGACAAGGTTCTGGTGACGGGTGGCGCGGGCTATATCGGCTCGCATGCCTGCAAGGCATTGCGCGCGGCGGGTTTCGAGCCCGTCACCTATGACAATCTGTGCACCGGCTGGCGGCAGGCGGTGCGGTTCGGCCCCTTCGAGCAGGGCGACCTGCTGGACCGCGTCCGGCTGGATGAGGTCTTTGCCAGGCACAAGCCCGTCGCCGTGATGCATTTCGCCGCGCTGAGCCAGGTGGGCGAGGCGATGCGCGAGCCGGGCAAGTATTGGCGGGGCAATGTCGGCGCCTCGCTGAGCCTGATCGAGGCCACGCTGGCGGCGGGGGTCGGGAACTTCGTCTTCAGCTCGACCTGCGCCACCTATGGCGACCATGACGGGGTGGTGCTGGACGAGGCGACCGCGCAGACGCCGCTGAACGCCTATGGCGCCTCCAAGCGCGCGATCGAGGACATGCTGAAGGATTTCGGCGCCTCCGACGGGCTGCGCTCGGTGATCTTTCGCTATTTCAACGTGGCCGGTGCCGACCCCGAGGCCGAGGTGGGCGAGTTCCACCAGCCCGAGACGCACCTGATCCCGCTGATCCTCGATGCCATCGACGGCAAGCGCCCGGCGCTGACCATCCACGGCACGGATTACCCGACGCCGGACGGCACCTGCATCCGCGACTATGTGCATGTGATGGACCTGGTCGATGCGCATGTGCTGGGGCTGCGATACCTGCTGGACGGCAAGGTGGCCGAGGGCGGGCACGAGGTGTTCTGCCTTGGCACCGGCAACGGTTTTTCGGTGCGCGAGGTGATCGACCATTCCCGCCACGTCACCAACCGCCCGGTGCCGCTGACCGAGGGGCCGCGCCGCGGCGGCGATGCGGTCAAGCTGGTCTCGGGCAGCGAGAAGGCGATCTCGGTCTTGGGCTGGAACCCGGCGCGCTCGACCCTGCCGCAGATGATCGGCGACGCCTGGCGCTGGCACCAGAACGGCGGATATGAGGCCTGATCCGGCGGTCCTGCTGGATGTCTCGCGGCTGATCTCGCGGCTCGGCGGTGGTCCGGCGACGGGCATCGACCGGGTAGAGGCGGAATGGCTGGCCCATTTGCAGGACCGGCCGCATCTGCTGCTCTGCCGGGTGCGGCGCGGCCAGTTGCTGCTGCCGCCCCGGGCCGGGGCGGCGATCCTGCGCTGGTTGGGCGGTGCGCTGGACGACCTGCCGCCGCCCGATCTGCTGGACCGGCTGCGCGGGCGGCACACCCTGCCTGCGCGGGCCGAGGCCGCGCTGCGCCGCATGGCGCTGGCACGGACCGGCCGCGAAGGGCGGGGGCTTGGCCGTGCTGTGCAGGCGCATCTGGGGCAGGCCGCCTATCTGAATGTCGGCCACGCCAATCTGCAACCGGGCCTGTTGCGGAGCCTGCGCCCCTTGCCGCGGGCGGTCCTGATCCATGACACGATCCCGCTGGACCATCCCGAATTCACCCGCGCCGCGCAGGCGGAGAAGTTCCGCGCCCGCCTTGCCGCCGCGCTGGAACAGGCCGAGCTGATCCTGACCGTTTCGCAGGCCACCCGCGCCGATGTGCTGCGCTGGCGCGAGCGGCTGGGGCTGCCGGACGGGGCGCCGGTCGTGGCCGCACCCATCGGCACCCGTCTGGCCGCGCCCGGCGCCGCCGGGCTGCCCCCCGGCCTGGACCTGTCGCGCCCGTTCTTCGTCACCCTCGGCACCATCGAGCCGCGCAAGAACCATGCCCTGCTGCTGGAGGCTTGGCAGATGCTGGAGCGCCGGCCCGATCCGCCGCAACTGTTCATCATCGGTCGCCGCGGCTGGGAGAACCGCGAGGTCTTTGCCCGGCTCGACCGCCTGCCGTCCGGCGGGCCGGTGCGCGAGCTGTCCGATCTGGACGACGGCGCGGTGGCCGCGCTGATCGGTCGCAGCCACGCGCTGCTGATGCCCAGCCGGGCCGAGGGCTTCGGCCTGCCGCTGACCGAGGCGGCGGGCCGCGGCATCCCGGTCCTTGCCACGCCCCTGCCGGCCGCGCGCGAGATGCTGGGCGATTACGCGACCTGGCTTTCCCCCGATGCGCCGGCCGACTGGGCGGCCGCGGTGGCGCGGCTGGCCGATGCGCCGGCCTTGCGGCTGCCGGCGCTGGCGGTGCCGGATTGGGAAACGCATTTCGCGGCGTTCTACGCAGGGTTGAGCCAGACATTGCACCACCCGCCCGTTACGGCTATGTGACGCCTTGTAAAAGGTAAAGATGTTCCCGTGCCGCGCCCGTTCAGGTCTCTCCGGCGAAAGCTGACGCTTCGTGCCCGCCGTCAATGGCTGTTGGCGCGCGCATTGCGGCGTGGCCGCCAGCTGCGCCCGGTCCGGGACCGCACCGGGCGGATCAACCCGGGCGATATCCTGCTGTTCGCGACCATGCGCAACGAGGCGCTGCGCCTGCCTTGGTTCCTGGACTATTACCGGGCGATGGGCATCCGGCATTTCCTGGTGGTCGACAACGGCTCGGACGACGGCGGGCGCGACTATCTGAGCGGACAAGAGGACGTTTCGGTCTGGCTGGCCCATACCAGCTACAAGGCTGCGCGCTTTGGCATGGACTGGCTGAACTGGCTCTTGCACCGCCATGGTGCGGGGCATTGGTGCCTGACGGTCGATCCCGACGAATTCCTGGTCTATCCGCATCACGACACGCGGCCCTTGCAGGCGCTGACCGACTGGCTGGACGCCAGCAACATCCGCTCGTTCTCGGCCATGCTCCTGGACATGTATCCCAGGGGCTCGCTGGTCGCGCAGCCCTATCGCGCCGGGCAGGACCCCTTCCAGATCGCGCGCTGGTTCGACCCGGCCAATTACGTCATCCGCAAGAACGGCGAATACGGCAATCTGTGGGTCCAGGGCGGGCCTCGGGCCCGGGCCTTTTTCGCCGACGACCCCGAAAATGCGCCGGCGCTGAACAAGATCCCGCTGGTCCGCTGGCGGCGGGGGATGGCCTATGTCAGCTCGACCCATATGCTGCTGCCGCGTTCGTTGAACCTGGTCTATGACCAGGACGGCGGCGAAAAGGCGTCGGGCTGCCTGCTGCATGCCAAGTTCCTGTCCACCTTTGCCGAGAAATCCGCCGAGGAACTGACCCGGCGCCAGCATTACGCCGACAGCCAGGAATATCTGGCCTATCATGCCGGGCTGCGGGACGACCCGGATTTCTGGTGCGAGCAATCCTGCGCATTGCGCGATTGGCGCCAGCTCGAGGATCTGGGCCTGATCTCCAAGGGGAACTGGGCATGAGCGACGCGCCGGTCAGGCTGGGCGTGGTCATGCTGTGCCACGAGGAACTGCCCATCGCCGCCGGCATGGCGCGCGTCTGGGCCGAGGGCGGGGCCGCGGTTTCGGTCCATGTCGATGCCAAGGTGTCGGCGGATGCCGTCCGGGCCATGCGTGCCGGGCTGGCCGACCTGCCGCAGGTGCTGTTCAGCCCGCGCCATCCCTGCGAATGGGGCACCTTCAGCCTGGTGCGCGCCACGCAGGACGCGGCCGCGCTGCTGCTGGACCACTTCGGCGATGTGACGCATGTGCTGGTCGTCTCGGGTGCCTGCCTGCCCTTGCGGCCGGTGCGGGATCTTTGCGCCTATCTGGCTCGGCATCCCGGATGCGATTTCATCGAAAGCGTCACGGCCGGGGATGTGGGCTGGACCGTCGGCGGGCTGAACGAAGAGCGTTTTACCCTGCGTTTTCCGTTCTCGTTCCGGCGCCGGCGCAAGCTGTTCGACCGCTATGTCGCCTTGCAGCGCCGGCTGAAGCTCAGCCGCCGCATTCCGCAAGGGCTGGTGCCGCATCTGGGCTCGCAATGGTGGTGCCTGACGCGGTCCACGCTTGCCGCCATCCTGGCCGATCCGCGCCGGGCCGAGTTCGAACGCTATTTCAGCCGGGTCTGGATCCCGGACGAAAGCTATTTCCAGACCCTCGCCCGGCGCCATTCGCCGAATATCGAAAGCCGGTCGCTGACGCTGGCCAAGTTCGACGACCAGGGCAAGCCCTATATCTTCTATGACGACCACCTGGAGCTTTTGCAGCAATCGCGCTGCTTCGTCGCCCGCAAGATCTGGCGCGGCGCGGCCCGGCTTTACCGGCATTTCCCGCAAGGCGACCCCACCGCCGCCCCGGCCGCCGAGCCGCGCCCGGGGAGGGTGGACCGCATCGTCGGGCAAGCGGTGGCACGCCGCCGGCTTGGCCGGGCCGGGCTTTACATGCAAAGCCGCTTTCCACTGAAGGACCGCGAGAACGGCAAGACCGCGGCACCCTATGCCGTGCTCCAGGGCTTTGCCGACCTGCTGCCGGGATTCGAGACCTGGCTGGCCGACCGGATCGATGCCGATGTGCATGGCCATCTTTTCGCGGTGGATGGCGTGGAATTCGCCGGCCGCTCGCCGATCGGGCCGGGGGCGCTGTCGGACAGCGCCGCGTTGCGCGACCTGGACCCGCGCGGCTTTCTGGCCAACCTGATCCGCATCACCCGGCGCATGCAGGTCTGGCAGTTCAGCCCGCGCGACATGCAGGAGATGAACTGGTTTCTCGCTACCGACCCCAATGCGCGCATCTTCGTCGTCACCGGCGCCTGGGCGGTGCCGCTTCTGCATTCCGACATGCCCTTTGACGACATCCGCAGTGCCGCCGCCATCCTGCAACGCACCGAGCTGGCGCAGATGGATGTGCTGAATTCGGTCTGGCTCAAGGCGCAGGTGCAGGTCTGGGATCTGGGCGATTTCTGTGCCCGGCCCTCGGTCGTGCTGGGCAGCATCCTGCAAGGGCTGGGTGGCGACCCCGCGGCCGCGGCCGACTTGCCGCCGATACGCGAGATCGCCGGCATGGACCGGTTCCTGCAAAGGCTGCGCAATGCCGGGCTGCGCCCGCAGCTCATGGGCGATCTGACCGCCCCCCGCTTCGATCCCGATACGCCGACCCTCCAAGGATACCCCGCGCCATGACCCAGCCTTTCCGCAGCTTCGTCATCTTCGCCGAGATGCGCACCGGCTCGAACCTGCTGGAGGCGACGCTGAATGCCATCAAGCGCGTCACCTGCTTCGGCGAGGCCTTCAACCCCTACATGATGGGCTGGCCCGACAAGGACGAGCTCAAGGGTATCACCATGGCCGAGCGCGATGCCGATCCGCACCGGCTGCTGGCCGCCATCTTCGACAAGCCGAACCACCTGCCGGGGTTTCGCTATTTCCACGACCACGATCCGCGCGTCTTCGATGCCATCATGGAGGATCGCGCCTGCGCCAAGATCATCCTGACCCGCAACCCGGTGGACAGCTATGTCTCGACCGCGCTGGCCCGGACCACCAACCAGTGGAAGCTGAACGAGACCGAGACGCCGATCCCCGCCGCCGTGTGCTTCGATGGTGCCGAGTTCCGGCAGACGGTGGGAGAGATCGAGGAATTCCAGCTCAAGGTCATGCACCGTTTGCAGCTGACCGGCCAGGCCGCCTTCTGGCTGGGCTATGAAGACCTGCGCGATGCCGGGGTGATGACCGGCCTGCTGCACTGGCTGGGCCGCACCGACCTGAAATGGGTCGAGCCGGCCAGCGACCAGGTGCCGCAGAACCCGCGCGAGCTGTCCGAGAAGGTCGAGAACTTCGACGAGATGGAGGCCGAACTGGCCCGCCTCGATCCGTTCATGCTGCGCCGTATTCCCAATTTCGAGCCGCGCAGGGGACCGGCCGTGCCCTCGTTCCTGGGATCCGAGGCGGGCAGGGGGCTGATCTTCATGCCGATCAAGGGCGGCCCGACCGGCAGGGTCTCCGGCTGGCTGCGGCGGATGGGCGCGGTCGCGGGGGATTTCAACCAGAACAGCCTTCGGCAATGGAAGCGCCAGCATGTCGGCCACCGCAGCTTTACCGTGCTGCGCCACCCGCTTCTGCGTGCCTGGGCGGCGTTCGAATCGCTGATCGGGGGCAGGAATGCCGAATTGCGCGATCTGATGCGCCAGATCCATCGCGTGCCCCTGCCGCCGGATCAGGAACTGGCCGCGCTGGACCTGGGTCGCAAGGCCGAATTGTTCGCGGCCTTCCTCGATTTCCTGCGCCGCAACCTGAACGGCCAGACCACGCTGCCGACCTATCCGGGCTGGGCCAGCCAATCCGAGGTGCTGGCCGGCTTTGCCCGCATCGGTTCACCCGACATGGTGCTGCGCGAGGCGGACCTGCCGCGCGATCTGTCCTGGCTTGCGGCCAGTGCGGAAATCGGGAAGCCCGCGGCCTTTCCCGGCCCGGATGCCTTCCCGGACTTTCTGGACGATCAGGAACTGTGCGGTGCGGCGAAAAAGGCTTACCTGCGCGACTACGTCGCCTTCGGCTTTGCCGGGCAGCCCTAAGCCAGCCGCGCCCTAACCCTGCGGGGTCATGGCCTTGCGCTGGCGGTTGCGCTCCAGCCCCAGCTGCCGCTCGCGCCAGATGATCAGGATGCCGGCGGTGATGACCAGCGCCGCGCCGATCAGCATGACCAGGGTCGGCGCCTCGTCGAAGATGAACCAGCCGATCAGCAGCGCCAGCAGCATCGAGGCATATTCGAAGGGCGCCACCAGCGAGGCATCGGCATAGCGATAGGCCGAGGTCAGCAGGATCTGCCCCAGCCCGCCCAGAAGCCCGATGGTGACCAGCAGCGCCGCGGTTTCGGCATCGGGCATCACCCAGCCGAAAGGCACCGTCAGCAGCCCCAGCAGCGTCGAGGTGACCGAGAACCAGAACACGATGGCCGAGGTGCGCTCCTCCTGCACCAGCTTGCGCACGAAGATCTGCGCCAGCGCCGTGCAGGCGGCACCCGACAGCGTGACCATGGCCCCCAGGCTTTCCTTGTAGCCCATTTCGGCGCCGAAGCTCAGGCGCGGGGACAGCACGATCACCACGCCGACCAGCCCCAGCACCACCATGGACAGGCGGAACAGCCGCACGTCCTCGCCCAGGAACATGGCGGCGAAGATCACCGTCAGCAGCGGCGCGGCATAGCCGATGGCCGTGACCTCGGGGAAAGGCAGCAGCGCCAGGGCCCAGAAGCCCAGCCCCATGGCGGCGGTGCCGATCACGCCGCGATAGAAATGCCCCATCGGGCGAAAGGTCTTCAGCCCGACGCCCAGTTCGTGCCGGAATGCCAGCCAGACCAGGATGACCGGAATGGCGAAAAGCGAGCGGAAAAAGACCTGCTGGCCCGGCGGCACGCCCAGCCCGCCCTCGGCGGTCGCCTTGACGATCGAGGCCATGATGGTGAACACCAGCACGCTGAGGCATTTCAGCAGGATGCCGCGCAGCGGGCTTGGAGGCGTGTGGATCATGGCAATCGCTCGCATGCCCATTGCGCCGCATCGGCGACGCCCGGGTCGGGGTCCTGCCGCAATGCTTCGGCCAGCGGGCGCAGATGTGCAAGCCCCGAATTGCCGATGGCGTAAAGCACATTGCGCACCATGCGGTCGCGGCCGATGCGCTTGATCGGACTGCCCGAGAAACGCTCGCGGAAACCCGCATCGTCCAGTTGCGCAAGCTCCGCCAGCACCGGCGCGCCGTGGGGGCCGTGATAGCGCAGCTCGGTCGCCGCCTGTGCGAACTTGTTCCAGGGGCAGGCGGCAAGGCAGTCGTCGCAGCCATAGATGCGGTTGCCCAGCATCGGCCGCAGCTCGGGATCGACCGGCCCCTTGTGCTCGATGGTCAGGTAGGAGATGCAGCGCCGCGCGTCCAGCTGATAGGGTGCCGGAAAGGCCCCGGTCGGGCAGGCGTCGAGACAGGCCCGGCACGAACCGCAATGCGAATGCTCGGGTGCGTCCTTCGGCAGGTCCAGCGTGGTGAAGATCGCGCCCAGAAAGAACCAGCTGCCCAGTTCGCGCGACAGCAGGTTGGTGTGCTTGCCCTGCCAACCCAGACCGGCGGCCTGCGCCAGCGGTTTCTCCATCACCGGGGCGGTATCGACAAAGACCTTGATCTCGCAGCCGGTCAGCCCGACCAGCCAGCCGCCAAGGCGCTTGAGCCGCTTCTTGACCAGGTCGTGGTAATCCTTGCCCTGCGCGTAGACGCTGACCGCGCCGCGATTCTTGTGGTCCAGCACCGCCATCGGGTCGTGTTCCGGCGTGTAAAGCTCGGCCAGCATGACGACCGAGCGCGCCTCGGGCCACAGGGTCGCGGGCGAGGCGCGCCAATGCGTGCGCTCGGCCATCCAGCCCATCTGGCCGTGGCGGCCTTGTTCCAGGAACGCGGCCAGCCGCTCGGGCAGTTGCGGGTTCGCGTCGGGGGCGCAAATGCCAAGGGCCGAGAAACCCTCGGCCCGTGCCTGCTGTTCCAGCCGCGAACGGATCTCGGCGGGGTCAGAAATCCAGGAGCGCATAATGCGGCGCCGGGTGGACGCCCGGCAGATGGTCGGCCAGCAGGCTGCGGAAGGCGGGCCGCGACTTGATCTTGGCATACCATTCCTGAACCTCGGTCGAATAGGTCCAGTCCACGTCCGAGATGTAATCGAGGCAGGACAGATGCGCGGCGGCGGTGAAATCGGCCAGCGTCATCACGTCGCCCGCCAGCCAGCGGCGATGCTCCAGCAGGCTTTTCATGTAGTCGAGATGATAGCGGATCGCCGAGAGGCCCGCCTTGACGGTGCGCGAATCCGGGTAGCCCAGGCGCATCACCTTTTTCCAGACCCGCTCGGTCATCACCGGCCGGGTCACCTCGGCGTTGAACTTGTCGTCGAACCAGGCGCAGAGGCGGCGGACCTCGTAACGCTCGGCCGGCAGGGCGGGCATCAGCGAGGGCTGGGGCTGGATTTCGTCCAGGTATTCGCAGATCGCCTGGCTTTCGGCCATCAGCCGGCCTTCCATGCGCAGGACCGGCAGCTTGCCTGCCGGGTTGCGGCGCAGGATTTCCGAGCCCGGCTCCCAGAAACGGTCCTCGACCAGCTCGACCTCGATCCGCTTTTCGGCCAGCACCAGCCTGACCTTGCGGCAAAAGGGCGACAGGGCGACATGGTAAAGGCGAATCGTGGAACTGGGCGAGGAAGTATTCATGAGGGGAAAACCGGTTCGTTCTCGGGTCTTCGGTTGATACGCCCCGTGGCGCGCGGTTTCAACCGCCATGGCGGGGGCCGGCGGATCAGCGCCCCAGCCTCAGGCAGGAATCGCGCCCGTCCGCCCGGATCGTCTCGGCGCCGCTGACGATCGAGCGGGTGCGGGCCGAGCCGGTCTGCGGGTTGCGCGTGCGCGGCGCCGGCAGGATCGAGGCGAGCGCCGCCGACTGCCGCAGGGTCAGCTTGTCGGGCGTGGTCTTGAAGTAATGTTCCGCAGCCGCCTTGATGCCGAAGACGCCGCGGCCGAATTCGGCGATGTTCAGATAGACCTCGACGATGCGGCGCTTGGACCACAGCGCCTCGATCATCGGGGTGTAGACCGTCTCCATCACCTTGCGGGGCCAACTGCGCCCTTGCCACAAGAAGACGTTCTTGGCCGTCTGCTGGGTGATGGTCGAGGCGCCGCGCGACGAGCCCGAGGCGATGACGCGGCGGATCTCGACCATGTCGAAGCCCCAGTGGTTGCAGAAATTGGCATCCTCGGCCGCGACCACCGCGCGGACCATGTGGGGCGAGATCCGGTCCAGGCCGACCCATTGCCGTGCCGCCCGGCCGGGAAATTCGCGCTGGCCCTGGATGATGGTCCAGGTGGTCGGCGGGTTGATGAAGGAAAACAGCAGCACCAACACGATCATCAGCGCCAGAAGCCGCACGCCGATCCAGCTGAGCCAGGACCACAGCCACAGCACGACGCGGCGCAGGGGCCGCCAGCCGCGCATGCGACGACGCGCGCGCGGCATCGGCGCCTCGGGGTTGTCGTCAATGGTGTCCGTGCGGTGGGGCATGGAGGCGTCCTGTCACGCCCATGCCCCTTGCGTCAAGCGTCAGGCCGAGGGCGAAGGCTCCGATCCTGCCGCCGGTGCGGCGCCCGGGGCGGGCCGGTCCACCTGCGGCATGCCGAGCGCCGAGCCCAGCTTGCCGCCGGCAAAGGCTTCGCGCAGGCGCTCTTCCTCGGCCTCGGGCAGCGAGGTCTGCATGACCCGGCCCCTGAGATGGAAGCTTTCCAGCCGCGCCAGCACCTTGTCGGCGGTCATCTTGCGCACCAGGATGAACACGGCCGAGCCGCCGGGCGGGATGGACTGGCCAAGCTCGCGCATGAAATCGTCGTTGATGCCGATGTCCGAAAGCTTGCCGGCGATGGCGCCGGCGCCCGCGCCCACCGCCGCGCCGATCAGCGGGTTGAGGAAGATCAGCCCGACCAGCGTGCCCCAGAACCCGCCGCCAAGTGCGCCCGCGGCGGTCAGGTTCACGGCCTGATGCAACTGGATATCGTCGGCCGAGGGGCGGGTGACGACCACGGCATCCTCAAGCTCGATCAGGTATTCCTTCTGCATCTTGACCAGCTCGGTGCGCAACTCGAAACCGGTCGCCTCGTCGTCGAAGGCGATGACAAGCAGGTCGGACATGGGATGTATCCTCTTGGCTGATGACGGCGGGCCAACGCCCCGGCCGTGCGGCGGGTTCCCCGGCTGCGACACGCGGTCGCGGCCGGGGTCCGATGCCGTGCGGTGGCTGGCATCTCTTGGACAGAAAGCGCCGCCTATTCGCCCCGCGGGAAGCGCCTGGACTCCTCCAGCACGTTCAGGTCCATGTGGTTGCGCATGTAGCGTTCGGATGCCTTCATCAGCGGCTGGTAGTCCCAGGGGAAATAGGCGCCGTTGCGCAATGCCTCATAGACGATCCAGCGCCGTGCCTGGCTTTCGCGCACCTCGGCGTCATAGGCGGCCATGTCCCAACGCTCGCCGGCCATGGCCCGCATCCGTGCCAGCACCTCGGCCGCCGTCGGGTCGGCCGCGCGGTTCACCCGCTCGGCCGGGTCCTCGGCCAGGTTGAAGAGCATCTCGGGGTCCGCCTCACAGGCGATGTATTTCCAATCGCCGTCGCGCAGGCAGACCAGTGGCGCGACGCTGCCTTCGGCGGCGTATTCCATCGCCACCGGGCCGCGTCCCTCGGCGCCCCGCGCCAATGAGCGTCCGTCGGTCCAGGGCGCGATCTCGGCCATCGAGATCCCGGCGAGGTCGCAGATCGTCGGCAGCACGTCGACGGTCGAGACCGGCACCTCCACGCGGCCGGGCGCCATGCCCGGCGCCGCGATCATCAAGGGCACCCGCGCCGAGCCCTCGAAGAAGCTCATCTTGAACCACATGCCGCGTTCGCCCAGCATCTCGCCATGGTCCGACAGGAAGACCACGATCGCCTCCTGCCGGGTGCGCTCCAGCACGTCCATGATCTCGCCCAGCTTGTCGTCGATATATGAGATGTTGGCGAAATAACCCTGCCGGGCGCGGCGGATGTGATCTGGCGTGACCTCCAGCCCGCGCCAGTCGCAGGCGTCCATCAGCCGCTGCGAATGCGGGTCCATCCGGGCATGGGGGATCGGCTCGGGCGGCTCCAGTTCGGGGATGCCCTCGTAGAGATCCCAATACTTCCGCCGGGCGACGAAGGGGTCGTGCGGATGGGTAAAGCTGACCGTCAGGCACCAGGGCCGGTCGTCGCCGCCGCGCGCCAGGTCGTATAGCTTGCGGGTGGCGTTATAGGCGACCTCGTCGTCGTATTCGTATTGGTTGGTGATCTCGGCCACGCCGGCGCCGGTGACCGAGCCGAGGTTGTGATACCACCAGTCGATGCGCTCGCCCGGCTTGCGGTAATCCGGGGTCCAGCCGAAATCGGCCGGATAGATGTCGGTGGTCAGCCGTTCCTCGAAGCCGTGCAACTGGTCGGGTCCGACGAAATGCATCTTGCCCGACAGGCAGGTGTGATAGCCCGCCCGGCGCAGGTGATGGGCATAGGTCGGAATGTCCGAGCAGAACTCGGCCGCATTGTCATAGACCCGCGTGCGGCGCGGCAACTGCCCGGACATGAAGCTGGCGCGTCCGGGCGCGCAAAGCGGGCTGCCGGTATAGGCATTGCCGTAGCGGGTCGAGCGTTCTGCCAGCGCCCGCAGATGCGGCACATGCAGGAATTCGGCCGGGCCGTCGGGGAACAGCACCCCCGACAGCTGGTCGGCCATCACGATCAGGATATTGGGTCGTTTCAATTATTTTACCGATGCCATGACTGCTTCCGCACCGGGTTTTCCATCCAGCGTGGTCACGCCGTCAAGCCATGTCGCCACCGTCTCGGCATTTTCGCCGATCCAACCCTTGGCGGCATCGGTCGCATCCATGCCGTCGTCGAGGATCTTGCCCATCAGCAGGTTTTCCTGATCGACGGTAAAGGTCAGCTGGGTGAACAGCTTCGCCACGTTGGGGCAGGCTTCGACCCATTCGTTGCGGGCCAGGGTGTGGACGGTGGCGCCGCCGTAATCCGGGCCGAACTCCTCGTCCCCGCCCGACAGATAGGTGATGGCCAGCTTGACGTTCATCGGATGCGGCGCCCAGGCCAGGAAGACCGAGGGTGTCTTGGCCGCATCGTTGCGCGCGACCTGCGCCAGCATGCCCTGTTCGCTCGATTCGACCAGCTCCCAGTCGCCAAGGCCGAACTTGTCCGCTTCGATCATGCCCTGGATGGTCTGGTTGGCGGGGGCGCCGGGCTCGATGCCATAGATCTTGCCCTGGAAGGCGTCCTTGTGCGCATCCAGATCGGCGAAATCCTGGATGCCCAGATCGGCGGCAGCATCGGTGACGGCCAGGGTGAACTTGGCGCCTTCGAGGTTCTGCACCAGTTCCTGGATGGTGCCCGAGGCGTCGAGGTCGTCGCGGAATTTCTGCTGCGCGGGCATCCAGTTGCCCAGGAAGACGTCGGTATCGCCGTTCTTCAGCGCCTCATAGCCGACGGGAACCGACAGCGTGCTGACCTGGGGCGTGTAGCCCAGCCCTTGCAGCAGGGCGATGGCGACGCCGTTCGTGGCGGTGATATCGGTCCAGCCCGGATCCGAGAAGCGGACGGTTCCGCAACTGGCGGGGTCCTGCGCCAGCGCGGGCGCAGCTGCAAGGGCAAGGGCAAGAGGCGACAACAGGGCGGTTCTGAGCATGGTCGGATCTCCGGTTTCGCGCCGCGGCAGGGCCGCGGCTTCATGCGCCATCAGCCCACAGGCGCGATGCCGGATCAAGAGCGGATGCCGGGCTGCCCGGGTATTTTCGGGGCCGGTGGCGATCTCGTCCTTGACGAAGCGAGCTTGCTCGATCAATGGTTGCGCCGTTCGGGGCCTGTAGCTCAATGGTCAGAGCAGGGCGCTCATAACGCCTTGGTTGGGGGTTCGAGTCCCTCCGGGCCTACCACGAACCTTTCAGTGTTTTGAAATATAGCGACTTTATGACTGGCTTGCTGCCTTCCCAGGGTGGGTTTGCTTCGTTCTGTTCTTGTTCCGTGCCCAGAGCGAGCCTCTTCATCCCTGCCGCCTGGATGTATCTCTGGATCTCGCAAGCGTCTTGTGGCCGCCCAGGCCATGATTGCGTCCACGGATCCGCGGCATTCCGCGATCATCGTCAGCTTGGCTTTCCGCAACCCGTGAGCGGTTCGATTCTCCAACTCCATGTCCCGCGGCGTTGTTCATGACGTTCCCCAGGCCCTTGACGCTGCAGGTACGTCCCGTCTCCGTTTGGAGGAAAGCCAGTTTCCCGGCGGCTACGGGCATGACCTCGTGGGCGACCTGGTGTTTGCTTTCCCAGCTTTTCGCGAGGTCGGGAAGCGGCGACGTCCACAGCACATGAGCCCTGCCGCCTGTCTTGCTTTGCTTGAAGACCAGCAGACCGTCGCGCCCGACATGCTGACAACGACCAGAAGATCCGTGTGCTCATTGATTGCCTCCTGTAGCTTGGGCGCGAGTAGGGTCGGTGAGATCCGGCAGGGAAAGAAAGTCAGCGACGTAGGCGACGGGCGCCATTCCCCAACTGCATTCTCACTGATTGCGCTAATCAGGGCTTCCCTGCGCTCGTCATGGGTCCGGTAGCGCAGCAGGCGACCTTGTTGGATTGCCTGGGCTGTTCTAAGAAGGCAGCAGGCTAACGTGGAGCATTCATAGCGTATCATCATTTCATTGAGTGTTCGTCATCCGAAAGGATGCTGATTTTATTTACGGCAACCGGCGCGCCGGAGGGGCGGTTTAATTTTTGGCAGACAGCACAGGAATTATCTACCGACACTCATGTGTTGCTCGTCCAAGGATGGAGCAACACATGGTATCAGGATGGCGTGCGCGGCCTTGGAAAAAGCTTGAACACCAGTATAAAGGAGATAGAAAAGCTTTGCCAATCGAAGGGCGTCCGAGAGGTATTTTGCTCTGGCCAGTCTATGGGTGGATACGGAGCGCTGTTGTTCGCTGGGCTGGTTAAAGGGGCAAGAGCTATCGCTTTCGGAGCGGAGACGATTCTTGATCTTCCGCATAGTCAATACAGCAGGAAAGCGAATCGTGATGTTAAAGTTCGGCATCCGGATTTAGCCAAATCCTTTAAGGATGGTTTAAATGCGCTGTTGATTTCCGGTGAGCGAGACCCGATTGACGTATATTGCGCCAATCATTTGATGGGCGTTCCAGGGGTAGAAGTAAGGACAATGAGATTCGTCGGTCATGGACCGGCTGGTTACTTAAGGAATCGTGCACGACTTGTTCCAACCCTGCGCAATTTCATGTCCGGAGAGCCTCTGCCTCCAATGCCGGAGTATGGGGATGCCCTATCTCATGGAGGTTTCCCGAGGCAATTTTATCATGGGTGGTGCGCGCTCAGATCGAAGAACTATGCAGAGGCTGTTTACGAACTTCAGGGCGCCACAGAATCATATCCGGCAAGCGATGAGGCGCATCACCTCTTGGGGCAGGCCTATGAAGGTGTGGGGGATATAAGCGAGGCTATGTCGAGCTACGCCGTGGCCAACAGCATTGTTGCACGCAAGGATTCAATGGTCTCATTTGCTTCATGTTTACGGCGGTTGGGCTCTGACAAAGGCAGTCTCTATGTATGTAAGACTACAAAGAACAAATGGCCTGATTACGCGCCGGCGCATTTTGGTGAAGGACTGTCGTATATGAAGATGGGTAGAAAGATGGACGCAAGGAAGTGCTTTCAGAGGGCGTGTGAGTTGGAGCCGCTAAATGCACATTACCGCGCGAGATTGGAACGCACTTAGTTACCTTAAGCCTGATTGTGCTAGCCTCGCCAATCAGAAGATGTGAAATAAGGTTTGCGTGGAGCTTTTCCGTCCAAAGGTGAACATAGCCTTAGTTGAGTTTGCTAGTTATGCCCTGCCGTCGATTGGGCAGCCAGACCGAGGCAGCCCTCAACTATCCCGTCGTGATCACTGCCAGTGCGACGGGGGTCATTGGCGGAAAAGCAAACACGACGGGAAGGGTAAGCATGAAGCTGTTCACAATAACGCGTCGTGTTTCTTGACGGCCTTGCAGGCGTAGGACTTGCCGGCGTCACACTCGGCGCGAAGCTTGGCCGGCGATTTGCCCGCGGTCGATCCCGACGAGCAGGCGCAAAGGGAGGCGATCAGGATCAGGGCGATCAGGCGGGGCATGGGTCAGGCGTCCTGGATGGCCGGGTCGTCGACCCGGTCGTTGAGGTCGGCGGCTGCTTTTGCCGCGCGGAATACTGCCGCGAAGACCTCTTGGTCCTCGGCGCTGAAGCAAGCCATCCTGTGCGGGAGGTCCTTCATGAGTACGCTTCGCTCGTCGGCGCTGAGTTCGGTCATGAAGTCCAGGATTTGATCCGCCACCTCGCACACCTCAACAGGAGATGCCGGGTACCTATCTTCCAGAGCCGCCACGATCTCACCGTTCTGGCTTTGGCCATTGGCCTTGGCGGCTGCCTTGATCCGTTCGCGCAAGTCTTCCGGCATGCGAATCATCACGGGCACCACGCTTGCGCCACCAACCTGCCCTTGAACCATGAGTCGTCCTCCTCTGTAACATACACCCTGTCGCTGGCCCGCATGATCAGCGGCCGGCCCCCCGAGCCTAATCACACGCCACCAGCCGTCAAGGAATCGCTGATATTTAGTTGGCTCGTCTCGCGTGGGGCTTTTCCATCGGAAAGCGTGAGACGGAGCCGCCGGGGACAGGCGGCTCCGGTCAGGGAAGCTGCGCACGAAGCAAAGTTTCGGATGATACAAAGTAGTCGCGCATAAAACCGACCGGAGCCAGCCCGCCAAAGAAAGTGACAAAGGCAGGCGCGGGTCCATATCCCATCCTTACCTTGCAGTAATATGACAGCGCTTTGCCGGGCGTGATCGAGGCGCATGCTCGCAAGCCGGGAAGGCGCCCCGATGCCTGATTGGTTCAAGACGTGGCTGCGTGACGAGGCGAAACCCCGGGGATTCGCCCTCGTGCTGATCCTCACGTGGTTGGCGCCAAGGCTCCTCTGATGCTCGGCACGTTCAGTTCGAGAAAGCCTCGACTAGGTTCAGAACGGCGAGGATCTTTCGGGTGCCGCTGTCAACGCGGTAGATCCGGTCACCGTCGCGATAGTAATTCCACCCTCGGCGCTGCTCCAGGCCATACCGATCCAGGTCGCGGATCAGCACGTAGTTCCCGACGCGCAGCATGTCGCCGACCCGGGTGCCGTAGCGCTTGCCGACCTGACCCGGCGGAACGCAAGGCGGGTTCTTCTTGGCGAGTCCAGGCGGGCAATGGGCCACATATCGGGTTTGCACGCGATGGCCGTTTCTGTGGCCAAGTTCGTCATGATGGCGCGCGAAACCGCCTTTTCCATTGCCTCGACCGGGATCGGCCGCGCCCGGAGCGGCGCCCATCGCGGCAACAGCCACAGCGGCCATGAGTGTCGGTGCCAGTTTCATCCTTCGTGCTCCAAGGCAGTATCCAACGATAGCATATAGCGTCTGCGTGCCTCGAAGTTGCATCACGAAAACATGCGCCGGCGAAAAGGCGCTGCCGGCGGACCTGGGTTGCCGGCCGCTCGGCGCCCGATGTTCGCGTCAGTGGACGGAGCGGGAACATCTCGAAACCGATCAGTTCAGAAATAGAGCCATTTCCCGAACAAACATGGAACATTTCGGCATTGCCAATCCGCCTCGCGTGGGGCTTTTCACGGATAAGCGCATGCATTCAGCTGGGCTCCGGGGCGATGAGCTGCGCCGGTATGACTGGCCGGCCTTCGCCGGCGGTGGATCCCGGCCGAGATCCAGGATGTCATGGTCAAGCGGGCGCTGCGCTACGCGCTGCTCATTGCCTGGCAGTGGGTCGGCGCTCGATGCCGGCGCGAAGATCGGCGAGGCGGGGCGTTTTTTTATATTTTCATGCAAGCTGATTAAACAACTCATCAACCATGCCGAGATAAAACTTATCCATAGGTAGTATTTCAGGGTGCGGGATGGCTAATTAATCTTCTCAATATAGACTCAATCGTTCACTTTGTGTTCGGATCTTGGTGTTGAGAATCAGGATCCGGTTATGATGATCTTTGGTAACGTGCTCGCGGTTGAGCTGGAGGATGATTTGGAGGCGCATGTCCGCCGCTACCTCGCTTTCCGCTTCGCGGGCCACGCTGTAATGGAACTCCGTTCGCACAACGAGATCTGGACGGCAAGGCTGCGCTCGGCCGAATCCGGGGATGTCGAGGTCAAGGTCAGAGCCAATCTGATCGAGGATGACCTTTGCCTGGCGTTCGACATCTTAGAGCTCTCGGCATGACGACCTTGCGCTGCTGATGTCACTGGTATCCGGCATGGGCCTGAATGAAGTCGATGCCGGCCTCTTCGGGACCGGGCTGCCCCTCTCTGGCTGATCTCGCCGCCACGAGGCGGGCGATGGTGGCGGTTGACCGCCTAGGCCAGCATGAGCGTTGGGCGGGTTTCGGCTAGGCCGGCAGGATGGCGGGTTTTTGGCGAGCATATCGTGAATGGCTCGGCCTAATATCCTCGCATGCCTGTGCTCATGCTGTTACCCGTCGCCGCAGCGATTGCCCTTACATTGGCCACTATCCGCAGCGGATGGCGAAGATACCTGCTGTTCGCGCTTGGTGGGGCGGTCCTGGCTCCGTGGGTGCTGTATCTGATCGCTTTGGTGCGGATGGATCTGCCGCCCTGAGTGACCAGACAGCGTCAGGGTGCGGCACATAAAAAAGCCGGACCCGAAGGCCCGGCGCTTTCCAACTGGTTCACTGAAATGATGCACTGATTAACTGATCAATCAACTACAGCGCGACGAGGATTCGCGATAGTTGTCTCTTTGGGCAGGATGCGCCGGGAGGTGGTCCACCGATGACCGTCGATCCTGGTGCGTTCGTTGGTCCCGGCGCTGCACCAGCCCCGGTGCCGCGGCGCTTGGCAAGGAACCGAACTCGAACAGCGCGTCCCTGGCCAATGGGCCGCGATCTGCCCCGCCAAGGTTTGATCCAGGAGCGCCTCGGCCTGACTTTACAGGGCATCGCGCTGTTTCCTTCACAAGCCCTGCCGGTCCAGGAAATCCTCCAGCACCTCGGCCAGTCGTTCGGCCCAAAGCTGCTGGCCGGCCTCGTCGGCGATCAGGTCGTTCCTCACCTCGATCAGCAGGTTCGGCCTGCCATGCGCCAGCGCGTGGCGGTCGATGGAATCGCCGTCCAGATGGCCGGAATAGGGTTCGTTCTCGCCGGTGATCCAGCCAAGGTCGCGGCATTCGCGCACCATGGCCGGACCCAGCCGCTTGTCGCGATGCGAGTAAAGCACCCCGACCGCCCAAGGCCGGCGCGGCCGGCCGCGCAATTGCCGGGTAAAGCTGTGGATCGCGCAGATCGCGCGGCGCGGATGCATGGCCGCCAGCCGGGCATAGGCGTCGTGATAGGGGCGGTAAAGCCGCTCGAGCCGCCTTTCGCGCTCGGTCGCATCGATGCGGCGATTGGCGGGGATCACCGTGCCGTCATAGATGCGCATCACCAGGGTCGGATCGTCCTCGCCGCGATTCGGGTCGATCACCAGGCGCGAGAAATCCGACAGGATCGCCGGGGCATCCAGCCGCTCGGCCAAGGCCCGCGTCAGCCCGGCGGCGCCGACGTCATAGGCGATATGGCGGGCCATGTCCTCGGGCGCGATACCCAGGTCGCCGCCGCCGATCCAGCCCGGCACGCGGTTCGTGGCATGGTCGCAGGTGATCAGCCAGCGCGAGGGCCGGTCCTCTCCGATCGTTGAATAGGGCTTTGCCGTCATCCGTCCGTCGCCTTTCCGCAGCAAGCTTTAGGCAATCGCAAGCCCAAGCACCAGTTGCCGCAGGCCGCCCGATAGGCCATAACAGCGGCGACGATAGCGCAAACATGCAGGGAGAGACGGATGAGACGGCATCGCAAGGTCAAGATCGTGGCAACCCTGGGTCCGGCATCCAGCGATTTTGCCACCATCCGGGCGCTTTTCGAGGCCGGGGCGGATGTGTTCCGCCTGAACATGAGCCACGGCACCCATGAGGAACAGCGCGCCCGCTACGACATCATTCGCCAGGTCGAGGCCGAATCGGGCCGCCCCATCGCCGTGCTGGCCGACCTGCAGGGGCCGAAGCTGCGCGTCGGCACCTTTGCCGATGGACCGCACGACCTGGCCGAGGGGCAATCCTTCCGCTTCGACCTGGACGCGACGCCCGGCGACGCCAGCCGCGTGCAATTGCCGCATCCCGAGATCTTTGCTGCGCTGGAACCGGGCGCCGAACTTCTGGTCAACGACGGCAAGATCCGCTTGCGGGTGCAGGCCTGCGGTGCGGATTTCGCCGATTGCACGGTGACTGCGGGCGGGGCGATCTCGAACCGCAAGGGCGTGAACGTGCCCGACGTTGTGCTGCCCCTGGCCGCGCTGTCCGAGAAGGACCGCGAGGACCTGGAATTCGCCTGCGAGATCGGCGCGGACTGGCTGGCGCTGAGCTTCGTGCAGCGGCCCGAGGACGTGATCGAGGCGCGCGAACTGGCCAAGGGCCGCGCGGCCATCCTGTCCAAGATCGAAAAGCCCGCCGCCGTGCGCGCCTTCAGCGAGATCCTCAAGGTCTCGGACGGGATCATGGTGGCGCGGGGCGACCTGGGCGTCGAACTGCCGGTGCATTCCGTGCCGCCGATCCAGAAGCGGCTGGTGCGCGCCTGCCGCGCGGCCGCGAAGCCGGTCATCGTCGCCACGCAGATGCTGGAATCGATGATCGAAAGCCCGATGCCGACCCGCGCCGAGGTCTCGGACGTGGCCACCGCCATCTACGAGGGGGCCGATGCGGTGATGCTTTCGGCCGAAAGCGCCGCCGGCGCCTATCCGGTCGAGGCGGTCGCCACCATGGACAATGTCGCGCGCTCGGTCGAAAGCGACCCGACCTATCGCGACATCATCGAAAGCTCGCGCAGCGCCAAGCGCCAGACCGTGGCCGATGCCATCGTCGCCGCCGCGCGCGAGATTGCCGAGACCACCGACATTTCCTGCATCTGCGCCTATACCCAGTCCGGCACCACCGCCAGCCTGACGGCGCGGGAACGGCCGCGGGTGCCGATCGTCGCCATGTCCTCGGAACAGGGCACGCTGCGCCGGCTGTGCCTGACCTGGGGCACGCATTGCGTCAAGACGCCCTCGCTGGAACGCTTCAAGCAGGCGGTGGTGAATGCGGCCAAGGCGGCGCGGGATTTCGGCTTTGCCGACGAGTCGAATCAGATCGTCGTCATGGCCGGCGTGCCCTTCAATGTGCCGGGCACGACCAACATTCTGCGTATCGCGCCCTGCGACGAGCGCTTGATCTATCGCACCGATCCAGAATAAGGCGCGGATCCAAAGAGATCTGCAACGGAAAGGTGATCCGATGATCGACATCCTGCTGTTGGCCGGCGCGGCGCTTTGCGCTCTCTCGGTCCTCATGGCCATCGTTTCGGTGGTGCGCACTCAGGCGCCCCGCGGTGCCGCGCTTCTGCTGGTGCTGGGCATCGTGCTGCTGTTCGCGGCCGCCTGGCTCGACCCGCGGCCCTTCGGCATCCAGTCGCTGGAGGAAAGCTGGCAGCGGCTGGTCAGCGGGCAGGTGACGACCGGCACCGACCCGGTGACCGCGCCGGCCCCCGAGGCGCCGGCCGAGACGGCCCCGACCGAAACGCCTGCCGCCGAAACCCCTGCCGAAGCCGCGACGGAAACCGCCGCCGATGCCCCGGCTGCGGACGCGCCAGAGGCTGAGCCCGAAGCTCCGGTCGAAGGGCAATAACCCTTGCCAATCCCCGCGTGCCCCCTTATAGGGCACGCTTCCACCCGCGCGGCCGGCCGAGATGGCATTGCCGAGTCGTGCGTTCACTCTGACCGCAAGGAGAGTAAAATGCCGAAGATGAAGACCAAATCGGCCGCCAAGAAGCGGTTCTCGATGACGGCCACGGGCAAGGTCAAGGCCGGCCCGGCCGGCAAGCGCCACGGCATGATCAAGCGCTCGACGAAATTCATCCGCGACGTGACCGGGACCATGATCCTGTCCGATGCGGACGCGAAGATCGTCAAGAAATACATGCCCTACAACCGCTAAGGAGAACCGGACATGGCACGAGTCAAATCGGGTAAGATCACCCACGCCCGCCACAAGAAGGTTCTGGACGCGGCGAAAGGCTATTACGGCAACCGTTCGCGCAACTTCCGCACCGCGACCCAGGCCGTCGACAAGGCCAACCAATACGCGACCCGCGACCGCAAGACGCGCAAGCGCAACTTCCGCGCGCTGTGGATCCAGCGCATCAACGCCGCCGTTCGCGCCGTCGATGCCGAGATGACCTATTCGCGCTTCATCGCCGCACTGGCGAAAGCGGGCATCGAGGTGGACCGCAAGGTCCTGGCCGACCTGGCCGTCCACGAGCCCGAGGCCTTTGCCGCCGTCGTCGCACAGGCGAAAGCCGCCGCCTGATTTCGGGCGAAAGGCTGGACTGACAGAACCCGCGTCCGAATGGCGCGGGTTTTTTCATGGCCCGGCCTTCGGGCAGGAGGCTCGCCCGGCGGCGCCGTCGCGGGGGCTCTGCCCCGTTCGTCGCTGAAAAAGGTCCGCTGGACCTTTTTCGCTCCTCACCCCCCGGAGTATTTGGGAAACGGTGAAGAGCGCCGGGCGGGAGGGGAACCGAGGCCGCGGCTTGCGGGTTCTGCCGCTGATGTCTCCTGACCACCCGCCCGAACGCTATCCTGCCCGTGTGGCCCTGCATCGCCAGCCGATGGGGGTCATCGCCAGCGCCATGACCGCACGGCGCAACGTGCTGGAACTGATCCCCGAGATCGCCACCCGCCAGCCCATGGTTTCGGGCAAGACCGGCAAGCGCTGGCATATGGTCATGGACCTGGGGGCGCTGCGGCGCGTGCTCAAGGACCGGGTGGAGGATTATCCGAAATCGCTGGTGACCCGCCTGATCCTGGAGCCTGCCATCGGCAATTCGATGTTCGTGGCCGAGGGCGCGCATTGGCGCTGGCAGCGCCTTGCCGCCGCCCCGGCCTTTGCGCAGCGCCATGTCGAGGCGCTGGGTCCGGTGATGACAGCCGCCGCCGAGGCCAGCGCGCAACGGCTCGCGGCGGCCG
The DNA here is from genome assembly GCF_900100045.1 of Paracoccus denitrificans. Lineage (GTDB taxonomy): Bacteria > Pseudomonadota > Alphaproteobacteria > Rhodobacterales > Rhodobacteraceae > Paracoccus > Paracoccus denitrificans. The sequence continues at coordinate 122,947 of NZ_FNEA01000005.1, read as the reverse complement.
ACGGCCCGGTCGATGTCTTTGCCGAGACCGTGGCCGCGACTTTCGAAGTGATCTCGGACGTGACGTTTTCGGGCGACGAGGGCTTCGACCGCGATGCGGTGCATCACGCCATCGACGCCTATATCGCCGGCACGGCGCGGATTTCCGTGCTGGACATCCTGGGGCTGCCCGGCTGGATTCCGCGCCCCGGCCGGCTGTTTTCCGGCGGCGACCTGCGCCGCATGAAACGCGTCGCCGACGAGGCGATCCGCGCCCGTGCGCGTTCCGGCCCCCGCCCGGTGCCAGACCTGCTGGATCTGCTCCGCGCCGGCGAGGACCCCGAGACCCATCGCCGCATGACCCCGGCAGAACTGCGCGACAACCTGTTGACCTTCATCGTCGCCGGGCATGAGACCACGGCGCTGACGCTGGCCTGGGCGCTTTACCTGCTGGCCTTCGACGCGCAGGTCCAGCACCGCGCCGCCAGCGAGGCGGTCGCGGCGCTGGGCGGCCGTGCCGCGACCGCCGCCGATCTGCCGCGCCTGACCTATATCCGGCAGGTGGTCGAGGAGGCGTTGCGGCTTTACCCGCCCGCGGCCTTCCTGTCGCGCACCGCCCGCATCCACGACAGGCTGGGCGGTCGCGAGGTGCGGCCGGGCGACACGATCATGATGCCGATCTATGCGCTGCATCGCCATCACATGCTCTGGGACGATCCCGACCGCTTCGACCCTGGGCGTTTCGCTCCCGGCGTGACCCGCGACCGCTTCGCCTTCCTGCCCTTTGGCGCCGGTCCCCGCATCTGCATCGGCGCCAGCTTCGCCTTGCAGGAGGCGGTGATTATCCTGGCCACGCTGGTGTCGCGCTTTCGCTTCGAGCTGACCGGGCGCCAGCCGCAGCCGCGCATGATCCTGACGCTGCGGCCGCATGGCGGGGTCTGGTTGAAGGTTGCGGAACGGTCTTGAAAGCCCGCGCGGGCCGGGCCAAAGTCCCGGCATGATCACCATCTATCACAAGCCGACCTGCTCGACCTCGCGCAAGGTCCTGCAGATGATCCGCGACGCCGGGCACGAGCCCGAGATCGTCGATTATGCCCGCGAGGGCTGGACCCGCGCCCAGCTTCTGGGCCTGTTCGCCGCCGCCGACGTCACGCCGCGCCAGGCAATGCGCGTCAAGGGCACCGATGCCGCAGAGCGCGGCCTGCTGGATGCCGGCGACGAGGACATCCTTGCCGCCATGGTCGAGAACCCGCTGCTGGTCGAGCGGCCCATCGTCTGCGGTCCCGGCGGCGTGCGGCTGTGCCGGCCGGCGGAACTGGTGGCGGAAACCTTCGCCCGCTGAGGCTTTTCCCTGCGGCGCCCGCGTGCTAATCGGCGCGGGAACCGCAAGGAAGCCTGCCATGTCCGATCTTTCGACCCTTCGCCAGTCCTATCTCGACCGCATCTCTGCCGCCGCCGACGGCGACGCGCTGGAGCAGGTGCGCCTGGCCGCCCTTGGCAAGAAGGGCGAGATCAGCGGCATGATGAAGGAGCTGGGCCGGATGACGCCGGAAGAGCGCCAGACCACCGGCGCCGCGCTGAACCGCCTGAAGGACGAGATCGACGCCGCGCTGCGCGCCCGCAAGCAGGGGCTGGAGGACGCGGCGCTGGACGCAAGGCTCAAGGAGGAATGGCTGGACGTGACCCTGCCGGGCCGTCCGCGTCCGCAGGGCACCATCCATCCGATCAGCCAGGTGACCGAGGAAGTCACCGCGATCTTCGCCGACATGGGCTTCCGCGTCGCCGAGGGGCCGCAGATCGAAAGCGACTGGTTCAACTTCGACGCGCTGAACATCCCGCCCGAGCATCCCGCCCGGCAGGAGCACGACACCTTCTTCATGGCCCGTGCCGGGGACGATCCGCGCCCGCCGCAGGTGCTGCGCACCCATACCTCGCCGGTGCAGATCCGCGCCATGCAGGCGACGGGCGCGCCGATCCGGGTGATCTGCCCGGGCCGGGTTTACCGGATGGACATGGACCAGACCCATACGCCGATGTTCCACCAGGTCGAGGGGCTGGCGCTGGGCAAGGACATCTCGATGGCGAACCTGAAATGGACGCTGGAGGAGTTCTGCCGCGCCTTCTTCGAGGTGGACGAAGTCGAGCTGCGTTTCCGCGCCTCGCATTTCCCCTTCACCGAGCCCTCGGCCGAGGTCGATATCCGCTGCTCGTGGGAGGGCGGCAAGCTGACCATCGGGCAGGGGGAAAGCTGGCTGGAGATCCTGGGCTCGGGCATGGTGCATCCCAAGGTGCTGGCGGCGGGCGGGATCGACCCCGAGCAGTGGCAGGGCTTCGCCTTCGGCATGGGCATCGACCGCATCGCCATGCTGAAATACGGCATTCCCGATCTGCGGGCCTTCTTCGAAAGCGACCTGCGCTGGCTGCGGCATTACGGTTTCGCCGCCGGGGACGTGCCGAGCGTGGCGGGCGGCTTGTCCCGGTAAGGGGCTGGGTCAGCGCGTCGGGTTCCCGGCCCGGGCTTTCGGTCCGTCCTCTAGAGCCCGGAGCGCCTGGCGGCGGCGTGTGATCCGAGTCCCAGGCGCCGCTGGGTTCAATCCTGGGCCGAGACCTGCAACAGGATCTTTCCGATATGGTTGCTGCCTTCCATGCGGCGATGGGCCTCGGCGGCCTCGCCCAGCGGGAAGGTGCTGTCGATCAGCGGGCGCACCGCCCCCGCCTCGACCAGCGGCCAGAGCCGCTCTTGCAATTCGCAGGCGATGCGTGCCTTGGCCAGGTCGGATTGCGGCCGCAGGGTCGAGCCCGTAACCGACAGCCGCCTGGCCATGATCTGCGCGAAATTGATCTCGGCCTTGGGACCGGCGAGAAAGGCGATCATCGCCAGCCGGCCGTCATCGGCAAGGCACCTGATATTGCGGGCGATATAGTCGCCGCCCACCATGTCCAGGATCAGGTCGGCGCCGCCGGCCTTGCGCAGCACGGCGACGAAATCCTCTTCGCGATAATTGATTGCATTGGCGCCCAGCTTTTCGCAAGCCGCGCATTTCTCGGCCGAGCCCGCGGTGGCCCAGACCCGCGCCCCCAGCGCCCGGGCGGTCTGGATCGCCATGGTCCCGATGCCCGAGGAACCGCCATGGACCAGGAATCGCTCGCCCGGTCGCAACCCGCCGCGCATGACCACGTTGGACCAGACCGTGAAGGCGGTTTCCGGCAGCGCCGCGGCCATGCGCAGCGTCAGGCCCTGGGGGATCGGCAGCGCATGCTCGGCGGGGCAGGTCGCGTATTCCGCATAGCCGCCGCCCGGCAGCAGCGCGCAGACCTGCTCGCCCGGTTTCCAGCGCGTGACGCCCGGCCCCACGGCCGCGACCTCGCCGGCGCATTCCAGCCCGGGCAGGTCCGACGCCCCCGGCGGCGGCGCATAGGAGCCCGCGCGTTGCAGCACGTCGGGACGATTCACCCCGGCCCAGGCGATGCGGATCAGGATCTGGCCATGTCCGGCCACCGGCACCGGCCGCGTTACCGGTCGCAACACTTCGGCGCTGCCGGGGGATGAGATCTCGATCGCCTGCATCACATCGGGAATCACCCGTCGCCTCCTTCTGTCCGGGCGCGCGAAGTTGCGCGCAACTCTCCGGGCAGATTGCGATTTTCCGGCCGTTTGATCCAGCCCGTTGCAAGGCCGGCCAGCATCGAGACGCCGGGCAGGCCCCCGACCCGTTCCTTGAAGCTTTCGAAACGCATCACGCCTTCGATGCGGCGGTCCAGGAAGCGGCGCGTCTCGTCGGCCTCGGGCGAATCGTCGCCCAGCCAGTAAAGCACCGTCGCGCCATAGACCGCCGACAGTGTCGCGCGCTTGGAATACCAGTTCACGTCCTCGGAGCGGTCGCCGAGCCCGTCCCAGATCGCGTCGGCCGTCTCCCAGACCAGCCGTGCGCCAAGCGCGGCGTTCTGCGGCAAGGCCAGGATCGCCGCGCCCGCGCGGGCAAGCTCGCGGTTGCTGAGCGACAGCCGATGCATCACCGCCGCCGAGATACGGTCGCGGAACCGTCCCTCGGGCGGGTGCGCCGCCAGCCAGTCGCGCAGTGCCGCATCGCCCTTGCGATGATAGGCGGCGGCAAGATCCGCCCCGCCGCGCGGCAGATACACCCGCGCCAGCGCCGGGTTCATGCCGATGTCGCGCGCGCCCTCGGCGATGGCCTTTTCGCCCATGCCCTCGAAGATGACATGCGACAAGGCGGCCTCGATCAGCCGCTCGCGTTCATCCGTCATGGCACTCTCCTCATTCTTCATGCCGCGCGGGCCCGGAAAATCTGGACAAAGCCGATTCGCCTTGCTAGAAGGCCGCGTCCTGCAAATCTGCTCAACTTTAACCTAGGAAGGTGGTGACAACCACATGCAGGTAAGTGTTCGCGACAACAACGTCGAACAGGCGCTTCGTGCTCTGAAGAAAAAACTTCAGCGCGAGGGGGTGTTCCGTGAAATGAAGCTCAAGCAGCATTTCGAGAAACCCTCGGTCAAGAAGGCCCGTGAAAAGGCCGAGGCCGTCCGCCGCGCCCGCAAGCTGGCGCGCAAAAAAGCGCAGCGTGAAGGCGCGCTGTAAGACGAGCGACCACATCGGTTCAGGAAAACCCCCGCATTGCCGGGGGTTTTCTTTTAGACCGGCAGGGCGGTGGTAAAGGCTACCGTGCGCAGCGAAAAGGACGAATGCATCTGCTGGACGCCCGGCAGCTTCGCCAGTCGCTGACGGTGGATGCGGGCGAAATCGTCGGTATCCTGGGCCACCACCTTCAGCAGGTAATCCGCCGATCCGGCCATCAGGTGGCATTCCAGCACATCGGGGATGGTGCGCACCGCACGCTCGAACGCCTCCAGCAACTCGTCGGCCTGGCCCGAAAGCGTGATCTCGACGAAGACCGTGGTGGGACGCTCCAGCTTGCGCGCGTCGAGCAGCGCGACATAGCCGCGGATCACCCCCGCTTCTTCCAGGCGCTGCACGCGGCGGTGGCAGGCGCTGGGGGACAGCCCGGCCTCGTTGGCAAGATCGGCATTGGTCATGCGCCCGTCGCGTTGCAGGACGGAGAGAATGCGGCGATCCGTCGCGTCAAGCTCGATCATCAAGGCGATCCCTGTCTCGCAGGCGCCGGGCGGCGCCGGTTTTCCTGACAATAGCCGCGCTTGACCTTCGACATAAGCGAAAACCGCCCGGCCGGAACGACAAGGGCGCGACCCGGGGGGCCGCGCCGCTGCCTTGCCGAATGGCATGGTCTCAGGTGCGGCGGGCGCGCAGCTCGTCGCGGATCTCGGTCAGCAGCTCTTCCTGCGTCGGGCCGGCGGCGGCCTCGGCCTCGGCTTCCTTCTGGCGGCTGGCGGCGCTTTGCACCCTGTTCACCGCCTTGACCAGCAGGAACACCGCCCAGGCGATGATCAGGAAGTTGATGACCGCCGACAGGAAGGCGCCATAGGCAAAGACCGAGGCGCCGGAATCGCGTGCCACCTGCAGGCTGGCGCCGGGCGGAACCTCGCCCTTGAGCACCAGGTAATGCCCGCTGAAATCGGTCCCGCCGGTCAGCAGGCCGATGATCGGGTTGATCAGGTCGGCGACCAGCGAATTCACGATCGCCGTGAAGGCCGCGCCGATGATGATGCCCACGGCAAGGTCGATGACATTGCCCCGGGCGATGAATTCCTTGAACTCCTTGAACATGGGCTTACCTTTCCCAGCCTGTTGCGCGTGTTCCGGCAGAGGCTGCCACATCACGCTAACCCCTTGCAACATGAGACAGGACATGACTGGAAACGACATGACGGCACTTTCCGAATTCCCGATCACCCGGCGCTGGCCGCCCAGGCGCCCCGACGTCATCCAGCTTTATACGCTGAACACGCCGAACGGCATCAAGACCTCGGTCATGCTAGAGGAATGCGGGCTGGACTATGACGCGCATCGCATCAGCATCGGCGACCCCGAGGACCAGTTCACCCCCGAATTCCTGTCGCTGAACCCCAACAACAAGATCCCGGCGATGATCGACCCGAACGGTCCCGACGGCAAACCCATGGGCCTGTTCGAGACCGGCGCCATGCTGGTCTATCTGGGCGACAAGACCGGCAAGTTCCTGCCCGCCTCGGGTGCTGCGCGCTATCACACCATCCAGTGGCTGATGTGGCAGATGGGCGGAGTCGGCCCGATGTTCGGCCAGGTCGGATATTTCCACCGCTACAAGGGCAGCGAGATCGAGGACGCCCGCCCGCGTACCCGCTATTACAACGAAGCGCGGCGGCTTCTGGGCGTGCTCGACCGCCAACTCGAGGGGCGCGACTGGATCACCGGCGAATATTCCATCGCAGACATGGCGGTCGGTCCCTGGCTGCGCACGGTGCGGGTGAACTACGAGGCCGAGAAGGAGACGGGGATGGACGGCTTTGCCAACGTGCAGGCCTACCTGGACCGCTTCCTGGCCCGCCCGGCCGTGCAGCGCGGCATCGAGGTCGGGGCAGAGTGAAAAGCGAAACGCCCCGGGCATAGCTCGGGGCGTTTTCGGGGCCAGCCCGAGAGTGTCGGTCATGCGGGACGGAGCGGACGGTCGAAGTGAAGCAAGAGAGCGCCGACTACGCAGGTGGGCGCGGCTGTTCCGGGCGGGGTTTTACTAAGCCCTCATTACCAACGGAATTCAGGCATGAGCCTTACTTCCGGTAGGCTTTCAGTACACGCTTAGTTTCGGCTTCCACGAAGCTTTCGCGGTCGTTGTAGTGATCTTCCCAGTCTTCGATCAAGGCATTAACCAACCCAAAGAAGCCATTTTCGCTCGGCATACTAGTGTTCTTCCGGTGCACTACCACCGACAGCAGAACCCCTTTTTCCCGGTAGCTCCGACGCGATACCTCGCCTAGAATCCATCCGATCTTGGTGCGGTCAGCGCTGAGCTTTGATGAAAGCCCCAGAAGTTCCATGACAGGGGCGTATTCTACAGACACCACCCCGTGTCGCGCCTGTTGTTCCAAATATGCCTTGACGATCTCGACTTCCCGGTCGGTCTTGGAGATCGCGTCCAGCACGCTCCCCATTGTGACATAGCGGGTGCCGGAAATCCTAATCTCCCCAAGAACACCATTCCGCACCCTCGACACGATCCCGGCGCCGGTAATACCGAACAGATCGGCAGCCATCGGGACCGGCATCACGGCCAGCGAACGATCCTTGGAATAGGCCCGGACATACGCCTCAACGCTTTCAAATTCCACTTTCGCAACTCCACAGTTTGCACTTGTGAAGTATGTAAATAGTGCACATTCCGGTGTCAACGAGATTATTTCCGAATGTCAGCAAAACGCTCAAACCCGCCTCGATCCTCCGCGACGGGGCGCTGCACCGCGCTCTCCGCGTTTCGCAGGGTGCGCCTGAGCGCACCCCGCAGCGCTATCAACTCCGCAGCACGCCGCCGGTGGCCTTGCTTACCTTTTCGACGATCCTGGCGCTGACCGCCTCGATCTCGGCATCGGTCAGGGTCTTTTCCCGCGGCTGCAAGCGTGCGGTGATGGCGATGGACTTCTTGCCGCCTTCCAGCCCGGTGAACTGATCGAAGACCGTCACCCGCTCGATCAGCGCCTTGTCCGCACCCACCGCCGCGTTCACCAGTGTCAGCGCCTCGACGCCGCTATCCACCACGAAGGCAAAGTCGCGTTCGACGGCCTGCAGGTCGGACAGCACCAGCGCCGGGCGCGAAGGCGTCCGGACCTTGGGCAGCGGCACGGCGGCGATGCGGACGGTAAAGCCGACCGCCGCGCCCTTGATGCCGAAATGCCGCAGCACGCGGGGATGGATCTCGCCGAATGTCGCCAGCGCGTTCGGCCCCAGCGCGATGTTGCCGGCGCGGCCCGGATGCCACCAGCCGTCCAGCTTGCGGTTGATCTGGGCCTTGGCAGGTGCGCCGATGGTCTGCAGGATCGCCTCGGCATCGGCCTTGGCGTCGTAAATGTCCACCTTGCGCCGCGAGGCATAGGGGTCGCGCGCCGCGTTCGCACCGACCAGGATGCCCGAGAGATGCAGGTCCTGCTCGCCCGGCTCGCCGCCCGAGAAGACCGGGCCGCATTCGAACAGCGCCAGATCGGCAAAACCGCGCGCCTGGTTGCGCGCCGCCGCCGCCAACAGGCCCGGCAGCAGGTCGGGGCGCATATGCGTCATCTCGCTGCTGATCGGGTTTTCGATTCGCACGGCGTCCGAGCCGCCGCCGAACAGCACGGCCGCCTTTTGGTCGATGAAGCTGTAGGTGACGCATTCGTTGTAGCCCAGCGAGGCCGCCATGCGCCGCGCCGCCTGCTCGCGACGCTGCAAGGGGGTCAGCACCGACTGCGGCACGCCCGCCTGCGGACGCGGCAGGGGCTGGCCTTGCAGCTTGGTCAGGCTGGCGACGCGCGCGACCTCTTCGACCAGATCGGCGCTGCCCTGCACGTCGGGACGCCAACTGGGAACGAAGGCCCGGTCGCCCTCCAGCCGGAAACCCAGCGCCGTCAGCGTCGCGCGCTGTTCGGCCTCGGGGATGTCCATGCCGACCAGGCTGCTGACGCGCGCCGGTTCCAGAAGGTAGCTGCGGCTGGTGTCGGGCACCGCGCCCGCCGTCACCACCTCGGATGCCTCGCCGCCGCAAAGCTCCAGGATCATCTGCGTCGCCAGTTCCAGCCCCGGCAGGGTGAAGGCCGGGTCCACGCCGCGCTCGAATCGATAGCGGGCATCGGAGCTGATCTTCAGCGCCCGCCCTGCCGTGGCGATGGCGATCGGGTCCCAATAGGCGCTTTCCAGGAAGACGTTCACCGTCCCGTCCGAACAGCCGCTATGTTCGCCGCCCATGATGCCGGCGATGCTTTCGGGGCCGGCCTCGTCGGCGATGATCATGGTGCCGGGGGCGAAGGCATAGGCCTTGCCGTCCAGCGCCAGCAGCTCCTCGCCCTCGGTCGAGGGGCGAACGATCAGGTTGCCCTTGACCTTGTCGGCATCGAAGACATGCAGCGGCCGGTTCAGGTCGAAGGTGAAAAGGTTGGTGATGTCCACCAGCGCATTGATCGGCCGCAGCCCGATGGCGGTCAGCCGCTTTTGCAGCCAGTCGGGCGAGGGGCCGTTCCTGACCCCGCGGATCAGCCGGCCCGAGAAGAACGGTGCCTTCCCGGCCACTTCCGGCGCGATCGTCACGCCGATGGGCGAGGCGAAGCTGCCCGGAACGGTGACGTCCTCGACCTGCTTCAGCCTGCCCAACCCGCGCGCCGCGAGGTCGCGGGCCACGCCATGCACGCCCAATGCGTCGGGACGGTTCGGGGTGATCTTGATCTCGATCACCGGATCGACCGCCTCGGGCCGGTTCGCGGCCAGCCAGTCGACGAATTTCTCGCCCACCTCGCCCGAGGGCAGCTCGATGATGCCGTTATGTTCGTCCGAAAGCTCCAGCTCGCGCTCCGAGGCCATCATGCCATGGCTTTCCACGCCGCGGATCTTGCCGACGCCCAGCGTCACGTCGATGCCGGGGACGTAGTCGCCGGGCTTGGCCAGCACCACGGTGATGCCGGCGCGGGCATTGGGGGCGCCGCAGACGATCTGCTTCTCGCCCTCGTCCGTCAGCACGCGGCAGACCCGCAGCCGGTCGGCATCGGGATGCTGCTCGGCATGCAGCACGCGGGCCAGCGTGAAGGTGCCCAGCTTCGCCGCAGGGTCGGTCACGCCCTCGACCTCGAGCCCGAGATCGGTCAACGCCTCGGTGATTTCGCCGAGCGAGGCTTGGGTGTCGAGATGCTCCTTGAGCCAGGAGAGGGTGAATTTCATGGAGGTGGCTCCGTCACGTTTGCGCGTCCCTTAGCGCATGGCGCGGCGGATTGGTAGGGGCGCGGCGGCGCATGGAGGATGCGCGGCCTGCACCGGCCCGGCGCCCGCCTGTCGCCCCCGGATATTGCAAGAAATCCGGTGCGCCCTATATGTGAATATGATTAACATGGGCATGGGAGCCAATGGACACGCAACGGGAACTGCTGATCGAACAGAGGGTCGCGAACGACGCCAAATCGCCGCTGGTGGCCTATCTGCTGGCGATCTTTCTGTGGGGTTTCGGCGCGCATCGCATGTATCTGGGCCGCTGGGCCAGCGGGATCGTCATGCTGGCGCTTTGGGGCCTGGGCTGGCTGACCGCGCCCATCCTGATCGGCTGGCCGCTGGTCGGCCTCGTCTGCCTCTGGGCGCTGATCGACCTGTTCCTGATCCCCGGCATGATCCAGGACGACAAGGACAAGATCCGGCGGCGGCTGGGCTCGTCGCTCTGGTAGGCGGCGGCTCAGCCGGTAAAGATCCCCACGGTGACGAAAACCGCGCCGGCGGCCAGCCAGGCCGGCTTGTTCCTTGCCGCGAACAGGCCGAAGGCCAGGCAGGGCAGGGCGAGGAACCAGGCCCAGTGCCGCGCCATGGCCGGGGCGACGCCGGTGGCCCAGCCCGGTGCCATCAGCGCGAAGACATAGCCAAGCAGGGCCAGAAACCCGAAATAGCAGGCCCCGGCCAGGCCCAGTTCCAGCACGCGGCGCTCGGTCCGCTCGTCGTTCCAGCGTTGCGGGTGGGGCAGGTAGCTGCGCGACAGCGCGATCACGGTCACGGCAAGGAACGTGGCCGTGGTCAGCCCCAGCACCGGCAGCAGATAGGCCTGGGTGATGGCCGAGGCGACGGTCGCGCCCTCGTTCACCCGTCCGGCATCGACAAGGCCGAACAGGCTGATCGAGGCCATGAAGGCCGAGGCATAGGCGGTGAGCGTGCTGGGATTCGACATGCTGGCCCTTCGTGCTGGCGTGGTCCGGTGACTCGCGGTCTGGCGCAAGATAGCGGCGCGCGGCGGGCCTGTCATCTGACAGCGGCGTGGGGTCCGGGCCTGCGGTCGGGCTGCTGGCAGGAAGCGGCGCATGAAGGGGCTTGCGGCCGGGCCGGTGCGGCGGCGATCAGGCGGGCTTTCCTCAGCGTGGCGCCGGCATCAGGAAGCTGCCCGAGCAATCGCGCCGGGTATCCGCCGCGCAGGCACGGGGCCGGAGGTCGCGGGTCAGGCAGATGCGCACCTCTTGCAGGGCGCGGTCGCGGCAAGTCACGGTGATGCCGTCCCGTGCAAGCGCGGGGTTGGCCTCGATGAAGGCGTCCTCGATCACGCGGGCGGGCAGGGTCGCGTCCCGGTTCAGCCGGTGCAGGATATCGGGCAGGGCGATCCGGTTGGCGGCCTCGCGGGTCAGGGCGAAATAATCATGCGCCGACAGTCCCGAGCAACGGCCGTGCTTCTTCCACTGATACCAGGCCAGGCCGCCCGATCCCATCACATCGGTCATGGCTCGCGTTTCGCGGCGCGAGGGATCGCGGGCGTCGGTCCGGCAATGCTCGGGCCAGCCGCGTTCGTATTGCGGCCAAAGGCCGTGGACCACGAAGCCCAGCCGCCGCCCGGTCGCGCATTGCTCGGCGTCGCCCTCGGTCCGGCACCAGCTGGGCGACCAGCTCAGCGACAGGACGTAATAGTCGAACCGTCCCGCGACGTCCTGGGCGAGGGCGGCGGGGGCAAGCAGCAGAAGGGCGATCAGCGCGGACAGTCTCATGCCGGCGAAACTAGCGTCGGTCTTTGTCCGGCGCCACGAATTTCAGGCTTTATTTTGGTCCCTTTCGGCCCTATACAGCCTGTCAATCCCCCGAAAATGGAATGGCGCCCGCCGAAAGCCGTTTTCCCCGGCCGGAAGAGATATTGTTAAGGAGAAGGTCATGAACAAGCCGCTGATGGCCAAGGCCACTGCCGTCTGGCTGGTCGACAACACGACGCTGAGCTTCAAGCAGATCGCCGATTTCTGCGGCATGCACGAGCTTGAGGTCCAGGGCATCGCCGATGGCGACGTGGCCGTCGGCGTCAAGGGCTTCGACCCGGTCGCCTCAAACCAGCTCGACGCGTCCGAGATCGAAAAGGGCCAGAAGGACCCGCGCCACAAGCTGAAGCTGAAGCGCAACCCCGCCGCCGAGGGCGAGGAAAAGCGCCGCGGCCCGCGCTACACCCCGCTGTCCAAGCGCCAGGACCGGCCTGCCGCCATCCTGTGGCTGGTCAAGTTCCACCCGGAACTGGCCGATTCGCAGATCGCCAAGCTGGTGGGCACGACCAAGCCGACCATCGCCTCGATCCGCGACCGGACGCATTGGAACATCCAGAACATCCAACCCATCGATCCGGTGGCGCTGGGGCTTTGCCGGCAGTCCGAACTGGACGCCGCCGTGCAAAAGGCTGCGAAGCGCAAGGCGGCCGAAGGCGGCGCGATGACCGATGACGAGCGGCGCAAGCTGCTTTCGACCGAAACCTCGCTGGCCATGTCGGACGAACCCCGGCTGCCGTCCTCGATCGCCGGGCTGGAGAATTTCAGCCTGACCCGCGACGAGGAAAGCGAGGCGCAGAACGACAAGCTGGATGCCGACAGCTTCTTCAACCTGCCCGAAGCGGATGACGACGAGGACGAGGATCACTGATCCCGAAGACCCCGGAGCCCGGCTCCGGGGTTTTTTCATGGCCGGTCAGATCGATAGGCAGATGTATTTCATCTCCAGGTAATCCTCGATGCCGTGGCGCGAGCCCTCGCGGCCCAGGCCGGATTGCTTGACGCCGCCGAAGGGCGCCACCTCGGTCGAGATGATGCCGGTATTCACGCCCACGATGCCGTATTCCAGCGCCTCCTGCACCCGGGTGATGCGGCCGATGTCGCGGGCATAGAAATACGAGGCAAGGCCGAAGATGGTCGCATTGGCGCGCTCGACGGCCTCTTCCTCGGTCTCGAACCGGAACAGCGGCGCGAGCGGGCCGAAGGTCTCTTCGGTCGCCACCTTCATCTTGTCGGTGATGCCGGTGACCACGGTCGGGTCGAAGAACAGCCCCTCGCGCGGCTTGCCGCCGGTGACCACGGTGGCGCCGCCCGCGACGGCGTCCTGGATATGCTCCTGGACCTTTTCCACCGCATCCTGGTTGATCAGCGGGCCGGTGGTCACGCCCTCTTCCAGCCCGTCGCCGACGCGCAGCTTGTCCACCGCCGCGGCCAGCTTTTGCGCGAATGCGTCATAGACGCCGGCTTGCACATAGATGCGGTTGGCGCAGACACAGGTCTGGCCGTTGTTGCGGAATTTCGAGGCCATGGCCCCCTCGACCGCCGCGTCCAGGTCGGCGTCGTCGAAGACGATGAAGGGCGCGTTGCCGCCCAGCTCCATCGAGCATTTCAGCACCTGGTCGGCGGCCTGCCGCAGCAGGATGCGACCGACCTCGGTCGAGCCGGTGAAGGTCAGCTTGCGGATCAGCGGGTTCTCGCAGAATTCCTTGCCGATGTCCGATGACCGCGACGAGGTCACGATGCTGAACAGCCCCTTGGGGATGCCGGCGCGCTCGGCCAGAACGGCCAGCGCCAGGGCCGAAAGCGGCGTCTCGGCGGCGGGACGGCCGACGAAGCCGCAGCCGGCGGCGATGGCCGGGCCGCATTTGCGGGTGATCATCGCATTGGGAAAGTTCCAGGGCGTGATCGAGCCCACCACCCCGATCGGCTGGCGGATCACCGTCAGGCGCTTGTCGGGCAGGTGGCCGGGGATGGTCTCGCCATAGATGCGCTTGGCCTCTTCGCCGAACCATTCGATGAAGCTGGCGCCATAGGCGATCTCGCCCTTGGCCTCGGGCAGCGGCTTGCCCATCTCGGCGGTCAGGATGCGGCCCAGGTCGTCCTGGTTCTCCATCATCAGGTCGAACCATTTGCGCATGATCTGGGCGCGTCCCTTGGCGGTGCGCGCGGCCCAGCCCTTCATCGCCTCGGCGGCGGCCGCGATGGCGCGGGCGACCTCGGCGCGGCTCAGGTCCGCCACCTCGGCGATCACGTCGCCGCGTGCCGGGTTCACCACCGGGAAGGTCTTGCCGTCGTCGGCATCGACCCATTCGCCGGCGACATAGGCGCGGGTCTGCAAGAGCGAGGGGTCTTTGAGCAGCATCTTCAGGTCGGTCGCATGCTTGGTCATGGCGGGGCTCCTTCCATTCCGGTCGGGGGCAGGCTTGCGCTTTTGCCGGACTAACGCAAGCCGTTGCTCATGCGCCGCCGGGATCGAGGAAACGTGATGAACCGAAAGGCGCTCTGCGGCGTTGCACCCATATCGTCAGGTTTTCCCTCTTGGCGTATTCGACTGGGGCGGCGTCTCTCTCTGGCGCCGCCCCTTTTCCATTGCTTCTTTTTGCGCCCAGGGCGGATTATTCCCCGCATGAGGTCGGTGACCGGCCCATTTCGAGTATTTGGAAAACGGTGAAGATGCGGGAATTGGATGAGCTGAAAGCGCTGGGTGATGCCGGCAAGGCCGCGGAGATGGCGGCCTATCACAAGGCCCCGCGCGAGTATCTGGGCGTGGTGGTGCCGGTGATCGACGATCTTGCGCGCGGCTGGCGGGCCGAGTTGGACGTACCGGGGCGGGTCGATCTGGCGGCGCGGCTTTGGGACAGCGACGTGCATGAGGCGCGAATCGCGGCGGCGAAGCTTTTGACCCAGGCGCGCATCAGGCCCGACGAGGCGGCATGGAGGCTAATCGCCGGATGGGTGCCGCAATTCGACACCTGGGCGATTGCCGATCATGCCATGAAGGCGGGCGAGCGGCGGCTACTGGCCCAGCCCGCGCGGCTGGACGAGGTCGAGCTTTGGCTGGAGCATCCCAGCCTATGGGTGCGGCGCGCGGCGCTGGTCGGCACGCTGCCCTGGACGCATATCCGCAATCCCAAACCCCAGGATCTGGAGCGGCGCGAGCGCGTGCTGTCCTGGCTGGTCCGGCTGGCCGATGACCGCGAATGGTTCGTCCAGAAGGCCATCGGCTGGTGGTTGCGCGAATTGTCCAAGCACGACCCTCAGCGCGTGCGCGACTGGCTTGCGGCGGATGGAGCGCGGCTGAAGCCCTTTGCCCGGCGCGAGGCCGGGCGGTGGCTGCCGGAAAGCCGGGACGGTTCCGGGGGCGGTCAGCTGCCATAGACCTCGATCGTGGGCAGGTCGGTCAGGCTGACCCCGATCAGCTGCAATGCCGGCAGCGAGACCTGGCTGCCGCCGCTGGCCGGGCCGTCCAGCGGGATCAGCCGCACCTTGGCGGATTTGCCGTTCGCCGGGTTCACGATGCGGCCGTCGGTTTCGGATTTCGCCAGCGGCGTCTTGATCCAGAAGCCGGGCTGCGACGGATCGCCCAGCGAGGCGATGGTGGTGCCCAGCCGGCGCTCCCCCGTCGTGGGCGGGGCGGCGGCCGCGACCCTTTGCTCGCGCGTGGTGGTGTCGAACTCCGCCGCGGTGCGCGCGGCGGGCGAGGGGCGTGCGGCCGCGGTGACCAGGGCCGTGCCGGCGGCGCTTGCCGCCCGCTGGTCGCTGGCGGTGGTGGCGCCGGGCGCGGTCTGCGGCGTCTTGTCGGCAGGGGTGCAGGCGGCCAGTGCCAGCAGCATCAGCGCGCCCGGCAGGCGCAGGATCGGCTTGGTCATCGGCAATTCCCTTCGTGATCGTCCTTCTGGTCGGGGCCGAGGCTAGACTCGGGAAGGCGGTCCTGTCCACCCGACCTTCCATTCCTGGTTACGAGACTGTCAACGGATCGGCCGGCTTGTGCCGATGCCGGCCCATGCCTATCTTTGCGCCATGGATGCGCATGCCCCGCTGATAGACCCATTTGCCAGGCCGATCACCTACCTTCGGGTTTCGGTGACGGATCGTTGCGATTTTCGCTGCACCTATTGCATGGCCGAGCACATGCAGTTCCTGCCCAAGCGCGACCTGCTGACGCTGGAGGAACTGGACCGCCTGTGTTCCGCCTTTGTCGGCCTGGGCGTGCGCAAGCTGCGGGTCACGGGCGGCGAGCCCCTGGTGCGGCGCAATATCATGGAATTCTTTCGCGCCATGTCGCGCCATCTGGGTGCCGGCCTGGACGAGTTGACGCTGACCACCAACGGCAGCCAGTTGGCGCGTTTCGCGACCGAACTGGCCGATTGCGGCGTGCGGCGGGTCAATGTCTCGCTGGACACGCTGGACGAGGACCGCTTCGCGCGGATCACCCGCTGGGGCAGATTGCCGCAGGTGTTGCAGGGGATCGAAGCCGCGAAGGCCGCCGGCATGCGGGTCAAGATCAACACCGTGGCGCTGAAGGGCTTCAACGAGGACGAACTGTTCCGCTTGGTTGGCTGGTGCGCGGATCAGGGCCACGACCTGACCTTCATCGAGGTCATGCCCATGGGAGAGATGGGCGAGGAAGAGCGGCTGGACCAATACTGGGCGCTGTCCGACCTGCGCGACCGGCTGGGCGAGCGATTCACCCTGACGCCGCTGGCCGAGCGCACCGGCGGGCCGGCACGCTATGTCCGCCTTGATGAGACCGGGCAGAAGATCGGTTTCATCACGCCCTTGACGCATAACTTCTGCGAAAGCTGCAACCGCGTGCGCATCACCTGCACGGGCGAGTTGTTCATGTGCCTGGGGCAAGAGGACCGCGCCGACCTGCGCGCGCCCTTGCGGGCCGGTGCGGAGGATGCGCCGCTGCGTGCAGCGATCCGCGATGCCATCGCCCGCAAGCCCAAGGGTCACGACTTCGACTATTCCCGCCGGCATGTCGCCGGGCAGGTCAGCCGCTACATGAGCCATACCGGCGGCTAGTAGCTGGCCCCGTCCACCGCCTGACTGGCCAATTCGCGCGGGTTGACGCCTTCCAGGCAGTTCACGTTCACTGCCACCATCTCGCCTCCGTCCGCCCCTTGGCCCAGGGCATAGGATTCGACGCCGCAGGTCGGGCAGAAGCGGTGACGGATCTGCTTGCGGTTGAACAGGTATTCCGTCACCGGCCCGTCGCTGGTCAGGTGGAAGTCCGCCTTGGGCACGAAGGTCAGCACGAAGCCCAGCCGCTGGCATCGCGAACAGTTGCAGGTAAAGGTCTTGTCCAGATCGGCATCCACCTCATAGGCGACGCTGCCGCATTGGCAGCCGCCCTTGTAGTGCTGTCGGCTCATCGGTGCCTCCTTTTGCGACTCACCTGCATGGTGGGGCAGGGCTGCCAGGGCCGCAAGCGGAAATGTTCCTGTGATGTTCTGTTTGAGGTTGCCATTTCGGCGCGGATGCCTATCTCATGCGCTTGGCGGAATCAGGACTGGCGCGATGGAACAGAAGTTCATCGAGGTTCGCGGCGCGCGCGAGCACAATCTGAAAAACGTGGACATGGACATTCCGCGCGACAAGCTGGTGGTGATCACCGGCCTGTCGGGCTCGGGCAAGTCCTCTCTGGCCTTCGACACCATCTATGCCGAAGGGCAGAGGCGCTATGTCGAAAGCCTGTCCGCCTATGCCCGGCAGTTCCTCGACATGATGGGCAAGCCGGACGTGGACCATATCTCGGGCCTGTCGCCGGCGATCTCCATCGAGCAGAAGACCACCTCGAAGAACCCGCGCTCGACCGTCGGCACGGTGACCGAGATCTACGATTACCTGCGGCTGTTGTTCGCCCGCGCCGGCACGCCCTATTCGCCGGCGACCGGCCTGCCCATCGAGGCGCAGCAGGTGCAGGACATGGTGGACCGGGTGATGGAAATGCCCGAGGGCACGCGCGCCTACCTGCTGGCGCCCATCGTCCGGGACCGCAAGGGCGAATACAAGAAGGAATTCCTTGAGCTGAGGAAGCAGGGCTTCCAGCGCGTCAAGGTGAACGGCCAGTTCTACGAACTGGACGAGCCGCCGACCCTGGACAAGAAGTTCCGCCACAATATCGACGTGGTGGTCGACCGCATCGTCGTGCGCGAGGGCATGGAGACGCGGCTGGCCGACAGTTTCCGCACCGCGTTGGACCTGGCCGACGGCATCGCGTTGCTGGAGACCGCCGCGGGCGGGGCCGGCGAGGAAAATGGCGCGGCCGAGCCCGAGCGCATCACCTTCAGCGAGAATTTCGCCTGTCCGGTCAGCGGCTTCACCATCCCCGAAATCGAGCCGCGGCTGTTTTCGTTCAACGCGCCCTTCGGTGCCTGCCCGGTCTGCGACGGGCTGGGGGTCGAGCTGTTCTTCGACGACCGCCTGGTGGTGCCCGATTCGGCGCTGTCGGTGGCACAGGGGGCCATCGCGCCCTGGGCCAAGTCGAAATCGGCCTATCTGACCCAGACCGTCAACGCGCTGGCCAGGTTCTATGGCTTCGACAAGAAGACGCCGTGGAAGGACCTGCCGGAATCGGTGCGCGAAATGTTCCTGCGCGGCTCGGGCGAGGACGAGATCCCGTTCCGCTTCGACGATGCCGGCCGCGTCTACGAGGTCACCCGCCAGTTCGAGGGCGTGATCCCGAACATGGAGCGGCGGCTGCGCGAAAGCGACTCGGCCTGGGTGCGCGAGGAATTCGAGAAATACCAGAACAACCGCCCCTGCGGCGCCTGCAACGGCTATCGGCTGAAGCCCGAGGCGCTGGCGGTCAGGATCGCCGGCAGCCATATCGGCAATGTCACCGAATTGTCGATCCGCGAGGCGCTGGCCTGGATCGAGGCGGCGCCCCGGCACCTGACCAAGCAGAAGAACGAGATCGCCGCCGCCATCCTCAAGGAAATCCGCGAAAGGCTGGGCTTCCTGGTCAATGTCGGGCTGGATTACCTGACGCTTTCCCGCGCGGCGGGCACGCTTTCGGGCGGCGAAAGCCAGCGTATCCGGCTGGCCAGCCAGATCGGCTCGGGGCTGACCGGCGTGCTTTACGTGCTGGACGAGCCCTCGATCGGGCTGCACCAGCGTGACAACGACCGGCTGCTCTCGACGCTCAAGGGGCTGCGCGACCAGGGCAATTCCGTGCTGGTGGTCGAACATGACGAGGATGCGATTCGCCATGCGGACTATGTCTTCGACATCGGCCCGGGTGCGGGGGTGCATGGCGGGCAGGTCGTGGCCCGGGGCACGCCGGCCGAAATCGCCGCCGATCCCTGCAGCCTGACCGGACAGTATCTTTCGGGCGCGCGCGAGATCGCCGTGCCGCCGGAACGCCGCAAGGGCAATGGCAAGGCGGTCAAGGTGGTCGGCGCCACCGGCAACAACCTGAAGAACGTCACGGCCGAGTTTCCCCTGGGCAAGTTCGTCTGCGTCACCGGCGTCTCGGGCGGCGGCAAATCGACCCTGACCATCGAGACGCTGTTCAAAACCGCCAGCCTGCGACTTAATGGCGCACGCCAGACGCCTGCACCCTGCGAGACGATCAGGGGGCTGGAATTGCTGGACAAGGTGATCGACATCGACCAGCGCCCCATCGGCCGCACGCCGCGCTCGAATCCGGCGACCTATACCGGCGCCTTCACCCCCATCCGCGACTGGTTCGCCGGCCTGCCCGAGGCCAAGGCGCGCGGCTACAAGCCCGGCCGCTTCAGCTTCAACGTCAAGGGCGGCCGCTGCGAGGCCTGCCAGGGCGACGGCGTCATCAAGATCGAGATGCATTTCCTGCCCGACGTCTATGTCACCTGCGAGACCTGCAAGGGCAAGCGCTACAACCGCGAGACGCTGGAGGTGACCTTCAAGGGCAAGTCCATCGCCGACGTGCTGGACATGACGGTCGAGGATGCGCAGGAATTCTTCAAGGCGGTGCCCTCGATCCGCGAAAAGATGGATGCGCTGGTCGAGGTTGGGCTGGGCTATATCAAGGTCGGCCAGCAGGCCACGACGTTGTCGGGCGGCGAGGCGCAGCGGGTGAAGCTTTCCAAGGAACTGTCGCGCCGCGCCACCGGCAAGACGCTGTATATCCTGGACGAACCGACGACCGGGCTGCATTTCGAGGATGTGCGCAAGCTGTTGGAAGTGCTGCATTCCCTGGTCGACCAGGGCAACACGGTCGTGGTGATCGAACATAACCTGGACGTCATCAAGACCGCCGACTGGATCATCGACATCGGCCCCGAGGGGGGCGACGGCGGCGGCCGCATCGTCGCCACCGGCACGCCCGAACAGGTGGCCGAGGTGCCGGAAAGCCATACCGGCCGCTATCTGGCGCCCATGCTCGACGCGGCGCGCAGCCGCGCTGCGGAATGAGCACGATCGCCTGGCAGCGGGTCGAGGGCGCCGGGCTGGCGCTTGGCGGGCTTGCCGTGGCCGCGCTGGCGGCGCCGGGCTGGGGCGCTGCGATCTGGCTGGCGATCCTGCTTGCGCCCGACCTGACGATGGCTGGCTATCTGGCCGGCCCGCGCATCGGTGCGGCATTTTACAACCTGGGCCATCTCTATGCGCCGGCTTTCCTGCTGACGGTGCTGGGCGTGGCGCTGGGATCGACCGGGCTGATCGCCGGCGGCGGGCTTTGGCTGGCGCATGTCGGCTTTGACCGGATGCTGGGTTACGGGCTGAAATCGCCCTCGGGCTTTCGCGACACGCATCTGGGTCGAATCGGCCGGGAAGCCGAGTAAAATACCTTGAGAATCCCGTGCCGTGACCTGCGGTTTTCTCGTGTCGCAGCGGCTGCAAAGCCGGTCTGACGCGGGGTGGCACCGTTGACCATATCCGCGACCGGGGATAAACGGACCTTAGCCAAACCCATCGCGGGGCGCCAGTCGGGTTCCTGCGAGCGAAAGGGAGCCCAACCCAGTGGAATACCTGCTGCAAGAATACCTGCCGATCCTGGTTTTTCTGGGAATGGCCTCGGCGCTTGCCATCGTGCTGATTCTGGCCGCCGCGGTCATCGCCGTACGCAACCCGGACCCGGAAAAGGTCAGCGCCTATGAATGCGGCTTCAACGCCTTCGACGACGCGCGGATGAAGTTCGACGTGCGCTTCTATCTGGTGTCGATCCTGTTCATCATCTTCGACCTCGAAGTCGCTTTCCTGTTCCCCTGGGCGGTCAGCTTTGCCAGCCTGTCGGACGTGGCCTTCTGGGGCATGATGGTGTTCCTGGCCGTTCTGACCGTGGGCTTTGCCTATGAATGGAAGAAGGGGGCGCTGGAATGGGCGTGATGACCGGCCTGAACACCGCAGGCGCCGACCGTGACCTCGCCACGGCCGAGCTGAACCGAGAGTTGCAGGACAAGGGCTTCCTGCTGACCACGACCGAGGACATCATCAACTGGGCGCGCAACGGTTCGCTGCACTGGATGACCTTCGGCCTGGCCTGCTGCGCGGTCGAGATGATGCAGACCTCGATGCCGCGCTATGACCTGGAACGCTTCGGGACCGCGCCGCGCGCCTCGCCGCGGCAGTCGGACCTGATGATCGTCGCGGGCACGCTGACCAACAAGATGGCCCCGGCGCTGCGCAAGGTCTATGACCAGATGCCCGAGCCGCGCTATGTCATCTCGATGGGCAGCTGCGCCAATGGCGGCGGCTACTATCATTATTCCTATTCGGTGGTGCGCGGCTGCGACCGCATCGTGCCGGTGGACATCTATGTCCCGGGCTGCCCGCCGACCGCCGAGGCGCTGCTCTACGGCATCCTGCAACTTCAGCGCCGCATCCGGCGCACCGGCACGCTGGTGAGGTGAGCCATGTCCGAAGCCCTCTCTGACGAAGCCCTGCTGGAACTGGCCGAGCATATCGCGCTCCGCCGCGAGAACGACGTGATCTCGACCCAGGTCGCCTTCGGCGAGCTGACGGTCAATGCCACGCTGTCGGGCGTGATCGGCCTGATCGAATTCCTGCGCAACGATCCGAACTGCCGCTTTTCCACGCTGATCGACATTACCGCCGTGGACAACCCGGCACGGCCTGCGCGTTTCGACGTGGTCTATCACCTGCTGTCGATGTATCAAAACCAGCGCATCCGGGTTAAGGTCCAGGTGCGCGAGGACGAGCTGGTTCCCAGCCTGATCGGCGTATTCCCCGGCGCCAACTGGTATGAGCGCGAGGTCTTCGACCTGTTCGGCATCCTGTTCTCGGGCCATTCGGACCTGCGCCGCATCCTGACCGATTACGGTTTCCGCGGCCACCCGCTGCGCAAGGATTTCCCGACCACAGGCTATGTCGAGGTGCGCTGGAGCGACATCGAGAAGCGCGTGGTCTACGAGCCGGTGAACCTGGTTCAGGAATACCGCCAGTTCGACTTCCTGTCCCCCTGGGAGGGCGCGAAATACGTGCTTCCGGGCGACGAGAAGGCGCCGGAGGCGAAGAAGTGACCGCAGCCGCGCAGCACGGGCTGTGCGTCCCGCATCGGATTTGAGGGCTGACCATGGACGGCGACATCCGCAAGAACAGCTATGACGACGGCTCGATGGACGCCCTGACCGGCGAGCAGAGCATTCGCAACTTCAACATCAACTTCGGCCCGCAGCACCCGGCCGCCCATGGCGTGCTGCGCATGGTGCTGGAGCTGGACGGCGAGATCGTCGAGCGCGCCGATCCGCATATCGGCCTGCTGCACCGCGGCACCGAGAAGCTGATGGAAAGCCGCACCTATCTGCAGAACCTGCCCTATCTGGACCGGCTGGACTATGTGGCGCCGATGAACCAGGAACATGCCTGGTGCCTGGCCATCGAGCGGTTGACCGGCACGGTGATCCCGCGCCGCGCCAGCCTGATCCGGGTGCTCTATTCCGAGATCGGCCGCATCCTGAACCACCTGATGGGCGTCACCACGGGCGCCATGGACGTGGGCGCGCTGACCCCGCCGCTCTGGGGGTTCGAAGCGCGCGAAGAACTGATGATCTTTTACGAGCGCGCTTGCGGGGCGCGGCTGCATGCCGCCTATTTCCGCCCGGGCGGGGTGCATCAGGACCTGCCGCCCGACCTCCTGGACGACATCGAGGAATGGTGCGAGCGCTTCCCGAAGCTGGTCGACGACCTCGACACGCTCCTGACGGAAAACCGCATCTTCAAGCAGCGCCTGGTCGATATCGGCATCGTGACCGAGGCCGACGCGCTGGACTGGGGCTATACCGGCGTGATGGTGCGCGGCTCGGGCCTGGCCTGGGACCTGCGCCGTTCGCAGCCCTATGAATGCTATGACGAATTCGACTTCCAGATCCCGGTGGGCAGGAACGGCGACTGCTACGACCGCTATCTGTGCCGCATGGCCGAGATGCGCGAATCCTGCAAGATCATGCAGCAGGCGGTGCAGAAGCTGCGCGCCGAGCCGGCGGGCGACGTGCTGGCCCGCGGCAAGCTGACCCCGCCCAGGCGCGCCGAGATGAAGCGCGACATGGAAAGCCTGATCCACCACTTCAAGCTTTACACCGAAGGCTTCAAGGTTCCGGCGGGCGAGGTCTATGCCGCCGTCGAGGCGCCCAAGGGCGAGTTCGGCGTCTATCTGGTCGCCGACGGCACCAACAAGCCCTGGCGTGCCAAGCTGCGGGCGCCGGGTTTTGCGCATCTCCAGTCGATCGACTGGATGTCGCGCGGCCACATGCTGGCCGACGTTCCGGCGATCATCGCCACGCTCGACATCGTTTTCGGAGAGGTTGACCGCTGATGCTGCGCCGTCTGTCCCCCATCCAGCCGGACTCCTTCGAGTTCACGCCCGCCAACCTCGAATGGGCCCGTGCCCAGATGACCAAATACCCGGAAGGCCGCCAGCAATCGGCGATCATCCCGGTCCTGTGGCGCGCGCAGGAACAAGAGGGCTGGCTGAGCCGCCCCGCCATCGAATATTGTGCCGACCTTCTGGGCATGCCCTATATCCGGGCGCTGGAGGTCGCGACCTTCTATTTCATGTTCCAGCTGCAGCCGGTCGGCTCGGTCGCGCATATCCAGATCTGCGGCACCACGACCTGCATGATCTGCGGCGCCGAGGATCTGATCCGGGTCTGCAAGGAAAAGATCGCGCCCGAGCCGCATGCGCTGTCGGCGGACGGCCGGTTCAGCTGGGAAGAGGTCGAATGCCTTGGCGCCTGCACCAACGCGCCCATGGCCCAGATCGGCAAGGATTTCTACGAGGACCTGACGGTCGAGAAGCTCGCGGCGCTGATCGACCGCTTTGCGGCGGGCGAGGTTCCGGTGCCGGGTCCGCAGAACGGCCGGTTCTCTGCCGAGGCCCTGGGCGGCCCGACGGCGCTGGCCGATCTGAAGGGCGGCGAGGCGCATAACGCCAGCGTGGCGCGCGCCCTGCGGCTGGGCGACTCGATCAAGCGCATCGACGGCACCGAGGTGCCGATCACGACGCCTTGGCTTGCCACGCAGAACGGCGTCTAATCGAAAGGGAGCAGGCGGGTCGCGATGGAACGGGCAGAGTGCAACAGGAACTGCTGGATCTCGGCGGCAATCGCTGGGGTGGTGGTGCTGTTGTTCACCGCCGGCATCGGCGATCTGCATTGGCTGGCCGGGCTGTTCCTGGGCGTCGTGACCTTCGTGCTGTTCGGGGCGCTGATGGTCTGGCTGGTCTGCCATGAACGGCCCGAACTGTTCGAGGAGGGCGCCGGCCTGACCGGCACCGACTGGCAGCGCGCCGCCGTGGACCGCCAGCCCGAGACCCTGCTGGTCGGCGGCTCGCTGGGGCCCGAGCCCTTCACCTCGGAGGCGCAGATGCCCATCGTCGCCGGGGCGATGCCGGCAGAGCCGCTTGTCGAGCACCGGCCCGAACCCAAGCCTGCCGCTGCGGCCAAGGTCGCGCGGGGCGCCGACGATCTGAAGCGGATCAAGGGCATCGGCCCCAAGATCTCGGACTGGCTGAACGCGCAGGGCGTGACGCGCTATGACCAGATCGCCGCATGGGACCCCGCCACCGTTGACGATTTCGCGCAGCGGCTGGGCCGGATGGGCGGGCGGATCGAGGCCGACGACTGGGTCGGCCAGGCGAAATTGCTGGCGGCGGGGGGCGAGACCGGCCATTCCCGCCGCGTCGACAAGGGCGAGGTCGGCTGATGGCCCGCCCGGCAGGACATGCGGCGTCGCAGGCGGGTGGGA
The DNA here is from genome assembly GCF_900100045.1 of Paracoccus denitrificans. Classification (GTDB taxonomy): domain Bacteria; phylum Pseudomonadota; class Alphaproteobacteria; order Rhodobacterales; family Rhodobacteraceae; genus Paracoccus; species Paracoccus denitrificans. Next base: position 98,150 of record NZ_FNEA01000005.1, on the reverse strand, counting down.
CCGCTGCGGCGGATGCCCGGCAGATGCGTCTGGTGGCGGCGGTGATCGCCGTCACCATGGCGCTGTGGCTGGGGGTGCAATGGCTGGGGGGCCAGCAGGACTGGCCCGCGAAATATGCCTTTCTCGCCGATCTGGCGGCGATTGGGGCCTTGATCTGGTCGCTTTTGGTGACCTTTCGGATCTGGCGGCGGCGCAAGGCGTCCTCGCAGGGACAAGGATAAGACGATGCTGAACGATCAGGACCGGATCTTTACGAACCTTTACGGCATGGGCGACCGCAGCCTGGCCGGCGCGAAAAAGCGCGGCCATTGGGACGGCACCGCCGCGATCATCCAGCGCGGGCGCGACAAGATCATCGACGAGATGAAGGCCTCGGGCCTGCGCGGCCGTGGCGGCGCCGGCTTCCCGACCGGCATGAAATGGTCCTTCATGCCCAAGGAATCGGACGGCCGCCCCTCTTACCTGGTCATCAATGCCGACGAATCCGAGCCCGCGACCTGCAAGGACCGCGAGATCATGCGCCACGATCCGCACACGCTGATCGAGGGCGCGCTGATTGCCAGCTTCGCCATGGGCGCCCATGCCGCCTATATCTATATCCGCGGCGAGTTCATCCGCGAGCGCGAGGCGCTGCAGGCCGCCATCGACGAATGCTACGACGCGGGCCTTCTGGGCCGCAATGCCGCCGGTTCGGGCTGGGATTTCGACCTATACCTGCATCACGGCGCCGGCGCCTATATCTGCGGCGAGGAAACCGCGCTGCTGGAATCGCTGGAAGGCAAGAAGGGCATGCCGCGCATGAAGCCGCCCTTCCCGGCGGGCGCGGGCCTTTACGGCTGCCCGACCACGGTGAACAACGTCGAATCGATCGCCGTGGTGCCGACCATCCTGCGCCGCGGCGCCGAGTGGTTCGCCAGCTTCGGCCGGCCGAACAATGCGGGCGTGAAGCTGTTCGGCCTGACCGGCCATGTCAACACTCCTTGCGTGGTCGAAGAGGCCATGTCGATTCCCATGCGCGAGCTGATCGAAAAGCATGGCGGTGGCATCCGCGGCGGCTGGAAGAACCTCAAGGCGGTGATCCCCGGCGGCGCTTCCTGCCCGGTGCTGACCGCCGAGCAATGCGAAAACGCCATCATGGACTATGACGGCATGCGCGAGCTGCGCTCGTCCTTCGGCACCGCCTGCATGATCGTCATGGACCAGTCGACCGACGTGGTGAAGGCGATCTGGCGGCTGTCCAAGTTCTTCAAGCACGAAAGCTGCGGCCAGTGCACCCCCTGCCGCGAAGGCACCGGCTGGATGATGCGGGTGATGGAGCGCTTGGTGCGCGGCGATGCCGAGGTCGAGGAAATCGACATGCTCTTCGACGTGACCAAGCAGGTCGAAGGCCATACCATCTGCGCCTTGGGCGATGCGGCGGCCTGGCCGATCCAGGGCCTGATCCGCAATTTCCGCGAAGAGATCGAGGACCGCATCAAGGCCAAGCGCACCGGCCGCATGGGCGCGATGGCGGCGGAGTAAACGGCGATGGCAACCGGCCCCCTGATTCCGGCATGGCTGACCCCTCGGGGGGAAAGCCCGCGCCTGCGCGCGTGTCGGCCGGGCCGGATCACGCGGCGCTCACCCCTTGGTGTCGAACCCCGGCGGTGCCTTCGTGTTATGGACCAGGTCCATCCCATGAAGGAAGCATCTGCCATGAAACTCATTCCTGCCGCGCTGATCGCCGCGACGCTGGCGACGCCTGCCGCCGCGTTGGAGCCGCTGTCTCAGGAGAAATACATCAACGACCGGCTGATCGCGGCGCGCATCGCCGATCGCATCCGCCGCACCTGTCCCAGCATCGACGGCCGCATCCTCTATGCCTATGGCGAGGCGCGCAAGCTCAAGCGCTATGCCGAGAGCAAGGGCTATTCCCGCGCCGAGATCGACGCTTTCCTGGACAGCAGGCCGGACAAGCAGCGCATCTATGCCGTGGCCGAGGATTACCTGACCCGTCAGGGCGCCAAGGCCGCGGAACCCGAGAGCTTTTGCCGCATCGGCCGGCAGGAGATCGCGCGGAACACCGTAATCGGCAGCCTGTTGGTGGCGAAATGAAGACGTGGATGAACCGGATCGGTATTGCCCTGATGGCGGCGGCAGCGGCGGCGATGATCGCCGCAGACGGCTTTGCCGGCGAGCGCGCGTCGCGGCCAGGGCAGGACGCCGCCCGCGCGACCGTTTCCGTGCAGGAGCCGCAGCCATGACGACGGGGCGGATGGAACCGACAGCGCCACAGAAAACCGGGCCAGCCTTCGGCCAGCATTTACATCGCGCGAAACCTGCCGGAGATCGTTCCGGCTCGATCTCCGGGCGCGAGGGATAAGGGAAGACAAGATGGCAGATCTTCGCAAGATCAAGATCGACGACACGATTATCGAGGTCGATCCCAACATGACCCTGATCCAGGCCTGCGAGATGGCCGGGATCGAGGTGCCGCGTTTCTGCTATCATGAGCGGCTGTCGATCGCCGGCAACTGCCGCATGTGCCTGGTCGAGGTGGTGGGCGGCCCGCCCAAGCCCGCCGCGTCCTGCGCCATGCAGGTCAAGGACCTGCGCCCCGGTCCCGAGGGCGCGCCCTCGGAGATCCGCACCAACTCGCCCATGGTCAAGAAGGCCCGCGAGGGGGTGATGGAGTTCCTGCTCATCAACCATCCCCTGGACTGCCCGATCTGCGACCAGGGCGGCGAATGCGACCTGCAGGACCAGGCCATGGCCTATGGCGTCGATTTCAGCCGCTACCGCGAGCCCAAGCGCGCCACCGAGGACCTGAACCTCGGCCCGCTGGTCGAGACGCACATGACCCGCTGCATCTCCTGCACGCGCTGCGTGCGCTTCACGACCGAGGTGGCGGGCATCACCCAAATGGGCCAGACCGGCCGCGGCGAAGACAGCGAGATCACCAGCTATCTGAACCAGACGCTGGAATCGAACATGCAGGGCAACATCATCGACCTCTGCCCGGTCGGTGCGCTGGTCTCCAAGCCCTATGCCTTCACCGCGCGGCCCTGGGAACTGACCAAGACCGAATCCATCGACGTGATGGATGCGCTGGGATCGAGCATCCGTATCGACACCAAGGGCCGCGAAGTCATGCGCATCCTGCCGCGCAACCATGACGGCGTGAACGAGGAATGGATTTCCGACAAGACCCGCTTCGTCTGGGACGGGTTGCGCCGCCAGCGCCTCGACCGGCCCTATATCCGCGAGAACGGCCGGTTGCGCCCGGCCAGCTGGCCCGAGGCGCTTGAGGCCGCCGCCCGCGCGATGAAGGGCAAGAAGATTGCCGGCCTGATCGGCGATCTGGTCCCGGCCGAAGCCGCCTTCAGTCTCAAGCAACTGGTCGAGGGGCTGGGCGGCAAGGTCGAATGCCGCGTGGACGGCGCGCGGCTGCCGGCAGGCAACCGCTCGGCCTATGTCGGCACGGCGCGGATCGAGGACATCGACGATGCCGAAATGATCCAGCTGATCGGCACCAACCCGCGCGACGAGGCGCCGGTGCTGAACGCCCGCATCCGCAAGGCCTGGAGCAAGGGCGCCAAGGTCGGGCTGGTCGGCGAGCCGGTCGATCTGACCTATGACTATGCTCATGTCGGCACCGACCGCGCGGCGCTGGAAAGCCTGTCCTCGCGCGAGATCAGCGACGAGACCAAGGCCAGGCCGAGCATCGTGATCGTCGGCCAGGGCGCGATCCGCGAGGCGGATGGCGAGGCGGTGCTGGCCCATGCCATGAAGCTGGCCGAGAATTCGAATTCCGGGCTGCTGATCCTGCACACCGCCGCCGGCCGCGTCGGCGCCATGGATGTCGGCGCCGTGACCGAGGGCGGGCTGCTGGCCGCCATCGACGGGGCCGAGGTGGTCTACAACCTCGGCGCGGACGAGGTCGACATCGATCAGGGGCCTTTCGTCATCTATCAGGGCAGCCATGGCGACCGCGGGGCGCATCGCGCCGACATCATCCTGCCCGGCGCCTGCTATACCGAGGAAAGCGGCCTGTTCGTGAATACCGAAGGCCGGCCGCAACTGGCGATGCGCGCCAATTTCGCGCCGGGCGAAGGCAAGGAAAACTGGGCGATCCTGCGTGCCCTTTCGGCCGAACTGGGCGCGACCCAGCCTTGGGACAGCCTTGCCGGCCTGCGCCGCAAGCTGGTCGAGGCCGTGCCGCATCTGGCGCAGATCGACCAGGTGCCGCAGAACGAATGGCAACCGCTCGGCCGGTTCGACCTGGGGCAGGCAAGCTTCCGCTACGCGATCAGGGATTTCTACCTGACCAACCCCATTGCGCGCTCCTCGCCGCTGATGGGTGAGCTTTCGGCGATGGCCGCGGCCCGCAAGGCCCCGGCGCCGTTGGCGGCGGAGTGACGGGGATGCGGCCCCGCCTTGCCCTTCTGAGCGGTATCGGCGCCCTGGCCCTGCTGGCCGGCTGCGCCGAGACCAAGGATGCGCGCCCGCGGCCCAAGCCGGCCGAACTGGGCGTGGCGGTGCTGCAAAGTGACGCAGGCGCGCCGGACAAGAAGACGCTGACCAGGGGCCGGATCTCGACCAAATCCGGCGAGATCCTGATTCTCGAACCCGACGGTTCGGTCAGCGAGATGGCGCTGGACAGCCCCGAGGGCCGCGACGCCTTCGCGGTGACCGAGGCCGAGTTGATGGCTCTGAACGCGAATCTGGAGCTGGACCTGTCCGGCCTGCCAAACATGGCCCCGGTGCGCAAGCGCGAGCCCACGGCGCAGGAAAAGGCGCTGGCTGCATTCTCGGCCCGTTCCCGCCCGTTGCGGCTGAACCTGCCCGTGAGTTTCGAGGCCGATCCCCAGGATTTCCAGGGCGCGCAGGTCGCCGCGCTGGCCAGTTCGCGCAAGGGGGCGGACAGCCTGGTGGAAGTTACGGCAAACCTGCGCGGCGGGGTGGACGCCGACACCGCCTTCGCCTATGCCACATGCGCGCTGGCCAGCTGGGCCGATGCGAAAGGGGCGTCCTACGCCCGGCACATCCGCACGCTCCGGGACAAGCGCAACGGCAAGATGGTCGTCGGTTCGGTATTCACGCTTTCCGAGAAAAAACCGATGGGCCTGACGGTGATGACAACGAAACAGACCTTGCAGGAATGCAAGGCACGCGGCATTCCCGCGGCGTGATGAGAGGGACGAAAGATCATGGCTGAATTCTGGGCCTCGCCCTACGGTTTCGCGCTCAGCATGCTCTTGCAGGGTCTGGCGGTCATCGCCTTCGTCATGGGTTCGCTGATCTTCATGGTCTATGGCGACCGCAAGATCTGGGCGGCGGTGCAGATGCGCCGCGGCCCGAACGTGGTCGGCCCCTGGGGCTTGTTGCAGACCTTCGCCGACGCGCTGAAATACATCGTCAAGGAAATCGTCATTCCGGCCGGCGCGGACAAGTTCGTCTATTTCCTGGCGCCCTTCCTGTCGATGATGCTGGCGCTGTTCGCCTTTGTGGTCATCCCCTTCGACGAAGGCTGGGTGATGGCGAACATCAACGTGGGCATCCTGTTCATCTTTGCCGCCTCCTCTCTCGAGGTCTACGGCGTCATCATGGGCGGCTGGGCCTCGAACTCGAAATATCCGTTCCTCGCCTCGTTGCGGTCGGCGGCGCAGATGATCTCCTACGAGGTGTCGCTGGGGCTGATCATCATCGGGATCATCATCTCGACCGGCTCGATGAACCTGACCGCCATCGTCGAGGCGCAGCGCGGCGATTACGGGTTGCTGAACTGGTATTGGCTGCCGCACCTGCCGATGGTGGTGCTGTTCTTCGTCTCGGCGCTCGCCGAGTGCAACCGCCCACCCTTCGACCTGGTCGAGGCCGAGTCCGAACTGGTCGCGGGCTTCATGACCGAATATTCGTCCACGCCCTACCTGCTGTTCATGGCGGGCGAATATATCGCCATGTATCTGATGTGCGCGCTCCTGTCGCTGCTGTTCTTCGGCGGCTGGCTGTCGCCGGTGCCGTTCATCGCCGACGGCTGGTGGTGGATGGTCATCAAGATGTGGTTCTGGTTCTACATGTTCGCCATGGTCAAGGCGATCGTGCCGCGCTACCGCTACGACCAGCTGATGCGCATCGGCTGGAAGGTGTTCCTGCCCCTGTCGCTGGGCTGGGTGGTGCTGGTGGCGATCCTGGCCCGCTACGAAATCCTGGGCGGCTTCTGGGCCCGCTTTGCGGTCGGAGGATAAGCCATGTATTCCAACAAGCTAGCCGAGGCATTTGCCAAAGCCAGTGAGACCGACAAGGTGGAGCTGGCGCATTTCCTCGCCAACAATCTGGACAGTGCGGAACAAGCGCAGGACGGCGCCCGCATTCGGGATTATGTCGCCGCGTTCGACCGTTTCGCGGCCCCCAGGGAAGGGGAGCGTTTCTGATGGCCTTCGATTTCGCCCGTGCGACCAAATATTTCCTGATGTGGGATTTCATCAAGGGCTTCGGCCTGGGGATGCGCTATTTCGTGTCGCCCAAGCCGACGCTGAACTACCCGCATGAAAAGGGCCCGCTGTCGCCGCGCTTCCGGGGCGAACACGCACTGCGCCGCTATCCCAACGGCGAGGAACGCTGCATCGCCTGCAAGCTGTGCGAGGCGGTCTGCCCGGCACAGGCCATCACCATCGACGCCGAACCGCGCGAGGACGGCTCGCGCCGGACCACGCGCTACGACATCGACATGACGAAATGCATCTATTGCGGCTTCTGCCAGGAAGCCTGCCCGGTCGATGCCATCGTCGAGGGTCCGAACTTCGAATATGCGACCGAAACCCGCGAGGAGCTGTTCTACGACAAGCAGAAGCTGCTTGCGAACGGCGAACGCTGGGAGGCCGAGATCGCCCGCAACCTGCAACTGGATGCGCCCTACAGATGACCGCTGACGCCGCATATCAGCGCGGCCGCGCCCTGGCCGAGCATCTCAATCCGGGGATGGAGGTGGCCCTGCGCGACCGCTATGGCCGCTGGCTGCCCGATGCGGTGGCCGAAACGGTCGTGGGTCACGGGATGGGCGAGGTCTATGCGCGCGAGGGGCTGGATCTGAAGACCCGGCTGCTGGTCACCGTCGGCGCATTGGCGGCGATGGGCGGGCAGACCCGGCCGCAGCTCAAGGTGAACGTGGCCTCGGCCCTGCGCGCGGGCGCAAGCGCGCGGGAAATCTGCGAGGCGATCTTCCAGATGCACCTCTATGGCGGGATGCCGGCGGCGATCAACGCGTTGAACGCCGCCATCGAGGTTTTCGAAGCGGAAGGAACAAGTCCATGACCGATGCCTTCCAGAAGCTGTTCCAGCAGATGCTGCAATCCGGCCAGGAGATGGCGCGCGCCTTCAACCCGGCGCTCGAGCATTTCGACATGCGCGCCATGGAAAAGCTGGTGCCGACCATTCCTGCCGACATGCTGGAAATGTGGTTCGGCAAGACCTTCAACCGCGAGGGGCTGGACGCCAAGACGCGCCTGCTTCTCACCATCGGCGCGATCACCGTTCAGGGCGCGCTGGCCGAGCCGCAACTGCGCATGACCGTCCGTCAGGCGCTGGCGGCCGGCGCCACCAAACGCGAGATCGCCGAGACGATCTTTCAGATGAGCATGTTCGGCGGGCTGCCCGCGATGCAGAAGGCGCTGGAAATCGCCCAGAGCGTCTATGCCGAGGAGGACGAGGAATGATGACCTTCGCTTTCTACCTGTTCGCGATCAGCGCCTGCGTCGCCGGGTTCATGGTCGTGATCGGCCGCAACCCGGTGCATTCGGTGTTGTGGCTGATCCTGGCCTTCCTGTCCGCGGCGGGGCTGTTCGTGCTGCAAGGCGCGGAGTTCGTCGCCATGCTGCTGGTCGTGGTCTATGTCGGCGCCGTGGCGGTGCTGTTCCTGTTCGTCGTCATGATGCTGGACGTGGATTTCGCCGAGCTGAAGGGCGAACTGGCGCGCTACCTGCCGCTGGCGCTGGTGATTGGCGTCGTGCTGCTGGCGCAACTGGGCATCGCCTTCTCGGGCTGGACGCCCTCGGACCAGGCCGAAAGCCTGCGCGCCGCTCCGGTGGATGCGGCGGTCGAGAACACCCTGGGCCTCGGCCTCGTGCTTTACGACCGCTATGTGCTGATGTTCCAGCTTGCCGGCCTGGTGCTGCTGGTGGCGATGATCGGGGCGATCGTGCTGACCATGCGCCACCGCAAGGACGTCAAGCGCCAGAACGTGCTGGAACAGATGTGGCGCGACCCGGCCAAGACGATGGAATTGAAGGACGTGAAGCCGGGGCAGGGGCTTTGAACGCGGCAGGCTGGACCGCGATAGCCATCGGGATCGTCACGGCGGTCCTAGTAGCAAACGGATATTTCAACGGGTGAACGACCCGGAGGGACCAGGACGATGATCGGATTGACTCATTATCTTGTTGTGGGGGCGATATTGTTCGTCACCGGCATTTTCGGGATCTTCGTGAACCGAAAGAACGTCATCGTCATCCTGATGTCGATCGAACTGATGCTGCTGGCGGTGAACATCAACTTCGTCGCCTTCTCGACCCATCTGGGCGATCTGGCCGGGCAGGTCTTCACCATGTTCGTGCTGACCGTCGCCGCCGCCGAGGCCGCCATCGGCCTGGCGATCCTGGTGGTCTTCTTCCGCAACCGCGGCACCATCGCGGTGGAAGACGTCAACGTGATGAAGGGATAAGCGGCCATGGAAAAATTCGTCCTCTTTGCGCCGCTCATCGCGTCGCTGATCGCCGGGCTGGGCTGGCGGGCGATCGGCGAGAAGGCAGCGCAATACCTGACCACGGGCGTGCTGTTCCTCAGCTGCCTGATCAGCTGGTACCTGTTTCTGTCCTTCGACGGCGTGCCGCGGCATATCCCGGTGCTCGACTGGGTCGTGACCGGCGATTTCCATGCCGAATGGGCGATCCGGCTGGACCGGCTGACCGCGATCATGCTGATCGTCGTGACCACCGTTTCGGCGCTCGTGCACATGTATTCGCTGGGCTACATGGCCCATGACGACAACTGGACGCATGACGAGCACTACAAGGCCCGCTTCTTCGCCTATCTCTCGTTCTTCACCTTCGCCATGCTGATGCTGGTGACGGCGGACAACCTGTTGCAGATGTTCTTCGGCTGGGAGGGCGTGGGCGTCGCCTCCTACCTACTGATCGGATTCTACTACAAGAAGGCCAGCGCCAATGCCGCGGCGATGAAGGCGTTCATCGTCAACCGGGTCGGCGACTTCGGCTTCCTGCTGGGTATCTTCGGCATCTACTGGCTGACCGGCTCGGTCCAGTTCGACGAGATCTTCCGCCAGGTGCCGCAGCTCGCGCAGACCGAGATGCATTTCCTGTGGCGCGACTGGAACGCCGCGAACCTGCTGGGTTTCCTGCTGTTCGTCGGCGCCATGGGCAAGTCGGCGCAGCTCTTGCTGCACACCTGGCTGCCGGACGCGATGGAAGGCCCGACCCCGGTTTCGGCGCTGATCCATGCCGCGACCATGGTGACGGCCGGCGTGTTCCTGGTCTGCCGCATGTCGCCGCTTTACGAATTCGCGCCGGATGCCAAGAACTTCATCGTCATCATCGGCGCCACCACCGCCTTCTTCGCCGCGACCGTCGGCCTGGTGCAGAACGACATCAAGCGCGTCATCGCCTATTCGACCTGTTCGCAGTTGGGCTACATGTTCGTGGCGGCGGGTGTCGGCGTCTATTCGGCGGCCATGTTCCACCTGCTGACGCACGCTTTCTTCAAGGCCATGCTGTTCCTGGGCGCCGGCTCGGTGATCCATGCCATGCACCATGAACAGGACATGCGGAACTATGGCGGGCTGCGGAAGAAGATCCCGCTGACCTTCTGGGCGATGATGATCGGCACCTTCGCCATCACCGGCGTCGGCATTCCGCTGACCCACCTGGGCTTTGCCGGTTTCCTGTCCAAGGACGCGATCATCGAAAGCGCCTATGCGGGCAGCGGCTATGCCTTCTGGCTGCTGGTCATCGCGGCCTGTTTCACCAGCTTCTACAGCTGGCGGCTGATCTTCCTGACCTTCTACGGCAAGCCGCGCGGCGACCATCACGCCCATGATCATGCGCATGAAAGCCCGCCGGTGATGACGATCCCGCTGGGCGTGCTGGCCATCGGCGCGGTCTTTGCCGGCATGGTCTGGTATGGTCCCTTCTTCGGCGACCATCACAAGGTCACGGAATATTTCCACATCGCCGGCGCGCATCACGAAGCGGCCGAGGGCGAAGAAGCAGAGCACGCGACCGCCGAGGCTCCGGTGGAGCACGCCGTCGCCGATACCGCGACCGCCGAGGGCGAAGCGGCCGCCGAGGCCGAACATGCCGAGATCGCCGCGCCGGTCGGCGGTGCGATCTACATGCATCCCGACAACCACATCATGGACGAGGCGCACCATGCGCCGGCCTGGGTGAAGGTCTCGCCCTTCGTCGCCATGGTGCTGGGGCTGATCACCGCCTGGACATTCTACATCGCCAACCCGTCGCTGCCGCGGCGGCTGGCGGCGCAGCAGCCGGCGCTGTATCGGTTCCTGCTCAACAAATGGTATTTCGACGAGATCTACGAGTTCATCTTCGTCCGCCCGGCGAAATGGCTTGGCCGCGTGCTGTGGAAGGGCGGCGACGGCGCCGTCATCGACGGCACCATCAACGGGGTGGCCATGGGCTTGATCCCGCGGCTGACCCGCGCGGCGGTCCGGGTGCAATCGGGCTATCTGTTCCACTACGCCTTCGCGATGGTTCTGGGCATCGTGGGCTTGCTGATCTGGGTGATGATGCGGGGCGCGCACTGACATGACGAACCTTCTTTCCATCATCACCTTCCTGCCGATCGTCGCCGCCATCATCATGGCGCTGTTCCTGCGCGGCCAGGACGAGGCCGCGGCGCGCAACGCCAAATGGCTGGCGCTGCTGACCACCACGGCGACCTTCGTGATCTCGCTTTTCGTGCTGTTCCGCTTCGACCCGGCGAACACCGGCTTCCAGTTCGTCGAGGATCACGCCTGGATCATGGGGCTGCGCTACAAGATGGGCGTGGACGGCATCTCGGTGCTGTTCGTGCTGCTGACCACCTTCATGATGCCGCTGACCATCCTTTCGACCTGGCAGGTCCAGGACAAGGTCAAGGAATACATGATCGCCTTCCTGGTGCTGGAAGGGCTGATGATCGGCGTCTTCACCGCGCTCGATCTGGTGCTGTTCTACCTGTTCTTCGAGGCGGGGCTGATCCCGATGTTCCTGATCATCGGCATCTGGGGCGGCAAGGACCGCATCTATGCGTCCTTCAAGTTCTTCCTCTACACCTTCCTCGGCTCGGTGCTGATGCTGGTGGCGATGATCGCCATGTATCGCATGGCGGGCACCACCGACATCCCGACGCTGCTGACCTTCGACTTCCCGTCCGAGAACTTCCGCCTCTTGGGCATGACCGTGGTCGGCGGCATGCAGATGCTGCTGTTCCTGGCCTTCTTTGCCAGCTTCGCGGTCAAGATGCCGATGTGGCCGGTCCATACCTGGCTGCCCGACGCGCACGTCCAGGCGCCGACCGCCGGCTCGGTCCTGCTGGCCGCGGTGCTGCTGAAGATGGGCGGCTACGGCTTCCTGCGCTTCTCGCTGCCGATGTTCCCGGTCGCCAGCGGCGTGGCCCAGCCCTATGTCTTCTGGCTGTCGGCCATCGCCATCGTCTACACTTCGCTGGTGGCGCTGGCGCAGTCGGACATGAAGAAGGTCATCGCCTATTCCTCGGTCGCCCATATGGGCTACGTGACCATGGGCGTCTTTGCCGCGAACCAGATCGGCGTCGACGGCGCGATCTTCCAGATGCTGTCGCACGGCTTTATCTCGGGCGCGCTGTTCCTGTGCGTCGGCGTGATCTACGACCGCATGCACACGCGCGAGATCGACGCCTATGGCGGGTTGGTGAACCGGATGCCGGCCTATGCGGCGGTGTTCATGTTCTTCACCATGGCGAACGTGGGCCTGCCGGGCACCTCGGGTTTCGTGGGCGAGTTCCTGACGCTGATGGGGGTCTTCCGCGTCGATACCTGGGTGGCGCTGGTCGCGACCTCGGGGGTGATCCTGTCGGCGGCCTATGCGCTCTGGCTGTATCGCCGGGTGACGCTGGGCCAGCTCATCAAGGAAAGCCTCAAGTCGATCACCGACATGACCCCGCGCGAACGCTGGGTGTTCATCCCGCTGATCGCCATGACGCTGATCCTGGGCGTCTATCCGCGGCTCGTCACCGACGTGACCGGCCCGGCGGTCGCAGCACTCGTGCAAGACTACAACCAGAGCCAGCCGGCGGCACCCGTCGCCACGGCCCAAGCCAGCCACTAGGGGACGGACATGACCTCGCTCGATTTCTCGACCATTCTGCCCGAGGTGGTGCTGGCCGGTTACGCCCTTGCCGCCCTGATGGCGGGGGCCTATCTCGGCAAGGACAGGCTGGCCCGGACGCTGCTTTGGGTCACGGTCGCGGCCTTCCTGGTCGTCGCGGCCATGGTGGGCCTCGGCAACCATGTCGACGGCGCCGCCTTCCACGGCATGTTCATCGACGACGGCTTCTCGCGCTTTGCCAAGGTGGTGACGCTGGTCGCCGCCGCCGGCGTGCTGGCGATGAGCGCCGATTACATGCAGCGCCGCAACATGCTGCGCTTCGAGTTCCCGATCATCGTTGCACTGGCGGTGCTGGGCATGATGTTCATGGTCTCGGCCGGCGACCTGCTGACGCTCTACATGGGGCTGGAGTTGCAATCGCTGGCGCTTTACGTCGTCGCCGCCATGCGCCGCGACTCGGTGCGCTCGTCCGAGGCGGGGTTGAAATACTTCGTGCTGGGATCGCTTTCCTCGGGCCTGCTGCTCTATGGCGCCTCGCTGGTCTACGGTTTTGCCGGCACCACCGGGTTCGAGGGCATCATCTCGACCATCGAGGCCGGCCACCTGTCCCTGGGCGTGCTGTTCGGCCTGGTGTTCATGCTGGTGGGCCTGTCGTTCAAGGTTTCGGCCGTGCCCTTCCACATGTGGACGCCCGACGTCTACGAGGGCTCGCCGACGCCGGTCACCGCCTTCTTCGCCACCGCGCCCAAGGTCGCGGCCATGGCGCTGATCGCGCGGCTGGTCTTCGACGCCTTCGGCCATGTCATCGGCGACTGGAGCCAGATCGTCGCGGCGCTGGCGGTGATGTCGATGTTCCTGGGCTCGATCGCCGGGATCGGCCAGACCAACATCAAGCGGCTGATGGCCTATTCCTCGATCGCGCATATGGGCTTTGCCCTTGTCGGCCTTGCCGCCGGCACCGCCATCGGCGTGCAGAACATGCTGCTTTACATGACCATCTATGCGGTGATGAACATCGGCACCTTCGCCTTCATCCTGTCGATGGAGCGCGACGGCGTGCCGGTGACCGACCTTGCCGCGCTGAACCGCTTTGCCTGGACCGATCCGGTCAAGGCGCTGGCGATGCTGGTCCTGATGTTCAGCCTTGCCGGCGTGCCGCCGACGCTGGGCTTCTTTGCCAAGTTCGGCGTGCTGACGGCGGCGGTCGATGCCGGCATGGGCTGGCTGGCGGTGCTGGGCGTGATCGCCTCGGTCATCGGCGCCTTCTATTACCTGCGCATCGTCTATTACATGTATTTCGGCGGCGAGTCCGAGGGCATGACCTCGCGCATGGGCGCGGTGCAATACCTGGCGCTGATGGTGCCGGCGCTGGCGATGCTGGTGGGTGCGATCAGCATGTTCGGCGTCGATTCCGCCGCCGGCCGCGCCGCCGAGACCCTGGTCGGTCCGGTGGCCGCCATCGAGCAGCCCGCCGAAGCCGCGCAAGCCGAGCCCGTGCAAGGTGAGTGACGCCTGGCCCGAGGGCGTGGCCCGCCATGTGCTGGCCCGCACCGACAGCACCAATGCCGAGGCGCTGAAGCTGGCGCCCGGCCTTTCCGGTTCTGCCTGGGTGCTGGCCCGCGAGCAATTCGCGGGCCGTGGCCGTCGCGGGCGCGAATGGGTCATGCCGGCCGGAAACTTTGCCGGCACGCTGGTTCTGCGGCCCCAGGGAGGGGCGCTGGCGGCGGCGCAACTGTCCTTCGTCGCCGCGCTGGCGCTCTACGATGCGCTTGGTCTGGCCTGCGGCCCGGCCGCGCGGCTGGCGATCAAATGGCCGAACGACGTGCTGCTGAACGGCGGCAAGGTGGCGGGCATCCTGCTGGAAAGCTCGGGCTCCGGCCCCGGCGTGCAGGCCGTCGCGGTCGGCATCGGCGTCAACCTGGCCGCCGCGCCCGATGCCGGCGCGGTCGAGCCCGGTGCCACCCCGCCGGTTTCCGTGCAAGGCGAGACTGGCCACGCCGTCGATCCCGAGGAATTCCTGGACCTGCTGGCGCCGGCCTTTGCACGCTGGCAGGCGCAACTCGACACCTATGGCTTCGCGCCGATCCGCAATGCCTGGCTGGCCCGCGCGGCCCGGCTGGGCGAGCCGATCATCGCCCGCACCGGCACTGCCGAAAGCCACGGCATCTTCGAGGGCATCGACGACAGCGGCGCGCTGATCCTGCGCGGCCCGGCGGGGCGGCAGGTCATTCCCGCCGCCGAAGTCTTTTTCGGAGGCTAGGCCATGCTGCTTTGCATCGACACCGGCAACACCAACACGGTCTTTTCCGTCTGGGACGGCGAGAAATTCGTGGGCCTCTGGCGCATCTCGACCGACCACCGGCGCACGGCGGACGAGTATTTCGTCTGGCTGTCCACGCTGATTTCCCTGCAGAAGCTGGAACTGAACATCGACGCCTGCATCATCAGCTCGACCGCGCCGCGGGTGGTGTTCAACCTGCGCGTGCTCTGCAATCGCTATTTCGACACCCGCCCACTGGTGGTGGGCAAGCCGGACTGCCTGCTGCCTGTGGCGCCGAGGGTCGATTTCGGCACCGTGGTCGGCCCCGACCGCCTGGTGAATACCTGGGGGGCGTTCGAGCGGCACGGACCGGACCTGATCGTGGTCGATTTCGGCACCGCGACGACCTTCGACGTGGTGGACACCGACGGCGCCTATGTCGGCGGCGTCATTGCGCCGGGGGTGAACCTGTCGCTGGAGGCCCTGCACATGGGCGCGGCCAGCCTGCCGCATGTCGACGTGACCATGCCGGCCAAGGTGATCGGCACCAATACCGTGGCCTGCATCCAGTCCGGCATCTTCTGGGGCTATATCGGCCTGGTGCAGGGCGTGGTCGACAAGATCCGCCTGGAACGCGGCCGGCCGATGAAGGTTATAGCCACGGGCGGGCTGGCGCCGCTGTTCGACCAGGGATTTGATTTGTTCGACGCGATCGAGGACGACTTGACCATGCACGGCCTGCGCCTGATCCATGATTACAACAAGGAGATGGGCAATGGCTGAGCGCCTGATCTATCTGCCGCTGGGCGGCGCGGGCGAAATCGGCATGAACGCCTATGTCTACGGCTATGGCCAGCCGGGACGCGAGCGGCTGATCGTCGTCGACCTGGGGGTGACCTTCGGCGACATGGACAGCGCGCCCGGCATCGACCTGATCATGGCCGATGTCGCCTGGCTGGAAGCCAATCGCGACCGCATCGACGCCATCTTCATCACCCATGGGCACGAGGATCACGTCGGCGCGCTTGGCCTGCTGTGGCCCAGGCTGCAAAAGCCGGTGCATTGCCGCCGCTTCACCGGCGCGCTGGCGCGGCTGAAGCTGGAAGAGGCCGGCCAGCCCGTCGATCAGTTGCATATCCACGCCCCGCGGCCCGATGTCGTGACGGCCGGCCCGTTCCGGGTGCAGTTCGTCCCGATCAGCCATTCGATCCCCGAAAGTTCGGCGCTGATCATCGACACGCCGGCGGGGCGGATCGTGCATACCGGCGATTTCAAGCTGGACGGCACCCCGGTGGTAGGCGAGGCTTTCGACCCGATCCTCTGGCACGACATCGCCAACGAGGGGCAGGGGATCAAGGTGCTGACCTGCGATTCCACCAATGTCTTCTCGCCCCATCCCGGCCGGTCCGAGGCGGTGCTGGCCAATCCGCTTCTGGATTTCGTCATGGCGCAGCGGCAGATGGTGGTGGCGACCACCTTCGCCAGCAACATCGCCCGCCTCAAGACCCTGGCCGAAGCCGGCGTTGCCGCCGGCCGCAAGATCTGCCTGTTGGGCCGGGCCATGCGTCGCATGGTGACCGTCGGCGTCGAAACCGGCATCCTGACGAACTTCCCCTCGTTCATCGGCCCCGAGGAAGCCTCGGAACTGCCGCGCGACAAGGTGATGCTGATCGTCACCGGCAGCCAGGGCGAGCGCCGTGCCGCCAGCGCCCAGCTGTCGCGCGGCCGCTATCTGGGCATCGAGCTGAAAGAGGGCGACAGCTTCCTGTTCAGCTCGCGCACCATCCCCGGCAACGAGCGCGGCGTGATCCGCATCATGAATGCGCTTTCCGAGATGGGCGTGGACCTCTATGACGCCGAAGACGGGCTCTATCACGTCTCGGGCCATGCCAACCGGCCGGATATCGAGGCTGTGCACGACCTCCTGAAGCCGCAGATCGTCATTCCGATGCATGGCGAGCACATGCACCTGCGCGAACATGCCAAGCTGGCCGAGGCGCGTGGCATCCCCTCGGTCGTGGCGACGAACGGCACCATGCTGGACCTGTCGGGCACGGCGCCGCGGGTGGTCGATCAGATCGATACCGGGCGGCTTTACCTCGACGGGACGATGCTGATCGGGGCCATGGACGGTGTGGTCCGCGACCGCATCCGCATGGCGTTGAACGGCCGTGCCATGGTCTCGGTCATCATCGACGAGGACGACAGCCCGTTGCCCGACGCCTGGGTGGAGCTGTCCGGCCTGCCGGAGCTGGGCCGCGCCGGGGTGCCGCTGGCGCGCAATATCGAGGGCGAGCTGGCCGAGTTCCTGGAACGCGCCGACGACCGCACCGTGATGGACGACGACCGGCTGGAAGAGGCGATCCGCAAGATCACCCGCCAGGTCTCGATGGAGGAAATCGGCAAGAAACCCGAGGTGACGGTGGTGATCTCGCGCCTTGCCGCCGAGTGACGGAGCCGGCCTGAACGAACCATGAGCGAATTCGATCCGAATCCCCCGCGCCGCAACTTCTACGGTCGCCGCCACGGCAAGACCCTGCGCCAAAGCCAGAAGGGCTATCTGTCCGAGGATCTGGGCAGCCTGCGTCCGCGCGGCATCACCGTCCAGGAGAACCCCGAGCGCAAGCCCGTCGCGCCCAGCACGATCTTCGGCGACGACCGGCCGGTCTGGCTGGAAGTCGGCTTCGGCGGCGGCGAGCACATGGTCCACATGGCCGCCCGCTATCCCGAGATCGGCATCATCGGCTGCGAGCCTTTCATCAACGGCGTCGCCATGCTCCTGGGCAAGATCCGCGCCGCGGGGGTCGAGAACGTGAGCGTGCATCCGGGTGATGCGCGCGACCTGATGGATGTGCTGCCCGATGCCTCGATCGACAAGGCTTTTCTGAACTATCCCGACCCCTGGCCCAAGGCCCGCCATCACCGCCGCCGTTTCGTCACGCCCGAGCACCTCATCCCGCTCGCCCGCGTGATGAAGCCGGGCGCCGAGTTCCGCGTCGCGACCGACATCCCCGATTATGTCCGCCAGACGCTGGAAGAGGTGCCGCAGGCCGGCTTCGATCTGGTCGCCGAGGGGCCGCAGGCATGGGAGGACTGGCCCAGCACCCGCTATGAGCAGAAGGCGCTGCGCGAAGGCCGGGTGCCGCATTACGTCACCTTCCGCCGCCGATCCTGAAGCGCCCTGATCGCCCCCGATTGCAACCCCCGCCCGTGACCGCTATCACCTTGCGCGACAAGCACGAGGGGGCCTTCATGTCACATTCCGCCGAACCGCTGCCGATGACCGCCCGCCGCTCGGGTCCCCTGACCGGCGAGGCCCAGGTGCCGGGCGACAAGTCGATCAGCCATCGCGCGCTGATCCTGGGCGCGCTTTCGGTGGGCGAGACCCATATCACCGGCCTGCTGGAGGGCCAGGACGTGCTGGACACGGCAGCGGCGATGCGGGCCTTCGGTGCGCAGGTCGAGCGGTTGGGCGAGGGGGAGTGGCGCGTCAACGGCGTCGGGGTCGGCGGCTTTGCCGAGCCCGAGGGGGTGATCGACTGCGGCAATTCCGGCACCGGCGTGCGGTTGATCATGGGCGCCATGGCAACCACGCCGATCACCGCCACCTTCACCGGCGATGCCAGCCTGTCGCGCCGCCCGATGGGCCGCGTCACCGACCCGCTGGAACTTTTCGGCTGCGAGGTCACGGCGCGCGAGGGCAAGCGCCTGCCGCTCACCATCAAGGGCGCGTCCGAGCCGGTGCCGGTGCGCTACAAGACCCCGGTCGCCAGCGCCCAGATCAAGTCGGCGGTGCTGCTTGCCGGGCTCAACGCGCCGGGCGAAACGGTGGTGATCGAAGCCGAGCCGACCCGCGACCATACCGAGCGCATGCTGGCCGGCTTCGGTGCCGCCATCACCACCGAGACGACCGCCGAGGGGCATGTCATCATCCTCAAGGGCCGGCCCGAGTTGAAACCGCAGCCGGTGGCGGTGCCGCGCGACCCGTCCAGCGCCGCTTTCCCGGTGGCGGCGGCGCTGATCGTGCCGGGCTCGGAAATCCGCGTCCCGGGCGTCAGCCGCAACCCGACCCGCGACGGGCTCTATGTCACGCTGCTGGAGATGGGCGCCGACATCCGCTTCGAGAACCAGCGCGAAGAGGGCGGCGAGCCGGTCGCCGACCTGGTCGTCCGCCATGGTCCTCTGAAAGGCGTGACCGTGCCCGCCGAACGCGCCGCCAGCATGATCGACGAATTCCCGATCCTCTCGGTCATCGCCTGCTTTGCCGAGGGCACGACCGTCATGCAGGGTGTTCACGAATTGCGCGTCAAGGAAAGCGACCGCATTGACGCCATGGCCGTCGGCCTGCGCGCCAATGGCGCCGAGGTCGTGGACACCCAGGATACCATGACCGTCCACGGCAAGGGCGGGCTCGATGGCGGCGCCACCTGCGCCACCCATCTCGACCACCGCATCGCCATGTCCTTCCTGGTCGCGGGCCTCGCCTCGCACCAGCCGATCTCGGTCGATGACGGCGGTCCCATCGCCACCTCCTTCCCCGATTTCCTGCCGCTGATGCGCGGCCTCGGCGCACAAATCGACTGACGACAAGGGGCGCCGCTTCCATACGCGGCGCCCCTGCTTCTTCGTTCCCCAAATACTCGAATCCGGCCGCGAAGCCGGGAACGGCCTAGCTCGCCTTGGCGGCCTCGGGATAGCCGAGCCCCGCCAGAGCCTCGCGGATCTCGTCCAGGATCGCCGGGTCGTCGATGGTGGCGGGGGTCTTGAACGGTTCGCCATCGGCGATCTTGGCCATGGTGGCGCGCAGGATCTTGCCCGAACGGGTCTTGGGCAGCCGGTCCACCACGCAGGCCGACTTGAAGGCTGCGACCGGGCCGATCTTGTCGCGCACCATTCGCACCACATCCGCGACCACCCGCTCATGCGGCGTGCTTGCCCCGGCCTTGAGGCACAGGAACCCGACCGGGGACTGGCCCTTGAGACTGTCCGCCACGCCGATCACCGCGCATTCCGCCACATCGGGATGGCTGGCCAGCACCTCCTCCATCGCTCCGGTCGAAAGCCGGTGCCCGGCGACGTTGATCACGTCGTCGGTGCGCGCCATGATGTAAAGATAGCCGTCCTCGTCGATATAGCCCGCATCGCCGGTCTCGTAATAGCCCGGGAAATGGTCGAGATAGGACTTGCGGAAGCGGTTTTCCGCATTCCACAGCCCGGGCAGCGTGCCGGGCGGCAAAGGCAGCTTGACCGCGATGGCGCCCAGCGTGCCTGCCGGCACCGGATGGCCTGCCTCGTCCAGCACCTGCACGTCATAGCCGGGCATCGGGACCGAGGGGCTGCCCAGCTTGGTCGGCAGGGTCTCGATGCCGATGGGATTGGCGGCGATGGCCCAGCCGGTCTCGGTCTGCCACCAGTGATCGACCACCGGCACGCCCAGATGCTCCTGCGCCCATTTCACCGTGTCCGGGTCGGCGCGCTCGCCGGCCAGGAACAGCGCCTGCAGGTCGTGCAGCTTGTAGCGCTTGATCCACTCGCCCTCCGGGTCCTCGCGGCGGATGGCGCGCAGCGCGGTCGGCGCGGTGAAGAAACTCTTGATGCGGTGGTTCTGGATGATGCGCCAGAACACGCCCGGATGCGGCGTGCCCACGGGCTTGCCCTCGAAGACCACGGTGGTCGCGCCGGCGATCAGGGGCCCGTAGCAGATATAGGAATGCCCGACGACCCAGCCCACGTCCGAGGCGGCCCAGAAACGGTCGCCGGCCGCGATGTTGTAGATGTTCGTCATCGACCATTGCAGCGCGACCAAGTGGCCGGCGGTGTGGCGCACCACGCCCTTGGGCTGCCCGGTGGTGCCCGAGGTGTAAAGGATATAGGCCGGGTGATTGCCTTCGACCGGCACGCATTCGGCGGGCTTCACGCCGTATTGGAAGCCGTGCCAGTTGAAGTCGCGGCCCTCGACCAGCTTCGCCACCTCCTGCTCGCGCTGGAAGATCACGCAGAATTCGGGCTTGTGCTCGGCCATGTCGATGGCGGCGTCGAGCAGCGGCTTGTAATGCACGACCCGGTTCGGCTCCAGCCCGCAAGAGGCGGCGATGATCGCCTTGGGCTGGCAATCGTCGATGCGCACCGCCAATTCGTTCGCGGCGAAACCGCCGAAGACGACCGAGTGGATGGCGCCAAGGCGGGCACAGGCCAGCATCGCCTCCAGCGCTTCGGGGATCATCGGCATGTAGATGATGACGCGGTCGCCCTTTTCGACGCCGCGCATGCGCAGCGCGCCGGCCAGCGAGGCGACGCGGTCCTGCAACTGCTTGTAGGTGATGCCCTTGGTCGAAAGCGTGATCGGGCTTTCATGCTGGATGGCGATCTGGTCGCCGCGCCCGGCCAGCACATGGCGGTCCACCGCGTTCCAGCAGGTGTTCACCATCCCGTCCGAGAACCATTCGTAGATCGGGGCCTTGTCGTCGAACAGCGCCTTCGAGGGCTTGCGCTCCCATTCGATGGCCTCGGCCGCCTGCATCCAGAAACCCTCAGGATCTGCCTGCCAGGCGGAATAGATCTCCCGATATCCCATGAACCAACTCCTCCCCGGATGAATGGGGCGGAGTTATGCGCGCCAAGAGGCAGGGCGCAAGGATGTTAACGCCCACAACCGGGGGTGCGACAAAAAGTTTTGCAGAACATCGCCCCCATAGGGCGAGTTAATTTGCAAACCGGCGCAGACTTTGCTTTGGGCTGAAAATCCCGCGCCATTTTGCAAAATGAAGTCCGGCCGGGCAGGGGCGGCGGCAGAATCACCGCCGCCCCGCCCCATGTTCCGTGCGCTTACCTGTAGTGATCGACCGGGGTGCCGGCGATCGCGCTCATGTTCAGCAGCCCGCGGGTGGTGATCGAGGGCGTCACGATATGGGCGCGATTGCCCATGCCCATCAGGATCGGCCCGACCTCCAGCCCGTTGGCCTTGAGCTTGAGCGCGTTGCGCACGCCCGAAGCCGAGTCGGTGCCCGAAAAGACCAGCACGTTGGCCGCGCCTTCGATCCGGGAATGCGGCAGCAGCCGCTCGCGGATCGTCGGGTCCAGCGCCGAGTCCACATGCATCTCGCCGTCGAAGATGAAATCGACGCCGCGCGCATGCAGGATCTCGACCGCCGCGCGCATCTTGCGGCCCGAGTCGGTGTCCAGGTTGCCGAATTGCGAATGGCTGCACAGCGCGACCTTGGGCGTCACGCCGAAGCGGCGCACATGGCGGGCGGCGCCGATGGCGGCCTCGGCCACCTGCTCGGGGGTGGGGGAATGGGTCACCTGGGTGTCGGCGATGAACAGCGGCCCGTCCTCGAGGATCATCAGCGACAGCGCGCCCTGCGGCCGCAGCCCGTCGCGCGCCAGCACCTGGCTGACATAGTTCAGGTGCCAGCTGTATTGCCCGAAGGTGCCGCAGATCAGGCTGTCGGCCTCGCCCCGGTGGACCATGACGGCGCCGATGGCGGTGGTGTTGGTGCGCATGATGGCACGGGCGATGTCGGGCGTGACGCCGCGCCGGGCCATCAGCTCGTGATAGGTGCCCCAATAGTCGCGATAGCGCGGGTCGTTTTCCGGGTTCACGATCTCGAAGTCGCGGCCGGGGCGGATCGGCAGGCCGGCGCGTTCGGCGCGCCTTTCGATCACCTCGGGGCGGCCGATCAGGATCGGCGCGTCGGTGGTTTCCTCCAGCATGGCGTTGGCGGCGCGCAGCACGCGCTCATCCTCGCCCTCGGCAAAGACGATGCGGCGCTTGGCGGTGGCGGCCGCCTCGAAGACCGGGCGCATGATCATCGCCGAACGGAAGACCGAGCCGTCCAGCGCGCGCTTGTAGGCGGCGATGTCGTCCAGCGGCCGGGTGGCCACGCCGGTTTCCATCGCGGCCCGGGCCACGGCGGTCGAGACCACGCCGATCAGCCGCGGATCGAAGGGTTTCGGGATCAGGTAGTCGGCGCCGAAGCTCATCTTCTCGCCGCGATAGGCCATCGCCGCCTCGGCGCTGGTGGTGGCGCGGGCAAGCGCGGCGATGCCCTCGATGCAGGCCAGCTGCATCTCGTCGTTGATCGTGGTTGCGCCCACGTCCAGCGCGCCGCGGAAGATGAAGGGGAAGCACAGGACGTTGTTGACCTGGTTGGGATAGTCGCTGCGGCCGGTGGCGATGATCGCATCGGGCGCGACGGCGCGGGCATCCTCGGGCAGGATCTCGGGGGTGGGGTTGGCCAGCGCGAAGATGATCGGGCGCTTGGCCATCTTGGCCACCATATGCGGCTTGAGCACGCCGGGGCCGGACAGGCCCAGGAACAGGTCCGCGCCCTCGATCGCCTCATCCAGCGTGCGCAGGTCGGATTTCTGCGCATATTCCGCCTTTTGCGGGGTCATTTCCTCGGTCCGGCCCTCGTGGACCAGGCCGGCGATGTCGCACAGCCAGACGTTCTCGCGCTTCACGCCCAGCTTCAGCAGCATGTTGAGGCATGCGATGCCGGCCGCGCCGCCGCCGGTCGAGACGACCTTGATGTCCTCGAACCGCTTGTGGGCGATATGCAGCGCGTTGGTCGCGGCGGCGCCGACGACGATGGCGGTGCCGTGCTGGTCGTCGTGAAAGACCGGGATGTTCATGCGTTCGCGGCACAGCTTCTCGACGATGAAGCAGTCGGGCGCCTTGATGTCCTCGAGGTTGATGGCGCCGAAGGTCGGCTCCAGCGCGCAGACGATCTCGGCCAGCTTCTCGGGGTCGGGCTGGTTCAGCTCGATGTCGAAGCAGTCGATATTGGCGAACTTCTTGAACAGGACCGCCTTGCCCTCCATCACCGGCTTCGAGGCCAGTGCGCCGATATTGCCCAGCCCCAGGACGGCGGTGCCGTTCGAAACCACGGCGACGAGGTTGCCGCGCGCGGTATAGCGGGCGGCGGCGGCGGGGTCGGCCTTGATGTCCAGGCAGGCTTCCGCCACGCCGGGCGAATAGGCGCGGCTCAGGTCGCGGCCGTTGGCAAGGGGCTTGGTCGCGCGCACCTCGAGCTTACCCGGGCGCGGGAATTCGTGATAATCCAATGCCGCCTGCCGGGCGTTGTCCTGTCTGCGTTCTTCCATCGCCAGACCCTCTCCTCTCAAGATGGTTCAGCGTTAAACTATTTTTTCGCCGGGGAACAGGGGGCATCGCGGGCAGGGGCGGGGATGCGCCGCACTTGCATCGCGGGGGGCAGGCGCGCAAACTCTCAATCCGGTCGGACGGGCAGGCGAAAGGTGAGGGGCGATGGCGCTTCTGGATGCGGCGCGCGAGGTGCGCGAAAGGGCCTATGCGCCCTATTCCAACTTCAAGGTGGGCGCGGCGGTGCGCGGCGCCTCGGGCCGGATCTATGCCGGCTGCAACGTCGAGAACGTGGCCTATCCCGAGGGCACCTGCGCCGAGGCCGGCGCCATAGCCGCCATGGTCGCGGCGGGCGAGACCGAGATCGTCGAGGTCGCCGTCATCGCCGACTCGCAAGGCCCGGTGCCGCCCTGCGGCGGCTGCCGCCAGAAACTGGCCGAGTTCGGCCGCCCCGAGACGCCGGTGCTGCTGGCCACGACCCGGGGCCATGAACTGGCCACCACCATCGGCGAGCTGCTGCCCGGCCGCTTTGGCATCAGCCACATGTCGGGCACGGAATGAGCCCTGCCGGCCCCGGCCACGACCCGCGTCCGGTGATCGCCGCCGTTCGCGACGGGCGCGGGCTGGACGCGGCGGGCGCGGCGCTGGTCGCGCGCGGCCTGGCCGACGGTTCGGTCAGCGATGCGCAGGCCGCGGCCTTTGCCATGGCGGTGCTGACGCGCGGTCTGGACGAGGCGGGGCGGGTGGCGTTGACCCGGGCCATGCGCGATTCCGGCCATGTGCTGCGCTGGGATCTGCCGGGGCCGGTGGTGGACAAGCATTCGACCGGCGGCATCGGCGATGCGGTCAGCCTGATCCTGGCCCCGCTGGTGGCGAGTTGCGGCGCCTATGTGCCGATGATCTCGGGGCGCGGGCTGGGCCATACCGGCGGCACGCTGGACAAGCTGGAGGCGATCCCCGGCTTCCGCACCGCGCTGTCCGAGGACGATTTCCGCCGCGTGGTGGCCGAGGTCGGCTGCGCCATCGTCGCGGCCGGGCCGGAACTGGCGCCGGCCGATGCGCGGCTTTACGCGATCCGCGACGAAAGCGCGACGGTGGGCTCGATCGACCTTATCACCGCCTCGATCCTGTCCAAGAAGCTGGCGGCGGGGCTGGATGCGCTGGTGCTGGACGTCAAGCAAGGCAGCGGCGCCTTTCTGCGCAGCCCGGATGCGGCGCTGGCGCTGGCCCGCGCGCTGGTCGATACCGCGAAGGGTGCCGGCTGCCGCACCCGCGCCTATGTCACCGACATGGATCAGCCGCTGGCGCGCGCCGCCGGCAATGCGCTGGAACTGCGCGAGGCCATCGCCGTGCTCACGGGCGAACAGGGGGCGTTGCGCGACCTGTCGCTGGCGCTGTCCTCGGCCTGCCTCGATCTTGGCGGCTTGGCCGACGGCGCCTTGCGGGCGCTGGACGGCGGCGCCGCGGCCGAGCGTTTCGCTCGCATGGTGGTCGCGCAGGGCGGGCCGGCCGACCTGCTCGAACATCCCGAGCGCCACCTGCCGCCCGCGCCGGTGGTGCGCGCCGTGCCCGGCCATGGCCGCGTCGTCGCCATCGATACCGAGGTGCTGGGCCATGCCGTGGTGGCGCTGGGCGGTGGGCGGCTGCATGCCGGTGACCGGATCGACCCTCGGGTGGGGCTTGCGGAACTGCTCCGCATCGGCGAGGAGGCGGGTCCGGGTCGTCCCCTGGCGCTGGTCCATGCCGCTTCCGATGCGGCGGCCGATGCGGCGGTCGCCACTGTCGCGGCCGCCTATCTGCTGGGCGATGGCCCGGAGCCCGGCCCATTGATCCGCAGCGAGGTAACATGACCGACAGACGCGCCTTCCTGATCGTGATGGATTCGGTGGGCATCGGCGGGGCACCCGACGCGAACGCCTATTTCAACGACGGCCTGCCCGATACCGGCGCCAATACCGTCGCCCATATCGCGCAGGCGCGGCCGCTGCGGATGCCGCATCTGGACGCGCTGGGCCTTGGCGCCGCGATCCGGCTGGCCAGCGGCGAGACGGCGCCGGGCCTCGGCGCCGAGCCGCAGGGGCTGTGGGGCGCGGCGACCGAGAGATCGCGCGGCAAGGACACCCCCTCGGGGCATTGGGAGATCGCGGGCGTCCCCGTGCCCTGGGACTGGCACTATTTCCCGAACACCCGTCCGGCCTTTCCCGCCGACCTGACCGGGCGTATCGCCCAGGCCGCGGGAACCGAGGGCATCCTCGGCAACGAACACGCCTCGGGGACCGAGATCATCGCCCGGCTGGGCGCCGAGCACCTGCGCACGGGTTGGCCGATCTGCTACACCTCGGCCGACAGCGTGCTGCAGATCGCCGCGCATGAAGAGGCCTTCGGCCTCGACCGGCTCCATCGGCTGTGCCGGGACGTGGCTGCCCTGGTCCATCCGATGCGCGTGGGCCGGGTCATCGCCCGGCCCTTCATGGGCGCCGAGGGCGGCTTTGCCCGCACGCCGAACCGGCGCGACTATGCCATCGCCCCGCCCGGGCCGACGCTTCTGGACGTGGCGCAAGATGCAGGGCGGGCGACCCATGCCGTGGGCAAGATCGGCGACATCTTCTCGCATCGCGGCATCGGCAAGCTGCACAAGGGCAAGTCCGACGCCGATCTGGCCGGCCATCTGCTGGCCCTGGCGGACGAGGCCGAACCGGGCAGCCTGACATTTGCCAATTTCGTCGAGTTCGACAGCCTTTACGGCCATCGCCGCGACGTGGCGGGCTATGCGGCGGCGCTGGAATGGTTCGACGGCGTGGCGGGCGCGCTGATCTCGCGCCTGCGGCCGGGCGATCTGGCGATCTTCACCGCCGATCACGGCAACGATCCGACATGGCACGGCACCGACCACACCCGCGAACGCGTGCCGGTGCTGGGCTGGGGCTGCGGCGCGCGCGGCATCGGCCAGGTCGGTTTCGCCGACATCGCCGCCTCGGTCGCTGCGCATCTTGGCCTGCCGCCGGTCGGCCCGGGGAGGTCGTTCCTGTGAAATCGCTGAAGAAAATCGAGCTGCACCTGCATCTGGAAGGCGCGGCGCCGCTCGGTCTGATCCGGGCGCTCGCCGCCGAGAAACATCACGACATCAGCCGCATCTTCGACGAGAACGGCGCCTATGCCTATCGCGATTTCAAGGACTTCCTGCGTGTCTATGAGGCGGCGACCTCGGTTCTGACCACGCCGCGGGACTATGCCCGGCTGCTTGCCGAGGTGCTGGCGGAATGCGCGGAGCAGGGTGCGATCTATGCCGAGCTTTTCGTCTCGCCCGAATTCTGCGGTGGTGCGGACCTGCCCGCCTGGCGCGACTATCTGGCCGCCATGGAAGAGGCCGCGACCCAGGCCGAGCGTGACGGCATCGCCAGCCGCGCCGTGCTGACCTGCATTCGCCATTTCGGCCCGGAGCGTGCCCGCAAGACCGCGATCTGCGCGGCCGAGACCTCGGGCGGCTGGGTCGCCGGCCTTGGCATCGGCGGCGCCGAGGATGCTGGCGAGCTTGGCGATTTCGCCTGGGCCTTCGACTGCGCGCGCGAGGCGGGGCTGGGCCTGACCGCCCATGCCGGCGAATGGCGCGGGCCCGAGTCGATCCGCGACGCGCTGGCGCTTGGCGTCACCCGCATCGGCCACGGCATCCGTGCTGTCGAGGATGCGCAGCTGCTTCGCGACCTTGCCGAACGCGAGATCACGCTGGAGGTCTGCCCGGGCTCGAACGTCGCGCTTGGCCTGGTGCCGGGCTGGGCCGCCCATCCCATTGCGCGGCTTGCCGATGCGGGCGTGCGCGTCACCGTCTCGACCGACGATCCGCCCTTCTTCCATACTTCGCTGTCGCAGGAATATCAGCGGCTTGCCGACGCTTTCGGGTGGGCCGAGGCCGAGTTTCGGCAGATGAACCTCTGGGCCGCCGATGCGGCCTTTTGCGACCAGACCACCAGAACCCGCCTGCGAAAGGACCTGACATGACCCAAGCGCACCTGACCGTCGTCGATCACCCGCTGGTGCAGCACAAGCTGACGCTCATGCGCGACAAGACCACCTCGACCGCCGGCTTTCGCCGTCTCCTGCGC
Organism: Paracoccus denitrificans; assembly: GCF_900100045.1. Lineage (GTDB taxonomy): Bacteria > Pseudomonadota > Alphaproteobacteria > Rhodobacterales > Rhodobacteraceae > Paracoccus > Paracoccus denitrificans. Next base: position 70,328 of record NZ_FNEA01000005.1, on the reverse strand, counting down.
GAGATCAGCCTGCTTCTGGCCTATGAGGTCACGCGCGAGCTGGAGATGACCACGATCCGCATCGACACCCCGCTTTGCGAGATGGAGGCGCCGACGCTGGAAGGCAAGAAGCTGGCGCTGATCTCGATCCTGCGGGCCGGCAACGGGCTCATGGACGGCATCCTTGAGCTGATCCCGGCCGCGCGCGTCGGCTTCATCGGGCTTTACCGCGACCCCGAGACGCTGCAGCCGGTACAATATTATTCCAAGGTTCCCAAGGAATTGGATGCGCGCATGACCATCGTCGTCGATCCGATGCTGGCGACGGGGAACTCGTCCGTCGCGGCTATCGACCTGCTCAAGGCGGCAGGCGCGCGCAACCTGCGCTTCCTGTGCCTGCTCGCCTCGCCCGAGGGGGTCGAGCGGATGCGCGAGGCCCACCCCGACGTGCCGATCGTGACCGCCGCGCTGGACGAGCGGCTGGACGAGCACGGCTATATCGTGCCGGGCCTGGGCGATGCCGGCGACCGCATGTTCGGCACGAAATGAGCCGGCGTTAACGGGGTCTTCAGGGTTTTCGCCCTATCACCGGATCAGGCGTGATTCGAGGATGGGGCGATGCGGGTTGTTCTGTGGCTGATGCTGGTTCTGCTGCCGGGGCTTGTGCTGGCGCAGGGGCTTCGCCCGGCCGAGGATCCGCCGGACGATTTCCCGTCGCGGCAATATATCGACAGCCGCGGCTGCGTTTTCCTGCGCGACGATGCGGGCGGCTGGACGCCGCGGCTTGCGCGCGACGGCACGCGGGTCTGCGGCTATCCGCCGACGCTCTCGGCACGCGGGGCGGATGGCGGATCAAGCCTGCCGGCGCTGGACCCGAATGCCGGGCGCAGCCGTGCTGACTTGCTGGAAGAGGCGCTGTTGCAGCAGGTCATCACCAACCTGCGCCCCGGCGAATTGGCCAGCGATCCCCGGCCGATGGAGCGTCTGCCAGATCTGGGGCCCGAGCCGCATTCCCCGGTTCCGGCGGATACGTTGCGGGCGGCATTGGCGGCGGCGCCTGCGCTGCGTCAGGACATGGGGGGCGCCCTGCAACCGAACCGCCGGCTTTGCGAACTGCTGGGTTATGACGATAGGCCGGGCGCGGCCGGGCTGGACGATCCGACGCAGGGCTATTGCGCGACGCTGCCCAAATCCGAACTGTCGCGGCTTAGCTTCGCGCGTCCGGTGGGCAGCATGTCCAAGGCCGCGGAAAGCACGCTGCCCGATCTGTCCGCAGGCGAAACCGCCACCGCTCCGCTGCCTGCGCCGCCGCCGACGGCAGCGGTCAGGCCGCCGCGATCCGCAACTGTCGGACAGACACCCGAAAAACCGGCCCCAACCACAGTATCGGCCGCCCCCCGCGCCAAGCCTGCGACGCAACCTTCGGCCGGCATGATCCCGGCCGGGGCGCGCTATGTGCAGATCGGCACTTTCGCCGATCCCCGGAATGCCGAACGTGCGGCCGGCCGCATCGCCGGCATGGGCTATCCGCTGCTTCGCGGCAAGGATCGGGTCGGCGGTCGCGAGGTGCAGTTCCTCATGGCCGGCCCCTTTGCCGACCGCGAAGGCATCGTCCGGGCGCTCGATGCCATCCGCAAGGCCGGGTATCACGATGCCTTTCCCCGCTGAGCGGCGGCTACTGGTCGCAGATCTCCTGCAGCGCGATCCATTCCCGGTCGCCAAGCACGGGACGCGGTTCGGCGGTGCGGAAGGGGTCGGCCTCGATCAGGCCCAGCACCGCCTCGCCCGTCGGGTCCAGCGAGCGGGCATAGGGTTCGCTGGAGATGCCGGCGCGGGTGAAATAGGCCAGAAGCGGTTCGTCCTCGGGGCGGGGCAGGGGGCCGGCCAGCAGCTTCTCGCCATATCCCGTCAGCGATTTTTCCGGCAGCGTTCCGGCAGTCAGCAGATGGAAGGTGGCGCGGGGCCCGGCATGGCGCAGTGCGGCCAGCAAGGGATCGTCCTGCACCGCCGCCGCCTGGGCGGCCAGGATATGGCCGGCGGCGACTTCGGGGGTCATCTGGCCCGCGACCAGATCCTCGCCGATGACGGTGATCGGGCCGGGCAGGCGGATCGCGCCGCGCAGGCTTGCCGGCACCACGACGATCTGCGCATCCGGGCCGATCAGCCGCATCGCCAGTTTCTGGCGCACCATGTCCCCCGCCGGGCGCGAGCAGGGGCTGCCGGTGGTCTTGGCAACCTCGGCCAGCACCATGCGAGCGATCTCGGCCCGTTGCGCCGGCGGGGCGATATCGGCGGCATGGCGCACCAGCGCCGGCGGGACCCAGAACACCGCCAGCAGCGCCATGACCGCCGCCGCGCCCAGCATCAGCCCGCCGCGCAGTCGGCCGGGATGCGGCTTGCTGGCCTCGATCACATGATGCACCTTGGAAATGGCCGAGATCATCAGCTCGTCGTCGATTTCCAGTTCTTCGCCGGCATCGGGCCCGCCCGGCGCATAGCGCGCCGGCAACTTGCCGGGATTGAGCCGGGTGACGGCGGGCAGCGACCAATGCGCCAGCGGCACTTCCGAGCGCGGATCGGTCAGCACCAATGTCGCATCCCCGAACGAGACGATCACGTCGCGCAGTTGCGATCGGGGCGTCTCGCGCCAGATTCCTGCGGCTTCCAGCCGTTGATATTGGTTCAGCGCCGTCATTTCCGCGCCATCGGCCCCTGCTGTCCTGTCCCGACCATAAGCCAAGCCGGGCGCCGGTCAACTCTGCCCGCTGTCACGATAATTCCCGTCCCGGCGCTGGCGGGGCCGGCGGGTGGCTGCCGGAAAAACCGCCCGGCCTGCGCCAGCCGCGCAAACGGGCTGCTGCATGGGGCGGTCGCTCCGGGCCGACGTCGCTCCACCGGGCTTTCAGGCAAGGCTGGCGGCGGTTTTCCGATGCCTTGGGCCGAAAAGACCCTCGTGCCGGCCAGGGTGTCGGCCGGCGCATCGTCCCTCGCGCGCCGTCGGAGCAGAGCCCTGCCGGGAGCGGAAAGACGATGGAACGGACAGGCCGGCGGCAATCGCGGGTCAGGCGTTTTCGGGCACGGTCATGCCGCGTTCGCGCGCCAGCTCCCGAATGCGGTTCTGCAGCTTCTCGAAGGCGCGGACCTCGATCTGGCGAATGCGCTCGCGCGATACCCCGTAGCGCGTCGAAAGATCCTCCAGCGTCATCGGATCGTCGCGCAGGCGACGCTCCATCAGGATGTCCTTTTCGCGGTCGTTCAGCACGTCCATGGCGGCGATCAGCATCTCGCGCCGCGCCGACAATTCGTCGGCCTCGGCGAACGCCTCGGCCTGATTGGCGTCCTCGTCCTCCAGCCAGTCCTGCCATTGCGCCGTCGATTCGCCATCGCCCGAGCCCACCGTCGCGTTCAGCGAGGCATCGCCGCTGGACAGGCGGCGGTTCATGTCGATGACCTCCTGCTCGGTCACGTTCAGGTCATGGGCGATCTGGGTGACGTTTTCGGGGCGCAGGTCGCCCTCTTCCAGCGCGCCCAGCTTGGACTTGGCCTTGCGCAGGTTGAAGAACAGCTTCTTCTGGGCCGAGGTGGTGCCCATCTTCACCAGCGACCACGAGCGCAGGATATATTCCTGGATCGAGGCGCGGATCCACCACATGGCATAGGTGGCCAGGCGGAAGCCCTTTTCCGGGTCGAAGCGCTTGACCGCCTGCATCAGGCCCACATTCGCCTCGGAAATGACCTCGGCCTGCGGCAGGCCGTAGCCGCGATAGCCCATGGCGATCTTGGCGGCGAGCCGCAGGTGGCTCGTCACCAGCCTCTGGGCCGCCTCGGCGTCCTGATGGTCGACCCAGGCCTTGGCCAGCATGTATTCCTCTTCCGGTTCCAGCAGGGGAAACTTGCGGATCTCCTGCAAATAGCGGTTGAGGCCCTGTTCGGGGCTGGGTGCCGGAAGGTTGGTGTAGTTCGCCATCTGAAAATTCCCTGTCCCGCGCTTTGGCGGGTAATTGTGAACGCTATCGGCGCGGCCCGGGTTCCGTCAGTCCGCCGCCTTGCGCAGTGTCGCCAGCAATCCGGCCATGTCGGCCGGCAGCGGGCTGGCAAAGGTCAGCGTCTGGCCGCTGACCGGATGTTCGAAGCCCAGCTCGGCGGCGTGCAGCGCCTGGCGGGGAAAGGCGGCGACGGCCGCGGCGGCATCCGCCCCCAACGCCCTGGCCGAGGCCCGCCTGTTGCCACCATAGACCGGGTCGCCGACCAGCCCCAATCCCGCATGGGCCATATGCACGCGGATTTGATGCGTGCGTCCGGTTTCCAGCCGGCATTCGACCAGCATGGCCGCGGGGGGCGTGCCGAAGGTCTCGACCACCCGGGCGCGGGTCACGGCATGGCGGCCGTTCTGGAAGCTGACGGCCTGGCGCTGCCGGTCGCCGGGGTGGCGGCCGATCAGCGTGGCGATGCGCAGCACGCCGCCCGGCTCGAATCCCACGCCCGGCAGGCCCCGCAGCCGGGCATCGGCCGGGTCGATCATGCCATGCGCGATGGCCAGATAGCGCCGCCGTGCCGTGTGGTCGGCGAATTGCCGCGCCAGCCCCTGATGGGCGCGGTCGGTCTTTGCCACCACCAGAAGGCCCGAGGTTTCCTTGTCGATGCGATGCACGATGCCGGGCCGCGCCGCGCCACCGATGCCCGACAGGCTGCCCGCGCAATGCGCCAGCAGCGCGTTGACCAGCGTCCCCGAGGGCGCGCCCGGCGCGGGATGCACCACCATGCCGGCGGGCTTGTCCACCACGATCAGCTCCGCGTCCTCATAGGCGACGGCCAAGGGGATCGGCTCGGGCTGCGCCTCCAGCGGCTCGGGCGCAACGATCCGCACCCGGTAGTCGCCGGTCTCGGCCCGCACCTTGCCGTCCGTCACCGGCCCCGAGGGGCCGAGGACTGCGCCCTCGGCGATCAACTTGGCCAGGCGCGAGCGCGATAGCGCCGCCTGCTCTGGCGCGGCAAGGGCAAGCGCCTTATCAAGGCGCTCGGACAGACCTTCGGGAATGGTGATGAGGATTTCGGCCATGGCACGGGATGATAGGCTGGACGGCGGGCCAGAGGAAGCGCTGCCGATGCTGCGCTGGCTGCGCTTCCTGGTGACCGCGCTGGCGGCGGTGATGGGACTGGGCGTGCTGGTGATCGCGGCGCTGCTATGGTTGCGCCTGTCGCAACCGCCCTTGCCGGAACTGCCCGAACAGATCGCCCTGCCCGAAGGGGCCGTGCCCGCCGCCGTCACCTTTGCCCGCGATTGGCTGGTGGTGGTGACCGAGACGGGCGAGGTGCTGCTTTACGACAAGCAGGGCCGGCTGCACCGGCAGGTTCAGCCCTGATCGGCCGCCTTGCCCTCCAGCGCGTCGAGGCGGGCGCGCAGCTCGGCATTCTCGGACCGCGCCTTGATCGCCATTTCGCGCACCGCCTCGAATTCCTCGCGGGTGACGAAGTCGCGATCGGCCAGCCAGCGGTCGATCCAGCCGTTGAAGGCGGTCTGCGCCTCGTCCTTGGCGCCCTGGGCCACGCCCATGGCATTGGTCATCAATTTCGAGAGATCGTCGATAAAGCGGTTGTTCGCGGTCATGGCGGGCCTTTCGGTTCAGCGTGACCCCCTATATGGCCCCGGGGGCGCGGCTGTTCAATTGCCTGACAGCGCCGGTTGACACCCGGTCGCCCCCGCGTAGCCTGCCCGCGCCGAAACGAGGAGCCCATGATCCCCTTTCCCGACATCTCGCCCGAGATCTTCACGATCCACCTGTTCGGCATGGCGCTTTCGCTGCGCTGGTATGCGCTGGCCTATCTGGTCGGGCTGCTGATCGGCTGGCGCATCATCGTCGCGCTGATGCGGCGCCCGCGGCTTTGGGGCGCCGATGCGCCGATGCGTCCCGAGCGGGTCGAGGAATTGCTGACCTGGGTGATCGCCGGCGTGGTGCTGGGCGGGCGGCTGGGCTTCGTGCTGTTCTACGAGCCGGCCTATTACCTGGCCAATCCGGGGCAGATCCCGGTGATCTGGCAGGGCGGCATGTCCTTTCACGGCGGCTTCCTGGGCGTGGTGCTGGCCTCCTGGTGGTATTGCCGCCGCCACGGCATTCCGGCGCTGCGGCTGGCCGATGCGCTGTCGGTGGCGACGCCGATCGGGCTGGGTCTTGGCCGGATGGCGAATTTCATCAATGCCGAACTGTGGGGCCGGCCGACCGATGCGCCCTGGGGCGTGATCTTTCCTGGCGAGGCGGCGCAGAACTGCCCCGGCATCGCCGGCCCCTGCGCCCGTCATCCCAGCCAGCTTTACGAGGCGGGGCTGGAGGGCGTGCTGCTGGCCGGTGCGCTGTTCCTGCTGGTCCGCGCCGGGGGCCTGCGCCGTCCGGGGCAGGCGCTGGGGATATTCCTGATCGGCTACGGCCTGTCGCGTTTCGTCGTCGAGTTCTTCCGCCAGGCCGATGCGCAGTTCATCACGCCCGACAATCCGCTGGGCCATGTGCTGGGCGGGCCGGCCTGGGGCGTGACCATGGGCCAGCTTCTGTCGCTGCCGATGGTGCTGGTCGGGCTGGCCTTCCTGATTCGCGCGCGCATGCGGCCGGCCGTGCCGCAGACGGCCGCATGACGCCGCTGGCCCGCCTGATCGCCACGCGCATCCGGCTGTCGGGGCCGATGGCTCTGGACGAATACATGCGGCTGTGCCTGCTGCATCCCGAGCATGGCTATTACGCGACCCGCGACCCCTTCGGCACGGCGGGCGACTTCACCACCGCGCCCGAGATCAGCCAGATGTTCGGCGAGATGATCGGGCTGGCGCTGGGGCAGGCGTGGCTGGACCAGGGCCGGCCCGCGCCCTTTACCCTGGCCGAGATCGGGCCGGGGCGCGGCACGCTGATGGCCGACATCCTGCGCGCCATCCGCATCGTGCCCGGCATGGCCGAGGCGGCGCGGGTCGCGCTGGTCGAAGCATCGCCGCATCTGCGCCGGGTCCAGCGCGACAGGCTGGGCGAGATCGTGCATCTGGACGATGTATCGCAACTGCCGCAGGCGCCGCTGCTCCTGGTCGCCAACGAGTTCTTCGACGCCCTGCCGATTCGCCAGTTCCAGCGCGGCGCGCAGGGCTGGGCCGAGCGCGTGGTGGCGCTGGATGCGCAGGGCGGACTGGAGATGGGGCTGCTGCCCATCCCCGGCGATGCTTCGCTGCCCCTCGCGCCCGAGGGGGTGATCCGCGAAACCTGCCCCGAGGCCGCGCCGATCGTCGCGCAGGTCGCCGGGCGCATCGCGGCGCATGGCGGTTGCGCCATCGTCGTCGACTATGGCGGTTGGGACGGGCAGGGCGACACCTTCCAGGCCCTGCGCCGCCACCGGCCCGAGGATGTGCTGGCCAACCCCGGCGAGGCCGACCTGACCGCGCATGTCGATTTCGCGCCCCTGGCTGCGGCGGGGCGGGCGGCCGGGGTTCGCGCCTCGCGCATGGTCGCGCAGGGCGACTGGCTGCTGCGGCTGGGGATCGAGAGCCGCGCGCAGCAACTGGCCCGGGCGGGCGACGAGGGGGCGATGGCCGCGCTTCATCGCTTGACCGCGCCCGGCGAAATGGGTCACCTGTTCAAGGTGCTGGCCTTCTGGGCTCGCCATGCGCCCGTGCCTGCCGGATTCGAGCCCCTGGACGACGATGCAGACGACGCTTGAGATCCTGACCCATCCATTGCTCGCCTCGGTGCGGCACGGCTTCTTCACCCGGCGCGGCGGCGCCTCCTCGGGGCTGTTTTCGGGGTTGAACTGCGGCTACGGCTCCAGCGACCAGGCCGAGATCGTCAGCATCAACCGCACCCGCGTCGCCGAGGCGATGGGCGTGCCGCCCGCCGGCCTTGCCACGGTGCATCAGGTGCATTCCGCCGAGATTGCCGTGCTGCGCGCGGGCGACGATCCCGCCGGTCTTGCGGGGATTCGCGCCGACGGCATCGTCACCGACCAGCCCGGCGTGGCGCTGGCGGTGCTGACCGCCGATTGCCAGCCGATCCTGCTGGCCGATCCCGAGGCAGGGGTGATCGGCGCCGTCCATGCCGGTTGGCGCGGCGCGCTTTCGGGCGTGATCGAGGCGGCGGTGGGCGCGATGAACGACCTGGGCGCTTCGCGGATTCGCGCGGTGATCGGCCCCACGATCAGTCAGCGCGCCTATGAGGTCGGCGAGGATTTCATGGACGAATTCCTGGTCGAGGAACCGGGCTATCACCGTTTCTTCGCCGGCGGGCCGAACGGGCGGCCGATGTTCGACCTGCCCTCGTTCGGCCTGATGCGGCTGCGCGAGGCCGGGGTCGAGGCGGAATGGACGCGGCATTGCACCTATTCCGACCCGGACCGCTTTTTCTCCTATCGCCGCAGCACGCATCAGAACCAGGCGGATTACGGACGGCTGATCTCGGCGATTGCGTTGTAGGTCGGGGGGATGGCGCGCGGGCTACGGCATTCGATGCCGGGGCGGGCGGCTGCGGGATGTCTGGCCGGTTTCCGTGATGCGGGACGAAGCTGTCAGTCACCCAGATATTGCGATGAAGATACCGCGTTGCGGATCGAAAACGGCGACATTCCCGCTGTGGTCAGACGAGATCATTGGCTGTGCGGCTTTGGTATAGTGCCAGGGGTCAGGCGAACCACTCGCTTTGCGGATTTCCGCATCCCAACATTCGCCAGCATTGTTTAGGGCTCGCAGTTCAACCGCTGTTTCGTTCACCCGATCAGACAATTGAGTCACGCTCCATGGCTCAAAGCCGTTAGCCAATTCGGGCGGTTTTATGCTGGGCGAGGCACGATAGATGGCAACCACGCATACAAAAGACTGCGCTTCGCTGGCCAAGAGAGACAAAGGTTTCGCGTTTCCTTTGGCCACAAATCGGTAAGCAATGTCCTCCTCTACGCACCCAGACAACACGGCGAGCGCGATAAGTGACAGGAGCTTCAAGTGGGCCTCCAAGACATAGCCGCTGTCGGCAGAGTATGCGTATCATGACCGTCGGCTAAGAACTCAAAAGCCCCCGCCGTCACCGCATCCCCTCACCCCAGCGCCGCCGCGCGTTCCTCGACCACCTCGAAGGGCACGCCCGGCTCGTCCTTGGCGCAGCGGATCACCAGCGAGGTCTTGACCGAAGCCACGTTCGGCGCCGCCGTCAGCTTCTCGGTCAGGAAGCGCTGGAAGCTGGTCAGGTCGGGCGAGACGCATTTCAGGATGAAGTCGATCTCGCCGTTCAGCATGTGGCATTCGCGCACCAGCGGCCATTCGCAGGCCAGGGCTTCAAAGGCCGACAGGTCGCGCTCGGACTGGCTGACCAGCCGGACCATGGCAAAGACCTGCACCTCGAATCCCAGTTCGCGCGCGTCGATATCGGCATGGTAGCCGCGGATATAGCCCATCTCCTCCAGCGCGCGGACGCGGCGCAGGCAGGGCGGGGCCGAAATGCCGACGCGGCGGGCCAGCTCGACATTGGTCATGCGGCCGTCGGCCTGCAACTCCGCCAGAATTTTGCGGTCGATTTCGTCAAGTCTGGCGGCAGTCATCGGATCCCCTGATTTGCCTTGCGGGCAAAAAACATGCCGGAAACTATCCCGCGAGCCCGGATTGCGCAACATTCTTTCCGCTGCTGCGCGAAAGGGGGTTCATGGATTGCATGCCGGGCCGGCGGTGATTAGCTAAGGCTGCGCCAAGCGAAAGGTTCCCTGCCATGTCCCATGCCCCTGCCGAGATTGCCGCCGACACCAGCCTGCCCGCCCATAGCCGCGTGCTGATCGTGGGCTCGGGTCCGGCCGGCTATACCGCCGCGGTCTATGCCGCGCGCGCGATGCTGTCGCCGGTGCTGATCCAGGGCATGCAGCCGGGCGGCCAGCTGACCATCACCACCGAGGTCGAGAACTGGCCCGGCGAGACCGAGATCCAGGGTCCCGACCTGATGGTCAGGATGGAGGCGCATGCCCGCGCCATGGGCGCGCGCATCTTTGTCGATACGGTGACGCGGCTGGACCTGGGCCGGCGGCCCTTCGTGGCCGAGCTTGATTCGGGGGCGCGCATCACGGCGGATGCGGTGATCCTGGCCACCGGCGCCCAGGCGCGCTGGCTGGGTCTGTCCAGTGAAGAGAAGTTCAAGGGCTTCGGCGTCTCGGCCTGCGCGACCTGCGACGGCTTCTTCTATCGCGGCCGCGAGGTCGTGGTGGTGGGTGGCGGCAATACCGCGGTCGAGGAGGCGCTGTTTTTGACCAATTTCGCCAGCAAGGTGACGCTGATCCATCGTCGCGACAGCCTGCGGGCCGAAAAGATCCTGCAAGAGCGGCTGTTTCGCAATCCCAAGGTCTCGGTGCTCTGGGATCACGAGCTGGTCGAGGTGCAGGGCGAACAGCAGCCGCCGGGCGTCACCGGCGTGCGCGTACGCCATGTCCGGCAGGGGACCGAGCAGGTGGTGCCGGCGGACGGCGTCTTCATCGCCATCGGCCATGCGCCGGCCTCGGAACTGGTCAAGGACCAGCTGGAGCTGCATCACGGCGGCTATGTCAAGGTCGAGCCCGGCACGACGCGGACCTCGATCCCCGGCGTCTTTGCGGCGGGCGACCTGACCGACCACATCTATCGCCAGGCGGTGACCAGCGCCGGCATGGGCTGCATGGCGGCGCTGGATGCCGAACGCTTCCTGGCCGAGCACGACATGGCCGGCGAGCCGAACCCGCATGCGGCCGAGATCCCCGCCTGATGGCCGGGGTTCTGTCTGCTTGCCGCCGATGAACCTGCCGCATCACCAGCCGATCCGTGCGCTTCTTGTCAGCCCCGAGGCCGGGCAGAAGCTGCGGGCCGAGGCCGGGCGCATGGCCGCCTGGGATCTGACGGCCCGGCAGATGGCCGACCTGGAATTGCTGACGGGCGGTGGGTTCCTGCCGCTGCGCGGCTTTCTGACCCAGGCGGATTACGATTCGGTGCTGGCCGGGATGCGCCTGACCACGGGTGCGCTCTGGCCCATGCCGGTGGTGCTGGAGGTCGGCGCGGATTTCGCGGCTCAGGTCGATCCGGGCGAGGATATCGCCCTGCGCGGCCCCGATGGCGCGGTCATGGCCATCCTGTCGGTTACCGACAAATGGAGCCCGGACAGGGCGCGCGAGGCTGAGCTCCTGTTCGGCAGCGCCGATCCCGCCCATCCGGGCGTGACCTTGCAGCGCGCGGCCGGGCCGATCTGCCTGGGCGGGCCGGTCAAGGGGCTGCCAGGTGCGGGCGATACCCGGCGCGGGCCGAACGGCTGGCGCGCGCATTTCCGCGCGCAGGGCTGCGAACGGGTGCTGGCCTGCGATCCTGCGGATGCGGCTGCCGGGGGGCGGCTGGCCGGCGAGCTTGGCGCCGAATTGCTGGCGGTCGGGGCCGAGCCGCGCCATGCGGGCGGGCGCGAGACGCTGTGGCAGGCGCTGATCCGCCGCAACCATGGCGCGACGCATCTGCTGCTGCCCGCCGATCCGGCTGCACCGGCGCTGCTGCGGCAATACCGGGACGAGATCGGGCTGGAACTGGTCGATGGTGAAGGGCGATCCATTCCTTGAGCGGGGCCGCCGGGCGCCTTGACGGTGCGCTTCGGCATTTTCTCAGCCCGGATCGGGGAACTGGTATCGGACGGGCGCGAGCCCGGCCTTGCGCTGCGAAAGCGACAACCGGACCCCGGCCACATGCCCCGCCGCCGCTTTTCCGGGCGGCGGCGCCTTTCGGGTCAGTGCACGCTGACCGGGGTCAGTTCATTCTGACGGGCCAGCATGAAGGCCAGGCTGCGGTCCTTGACCAGCGCCAGCCGCTCTCCGTCCGCGCCATGCACGGCGTAAAGCGCCTCGGCATCCGGCACCTGGCGGCGCACCTCGTCGGGCAGGCTGTCCATGGCGACGCGGCGGATATAGACGATGTTGCCCGCGTTTTCCGGGCCGAAATCGAATTTCTCGTTCATTTGCGATCCCCTTTCATTTGCGGCTGATCGGTATGGTCTGCACGATGCTGTCGGGCACGGAGCGGCTCAGGTCGATGTTCAGAAGCCCGTTTTCCAGACCTGCCGACACCACCTCGACCCCGTCCGCCAGCACGAAGCTGCGCTGGAAGGCGCGGGACGCGATGCCCCGGTGCAGAAAGACGCGGCCCTCCTCGGCATCCGACTGGCGGCCGCGAATCACCAGCTGGCGGTCTTCCAGCGTGATGGACAGGTCGTCGTCGGAAAAACCCGCCACGGCCAGCGTGATGCGGAAGCCGTTCGGCCCCTGGTGTTCGATATTGTAGGGCGGATAGCCCTCGGCGCCCTTGGCGGCCCGTTCGGCCAGGCGCTCCAACTGGTCGAACCCCAGCAGGAACGGATGAGTGGCCAGACTGATCTTGGTCATGTTCCCAAGCCCTTTGCATCAAAGCGACTGTCGGCCGGACCCCGGAATGGCGATCCGGCAAGACCAATATGTGAACGGATGCCGCCGGAAACAAGGGCTTGCCGCGTCGCAGCGGCGCGGCCTCAGGGTCGCAGGCCGCATGCGGCCATGGCCGTCCGGATCGCCCGGCCCGATCCGGCCAGCGGCAGGCTGCCCCGGCCGCGGTCGTCCGAAAGCTCGACCCGGCTGCCGCCGAGCAACCCGGCCAGCAGCGCCGAGCCGCGCGCCGCCTGGGTCGCGCGCATGCCGCCGCTTGTGGCAAAGGGCTGCGCCACCCGCTTGCCGTCGATGCGCAGCGCCAGCGAGCCGGGCGAGCCGGCCATGCCCTCGACGGCGATCAGCCCCTCGCTGCCGCGCTGGCACATGTAGCTCAGCGCCAGCCGCCCGGATTGCACCCTGGCGTAATGCGTCCTGCCGCCGTCGACCGCGCCGGTGGTCCAGGCGGCGCCCTGCCGCGGCGGCTGGGCGGGCTGCTGGCGTTGGGGCGCCGGGCCGGTCCCCTCGCATTGCTCGGCGACGCAGGCATGGTATCGCGGGTTCGAGGCCGGGCCGAAGTGATAAAGGCATTGGTTGACGCAAAGCTGCATCTGCTCGCCCGCCCCCTGCGCATGGGCGGGGACAAGCGGCAGCGACAGTGCAAGCGCAAGGGCCGAGGCTTTGACGGCGGCTGTGCGGGGCATCGGCTTCTCCTGCATGGGATCCAGGTCCAAGCTTTGGGGCGTATGGCGCCGCCAGGCAAGCGTTTTCTCGGAACGCGGCCTCGCGTTAACGCTTTTCCGCAAAACCATTAACAACGTCAGGGGGCTGCGCTATAACCGGAACGATCCAGCCCGAGGCCCGAGATGAACGCCCAACACGAGATGTCCCACGAAGAGATCGCCCGTGCCAAGCTCGAGGTGCTGCGGCGCGAGCATCGGGATCTCGACGAGGCGATCGCCGCGCTTTCCGAGCAGAGCCTGACCCATTCGCTGACCCTGCAACGGCTCAAGAAGCAAAAGCTTGCGCTCAAGGACCGCATCTCCCGGCTCGAGGACGAGTTGACCCCCGACATCATCGCCTGATTGCATGATCCAGCCCGGCGCTGTAGGGCGGGGCGCAAAAGGGGGTCGAGCCATGGAAAAAGCCACCGGAAAACCCGTCGGGATCATCATGGGCAGCCAGTCCGACTGGCCGACCATGCGCGAGGCCGCGGCCATCCTGGACGAGCTGCGCATCGGTTACGAGGCGCGGATCGTTTCCGCCCATCGCACGCCGGACCGGCTGTGGGACTATGGCAAGACGGCGGTGGCGCGGGGGCTGAAGGTCATCATCGCCGGTGCCGGCGGCGCCGCGCATCTGCCGGGCATGATGGCCAGCAAGACCCGGGTGCCGGTGATCGGCGTGCCGGTGCAGACCAAGGCGCTGTCGGGCGTTGATTCGCTTTATTCCATCCTGCAGATGCCCAAGGGCTATCCGGTCGCCACCATGGCCATCGGCGCGGCGGGTGCCGCCAATGCCGGGCTGATGGCGGCGGGGATCCTGGCGATCTCGGACCCCGAACTGGCCGCGCGGCTGGACGCCTGGCGGCAGGCGCTCAGCGATTCCATCCCCGAGGAGCCGAAGGATGAGTGAACTGGAACCCGGCGCCACCATCGGCATCCTGGGCGGCGGGCAGCTGGGGCGCATGCTCTCGGTCGCGGCCAGCCGGCTGGGTTATCGCTGCCATGTCTATGAGCCGGGCGCGGCGCCGGCGGGCGACGTGGCGCATCGGCTGACCACCGCGCCCTATGAGGACCAGGCGGCGCTGCGCGCCTTCGCCGAATCGGTCGATGTCATCACCTATGAGTTCGAGAACGTGCCGACGGCGGCGCTGGACTTGCTGGAATCGATCCGTCCGATCCGTCCGAACCGCCGCGCGCTGGCCGTGTCGCAGGACCGGCTGAGCGAAAAGGATTTCCTGACCGGCATCGGCCTGCGCACCGCGCCCTATCGCAATGTCGAGACTGAATCCGACCTGCCCGGGGCACTGGCGGCGCTGGGGGCGCCCTCGATCCTCAAGACCCGGCGGCTGGGCTATGACGGCAAGGGACAGATCCGCTTTTCCGATGCCGGGCAGCGGGACTGGACCGGTGCGCCATCTGTGCTGGAGGGGTTCGTCGAGTTCTCGGCCGAGATCAGCGTCATCGTCGCGCGCGGCGCGGATGGGCAGGTCGCGGCCTATGATCCGGGCCTGAACGTTCATCGCGAGGGCATCCTGCGCACCACCACGGTGCCCTGCGGGCTGACGGCGGGCCTGCTGACCGATGCGGTGCTGATCGCCGCGCGTATCGTCAATGCGCTGGACTATATCGGCGTCATGGGGGTCGAGCTGTTCGTGACCCGCGACGGGCTGGTGGTGAACGAGATCGCGCCGCGCGTCCACAATTCCGGCCATTGGACGCAGGCGGGCTGCGCCGTGGACCAGTTCGAGCAGCATATCCGCGCCGTGGCCGGCCTGCCCCTGGGCGACGGCCAGCGCTACGCCGATGTCGAGATGGAGAACCTGATCGGCGACGACGTGCTGCGCCTGCCGGAATTGCTGAAGCAGTCGCGCTGCCAGGTCCATCTTTACGGCAAGGGCGAGGCACGCCCCGGCCGCAAGATGGGCCATGTCAACCGGGTGCTGTAAAGGCGCCCGCCACGCGGTCGAACTCTTCGCGCGAGCCGGGGATGCCCAGGCGAATCCAGCGCGGATGCCAGGGAAAGATGCGGCTCCAGATGCCGGCGCGGGCCAGCAACTCATGCGCGGCCTGCGCGTCGGGCGTATCGTAGAGGCGGAACAGATGCGTGCCGCCGACCAGCGGCCAATGCAGGGTGACGATCTGGTCCAGATGCAGCGCCGCCTCGGAGAGCCAGACCACCGTGTCGTCGATCCATTGCGCGTCGGCCAGTGCCTGCGTGCCGATCTCCAGCGCCGGGCCGCCGACCGCCCAGGGGCCTGCGCGCTCGGCCAGCCGGGCCAGCAGCCCCGGGGCGGCGATGGCAAAGCCCAGCCGCAGCCCGGCCAGTCCCCAGAACTTGCCAAAGCTGCGCAGCACGGTGACGTTCTCTGGCCGCGTGCCGGCCATCGACAGGTCGGGACGCGGATCGGTAAAGCTTTCGTCCACGACGAGATGCCCCACCGTGGCGGCGAGGGCGGCGACCCGTGCGGGCGTGAACTCGCGCCCGTCCGGGTTGTTCGGGTTCACGATCACCGCCAGATCGGCGCCGGCCAGCGCGGTGGGATCGGCAGGCTCGGCCACCTCCCAGCCGGCAGCGCGCAGGCTGGCGGCATGTTCGTTATAGGTCGGCGACAGCACCGCCGCGCGCCGCCCCCCGATCACATGCGGCAGAAGCTGGATCGCCGCCGAGGCGCCCGCCAGCGGCAGGACCTGATCCTGCGGACAGCCGAATCGGGCTGCGGCAACGGCGCTGAGCCGGGCGGTGTCCGCGGCCGTCGGCAGCGCGGTCAGGGCATGGGCTGAAAGCGGCCCGGCCTGCCAGGGCCGGCGGTTGATTCCCGTGGACAGGTCGATCCAGTCCGCCCGCCCGAAGAGGCCGGCCGCCTTGTCGATGTCGCCGCCGTGGTCGCGCATGCCAAAGTCCTCCTTGCGCGTCCTTGAACCTGCACGGAAGCCGGCGGTCAAGCGGCGGAGGTTGGCTGTCGCGATCCGGTAACGGAATTTTCGCTTTACACCCTCGTGGAACCGGCACACGATATGTTGTAGGCACATCCCGGGGGCTACGCCGGGTGTAGTCTGGGCCACCAAGGGTTGGGGTTTTGACCTTGCCCCGCTCTCAGACAGGCAGGGGGACAGGATATGGCACAGCTGGACTTCATCCATAGCGATGACATCCATCCCATCGATATCGTGGAAACCGTCGCGACGCATCACGAATGGGATTTCGACCGACTGGCCGAGGACCAGATCGCGATGGCGGTCGAGGGCCAATGGCGCACCTATTCGATCACGCTGGCCTGGTCGCAGCGCGACGAGGTGCTGCGGCTGATCTGCACCTTCGACATGGACCCTCCGGCCGAGACGCTGCCGGCGCTCTACGAGGTCCTGAACCTTGCCAACGACCAGGTCTGGGACGGCGGCTTCACCTTCTGGGCGCCGCAGAAGCTGATGGTCTGGCGCTACGGCCTGGTGCTGTCGGGCGAAGCCATCGCCAGCCCGGAGCAGATCGACCAGATGATCGGCAATGCCATCCTGGCCTGCGAACGGTTCTATCCCTGTTTCCAACTGGCCTGCTGGGGCGATGCCACGCCCGAGGCGGCCATGGACATCGCCATGTCCGAGGCCTACGGTCGCGCCTGAATTCCCGCCTTCGCGCGGGCCAAGGCAGGGGGCAGGGCATGGATTTTTCGGTTCTGAATGCGCGCGGGCTGGTGCTGGTCGGTTGTGGGCGGATGGGCGGCGCGCTTCTGGACGGCTGGCTGAAGAACGGGCTGGCTGCGGGGGCGGTGCATGTGATCGACCCGCATCCCCGGGCGGAACTGTCGGATATGGGTATTTGGGTAAACGGAAAGCTGCCCGAGGATCCCGCCGTGCTGGTGATCGCCGTCAAGCCGCAGATGATGGCGGATGTGCTGCCCCGGCTTTCGGTCGGGGCGGGAACGCTGGTGGTCTCGGTCGCGGCGGGGGTGACGCTTGGCGCCTATGAGGCGGCCTTTCCGGCCGCGCCCATCGTGCGGGCCATGCCGAACACGCCGGCCGCCATCGGCCAGGGCATCACCGCCATCGTCGGCAATGCCAGGGCCGGCGATGCCGAGATGGCGCTGGCAGAGGCGCTGCTGTCCTCCGTCGGCCGCGTCGTGCGGCTGGAGGGCGAGGCGCAGATGGATGCGGTGACGGCGCTTTCCGGTTCGGGTCCGGCCTATGTCTTTCACATGATCGAGGCCATGGCGGCGGCGGGCGAGGCCGAGGGGCTGCCTGCGGCCTTGGCGCTGGAACTGGCGCGGGCGACCGTTGCCGGGGCGGGCGCGCTGGCCGTGCATGAAGACGAGGATCCCGCAAAGCTGCGCGAGGCCGTGACCTCGCCCGGCGGCACCACGGCTGCGGGCCTGAAGGAGCTGATGGACCCCGGGACCGGCCTGCCGTCCCTGATGCGCCGCACCATCGCGGCAGCCGCCGCGCGGGGACGGGAGTTGGGAAAATGAGCGATCCCATCGCCTGGGCGGATTTCGAGAAGGTCGAGATCCGCGTCGGCCGCATCACCCGTGCCGAGCCCTTTCCCGAGGCGCGGCGCCCGGCCTTCAAGCTGTGGCTGGATTTCGGGCCCGGGATCGGCGAGCGGAAAAGCTCGGCCCAGATCACCCGGCATTATGCGCCGGACGGGCTGGTCGGCCGGCAGGTGCTGGCGGTGGTGAACTTCCCGCCGCGCCAGATCGGCCCCTTCATGTCCGAGGTTCTGGTTCTGGGCCTGCCGGACGAAGATGGCGAGGTCGTGCTGATCGGCCCCGACCGCGAGGTGCCCGTCGGGGGGAGGATGTATTGATGAAGCTTCTGGTGACGCGCCGCATGACGCAGGCGGCGGAACATGCGCTGTCGGCCCGGTTCGAGACCGAGATCCTGGATCGCAAGGACGGGCTCGGCGTCGATGAGGCGGCGAAGGCGCTGGCCGATTACGACGCGATCATGCCGACGCTGGGCGACCGCTTTACCGCCGAGGCGTTCCAGGGCCAGCCGCGCTGCAGGCTGCTGGCCAATTTCGGCGCCGGCTACAACCACATCGACGTGGCCGCCGCCGCAGCGGCCGGCATCGCCGTGACCAATACGCCCGATGCCGTGACCGAGGCCACCGCCGACATCGCCCTGACCCTGATCCTGATGACCGCGCGCCGGGCGGGCGAGGGTGAGCGGCTGTTGCGCCGCGGCGAATGGACCGGCTGGGAGCCGACGCAACTGCTGGGCCGCCATGTCACCGGCTGCACGGTCGGCATCATCGGCATGGGCCGCATCGGCAAGGCCATTGCACGGCGCTGCCATTTCGGCTTCGGCATGGAGGTGCTGTTCCACAACCGCTCGGTGGTCTCGTCTCTGGACTTCCCGGCCCGGCAGGTGGCCGACCTGGACGAGTTGCTGGTTCAGTCGGATTTCGCCATCATCGCCGTTCCTGGCGGGGCCGAGACCCGGCACATGATCGGCGCGCATGAACTGGAGCGGCTGGGGCCGCGCTCCTACCTCATCAACATCGCCCGCGGTGACGTGGTCGAGGAGGCGGCGCTGGCCGAGGCGCTGGCCCAAGGCCGTATCGCCGGGGCGGGGCTGGATGTCTATGAGTTCGAGCCGAGGGTGTCGCCTGCGCTCTGCGCCATGGAGAACGTGACGCTGCTGCCGCATCTGGGCACTGCCGCCGAAGAGGTGCGCACCGCCATGGCGATGCGGGCGATGAACAATCTCGTCGCCTTTGCCGAGGGGCAGGCGCTGCCCGACCGGGTGAACTGATGGCGCCGCGCGACCGTGCGATGGCGTTGATCCGCGCCGGCATCGCTGCAGCCGATCCGGGGGCGGCGGTGGTGCGCGGCATGGGCGAAGTGCTGGCCGATCCGCCGGGGCCGGGCGGGCGCTGGCTGGTGATCGCGCTGGGCAAGGCCGCCCGGGCGATGGCCGGGGCGGCGCTGGAGGCGCTGCCGGGGGCCGAGGCACTGGTGGTGACCAATGCCGGCAACGACGCGGCGCTGGCGGGTGCGCGGGTCATGCGTGCCGGCCATCCGCAACCCGACGCGGATGGCGCGGCAGCCGCCGAGGCGGTGATCGCCATGCTCTCGGCCAGCGGGCCGCAGGACCGGGTGCTGGCGCTGATCTCGGGCGGCGGCTCGGCGATGCTGCCGGCGCCGGCCGAGGGCATGACGCTGGCCGACAAGCAGGCGGTGAACCGGCTGCTTCTGGCCTCGGGGGCGGATATTGCGCAGGTGAACCTGATCCGCCAGGGCCTGTCGCGGCTCAAGGGCGGCGGCTGGCTGCGGCTGTCGCGGGCGCCGCTGACGGCGTTGATCCTGTCGGACGTGCCGGGGGACGACCTGCGGGTCATCGCTTCGGGGCCGACGGTGGCGCCGGTCGGCACGCGCGCGCAGGCTGCCGATCTGGCGCAATCGCTGGGCATCTGGGAGCGGATGCCCGAGGCGGCGCGGGCAGCGCTGCTTCGCCCCGAGGATCGCCGCGCCTTGCCGCGGGCCAGGAACATCCTCGTCGGCTCGAACGCGCTTTCGGTCGCGGCCATGGTCGAGGCGGGGGCCGATCCCGCGCCGATCCCGCTTGAGGGCGACGTGCAGGATTGCGCGCGGGCGATCTGGGCGCTGGCGTCGGGGTTGCGGTCCGGCCAGGCGCTGGCCTTTGGCGGCGAGACGACGGTGAAGCTGGTCGGCGACGGCATGGGCGGGCGCAACCAGGAACTCGCCTTGCGCCTGGCGCTGCTGGCCGAGGCGCAGCCGGTGGATTTCGACTGGGCTTTTGCCTCGGTCGGCAGCGACGGGCGCGACGGCCCGGGCGAGGCGGCGGGCGGGCTGGTCGGTCCCGGCACGCCGGCGGCGATCCGGGCGGGCGGCATCGATCCCGCAGCGGCGCTGGCCAGGAACGATTCGACTCCGGCGCTGGCGGCCGGCGATGCGCTGGTGGTGACCGGCGCCACCGGCACCAATGTCGCCGACCTGGCGGTGCTGGTCCGCGCCTGAAGATCGGTAGCCATATCGCGGGCTGCGTGCAAGGCAGCCCTGCGCCCACCCGCCTTGCCCGCCCTCCGGGCAGCGCCTAAGACCGAAAGGCACGAGCCGCAGGAAGGGGAAGCCCATGAGATCCACCCTCAGCTACATGACCTGGCCCTTCATCGTCACCGGCGCGGGCCTGGCGCTCGCCGCGTTTCTGGGCTGGGAATATCACGGCACCGGCTCGGGGGCGCTGGCCTTCTTCCTGATCG
Source organism: Paracoccus denitrificans (assembly GCF_900100045.1). Taxonomy (GTDB): domain Bacteria; phylum Pseudomonadota; class Alphaproteobacteria; order Rhodobacterales; family Rhodobacteraceae; genus Paracoccus; species Paracoccus denitrificans. The sequence goes on along the minus strand of NZ_FNEA01000005.1, from coordinate 50,012 downwards.
CCGGCATCCTCGCGGTGCTGGAAATCTCGCTTTCCTTCGACAACGCCATCGTCAATGCCAACAAGCTCAAGCAGATGACCCCGAAATGGCAGCGCCGCTTCCTGACCTGGGGCATCCTGATCGCGGTCTTCGGCATGCGGGTGATCTTTCCGCTGCTGGTGGTGGTCATCGCCGCGCATCTGGCGCCATGGGAGGCCATTCGCCTGGCCGCCACCCAGCCGCAGGAATATTCCCGCATCATCCACGAGGCGCACCTGCCCATCGCGGCCTTCGGCGGCTCGTTCCTGATGCTGGTGGCGCTGAACTACTTCTTCGACGAGGCCAAGGACGTCGACTGGATCAAGGGCGTCGAGGCCGCGCTGCGCAAGCTGGGCGAGATTCGCGGCATGGAGGTCGGCTTCGTGCTGGTCTGCATGCTGGTGATCGTCGGCCAATTGCCGGCGGAAAAGGAGCATGCCTTCATCATCGCCGCGATCTGGGGGGTGATTACCTATCTGCTGGTGGACATGCTTGGCCATGTGCTCGACCGTTGGGGCGGCGCACCGCAGCCCGCCGACATGGCGCGCGGCGGCTTCGGCGCCTTCCTCTATCTCGAGGTGCTGGACGCGTCCTTCAGCTTCGACGGGGTGATCGGCGCCTTCGCGCTGACGCAGAACCTGTTCCTGATCGCCATCGGCCTGGGCATCGGCGCGATGTATGTGCGCTCGATGACGGTGATGCTGGTCGAGCGCGGCACGCTTGCCGCCTTCCGCTATCTGGAGCACGGCGCCTTCTGGTCGATCTTCGTGCTGTCGATCCTGATGTTCGTCCAGACCCTGCGGCCGATCCCCGAGGTGGTCACCGGCCTTCTGGGTGCCTGCTTCATCGGCATGGCCTTTCTCAGTTCGCTGGCCTGGCGTCGCCGCCACCCGCACGGCTGATCCAACCGCAGCCGGTCGGGCGCGGCGAGTCCTGTCTTCTCTGTTCCCCAAATACTCATGCAACCGCGCCTCCGGGCACGGCCGTATGAGTATTTGGGGAACAGAGAAGCCGGAGGGTGGCCCACCGGGCGAGGCCGTGCTGGCTGCATCGTCCGGTGAGTAATTTGGGAAACGGTGAAGGCGCCGGTCTTCAGGCGCTGCCGCCAAGCGGCCGCGTCGCGCGATGGAGCCAGTCGCGCACCTGGCCTTCGACCAGGGGCGAGATTTCCTCCCACACCCGCGCATGATAGGCGTCGAGCCATTCGACCTCGGCCGGTGCCAGCAGGCCCGGCTCGATCAGCCTGCGGTCGATCGGGGCCAGCGTCAGCGTGCCGAAGCCCAGCATCTCGCGCCCGTCCGGGCTGCCCTTTTCCTCGACCACGATCAGGTTCTCGATGCGGATGCCGAATGCGCCCTCGCGGTAATAGCCCGGCTCGTTCGACAGGATCATCCCGGGCTGCAAGGGAATGTCCGAAATGCGCGAGATCCTGACCGGCCCCTCGTGCACCGACAGCCCGGCGCCGACGCCGTGCCCGGTGCCGTGGTCGTAATCCATGCCCTCGGACCACAGCGGTGCCCGCGCCAATGCGTCGATATGGCAGCCGGCGACGCCTTTTGGGAACTGCACCTGCGAGATGGCGATCATGCCCTGAAGCACACGCGTATAGGGCCGGCGCACGGCCGGATCGACCGGGCCCATCGGCAGGGTGCGGGTGATGTCGGTGGTGCCGTTGGCGTATTGCCCGCCGGAATCGACCAGCAGGACATGGCCGGGCAGGATGCGCAGGTCGCTCGCCCGGTCGACATGGTAATGCGGGATCGCGGCATGCGGGCCGGTGGCCGAAATGGTGTCGAAGCTGATGTCGAGGATGCCGCGCGCCACGCGCAACGCCTCCAGCTTTTGCGCCACGTCGATCTCGGTCAGCGGCTCGGCGTCGAGATGCGGCGCACGGGCGTCCAGCCAGCACAGCAGTTCCGTCACCGCGGCGCCGTCTTGCAGATGGGCGGCGCGCATGCCGGCGATCTCGGCGGCGTTCTTGCATGCCTTGGGCAGAATCACCGGGTCCGGCGCCTCGGCGATGGGGGTCTTCATGCTTTCGATTAGCGAAAACACCCGGTCCGGCGCGCTGGCAGGGTCGACCCGGACCGGGCCGGCGAGATTGGTCAGCGCCGGGGTCAGCGCATCCAGCGGCAGCACCGAGACCTCGTTGCCAAGCGCGGCCCGGACCTCGGGGCCGAACTTGGCAGGGTTGGTGAAGACGGCGACATGGCCGTTTTCCTCGATGACGGCAAAGCTTTGCACCACCGGGTTCTTCGGCACGTCGGCGCCGCGGATGTTCAGAAGCCACGAGACCGAATCGGGCAGGGTCAGCACCGCCGCCTGCTGCCCGGCCTCGCGCAGCGCGCGGGCGATGCGGGTGCGCTTGTCGGCCGCCGTTTCGCCGGCGGTCTCGTCGGGCCAGAGCAGCACCGCGCCCACCGGCGCATCCGGCTGGTCGGTCCAGATCGCATCGACAGGGTTCGACTCGAGCGCGATCAGCGCGATGCCCGCGCCGGCCAGCCCCTTTTCCATCTCGCGGATCTCGCGCCGCGTGTGCAGCCAGGGGTCGTAGCCGATGCGCCCGCCTTCGGGCAGGGCTTCGCGCAGCCATTCGGCGGGCTTGGTTTCCGGCCAGGGCACCGGGGTGAAATGCGCCGGGTCCACCTCGGCCTTGACCTGCACGCGATAGCGGCCGTCGATGAACACTCCGGCGCGGTCCGGCGTCACGATGCAGAAGCCGGCGCTGCCGGTGAATCCGGTCAGCCAGGCCAGCCGCGCATCGCGGGCGGCGACATATTCCCCCTGATGCGCATCGGCGCGCGGCACCAGGACGCCGTCGAGCTCGCGCGCCGCCAGTTCGCGCCGCAGTGCGGCCAGCCGGGGCGGATGCGCTGCGGGGTCGGAATGGCTGTCGTAATTCTGGAACATGCTTGCCTCTGGATCTTGTTCTGGGTGTCAGGCGCGGGTCAGCGCCTCGCGTGCGCCGGGCAGGGTGCGGGCCAGCCCGTCGGCCACCGCCTCGGCGCTGCGGCGGTGGTGGAACGCGGCGGCGACGCGGGCGCGGGATGCCTGCGCCAGCCGCTGCGCCTCCTGGGGGTCGGCGTGAAGGCGGGCGATCTCGTCCGCCATGATCTCGGGCCGCTCGGGCGGCACCAGGATCGCGTCGCGGCCCGAGGTGATCAATTCGTGATTGCCGCCGACATCGGTGACGACCACCGGCATCTCCATCGCCATCGCCTCCATGATCGCGACCGCGATGCCCTCGTTCAGGCTGGCCAGGGCAAAGACATGCGCGCGCTCCAGCCCCTCGCGCACCCGTTCCTCGCTGACCGCGCCCAAGAGGGTGACGACATCGCCCAAGCCTTTTTCGGCGATCAGTGCGTCGAGCTGGCGGCGATAGCCCGAGCCGCCCTGCTCGTCCTCTCCGGCGATCTCCAGCCGGGCGTCGATGCCGCGGGCGCGCAGGATTTCGATCGTTCGGACCAGGTGGTCATGGCCCTTGACCGCGTTCAGCCGGCCGCAAGCGAAGATGCGCAGCGGCTCGCCGGGGGCAGGGGGCTGCCACGGGGCCTGGCGCCGGATCTGGTCGAGATCCACGCCCATCGGCGCCACGTTGATCACGGCGGGGCGGTCGGCGCCGATCTCGCGCTCGGCCACCCCCGCCAGCAATTGCGAGATGATGGTGGCGAAACGCGCATGGCGCCATTTCTGCCGCTGGTTCGGGCCGTAGCCCTCCAGCGTCGGCCCGTGCAGGGTCAGGCTGTAGCTCGGCCCGCCCAGCCGCTCGGCGAACATGGCGATATTGGCGCTGTCGGCACAGCTGTGGACATGGACATGACCCCAGCCCTGCTGGCGGGCGATGCGCTTGAGCCGCGCGCCCATGGCCAGCAGCGCCAGCATCCGCAGCCGCCCCTTGAGCCCTTGCGCTTCGGCGGTCAGCACCGCACCCAGCCCACGAGTCCAGCCGGCCGGCCCCGAGCGCAGGAATTCCGCGACGATGCCCAGGCCCCCGCTGCCCAGCGGTATCAGGTAGCGGGTCCGGGCCTGCGCCTCGGCGGCCCAGCTGTGCGAGGCGATGGCGCGCGGCGGCGGGCGGGTCGAGATCAGCTCGGCCTCGATCCCCAGTTCCGCCAGCGCCTGTCGTTCGCGCCACAGGAAGATATGGGTCTGGCCCGGAAATTCGGGAATGAAAAAACCGATCTTCAACACGTCGAAGCCCCTTGGCCTGCGAGGCGGAAAGCGGCCCCGGTCCGGCGAAATTGGTCGCATGGGACGCGGGGCAGATCAAGCAGCCCGAAAGAACAGGTTCAGCCCGCCCGGCGCTGGTTCATGGCGCGGGCGCGCTTTCTGGGATCGGCTTCGAACAGCGCGGCAAGCTGCTCGGTGATGGCGCCGGCAAGCTGCTCGGCATCGGTGATCGTCACCGCGCGCTCGTAATAGCGGGTCACGTCATGGCCGATGCCGATGGCCAGCAGTTCGACCTGCTTCTTGCGCTCGATCATCGCGATCACGTCGCGCAGGTGCTTCTCCAGGAAATTCGCCGGGTTCACCGAAAGCGTGCTGTCATCCACGGGCGCCCCGTCCGAGATCACCATCAGGATCCGCCGCGCCTCGGGTCGCCGCGCCAGCCGCCGATGCGCCCATTCCAGCGCCTCGCCGTCGATGTTTTCCTTGAGCAGCCCCTCTTTCATCATCAGGCCCAGGTTCGGGCGCACCCGCCGCCAGGGCGCATCGGCGGCCTTGTAGATGATATGGCGCAGGTCATTGAGCCGCCCCGGCTGCGCCGGCCGGCCGGCGGCCAGCCATTTCTCGCGGCTCTGTCCGCCCTTCCAGGCGCGGGTGGTAAAGCCCAGGATCTCGACCTTGACCTGGCTGCGTTCCAGCGTGCGGGCCAGCACGTCGGCGCAGATCGCGGCGATGGAGATCGGCCGGCCGCGCATCGAGCCGGAATTATCCAGAAGCAGCGTGACCACCGTGTCGCGGAATTCGGTGTCCTTCTCGACCTTGAAGGAAAGCGGCGTCGTCGGGTTCGCCACCACGCGGGCCAGGCGCCCGGCATCCAGAACGCCCTCTTCCTTGTCGAATTCCCAGCTGCGGTTCTGCTGCGCCTGCAGGCGCCGTTGCAGCTTGTTCGCCAGCCGCGAGACGGCGCCGCGCAAGGGTTCCAGCTGCTTGTCCAGATAGGCGCGCAGCCGCTCCAGCTCCGCGGGGTCTGCCAGGTCCTCGGCGCGGATCTCCTCGTCGAATTCCTGGGTATAGACGCGGTATTCCGGGCTTGCCTCGCTGACCTGCGGCGGCAGGTCGGGGGGCGTCTCGGCCTCGGACATCTCGGCCTCGTCCACCAGCTCCTCGTCGGACTGGTCGTCCATGCTGACCTGGGCCTGGCGTTCGTCCTGCGTCTGGTCTTGCGTGCGCTCGGGGCTGGCCTCGGCGTCTTCGTCCTGGTTCTGGTCGCGGGACTGGTTGTCGCCGGCCTCTTCGTCCTGCTCGGCGTTCTCGTCGGCCTCGTCTTCCTGCGGCTCGTCGGGGTCCTCGCCCAACTGGTCGCCATAGCCCAGGTCGGCGATCACCTTGCGGGCGAGCCGGGCGAAGGCGGCCTGGTCGGCCAGCACCTCGCCCACATGATCGAGATCGGCGCCGGCCTGTTCCTCGATGAACGGGCGCCACAGGTCCGCGACATGCTGCGCGGCCGAGGGCAGGGCGCGGCCCGTCGCCGCCTGCCGCACGATATAGCCCGCCGCCACCGCCAGCGGCGCGTCGGCCGGGGCCTTGATCTGGCCGTAGCCCTTGCGCTCGGCCTCCTGTCCCAGCTTGGCGTCGATGTTCGACAGCGCCCCGGGCATGTCGCGGGCCCCCAGCGCCTCGCAGCGCGCGGTCTCCATCGCCTCGTAGAGGTCGCGCGCCATCGGGCCAGCGGGGGCGTATTTCGCATGGGTTCCGGCGTCGTGGTGGCGCAGCTTCATCGCCAGGGCATCGGCGGTGCCGCGCGCCAGCAGCACCTCGTCGCGGGTCATGCGGCGGCTGACCTGCGGCAGGCGCATGGTATCGCCCGCCACGCCCGAGGGATCGGCGGAGAAGGTCACGTTCAGCTCGTGATCCTCGGCCAGCGCGCGCGTGGCCTCGGTCAGGGCCTTCTTGAACGGATCGGCGGGGTTGTCGGATTTTTTCATGGGCTGTTCCAGAAATCGCCTTTGTCCGCCATTGCGCTACATCCGCAGCCAAAGGCCGAGAAACGAGCGTAGCGAGGTTGCTCTTCCGTCATTCGTAAAACCTCAGCAGCGGTGCGCAGAAGGTTTTGTCTTGTGCGTAGATTGTCGCCGTGGGTTGGGGTTGGTGAATTTCGAAGCCACCGAACGCGTCAAGATAGGCTTTCGTAAAGCTGGTCTCCTTCATCGGCGAGGCCAGCGGGAAACTCTTGACCGTATCGACCTCCAGAGCCCAACGAACGGAATCCCCGCGCTTTTCGTCGCGCCCGGTCACCGGATTGCTGCGCAGAACCATCCCGACCGCAATTGTAGCTTGCACGAAGTCCCGGCAACGAGTCTGCACATAGGCTGCGTCGTCAGCTTTCGGGTCGGCCGAGAGGGGTATCAGCGTTGCAGCCTTATCCTCGTTCGGCATGTCTGCGGTCAGGGCCGCGGCCATCGCCGGCAGAGCAATGGCCATTGCGCAAATGCTGACCGCCCCCCGCATCACCCCGCCTTGACCGCCGCGCTTTCCGGCAGTTCCTCGTCGAACAGGCGCTGATAGAATTCGGCCACGGTCTGCCGTTCCAACTCGTCGCATTTGTTCAGGAAGGTCAGCCGGAACGCATAGCCCACGTTGTCGCCGAAGATGCGGGCGTTCTGCGCCCAGGCGATCACCGTGCGCGGACTCATCACCGTCGACAGGTCGCCCTGCATGAAGGCGGTCCGCGTCAGGTCGGCCAGCGTCACCATCTGGTTGATGATCTTGCGGCCCTTCTCGGTGTTGTAGGTCGGGTTCTTGGCCAGCACGATGGCAGCCTCGGCGTCGTGGCTCAGGTAGTTCAGCGTCGAGACCAGCGACCAGCGGTCCATCTGGCCCTGGTTGATCTGCTGCGTGCCGTGGTAAAGGCCGGTCGTGTCGCCCAGGCCCACCGTGTTCGCGGTGGCGAACAGGCGGAAATAGGGGTTCGGCGTGATGACCTCGTTCTGGTCCAGAAGCGTCAGCTTGCCGTCCGCCTCCAGCACGCGCTGGATCACGAACATCACGTCGGCGCGGCCGGCGTCGTATTCGTCGAAGACGATGGCGGTCGGGTTGCGCAGCGCCCAGGGCAGGATGCCCTCGTGGAACACCGTGACCTGCTTGCCGTCCACCAGCTTGATCGCGTCCTTGCCGATCAGGTCGATGCGCGAGACGTGGCTGTCCAGGTTCACCCGCACGCAGGGCCAGTTCAGCCGTGCCGCCACCTGCTCGATATGCGTCGATTTCCCGGTGCCGTGATAGCCCTGGATCATCACCCGGCGGTTATAGGCAAAGCCCGCCAGGATCGCCAATGTGGTGTCGGGGTCGAACTTGTAGGTCGAATCGATGTCGGGCACGCGGTCCGAGCGTTCGGCAAAGCCCTTGACCTTCATGTCGCTGTCTAGACCAAAGACCTCGCGCAGGTCGATCTCTTCGGTCGGTTTCGCGTTCTGATCCAGCATGGGCGGCCCTTTCGATTGTCCCATGCTTGATGAATGATTCCCCGCGCGGGTGCAAGCCGGGCCGGGGCGCGGAACCATTGCCGCGGCTGCGAATTGCGCAAGCATGGGGCGCCCCGTAAGGTGGCGCGTCGGAACCTTGGGGACGGGAAACGGGCATGAGCGGATTGCTGGCGCTGCTGGACGACGTGGCGGGGATCGCCAAGATCGCGGCGGCTTCGGTCGACGATGTGGCGGGGCAGGCGGCCAAGGCGGGCGCCAAGGCCGCCGGCGCGGTGATCGACGACGCGGCGGTGACGCCGAAATACGTCCACGGCTTTTCCGCCGCGCGCGAGGTGCCGATCGTGATGAAGATCGCGCGCGGCTCGCTTTACAACAAGCTGGTGATCCTGCTGCCCGTCGCGCTGATCCTGTCGGCCTTTGCACCCTGGGCGATCACGCCCCTGCTGATGCTTGGCGGGTCCTACCTGTGCTTCGAGGGGGCCGAGAAGCTCGTGCACGCGCTCAGCCACCACAAGGTGAACGAGCCGCATCTGAAGGTCACCGAGGAAGGCGCCGCCGGGCTGGAAGAGGAACGGGTGCGCGGCGCGATCAAGACCGATTTCATCCTCTCGGCCGAGATCATGACCATCGCCCTGGCCACGATCCCGAACGGCGACGCGATCTGGATGAAGGCGCTGATCCTGGCCGTGGTGGCGGTGGGCATCACCGTCGCGGTCTACGGCTTCGTCGCGCTGATCGTGAAGGCCGACGATTTCGGCCTGCACCTGCACGAACGCGGCGGACCCCTGGCGTGGCTGGGGCGCGGCATCGTGCATGTCATGCCGGGTTTCATGAAGGCGCTGACCGTCGTCGGCACCGCGGCGATGATCTGGGTCGGCGGCCAGATCGTCATCCACGGGCTGCACGAGCTGGGCCAGCACCAGCCCTATGAATGGATACATGGCGTGGCCGAAGCGGCGGCCCATGCCTTGCCCGCCGCGCCGGGGCTTGCGGCCTGGGTCACCACCGCCTTCTTCGACGGCATCTTCGGGGTGATCTGGGGCATGATCCTGATCCCGGTCGCGCATTACGCCGTCACCCCCGCCATCGAGGCGGTCAAGGGCGCGCTGGGCGCAAGGGCCTGAGCCCGGCTTGCCCTTGCACCGGCGCCGGGACTATCAACTGCCGTGACAGCAGCAGGAGGTCCCCCATGCCGATTCCCGCCCCGGCGCTCGACGCGCTTGCCGCGCTTCTGGGCGCGCGCCTTTCCACCAGCGGCGCCGACCGCGAGCTGCACGCCCAGTCCGAGACCTTTCACCGCGCGCCGCCGCCCGATGCCGTGGCCTGGCCCGTCTCGACCGACGAGGTCTCGCGCATTGCCGCCATCTGCCACGCGCATCGCGTGCCGATGATCGGCTGGGGCACCGGCACCTCGCTGGAGGGGCAGGCGCTGGCGCCGCAGGGCGGGCTGGTGATCGACCTGACGAAGATGGACCGCGTGCTGGAGATCCGGGCCGAGGACATGCAGGTCAGCGTCCAGCCCGGCTGCACGCGCGAGGCGCTGAATACCGAATTGCGCGCGACCGGGCTGTTCTTCCCGGTCGATCCCGGCGCCAATGCGTCGCTGGGCGGCATGGCGGCGACGCGCGCCTCGGGGACCACGGCCGTCCGCTACGGCACCATGCGCGACAACGTGTTGGCGCTGGAGGTGGTGCTGGCCGACGGGCAGGTGATCCGCACCGGCACGCGGGCGGCGAAATCCAGCGCCGGCTATGATCTGACGGCGCTGTTCGTCGGCTCCGAGGGCACGCTGGGCATCATCACCGAACTGACGCTGCGCCTGCACGGCCAGCCCGAGGAGGTCGCCTCGGCCGTCTGCGGCTTTCCGACGCTGGAGCAGGCGGTGGAATGCGTCACCGCGACGATCCAGTCGGGCATCCCCATGGCACGGATCGAGTTCATCGACGCCGATGTGGTGCGCGCCTTCAACCATGCCTCGGGCACGCAGATGCACGAGGGCCCGCACCTGATGGTCGAGTTCCACGGCGCGCCCGCCTCGGTCAAGGGCGATGCCGAAAGCTTCGGCGCGCTGGCGGGCGAGTTCGGCGGCACCGGCTTCGACTGGGCAACCACGCCCGAGGCGCGTGCGGCGCTGTGGAAGATGCGGCACAACGCCTATCGCTCGTGCCTGGCCCTGCGGCCGGGGGCGACGGCGGTGGTGACGGATGTCTGCGTGCCGATGTCGCACCTGCCCGCCGCAGTGGCCGCGGCGGCCGAGGACATCCGCACCGAGGGCCTGCTGGGCCCCATCGTCGGCCATGTCGGCGACGGCAACTTCCACGCCCAGATCCTGGTGATGCCCGGCGACGAGGCCGAGCTTGCCGCCGCCAAGCGCGTGGCGCTGCGCATGGCGGAGCGTGCGATCGCGGTGGGCGGCACCATTACCGGCGAGCATGGCGTGGGCATCGGCAAGAAGCCCCTGATGCCCGCCCAGCACGGTGCGGCCATCGGCGTGATGGCGGCGGTCAAGCGGGCGCTGGACCCCGAGGGCGTGCTGAACCCCGGCAAGCTGGTGCCCGAGGCGGACTGAAGCAGCGGCGGAAATGGCGATGATATGGCTTTCGCCATCGCCAATCGGAAATGAAAAATGAAACGGGTTTCAGCCCTTTTTCAGAACACGGGAAAGGTCGCAGCAATTCTGGCCATGCTGGTTCTGCTGTCTCCGGTCAACGCGCAGCCACGCGATCAGATCGGCTTGCCCAGCGACCTTGATGTAGCCCGGTTCGGAAAAACATCCGCGGGCCGCGATTATGCCCTGCTTCCTTATAGCCGGACCTTCAAGGGAAACGGCGAGACGTTCGAGCTGACATATCTTGCGCTGGCAAGCATGGATGACGGGCAGTTGTTCATCACACCTCTCAGCGACGATACGCTCATGCCCGAGTTGATCGAGCTTTACCCGGACCTTGCCGAAATTGCGGTTCCTGGCGAAATCACGGCTCGATGATCCGCCGGGCATGGGGTGGCGTCTGCCCGCAAAAAGGGCTCAAGGCCCCCGATCCCTGTCGCCCCGCACCCGGCGCAGCGTCGAGAGTCCGGCGCTGACAAACTCGTGACTGTCACGCCATCGTGACAGAGCGTCGCAGCTTTGCGATAAGGACGGACAGGCGCCGAACACAGGCGCGGGGGCAAAGGCGCCGAAAGGTGCGGGCAGAGGGCAGAGATGACATTCCTGGGCAAGATTATGGCGGTGCTGGCGCTGGTTGTGCTGGCCTCGTGCGGGGGGCCCTCCAGCGGGCCGGCAGTGATGGCGGGGCAGGGCCGCGGCCCGCAATTCGGCGACAGCGCGCCGCATCCGTGGGTGGGCGGGCATCCCTATGACCATCCGGTGCATGGCATCGACATCTCGCGCTGGCAGGGCGACATCGACTGGAACCGCGTGCGCAGCTCGGGCATCAGCTTCGCCTTCATCAAGGCGACCGAGGGCGGCGACCATTCCGACCCGAACTTCCGCCGCTACTGGCGCGAGGCGGCGCAGGCCCGCATTCCGCGCGGCGCCTATCACTACTTCTACTTCTGCCGCTCGGGTTCGGAGCAGGCGGCCTGGTTCATCGCCAACGTGCCCCGGGAACGCGGTGCGATGCCGCCGGTCCTGGACCTGGAATGGACAGCCTCCAAGACCTGCCCGCATCGTCCGCCAAGCCATGAGGTGCTGCGCGAGGCCAAGATATTCAAGGACATCCTGCACCGGCATTACGGCCAGCGCCCGATCATCTACACCACGGTGGACTTCTATCGCGACAACAACCTGGGTTCCTGGCCCGAGGAGTTCTGGCTGCGCTCGGTCGCCGGCCATCCGCGCATCGTCTATCCCGGCCAGCGCTACAGCTTCTGGCAATATACCGGCACCGGCATCGTTCCCGGGATCAAGGGCAACGTGGACCTGAACGTCTTTGCCGGCTCGCCGGCGCAGTGGCGGGTATGGCTGAACCAGCGCCTACAGTAAGCCGCGGCCTGCTCTGGGCCGAGTTCGCGGCGCTCTATGCCGGGGCGCCGCTGGTTATCGCGCTGTTCCTGCCCGGCCATATGCTGTTCGAGGCGCTGGCGGTGTTCAGCCTTGCCGGGCTGGGACTCTTGTGGCGCACCGGCGGCTTTCACTGGCACAGCCTGGTGCGCGGCTGGAGCCGGCTGCCCTGGCGCGAGATCGTGGCCATCGCGCTGGCCACCCTGCTGTCGGGGCTGGCGATCCTGTCGCTCAGCAGCCCGAACTCGATCTTCCAGATCGTGCGGCACCGGCCCGAATTCCTGCCGGTGATCTGGGTGTTCTATCCGATCCTCTCGGCCTTGCCGCAGGAGCTGATCTTTCGGCCGCTGTTCTTTCACCGCTACGCCGTGCTTCTGCCGGCGGGGCGGGCGGCGATCGCGCTGAACGCGGCGGTGTTTTCCTTTGCCCACCTGATGTATTGGTCTTGGGTGGTGGCGATCCTGACCTTCGTCGGCGGCTGGTTCTTTGCCCGCGCCTATCTGGAGCGCGGCTTTCCCTCGGCCTGGGTCCTGCATGCGGTGGCGGGCAATGTGCTCTTCGCGGTCGGCATGGGCGCCTATTTCTACACCGGCAACGTGGTGCGGCCGTTCTGATTGCTTGACTTCGCCCGCGCGGCGCGGTTCATGCGGGGCCGATACGCAAGGGGAAAAACGATGAGCGCCTATCGCAGCCATACCTGCGGCGAACTGACCGCCGCTGCCGCCGGGTCCGAAATCCGCCTGTCCGGTTGGGTCCACCGGGTCCGGGACCATGGCGGGGTGCTGTTCATCGACCTGCGCGACCATTACGGCATCACCCAGGTGATCGCCGACAGCGACTCGCTCGCCTTCGCGGCGCTGGAAAAGCTGCGTGCCGAGACGGTGATCCGCATCGACGGCCGGGTCAAGCTGCGCGACCCGAGCCTGGTCAATCCCAAGCTGCCCACCGGCGAGATCGAGGTCTATGCCACCGCGATGGAGGTTCTGGGCGCCGCGGACGACCTGCCGCTGCCGGTCTTCGGCGACCAGGACTATCCCGAGGAGACGCGGCTGACCTATCGCTTCCTCGACCTGCGCCGCGAAAGCCTGCACAACAACATCATGCTGCGCTCGCGCGTGGTGAAATGGCTGCGCGATGCGATGTGGGACCAGGGCTTCACCGAGTTCCAGACCCCGATCATCACCGCCAGCTCGCCCGAAGGGGCGCGCGACTTCCTGGTGCCCTCGCGCCTGCATCCGGGCAAGTTCTATGCCCTGCCGCAGGCGCCGCAGCAGTTCAAGCAGCTGATCATGGTCGCGGGCTTCGACAAGTATTTCCAGATCGCGCCCTGCTTCCGCGACGAGGACCCGCGCGCCGACCGCTCGCCCACCGATTTCTACCAGCTTGACCTGGAGATGTCCTTCGTCGAGCAGGAGGATGTGTTCCGCGCCATTCAGCCGGTAATCCAGGGGCTGTTCGAGGAATTCGGCGGCGGTCGCCGGGTCGATACGGACTGGCCGCGCATCCCCTATGCCGAGGCGATGCTGAAATACGGCTCGGACAAGCCCGATCTGCGCAACCCCATCGAAATGCAGGTGGTTTCGGATCATTTCCGCGGCTCGGGCTTCGCGATCTTCGCAAAATTGCTGGAGCAGGACGGCACCGAGGTCCGCGCCATCCCGGCGCCGGGCGGCGGCTCGCGCAAGTTCGCCGACCGCATGAACGCCTTCGCGCAAGGCCAGGGCCTGCCCGGCATGGGCTATATCTTCTGGCGCAAGGCCGAGGATGGCACGACCGAGGCCGCCGGTCCCATCGCCAAGGCGCTTGGCCCCGAAAAGACCGAGGCGATCCGCACCCAGCTTGGCCTGGGCGAAGGGGACGCAGCCTTCTTCCTGGGCGGCAAGCCCGAGACATTCGAAGCCGTCGCCGGCCGCGCCCGCAACGAGATCGGCCGCGAGCTTGGCCTGATCGACGAGAACCAGTTCAAATTCGCCTGGATCGTCGATTTCCCGATGTATGAGAAGGGCGAGGACGGCCGGATCGACTTCAGCCACAACCCCTTCTCGATGCCGCAGGGCGGACTCGATGCGCTAGAGGGCGATCCGCTGGCGGTCATGGGCTATCAATACGACTTGGCCTGCAACGGCTACGAGCTGGTTTCGGGCGCGATCCGAAACCACCGCCCCGAAATCATGTTCCGCGCCTTCGAATTGGCCGGCTATGGCCGGGACGAGGTGGAAAAGCGGTTCGGCGGCATGGTCAAGGCGTTCCGCTATGGCGCGCCCCCGCATGGCGGCTGTGCGGCGGGCATCGACCGCATCGTCATGCTGCTGGCCGACGAGGTGAATATCCGCGAGGTCATCATGTTCCCGATGAACCAGCGCGCCGAGGACCTGATGATGGGCGCCCCCAGCGAGCCGACCAACGAGCAGCTGCGCGAATTGCGCCTGCGCGTTCTGCCGCGCGAGTGACCCATTGCGGCGCATCGGCAGGGTCTTGCCGCGGCGCCGCATGCTGAGGAAAGCGTGATCTGACCTTGGGTCGGGGCCGTGCCATAACCTTGCGCATGGGGCGATTTCCCCTGCAAGGATGATTGCATGAGCTTTGGGTTTCCCGAATTGGCGGCGATCCGTCTGGGCTTTGGCCTGTCGCCGCTGATGCCGCCGCCCGCCGATGTCGAGGCGGTGCTGGCCGGAGCCGCCAATGCCGGTCCGGGCCCCGAGGCGGTGACCACCGACACGGCCCGCGAGATCGCGACCCGGTTCCGCCTGGGTCTGCAGGCCCTGCGCGAGGATCGGCCCGAACCGCCCGAGGCGCAGGAGGCCGGCCGGCTGCTTGGCACCCTGCCGCTCGAGGACCTGCGCCGCCGGGTGATCCGCGCCCTGGACGATCCGATCGGCTTCGGCGAGAGGCTGGTGCAGTTCTGGAGCGATCATTTCACCGTCCGCGCGATCAACAAGGTGAACAACGCCTTGGCGATGGCCTTCGTGGACGAGGCGATCCGCCCGCATGTGAATGGCCGTTTCGAGGATATGTTTCTGGCCGCCGATACCCATCCGATGATGCTGGTCTATCTGGACCAGACCTCCAGCCGGGGGCCGAACTCGCCTTTTGCCCGGCGCCGGCCCCAGCGTCATCTGGGGCTGAACGAGAACCTCGCCCGCGAGGCTCTGGAACTGCATTCGCTGGGTGTGGGAGCCGGCTATGATCAGAAGGACGTGCGCGAACTGGCCGAACTGCTGACCGGGCTGAGCTTTTCCCATCAGGAGGGGTTCGCCTTCAAGCGCGCCTGGGCCGAGCCGGGGGCGGAAACCGTGCTGGGCCAGGCCTATGGCGGGGGTCGGCGCGGCGGGCTCGACGACATCCGTGCCGCCTTTCGCGACATCGCGCGCCGGCCCGAGACGGCTCGGCACCTGTCGCGCAAGCTGGCGGTGCATTTCGTCTCGGACGACCCTTCCGAGGATCTGGTCGGGTCCATGGCGGCCATCTGGCGCGACAGCGGCGGCGACCTGCCGCAGGTCTATCGCGTGATGGCCAGCCATCCCGACCTGGCCTCGGGCCTGCGGCAGAAGGTGCGCCAGCCTTTCGATTTCTGCGTGGCCGGGCTGAGGGCTCTGGGTATTCGCGGCGAACGGATCGCGCGGCTGGAACTGCCCGAGTTTCGCCGCGCCGCCTGGGGGCCGGTCGAGGCCATGGGCCAGCCCTGGGGCCGGCCCAAGGGGCCGGATGGCTGGCCGGAAGGTGCCGATGCCTGGATCGCGCCCCAGACCCTGGCCGCGCGCATCAACTGGTCGCTGCGCATCCCGCGCCTGCTGCTGGACGAACTGCCCGACCCGCGCGGGATGCTGGTCTCGGCCTTCGGCAGCACGCAATCGGCGGAACTCGCCTGGGCCGTGCCCAAGGCGGAAAGCGCGGCCGAGGGCGTGGCGCTGATCCTCGCCTCGGGCGATTTCAACCGGCGATAGGAGGGACGGATGCCGAAACTGGACCGACGCCTGTTTCTGAAAGGGGCTGCGCTGATCGGCTGTTCGGCCGCGGCGCACCCGCTGATGAACTCGATGACCTTCGCCGCGCTTCCGGGTGAGAACCGGCTTGTCGTCATCATCCTGCGCGGTGCCATGGACGGGCTCGACGCGATTCAGCCCTATGGCGACCCGATGCTGGGCAAGCTGCGTCGCAGCCTTTCGGTGGGGCCGGAAGGCGGTGCGCTGGACCTCGACGGCTTCTATGCGCTGCATCCGCGGCTCGAACTGCTTCTGCCGCTGTGGCAGAGGGGCGAGTTGGCCTTCGCCCATGCCGTCTCGACCCCCTATCGCGACAAGCGCAGCCATTTCGACGGCCAGGATCTGCTGGAGGCCGGGACCGGCAACGACTTGCCGGTGGATTGGCGGGTGGGCGGCTGGCTGAACCGGCTGTTGCAAGCTACGCCCGGCGCCGCGGCCGAGACCGCCTATGCCGTCGGCGTCGAGCAGATGAGGATCCTGGCCGGCAAGGCTGCGCATCTCAGCTGGGCGCCGCGCGCCTCGTTGAAGCTGTCGCCGCAGGCGCAGATGCTTCTGGAGCATGTCTACCACGACGATCCGCTGTTCCGCGCCGCGGCGCAGGATGCGGTGCAGATCAGCGGCGAGACCACGGATATCGGCCGGAACCCGGGGCCGACCGCCGATGCCGAGGCGCTGGCGGCCTTTGCGGCCAGCCGGCTGAATGCCGAAAGCCGCATCGCCGCCTTTTCGATCCCCGGCTGGGACAGCCATGCCAACCAGCATGCCGTCCTTGGCCGGGGGCTGGATCGGCTGGCGGCGGCGATCCTGAAGCTGCGCGAGGGGCTGGGGCCGAACTGGGGCCGAACCGCCGTGCTGGCCATGACCGAATTTGGCCGCACCGTGCGCGAGAACGGCTCGGGCGGCACCGATCACGGCACCGGAGGGGCGCTGCTGATGGCCGGCGGCGCGATCCGGGGTGGCCGCGCTTTCGGCGACTGGCCGGGACTGGGCGAGGGCCAGCTTTACGCCGGTCGCGACCTGATGCCCGTGCGCGATATTCGCGCTTATGCCGCCTGGGCCATGCACGGGCTGTTCGGGATCGGGCAGGACAGGCTGGAGCGCACGATCTTTCCCGGGCTTGACCTTGGCGGAGATCCGGCAATGCTGGCCTGAGCCCCATCGGAGTTCCGCCCATGCCCGAGGATTCCCCGGCCAGCCCCGGCCCCTCCGTCGCCATCGATTCCCCGGCCGCGCAGGACCGCCCCACCGGCCCTGTCGTTGTCGGCTTCACCCCGCCCCCGGCACCCGGGCCCGATCTGATCGAGGGCCGGCATGTGCTGCTGGAGCGGCTGGACCCGGATCGTCATGCCGAGGATCTGTTCGCGGCCAATCAGGGGCAGGACTGGGTCTGGGACTACCTGGGCTATGGCCCCTTTGCCGATCTGCCGGCCTATCGCGGCTGGCAGGCAGAGATGGCCGCGAAATCCGACCCCTGCTTCTATGCCCTGCGCGACCGTGCGACCGGCAAGGTGGGCGGCCTGGCCTCGTTCATGCGCATCGACCCCGCCAACGGCGTGATCGAGATCGGCCATATCGAGATCGCACCCCCGATGCAGCGCACCCCCGCGGCGACCGAGGCGATCTCGCTGATGATCGGCTGGGCCTTCGATGCGGGCTATCGCCGCGTCGAGTGGAAATGCGACGCGCTGAACGCCCCCTCGCGCCGGGCCGCGCTGCGCTATGGCTTCGCCTTCGAGGGCATCTTTCGCCAGCACATGATCTACAAGGGCCGCAACCGCGACACGGCCTGGTATGCCATCATCGACCGCGACTGGCCCCGCCTTGCCGCGGCGCACCGCGCATGGCTCGCGCCCGGGAATTTCGATGCCCAGGGGCGCCAGCGGCAAAGCCTGTCGGCGTTGACGGTGGCCTGAACCGTCACGAACTGCGGACCGCCGCCAGCCGGTCCTGCACCAGCCCGCTGATCCGGGCCACGTCCATGGCCAGCGCCCGGCCGTCGGCATGGTCCTGCGCCAGCGTTGTCGCCGCATCCTCCAGCATTCGGTCATGCGCCGAGCGTGCCACCCCGGCCAGGAAGCGCGCGATATAGTCGATAGCGCCGGTGTCGTCGGCCTGCGCCAGCACATCGGCGACATGCGCCAGATCGTCGCGCAGCGCCTCGGGATCGGCGGTGATCATGTCGTCGGGCAGCGCACGCAACCCCCGGGGCCGCGCCTCGGGCGGCAGGACCGCCAGGATCGCCTCTTGAAACAGCGCCAGGCTTTCGATGGGCTTTGCCAGGAAGCCGTCGGCCCCCGCCCTCAGCGCCGCGTCGCGATTGGCCGGATCGCCCGAGATGCCCAGGATCACCGGCACCCGCGGCATCGCCTTGGCGATGGTGGCGATCATGTCGGCGCCGTCGCCGTCTGGCAGGCCCATATCCACCATCACCGCGCCCGGGCGATAGGTCTGCAGATGCCGCAGGGCCGCGCGGATGCTGTCGGCCCGGCGGATGCGTGCGCCCGAGCGCAGGCAGAGCAGGCGCACCGCCTCGCTGGCGACGCGCGAATCCTCGATCACCAGCACCGTCAGGCCGGTCAGGGGCCGGTTGGGCAGGGTGACCCGCCAGGTGGGGAATGCGTCCGCACCGATCCTTTCCTGTTCCATCTCGTAAAATCCTAACTGGGAATCTCCATCTGCCCCAAGGATCGCGCGATTCCCCTAAGAAGCGGTTAACGGCGCTTTCTTTTCCTTCCCCCCGCCGCCTTGTCGCCCTAGAAGGGCGCAAACGACGGAGGAAGTGATGATCGGACGCCTGAACCATGTCGCCATCGCCGTGCCCGACCTGAAGGCCGCGGCCGCGCAATATGAAAACAGCCTTGGCGCCAAGGTCGGTGCGCCGCAGGACGAGCCCGACCACGGCGTCACCGTCGTCTTCATCGAACTGCCGAACACCAAGATCGAACTGCTCTATCCGCTGGGCGACGCAAGCCCGATCAAGGGGTTCCTGGAAAAGAATCCCTCGGGCGGCATCCATCACATGTGCTTCGAGGTCGAGGATATCCTGGCCGCCCGCGACAAGCTGAAGGCCGAGGGTGCGCGCGTGCTGGGCAATGGCGAGCCCAAGATCGGGGCGCATGGCAAGCCGGTGCTGTTCCTGCATCCCAAGGACTTCAACGGCTGCCTGATCGAGCTGGAGCAGGTCTGATGAGCCTGACCGGAGGCATCGTCCTTTATGCCGTGCTGTGGTTTCTGGTGCTGTTCGTGCTGCTGCCGATCGGCCAGCAAAGCCAGGCCGATGTCGGGCAGGTCACGCCCGGCACGCCCGCCGGTGCGCCGCATGAGCCGAAGCTGAAGAAGAAGGTGCTGTGGGCGACGCTGATCGCTGCGCTGATCTGGGGCGTGATCGCCTATGTCATCGTCGCCGGCGTCATCACCCGCGCAGACCTTGAGGCCTGGACGCGCTGATATGGAAAAGGTGGGTGAACCCCGCCGCCGCCAGCACCGGAATGACCACGTTCAGCACCGGCACGGTCAGCAGCAGCGCGATCAGCACCCCCAGCGCCGTGGCTTGCGTCGTCAGGCTGCGGCGCAGCGCGGTCGCCTGCGGTTCGTGCAGGTGGCGCCGGGCCGCCATCTGGAAGAACTCGCGCCCCAGAAGCCAGCCGTTGCCGCCATAGAACAGCACCGAGGCCAGCGGGCCCAGGAAGGGCGTCAGCACCAGCGTCACCAGGATGACCGCGCCCATCACGGCCAGCGATTCCCAGAGCCCGTCCCAGAAATCGACCGGCAGGCCCTTGCGGGCGGGATAGTGCACCTCTTCGACCGCATCCGAGACGCGCTCGGCGAACAGTCCCGAAAAGCTGGCCGCGACCGGGATCATCAGGAAGATGCTCATCAGCGGAAAGAGCAGCAGCGAGCTCCAGGACAGCGCGGGTGCCAGCGGCACGGGGCCGATCCAGGGCAGGGTCAGCGTCTCGGGCGCAAAGGCGCGGATCGCCCAGAAGGCGCCGGCTTGCAGCGCCACGAACAGCACCAGCGTCAGCGCCACGCCAAGCGCGACCACGCCGAAGATACGCGGCCGCAGCAGGTCTCCCCAAGCGAGGATCACCGCGCGTAGCACCATCACAGGAAGGTGGTCTTGGCCGCAACATCCGGCCGCGGACGCTCGGGCGGGGTCGGGCCGCGCTGGCCAATATGGACCAACCCCACGATGCGCTCGCCCTCGCCGATGCCCAGATGCGGGCGGGCGAATTCCGGCTCGGCCGCGGGGCCGGTCAGCCAGGCCGCGCCATAGCCTGCCGCCAGCGCCGCGTTCACCAGTTCCAGACAGACCGCCCCGGCCGACAGGAACTGTTCCCATTCCGGCACCTTCGGGCTTGCGACGGGGGCCGAGACCACCGCCACGATCACCGGCGAGCCAAAGGCCGAGCGCGCTTTTTCCGCCGCGGCCTCGTCCCCGCTCCTGGCCAGGACATGCTCGGCCAGCACCGGGGCCAGCCGGTCCAGCGCATCGCGCCCCAGCACCACGAAGCGCCAGGGCTCCAGCTTGCCATGGTCGGGCACGCGGGCGGCCAGTTCCAGCAGGTCCGCCAGCGCCTCGCGCGAGGGGGCGGGGCCGGTCAGCAGCTTCGGCGGATGCGAGCGGCGGCGGCGCAGGAAGGCAAGGGTGGCGGGATCGGCATGTTCCATTCGGTCCTCGTCGGGTTCGCGCGTGTCCTGCCTTCCAGATAGCGGTGCGGGCCGGCCTATGCCAGCCGGCATTGCCTTTTTTGCCGCGCGCGGCTTCAAAGGGGCATGACCGACCTGAGCCATCTTGCCCGGCCCGGCGCCGAAATCGCCGTGCGCGTCACGCCGCGCGCCTCGCGCAATGCGGTGATCCTGGACGGCGAGGCGATCCGCGTCACCGTGACCACGGTGCCCGAGGACGGCAAGGCCAATGCCGCCGTGGTCAAGCTGCTGGCCAAGGCGCTGGGCGTCGCCAAGTCGCGGCTGGTGCTGGTGCGCGGCGCCACCGCCCGCGACAAGCTGTTCCGCATCGACTAGCCGCGCTGCAGCCGGTAATTGCCTTCGGGCAGGTTCAGCGCGGCGCGCAATTCCTCCAGCTGCTCGATGGTCAGGACGATCTGCGCCAGCTCGCCGGTGTCGGGGTCGAATTGCTCGACCACTACGCGATCCTCGAAACTCTGGATCACGACATCCTCGTTCAGCGGCCGCGAGCCCGCCTCGGCCTCGGGGAGTTCGTCGATCAGGGTGATGACGGTCGCGTCGAAATCATGCTCGATGGTGAACATGGCGATCCTTCCGTGCTTTTTGCAACAATCGCGTGATATTGCGGCCAGGGCAAGCCCGGGGCTTGGCGCGGGATGAAAGGCCCGGCTAAAGTGGCGCGAACCAGGGATATGCGGGGGCGGCAGATGGTCAGGACATGGCAGGCGGTGGCGGCGATCGTGCTGGTGCTGGCGGGCTGTGTCGCCGCGCCCGTTCCGCAGCCGGGGGTGCCGCAGCCCGGTGGGCCGGATGTCACCATCACGCCGGCGCCGGATACGCCGGCGAACGCCTCGGCCTCGGCCCGCACCTTCATCGCGGTGGTCAGCCGCATGGAACCGGCGGTCGAGCGTGAATGCCTGCAACGCCGCACCCAGCCGATCAATTGTGACTTCCAGTTCGTCGTCGATGACCGAGCGGGATTGGAGCCGAACGCCTTCCAGACCGTCGATCCCAGCGGCCGGCCGATCATCGGGTTCACCCTTTCGCTGATCGGCGAGGCGCGGAATGCCGACGAACTGGCCTTCGTCGTCGGACATGAGGCGAGCCATCACATCCTGGGCCATATCAACCGCAAGACCGGCGCCGCGACCGTGGGTGCGGTGATCCTGGGCGGGCTGGCCAGCGCCTATGGCGGCGATCCCGAGGCGATTCGCACCGCGCAGGATTTCGGTGCCCAGATGGGTGCCCGCTATTATTCCAAGGATTGGGAACTCGAAGCGGATTACCTGGGGGCGATCATCACGCTGAATGCCGGTTTCGATCCCGAACACGGTGCGCTGTTTTTTGCCCGCATCCCCGATCCGGGTGACAAAATTCTGGGCACGCACCCGTCCCGAAGCGCCCGCATGGGACAGGTGGCGCGCGCGGTGGCCGATTACCGGGCGGGCCGGGTGCGATGACGCCGGGTGCTGTTGCATTGCTGCATCGCGTCCTTGCTTGCGCCAGATCCATGATTTGTCACGGAAAGCCGTAATTCTCAGGGAATTTCGATGGCCAATCCGGTGTAAATGTGCAATTTGCCTGCAAATCCGGGCTCAAACTGAACGGTTCCGCCAAAATTTGCTTTCATAGGCGAGAAATTGCCGATAATTTCCCGCAAGGGTTGGATTGCGTCCATTATTGTCCGGGCGGCTTTGCTTTAGGAGCTTTCATGATCGGGGTTATTTTATGGAGCAGTCCGGCCAAGGAAAAAGCTGTGATCTGGTGCGAGGATCACGGCGCGCTGGCCTATCTTCAGGGCAAGGAGAACCTTGTCGTCACGACCGAATGGCCCGAGGCGGGCGATCTGGTCGAACTTGAATTCGAAGTGCAGGCTGGCTTGCGTCATGCCCGCTTCGTCTGCCTTGTCGCGGGCAACCAGCGTTCGGAACTGCCCGGCCTGCTGCGGGAGATGGGCGAGAAGCCCGACCAGACCCGCCCCTTGCTGCGGGTGATCTCGAACCCCGAAGGCGAGATGCTGGAGCGGCCGCTGAAACTGGCGGCCGCCCGCTGATTCGTTCAGGCGCCGCGCGCCAGCGCGGCGACGCCGGTGCGGGCCTGGTCCGACAGCCCCAGGGGGCGCATCAGATCGGCGAATGCGTCCAGTTTCTCGGGCGTGCCGGTGATTTCGAAGACGAAGCTTTCCAACGTCGAATCGACCACGCTGGCGCGAAAGATCTCGGCGATCCGCAGCGCCTCGACCCGCTTGTCGCCCTTGCTCGTGACCTTGAACAGGCCCAGCTCGCGCTCGACGCTGGGGCCTTCGACGGTCAGGTCGTGGACCTCGTGCACCGGGACGATGCGGCCGAGCTGCGCCTTGATCTGTTCGATCACCGCGGGCGTGCCGCGAGTCACGATGGTGATGCGCGAACGGTGACCAAGATGGTCCACCTCGGCCACGGTCAGACTGTCGATGTTGTAGCCGCGCCCGGAAAACAGGCCGATGACGCGCGCCAGCACGCCCGGCTCGTTCTCGACCAGCACCGCGAGCGTATGGCTTTCGATGACCTGGGCATTCGGGTCGCGCAGGTCATAGGCCGAATGGCTGGATGCGCCCTTCTGGATGTTCAGTGCCGCCATGTTCTTCTCCTAAATCAGACCAAGGCCGCGCCGGCGCCGGTGATGGCGCCTTCGGTCGAGGCCTCGCCCAGCAGCATCTCGTTATGCGGCTTGCCCGAGGGGATCATCGGGAAGCAGTTCTCGTGCTTCTCGACCAGCACGTCCAGGATGAACGGACCGTCATAGTCGATCATCTCCTGGATCGCGGCGTCCAGATCGGCCGGGTCCGAAACCGTGCGCCCGCCGCAGCCGAAGGCTTCGGCCAGCTTCACGAAATCGGGCAGGCTTTCCGACCAGCTCTGGCTATAGCGCTCGCCATGCAGCAATTGCTGCCATTGCCGCACCATGCCCAGGCGTTCGTTGTTCAGGATGAACTGCTTGACCGGCGCGCGGAACTGCACCGCCGTCGCCATTTCCTGCATGTTCATCAGCCAGGACGCCTCGCCGGCGACGTTGATGACCAGCGCCTCGGGATGGGCGACCTGCACCCCGATCGAGGCGGGCAGGCCATAGCCCATCGTGCCCAGTCCGCCCGAGGTCATCCAGTGGTTCGGATCCTCGAAATGCAGGAACTGCGCCGCCCACATCTGGTGCTGGCCGACCTCGGTGGTGAAATAGGGGCTGCGCCCCGCGGTCAGCGCCTGCAGCCGCTGCAAGGCATGCTGCGGCTTGATGACCTTGTCCGAGTTGCGATAGGCGAGGCAGTTGCGCGCCTTCCACTGTTCGATCTGCGCCCACCATGCCCGCAGTCCCTCGGTATCGGTCTTGCGGCCGCGGGATTTCCAGACCTTCAGCATGTCCTCCAGCACATGGCCGACATCGCCGACGATGGGCAGGTCGACATGGATCACCTTGTTGATCGAGCTGGGGTCGATGTCGATCTGCGCCTTGACCGAGCCGGGGCTGAAATCCGCGACCCGCCCGGTGATGCGGTCGTCGAAGCGCGCGCCGACCGCGATCATCAGGTCGCAGTCGTGCATGGCCATGTTGGCCTCGTAAAGGCCATGCATGCCCAGCATGCCGATCCATTTCGACCCCGAGGCCGGATAGGCGCCCAGCCCCATCAGCGTCGATGT
The DNA here is from genome assembly GCF_900100045.1 of Paracoccus denitrificans. Classification (GTDB taxonomy): domain Bacteria; phylum Pseudomonadota; class Alphaproteobacteria; order Rhodobacterales; family Rhodobacteraceae; genus Paracoccus; species Paracoccus denitrificans. The sequence goes on along the minus strand of NZ_FNEA01000005.1, from coordinate 25,996 downwards.
GACCGGGAATCCCGTCGCCTCGGCCAGTTCGCGCAGAAGCTGGCTGGCGCCGGGGCCGGAATTGATCACCCCGCCGCCGGTATAGAAGATCGGCCGCTTGGCGGTTTCCATCAGCTCGACCAGCCGGGTGATGGTCGCCAGGTCGCCTTTCTTCACCGGCTGGTAGCTGGGCGTCTCGATCTGTTTCGGCCCGACATATTCGCCGGTGGCGAATTGCACGTCCTTCGGGATGTCGATCAGCACCGGCCCCGGACGACCCGAGGTGGCGATGTGGAAGGCCTTGTGGATCGTCGCCGCCAGCTCGTCCGTCTCTTTCACCAGCCAGTTATGCTTGGTGCAGGGGCGGGTGATGCCGATGGTATCGGCCTCCTGGAAGCCGTCGGTGCCGATCAGGAAGGTCGGAACCTGCCCGGTCAGCACGACGATGGGGATCGAATCCATCAGCGCATCGGTCAGCCCGGTGACGGCATTGGTCGCGCCAGGTCCCGAGGTGACCAGGACGACCCCCGGCTTGCCGGTCGAGCGGGCATAGCCCTCGGCCATGTGGACGGCGCCCTGTTCGTGGCGCACCAGGATGTGCCGGATGTCGTTCTGCTGGAAAATCTCGTCATAAATGGGAAGTACCGCCCCGCCCGGATAGCCGAATACCGTATCGACGCCCTGATCGCGCAGAGCTTCGATAACCATCCTTGCACCCGTCATCTGTCGGGACATGCTCATTCTCCATCTCTGAACAAAAACACGGCGGGGAAGCCGCCCCCGCTGCGTCGCGGGAAACTATGGGGGCGGCGCGGCGCGGTCAATGGCGATTGTCCAAGAAAATGACCCGGTGTCGCAAATTCTTGAAATATTCTTACCCGTATGCCGGCTTTTCGGTAATCATCTCCGATTCGACGGCAGATTGATGCGCGCCACCTGCTCGACGATGGGGTCGATGGATAGGGGGTGGATGTCGGATGTGTGCTGCGCCGGGTCGCCGATCGGCTGCCAGACGCCGCCCTTGTAGATCTCCAGCGCCGAGAATTTCGCCTTGTAGTCCATCTTGCGGCTGCCCGGCACCCAATAGCCCAGATAGACGAAGGGCAGGCCGGCGCTGCGCGCCAGGTCGATATGGTCCAGGATGATGTGCGTGCCCAGGCTGAAGCCTTCCAGCGCCGGGTCGTAGAAGCTGTAGACCAGGCTCAGCCCGTCATCCAGCACGTCGGTCAGGCAGACCGCGACCAGTTGGTCGCTGTCGGGCGGGGGCGGGATTTCGCTGCTGTCGCCCTGATGCGCGCGATATTCGATGACGCGGGTGCGCACCGGCGTCTCCTCGATCATCGCGGCGAATTCGAAGATGTCCATGTCGGCCATGCCGCCGTCGGCATGGCGCTCGTCCAGATAGGCGCGGAACAGCTCGTATTGCTCTTCGGTTGCCCAGGCGCTGGTGGCGAGCCGGCGCAGATGCGCGTTCCTGCGCGCGATCCGGCGCTGCGTGCGCGAGGGCTCGAACTCCGAGACCCGGATGCGCGCCGACATGCAGGCGACGCAGCTTTCGCAGCTGGGCCGGTAAAGCACATTCTGCGAGCGGCGAAAGCCCTGGCGCGACAGGGCGTTGTTCAGTTCATTGGCCGAATCGCCTGCCAGCGCGGTGAACAGCTTGCGCTCGGCCCGCCCGTGCAGGTAAGGGCAGGGCTGCGGAGCCGTCACATAGAATTGCGGCGCATGAGGCAGGGTGTGCCGCATCAGCCGCACCCCCGGCTTCTGGGGTGCAGCATGCTTGCGGGCGCATGCGGTCGGGTCATTCTCATGTCTGCGCGTTTCGGCTGCGGCGTGTCTGGGGTCAATTGCTCTGGGGCTGAGCCTAGCAATAGTTGTCCCTGCCGCCAAGCATGGAAAACCGTAAGATTTGAACGTTCCGGTCCATCCGCGCGGCATTGACGCGGCGCGGGCTGCGGCTAGGCTGCGGCCATGGATTTCGCCGCCCGCATCACCCGCCTGCCCATTCCTGCCGATCCCGCCCGCGGCCTTTCCGCGCTGCAGGCGGCCGGGATCGCCGATCCCCGCTTGGGCGACCTGATCCGGGGGGCCGCCGGGTGCAGCCCCTATCTGGCCGGGCTGATCGAGCGCGAAGCCGACTGGCTGCCCGAGGCGCTGGCGCATGAGGATGTCGTCGCGCACGAGACGGCGGGGTTCGAGACGCTTTCCGCCGATGCCCTTGGCCCCGCGCTGCGCCGCGCCAAGCGGCGGGTGGCGCTGTGGGCGGCGCTGGCCGATCTGGGCGGCGTCTGGACGCTGGAGCAGGTGACCGGCGCGCTGACCGACCTGGCCGACCGCGCCACCGACCTGGCGCTGCGTGCCCATGTCGCGGCCGAGCAGGCGCGCGGCAAGCTGCCCCCGACCGGGGCCGAGGCCGGCGGCATCGTGGCGCTGGCCATGGGCAAGATGGGCGCGGGAGAGCTGAACTATTCCTCGGACATCGACCTGATCGTGCTTTACGACGACAGCGCCTATGCCCCGGACGACCAGTACGAGGCCCGTGCCAGCCTGATCCGCGCCACCCGCAAGGCGGCGGCGACGATCTCGGACAATACCGATCAGGGCTATGTCTTCCGCACCGACCTGCGGCTGCGACCCGATGCCGCGGTGACGCCGGTCTGCATCTCGATCTCGGCGGCGCTGGCCTATTACGAGGCCGAGGGCCGCACCTGGGAACGCAGCGCCTATATCAAGGCACGCGCCTGCGCGGGCGATCTGGCGGCGGGCGCGCGTTTCCTGCGCGAGCTGCGCCCCTTCGTCTGGCGGCGCCACCTGGATTTCGCCACCATCCAGGACGCGCATGACATGCGGCTGCGCATCCGCGAGCACAAGGGTCTCTCCGGCCGCATCGAGGTGCCGGGTCACAACATGAAGCTGGGCCAGGGCGGCATCCGCGAGATCGAATTCTTCACCCAGACCCGCCAGTTGATCGCCGGAGGCCGCGACCCCGACCTGCGCGTGCGCGGCACGGTCGAGGGGCTGGCGCGGTTGGCCGAAAAGGGCTGGGTGCCGCCCGACGTGGCCCGCGAACTGACCGCGCATTACCGCGAGCATCGCGAGATCGAGCATCGCATCCAGATGGTGAACGACGCCCAGACCCATACGTTGCCGAACTCGGCTGAGGGGGTCGAGACCATCGCCCGGATGATGGGCGATGCCGATACCGCCGCCTGGTCGGAGCGCCTGGCCGCACGCCTGGCCCGGGTCGAGGCGCTGACCGGCGATTTCTTCGCCCCCGGCGAGCGCCGCGCCCGGCCGACGCTTTCCCCCGAGGCCGAGGCGATGGTGGAACGCTGGCGCAGCTATCCCGCCCTGCGTTCGGCGCGCGGCCGCGAGGTCTTTGCCCGGATCGAGCCCGATCTGCTGACCCGCCTGACCGCCGCCGCCCATGCCGAGGAGGCGCTGGCGCGGTTCGACGCCTTTCTGGCCGGGCTGCCCGCCGGGGTGCAGCTTTTCTCGCTTTTCGAGGCCAATCCGCAACTGATCGAACTGATCGTCGATATCTGCGGCACCGCGCCTGGGCTTGCGGCCTATCTTGCGCGCCATGCCGAGGTGCTGGACGCGGTGCTGGCCGGCAGCTTCTTCTCGGCCTGGCCGGGCATGGCCGAGTTGCGCCGTCAGATCGGCCAGTTGCTGGATTCGGCGCTGACGGGCCCCAATGGCGGCTATGAACAGGCGCTGGATGCGGCACGGCGCTGGGCGCATGAATGGCAGTTCCGCATCGGCGTCCACCACCTGCGCAGCCTGATCGGTGCCGAGGAGGCAGGGGGGCAATATGCCGATGTCGCCGATGCCGCGGTCGCCGCGCTGTTCCCGGTGGTCGCTGCGGAATTCGCCCGCAGGCACGGTCCGGCGCCGGGCCGGGGGGCGGTGGTGCTGGGCATGGGCTCGCTGGGCGCGCGACAGCTCAATGCCTCGTCCGACCTGGACCTCATCGTCATTTACGACGCCGCCGGGCAAGAGGCGTCCGAGGGGTCGAAGCCCCTGGCGACGCGGGCCTATTATGCGCGGCTGACCCAGGCGATGATCACGGCGCTGTCGGCGCCGACCTCGGCCGGGCGGCTTTACGAGGTGGACATGCGGCTGCGTCCTTCGGGGCGGCAGGGGCCGGTGGCGACCTCGGTGCAGAGCTTTCGCGACTACCAGATGACCGAGGCCTGGACCTGGGAGCACCTGGCCCTGACCCGCGCCCGGGTGATCGGCACTTGCGGCACCGATGCCGCGGCGCTGGCCGGCGAGGTCGAGGCGCTGCGTGTCGATGTGTTGCAAAACCGCGGCTCGGACCCTCGGGTCATGCCGGACCTGGCCGGGATGCGCGCCCGCATCTTTGCCGCCAAGGCACCCGATGGCGCCTGGGAGGCCAAGATCGGCCGCGGCCGGTTGCAGGACATCGAATTGCTGGCGCAATGTTTCGCGCTGCGTGCCGGCTCGTCCGCGCGCGCGGTGCAGGCGCAATTGCGCACCGGGCCGCGGACCGGGCTGATCGGGCGCGAGGATGGCGAGAGGCTGGCCTCGGCCCGGCGCTTCCTGTGGAATCTGCAATGCGCCGGCCGGCTGCTGACCGAAAAACCGCTGGACATGGACAATCTGGGCAAGGGCGGGCAGGCCTTCCTGCTGCGCGAAACCGGCACGGCCTCGCTGGAGGATCTGGCCAAGCGGCTGGCCGAGACCGTCGCGACGGCGGGCGCCGTCATCGACGGCGTGCTGGCGGGGGTCGAGGTGCGGGCGGAATAGGAATATCGCGCCGCTCCGGGCGATCCTGCCCGGCGTGGGCGCCGGCGATGCGGGCCGGTTCCCGCCTTTCCCGGCCGATTGCCGTGGGGGCCGATGAACTGCTTGCTTTCGCGCTGTCCGAAGTGCCTATGAAACCTCATGCGGTCAGGCGTTTGCCGCGCAGGAAAGCCCAGTTGCGCTTCGAGCGCGGAGCAGGCATGGCCGGGTCGGCAATCAGCGCCAAGGGGTGCAGATCGGCCACCTTGCGCAGCGGGATCAGCCTGCCCGGCGCGATGGGTGCGGGCTCGGGCGCCTCTTCCTGGCCGGCCTCGAAGATGCCGTGCTGCGTCTTGTCCCAGTAGAAGGGCTTGGCCACCACCTCGTAGATCGCCTTCCAGGCCGCCAGGCAGCCGAGCGGGAAATACAGGTGCAGCGTCGGCACCCAGGGCAGCAGGTGGCGATGCCCCCGCCCGCGCACCGCCCAAAGCCCGATGGCGATGTTCAGCAGTTCCGAGGCCACGAACAGCGTGAACAGGATGGCGATGGCATTGCCGCCCAGCATGCCCGACAGCATCCCGCGCATCGGATGCGGCAGGCCGAGGCTGAGCAGCCAAAAGCTCCACAGTACCGGCGCCAGCAGGTATTGCGAGACCGAGGCGAAAAGCTGCACCTGCAAGCCGATGAAGCGCCGTGCGCCCAGATCGCGCCACAGCGCCACCGGGTCGCGCATATGCACACCCCAGGTCATGGCAAAGCCCTTGAGCCAGCGCGACCGCTGCTTGACCCAGGGGATCAGGCGGCAATTCGCTTCTTCATGCGTTACGGTGTCCAGCATCCGCGTGCGATAGCCGCGCCGGGTCAGGCGCACGCCCAGGTCGGCATCCTCGGTAACGTTCCAGGCGTCCCAGGCGCCGACCTCTTCCAGTGCCTCGCGGCGGAAGAACAGCGTGGTTCCCCCCAGCGGCACCACCAGATCCAGCGCCGCCGCCCCGGCCAGCGTGCCACGGAACCACGAGGCGTATTCGATGGTAAAGGCGCGCGCCAGCCAGTTGGTGCGCGGGTTGTAATAGTCCAGCACGCCTTGCAGGCAGACCACCTCGGGCGGCGCGAAATGAAAGCCGCGTGCGACCTTGAGCAACTGGCCGGGCTCGGGCCGGTCCTCGGCATCCCAGACCCCGATGATCGAGCCGCGGCAGAAGTTCAGCGCATAGTTCAGTGCCCGCGGCTTGGTGCGCACCGGCCCGTCCGGCACCTTCACGACCCGCAGCCAGCGGGGCAGACGGGCGTCCTCCAGCGCCGCGCAGGTGACGCTGTCGGTTTCCTCGACCACGATCAGGATGTCCATCAACTCGCGCGGGTAGTCCAGCCGCGACAGCCGGCCGATCAGCTTTTCGGCGATATCGGCCTCGGCGAACAGCGGCACCATGACCGAGATCACCGGCAGCGGTGCCGTCATCTCGGGCGGCGGGATCGCATCGCGCGCCATGGCCTCGGCCTTGGTGCGGTCCCGGCGGTGTCGGCGCAGGATGGCGGCAAAGGAGAGCAGCTTCAACGCGGCCGAGGCGATCAGCGTCAGCACCGTCCAACCCGTCAGCAAGGCGATCACCGCGATCGGTGCCAGCAGCAACCCCAGCACCGTTGCCGCGATCAGGATCACTGCGATTCGGCCGAAGCGGCGCTCGTTGCGGGTGCGGCAGCTTTCATGGGCGGGAACGCGGGTTTCAGCCTGGCGGATCAGCGCGGTGCGGCGCAGGGCCAGGATCGCCTCGCGCGCGGCGTTTTCCGAACACAGCAACATGCGCACCGCGCCGAAATCCTGGGGCAGGCGGTCCTGCAACGCCTGGAATCCTTCTGGCCGGGCGGTGGCGATGAAGGTCACGCCGCCGACGCGCCGCCAGGGCACCGCCCCCTCGGCCAGGCAAAGCTGCGCCCCCATCGCATCGACCAGGCGCGGATCGGGCGGCAGCGCCTTCAGGTCCAGCACGCTGGCGCGCCATTGCCGGGACAGGGCGCGGATCAGCGCCTCTTCCCGCACCCAGCCGTTCGCCAGCAGGATCTCGCCCAGCCGTGCCGACTGGCGCTGGCGCATGACCAGCGCCTTGAACAGGTTGCGCGGGTCGACTGCGCCGTCCTCGATCAGGATCTGGCCGAGCGGCCGCAGGTCGCGGGCCGACACGACCGTCTCGGCGGGGTCCGGCAGGGCCGCCAGGACAGGTATGCCTTCGAAGGGCCTGATAGGGACGATGCGGGCCATGCGCGATTCCCGGTCTGGGTCATTCCGACCCCCTCTCTGGCATCCAGAGGGTTAAGAACGGGTTAATCGCGGCCTTTTCGGGAACGATCAGCCGCGGCGGCTGCGCATCGCCTCGGTAAAGCGGTCGAACAGATAGGCGCTGTCCTGCGGGCCGGGGCTGGCCTCGGGGTGATATTGCACCGAGAAGACCGGCCTGTCGGCCACCCGCAGCCCGCAATTCGAGCCGTCGAACAGACTGACATGGGTCTCGATCACGCCTTCGGGCAGGGTCTGCGCATCCACCGCGAAGCCGTGGTTCATCGAGGTGATCTCGACCTTGCCGGTTTCCACGTCCTTGACGGGGTGGTTGGCGCCGTGATGGCCGTGGTTCATCTTGATCGTGCTGGCGCCAAGCGCCAGTGCAAGCATTTGATGGCCAAGGCAGATCCCGAAGATTGGCAGGTCCTTGCCCAGCAGTTCGCGGATCATCGGCACGGCATATTCGCCGGTCGCGGCCGGATCGCCCGGGCCGTTCGACAGGAACACGCCCTCGGGGTCGTGGGCCAGCACCTCCTCGGCGGTGGCGGTGGCGGGCAGGACCGTCACCTCGGCACCGCTTTGCGCCAGCGAGCGCAGGATGTTGCGCTTTGCGCCATAATCGACGGCGACGACCCGGAAGGGCTTTTTCTCGTCCGACTGGCCAAAGGTTCCGGGCCAGGACCACAGCCCCTCGTCCCAGCGATAGCTTTGCCGGCAGCTGACCTCCCTGGCGAGGTCCAATCCGACGATGCCCTGCCAGTCGCGCGCCTTGGCGACCATGGCGGCGATGTCGAAATTCCCCTCGGGGTCATGGGCCAGCACGACATGCGGCGAGCCCTGCTGGCGGATCGCGCGGGTCAGGCGGCGGGTGTCGACGCCGCCGATGCCGATGCGGCCGCGCCGGGCCATCCAGTCGACCAGATCGGCGCTGGCCCGCCAGTTCGAGGGCTCGGTCGGATCCCATTTCACCACGATGCCCGGGGCGACGGGCTCGGGCGCCTCGTCGTCCTGCTCGGTCACGCCGGTATTGCCGATATGGGGAAATGTGAAGGTCACGATCTGGCTGGCATAGGAGGGATCGGTCATGATCTCCTGATAGCCGGTCATCGCGGTGTTGAAGACCAGTTCGGCCACCACTTCCCCGACCGCGCCGAAGCCCTGGCCGTGGAACACGGTGCCGTCGGCAAGCGCAAGACATGCGGTCGGTTTCTGGGGCATCGTCACTCTCCGGGTAAATCGGCGGGAACCTAGGTAAAGGGCGGGCGGGCGTCAAGGCGGGAACCGGCCTTGCGCGGAACTTTGAAGCCCGGCCCGGGTTGAGGGCACGGCTTGACGGCGGGGGCGAAGCCGGGCACGACCCGGCTCAATTCATTCAGCGAGGATCACATGGGACTGCGCGAACGCATTCTGGCCGATACCAAGGAGGCGATGAAAGCCAAGGAGGCGGCACGGCTTTCGACGCTGCGGCTGATCTCGGCCGCGATCAAGGACCGCGAGATCGCCGCACGCACCGAAGGCGGCGAGGAGGCCGGGCTGAGCGATGCCGACCTGACCGCCATCCTGTCCAAGATGGTCAAGCAGCGCCAGGAATCGGCGAAAGCCTATGAGGAAGGCGGCCGGCTGGAACTGGCCGAGCGCGAGCAGGACGAGATCAAGGTGATCCAGTCCTATCTGCCGCGCCAGCTCGACGCAGAGGAAACCCGCGCCGCCATCGACAAGGCCATCGCCGATCTGGGCGCCGAGTCGATCCGCGACATGGGCCGGGTCATGGCCGAGTTGCGCACGCGCCATGCCGGGCAGATGGATTTCGGCGCCGTCGGTCCCGTGGTCAAGGACCGGCTGATGAAATGACCCGATTCTCGGGTTCTGGCGCGCCGTGCGTCGCTGCCGCCCTGTGGCGCATGGTTTTCGCAGTCAAAGACTGATACATTTATTCTTCTGATGGGCAAAAGCTCGCGTGTGATGCGGGTTTCTGTTTACAGTGGCCTCGACTCGCCGCCAAAGACGCGAGTCGAGGGCGCCGGGAGGCGGCGCGGCCATCAGGAGGACGGGCGATGAAGGCACTGGTGCTGGAAGAAAAGGGCAAGCTGTCGCTGCGGGATTTCGACATTCCCGGCACGCTCGGCCCCAGGGACGTACGGATCAAGACCCATACGGTGGGGATCTGCGGTTCGGACGTGCATTACTATACGCATGGGAAGATCGGCCATTTCGTCGTCGAAGCGCCGATGGTGCTGGGCCATGAGGCCGCGGGCACGGTAATCGAGGTGGGGGCCGAGGTTTCGCACCTGAGGCCCGGCGACCGGGTCTGCATGGAGCCGGGGGTTCCCGACCCGACCTCGCGCGCCGCCAAGCTGGGCATCTACAATGTCGATCCCGCCGTGACCTTCTGGGCGACGCCGCCGGTGCATGGCTGCCTGACGCCCGAGGTGATCCATCCGGCCGCCTTCACCTACAAGCTGCCCGACAATGTCAGCTTCGCCGAGGGCGCGATGGTCGAGCCCTTTGCCATCGGCATGCAGGCGGCGCTGCGGGCGCGCATCCAGCCGGGCGACGTGGCGGTGGTGACGGGCGCGGGCCCCATCGGCATGATGGTGGCGCTGGCCGCACTGGCCGGCGGTTGCGCGCGGGTGATCGTGGCCGACCTTGCCCAGCCCAAGCTGGACATCATCGGCGCCTATGACGGCGTCGAGACGGTGAACATCCGCAACCGCCCGCTGGCCGAGGCGGTGTCCGGGGCGACCGGGGGCTGGGGCGCCGACATCGTCTTCGAATGCTCGGGCGCCGCGCCCGCGATCCTGTCCATGCACCAGCTTGCGCGTCCGGGCGGCGCCATCGTGCTGGTCGGCATGCCGGTCGATCCGGTGCCGGTCGATATCGTCGGGCTGCAGGCCAAGGAACTGCGGGTCGAGACGGTGTTCCGCTATGCCAATGTCTATGATCGTGCCATCGCGCTGATCGCCTCGGGCAAGGTGGATCTCAAGCCGCTGATCTCGGCCTCGATCCCCTTCGAGGAGAGCATCGCCGGTTTCGACCGTGCCGCCCTAGCGCGCGAGACCGACGTGAAATTGCAGATCGTCATGCCGGAGTAAGGCCATGTATCTGGGGATCGACCTGGGCACCTCGGGCATCAAGGCGATGCTGGTGGACGAAACCTTCGCGACCGTCGGCGTGGCCCATGCGGCGCTGACCGTCAGCCGCCCGCATCCCGGCTGGTCCGAACAGGCGCCCGCCGACTGGATCGCCGGCACAGAGGCTGCCATTGCCACGTTGCTGCGCGATCATCCGCAGGAAATGGCGCGGTTGCAGGCCATCGGCCTGTCCGGCCACATGCATGGGGCGGTGCTGCTGGACGGCTCGGACCAGGTGCTGCGGCCCTGCATCCTGTGGAACGACGGCCGCTCGGGCTCGCAATGCGCCGAACTGACCGCGCGCGCCGATTTCCATGGCATCGCCGGCAATCTGGTGATGGCGGGCTTCACCGCGCCGAAACTGCTGTGGGCGGCGCAGAACGAACCCGGGATATTTGAGCGGACAGCCAGGGTGCTGCTGCCCAAGGATTACCTGCGGCTGTGGCTGACCGGCGAGCATGTCGCCGAGATGTCGGACGCGGCCGGGACGCTGTGGCTGGACGTGCGCCGGCGCGATTGGTCGGATGCGCTGTTGCAGGCGACCGGGCTGACGCGCGCCCATATGCCGGCGCTGGTCGAGGGCAGCGACGTTTCGGGCCATCTGCGCGCCGACCTGGCCGAACGCTGGGGCATCCCGCGCGTGCCGGTGGCGGGCGGCGGCGGCGACAATGCCGCCACGGCCTGCGGCATGGGGGTGATGGCCCCGGGTACCGGCTTCCTGTCGCTGGGCACCTCGGGCGTGCTGTTCGCCGCAACCGAGGCTTACGCGCCGAATACCGGCGATGCGGTGCATACCTTCTGCCATGCCGTGCCGGACACCTGGCACCAGATGGGCGTGATCCTGTCGGCGACCGACAGCCTGACCTGGCTGTCCGAGATCAGCGGGAAAACCGTGCCCGACCTTGCCGGGCTGGTCGGCGATGTGACGGCGCCCTCTCCGGTGCTGTTCCTGCCCTATCTCTCGGGCGAGCGCACGCCGCTGAACGATCCCGACGCCACCGGCGCCTTCCTGGGCCTGCGCCGCGCCACCGGGTTGGCCGATCTGGCGCAGGCGGCTATGGAGGGCGTGGCCATGGCATTCGCCGATTGCGTCCACGCGCTGCGCAAGGCCGGCACGCCGATCGAGGCCGCCTATGCGGTCGGCGGCGGCGCGCGGTCGCGGGCATGGCTGCGAATCATGGCCTCGGCCACCGGGCTTACGCTGCTCGAACCCGAGGACGGCGATTTCGGCGCGGCCTTCGGGGCGGCCCGGCTGGCGGCCGCCTGCGCCACCGGCGACATCTCCGAGCGGGTCTTCGCGAAGCCGGCCGTTCGCGCAGAAGTTGTGCCCGATCCTGAACTGGCCGCAGCCTATGCGAAAAAGTATGAGGCTTATCATGCCGCCTATCCGCGCCTGCGGGATCTGGCGGCAGCGGACGCCTGATAGCGCCAACATCAGGTTTTCAAGAAAAAGCAGGCCCGTGTCGCTGCAACGCGGCACGGACTTTCTGCCATGCAGCAAATTCCTGCCGCGCCGTTTCCGGCAGAGCTCTTCAATTCCTGCGCGATTTCGGTCAAAAAAGTATCGGTATTTTTTTGGCCCTGATGTGGATCGCGGCACGGCTTGAAGCTTATGGTTCCTGGACGTTCGCGGCAGGCCCGGCAGGGCTCGCGGCGCGCAGGGAGGAAGGCCAATGCAACCCGATCTGGAACTGGTCCACATCCGCAAGGGCGAATCCTTCGCCGCGTGGATGCACGGCTATCCGTTCCGCACGGTGCGCTGGCATTACCATCCCGAATACGAGATCCATCTGGTCGTCGCGACCTCGGGCACATTCTATATCGGCGACCATGTCGGCAGCTTCCGGCCGGGCCAGCTGATCATGACCGGCCCCAACCTGCCGCAGAACTGGATCAGCGACATCCCGCCCGGCGAGGCGGTGCCGCTGCGCTCGCTGGTCATCCAGTTTCCCGAAGCCTTCATCGACGAGGCCAGCACCGCCATGCCCGAGATGCAGGCGCTGGGTCCGCTGCTGGAGCGCTCGCGCCGCGGCTTGCTGTTCGACGACGCGACCAGCGCCCGCGTCCGTCCGCTGATGGAGCGGCTGGTCGAGGCGCAGGGGCTGCGGCGGCTGGCGCTGTTCTGGGAAATCCTGGACCTGCTGGCCAATGCGCCGGAATACGAGGTGCTGGCGAGCCTCAGCTTCGAGCTGGACCTGACGCGCATCCACGACGGCGGCATCAACCGCGCGCTGGGCTATCTGCGCGAGCATCTGACCGAGCAGATCGAAGAGGGCGAGCTGGCCGAGATGGTCGGGCAAAGCCAAAGCGCCTTTTCCCGCGCCTTCAAGCGCCATACCGGCACCACGCTGGTGCGCTATCGCAACCAGTTGCGTGTCGACCTGGCCTGCCAGATGCTCTTGACCGATCCCGACATCAAGGTGGCCGAGATCTGCTATGAGGTCGGGTTTTCGAACCTGTCGAACTTCAACCGGCATTTCCTGAAGCTCAAGGGAATGTCGCCCTCGCAGTTCCGCGCGACATTCGCGGCCCAGAAGGCGCTGGTCATGGCGGACTGACAAGAACCGACATTGCGGAATTCACCAATTCGGGTGGCGCGCCGCCGCCCGGAGACGCGCAGGCTTTGCCTGCTTTCATCCAGATGGGAGGGAACCCCGATGAAATCGAAACTTCTTACCGCTTCGGCCGCGCTGGCGCTGCTGGCGGCCCCGGCGCTCGCGCAGGACAAGCTCAAGATCGGCATGACCTTCCAGGAGCTCAACAACCCCTATTTCGTGTCCATGCAAGAGGCGCTGAACGAAGCCGCCGCCAGCCTGGGCGCGGATGTCGTCGTGACCGATGCCGGCCATGACGTCGCCAAGCAGATCTCGGATGTCGAGGACATGCTGCAGCAGAACATCGACATCCTGCTGCTGAACCCGACCGACAGCGCCGGGATCGAGGCCGCCGTCCACGCCGCCAAGGCCGCCGGCGTCACCGTGGTCGCGGTCGATGCGAACGCGAACGGCCCGGTCGATACCTTCGTCGGCTCGAAGAACCGCGATGCGGGCTACATGTCCTGCAAGTATCTGGGCGAGGCGCTGGAGGGCAAGGGCGAGGTCGCGATCCTGGACGGCATCCCGGTCGTGCCGATCCTTCAGCGCGTCGAGGGCTGCAAGGCCGCGCTGGAAGAGTTCCCGGAAATCACCCTGGTCACCACCCAGAACGGCCGCCAGGACCGTTCGGTCGCGCTGGGCGTGGTCGAGAACATGATCCAGTCGCATCCGAATCTGGCCGGCATCTTCTCGGTCAACGACGGCGGCGCCATGGGTGCGCTGGCGGCGATCCAGGGCTCGGGCAAGGACATCAAGCTGACATCGGTCGACGGCGCACCCGAGGCGGTCCAGGCTATCGCCGCGGGCGGCCCCTTCATCGAGACCACCGCGCAATTCCCGCGCGACCAGGTCCGCGTCGGCCTGGCCATGGCGCTGGCGCAGAAATGGGGCGCCCGCGTGGTGCCGAAGGAAGTGCCGATCGACGTCATGGTCGTCGACGCCGAGAACGCTGCCGAGTTCAGCTGGTAAGGGTTCCTCCCCGCGCCCGCCCCTGCATGTCGCGGGGGCGGGACATTTCCCAGCCATTCAGGAGGGCATGATGCTGGAACTGAACGGAATCCGAAAAAGCTTCGGCAAGATCGAGGTGCTGCACGGCGTCGATCTGGAGGTCCGCGCGGGCGAGGTCCATGCGCTTCTGGGCGAGAACGGCGCCGGCAAGTCCACGCTGATGAAGATCCTGTGCGGCATCATCCAGCCCAGCGAGGGCACGATCCGCATCGAGGGAACCGAGCGCCATTTCGCCGATTACGACCAGGCCATCGCCGCCGGCATCGGCATCGTGTTCCAGGAATTCAGCCTGATCCCCTATCTCGACGCGGTCGAGAACATGTTCCTGGCGCGCGAGATGCGCGGGCCGCTGGGCATGCTTGACCGCAAGGCGATGCGCAAGCGCGCCGCCGAGATCATGCGCCAGCTGGCCGTCGATGTGGCCCTGGACGTGCCGGTGCATCGCCTGTCCGTCGCCGAGCAGCAATTCGTCGAGATCGCCAAGGCGTTGTCGCTCGACGCCCGCATCCTGGTCCTGGACGAGCCGACCGCGACCCTGACCCCCTCGGAGGTCGAGCACCTGTTCAAGGTCATGCGCGAGCTGCGCCGGCAGGGTGTGGCGATCATCTTCATCTCGCATCACCTGGAAGAGATATTCGAGATCTGCGACCGCATCACCGTGCTGCGCGACGGTGAGTTCGTCGGTTCCTGCGCGGTTTCCGAGGTCGACAACGACCGGCTGGTCGAGATGATGGTCGGCCGCCGGATCGAGAACAACTTCCCGCCCAAGCCCGCCGCCGCCCCCGCCGCCCCGCTGGCCGTCGAGGTCGAGGAGGTGCAGCTGAAGAAGGGCGGCCCCGTCTCGCGCTTTGCGCTGCGCAAGGGCGAGATCCTGGGCTTTGCCGGGCTGGTCGGTTCGGGCCGCACCGAAACCGTGCTGGCGATGCTGGGGGCGTATCCGGCCCAACGCTGCAAGGTGAAGGTGGACGGGGTCGAGAAACGCTTTCGCGGCCCGGACGAGGGGCTGGCGCATGGCATCGGTCTGCTGCCCGAAAGCCGCAAGGAGCAGGGGCTGATCACCAGCTTTTCGATCCTGCAGAACGTCTCGCTGAACAATTACGGCAAGTATCGCAAGAACCACTGGTTCATCGACCTGAAAAAGGAACTGGCCGCGACCGAGACCGCCATGGCGCAGGTCCGGGTCAAGGCGCAGGGGCCGCATGCCCGCGTCGATACGCTGTCGGGCGGCAACCAGCAAAAGGTCGTCATCGCCCGCTGGCTGAACCACGACATGCAGGTGCTGATCTTCGACGAGCCGACGCGCGGCATCGATGTCGGCGCCAAGGCGGAAATCTATGCGCTGATGCGCGCCTTCACCGAGAAGGGCGGGGCGATCATCATGATCTCGTCCGAACTGCCCGAGGTGATCGGCATGTCCGACCGGGTCTGCGTGTTCCGCTCGGGCGGGATCGTGGCCACGGTCGAGGGGGCCGAGATCAATTCCGAAACCATCATGACCCATGCCACGACCGGGAGAGTTGAACATGTCGCATGACGCAAACACCGGCTCGGCCGGGAAAACCGGCGGCTTCTCGCTTGGCCGCCTGCTGCATTCGCCCCTGGCGCTGCCGCTGATCGGGCTGATCGTCGTATCGATCCTGATGGGGCTCGCCAGCGACAATTTCTTCAGCCTGAACAATATCATGAACGTGCTGCGGCAGGTGTCGGTCGTCGGCATCCTCGCGGTGGGCATGACCTTCGTCATCCTGACCGGCGGCATCGACCTGTCGGTCGGCGCGGTGATGGCGCTGGTCGGCACGCTCAGCGCGGGGCTGATGGTCAACATGGGCCTGCCGGCGCCGGTGGCGCTGCTCACCGGGCTGCTGATCGGCCTGGGCATCGGGCTGGCGAACGGCGTGCTGGTCGCCTGGGGCCGGATGCCGGCGATCATCGTGACGCTGGCCACCATGGGCATGGCGCGCGGGCTGGGCCTGATCTATTCGGGCGGCTATCCGATCAGCGGCATCCCCGGCTGGATCTCGTGGTTCGGGGTGGGCCGCGTCGGCGTGGTGCCGGTCCCGGTCATCATCATGGTGCTGATCTACGCCCTGGCCTGGGTGCTCTTGCAGCGCACTGCCTTTGGCCGCCATGTCTATGCGCTTGGCGGCAACGAGACCGCGGCGCGGCTTTCCGGCGTCAAGACCCAGCGGGTCAAGCTGGCAGTCTATGGCATCTCGGGCCTGACCTCGGCCTTGGCCGCGGTGATCCTGACCGGGCGGCTGATGAGCGGCCAGCCCAATGCCGGCCAGGGCTTCGAGCTTGACGCCATCGCCGCCGTGGTGCTGGGCGGCACCGCCATCTCGGGCGGGCGCGGACTGATCCTGGGCACGCTGATCGGCGCGGTCCTGCTGGGCATCCTGAACAACGGCCTGAACCTGATGGGCATCAACCCCTATCTGCAGGACGTCATCAAGGGCGCGATCATCCTGCTGGCCATCTATATCGGGCGCGAATGGCGCTGAGCCCCGCCCAACCCATTAGAAAGACAGGAGAATGGAATGTCTGAATCGCTGGACGGCAAGATCGCCGTCATCACCGGCGCGGCCTCGGGGATCGGCCTTGCCGCCACCCGGCGGCTGCTGGATCGCGGTGCCACCGTGGTCATGGTGGACTGGAACGAGGCGGCGCTGGCCGAACTGGCCGGCAAGCTGGGCGACAGGGCGATCCCGCAGGTGACGAACCTGCTCGACGTCGACAGCTGCAATGCGATGATCCCCGAGATCCTGGCCAAGGTCGACCATATCGACATCCTCTATTGCAATGCCGGCACCTATATCGGCGGCGAGTTGACCGAGACGACGCCCGAGGCCATCGACCGGATGCTGAACCTCAACGTCAACGCGGTGATGAAGAACGTCCGCGCCGTGGTGCCGCACATGACCCGGCGGAAAACCGGCGACATCGTCGTCACCTGCTCGATCGCCGGCCATTTCCCGACCTGGTGGGAGCCGGTCTATTCCGGCTCGAAATGGGCGATCACCAGCTTTGTCCAGGGCATGCGCCGGCAGATGATCCCGCATGGCGTGCGCGTCATGCAGGTCTCGCCCGGCCCGGTGGTCTCGGCGCTGCTGGCCGACTGGCCCGAGGAGAATTTGCGCAAGGCCAGGGAATCCGGCAGCCTGATCGACGCGGAAGAGGTTGCCGATGCGCTCGAATACATGCTGACCCGCAAGCGCACCGTCACCATCCGCGACATGCTGGTGTTGCCGACCAATTTCGACCGCGTCTGACGCCCGGCACCCGGAACGGAGTAGCGCCATGGACCAGTATCTGATCGGCATCGACGTGGGCACCGGCTCGGCCCGGGCCGGGGTCTTCGACCGCGCAGGCCGGCTGCTTGCCACCGCCAAGCGCCCCATCGAGATGCACCGCGAACGCGGCATCGTCGCCGAACAGTCCAGCGAGCAGGTCTGGCGGGCCGTGTGCGATTCCGTCCGGGAAAGCGTGGCCCGCGCCGGGATCGATCCGGCGCAGGTCGCGGGCATCGGCTTCGACGCCACTTGCTCGCTGGTCGTGCGCGGGGCGGGGGATGCCACGCTGCCGGTCGGCGATCCCGCCCATCCCGAGCGCGACATCATCGTCTGGATGGACCACCGCGCCGTGGAACAGGCCGAGCGCATCAACGCGCAAGGCCACGACGTGCTGAAATATGTCGGCGGCCGCATCTCGCCCGAGATGGAGACGCCGAAGCTGCTATGGTTGCGCGAGAACCGGCCCGAGACCTATGCGGCGGCCGCGCATTTCTTCGACCTGACCGATTTCCTGACCTGGAAGGCGACCGGCGCGCTGGAGCGTTCCGCCTGCACCGTGACCTGCAAATGGACCTATCTGGCGCATGAGGGGCGCTGGGATGCGGATTATTTCCGCCAGATCGGACTGGGCGACCTGGCCGATAACGGTTTCGCCCGCATCGGTTCGCGTGTCGTCGATCCCGGCACTGCGCTGGGGGCGGGGCTGACCGCGGCCGCTGCCGAGGCCATGGGGCTGCGCCCCGGCACCGCGGTCGCGGCGGGGCTGATCGACGCCCATGCCGGCGGCGTCGGCACGGTCGCGGCCGGGGGCGATGCGACGAAATGCCTGGGCTATGTCTTCGGCACCTCGTCCTGCACCATGACCACGACGCGCGAGCCGGCCTTCGTGCCCGGCGTCTGGGGGCCTTATTACTCGGCCATGGTGCCCGGCATGTGGCTGAACGAGGGCGGCCAGTCCGCCGCCGGTGCCGCCATCGACCAGCTGGTGCAACTGCATCCCGCCACGGCCGAGGCCACCGCTCTGGCCGAGGCGGCGGGCAAATCGCTGCCGCAATGGCTGGCCGACCGGGCGCTGGACCTGGCAGGCGAGGCCAGCGCTGCGGTGCGGCTGGCCGACGAGCTGCATGTGGTGCCCGAGTTCCTGGGCAACCGCGCCCCCTTCGCCGATCCCCATGCCCGCGCCGTCGTCATGGGGCAGGGGATGGAGAGCGGACCGGATTCGTTGGTCGCGCTTTATGTCGCGGGGATCTGCGGCCTTGGCTACGGGCTGCGCCAGATCATCGAGACCCAGGCCGCCCATGGCGCCCCGGTCCAGACGATCAGCACCAGCGGCGGCGCCGGCGCGCATCCGCTGACCCGGCAGCTTCTGGCGGATGCGACCGGGCTGCCGGTCGAGGTGACGGAATGCCCCGAGCCGGTGCTGCTTGGCTCGGCCATGCTGGGCGCGGTGGCGGCGGGGGTCTATCCCGACCTGCATACCGCGATGCCCGCCATGTCGCGCATCGCGATGCGCTGCGCCCCCGATCCCGCCGCCCGCGCGCGGCAGGACGCGCGCCACGCCGCCTTCCTGGCGCTGCAATCCACGGCGCGGCAGATCCGCGCCACCATGGCGGCTTTGCCGTCCACCTGAACATGCGAGGGACCATGCAATTCTCGGGCAAGACCGTCATCATCACCGGCGCGGGCAAGGGCATCGGCCGGGCCTGCGCCCGGCTCATGGCCACCCGCGGCGCCGAGGTCGTGGCGCTGAGCCGCACCCAGTCCGACCTCGACAGCCTCGCGGCCGAGATCGGCGCGCGCGGCATCCGCGTCGATCTGGCCGATCCGGTTGCTGCCCGCGCCGCCATGGCCGAGGCCGGGACCGCCGACTATCTCGTCAACAGTGCCGGCATAAACGTGCTGGAAAGCGTGCTGGACATGACCGAGGCCGGCTATGAGGCGGTCTTGGGCATCAACCTGCGCGCGGCGCTGATCTGCTGCCAGGAATTCGCCCGCGGCCGCGTGGCGGCGGGGGGCGGCGGCGCCATCGTCAACATCACCTCGATCGCCGGTCACCGCGGCTTTCAGGATCACCTGTGCTATGCCGCCTCCAAGGCAGGGCTGGAGGGCGCGACCCGCGTGCTGGCCAAGGAGCTTGGCCCGCACGGCATCCGCGTGAATGCCGTGGCGCCCACCATCACCCTGACCGAACTGGCTGCCGAAGCCTGGAGCGACCCGGCGAAAAGCCAGCCGATGATGGTGCGCCATCCGCTGGACCGCTTTGCCGAGGCCGAGGAGGTCGCGCAGGGCATCGCGCTGCTGCTCTCGGAGGACAGCCGCATGGTCTCGGGCGCGGTGCTGCCGGTGGATGGCGGTTTCCTGGCTGTCTAGGGCCTTCCTGTCGCCGGGATTCGGCCGGGCGGCGGGGAACCCGCGCCCCGGATCGCGGATTGTCCCTTGGCGCAAAGCCGGCGCGGGCAGGGGGCAGCCGCCATGCTTGAGGAACTTCACCGCATCTTCCTGGGCGACCAGGACCTGGGCTTCGCCTGGGAGGTCTTTTTCCGCACTGTCATCATCTATTTCTATACGCTGGCCCTGATGCGCTGGCTGGGCGGGCGCACGGTGGCGCAGCTTTCCATCGTCGAGTTCCTGCTGGTCATCGCCATCGGCTCGGCGGTGGGGGATTCGCTGTTCTACCCGGATGTGCCGCTGCTGCCCGCCATGTTCGCGATCTTCCTGGTCGCGGGCTTCAACAAGCTGGTGGACGAGGCGATTCTGTCCTCGGACCTGCTGACCCGGCTTTTCGAGGGCCGGCCGCGCATCGTCGTCACCGAAGGCCGGGTGCATGGCGACCGCCTGCGCCGGCAGGGCATCGGCATGAACGAGCTTTACCTGAAGCTGCGCGAAAGGGGCGTGACCGATCTTTCCGAGGTCAAGTTCGCCATCCTCGAGGCGAACGGCTCGCTTTCGGTGCTGAGGCGGGGTCAGGAGGGCGCGGCCGGGCTTTACCATCCGCCCGCCGTCCCGCAGCGGGAACTGGCCCGCATGGGCAAACCGTAAGCCCGGGCCTCGGCTGCGACGGGCTGCACGAACCTTCACCTGAAACCGGAATCTGCCGGGCGAAAGGGCAGTGACGCAATGCGACACCGCCTTCGTCGCCTGCGTCCTGCCGGCTGCGGCGACAAGTGAGTTGCATTCCTCGACAAGCGCCGATTACTGTTGGCGGGCGGAACGAAGAACCAATAGAAACAGGGAGCCCGCATCGTGACAGCAGACCCCGGCAACGACGCTTTCGTTGTCTTCGATCATGTCCAGAAAAGCTATGACGGCCAGACACTTGTCGTCAAAGACCTGAACCTGACCATCGGCAAGGGCGAATTTCTGACCATGCTTGGCCCGTCCGGCTCGGGCAAGACCACCTGCCTGATGATGCTGGCGGGGTTCGAGACGGCGACCCATGGAGAGATCCGGCTGGACGGCCGCAACATCAACGACGTGCCGCCCCACCGGCGCGGCATCGGCATGGTGTTCCAGAACTATGCGCTGTTCCCGCATATGAGCGTGGGCGAGAACCTGTCCTTTCCGCTGGAAGTGCGCGGCATGGGCAAGGACGAGCGCGAGACGCGCGTCACCCGCGCGCTCGACATGGTGCAGATGGGCCAGTTCAAGAATCGCCGCCCGGCCCAGCTTTCGGGCGGCCAGCAGCAGCGTATCGCGCTGGCGCGCGCGCTGGTCTTCGACCCCAAGCTGGTGCTGATGGACGAGCCGCTGGGCGCGCTCGACAAGCAGCTGCGCGAGCATATGCAGTTCGAGATCAAGGCGCTGCACGACCGGCTGGGCATCACCGTGGTCTATGTGACCCACGACCAGGGCGAGGCGCTGACCATGTCGGACCGAATCGCCGTGTTCAACGACGGCCGCATCCAGCAGCTTGCGCCGCCGCCGGTGCTCTATGAGCAGCCCGAGAACAGCTTCGTCGCCGGCTTCATCGGAGAGAACAATGCGCTGCGCGGCACCATCGAGCAGCTTCAGGGCGACAAGACGCTGGTGCGGCTGGGCAATGGCGAGCTGATCGACGCCACCGCCGTCAACATCCGCGAAGTCGGGCAGGTCACCACGGTCTCGATCCGGCCCGAGCGGGTCGAGTTCAAGCCCGAGCTGATGCCGGCCGGCGCCCATACCATCGAGGCGCAGGTGCGCGACGTGATCTATATGGGCGACATCCTGCGGGCGCGGCTGCATGTCGCCGGCCAGGACGATTTCGTCATGAAATACCGCAATACGCTTGGCCAGGTGAAGCTGTCGCCCGGCCAGACGATACGGATCGGCTGGCATCCCGAGGACGCCCGCGCCCTCGATCCGGTCTGAGTGTGCATCGAGCAAGGAACCAGGGAGTTATGATGAAACGCACGCTGATACTGACCTCTGCGCTGGTCACCGTCGCGGCCGCCGCCCAGGCGCAGGACAAGCAGGTCAACCTGCTGTCCTGGGGCGGAGCCTATGGCATGAGCCATGTCGAGGCCTATGCCAAGCCCTTCGAGGCCAAGACCGGGATGAAGGTCCAGGTCTCGGACGCCGACAACCCCGCCACCCCGGTCAAGGCCCAGGTCGAGGCCGGCAACGTCTCGATCGACGTGGCTTCGGTCGAATATGCCGATGCCGTGCGGCTTTGCGACGAGGGACTGCTGGAAGAGATCGACCCCGCGATCCTGACCCCCGCCGCCGACGGCACCGCCGCCGCCGATGACTTCATCGAGGGCGCGATCACCGAATGCTTCGTCGGCACGGATGTCTATTCGATGATCCTGGCCTATGACGACAGCAAGTTCCCCGATGCCAAGCCCGCCGGCGCGGCGGATTTCTTCGACACGGCCAAGTTCCCCGGCAAGCGCACCATGCGCAAGGGCGCCAAGTTCAACCTGGAATTCGCGCTGATGGCCGATGGCGTGGCGCCCGGCCAGGTCTACGAGGTGCTGGGCACGCCCGAGGGCGTGGACCAGGCATTCGCCAAGCTGGACACCATCAAGAACGACGTGATCTGGTGGGAGGCCGGTGCGCAGCCGCCGCAGCTTCTGGCCGATGGCGAGGTGAGCATGGCCTTTGCCTTCAACGGCCGGATCTTCAACGCCGCCCAGCAGGAGGGCAAGCCCTTCAAGATCGTCTGGGACGGCCAGATCTACGAGATGGAGGGCTGGGTCATGCCGAAAGGCGCGCCCAACCCCGAGGCCGCCAAGGAGTTCATCGCCTTCTCGACCGCGCCCGAGCAGCAGGCCCGCGCCGCCGAGTTCATCAGCTATGGCCCGCCGCGCACCTCTGCCGCCGCCCTGGTCGGCAATATCGAAGGCACCGACGTGCCGATGGGTCCGAACCTGCCGACCTTTGCCGAGAACCTGGAGAACGCGCTGGCCTCGAACCTGGACTTCTGGGTCGATCACGACGCCGAGTTGCAGGAACGCTTCAACGCCTGGCTGGCGAACTGACATGCCCGGCCCGCGGCGGGGCAGACCCGCCGTGGGCCATGCAGAGCCCTGACGGGCCAAGAAACGGCCAAAGAGCCGCATACCAACGGGAGTAGAACATGAAAACCACATTGATCCTGACCTCGGCGCTGTGCAGCCTCGGTCTGGCGGCCCATGCCCAGAACAAGGAGGTCAACGTCGTCTCCTGGGGCGGAGCCTATGAAAGATCGCAGGTCGAGGCCTATAACATCCCCTTCGCCGAGCAGACCGGCATCAAGGTGAACATGCTGGCCGCCGACAACCCGGCCACGCCGCTGAAGGCGCAGGTCGAGGCGGGCAACATCACCGGCGACGTCTTCGACATCGAGGTCTCGGACGCGATCCGGCTTTGCGACGAGGGCGCGCTGGTCGAGATCGACCCCGCCATCCTGCCGGCCGCACCCGATGGCACGCCCGCCACCGACGACTTCATCCCCGGCGCGTTGCATGAATGTGCCGTGGCGAACATCTTCTGGGGCACGGTCATCGCCTTCGACACCACGAAGTTCGAGGGCGAGAAACCCTCGACCGCCGCGGACTTCTTCGACACCGCCAAGTTCCCCGGCAAGCGCGGCCTGCCCAAGAACCCCAAGCGCACCCTGTATCTGGCGCTGATCGCCGATGGCGTGGCGCCCGACCAGATCTATGAGGTGCTGGGCACGCCCGAGGGCGTCGACCGCGCCTTTGCCAAGCTCGACACCATCAAGCGCGACGTGGTCTGGTGGGAGGCCGGCGCCCAGCCGGTGCAGTTGCTGGCCGATGGCGAGGTGGTGATGGCGACCGGCTATAACGGCCGCTTCTTCGACGCCATGGTCGGCGAGGGCAAGCCCTTCGAGATCATCTGGGACGGGCAATACATGGACATGGACATGTTCGCCATTCCCAAGGGCTCGCCCAACCCCGAGGCGGCGCTGGAATACCTGAAATTCGCCACCGCCACCGAACAGCTGGCCAATCAGGCGAAATACATCGCCTATGGCCCGTCGCGGCAAAGCTCGGCGGCGCTGGTCGGGCTCTATCAGGACGGCAAGACCGAGATGGGGCCGCATATGCCGACCAATCCCGAATACATGAAGACCGCGGTCATGGACGACCCGGAATTCTGGGCCGACCATTCCGCCGAGCTGGCCGAGCGCTTCAACGGCTGGCTGGCCAACTGACAGCCGCATCGCGCCGCGGCCCGCCGGTTCGGGCCGCGGCTTCGACCAAGGATCTTGCCCGACAAAGGACCGAGATGGCCAAAGCCCTTGACCCCCATGCCGCGATCGTGACCGAGGCCGGCGGCCTCGACGAAGGCGGAACGCTGAGAACCGCCGACGGTCGTCCGTTGAGATCTGCGCTTGCGCGGAGTTCGCGTCGTGCGCGTCGTCGTGCGTTTTTCCTGGTGCTTCCGCTTCTGCTTTTCGTGCTGATCACCTTCGTGGTGCCGATCGGGCAGATGCTGCAGCGCTCGGTCAAGAACGAGGGCTTCTCGGCCAACATGCCGCAGCTCAGCGCCTGGTTCCACGACAACCCCCGCGGCACCGAGCCCGACGATGCGGCCTGGGCGGCGCTGGCCGCCGACCTGACCGCCGCCGCCCAGGCCCGCACCATCGGCGTGGTCGGCACCCGCATCAACTACGACATGCCGGGCACGCGGTCGCTGTTCACCTCGGCCGGGCGGCAGGCGCGCGGCGGCATCGAGCCGCCCTATCGCGAGGCGATCCTGGAGATGGACGCCCGGTGGGGCAATCCCCGGCTGTGGTCGGTGATGCGAGAGGCCGCCTCGCCCTATACCGCCAACTTCTACCTCGCGGCGGTGGACCGCACCCGCGACGACCAGGGCGACATCGTCTCCGCCCCGGCGCAGCAGCAGATCTACGGCAAGCTGTTCCTGCGCACCTTCTGGCTGTCGCTGGCCATCACCGCCACCACCTTCCTCCTGGGCTTTCCGGTCGCGCATCTGCTGGCCACCCTGCCGATGCGGCAGTCCAACCTGCTGATGATCCTGGTGCTGCTGCCGTTCTGGACCTCGCTGCTGGTCAGGACCACGGCCTGGATCGTGCTGTTGCAGCAGCAGGGCGTGGTCAACGACGTGCTGGTCTGGCTGGGGGTGATCGGCAACAACCAGCGGCTGCAGATGATCTTCAACCAGACCGGCACGATCATCGCCATGACCCATATCCTGCTGCCCTTCATGATCCTGCCGCTCTATTCGGTGATGCGCACCATCAATCCCAGCTACGTGCGCGCCGCGCGCAGCCTGGGCGCGACCAGCTGGACCGCCTTCCGCCGCATCTATTTCCCGCAGACCCTGCCGGGGCTGGGGGCGGGGGCGCTGCTGGTGTTCATCCTGGCGGTGGGCTACTACATCACGCCGGCGCTGGTCGGCGGCTCGTCGGGGCAGCTGATCTCCAACATGATCGCGATGCACATGACGCAGACGCTGAACTGGTCCATGGCGGCCGCGCTGGCGGCGCTGCTGCTGGGCGGGGTGCTGATCCTCTACTGGGTCTACGACCGTCTCGTCGGCATCGACAACCTGAAACTGGGGTAACCGCCATGGCGCTTCCGACCTATGCCTCGCCCTTGGAGAAGACCTGGCACTACGCCTATCTGGCGATCTGCGCGGCGATCTTCTTCTTCCTGATCGCGCCGATCGTGGTGGTGATCCCGCTGAGCTTCAACGCCGAGCCCTATTTCACCTTCACCGACCGGATGCTGTCCTTCGACCCGGACGGCTATTCGCTGCGCTGGTACGACAGCCTGCTGACCTTCGGCATGGCGCGGCCGGACGCGCCGCGCGACCTGAGCTGGTGGGCGGATGCCTGGCGGAACGCGAAATGGGTGAATGCGGCGAAAAGCTCGATCATCATCGGCTTTTTCTCGACCATCCTGGCCACGGTGCTGGGCACGCTGGCGGCGCTGGGGCTGTCGCGGCCCGAGATGCCGTATCGCCGGGCGATCATGGCGGTGCTGATCTCGCCGATGATCGTGCCGATCATCATCACCGCGACGGGGATGTTCTTCTTCTACTCGAACCCCTGCGAGCCCCTGACCTGGATCGGCCTGGACCCGCAATGCGGCCGGCTGGCGGGCACCTATCTGGGGGTGATCCTGGCCCATGCCACGCTGGGCATTCCCTTCGTGATCATCACGGTGACGGCGACGCTGATCGGCTTCGACCAGTCGCTGAACCGGGCGGCGGCGAGCCTGGGGGCGAACCCGCGCACGACCTTCTTCCGCATCACCATGCCCCTGATCCTGCCCGGGGTGATCTCGGGGGCGCTGTTCGCCTTCGTGACCTCCTTCGACGAGGTGGTGGCGGTGCTGTTCATCGCCGGGCCGGACCAGCAGACCATCCCGCGCCAGATGTGGAACGGCATCCGCGAGCAGATCTCGCCCGCCATCCTCGCCGTCGCCACGCTGCTGGTCATCTTCTCCATCGCGCTCCTCACAACCGTCGAGATGCTCAGAAGAAGATCCGAAAAACTCAGAGGGCTGACCCCAGGGT
>NZ_FNEA01000061.1 GCF_900100045.1 Paracoccus denitrificans | reverse complement strand
CGGCGACCGGCATGCGCTGCGCGAGGTGGCCGACTGGCTGGAGCCCTTCGATTCCGCCTCGGTCGATATCTATGCCGCGCGCACCGGGCTGGACGGCAAGAAGCTAGGCCAGATGCTGGATCGCGAGACCTGGATCGGTGGGCAGTCCGCTGTCGATCAGGGCTTTGCCGACAGCCTGCTGGCGGCCGACGAAGTTTCGGCCTCGGCGCGGCAGGAGGGCGAGGCCCGGGTTCGGGCCGAGAAGAAATTCGATCTGCTGGCAGCCCGGGCCGGGCTGTCGCGTGGCGCGGCGCGGGAAATCCTCGCCGAGCTTAAAGGGGGCAAGCCCGGCGCTGCCCCGTCCGGCACGCAGGACGCTGCCGTCATCGAGGAGGTGCGGAACCTCCTCAAATCCATGAAATCCATCTGAGGAAACAGACGATGAACAAGGCACTCATGCCGCAGGCCTCCCTTGCGGCCCTGATGGCTGCGCGTCCGCAGGCCGTGATCGGCGCCGTGCGCAGCGAGGCCAACCCGGGCAATGTCGAGCAGCTGATGCGCGAGGTTCGCCAGGAACTGGATCGGATCGGCGGCGACGTGAAGCGCACCGCCGAGGACGCGCTGCGCCAGTCGCGCGATACCGGCGAGCTGACCCGCGAGTTGAAGAACTCGGCCGACCAGCTGCTGACCCAGCAGAAGATCCTGACGGACGCCCAGCAGAAGCTGACCGACCGTCTGGAGCAGCTGGAGACGCGCAACACCGATCTGGAACAGCAGCTTTCGCAGCGTGGTCGCGGCAACCGCGATCAGGTCCAGAGCTTCGGCGAGCGCGCGGCCAGGCATGACGACATGCGCGCCTTTGCGCAGGCCGGCTGCAAGGGCACCGTCCGCATCGCGCTCGATGTCGAGCAGGCGATCACCTCGGTGCGTCCGGGCGGCGGCGGGCTGATCTGGTCGGATCGCGAGACCGAGATCGTCGGCCTGCCGCGCCGGCAGATGACGATCCGCAACCTGCTTTCGCAGGGCCGCACCGGATCGAACGCCATCGAATATGCGCGCCAGACCACGCGGACCAACAATGCCCGTCCGGTCACCGAAGGCGCGCAGAAGCCCGAGTCGGACTATGTCTGGGCGCAGGAAAGCGCGCTGGTGCGCACCATCGCGCATTTCGTGCATGTGTCGCGCCAGGCGATGGAGGATGCCCAGCAGCTCCAGACCGAGATCGATACGGAACTGCGCTACGGCCTGATGCTGGCCGAAGAGGGGCAGCTGCTGAAGGGCGACGGCGTCGGCCAGAACCTGGAAGGGCTTGTCACGGCCGCCACCGCCTTCGTCCCGGCCTTCGCGGTCGCGGGCGAGACGATGATCGACACGCTGCGCCTGGCGCTCCTGCAAGCGTCGCTGGCCGAGTATCCGGCCGACGGCATCGTGCTGCATCCGACGAACTGGGCGCAGATCGAACTGACCAAGGATGGCGAGTTCCGCTATATCTTCGCCAACGTCATGCAGCTGGCCGGCCCGCAGCTCTGGGGCCATCCCGTGGTGCAGACCCAGTCCATGGATCTCGATGAGTTCCTGACCGGCGCCTTCAAGGCCGCGGCGACGATCTACGACCGCATGGACCCCGAGGTCATCGCCTCCAGCGAGGATCGTGACAACTTCATCAAGAACATGATCACGGTCCGCGCCGAGGAGCGGCTGGCGCTCGCGATCAAGCGCCCGGCCGCGCTGATCACCGGCGAGTTCAACTCGACGGTGGTTTCCAGCGGCGCGCCGGTCTCCAGCGCCTGATTCTTCACGACAATCTCGGGGCGCCTTCGGGCGTCCCGCTCATGACAGGGGAACGAGATGAAGATCCAGGCACTGCGCGGAATGGTCGGCTCCTACGGCGCGCTGCGGCGCGGACAGGTCGCCGATATCGATGATCATATCGCCGAGAAGCTGGTGAAGGCGGGGCGGGCCGTTCCGGTCGAAACTGATGCCGCCGACCCTATTCCAGCCTCGGAACCGGGTCCGGTTTCCGGGGCGGATGCCAAGGATACGCGCCAGGCTGGTGGCCGCGCTGGCAAGGCGAAACCTGCATCATCGTCGCCGGCGGACCCAGCGCCGGAGACGAGCGGGCAAGTCTCGCCGCCCTCCGAGGGCAATCCCGCGTAATCGCGATCAACAACAGCTGGCATCTCTGCCCCTGGGCGGATGTGCTCTATGCCTGCGACCTGGCGTGGTGGCGCCGCTACAGCGGTGCGGCCGGGTTTGCCGGCCTGAAGCTCGGCGCCGATCCCGCCGTGGATCGCAAGCCCTGGGGCGTCCGGTCGATCCGGGTGCAACAGACCGTGGATCGCATCCTGACCGACAGGCCGGGCGTCATCGGCTGGGGCGGCAACAGCGGGTTCCACGCGCTGAACCTTGCGGTTCAGTTCGGCGTCCGACGGATCGTCCTGGTCGGTTACGACATGCAGGTCGAGGCCGGGCTGCACTGGCACGGTGCGCATGAGGGCATGAACAACCCCTCGCAGCAATCGACGGCCCGCTGGCGGCGGATCATCGATGCCGCCGCGCCCGATCTCGCGTTGCTCGGGGTCGAGGTCATCAACGCCAGCGCGGTCTCCGCGCTGACGGCCTATCCGAAAATCCCGCTGATGGAGGCGCTGCATGCCGATCATGATCTCGCGGTCAACCGATCTGCCGATTGACCTGGCCGCCGCCAAGAAGGTGCTGCGGGTCGATTTCGACGATGACGACGACATGATCCGCGATCTGATCGACGGCGAGACCCGGCGCTACGAGGACTTCGCGCGGCGCATCGTCGCGCAGACCGTGTTCCGGTTCCGGTCGCCGGGCTGGTTCACGCGCATACCGATCGATCTCGATCCGATCCGCAGCATCGCCGGCGTGTTCTATCTTGACCAGGCCATGCAGGAGGTCGCGTTGGCCTCGGCCGCCTATCGCTTCGTGCCCTGTTCGCAGGGCGGATACCTGGGCATCTACTCGGACTGGCCCCGGCCGGACCTGGCGGATGTGGCGTTTCCGGTCTGGTTCGACGTGGTCGCCGGTGCCGATCTGCCCGCCGACAGTCCCGCGGTTGCGCCGCTCGATCCGGCCGACCGGATGAACATCCTGCACATGGTCAAGCAGATCTACGACCACGACGATCCGCTGACCGAGGAGCAGTTGCGGCGCCGGTTTTCCGGCAGGAGGTTGCTATGGTGAAGGCCGCGGCGCAGACGGCGAGGCTCGTGAAGCGCGCCGCATTCGGAGAGCCGGCTGAAGTTTCTGATGACATCGGTCTTGGGGATGCGGATGGGCAGGTCGTTCACGGCTATCCAATAGCCTTCAGGACACGGGCGAACCTTCTACCCCTCCGAGGGGGCGAGAGTGTCATGCATGCGCGGCTGGCGGCGAAAAACCCGGCAATACTCACCGTGCGCAACTCAGCACTGACCCGGCGCGTCACCAGCGATTGGAAGGTGCTGATCGACGGGCGCGTGTTCGACTGTAAGGAAGACCCGCGCGAAAGCCAGGACAGGCGGTATCTGGAAATTCTGGTCGAGGCATCGCCATGAGAGCGGGTCGAAAGCTGCGCGAGATTGTTCGTGCGCGGATCATCGGACATGTCGAGGGTCTGGAAGGTAGGGTGATCGACAAAGCGATGAAGTCCACGCCCTACCCATATGCAACGCTCGGCCCATCCTATTGGGTGGATGACATATCGGAATGCATTCTTGCGCGCGACGTCACGCTGCAAATCGATCTTTGGGATAGCCAGGTCAATAAGGGAAGGTTGGAAGACCTGACCGACGACGTCGCCACCGCGCTACGGGGATGGTCCGACACCGACGCGCTGACCATGCACCCAATGCGCGTCACGCTGGCGCGCGTCATGGACGATCCCGACGGCGTGTCGGTTCATGGCGTGGTGCAGGTCGAGGCGTTGGTGGAAGGTTAGCGCCAGTTTCTTCCGCACTTTTCTCGCATTAGCGCCTCAAAGGCTGGATCTTCCGGGTATTGCGCGGAATATCTGGCTTCTTTGTAGGTTGTTTCCCACCTATCGAAGGCATCTCCGAATATATGCTTTCGGCCTTCGTCAGCAAGGTCGGCGGGCATTCTGGGATCGATCAGGATCTTATTGACTGCGTCCTTCACGTCCTGTGCTCCGGCTTCGGTCGAGTAAATCGCGGCAAAGCTTGCGTCCTGCATCTTTTCAATGTGCGTCCGAATTACGAGGCATTCGAGTTCACTGGCTGTGGCCAGAGGTGGGGCTGCGAGGGTTGCCAATAAAACCGCAGTGAAATGACGCATGTAATCCTCGTAGATAGGTGAACCGTGGCCCAGCTTAACCCCCGGATCGTGGCAAAACTCAAGCGAATTCCTGATGTCGCTGTAGAGGCAGCCCGTGAGGCGATGGAGGAGGGGGCCGAGGAGATCTGCGAACACATCCGCAACCTCGTCCGCTCGACCTTCACCCAGCATTCAGGCGACATGCTCCGGTCGATCGGCTGGACGTGGGGCGAACTGCCGCCAGGAACCTTCATGATCGACGAAATTCGCTCTGGCCGAAATCGGGGCGACCAATACGCGACCCTGCGGATCAAGATCTACGCCGGTGCAGGTGATGGCTTCTATTTCCGGTTCCACGAGTTCGGGACCAAAGACGGGCTGCCGGCCCGACCGACCTTCTATCCGGCATGGAAGGCGAAGCGATCTGGGTTCCGAAAGAAGATCCGCGACCGAGTTCGGGCGGCCATCAGGGGGGTATGGCGCAATGGCTAAGGCTATTTTCCATCGGCGCTTCGACGCGACCGATACCACGAAGGGCGTATCCATCCGCATCGAGCCGATGGAGAAGCCGCAATCCTATCCGGAATGGGTGATCGCCAAGGCTGTCGCGGCCGGGGCGGCAACCCGCGCCCAGAGGAAAACCGAGCCGGCATTGCCCGGCGCTATCAGCAAGGACGAATGACATGGCACTTCCTGACCTTCAGTTCCGCGGGGACATCGTCGTCATGGTCGCGTGGGATGAGGAGAACCCGGCGACCTATACCAACTGGTGTGGTGCGACCGGCATCAACCTGTCCATCACGAACAACATCAGCGAAACCACCGTGTATGACTGCGACAACTGGACGCTGCCGGCACAGATCATCCTCGGCTATGGTGCGCAGTCGGTTACGGCCACGGTGAACGCGAACCTCACCAAAGCCGGCCGCGACAAGCTGATCAGGGCGGTGAAGGATCAGCGGGAATTGCCGATCCGCCTCCATATGATCGGCGCGGCGCCGAACGAGATCGAGTATATCGACGGTATCGGTCTGCTGCCGAACCTCGACATCGCAGGGATCGGCAGCACCGACGACAACGCTGTCATCACCTATACCCTGAACGTCAGCTTCAAGGCCGGCATCGAATTCACGGATGCGACCTGATGCAGCCGATTGTCGTAAGATGGCCAGGCGGGGAACATGCTTTCCGCCTCGGCCTCGGTGAGCTTCGCACGATCCAGCAGAAAACCGACTGCGGCCCCGAGTTCTTGCTGATCCGCATCAACGCGGGGCAGTGGCACGTCGACGATCTGCGTGAAGTCATCCGCAATGGCCTGATCGGCGGTGGCATGCCGCACGTCGATGCCTTGAGGGCTGTGGACAAGGCGTTCAATGCCGCTCCCGCGATCACCTTCAAGGTGCCTGCACAGGAGATCCTCTCTGCGTTTCTCTTCGGTCCCCCGGATGATGTCGTGGGGGAGTCTTTGCCGGTGGGTCCGACACCGGCAAAAGAGACAACGGAAAATGGAGGTTCAGCGCCTATTACGGATTAGGCGCCGCCATGAAATTCACGCCTGCGGATGTGGACGCGATGACCCCCTGGGAGTTCCTGGCCTGCCTTGAGGGATATGGGCGCTCGAAAGGCTGGAAGTCGGCACAAGGCGGCGGGAAAGCAATGAGCCTTGAGCGTCTGCATGAATTGGGGATTGAATAATGGCGAACGAACCTGACCTTCTCATTTCTGCCGGGTTTTCCGATGCCCAGTTGGTCAAGGAGGCCGACAAAGTTGTCGAATTCTATCGGAAGAAGGGTCAGGAGGCGCAGAAGGCGTTTCAGGATTCGCAGGGACGCGTCACTAATACGCAGGCTGCGCGCGCTCACGCCAGAGAACTTGATCGACTGGCCAAGTCATACGATCCTGTTTATCGCGCCGCAAAACGCTATGAGGAGGAACTGAAACGCCTCGACAAAGCGCTGGATGTCGGGGCGATCAGCCAGAAGCGATATGCGGACCTGGTGGGGCAGGCTGCGCGCCAGATGAATCTGGCAACAGGCGCTATTGAGCAATCCAGCCGTAAGGCTGCCGGCGGCGGCAATATGTTGCAGCAAGTGGGCTGGCAGGTCGGTGACTTTGCTGTTCAGGTTGGGGCTGGAACCTCTGCTGCACAAGCTTTTGCTCAGCAGGCCCCGCAGCTCCTCGGGGCAATGGGTGCTTGGGGTGCGCTGGCGGGGGCCGGGGTTGCCGTGGCGGTTCCGCTGGGCGCGGCGCTGCTCAAGGTTGCTATGGACACGGAAACGCTTGCCGAAAAGTTGGACAGCCTGAACGATACGACCAAGGCTTATACTGACGCCGCTGAAGCTGCCGTCGAACCCATAAGCGTGTTGCGCCAGAAATATGGCGAACTGGCAGACGAGGTGCAGCGGGCAAATGGCACAATGGCGATGCTGGCCTCCATTAGGGCGCAATCCGATCTGTTCGGTGCCGCAAGATCCCTCGGTCGTGAGCTGGGCATCAATCTGAATCCCATGGACGTTCCGCTACAAGCCGATGGCGCGATCAATAGGGATCGTGAGTATATGGCGATCCAGCAACGGGAACGCGCCATGGAGAGGTTGCGGCAGAGAACCGGCGCCACGGCTGATCAGGCAGATCGGTTGCGAATGGCTCTGAACAGGACCGACAGCTCCAATAGCCTGGAAGCGGTCGTTCAAGACGCCGCGAACCTTCTGCGCATCATTGCCGAATTGTCGGGAAATGAGGGTGCGGACACGATGTTCCTCGGGGGATGGGCGCAGCAGGTGGATGCCGTGATGAAATCTGCGCAAAAGCAGATCGAGGCCACCAACAAGGCCCAGAACGACCTGCTTAATTCCTATGATGAAAATACGCAAAAGCTGAAAAAGCTGGCAGATGATAGGCGTCTCGCAGAAGAGATGCTGGCCGTTGCGCTTAAGGACGGAAAAGCCGACCAAATCGAAGCCTATGGTCGGGTGATCAAAGCCATCGACAAGGAGGTGCAGGCGGTCAAGCAGTCCATCGCCGAAATGGATGGCACATTCGAGGCCAGCGTGAAGCGGATGCAAGAACTTGCCGGAGGCCTCGGTGGCACGATCAACGATGCCATAAAGCAATGGACCGGGCTGAACCTTCGCGAATGGGGGCAGGCGGGCGCGGCTGCAAACAAGGGTATCCTTGATCTGATCGCGCAACGAGAAAGCCGGGGCGATTACAATGCCACGCTGGACGATGGTCGGTGGACAGGCGGTTCGCGCAATCTCGTCAACATGACGCTGAAAGAGATCCGCGCGCTTCAGGAAGCCATGAAGACCCCCGAGAATCGGGCGCTCTACGGGAATGGTGCCGGCTCGTCGGCTCTTGGCCGTTATCAGATTGTCGGCACAACCCTCGATGATTTGATGAAGCGGTTGAAACTGACCGGCGACGAACTGTTCACGCC
This sequence comes from Paracoccus denitrificans, assembly GCF_900100045.1. GTDB lineage: Bacteria > Pseudomonadota > Alphaproteobacteria > Rhodobacterales > Rhodobacteraceae > Paracoccus > Paracoccus denitrificans. The sequence goes on along the minus strand of NZ_FNEA01000061.1, from coordinate 1,514 downwards.
GGAGCTACAGGACCGCCTTGCTACGGAGCTTCTGCGCCAGATCAAACCCGGCGACGTCGAGGGTATTCGGAAGGTTTGGGCAGGGCTCGAAAATGTCCCTGCGCCCTTGATCCAGCAGGCGTGGGGCCAGCAATCAATCCCACGTGTAGACGCTGAGATACAGAAGGATCTGGACAAGGAGATCAAGGACCGCGAGCGGCTTGCCGAACAGGCGAGGCGATACGGTGAGCAGCTAGCCCAGAACCTCCTGACCGAGAAGGAATCGGCGCGCTTGGCGGCTGAACAGGCTGATCAGATCTCCGCCATCAAGGCGCAGGGGTTGGCACCCGAGGATGAATCTCGTGCCATCGCAGCGGTAACCGCCGATATCGAAAGCCAACGCGTGGTATTGACGCTGCTCGCCGATGCCAAGCGCCGGAATGTCGATCTCGACGCCATGCTTGCCGACGGGTCGATGACCTATAAGCAGGCGATTGAGGCTCTGGGTGAGGCGAAGAAGGCCGACATCATCGCCACCAACGAGCGTGCGATTGCCGAGGGCCGGCTGGCTGAAACGCAACAGCTGATGGCTGATGCTCAGCAGCAGACGAAGCAGGGTCTGCTGGACTCCATCGTCGCGGGTGAGAGTTTCGCCGATGTGCTTGCCAATGTCGCGCGCATGTTCGCCAAGGCGGCGCTGGAAGCCGCGCTCTTCAACGAGGGGTCCTGGGCATCCGGTGGCGGCGGGAAGGGCCTGCTTGGCGGTCTGGTCAATGCCATCTTCAAGGGTTGGTCAGTCGGCGGGTATACCGGCCCCGGCGGTAAGCACGAGCCGGCCGGTATCGTCCACAAGGGCGAGGTGGTCTGGTCGCAGGACGATGTGCGGCGGGCTGGCGGCGTGGGCGTGGTCGAGGCGCTGCGGCGCAGTTCGCGCCTGCCCGGCCTTGCCGATGGTGGCGCGGCGGGAATGCCCATGATGCAGCTGTCGCAGATCCCGTTCGGATTGGCGGCGCAGCGCGGCCCGGCAGTCAACGCCACCTTTGCCCCGAACATCAGCATCGCGCCCGGTGTCACCCAGGCCGAACTGGCCATGACCATGGCGGCCGCCCAACGGGAGTATGAGCAGAAGTTCCTACCCATGCTGCAAAAGCACATGCCCAGCTACAATGAGCGGTATACCTGATGCCCGAAGTGATCGCCTGGCCATGCAGCCTGATCCGGCCGCAGGATGTCAGCTATTTCATCCAGCGCACCTCGCGCGATGCCGGCGCCAACCTTGCCGGCATCGCGCAGATCCTGACGCCCGGCACCGGCGCCTGGCGCGTGGACATCACCATTCCGCGCGATTTCGACGGCACCAGGGTCAAGCAGCTGGAGGCCCTGGTTTCGGAGATGCGCGGCCGCGAGAACGTGGCGAACCTCTGCATCTGCGACCCCTACAAATACGGGTCGCGCGTCAGTCCGGTGCAGACCCCGTTCAGCGACGGGACGTGGTTCAGCGACGGAACCGGCTTCACCGACCCGGCAGCGGGCAC
>NZ_FNEA01000045.1 GCF_900100045.1 Paracoccus denitrificans | reverse complement strand
CCATAGCCGCCGTTGCGGTCGCGGGCGATGATCCGGATGCCGGGATGTGCGCGGAGCCACGCTTCCACGGTGGCAGGCTCGCGATCGGGCAGCAGGTCGATCACCTGCCGCCGTTCCAGGTCGCAGATCATCGTGCCGTAACGCTGCCCCTTGCGCCATGCCCAGTCATCGATGCCGATGACACGCGGTGGTTCGGAGACGGGGCCCATCAGGCTCCGCGCCCCACGCAAGAACGTGTCTTTGCTTGCAGGCACGAGAAGGCGCCGGGCGAGCGCCTGAGCAGGTCGTCCGCCGAGGGCAAGACCGAGGTGACGCACAAGATCCTGCAAGCGCGAGGTGCGTCGCATATGCGGTCGGGTGACGCCGGACGGAAACCGTTCGGCGAAAATCCGGGCCGGACAGCCGGGCGCGCGGCAGCGAAAGCGACGAACCTGCAAGACGATTTCCACGGCTCGCCCATGCGCAGGAACATCGGCCGGGCGACGTCGATACCGACTGTGGACATGCTCCGAAATGCTCCCGCAGTGTGGACAGGCGGCCGCGGCCGCCGAAGAGCGGGCATGGATACGGATGGTATTGCCATCGAGCTCGATCTGATCGGCCGTAAGCCCTGCCGGCAGAAAATCTCGGCGTGAAAACCATGCCGTCATCGGTAACCTCCCTGAAAGAAGGCCAAAATGTAGCGAGGTTGAAGCTAAACTGCACCAAATCTGCGTCAGACCCCTTATTGCAAGCCGTTCAACACCCTGGAACTGCGCGGCATAGTCGGAATAATGTACCGAATAGACCGGCTCCAGCGCCTAGGTGACCGGGTCGCAGAAAGCCCATTTCAGATGCTTGCGATACCGCTTCAGCGCCACCTGATGGGCGCAGATGCACGGGATCGGCGCGGCACCCGAGGCGACGAAGGCGATCTCGTCGGTCAGGCCGATGGGACCCGTGGTCAGGGTGTCGATCTCGTCGCCAACCGACACGTCTTCCCAATAGCGCGGCACGGCACCACGGATTTCCTCGGCGAGGATGCTGTTCTCGATCTCTTCGAGTTTTTCGGCATCCAGGGACGCGGCAGTTCGATCTTGCGGCTTGCTTCTGCTCCATTCAACGACCCGGCGCGTATTGGACGATGGAGATGGCGCTGACCTGTGCCGCGCTGGACGCCGGGCAGGCGAAGGACTGGGAGCTGGTCGCCCATGTGACCACTGCCGATGATCTTTTGCCCCGCGCGACGGAGTTGGCGCGTGCCATCGCCGCCCATCCGCCGCGAAGCATCCGGCTGAACAAGCGCTTGCTGCGCAATTCGACCGAGATGGGGCTGGAGGCGGCGCTGGACATGGCCGCAGCCTATCAGGCCATCGTCCAGAACACCGCCGACTAGCGCGAGGCGGTCGCGGCCACGCTCGAAAAGCGCGCCCCGGCATTCACCGGAGCCTGAGACCAGACAAGCCGGGGGGGGGGCGCGGATGGCATATGATGGACAGGACCACGGCGGGATGTCGGAACCGCGCTCCGATTTCGGCTGCGGCAGGAGCGTGACGCCGCTGCTCTCGTTGCTGGTGGTGCGGCAGGCGATCGTGCCGCCCCCGGGCCACGCCGGATACCGGCAACCAGCCGCCGCCTGAGCGGCGGCGCGGCGAGTCGGGCAGTCAGCCGTGGATCGACTGGTATTCTAAGAACTCCTCGATGCCATAGCGACCCCATTCCCGTCCGATGCCCGACAGCTTGAAGCCGCCATGCGGGGCGTATTTGCTGATCGCCGTGCCGTTGACTCGGATTCGCCCGGCCCGCATCCGCTGGGCGAAGGCCCGCGCCCGGTCGGTGTCGGCGGCCCAGACCGCGCCCGCCAGACCGTAGTCGCAATCATTGGCGATCTGTAGCGCCTCGGTCTCGTCCTCATAGGGAATGATGACGACAACGGGTCCGAAGATCTCCTCGCGGGCGATCCGCATGAAATTGTCACCGGTGAACACGGTCGGATTGACGTAATAGCCCCGGTTCAGCCCCTTGGGACGGTCCGAACCGCCGACCAGCAGGCGCGCGCCCTCGGCCTGTCCGATGTCGATATAGTCGCGCACGCGGCGGAACTGGCTGGCGGTCGCGACCGGGCCAATGGTGGTGGCCGGGTCCATCGGATCGCCAACCACATAGCTTTCGACCTTGGCCACCGCCGCCGCCTCGGCCTTGGCCAGCGACGGGCGCGGCACCACGACACGAGTCAGCGCGCCGCAGGCCTGTCCGGTGTTGCGGAAGGCATCCTCGATGCCGACCTGGACCGCGCGTTCCACATCGGCATCCCGCAGCACGACATTGGCCGACTTGCCGCCGAGCTCCAAGTGGACGCGCTTCACCATCCGGCTCGCAAGCTCCATCACGCGCTGTCCCGCCCGGACCGAGCCGGTGAGCGAGACCACCTCGATATCGGGGTGGCTTGCGATGGCTTCGCCGATCACCGGGCCACGGCCCAGCACCAGGTTGAACACGCCATCCGGCGCACCCGCCTCGCCGAACAGATCGGCAAGCGCGATGGCGCTGAGCGGGGTGACCTCGCTGGGCTTGACCACAACGGTGCAGCCTGCCGCGATGGCCGCCCCGGCCTTGGAGATGATCGAGCGCAGCGGCGCATTCCAGGCGGTGATCGCGCCGGTCACCCCCGCCGCCTGCCGCACCACGCGCGAGCTGCCATAGTGGGTCGCCCAGTCGATCTGGTCCACCACCTCGGCCATCAGCCGCAACTCGTCCGAGGCGCCGTCGACTTGCGACCGGCCCGCCGGGGTGATCGGCAGGCCCGATTCGGCGACCATGTTGCGCAGCAGCGGCTCGCGGTCGCGGTCGATCAGATCGGCAAGGCGGTTCAGAACGGCCTTGCGTTCGTCCAGGGAACTTTGCGACCACCGCTCGAAACTGGCGACGGCGGCGGCGGTCGCCCGGTCCACATCGCCCGAGGTGCCGTCGGGAATTCGTGCCACGACCTCCTCCGTCGCGGGGTTGATCGCCTCGATCCGGGCTTCGGCTTCGGAGGGAACCCAGGTCCCGCCCACCAGTATGTTATTGCATTCCATCCAAAAAGGCCCTCCTCGACCGGCAGAAGTTCATAATTACGAATATATTTTCGTATATAAGGCAAATCTGTAGGCCCTGTGTCAAGCCGCATCCCCTTCGGCGCCTCTGCCGAACGTTCGGATGGTGCCGATCCGCACTGTGCGCACACCTGATTGACAGTGGGGGCGAGTGCTTTACATTATTCATAATTATGAACTTTTGGCGAGATATGGGAACTCGCGATGGACGGTAAGGAAATCGCCAACTAACTCGCGCGGGCTACGCTGAGCGAGACGATGCTGCAAAACATGCGCGGCCTGATCGGCACCGAACTGCGGGCCGACGACTGCGTGAACAACGAATACGTCAATCGAGATCGCTGAGTCTGAGTCCGGCGTCATCCCGCCCGCAGCCCCAAGCGGGCGAGCAGGAGCAGGATCGCACGGTCTCGCAGGCGTCCCCTGGTAAGTTGATCGCAGGATGCAACGACGCGTTCGAGATCCGCGGCAGCAAGATACCGCGGCAATGGCGAAAGGCGCCATTGCACGACCGGCGGGATGGCGTGATCAAGGTTGGGGCGACAGAGGCCTGCACCCGCGAGGAAACGAAGATAGCTGCGCAAGGTGCTCGTTATGGTCCGCCGGCCCGATTCGCTCGCGCCACTCGCGGACAAGGGCGGCATCATAGTCGTGGGTCGCCGTGCCGAGTTCCGGCAACAACTTATGCAGGTGGCGAAGATGGCGGGCGACCTTCATGGATGGTCGCGCGACATCTCTCCTTTGCAGGAAAACAACGAACCGCCCGGCGCGGCGCGAATATTTTGGTGAAGCACGCAGCTATCGCCGCCCACCAGGACATCGACACCGATGTTCGGCAAAGTGACGAACGACATCGTCATCAATGTCATCGATCGCGATACCTGCGCTACCAAGCCAGGCCGCAAAATGACGCGCCGAGGCCGTGTAGCCGTAGGCGACCTTGTAGGTCTCGGCCCCAAAGGCCGGTGGTCAGCAGCAACGAGGCGACGGCGGCGAAAGCAAGCGTTTTCATCTGTCTCTCCTGAAGGGGGAGGGAGCGGAGCGCCCTCATGGAGGTTGGGGTCAGTCGGCGCGCGCGTTCTGGTATTCCTGCAACGCCTCGGCGGCAGGTAGGCCACGGTCGGTCAAGCGACCGATATACTCCGAGGTCACTTGCGACATGCGGGCCGCCAGGACCTCCAGCACGTCATCAGGATAAGCGAAGGCGTCGATGCCCAGCGTGACGAATTCCGCCTGCACCGCCGCGTTCTCGGCATCGACATATTCGGCAGTGGCCATCTCGGCCTCGAGCCCGCAATCGACAAAGACCTGCCGGTGTTCGGGTGGCAACGCCTCGAACTTGCCTCGGTCCATCGCCAGCACGCTGGAACCCGAGCCGAAGGAGCCATTGGTCGATACCGCGTTCACGAGCTCGTGGATGGCATAGGGCTTGGCGCTGGACATCGTGAGGAAAGTGCCGTCGACCGTCTTGCGTTGCAGTGCGATATACATGTCGGTGGCGTTGATCTCGATCGGGATCGCGCCCAGCGATTGCGCCATGAAGGTGGGTGAGCCGCCGGACACCCTGACCTTGAAGCCCGCGAATTTTTCAAGCGTGTCGATCGGGCCGATGGTTGAGAACACCTGATAGGCCGGCAGGATACTGACCAGCAGCGGCACGGTGTCTATCGCGGCATATTCGCCCGCCAGAATACCGTCCTGAGACAGCGCGCGGCGATAGGCACCGACCATTTCGACCGAGGTGGTCCCCATGCCCGGCAGCAGCGGAATGCCGTTCATCGGCACCTTGTCGCTGGAATAGGCCACCACGATCACCGACAGATCCGCCAGCCCGCTGTTGAGCGAGGACACCGACTGCGTATGCCCAGAAATCTGCCCGGACGGGAAATGGTCGAAGTCATAGGCGTTCTGTGTGCCGTCGCGGACGCAGGCCATCCACGGCACGATCCCGTGGACAAGGACGTTGTGGCTCGGGGCATAGCCATGCGCCAGAACCAGTTTCTCCGCCTGTGCCGGCAGGGCGCAGCCCAGAGTGATCGCGGCAAGGATCGCATAAAGTCGCATCTTTTCCTCCCAGAAATTGTGCGGGAAATGGTCATCCGGGTCTTGGTTCCCATTCGGTGCCCGGCCCCTCGCGAGCTGCAGGGGTGCATCGCGCGCCACCCGGGCGGCGCGCGACGAGATGTCAGAGCAAGTTCTTCTTCTCCAGCACTTCCTCGGCGACCTTGAATGCCTCGACCGCCGCCGGCAGGCCGGCGTAGACGGCGGTGTGCAGCAAGATCTCGCGCAGTTCCTCCACGGTGCAGCCGTTGTTGATCGCGCCCTCGACATGCGAGCGGAGCTGATTGGGCCGGCAGAGCGCGGTCAACATTGCGATATTGAGGATCGAGCGCATCTTGCGGTCGATGCCGGGGGGCGACCACACGGTGCCGAAGCACACGTCGTCGGTATAGTCCTGCACCGCCGCGTTGAAATCGTTGCGGCGACCGGCGCGCTGGACGAGGAAATCCTCGCCCATCAACTCCCGGAGGACCTGCCGGCCTGTTTCGATTCTGTCCATAGGGTGTTCTCCTGTAGGATTACCAGAAAGCCGGTCAGCTTTCCGCGTAAATGCGGGCGACTGCCTCGGCACTCAGTCGGAAGGGTTCGATCCCGGCGCGTTCCTGTTGCAGCGCCAGATAGGACTGGCTGTCGCGCTCGCCCCAGCCCCGGTTCAGCGCCTCGCGGATGTCGCTCTCTACCAGCGTGCAGAGTCGCATCGGCACGCCGAAATCGCGCCCGACCTGCAAGGCCAGCGAGGCGTCCTTGTGGATCAGCCGCAGCGCGAAGCTGGGAGGATCGTATTTCGCCTGCATGAAGCGGCGACCGATGTTGTCGTACATCCGCATCCGCCCGGCGGCGCCGGTGCGGATCGCCTCCCACAGTGGGCCGGGTTCCAACCCCGCCTTGACGCCCATGCTCAGCGCCTCGGCCAGCACCGAGATGATCGCGGTGCTGGCCATGTTGTTGACCAGCTTGGCGATGGTGCCCGCGCCGATGTCGCCGATATAGCGCGGCTGGTCGGCCATCTTCTCCAGCCAGGGCAAGCAGCGGTCGTAAACCTCGCGTTCGCCGCCGCACCAGATCGCCAACTGGCCGCTGGCGGCACCGGCGGGCCCGCCGCTGACCGGGGCATCGATGAAATGGATGCCTTTCGGCGCAAGTTCGGCATGGATCTGGCGCACCACGTCGACACTGTTGGTCGACAGGTCGAGCCAGACCGTACCCGGTGCCATGCCTTCGACCAGCCCGCGCGGGCCGAAGCCCGCGTTGCGCACATCCGCCGGGGTCGGCAACGAGGTGAAGACGATCCCGCAATCCCGCGCAAGGTCCGCCGGGGTCTCGGCCCAGGTGGCGCCCCGCACGGTGAACTCCTCGGCGGCGGTGCGGGACAGGTCGGCCACTACCAAAGCGGCGCCGCCCGTTTGCAGGTTGGCGGCCATGCCGCGCCCCATCTTGCCCAGGCCGATAAAGCCAATTTTCATCAGACAGTCCTTTCCCGATGCCGCCCGGCGCTGGCTTGCCGGCGGGGGTGTCATGTTCCGAAATCAAGGCCGTCCGGACGGGCATGGAAGCGATGTCCGAGCGGCCCTTGGCCAAGGAGGCCGGGCCGGCGGGAGCGGGCAGCCCGACCCTCAGCCGGGGTAGTCGTCGTCGCCGACCGGCTCCATCCATGCCACGCTTACGCCATCCAGCGGTTCGGACACCGCGAGATGCGTCATGGCGGTAGTAGCGCTGGCGCCGTGCCAGTGCTTTTCGCCGGGCGGAAACCAGATGCAGTCGCCTTCGGTCACCGTCTCGACCGGACCGCCCCAGCATTGGACATGGCCGCATCCTTGCGTGACGATCAGGGTCTGGCCCAGCGGATGGGTGTGCCAGTGGGTGCGGGCACCGGGCTCGAAGGTCACCTTCGCACCCTTGGCGCGAGCCGGGGCCTCGCAACTGAACACCGGATCGACGCGGACGCGCCCGGTGAAATGGTCCGCCGGCCCGATGAAGGACGGCTGGCTTCCGGCTTTGACGATACGCATGGTCGGCTCCGGTCAGAAATCATCGAACCGCGCGAGTTCCACCGGGTCGATGGGCTCGGGGTGTGGAGGGAGATCAGGGCCACCTCGTTGACCACCCGCGAGGGGTCGAGGCGGCGGATTTTCGGGTCGTGGGCTGGGATCAGCCGGTCGATTCCACCCGCCACCGCCAGCATCCGGCTGTAGGAGGCGAGGGTGTCGATGGTGCTGACCGTCACCACGAAGGGTTTGCGGTGCAGCACATTGGCCACATTGGCATAGTAATGCGCCGCATCCGAAGCGAACAGGATCGGCCCGCGCGGGGTGCTGACCCGCACGCCCTGCACCCCCGGACTGTGCCCCGGGAAGACGCGCATCGAAATGCCCGGCAGAACGTCCGGCGCATCGCCGTCGTGAAAGTTCACCCGAGCCGAAGGACCCGTTCGCGCTGACCGCGTTCATCACCGCGGTCAGCGAATGGGGCTTGGCGCTGGCCAGCGTCAGGAAGGTACCGTCCACAGTCTTGCGCCGCATCGAGACATACAGGTCGGCGGCGGTGATATAGACCGGGCCGGCCCCCATGGCCTGCGCCATCATCATCTGGCTGCCACCGCCGATGGACGCCTTGAGGTTCGCGAACTTCTCGATCGTATCGACGGGTCCGACGCCGGACAGGAACTTGTAGGGCGGCAGCAGGTTCAGGAAGATCGGCTGAAGCTGGTTGGCGTGATATTCCTGGATCAGCCGGCCGTCGGTCTCCAGCGCTTTGCGATAGGTCGCGACCAGCTCCGCCGAGGACCTGCCCATGTCGGGCAGCAGCGAGATGCCGTTCGGCATCTCCTCGCTGACATAGGACAGAATCACGCCAAAAATCTGCGTCAGCCCGCTGTTGAGCGCATCAACTGCGCCCTGATGCGACGAGATCTGGTCGCCGGGGAAATGGTTGAACTCGATCTCGCCGCCGCCCCGCTCGGCAACACATGCCATCCATGGGTCGAGGCCATGGGCACAGACGATATGGGCCGGCTGGAAACCATGCGCAAAGGTCAAGGCTCCGGCCCCCGCAAGGGGCGCAACAAGGCAAAGGGCGGCGGTCGCCACCATGGTGGTGGATTTCACGTTTCTCTCCCTCGCGTCGCGCCGACCGGGAATCAGCGTCCTCCTGCCATGTTCTGGCACATATAATCATTTAAATCAATAAGACTGTTTAAGGTCAAAAACTTTATTTCACGGCAAAGGTGGTGCCCGCAGGGTCTGCGGACGGCGAGTCCCTACAATCCGGCGCACCTGCGGCGGATGATCGCCGTGATGGAGCGCATGCAACTGCGCGATTATGGCCTCGTCCTGTCGCGTCTTGCGCGCACGCTGGCGCAGATAGTCCCCCCAGGTGGCGAAACCGTAGGTCTCGATCCATTGCGAGGGGGCTTCGACATCGTGGTACAGCGACCAGTTCGACACCCCTGACCGGGCGCGGCTGCGGCGGCGCGCCTCCATTACGGTCAGGAAGCTGCCTTCCCGCTCGACCGGGATCACATATTCCACCGAAATCCGCACCGGACCGCTGTCATGGCCCAGCGCAACGCGGGGCTGCGGTGAGGCGGGGAGCTCTGCCGGCAGTATGCTGTCCGGCTCGGCGGCGACCAGCGGCGCCCAAAGCCCCCAGGCCGCACCGAGCAGCAGCAGGCCGGCCGACAGCAGCAGGGCGAGGTGCAGGCCGCCCAGGGTAGAGACGTAGCCCCAGAGCCAGCTTCCCAGCGTCATGCCCCCGAAGATCGCCGTCATGTAGATGGCCATCATCCGGCCCAGAACCCATTTCGGCGTCGAGACCTGAATCGAGATGTTCACCAAAGACAGCACCGTCAGCCAGGCTGCGCCGCAGACCAGAAGCGCGGCGATCCCAAGGCCAAGCCCCGGCGCAATGGCCAGCGCCGCGACGGCAAGCGCGAAGGCGACGAAGCCGAGCCGGCAGGTGGTCTCCAGCCCGTAGCGGGCGCGGAGGCGGGTGCTGACCAGCGCCGCACCCACCGCACCCGCCCCGAAGGCCCCCAGCATGATCCCATAGATAGAGGCGCCACCCGCGATCTCGTCGCGCACCAGCGCGGGCAGCAGGGCCTGCACCCCGATCGCCGCCAGGCAGAACAGAAATCCACGCCAGATCGCCCCCAACTTGTCGCCTGAAGACAGGCAATACACCACACCGGCGCGCATCGCAGGGAAAAGGCTCTCAGCCGGCAGATCGTTTTCGGACCGCGCAGGCCGCCAGCGCCACAATGCGACGATGACCGCCAGATAGGACAGGGCGTTCACGGCGAAGGCCATGGCCGATCCCGCAGCGGCGACGATCGCGCCGCCAAGGGCCGGGCCGAGGCTGCGGGTCAGATTGGTGCCCATCGCATTGGCGGAAATCGCCGCCGGCAGTTCGTCCCGCACCACCAGCCCGCCGATGGAGGACTGCCATGCCGGGAATTGCAGCGCGGTTCCGCAGCCGACGAGCGCCGTGAACACCAGCAACACAACCGGGGTGACCTGCCCCATCCAGGCCAGAACCGCCAGGGCCGCCGATACCACCGCCATGAAGATCTGCGCCACCTGCATGATCCTGCGCCGGTCGCGGCAATCGGCCAGAACCCCGGCGGGGTAGGAGCCGAGCATAATCGGCAGGGTGACGCAGGCCTGAACCAGCGCGATCATCGTCGCCGAACTGGTCATCGTCGCCATCAGCCAAGCCGCGCCGACCTGTTGCACCAAGCCGCCCATGTTCGAGGCCACCGTCCCGAGCCAGAGTCCACGGAAAGTCCGGTTGCGGAATACGGCAAGTGTCTGGCTCATCGGGATCTCGAACTGGCGGATTTCATATGGTGCTGGCCTACACAGCGCCTGCCAGCCGGGTCCGGGCCTCGGCATCCGCCCGGTCAAGCCCGGCAAGGCTCTCACTGAGGCGCGCTTGCTGTTCGATCATGTTCCGGCGCAACTCGGTGCTGATCTCGCACCAGATTTCCATCTGCCGCCGTTCGCCGGCAACATTATAGAGTTCCAGCCATTGCGGCAGAGCCTCAAGCCTCATGCCGAACCGGCGGCCACGCCGGATGAGTTTGAGCCGTGCGATCTCGTGTGGGCCGTAGCGCCCCTTGCCCGCCACGCAGTGCGGGCGCAGCAGTTCGAGGTATTCGTAGTAGCGCACAGCACGCTCCGTCAGATCGAGTTGAGCACAGATCTCGCGCAGAGTGAGCCCCGAATTGTTCATTCCCGCCAAAACTCCTCCAGCAGCGCCGCGATCAGGACCGGTTCCTCGTAGTGCAAATTATGCGAGGTTTCTGGAATCCGCTGCCAACGTCCGTCCGCAATCGCGGCCATGCGTCGGAGAATCGGCGCATCGCCGTCCTGTGCCAGATGGCGCGTGGTATCGGCGGATGCGAGATAAAGAGCCGGGCAGCGGATCCGCCGGAATATGTCGATCCAGTCCCGTTCGGCGGTCAGGAAACTCAACGACCGGGGAATATTGATATCGTGGAGCCAAGTAAGCGACCCGTCCGCCTCGGCGCGATGGCTGTGACGCGCCAGCCAGAGTGCGCGGGCCATGCTCAGACGCGGGTGGGCGGCGCAGAGCCGTTCCGCCATCTGTGTTACCGATCCATAGCGGCGTTCGGGCCGGAAACCGCGCCGCTCGGCCAGATCTAGATGGAGCACGAGTTCGGACACCGGAGTCTGGCTTGCCCGCGCTGGCGGCGGCCCCAGCGCATCCAGCGACACGACCTTCGACACCTGCGCCGGACGTAACCCGGCAAGGACAAGAGCAAGGTTGCCGCCCATGCTGTGGCCCAGAACCGGCACCGGACGATCCCCGAAAAGCCGCGACAGAAGTGCGCTGCAATCGGCCAGAAGGTCCTGCTGCCACAGGATGCCCGCGCGCCCGGTCTGTCCGTGCCCGCGCAGGTCGGGCGCAAAGATGTGCCAGTCCTGCTCCAGTTCGTCGACGAGAAACTGAAAGGTGATGGAATTGTCGCGTATTCCATGCAGCAGAACCAGCGGCGGGGCGTCGGACGCGCCCCATTCACGCAGGCATATGTCCAGATCCCGAACCCGCAGCCTGCGCACTGTCGAGAGGGTGAAGTCGGGCATCGTGTGGCCTTCAATTGAAACGGAACGGACAGGGCGCGCAGTGCACCCGCCTGCCGGCGGTGGATCGGACGGCGGCTGCGACGGAAAGGTTGACAGCTTTCCTCTCTCATCGCCAGTCTATTCGCATGTTCGATAATCTGTTCATTTATGCGAAAATTGCCGTAAGCGTTCCGGTTCTGCAAGCTTGAAAGAGGAAGGCAGTTGCCACCGGGGGATATCAACGTGTTGTCAAAGGACTACAAGGATGTCCTCGGCGGTGGCCTGCTGTTTGCCACCGGGGCCTATGCTTTGGGGGTCGCCCTGTTCGATCTGCCCATCGGGCCGTTGGGGCGTATGGGTCCGGGGATGTTCCCCGCGCTCGCAGGCGGAGTCGTCACCACGCTCGGCCTTGGAATCACCCTGAGCGCACTGCAACGCAGGGGCACCCCGGCACGGGTCGGCCTGCGCTCCACAGTCTGCCTTCTGGGCGCGATCCTGCTGTTCTCGCTACTGATCCCGCGCTTCGGGCTGGTTCCGGCGGTAATGGTGGCCTCGCTGACCGCCATCCATGCCAGCGATGCGCTGCGCCTGCCGGGTAAACTGCTGCTGGCGGCAGGACTCGCCCTAATCGCCGTGCTGCTGTTCGGCTATGGATTCCAATTGCAGGTGCCGCTGTTCGACTGCTGTCCCCGCAGGGAAAAGAGTCGAGGACGTCGTTGACCGCCTCGTCGATCATCATCGCCAGAATGAGATGCGCTGTCAGCCAGGTTCTGGCCAGTTGCGGATCCTTGGCCGGCAGCGTGTGGATGCCAAGTCTGCTTTTGAGGCGCTTGAAGGTGATCTGGCAGCGCAGCCGATAGAGATCCAGAACAGCTTCGGCCGTCATATCGGTTGCCGGGATCGAGGTCAGGACCATGAAAAACCCCGTCACAGCCACGGTCGTCGGCAAGCATGGTCTGATTGGGACGGCGGCGCTGATGTCCCTGCCTGGTCGCCCTCAGAGAACGCTCCGCTGCCTCGGCCTCGGCATCTTTCCGTTTGATGATGAGCCTTGCCTGAAACAGCGGCTTGCGTGCCTACAAAACCGATCAGGGCTTTGAAGCAATGGTCTACCTCGCTACCGCCGTTATCAACTCACGATGAATCCCCACACGCCCTAGTTCGGACGGAGACCTGCCGATCCACCAAGGTGCCTGGGTTCTTTTCCCGGACGCCATTTCAATCCCGACACCCCGCTCGTCGCCGCTGCGAGCCCTGTTCTAGCATGGGCCCGGGTTGGAGCTTCCGTCAGCACTGGAAGCACCTAGTCTCGGCTTCATGCCCCTCAGTCTGCTCGGGGTAGGTGTTCCGGGCCCGCGCTATGCTGAGGTCTTTCTTTCTGTCGTGGCAACTTGCTCTGGACTGCCATCGGGGGTGAAGTCACGTCCATTCCACATCAAGCTTTCGTGTGTTCGGCAAAAAGGTTATCTGCTAAAGCTGAACGGATGTTCGCACATCCGAAGCATGAGGAGCCGATGAGCACCGACGTTCCCCCCCCGATCCCTGCGGGACGCCAGCGGCATGTCCCGCAGAACCACCGGACCATCGATCGGGTCAGCGACATTCTGGAGCATGTGTCGGGCAATCCCGGCATGACATTCTCGGAACTCGCGCGCAAGGTCGGCGGGGCGAAGAGCTCGCTGCACGGGTTCATCAGCGGCCTGTTGGCCCGTGGCTGGCTTTATCAGAGCGAGGGTCGGTTCTATATGGGGCCGGCGATGTACTCGCTGACCATGGCGAACGGCCACGAAGCCACACGTTTTCTCAACAATGACGATCTGCGGGAACTGCATGAACACTGCTGTCTGCCGGTCTATCTCGGGGTACAGGCCGGCGAGGCGCTGATCTACATCTCGGTTGCCGGACGCGACCCGATCATGAGCTATGAGTCGCGCACCAATATCCGGCGCACCATGCTGAACACCGCGGGGGGCAAGGTCCTTCTGGCCTTCGAGGACACGAACCGCCGTGACAAGTTTCTGGCACAGCGGCCTGCCGAGGAGCGGGATCTCGTTGAGGCGTTCCTGTCGCAGTATTACGCGATTATAGAGAATGGCTATGCCGTGAACTATCGCAGCAATGTCGACCGCTATGCCATCGCGTCCTGCCTGCGCGGCAGCGACGGGCGCCCGGTGGCTTCGGTCACGCTGGTGGGGAAATCCGCCGAATTGCGCCCGCGGGAGGAGGAACTTACCCGGACGCTGCTGGACTACTGCCGGAAGTGGTCAGCGCGGCTGGCCTGAGCACCGCCCGGACCAGGCTGCGGCGGCCTATCTGTTGACCGGAATTTCGGCGGTCCCGACGATTTCACGCCAGACGCCGATGTCGCGCGAAATCGTCGCGCCCAGTTCCTCGGGGGTGGTCGGGTAAAGTTCCACATCCTCCCGTAACCGGATCTCTGGATCGGTCATCGCCTTGTGGAACGCAGCGTTCAGGGCCGCGATGGCGTCGGACGGCAACAGCGCCTCGTCGGGCCGCCAGACGCTCAGGGTTGGCTGCACGCCAACAACATAGTAGAGGCCGAGTTCGGACAAGCCTGCCCGGAAAGCGCCATCGGCACCATGGCCTGCATCGGCCAGAACCACCCCGCACGGAGCCCTCACCGCGGCTGCGGTACGGATCTGGTCAAGCGCGATCTGCGACCTGGTCTGGAAGACAAGGTTGTCGGGGATTTTCGCCTTCCGCCGAAGCACCGGATCCTGCGCGCAATGATCTGGAAGATAACGTCGCCAGGCAATCGGCAGGCTTGCCTTCTCGTTCGCGATCGAGAGGCTGACCGCGGCTTGGCAGTTGTCCTGCTTGCCGCGCGACCCCGGCCGAATGCTTGCCCTTCTTGGGAAAACCGGTGTCATCAATGATCCACGCCGCGTGCCACCATCCGCGGCAGCACCCAGTCGCGAACCCGCGCGACCAGCGCCGCATCCGACCAGGGCGGCTGGCCGACGAAATGTAGCAGGGAGTGATGTTAGGCCGAAACCCGTTCCGGTGCCGTCACCGCCGCCAACGGCTCGACGCTCTTGCGCGCCACCAGCATCATCAGCCCCAGGCAGTAATCCCGCAGCGGCTCGGCGCGATCAGCATGGCCGATCACCCCGACCGGCGCTTCCACGTAACCCTCGAACTCCGCCGTCCCACCGTCTTCAAACTCGCCCATCGACCCCATCCACAACCGCAAATTGGCAGCCTATCACATCACGAACGCCCCCGAATCCCCTATTCTCGACTTTGTGACGCAGTGAGATTAGAGGGTCCGCGCGAAGAACGGCGTCAGCTTGCCCATCGCCGCCGCCACATATTCGGGAACCCAATACGTCTGGATATGGGAGGCCCCTTCGATCAGGAACAGCTCCTTGTCCTCGGTGCCAGTGGCCTTGGGAAAGGCATCTTCGGACATATGGAGGCTATCGGCCTTGCTGCCGGCGATCATCAGCAAGGGCTGGTCGATCAGTTCGATCTGGTCGGTGGCATCCCACCGCATCAGGTCGAGCAGGCTGCTCATCGTGTATTTGAAGGTCGAGCCGGTATGGGCGTGCGTCCGCCAGTAATACATGTAGCCTTCGCGATACATCTCGAACGGCAGCGCCGCGATCTGCTCATCGGTCATGTCGGCGTCACCGGCATAGAGGATTTTCCCACCGGCCACCTCCTGCGCACGGGCCTCCGACGCTTGCCGAAGCCGCTGCTGGATGCTGTCCAGGGCCGAATCCGCGAACCCATTGCGGCGCACGCGGCCCGAGTTGAACATGCTGAGCGTCGCGACCGACTTGAACCGCTTGTCGGTCTTTGCCGCCGCCAGCGAATACCCGCCGCCGCCGCAGATACCGAACAGGCCCAGACGCCGGGCATCGACGCCGGGATACTGGGTGATGAAATCGGCCATGCCGTGAATGTCCTCGATGCGGTTCGAGGGCTTGTCCACGCTGCGCGGCTCGCCGCCGCTGGCACCCTGATAGGACGCATCGGCGGTAATGGTGATGTAGCCCTGTTCGGCAAGGTGCTGGGCATAGAGGCCGGCGGTCTGCTCCTTCACGCCGCCATTGGGGTGCGCCACGGCGATGGCGGGGTATTTCTGGCTCGGGTCGTAACCCGCCGGGGTATAGACGTTCGCGGCAATATCCAGGCCATGCAGCTTGTATGTGACCGGGTGGACGTTGACCTTGCCCGATTCATTCGCGGTGATCGCGCCCCGATAAACAGGGGTGAAGTCGCTGATCTTGGTGTCGTTCATCTGATTGATCCTTTCAATTTCAACGCGCTCACAGGCCGGTCATCTTCAGCACGGCCTCGGGCAGGCGCTCGCCCTGGACTTCGATCTTCGACGCCTCGGCGTCGATCTCCGCGAGATCGGTGGCCGTCAGCTCCAGCTCGACCGCGCCCAGGTTCTCCTCAAGACGGTGCAGCTTGGTGGTGCCGGGGATCGGCACGATCCAGGGCTTCTGTGCCAGCAGCCAGGCGAGCGTGACCTGGGCGGGCGTCGCGCCCTTGCGATCCGCCACGCTCTTGACCACGCCGACCAGCGCCATGTTGGCCTTGCGGGCCTCGGGCGAGAAGCGCGGAACAAGGTTGCGGAAATCGCCCTGCTCGAAGGTGGTGGTCTCGTCAATCTTGCCGGTCAGGAAACCCGCGCCCAGCGGGCTGAAGGGCACGAAGCCGATACCGAGTTCCTCCAGCACCGGCAGAAGCTCCACTTCCGGCCCACGCCAGAACAGCGAATACTCGCTCTGCACCGCAGTCACGGGCTGGACGGCATGGGCGCGACGGATGGTGCCGACCCCGGCTTCCGACAGGCCGAAATGCTTGACTTTGCCCGCGGCGATCAGGTCTTTCACCGCTCCGGCGACATCCTCGATCGGCACGTTCGGATCGACGCGGTGCTGGTAGAACAGGTCGATGCGGTCGGTGCGCAGCCGCCTGAGCGCCGCGTCCGCCACCGCCTTGATGCGTTCGGGACGGCTGTTGGTGCCGCCGTTGCGGGCGCCGGTCTCCAGGTCGATGTCGAAGCCGAACTTGGTGGCGATCACCACCTTGTCGCGGATCGGCTGAAGCGCCTCGCCAAGCAATTCCTCGTTGGCGAAGGGGCCATAGGCTTCGGCCGTGTCGAAGAAGGTCACGCCGCGGTCATGCGCGTCGTGGATAAGCCGGATCATGTCGGCCTTTTCGACGCCCGGACCGTAAACGCCCGTCATCCCCATGCAGCCGAGGCCGAGGGCCGAGACCTCAAGATTTCCTAGATTTCTGCTTTTCATGTCTACTTCCTTAATTCCTTGCCGGAGCCTCGACATTCGAGAAGGCCAGAACGGCGTCGGGGAGACGTTGGCCGCGCAGCTCGATCGCCGCGACGGCCATGTTGAGTTCGGAGATCTCGTCGGGCGTGAAGCTGATCGCGGCCGCGCCGATGTTCTCCAGCATATGCGCCATCTGCGTCGTGCCGGGGATCGGGACGATCCAGGGCTTTTGGGCCAGAAGCCAGGCGAGCGCGATCTGTCCGGCGGTGGCCTGCTTCCTGCCGGCCCAATCCTTCAGCAGCGCCACCAGCGCCAGGTTCGCCGGCAGGTTCTCAGGCGCGAAGCGTGTCTCAACCCCACGGATGTCGCCCTCGGCGAAGCGGGTGCCGGCGTCGATCGCGCCGGTCAGGAAGCCGACACCGAGCGGGCTCCACGGCACGAAGCCGATGCCGAGTTCCTCGCAGACGGACAGCACCTCATCTTCCGGCCCGCGCCAGAGCATCGAATACTCGCTCTGGACGGCCGTCACGGGCAGTTCGGCATGGGCGCGGCGCAGCGTCCCGAGCCCCATCTCCGAAAGCCCCCAATGCAGGACTTTGCCCTCGTCCACGAGATCCTTGACCGCGCCGGCGACATCCTCGATGGGCACTTCGGGGTCGACGCGGTGCTGATAGAGCAGGTCGATGCGGTCGGTGCGCAGCCGCTTCAGCATACCGTCGACCGCCAGCTTGATGTGATCGGGCTTGCTGTTCAGGCCCGGCAGCCGCTCGCCGGTTTCCAGGTCGATGTTCCAGCCGAACTTCGAGGTGATCACCACCTCGTCCCGGAACGGCTCAACGGCTTCGCCCAGAATCCGCTCGCATTCATGCGGGCCATAGGCTTCGGCTGTATCGAAGAACGTGACGCCACGGTCATGGGCGGTGCGGATGATGTTGATCATCTCTGGCCGCGACGGGATCGTCGTCTGATAGGTGCGGTGCATGTTCTGAACGCCAAGGCCGATGCTCGACACCTCCAGCGTTCCCAGCATCCGCCGACCACTCAACGAGGGGGCGGTGGCATAGATGCCCGTCCCTTGCGCGGCTTCCTGTGCGGAGACCCCGGAGCCGGTCGAGACGAGCAGCGGCGCCGCGGCCAGGCCGCCCGCCGCACCCAGGAAACCCCGCCGCCCGATCTTCAGTTTCTGTTCGTTTGTCATGTCTGTTGTCCTTGTGTTCGGGAGAGGTCGCGTCTGAACGGCGCGCCCTCAGCGGTTGACGAATTGCTGGTGGGATGCCGGATAGCGGTCGCCCCGCACGGCGATGGCGTCGAGCGACTGGCCGATCAGCGCCATCTCGTCAGAAGACAGCGCGACAGTTGCCGCTCCAATGTTCTCGTCCAGCCGATTCAGCTTGGTGGTGCCGGGAATCGGGACGATATAGGGTCGCTGGCCAAGCAACCATGCCAGCGCGATCTGCGCGGGCGTCACGTTCTTGTCCGAAGCGATTGACGCGATGACGTCGACGAGCGCCTGATTTGCCTTGAGCGCCTCGGGCGAGAAACGCGGCACGGATGCCCGAAAGTCGTCTTTCGCAAAGGTGGCGTTCTGGTCGATCTTGCCTGTCAGAAATCCTTTGCCGAGCGGTGCGAACGGCACAAAGCCGATACCAAGCTCATCGAGAAGCGGAAGGATTTCGGTCTCCGGTTCCCGCCACCACATGGAATATTCGCTTTGCAAGGCTGCCAGAGGCTGCACCGCCTGCGCACGGCGGATCGTGTCGGCGCCAGCCTCACACAATCCGAAGTGACGCACCTTGCCTTCATGGATGAGGTCCCTGACCGTGCCTGCCACATCTTCGATGGGCACGTTCGGGTCGACGCGATGCTGGTAGAAGATGTCGATATGATCGGTCCGGAGGCGTTTCAAAGCCGCATCTGCGACGTGGCGGATGCGCTCGGGGCGGCTGTCGAGACCGTTCGCTGGCACACCGTCCCTGAAGCCGAACTTCGTGGCGATCACCACATGCTCGCGAACGGGTTGCAGCGCCTCTCCTATAATCTCCTCATTGAGACCAGGCCCATAAGCCTCGGCGGTGTCGAAAAAGGTGACACCACGGGCATGGGCGGTGCGAATGAGACGAATTGCATCACCGTGCCCGGTGGCCTGTCCATATCCATAGCTCAGGCCCATGCAGCCGAGACCGAGCGCCGAGACTTCCAGCCCGCTGCTTCCAAGCCTCCTTGTTTTCATCGTCTTTCTCCATCATTGCACCGCAGAGACCTGCGGCGCGATTTCTCATCGTTGCCCAAGCCAGTCCGTCACCCGCTCCAGCGTGCGCCGTTCCTGATCGGCCTCGAGCACGAACGGCTCGACAAGCCTCGCTTGCGGTGCGTGTTCGGCGACGACGGCCAGGCTGTTGCCGGTGCCGTAGCCGCCATGGGTAATGAAGGGGATCAGCGTCTTGCCGGACAGGTCGTGCCCCGACAGGAACGAACGGATGACGGGCGGAACCGACCCTCCCCAGATCGGGAACCCGAGCCAGATCGTGTCGTAGTCCGCGATGTTCTCGACGCTGGATTCCAGCGGCGGCTCATAGCCGCTCTCCCGTTCGCGCGTCGCCTGCGCGACGGTTTCCTCGTAATCTTCCGGGTAAGGTGTCGCGGGAATGATCTCGAAGACCTGCGCGTCCATCGCCCGGCCGATCTGGCCCGCGATGACGCGCGTATTTCCGCTGCGCGAGAAATACACGACCAGATTGCCTGGTCCTGCTTCATAAGCGGCAGCCGCCCCGACACTTAGTGCGGCGAGGAGCCCGACAGCCCATATTGGGATGAAGCGCAGCATTGCCCGTCGGATTCTGTCCATGGCTTTTCTTCCTTTCGCGCTTGCGCCCCTCACAATTGCTGCCGCCAGAAACGAACGGCCTCGGCGATCCAGCCCTCGGCGCTGGTGCCGGTGCCGGCCCCGAAGCCGTGACCGACATTGGGAAAGAGGTGATATTCGACCGGCGTGCCGATCCGGCGCAGGGCGGCGATCCGGCGCTCCATGTTGCCGGGCGGGGCGATGCCGTCCCGTTCGCCCACGACCACGAAGGTCGGCGGCTCTGTCTCGGCCAGATCGGAATGGCTGGTATAGGCCATGACGACGGCAGCCGGCTTCGGCAGATTGGCCCCACCGAAGGCGGCAGGCCCGTGCGAGCCGATATAGGCCGCCATCCGGGCGCCCGCCGAACTGCCCCACAGGGAATAGCCGTCGGTGCCGACACCCAGTTCTTCCGCGTTGCGGAAAATCCAGGTGATTGCAGCGGCCAGATCCTCGGTGGCGACCTGACCGCCCTGGCCAGCACGATAGGTCAGGACGAAGGCGTTCAGCCCGAGATCGCTGATCGCCTCTGCATAGGGGAAGCCCTCATGCACCGAACCGACATAGGAGAAGCCGCCGCCCGGCGCGATCACCGCGAAGGGGGCACCGGGGCGGCCCCGGTAGAAGAACAGGCCGGTCGCGGCTTTGGCGGGGTCGGCCCGCCTCTCCGCTTCGGAGTAGATGTCGTAGAACACCGTCTGACCGGCGCCCGCGTCGTCGATCATCCGGTTCAGGGCAGCGACGACCGTGCCGGTATCGACGGCGCTATGATAGGGCAGCAGACTGGCCATCTGGCCGAGCGGCATTGCGGGGTCGTAGCGGCGGCCTGCCCAAGGCAGGATGCGCTCGGCAAATCCGGCAAAGGCGGGATTGTCGAGAATGTCGGCTAGCCGCCCGTCGGCTGTCAGATGCTCGCCCAGAACCTCGACGCTTTGTTCCGCGATCATGGCAACCTCCCCGGCAGGCCGTTCTTCCGCGGCGGCGAGCGGTGCCAGCGCGAGCAGAAACGGGATCAGACAGAATGTTCTTCGCATGTGTTGTGTTCTCCGGGCCTCGATCAGGCGGGAATGCCGCCTCGGCTCACCGATGCGCCATCGCGCGTCACGAGCATCCGTCGTGCCTGACAGAAATATAGAGAACGGCCATCGCAGGGATTAGCCGCCTCAATCCGCATGATATTATAAGATATACTAATCAATCCGCAGCGCACCCAAGGATGCGCCACGGCAGCATTCACGCCTTGCGGCGCTTGCGTTCGCGCAAGAAGGTCAGGCCGTAGCAGGTCAGCGCCGCATAAAGCCCGATGATCGACAGGTAGTTCGCGAAAAACCCCAGCGTGCTTTCGTTGAAATCCCACATGTCGAGCGCGTATTCAAAGCGCAGTTTGGTCCCCAACCCCATCTCAAGCGTGGCCAGGACGCCTTTCACCGCGACAATGGCGGTAGCGGCGCGCAGCGTCCAGGTCCGCAGGGGGCTCGTCCCCTTGATGCCAAGCGCCTGGCGCGTGACATTCATCACCATCTGCCAGCGCGTGCCGAGATGCACGGCCAGAAACACCAGCGCCCAATAGGCGACAAACATATGCGCCGCGCGCACCGCGAAGGCTCCGTCCAGCGCCAGGGCGGCAAAGACGTCCTGCGAGATCAGGATGCTGGTGCCCAGAAGGATCAGCATCGAGATCGCCATACCCGCGATCACGATGGTATTGAGAGTGCGGGGCGGATCGTAGCGCCCCTTCTTCACCGTGCCATACCAGCGCCGGTTGAAGACATTGTGGGCGATCAGCAGGGCGAAGAAGATCGTGCCGATCACTTCATGCGTCAGGTTGTCCTGCCACCAATAGGCGAGACCGGCGACGAAAAGCCCGACGGCGAGGAAGTCCAGGAGGATGCGGATGCGAATGGTCATCGGCAATCCTGCGGCAGGAGAGGTCTGGCGGGGGGCAGAACGGCCTTCACTGCCCGAACCTCCGCAGGTCGTTGTAAGTATACATATAATCTGAACTTGCCCGTGACTGGTGGCATCGCTGGCAGCGGGCGGTGTTCTCATCCATGTTGATCGAACGGTCGCCCCAGTAGAACTGGAACTGCCAGTCGCCGGTGCGACGACGCTCATCGAAGTCGTCGCCCCAGCCCTCGCCCTTCTGCATCACTAAATATCGATAAACCTCATCCGAGCCATCACGGTAGTCGACCAGCACGACATGCGTGCCGGCTGGGATCGGCTGACCCGCCTGCACCGCGTCAATGGCCTCTTGCGTGGTCAGCATATGCTCGACCACATTGCCACGGGTGACGGTGGTGTAATGGATGAGCGCATCCAGATCGGGGAAGGTGACGCGTGTTTCCTCGGCGGCGGCCCACCAAGCTGCGAACGGTGTAACTCCGAGGGCGGCAACAAGGGCTAGGCGTCGCAGGGAAAACGTCATCGGAACTCCTGGCTCATGGATTGCGGCTGGGCGCGGCGCGTCCCGAATCCGAAACCAGGGCGTCCAGTGGCAAAAAATACTATGTGCAAAGGCTCCAATCGATTAGATGGGGTAAACCGCATACGGTCATTAGGTGAGGTGATAAATGTCGAACGAAAACTTCAACGCGCTCGCCACCTTTGCCACCGTCGCGCGCGAGCGCAGCTTCACCAAAGCGGCCGCGAAGCTGGGGATTTCCCAGTCGGCGCTGAGCCAGTCGATCCGCAATCTGGAGGAAAGGCTGGGCATCCGCTTGCTGACCCGGACCACGCGCAGCGTGTCGCCAACCGAGGCCGGTGAACGGCTGCTCACGACGATCTCACCGAAGTTTGACGAGATCGAAACCGCGCTGGCCGATCTCAGCGCCATGCGTGACAAGCCCGCGGGCACGATCCGTATCACCACGGGCGAACATCCGGCGGTCTCGATCCTGCAACCGGCGCTGGCGACGTTCCTGCCGGAGTATCCCGACATCAAGGTCGAGCTGATCGTCGACTACGGACTGACTGACATCGTGGCCCAAGGCTATGACGCCGGCGTCCGCCTCGGCGAGCAACTGGCCAAGGATATGGTTGCGGTCAGGATCGGGCCAGAGATGCGCATGGCGGTGGTGGCTTCGCCCACCTATTTCGAGCATCGCCCGATCCCGCAAACGGCCGAGGATCTGATCGCCCACAACTGCATCAGCTCCCGCCTTCCGACCTATGGCGGCATCTTCCAATGGGGGCTGGAAAAGGACGGGCATGAGGTGAAGGTGCGCAGCGAAGGGCAGTTGGTGCTGAACACCCTTGGCTTACGGGTCGCCTGCGCG
This sequence comes from Paracoccus denitrificans, assembly GCF_900100045.1. Lineage (GTDB taxonomy): Bacteria > Pseudomonadota > Alphaproteobacteria > Rhodobacterales > Rhodobacteraceae > Paracoccus > Paracoccus denitrificans. The sequence continues at coordinate 3,059 of NZ_FNEA01000045.1, read as the reverse complement.
CTGGATGGCCTGGGCATCGCGTATCTGCCCGAGGATCAGGCTCTGCCTTACATCGCGGAAGGCCGCCTGATCCGCGTGCTGGAGGACTGGTGCCCGCGATTTCCAGGCTATCACCTCTATTATCCCAGCCGGAAACACCCGTCCCCTGCGTTTGCGCTGCTGCTGGACCGGCTGCGGTATCGGGAATAGGTCAGCCCGCCGCGCGACCCCGCACCGCTTCAAGTTCCGCACGAATCTGCGCGGGTTCGTCTGCGAGCGGCATGTTGGCCTTGTCCTTCGCACCGTCCAGCGCATCGGCAGGATCGGCGGCCAGCGGCGCAAACACCATGTCGAAATCCTCCTCCTCCGGCCCGGTTTCGGCATGAAGCTCGAAAGTCTTGCGCAGGGCGGCCTCCGAGGACAGGCTGCGCACCAGCACCTCGGCAATCTGGCGCCGGGCGATCACCCCGTCCGAGGGATTGCCGGCCAGATCCTTGTCGCCCTGCAACATCAGGAGCTTCAACTGGTCGGGCCGGTTGTGGTCGAACCAGGCCGGGCGAACGATGGTATAGGGAAACCCGCTGGCGCGCACCAGCCGTTCGCCCCGCCGCTTCCAGTCATGCGAACCCCGGCGATCCGTCGCGCCGATGGTGGACATCAGCGCGATCCGTGCCGTCCGGTTGCCAAGAGCCGCCAGCACATTGCGCACGGCGCCATAATCCACCGCCTCCGCAGCCGCCGGATTGCCGTAGCTGCCATGGGTGAACACGATCGCACCGACCCCATCGACCGCAGCCGCAAGGGTCTCGGGCCGGGTCATGTCACCCACGACGGTCTGGACATTTGCCGGGAAGTCCTGTGCGCGAGACGCATCGCGCAGCAGCGCGCGCACGGTATAGCCATGCGCCAGACCCGCCGTGACGACACGCTGCCCGATGCTGCCGGTCGCGCCCACGACCAGAAGCACACCTGAATCCTTGCTCATTTCACTCCCCTGAAAGGATTGCGGCCGGGTCGATCATCGAACCCGGCCACAAGCTGCGTCCGATGAACAGGCCACGCCGATGACGTGGCCCTGTCCGAAAGTCAGTCCAGACCTTTCTCAGCCAGGAACTGCGCGGTGTGATCGGCGATCTCGACGTTGTTCAGGTCCGAGAACGGGAAATGCGTGTTCCCGGTGATGCCGATCTCGGGCAGGTGAACCAGCGTGACGTCGCCGCCATGACGGTTGACCGCCTCGACCCACAGCTTCGCCATGTCCAGCCGCACGCGCCAGATGTCCTCGCCGCGGCGCTCGGTCGGCTCGGTGGGGAAGTTGTCGCCATAGTAGATCAGGATCGGGAAGCGGGTCAGCTTCTGGAAATCCTCCAGCGGCACGGCTTCCGCCGCCAGCGGCCCGCCCGCGCTCGGCATGGTCTCCGGCACCTCCCCTTCGGGGAAGACGAAGCCGCTGCCCGGCTCGTAGGAGACGATTGCTCGAATGTCCTCGTTCCTGATCGCCGTCAGCCAGCCGGGGCCGCCGCCCTGCGAATGGGTGAACAGGATCGCCGGGCCGGTCCTGTCGACCAGCGCCGACATCGCATCCGCGACTACATTCGGATCATAGGGGCCGGTGTTCGGGGTGATCCAGCGCAGGAACTGCTCCAGCGTCTCCGGGCTCTGGTCGACCTGGACGCCCTCGAAATAATCGGGCCAAATGCCCAGGCGAAACTGGTCGAAGAACAACTGATCGAGCGGTGTCGGCTCGATGGTCGCGGCCTCAAGGCTGTTGCCGGCCCGGCCCCGGCGCGGCTGATCGACCAGATAGACCGGATAGCCCTTGCGCAGGAACAGGGTCTGGAAGCCCTCGCGCCCGTCCGGCGTCGTCTCCCAACTGCGCGCCGATTGCATGTGGCCATGCAGCATCACGATAGGCGTGGACTTCGCATCCTGCGGAATCTGGTAGAAGGTGTAGAGGTGATCGCCGTGGATGCTCTGCCCCTCGGCGGTCGGCACATTGTTGTTGTAGGTGCCTGGCGTGGTGACGACCGAGCCGCCCGCGAAGAAGCTGCCTTGCTCGCTGATCACAAGCGGCTCGGCCTGCTGCGCCGAGGCACTGGCAGCCGCGAGAATACCGGTCGAGACCATACATGCCCCCAGAAAGTTCATAGAAAACCTCAATTTTTCCCCTCTCCATCATCTGTATGCCGTCCGGACAAAGCTAGGCCGGAACGGACCAGCCGATAAGCCGGCGCGATTCGATAAAGCCTATAAGCTCAGATAATAAATGAAATCCGGAACCGGCTACTTGCGCGGCTTGGAGACCGGGACATGCGACCGGGTGGAGCATTACAAATTATTACAATTCGAAGGAAGTTCTGCGACAAAGGCCAGCTAGGTATTTCCGGCATTGAGAGCGTGTGGAGCAATCCGCTCAGCGCCCTGCAGAGGAGTAACCAAATGAATCAGCGTATTATTTTCAAGACGTCGCTCATGACGGCGATGATGACCCTGGCCGCCAGCGGCGTCATGGCAGCGGACTATCAGCAGAACCCGTTCACCCTGACCTATGAAGGCGCGATCACGGAAAACAAGCCGGAACAGGTCAATATCCATCCGGTCACCTACGACCTCAACGGGCTTGAGATTTCCGCCAATGTCTATACCCCGGCGGGTTATGATCCCGAATAGAACTACCCGGCCATCGTCGTCGCCCATCCGAACGGCGGCGTGAAGGAACAGGTCGCAGGCCTTTATGCGCAGCATCTGGCGGAACAGACGCAACTGATCAATGCCCTGCGCGGCCACCTCGCAGAACACGGTCTCGTTGTGCCGCAAGGACCGGCTCACCTGAAGTCTCTGGCCAAAGCACTGGACGCGACCGATGTCGCAATTCCGCAGCTGGTTCGCGATATCGGCCGGATCTACCTCGAGCAGATCGAACAGCTGAACGCCAAAATTGCAGACCTCGAGAAAACGCTTCGTCGCGAAGCCCAATTCGGCGAAGAAATACGCCGCTTGCAGACGATGCCGGGCATCGGCCCGATCACAGCCATGGCGGTGGAGGTATTCGCACCACCTATGCAGACCTTCAAGCGTGG
>NZ_FNEA01000001.1 GCF_900100045.1 Paracoccus denitrificans | reverse complement strand
AAACCCCCCGTCGTCATCACCTGCGCCATCACCGGTGCGATCCACACGCCGACCATGTCGGATGCGTTGCCCTATACGCCCGAGGACATCGCGGCGCAGGCCATCGCGGCCTCCGAGGCGGGCGCCGCGATCCTGCATCTGCACGCCCGCCGCCCCCAGGACGGCGGCGTGACCATCGACCCCGAGGCCTTCGCCGCCTTCCTGCCGCGCATCAGGCAATCGACCGATGCGGTGGTCAACATCTCGACCGGCGGCAGCCTGACCAACAGCATCGACGAGCGCATCGCCCCGGCGCTGCGCTTCTCGCCCGAGATGTGCTCGCTGAACATGGGCAGCATGAATTTCAGCTTCCACCCGCTGGCCCGGCGCTACGACACCTGGAAATTCGACTGGGAGCGCGACTACGTCGCCAGGTCCGACGGCAACATCTTCCGCAACACCTTCGCGGATATCGAGAACGCGGCGAACCAGCTTGCCCCCCACGCCATCAAGTTCGAGCATGAATGCTACGATGTCGGCCATCTCTACAACCTGCGCTTCTGCATGGATATCGGGCTCTTCAAGGCGCCGGTCTTCATCCAGTTCATCTTCGGCATCCTGGGCGGCATCGGTCCCGAGGTGGACAACCTGGTCTTCATGAAGCGCACCGCCGACCGGCTGTTCGGCGACGACTATCGCTGGTCGGTGCTGGGCGCGGGGGGCGCGCAGATGCCCCTGGCCACCACCGCCAGCCAGATGGGCGGCAACGTCCGGGTGGGGCTGGAGGATTCGCTGCTGATCGCGCGCGGCAAGCTGGCGGAATCGAACGCCCAGCAGGTCGCCAAGATCCGCCGCATCATCGAAGATTTGGGCAGCGAGGTCGCGACCCCCGGCCAGGCGCGCGAGATCCTTGGCCTCAAGGGCGCCGATCGGGTCGGCTTCTGAGGCGGCTCGCCCCGCTTACCCCGAGCTTTTCTTGGCCCGGTCCAATCACTGCAAGAACGCCATGGCCTCTTGAGCAGGCGGGGCGGGTGGAATGCCCGCCTCTTGCCCCGACAGCCCCATTCTCGGAGGGTCCAGCAGGGCCGAAGGGCTGTCGGTTGGAACGTGCAAGTCGGGAGAGGAGGAGGGTGCCCAGCCAAGTTCTGTAAATTAGCTACAAATGATTTGACATTTGTAGTGCAGCTACTATTCTCCGTCCTGTTCGGTATTGCGGCGCGTGGGCGATCGCATGGAGGTGCCGGACGCTTTGCGGAGGAACCCTTGATGAAACGTCCACTCGCGCTGTCTTCAGCGCTTGCCTTGCTATGCTCGGTCGCCAGTGCCCAGGCGGCGCCGCTGACGGTCTATTGCCCGATGTCGGATGACGATTGCGGCTCGGTCTTGGCGGCCTTTGCCGCCGATACCGGAAACGAGGCGCGCTTTGTCCGCATCGGCGCAGGCGAGATCCTGGCCCGCATCCGGGCCGAGAAGGCCAATCCGCAGGCCGGGCTGTGGCTGGCCGGCGCCGCCGACAATTTCATCCAGGCGGCCGAGGAGGGACTCCTGGCGCCGCACAAGGCGGCCGGCATCGACAAGGTCGATCCGCGCTTTGCCGACAAGGACGGCGCCTGGACGCCGATTTCCATGTCGCCGCTGGTCTTCGCCTATAACGCCGATCTGGTGGAGGAAGCGCAGGCGCCGATCCCCGACAGCTGGACGAGTTTCGCCGACCCGGCCTATCAGAAGAACGTCGCGCTGGCCCATGCCGCGTCCTCGGGCACGGCCTATGTCGCACTGGCCTCGGTCGTGCAGCTTTCCGGCGAGGACGAGGGCTTCCAGCTGATGAAGGACATCGACAAGAACGTCATCCAGTATACCCGCTCGGGCGTCGCGCCCTCGCGCATGGTCGCGAATGGCGAGGTGGCGCTGGCCATGGCCTTTACCCAGGATGTCGAGGCGGCGCTGGCTGCCGGCTATCCGCTGGACTATGCCTTCCCGAAAGAGGGCACCGGCTTCGAGGTGAACGCCGCCGCCGCCGTCGCCAATGCGCCCGAGGACCAGGCCACGGCCGCCACCGCCTTCCTGGACTGGGTGCTGACCGAAAAGGGCCAGGCCGCCATGGGCGCCACCTTCCGCGGCCCGATCGTGCCCGGCTATGTCAACCCCGAGGCCAGGATCGACCTCAGCAACGTCAAGCTGATCGATTACGATTTCGCCTGGGCCGGTGCCAACCGCGCCCGCCTGCTAGAGCGTTACGAGAACGAAGTCCGCCACAAGGCCGACGCCCAGTAAGGCGCCAAGGAGCCCGTCCCCATGTCTTTGCAAACCGACACCGCCGCGCGGCCGGGGGCGGGCTGGGCCTTGCCCGCGCCGCTGCGCCGCATCGCTGCCGATCCCTGGCTGTTCGGCATCTTCGTCCTGCTGACGCTCTCGGTGCTGGTCTTCGCCGTCCTGCCCATCGTCAACGTGCTGAAGCAGGCGGTCTGGACGCCGGAGGGCTTTGACCTTGCCGCGCTGAAGACCACGCTGGCACAGCCCTTCGTCTGGCGCGCGCTTGGCAATACGCTGATCCTGGGCGCGACCTCGGCGCTGGTCGCAACGGTGGCGGGCTTTGTCATGGCCTTTGCCGTGACGCGGACCACCATGCCCGGCAAGGGTTTCATCCACGCGGCGGCGCTGCTGCCGATCATCTCGCCGCCCTTCGTCATGGCGCTGGCCATCGTGATCCTGTTCGGCCGCTCGGGGCTCATCACGCGCGAGTTGCTGGGCATCCGCAACGCCAATGTCTACGGCTTTCACAGCCTGGTGCTGATCCAGTCGCTGGCCTTCACCCCCATCGCCTACCTGAACATCAAGGGCATGCTGCAATCCATCGACAGCGCGCTGGAGGATGCCTCGGCCTCGCTGGGCGGCACGCGTTGGACCACCTTCCGGCAGGTGACGCTGCCCCTGGTGACGCCCGCGATCCTCAGCTCCATCCTGCTGGTCTTCGTCAAATCGGTCGAGGATTTCGGCAATCCGATGCTGATCGGCGGGCCGTTCAGCACGCTGGCGGTCGAGGCCTATTCGCAGATGGTGGGCTATTTCAACCTGAACGCCGGCGCGCTGCTGGCCAGCCTGATGCTGATCCCGTCGATGACCGCCTTCCTGATCCACCGCTATTGGGTCAGCAAGAAAAGCTATGTCACCGTGACCGGCAAGCCCACGGCGCAGTCGATCCGCATTTCGGGCGCGCGGGTGGTGCTGCCGCTGTCGCTGGTTTGCTATTTCCTGGCGCTGACCATCCTGCTGTTCTATGCGACCGTGTTCTATGTCAGCTTCACCAAGCTGCCGGGCGTCAACAACACGCTGACGCTGGACCATTACCGGACCGTCTTCACCGCCGGCTTCGATACGCTGGGCAATTCGCTGTATCTGGCCGGTATCGCCACGCCGGTTACGGCGATCGCCGGCATGATGATCGCCTATCTTCTGGTGCGCCGTGCCTTCCCGGGCAGCTTCCTGCTGCGCTGGGGCACGCTTTTGTCCTTTGCCGCGCCGGGCACCATCCTGGGCATCGGCTATATCGGCACCTTCAACACGCCGCCCCTGCTGCTGACCGGCACCGCCGCCATCATCATCGCAGCCATGGTGGTCAAGAACCTGCAGGTGGGCATCGAGGCCGGCACCAACCAGCTGCAACAGATCGACCGCTCGATCGAAGAGGCGTCGACCATCCTTGGCGCCTCCAGCGGCCGGACCTTCACCAGCGTCACCCTGCCGCTTTTGCGTCCGGCGCTGTTTTCCTCGGTCGCTTATGCCTTCACCCGGTCGCTGACCACGCTCAGCGCGGTGATCTTCCTGGTCTCGGCCAATTGGACGCTGATCACCGTGACCATCCTGTCGCAGGTCGAGACGCTCAAGACCGGCGTCGCCGCAGCCTGGTGCTGCATCCTGGTCGTGGTGGTGCTGGCCATCCTTGCCCTCATGCAACTCGTTCTGAACCGCAGCGCGCGCGAAAGGTGACATCCCATGTCGAACGTCGTTTTCCAGAATATCGTCAAGCAATTCCCCGCCGCCGGCGGGGCGCCGGGCGGGCTTGCGGTACAAGACCTGGACCTGACCATCGAGGAAGGCTCGCTGGTCACGCTGCTGGGCCCCTCGGGTTGCGGCAAGACCACCACGCTGCGGATGCTCGCGGGGTTCGAGACGCCCACCTCGGGCCGCATCACCATCGGCGGGCGCGACGTGACGCATCTGCCGGTCAATGCCCGCAATGTCGGCATGGTGTTCCAAAGCTATGCGCTGTTTCCGCACATGACCGTGCGCCAGAACGTCGAATACGGTGCCAAGCTGCAGAACCTCTCGAAGGCCGAACTGAACAGCCGCGTGGACGAGATGCTCGAGACCATGGCGCTGACCCCCTATGCCGACCGCGCGCCCTCGCGCCTGTCGGGCGGCCAGCAGCAGCGCGTGGCGCTGGCCCGCGCCGTGGTCACCCGGCCCAAGGTGCTGCTCTTCGACGAGCCGCTGTCGAACCTCGATGCGCAGCTGCGCGAGCGGATGCGGGACGAGTTGCGGGCGATCCAGCTGCGCCTGGGCATCACCAGCCTTTACGTCACTCATGACCAAAGCGAGGCGATGGCGATTTCCGACCGCGTCGTGGTGATGCGCAACGGCGTCGTCGAACAGGCCGACACGCCGATGAACGTCTATGCCCGCCCCGGCACCGCCTTCGTGGCCGAGTTCATGGGCAAGGCCAATATCCTCGAGGGCGAGGTGCAGGAAATCGGCGAGGCGACCGTACGCACCCGCATCGCCGGCGCCAGTTTCGAGCTGCCGCGCGGTCCGCATCCCTTGCGCCCCGGCCAGCGCGTGCGCTGCGTGCTGCGGCCCGAATACCTGCGCATCGATCCGCAGGGCCCGCTGACCGCCACCGTCAAGCGCGTCGTCTTCCAGGGTGGCCATGTCGAGTACCTGACCGAGATCGGCGGGCAGGAATGCACCGTCACCGACGCGCAATATTTCCACGGCGGCATCGCCGAACAGGGCCGGCCGCTGCGGCTGGCGCTGGACACAAGGCCGGTCTGGATGCTGGCCGACGACCAAAACACGAACGCATTGAAAGCAGCCTGACCATGAACCTGATGACCACGACCGACCTCGACGCCGAAATCGCCGCCACCGCCCGCGCCGCCGCGCTGGCCGCCGGCGCCATCGCGCGCGAGGCATTCCTGAACGCCACGCCCGCCGATCTTGCGACCGAGCAGAAGGCCGGGTTTTTCGACATCGTGACCGTCACCGACAAGGCCGCCGAGGTCGAGGCGAGCCGCATCATCTGGGACCGCCTGCCGCAATCGCGCATCCTGGGCGAGGAAAGCGGCTGGCAGGGCGCGGGCCCGGCCAGCTGGATCATCGACCCGATCGACGGCACCAGCAACTTCGCCTCGGGCCTGCCGTTCTTCAGCGTCTCGATTGCTGCCTATTACGAGGGCCGGCCGGTCTGCGCCGCGATCTACGACCCGATCCGGGACGAGCTGTTCATGGCCGAGAGCGGCCGGCTGACCCTGAACGGCGCCCCCGTCGCGCTTTATGCCAAGGGGCTTGCCGACCGCGAGGTCGAGCTTTTGACCAATGCCCCTTACGAAGGCGCGCGCCCGACGCCCGAGACGCTGGCGGGCTTCGCCGATGTGGTCGACAGCTTCCGCGCTGTGCGGCGGCTGGGCTCCTGCGCGCTGCATCTGGCCTATGTCGCGGCGGGCCGGGTGGCGGTCTGCTACGAATCCAAGTTCAGCGCCTGGGACATCGCGGCGGGGCTGCAACTGGTGCAGGCGGCGGGCGGTATCGTCCATGCCCGCGACGCCGAGGGCGCGCCCATCGGCACCGGCCATGACGACCTGTCCCGCGTCCGCAGGCTGGTCGTGGCGCAGAAGGGGTTTGACTATTCCGGCTCTTGCCTGTCGAAACTGATGGACCATGGCGCCCTTTGACGGCGCCGTCCTGACTGCGCGAGGTGAGATGCTTGACCGGATCCGTCAATCCCTGGCCAGCTTCACCCCGGCCGAGCGCCGGGTGGCCGAGGCGGTGCTGGATACGCCCAGCACCGCGATCACCTGGTCGATCTCGGATGCGGCGCGCATCGCAAAGGTCAGCGAACCCTCGATCATCCGCTTCTGCAGGCGGCTGGACTGCGACGGTTTTCCCGATTTCCGGCTGAAGCTGGCGCAGCAATTGGCCAAGCACCAGCCCGCGCCGCAACCTTTGGCGCGGCCGGGGTCGGGCAACGACGATCCGCTGGCGGCAATGGTCGACGACATCTTCCAGCGCGCCGGGCAGGCCATCGAGGAGGCACGGCGCGATCTGGATCTGGGCGCCCTGCGCGCGGCGGTCGCCATGCTGGGCAAGGCGCGGCGCGTGGATATCTATGGCTATGGCAGCTCGGGCTTCATGGCCAGCGAGGCGCAGCACCGGCTGGCGGCCCTTGCCATTCCCGCCGTGGCCTATTCCGACCCGACCTTGCAGATGCACTCGGCGCCGCTGCTGGGGCCGGGCGACCTTTTGTTCGTGCTGTCCTTCTCGGGGCTGACCAGCTACCTCATCTCGAACATCGAGATCGCGCGCAAGGCCGGAGCGCCGGTGCTGGCCATCTCGCCCAAGGGATCCATCGTCGCCTCACTTGCCGATGTGAACCTGAACTTGAACGCCTATCGGCAGTCCTCGGGCCGGATGGCGGTCCCGACGGGCCGCGTGGCGCCGATGTATGTCCTGCTTGACGCGCTGTTCGCCGCGATGGCCGAAGAAATGGGCGGGGAGCATTGAGCTTGCTGCGACAGTTCGCCCCCGCATCGCGAACAGGCCCGGCCGACCGAAGGAAACGATGCGGATTGCAAGACCGGGAAGGCCGCGCCGCCGCCCATAGACAAGGAAAGGGACCGCCCATGTCGAAACGACTGACCATGATCGCGCTGCTGCTTGCCGCCTGGCCCGCGCTGGCAGATGACGCCTCGAACCTCAATCCCGGGGTCACCACCTCGGAGCTGCTGGCGACCGCGCCGGTGCATTGGGTCTCGGTCCCGCAGATCGCGGCCAGCCTTGAGGGACAGCCGCCGATGGCCGTGGGCTTCGACGTGGACGATACGGTGCTGTTCTCCACGCCCTGCTTCTATTACGGCAAGAACAGGTATTCGCCCGGTTCCGAGGATTACCTCAAGATGGACGAGTTCTGGACCGACATCCACACCAACAACTGCGACCAGTATTCGATGCCGAAAGAGGTTGCGCGCGAATTGCTGGACATGCATGTGGCGCGCGGCGACGACATCTATTTCATCACCGGCCGGACCAAGGGCAGCGGCGAGGAAACCCTGACCGCGACGCTGCAAAAGACCTTCGACCTTGAAAAGATGCATGACGTGGTCTTTACCGCCTCGTCGGAAAACAAGGTGCAGTTCCTGAAGGATCACGGGCTGAAGATCTATTACGGCGACGCCGACAGCGACATGCGTGCGGCGCTTGAGGCGGGGATCCGGCCTATCCGCGTCATGCGGGCGCAAAACTCCAGCTACAAGCCCGACCCGCGCAACGGCAGTTTCGGCGAAGAGGTCATCGTCAATTCGACCCAGTAGCCGCCAGGATCGCCGACGAAAGCGCCAATGGAACAGAGGCAGGGGAAAGCTTTGAAAGGCCGCGCATGAGGTGTGCTTTGGGGATGCCCAGGCGTTTCCCACCTCGGCTGGTTGCCTCACCGATGCCGAGGATGCAACAGTTCCGCATCGGGGAGGAAGCATGCGCCGGCCAAATCAGACCAGGGTCCGAACATACAGGCTGGCCGCCCTGCTATGGGCGATGGTCCTGCTTGCGGCGCCCGTTTCCGCCGAGGAGTTGCGGATCATCACCTCCTACCAGGCCGACGTGGTCGATCCGATGCTGGAGTCCTTTGGGCGCAGCCGCCCCGATATCCGCATCCGTGTCCTGAACAAGAACACCCATGCCGCCGTCGACGAGGTGCTGGCCGGCAATGATCGCGGGTTCGACCTGTTCTGGGCTTCGGCGCCCGAGGCTTTCGTGGTGCTGGACAAGGCCGGGCGTCTGGCCGATCTGGGCGATGGGCCTTATGCGGATTTCGCCTGGTCCGCCGTCGGATGGACCTGGCGCGCGCCGCGCGACGGGCCGGTGCCGCAGGACTGGAACGACCTGCTTGACCCCGCCTTCACCCAAGGCATCGCCATGTCGCATCCGATGCGATCCGGCACGATGCATTCGCTGCTGGAGACGATCTTGCAGGATCGCGGCTGGCAGGCGGGCTGGGCGTGGATTCTGGAGCTGGCGGGGCAGTTGAATACCATCTCGGCGCGCAGCTTCGGCGTGCTGGAGGGCGTCGAACGTGGCGATTTCGCCATCGGCCTGACCATCGACTTCCTGGCCCTGGCCCGCGACGGGCTGGTCTTTCGCTACGGCCGGCCGGTCATCCTCATCCCCGCACGGATCGCCGCCTTGCAGGGCGGCACCCAGCCCGAGGCGGCGAAGGTGTTCATCGATTTCGTCCTTTCGTCCGAGGGGCAGCGTATCCTGCTGCGCCCCGACATCCGGCGCATTCCGGTCGATCCCGAGATCCGCGCCGAGCTGTCGGAATCGCTGGACCCGGCGATCCGGGCGGCGCTGAATTTCAGCTGGTCGCGCTACGATCCCGAACTGGCCGCGCGCCGCTACTGGCAGGTCAAGCAGTTGTTCGAGGCCTTCGTTGCCCGCGACCTGCTGCTGCGCCGCGATCTGTGGCGGCGTCTGCGGGCGCTGGACGATGCGCCCCCGACGGAACGCGCCCGCATTCGCCGGCTGCTGACATGGATGCCGCTGACCGAACATCAGGCGCGCTCGGTCCCGACGGATCGCGAGACGCTTTTGGAGTGGTCGGAGCGCTCGCACACGATCCTGCGCGATGCCGAGGCGCTGATCCGCGCATTGGAGCAGCCATGATCCGCCGCGGCTCGATCCGGGGGCGGCTGATGGCGGCGCTGGTGCTGGTCGTGATCATCGCGGCTGGGGTGCTGGCGGTCGGCATGGTGGTGATGCTGCGGGCCGAGCGCGACTTTCGCGCATTGGCGCAGGACCGCATCCCCGCCGTCGCGCTGGCGGGCGAACTGGCCGAGGCGACGGGCGAACTGGCCGCGCTGGCGATGCAGATGGTCGCCGACCCCGCCATGCCTGCCGAGGGGACGCGCCGCGCCATCGACAGCGCCTCGCAAGGGGTCGAGGGGGTGCTGGCTTCGCCCCTCTGGCTGGCAGCGCCCGAACGCGCCGAGACCCGCGCCGGGATCGAGGTGGCCGAGCGCGCCCTGCGCCGCGCGCTGACGGGGTTCGGCAGGCTCAGCGCCGACCTGACCCGGCGCGCGCGGCTTGATGCCCGGACCGGGGCCGACCTGCGCTGGATCCACGCCGATGTGCAGGATCAGGTGCAGGGGATCCTCAGCGACCTGTCCTTCAACATGGATACGCAACTGGCGGCGCTGGTCGTGAACACCGACCCGGATGCGCGGGCCGGGGCTGAGCAGGCGCTGTCGCAGGACTGGCTGCTGCGCGACCGGGTGCAGCAGATCGGCTCCGAGGCAGCGACGCTGACCGCGCTTCTGTTGCAGGCGCGCTCGGCCGACAGCCTGGACGCGCTGGAACAGACCGGCATGCTTGGCCGCGATACGCTGGACCGGCTGGCGCTGGCGCAACTGAACCTGCCGCAGCGTGTCGATGTGACGCTGCTGACGCAGGCACTGGATCGGCTGAAGGCGCTGGCCTCGGGGTCGGACAGCATCTTTGTCCAGCAACAGCAGCGGCTGGAGTTGCACCGCGCCGCCGTGTCCGAATTGCAGACCGCACAGGCCGCCCTGGCCAGGATGCAGGCGCTTTTGACTGATCTGGGCCGGACCGAGCGGATCGGGGCGCAGCGCCGCGCCGATGCCGCCGCAACGGCGATCCTGCGCGGTTCGGTCTGGCTGGGGCTGGTGACGCTGCTGGGTGCGGCGGCGACGGCCATGATCCTGGCGGTCTTTGTCCACAACCGCATCCTGCTGCGGATCGAGGCGCTTTCCACCGACCTGACCCGCATCGCAGGCAGCGATTCCGGCATGCCCCGCCCCCAAGGCGACGAGATCGCCGAGATGGCCCGCGCGGTCGAGGTCTTCCGCGCCTCGGTCCAGGCCCGCCAGCAGGCGCTGGAACGGCTGGAGATGACGCAGCGCGAACTGGTGCAGGCGGGCAAGATGGCGGCGCTTGGCCAGATGTCCGCCGCGATCAGCCATGAGATCAACCAGCCGCTGGCCGCCATCGGCCACCGCCTGCACAACCTTGGCGCGGCTCATCCCGATGCCCGCCCGGCCATCGCGCGGATCGAGGCGCTGCTGGAGCGCATCACCCGCACCATCGGCCATCTGCGCCGTATCGCGCGCCGCTCGGCCCATCGCAATGCGCGGGTGATGCTGGCCGAGCCGGTGCAGGCCGCGCTGGACCTGCTGGACCACCGCCTGCGGGCCGAGGGCGTGCGCGTGGACTGTGCCGATCTGGCCGGGCTGGCGGTCGCAGGGGACGAGATCCTGCTGGAGCAGGTGCTGCTGAACATCCTGGGCAATGCGCTGGATGCGATCGGGGCGCGCGAGAATGCTTCCGAGCCGGGCTTGATCCGTATCGAGTTGCAGGCACGCGACCCCGTCCTGCTGGTCGTTCGCGACAATGGCGTGGGCTTGGAGGGCCAGAGCGGGCAGACGCTGACCGATCCTTTCGTGACCACCAAGGAGCCGGGCAAGGGGCTTGGCCTTGGCCTTTCCATCGCGTTCAACGTCATGCAGGACATGGGCGGGCATCTGGAAATCGAGCAGCACGCCGAAGGCGGCGCCGAGGTCCGGCTGCGCCTGAACCGCTGGCAGGAGGAGGGATGACATGCCCGAGGTGATGCTGGTCGAGGACGATGCCGACCTGCGGCAGGCGACTGCCGAGACGCTGGAACTGGCCGGTTTCCGGGTCCATGCCTTCGACGCCGCCGCGCCCGCGCTGGACGTGCTGCGGCCTGATTTTCCGGGCGTGATCCTGTCGGACCTGCGGATGCCGGGGCTTTCGGGGTTGGATTTTCTGGATCGCGCGCGCGGGGTCGCGCCGGATGTGCCCTTCGTCCTGATCACCGCCCATGGCGACGTGCCCGCCGCGATCCGCGCCATGCGGGGCGGGGCGCATGACTTTCTGGAAAAGCCCTGCGCGCCGGAACTGATGCTGGATGTGCTGAAGCGGGCGCAGGCGATGCGCGACCTGCATCTGGAAAACGCCCGCCTGCGCCAGATACGGATCGAGGACCGCCTGATCGGGCGATCCGCCGCCATGCAGGACTTGCGCCAGAGGCTGCGCGCGCTGGCGGGCCTGCAACTCGATCTGCTGATCGCGGGCGAGACCGGCACCGGCAAGGAACTGGTGGCCCGCATCCTGCACGACCTGTCCCCGCGTGGCGAGGGGCCTTTCGTCGCCATCAACTGCGGCGCGCTGTCGGAGCCCGAGGTGGACCGGGAACTGTTCGGCACCAGCGATGCGCCCGGCCTGATCGCGCGGGCCGAAGGCGGGACGCTTTATCTGGACGAGCTTGAATCCATGCCTGACGGGCTTCAGGTCCGCCTGCTGCGCGTGGTCGAATCGCGCGAGATCACCCCGCTTGGCGCAGCCCCCCGTCCGGTCGATCTGCGTATCCTCGGCAGCGTCAAGCGCCCGCCCGACGTCCTGACGGCGGAAGGGCGGCTGCGCGCCGACCTGTTTCATCGCTTCAACGCCACGCTGCCTCTGCCTTCTTTGCGCGAACGCGAGGATGACGCTGCCTTGCTGGTCACCCATTTCGCTGCCGAGGCCGCCGCCCGCCACGATCTGCCGAAACCCCATATCGACAGCGTCCTGCGCCGCCGGATCGCTTATCACGACTGGCCAGGCAATGTCCGCGAGGCCCGCAACCTGGCCGAGCGGCTGGTGATCGGGTTGGATACCGACTTTCCGACGCCGGGGCCCGGGGGCGAGACGGCCGGCATGGGCTATGACGCCGCGATGGAGGGCTTCGAGGCCCGCCTGCTGCGATCCGCGCTGATCCAGACCGGCGGGCGCAAGGCCGAGGCCGCCGCACTTCTGGGCATCCCGCGCAAGCGGCTTTACCTGCGGCTGCGCCATCTCGACATGCTGTGAGCCACCCGCATGGGTCAGGAACGACCCATCGCGCGTGTCGAAAATGACCCATAATAATTAATTAAAACAAATACTTGCAAGGCATTCCGGCGTCATGCACAGTTGTCGCGCGCCAATGGAATGCCGGCCTGTCCCGGCCCACCTGACGCCTCTGGGAGGAGAAACATGAACAGAATGCTTACGCTCAGCGCCGCCGCGCTGATGATGACCTCGGCTGCCGCCTTCGCCGATACGGTGACGGTGGTGACCTCGTTCCCGCGCGACCTGACCGACCCGTTCAAGGCCGCCTTCGAGACGGCATATCCCGGCACGACGCTGGAGGTGGTCAGCCGCAACACCAACGCCGCCGTCTCGCATCTGCAAGAGACCCGCGGCGCCAACACCATCGACCTGATGTGGGCCTCGGCCCCCGACGCGTTCGAGGTGCTGAAGGAGGAAGGGCTGCTGGCCAAGGTCGACGTGCAGTTCGAGGGCATCCCCGACGCCATCGGCGGCTATCCGGTCCACGATCCCGACGGCACCTATTTCGGCTTTGCCGCCTCGGGTTACGGGATCATGTATAATACCCGCTATGTTCAGGCCAACGACCTGCCCGTCGCGCAGGAATGGGAGGACTTGAAGCGCGCCGAATATAACGGCCATGTGGCGATGTCTTCGCCCTCGCGTTCCGGCACCACCCACCTGACGGTCGAGACCGTGCTGCAAGGCGAGGGTTGGGACCAGGGCTGGGCGACGTGGAAGTGGATCTCGGGCAACATGAACACCGTGACCGAGCGCAGCTTCGGCGTGCCCGATGCGGTGAATTCGGGCGCGACGGGCTTCGGCATCGTGATCGACTTCTTCGGCCTGGCGTCCAAGGCGTCGGGCTTTCCGGTCGAACTGGTCTATCCCAGCGTGACCGCCATCGTTCCCGCCAATATCGGCATCATCGAGAATGCCCCCAACCAGGAGGGCGCCAGGCAATTCGTCGAGTTCCTGCTGTCGCCCGAGGGCCAGCAGGTGCTGCTGAACCCCGCGATCATGCGCCTGCCGGTCAATCCTGAAGCCTATGCCAACGCGCCCGAGGGATTTCCCAACCCGTTCTCGGAAGAATTCGCGCCCGGTGCGATCGAATTCGACGTGGACAAGTCGGGGGTGCGCTACAATCTGGTGAACTCGCTGTTCGACGTGCTGGTGACCTATCGGCTGGATGACCTGCGCGCTGCCGTCGCTGCCGTGCAGAAGGCCGAGGCCGCCCATGCCGAGACCGGCAACGAGGAAGCCGCCGCCCTGATCGCCGAGGCCCGCGCATTGGTCGAGGCCATGCCGATCACCGAGGAGCAATCGCTGGACCCGTCCTTCACGCAGGTCTTCACCATCTCGCGTGCGGAGCCCGATACCGAGGTCGTCGGCCGTCAGGCCGAGGTCGAACAGTCCTGGGACAGCTTCGCGGTCGAGAATTACCGCAAGGCGAAGGAGCTGGCCGACCAGGCCGCCGCGTTGAACTGACCGCAGGAAGTCCGATCCCGCGCCGCCCCTGGTGGCGCGGGTATCCGTCACGCCCCTCTGACGCCCCGAGGACACCATGCCCGACACATCCCAGACCGCTTCGCGCGGGTTCACGCTGTTTCCCCGCCTGTCGGGTGCCGCCGTCGCGGGCATCCTGATCGCGATCTTCCTGATGGCCTTCCTGATCCTGCCGGTGGCGCAGGTGATCTATGTGGCGTTTCTGGACGCCCGCACGGGTGCCTTCACGCTGCAGAACTTTCAGGATTTCTTCAGCACGACGCTGTTTCGCGAAAGCTTCGTGAACTCGTTCTACGTCTCGGCGATGTCGGTGGTGGTGGCGACGCTGATCGCGCTGCCCCTGGCCTATATCACCACGCGTTTCAACTTCGCGGGAACGGCGGCGATCCAGGCGCTGGGGATCATCCCGCTGATCATGCCGCCCTTTGTCGGCGCGGTCGCCATGTCGCTGCTGTTCGGGCGCAACGGCTCGATCAACCTGCTTCTGAACCAGTATTTCGGCTTCCGCATTCCGTTCATGGAGGGGTTGAACGGCGTCATCCTGGTCCAGTCGATCCATTATTTCCCCTTCATCCTGATCAACCTGTCGGCCAGCCTGCGCAATATCGACCGCTCGATGGAGGAGGCGGCGCAGAACCTCGGCTCGCACGGGGTGCGGATGTTCCGGCGCATCGTCTTTCCGCTGGCGATGCCGGGCTATCTGGCCGGGGCGGCGCTGGTCTTCATCAAGGTCTTCGACGACCTGGGCACGCCGCTTTTGCTGAACGTCAACAACATGCTGGCCCCGCAGGCTTACCTGCGCATCACCGGGGTCGGGATCAACGACCCGATGGGCTATGTGATCTCGTTCATCCTGGTGGCGTTCTCGGTCTTTTCGCTCTGGGCGTCCTTCCTGTTCATGCGCGGCAAGGATTACGCGACCGTGCAGAAGGGCGGCGGGGGCCTGTCGCGCCGTGACCTGAAGCCGAGCGAGAAATGGCTGGCCTGGGGCGTGATCGTGCTGATCCTCGCCATGGTGCTGTCGCCGCATATCGGGTTGCTGCTGCTGGCCTTCGGCACGATCTGGTCGTTTTCGCCGTTGCCCGACGGGTTCACCGTGCAGCATTTCGGCACGATCTTCACCCAGTCCTCGCAATATGTCTGGAATACGATCGTCTATGCCGGATCGGCGGCGCTGATCGACGTCGTGCTGGGCACCGCCATCGCCTATATCGTGATCCGCACCAAGGTGGCGGGGCGCAAATGGCTGGACTACATGGCGACCGCCGCGCTGGCCGTGCCGGGGGTGGTGCTGGGCATCGGCTATCTGCGCATGTTCCACGGCATCCAGCTTCCCTTCGGCCTGGGCCAGATGTCCAGCTTCTGGGGCATCATCATCGTGGCGCTGGCGGTGCGGCGGCTGCCTTACGCCCTGCGCGCCTGCATGGCGGCGCTGCAACAGGTCTCGCTGTCGCTGGAGGAAGCCGCCGAAAGCCTCGGCGCATCCCGCGCCAGCACCATCCGGCGCATCGTGGTGCCGCTGATGACGGGCGGCATCCTTGCCGGCTTCGTCACCAGCTTCGCCACCGCGGCGGTCGAGTTGTCGGCCACGATCATGCTGGTCGGGCGGTCCTCGGACGCGCCCCTGGCCTATGGCATCTATCTTTACATGCAATCGCCCGCCGGACGCGGCCCCGGCGCCGCGCTTGGCATCCTTGCCGTGGTGATCGTGGCGCTTGGCACTTACCTGTCGCAACGCATCATCGAGCGCGAACGCGCCCGCCAGACCATGACCGGCCAGCAGCACTAGGAGACGGAAGAGATGACACAGACCAAAGCCGGCATCCGCATCGAGGATCTGCACCTGTCGTTCGGCGACACCAAGGTGCTGGAAGGCATCGACATGGTCATCGAGCCGGGCGAGTTCTTCGCCTTCCTCGGCCCCTCGGGCTCGGGCAAATCGACGCTGCTGCGCGCGATTGCGGGGTTCGGGCCGACACCGCGCGGGCGCATCCTGATCGGGGATCGCGACATCGCGAAGCTGCCGCCGTGGAAGCGCAACGTGGGCATGGTGTTCCAGTCCTATGCGCTGTGGCCGCATATGTCGGTGCGCCGCAACGTGGCCTTCGGGCTTGAGGAACGCCGGATGCCCGCCCGCGAGATCGGCCCCAGGGTCGAGCGCGCGCTGGAAACCGTGGGCCTTTTGCACCTGGCCGACCGGATGCCCGCGCAGCTTTCGGGCGGCCAGCAGCAGCGGGTCGCCTTGGCGCGCACCATCGCCATCGAGCCGCAGGTGCTGTTGCTGGACGAGCCGCTGTCGAATCTGGACGCCGCGCTGCGGGTCCAGATGCGGCGCGAATTGTTGGCCTTGCAGCGCAAGCTGGGCCTGACGACGATCTTCGTCACCCATGACCAGGAAGAAGCCAACACCACCTCGGACCGGATGGCAGTGCTGGACAAGGGCGTGATCCAGCAGATCGGCACCCCGCAGCAGCTTTACGACCAGCCGGCGAATGCCTTCGTCGCGGGGTTCCTTGGCACCGCGAACATCCTGAAAGGCGCCATGCAGGGGCCGGATTTCGTGACCGCGGCGGGCCAGCGCCTGCCCGTGGCCGCTCCGCTAGGGGATGCGAACCGCATCGTGCTGCGCCCGCAGAACATCCGCATCAGCGGCTCGGGCGGCGAGATTGCGGGCAGGGTGGCGCATCGCGAGTTCCTGGGCAGCCAGATCCGCTATCTGGTCGAGACCCCGGACGGCCAGATCATCGTCGATACGCTGCATTCTTCCGGCCAGCCGCCTTACGACGAAGGCGCAACCGTGTCCCTGTCCATCGACAGCCAGAGCGCCCCCCTGCTGGCGGATTGAGACATGGCCGAGTTCTGGTTCATCCGTCATTTCCGCACGCCGTGGAATGCCCAAGGCCGCTTGCAGGGCCAGCGCGACATTGCGCTGGATGATCCGCTTGGCGCGCAGGACATGACGGTGCTGGCCGCCAACCGGCAGGCGCTGGCGGGGCGGGACTTCGCGCTGGTCCTGACCTCTCCGTTGGGACGCGCGCGCCGCACGGCGGAGTTGCATGGGTTCGCGACGGCGGAACCCGACCCCGATCTGGCCGAGATCGCCTTCGGCGACTGGGAGGGCCGCACATGGGCCGATCTGGAGGCCGCCCATCCCGGCGCATGGCAAAGTGCGCCGCATACCCTGCCCCTGGGCGAGACATTCGCCGATTTCACCGCCCGGATCATGCGGGTGCGCCAGCGTATCCTGGCCGCGCGGGGGCCGGTGCTGGCCTTCGGGCATGGCGCATGGCTGGGCGGCTTGCGGCTGATGCTCGACGGAGGCGAGGGGATGCCGCGGCAGGCGCCTGGCAATGGCGAACTGGTCAGGCTGACCTTGACCGCGGACAGGCAGGTTCAGGAGGGATAGATGACATCATCCGGCACGACCCGGCAACGACTGCGTGACTTGAAGGCGCTGGAAGGCCCGTTCGATCCCGTCGATTTCAGCGCAGTGGGCGACAGTCCGCAGGCGCTGTTCCTCGACTGGCTGGACGAGGCCATCGCGGCCGGGATCGCCGAGCCTCATGCCATGACGCTGTCCACCGTCGATGCCGAGGGCCATCCCGACGCGCGCATGCTGATCCTGAAGAACGTCGATGATCGTGGCTGGCATTTCGCCATCAGCGCCGCCAGCCCCAAGGGCCGCCAGATCGAGGCCAATCCCGCCGTCGCCCTGACCTTCTACTGGCAGAACCTGGGCCGTCAGGTGCGCATCCGGGGCAGGGCGGTGGCACTGGACGCCGCAGAATGCGCACAGGATTTCCTGGCCCGTTCGGTCGATGCGCGTGCCAATGTGTTATTGGAACGGCAGAGCGCGCCGCTGGACGCCGCGTCCGAGGTCGTGTCTGCCATCGCCGATGCGAAGGCCCGCATCGCCGCCGCACCCGATAGGATGGCGCAAGCTTGGCGGGCCTATGCGGTCATGCCCGAGGTGGTCGAGTTCTGGCAGGGCGCGACCGACAGGCAGCACAACCGGCTGGTTTTTCGACGGAACGAGGCGGATGCAAATTGGGACAAGGAACTGCTCTGGCCCTGACGCGTGAAAGACGGCGCCGCATGGGTTTCCTGCAATTGATTCCTGGAGGTGTGAATCGCGGTGCGCCCAACCGCCCACCTTGGAAAAGTGGGAATGGGGTGCCGTGGGGGACGCCGGCAGTCGGAGCAACGATTTTCGGTGCTGCGATCTGCCTGTCCGCCTCCGGTCATCTCTCCCACATGCTTTGAGGGTAGCCGGAGCGTTCGCACCGATGACAGGCGCGGCATCCGTTTGGCAGCTACAGCAGACCCCGGCTGGACAGATTGCGCATCAGATCACGCAGACCGAAGCGCCAGGGTGGGCATTCCGTCGACGATCGCACGGTATTCGTCAGCGTGCCAAGCCCGGGAGACGAGATCGTCACGCGGTCGCCCGGCTTGTGGGTGAAACCCTCGCCCTTGATATCGCGATCCTCGGTCGGAGCGAAAAGCGTGCCAAGAAACAGCATGAGCCCGTCGGGATACTGGTGATGGGCGCCGATGGTCTGGGCGACGAGATCCGCGGGGTCGCGGCTGATCTGCGCCATGGATGAACGCCCATGCAGAACATAGCCGTCCTCGCCCTCGACGGTCAGCGCCAGTTTCGCCCGACGCACATCGTCCAGCGAGAACCTTCCATCGAACAGCCGGATCATCGGGCCGATGGCACAGCTTGCATTGTTGTCCTTGGCCTTGCCCAGAAGCAGCGCCGAACGTCCTTCGACGTCGCGCAAGTTCACGTCATTGCCAAGCGACGCGCCGACAATGTGCCCGCGAGAGGACACCGCCAGCACCACCTCCGGTTCGGGGTTGTTCCAGTTGCTGATGGGATGCAGGCCGATCTGGGCCCCGGCGCCCACGGAACTGAGGACCGGGGCCTTGGTGAAGACTTCGGCGTCGGGGCCGATGCCGACCTCAAGATATTGCGACCACATGCCCTCGCCGATCAGGGCTTGCTTGACGGCCGCCGCCTCGGGCGAGCCGGCGCGGATGTCGCGCAGCGATTCCCCGATGATGGCGGTGATGCGGTCGCGGATCGCCTGGGCGCGAGCGGGGTCGCCGCCGGCCTTTTCCTCGATCACGCGCTCGACCATGGATTGTGCGAAGGTCACGCCGCAGGCCTTGATCACCTGCAAATCGCAGGGCGCCAGCAGGTGGATGCGCGACGTGTCGCCTATGGGTGCCGCCGCGATGTCGTCAAGCCGGCCCAGAACCCTGCCGGGGGCGGCGCGCAGCCAGCCGGCAGGGTCGTCCATCTCGCAGATATCCGAGACGGTGGCGGCGCCGGGGGCGGTTACCTCGACCAGGTTGCCGTTTCGCAATGTGACCACGGCGGGGCCGGCCGCCTGAGGCAGCCAGACGCGGCCGAGCCACAGGCCGGAAGGATCGTCGATCATGCTTTGCCTTTCCTTGGCGGCTTACAGCTTGAAGAAGCTGGCCATCAGTTCAAGCTGCTGCTCCAGCATGGGCTTGCCCAGGTGGATGCGGCAGCCGCGCGCCTGTGCCTCGGCCAGAAGCGGGGTGATCTCCGGCTCCATGATGACCTCGGCCACGACCATGCCGGGGGCCAGTCCCGCGACATCCAGCGGGATCGCGTCGCCCGGCCGCATCCCCAGCGAGGTGCCGTTGACGACGATGTCATGTCCCGAGGGGTTGGCGTCGCCGACCGCGACCGAGGATTCGGGAAAGGCGGCGCGGATGCGGTCGCAAAGCTCTTGCGCCTTGGCGGTGGTGCGATTGGCCAGCGTCAGATGTGCCACGCCCGCCTCGGCCATGGCAAAGGCGATGGCGCTGGCCGCGCCGCCGGCGCCGACCAGATAAACGCGCCGGTTCGCGACGGTGATGCCCTGCGATTCCAGCCCGGCGATGAAGCCCGCCCCGTCCAGCATGTCGCCGACCAGCCGTCCGTCGTCCTCGCGCCGGATCACGTTCACCGCGCCCATCATCCGGGCGCGCGGCGTGATCTCGTCGCAGATGCCGGCCATGGCCCCCTTGTGCGGCACCGTCACGATGCCGCCGTCATAGCTTTTCAGCTTTCGCAACGCATCGGCGAATTGGGCCAGATCCTCGGGTGCGACCTGCAACGGCACCATCACCGCATCGCGGCCGCGCCGGATGGCGATGGCGTTGATGCCGGGCGGAGCCTTCACATGGCCGATAGGGTCGGCAAGGATGCCCAGAACCCGGGTCTTGCCGGTGATTTCGGTCAGATCGCGCGCGCTCACAGGGTCGGTCTCCCATCCAGACGACGAGGCAGCCCCGCGCCGTCGCCTTGCAGTTCCGGCGGCAACAGTGCTCGCGGCAGATCCTGGTAACAGACCGGACGCAGGAAGCGGGCGATGGCAAGGCTGCCGACCGAGGTCGAGCGCCCGTCCGCCGTCGCGGGGAACGGCCCGCCATGCACCATCGCATGGGCGACCTCGACGCCGGTGCCGAAACCGTTGACCAGGATCCGCCCGACCTTGCGCTCCAGCAGCGGCAGCAGACCGCGCGCGGTGTCGTGGTCGGCCTCGTCCATGTGCAGCGCGGCGGTCAACTGTCCCTCCAGCGCCTCGATCACCGCCGTCATCGCGGCAAGGTCGGGGCAGCGCACGACCAGCGAAGCAGCACCGAAGACCTCCTCATGCAATTCGGGGCGGGCGAGGAAGCGGGCGGCGTCGGTGACGAAAAGCGCCGGGCTGGCCTTCAGGTCGGTGGCCGCGCCGGCGGCGACGGTTTCCACCGCGTCATGCCCGGACAGTGCCGCAACGCCACGCGTATAGGCGGCAAGGATGCCCGGCGTCAGCATGGTCGCGGGGGCGGCCTTGGTGATCGCCCGGGTTGCTGCGGCAAGGAAATCGTCCAGCCCCTCGCCCTCGATGACAAGGATCAGGCCGGGATTGGTGCAGAACTGCCCGGCGCCCATCGTCAGCGAAGCGGCAAAGGCGGTGCCGATCTGCGCACCCCGCGCGGCCAGCGCGGCGGGCAGCAGCAGGACGGGGTTGATGCTGCTCATTTCGGCATAGACCGGGATCGGCTCGGGCCGTGCGGCGGCGATCTTCATGAAGGCGGTGCCCGCGGTGCGAGAGCCGGTAAAGCCCACCGCCTTGATGCGTGGATCGGCGACAAGCGCCTGCGCGACGGCGCGATCCTCGGCGAAGATCATCGAGAAGACGCCTTCCGGCAGGCCGTAATCGGCAACCGCCTTTGCCACCGCGCGGGCGACCAGTTCCGAGGTGCCGGGATGGGCCGAATGGGCCTTTACCACCACCGGGCAGCCGGCCGCGAAGGCCGATGCCGTGTCGCCGCCTGCGACCGAGAAGGCCAGCGGAAAGTTCGAGGCGCCGAAGACCGCGACCGGCCCGACCGGAACATTGCGCAGCCGCAGGTCGGGACGCGGCAATGGCTGGCGGTCGGGCAGGGCCGGGTCGATGCGCAAATCCAGAAAGCCGCCATCGCGCACCACGCCTGCGAACAGGCGCAACTGGCCGACGGTGCGGCCGCGCTCGCCCTCGATCCGGGGGCGGGGCAGGCCGGTTTCCTGCATGGCGCGTTCGACCAGTTCATCGCCAAGGTCGAGGATGTTCTGCGCCACGGCCTCCAGAAACTGCGCGCGCCGTTCCAGCGGCAGGGCGCGGAACGGATCGAAGGCGGCAGCGGCCAGTGCGCAGGCGTCGTCCAGGTCGGCGGGCGAGGCGCCGCCGAAGGCCGGCTGGATGCGCGCGCCGGTCGCGGCCTCGATGGCGAGGATCTGGCCATGGGTGCCGGGGCGGCGGGTCGCGCCGATGAACAGCGCGCCGGTCAGGGTCGATGTCATTCTATTTCCCCCAGTTCAGCGCCAGCGGCTGCACTTCGCGGGCCAGTTCCAGCAGCCCCTCGCGCGTGGCCGGATGCACGGGCTCAAGCGGGTGGCGCACGGCGTCCGAGCCGATCACGCCGCCCTCGGCCATCACGATCTTGGCGGCGCGCAACCCGCATTGGCGGTTTTCATAGTTGATCAGCGGCAGGATGCGCTGATAGGCGGCGGCAGCCTTGTCGCGATCCCCTGCGGCGTGATGCGCGATCACCGGGCGGATCAGGTCGGGCAGCAGCGCGCTGGACATGACGCCCGTGGCCCCCGCGTCCAGGTCGGCCATCAGGGTGATCGCCTCTTCGCCGTCGAAGGGGCCTTCGATGACGTCGCCGCCGGCGGCGATCAGGGCGCGCAGCTTGGCGGCGGTGCCGGGCACCTCGATCTTGAAATAGCGCACCAGCGGCAGTTCGGTCGCCAGCCGGACCAGGAAGGGAACGGACAGATGCACCCCGCTGAGCGGCGCGTCCTGCACCATGATCGGGATCTGCGCGGCGTCCTGCACCTGCGCGAAATGGTCGTAGATCGCCTGCTCGTCGACGCGCAGGACACCCGCGCCGTGATAGGGGGGCATCATCATCAGCAGGGCCGCGCCGTGCTCGCGGGCATGGGCGGCGCGTTCGGCGGCGATGCGGGTGCTGAAATGGCTGCATGTCACCATGACCGGCACGCGGCCTGCGACATGGGACAGGCTGTCCTCGGTCAGGATGCGGCGTTCCTCGTCGGTCAGCAGGAACTGTTCGGAATAGTTGGCAAGCAGGCAGATGCCATCGACCCCCTGATCGATCATGCAATCAAGGACACGGCGCTGGCCTTCGAGATCGATATCGCCATTGTCGTGAAACGGAGTCGGCGCAACCGGGAACAGGCCCTTGTAGGATGCGGGACGGTCGGTGGTCATGGGGAATTCCTGTCTACTTGAGTGATGTGGCGGGTTGCCGGGCCTGGTCGGGCCCGGCAACGGCAGGCGATCTCAGCTTTCGGGGATGACGTCGGGCAGGGGCTGGTGGAAATACTTCTCGTAGATCGCGTTCAGCTTGCCGTTTTCCAGGTTCTGGCCGACCCATTCGTCGACCCACGCCTTGAGCTCGTCGTCACCTTTGCGCAGGCCGACGGCCATCGGATAGGCGGCCATGTCCAGCTTGACCTCCAGGTTCAGGCCGGGGTTCTGCTCGGACACCTCGTTGGCGGTGGACAGGGCGGCGGCAAGGATCTTCTGCTGGCCGGTGGCGACGGCGGTGTTGGTGGTCGCCTCGTCCTCGTAGCGGACGATCCTCGCGTTCACGCCGCTTTCCTTGACGATGCGGCTCAACTCGATGTCGGCGGTGGTGCCGCGTGCAACGGCAAGGGCCTGACCGGCCAGATCGGCAGGGGCGGCGATGCCCATGTCCTGGGGCGCCGAGATCACGACCGGAATCACGCCATAGGGGCGGGAATAGTCGATGACCTTCTTGCGCTCCTCGGTGATCGAAAAGGATGCGATCACCATGTCCACCTTGCGGCTGAGCAGCGAAGGCACGCGGTTCGCACCTGAAACTGGGACGATTTCCAGCGCGACGCCCATGTCCTCGGCCAGAAGCTTCGCGGTCTCGACGTCCGAGCCGGTCTCCCTGGCCTGCGAATCCAGCATCCCGTAGGGCGGATGGCTGACGTCGATGGCGATCAGCACCTTGCCGCGTTCCTTGATCGCAGCGGGCACATCCGCGGCGGCGGGACCGACCAGCCCCGTGACAATACCCAGCACAAGGCCGGCGGCCGTGGCGGCCTTTCTGAAATTCATCATCGTTTCTCCTCCGTTGGATTGGTTTTCCTAGAGCCCGCTGCCGACGAACTGACGCAGCTCGACCGTTTGCGGATCCAGCAGCATGTCGCCCGGCCCGGCTTCCCAGACGCGGCCCTGATGCATGAAGACCACCTGATCGGCGACCGAGCGCGCAAAGGCCATTTCATGCGTCACCAGCATCATCGTCATGCCATCGGCGGCCAGCCGCTCGATGGTGCGCAGCACTTCGCCGGTCAGTTCCGGGTCCAGTGCCGATGTCACCTCGTCGAACAGCATCAGCTTGGGCTTCATCGCCAGCGAGCGGGCGATGGCGACGCGCTGTTGCTGGCCGCCAGAAAGCTGTTCGGGATAGGCGTCCACCTTGTCGGACAGGCCGACCTGCGCCAGCACCTCTTTCGCAAGCTCGCGCGCCTCGGTGTGGCCCACGCCCTTCACCTTGCGCGGGGCCAGCGTCACGTTCTGTTCGACCGTCAGATGCGGGAACAGGTTGTAGCTCTGGAACACGATGCCCACGTCCTGGCGCAGGTTGCGCAGGTTGAGATCCTTGGCGGACAGGTCGTAACCGCAGACGTGCAACTCGCCCGCCTGAAACCGTTCAAGCCCGTTCACGCAACGCAGCGCGGTGCTTTTGCCCGAGCCGGAGCGGCCGATCAGCGCGACCACCTGCCCCGACGAGACTTCGAGGTCGATCCCTTTCAGCACCTCGACCGCGCC
This sequence comes from Paracoccus denitrificans, assembly GCF_900100045.1. Lineage (GTDB taxonomy): Bacteria > Pseudomonadota > Alphaproteobacteria > Rhodobacterales > Rhodobacteraceae > Paracoccus > Paracoccus denitrificans. The sequence goes on along the minus strand of NZ_FNEA01000001.1, from coordinate 248,594 downwards.
ATAGCTTTTGCGCAGGTTGTGGAAGCGGACCATCGGTTGGCTGGAGCCTGACATGGCGGGGGAATCCTTGCTTTGAATGCGCGGGATGGCGGCTTCGTTCATCGTCTAGCTCCGGTGCAGTTTGCGTTCATAGCGCTGCGCCAGCACCGACATCGGGAAGCAGATGGCAAAGTAGATCGCGGCAGCGAGGGTGAAGACCGTAAAGGGCATGAAGGTCGAGTTGTTGATGACCTTGGCCGAATAGGTCAGGTCGAAGAAGTTGATGACCACCGCGTAAGAGGTGTTCTTGACGATCTGCACCATGAACCCCACCGTCGGCGGGATGGCGATGCGCAGCGCTTGCGGCAGGACGACGTAGACGAAGCGCTGCGCAGGGGTCAGGGCCAGGCACTCGGCGGCCTCCCACTGGGTCTTCGGCACGGCCTGGATGCAGCCTTTCCAGATCTCACCCAGATAGGCGCCGGAATAAAGCGTCATGGCCAGGCCGGCCGCGACCAGCGCCGGAACCTCGAAGCCGCCGATGCTGATGCCGAAATAGACGACGAACATGATCACCGGCAGCGGCACGCCCTGGATGAACTGCACCAGAAGCGACGAGGCGACCCGCAGGGCCTTGCTGTTCGAGGATCGGGCCAGCGCGATCGGCAGGCCCAGCACGGTGCCGCCGACGAAACCCAGAAGCGACAGGATGATGGTCCAGCCTGCACCCTGAAAGATATAGGCGATCTGTTGGATGGTAAGTCCCAGCATGGTTTCGACCTTTACAGCGGGGTGCGCAGCCGGCGACGGCGCGGAAAGGACACTTCGGCAAGACCCATGAGGACGAAGCGCAGGGCCGAGGCGAGGCCGAGATAGAACACGGCGATGACCAGATAGACCTCGAAGCCGCGGAACGTGAACGACTGGATCATGTAGGCGACACCCGTCAGTTCCTCGGCCGAGATCTGCGACATGATCGAGGTCGCCAGCATCATCAGCACGAACTGGCTGACCAGCGCCGGATAGACCCGCTCGACCGCTTGCGGCACCTCGATCTGGATCAGCGACTGGAACGGGCTCAGCGCAAGGCAATCGGCCGCTTCAAGCTGGCCGCGCGGGATGCTTTGAAAGCCGGCGCGCATGATCTCGGCGGTATAGGCGCCGACATTGATGACCAGCGCGATGACGGCGGCGGCGAAGGGGCCGATATGGACCTGAAGCGCGGCAAGGCCAAAGAACAGCCAGAACACCTGAATGATCAGGGGTGTGTTTCGGATCGCCTCGACATAGACCGTGGCGATGCGCTTGACCCAGGGGCGGCCGCGCAGCCGGGCCACAGCGACCGCCGTGCCCAGCACGAAGCCCGGCAGGATCGAGGCGACCGTCATGCCGATGGTCAGCCAGATCCCATGGATCAGGTCCGGCATGTAGTCGTTCAGAAACGAGAAATCGAATTCATACATGGCGGCCCGCCCTTGGCGCGGCGCGGCCGCCCGCAGCATGGAAATCAAGCGATTCCACGGCGTTGCAAATGGATGAGTTGCGCATCGGTCCGGGTCTCCTCCCCATGGCCAATTTTTGGTCAGCAGCCAGTTGACTTGAGGGGGCATAACATGATTGATTTATGCACGCAATAATCATTTTGGAATCCACCATGAAAGCGGAAGCAATCTCTCCGGTGATCCTGCTCAACCCGACGGACAATGTTGGCGTTGCGCGCAAGGCGATAGCCAAGGGCACGGACATGACAACGGATGGCGGGATGGTGACTGCGCGGGCGGATGTTCCCAGCGGTCACAAGATTGCCCTGCGCGCGGTTGCTCCGGGCGAGCCGGTGCTGAAATACGGGCAGGTCATCGGTGTCGCGACAGTGGCCATCGCGCCGGGCGACCATGTCCACCTGCACAATCTGGCCATGCAGGAAAGCCATGTGACGCATCATTTCGCCCAGGACGCACGCACCACACCGCTGCTGCCCGAAGACCAGCGCCGCAGCTTCCAGGGCTATGTTCGCCCCGATGGACAGGTCGGCACCCGCAACTTCATCGGCATCGTCACCTCGGTGAACTGCTCAGCGACGGTGGCGCGCGCCATCGCCGACCATTTCAACAGGGGCGGCGGGCTGGACGGCTATGCCAATGTGGACGGCGTCGTCGCCCTGACCCACGGCACAGGCTGCGCCATCAACATGCGGAGCGAGGGCTATCTTTACCTTCAGCGCGTCCTGGCGGGCTATGCGCGCAACCCGAATTTCGCCGGTATCCTGTTCATCGGCCTGGGTTGCGAGACGAACCAGATCGACCCTATCGTGGCGAAATTCGGCCTTGAGGAAGGGCCGCATCTGCGAACGATGACGATCCAGAATCTGGGCGGCACACGCAAGACGGTCGAGATTGCCTGCGATATCATCCGCGAGATGCTGCCCCAGGCGAATGCCGTGCAGCGGAGCGCCCAGCCCTTGGCCGGGCTGAAGGTCGCGCTGCAATGCGGGGGGTCGGACGGCTATTCCGGCATTTCCGCCAACCCGGCGCTTGGCCATGCCGCCGACCTGATCGTGCAGCACGGCGGCACCGCCGTCCTCAGCGAAACGCCCGAGATCTATGGCGCCGAACACCTGCTGACCCGCCGCGCCGCCACCCCCGAGGTGGCGCAGAAGCTGATGGACCGCATCGCATGGTGGCGCGAATACACGCAGCGCAACGGGGCCGAATTGAACAACAACCCTTCGCATGGAAACAAGTTGGGCGGCCTGACCACGATTCTGGAAAAGTCGCTCGGCGCGGTGGCCAAGGGTGGCTCGATGCCGCTGGAGGCGGTGTATGAATATGCCGAGATCATCGACAAGACCGGCTTCGTCTTCATGGATACGCCCGGTTACGATCCGGTGGCGGTCACCGGGCAGGTTGCGGGGGGCTGCAACGTGATCGTCTTCACGACCGGGCGCGGCTCGGTCTCGGGTTTCAAGCCGGCGCCCTGCATCAAGGTTGCAACCAACTCGCAAATGTATGAACACATGAGCGACGACATGGATATAAACTGCGGCGACATCGTTCAGGGCACCGATACGATCGAAGCGGCGGGCAAGCGTATTTTCGAGAAGATCCTCGCGGTCGCCTCTGGTGAGCATACACTGAGCGAGGATTACGGGTTTGGGGACAATGAATTCGTGCCATGGCAGATCGGAGCCGTAACCTGACCAGTCAGTCCCCGGAAGCTTTGGCTGGTTCCGCGGTCACCGCGGGCCCGGCCTATGCCACCATCGAGGCCCGAATCCGCAAGAGCATCGAGGCGGGTGCCCTGCCGGACGGAACCGTGTTGCTGGAGGGGCCGCTGGCGGCCCTCTTCGGCTCCAGCCGCTCGCCCGTGAAGCGCGCGCTGTCGGCCCTGGAGGAGGACGGGCTGCTCAGCCGTTTCGACGGGCGGGGACTGCTGGTCGGAAACAAGGGCATACCTCGCCGTGTGAAGATCCTTCCCGACATGCTGTTGCTTGACGACGACGAAGGTCTCAATGCCAAGAGCTTCGCCTGGCAACCGCATTACTATGATTTTGAACGCGAGATCATCCTGCGTTCGGTCTTTGGCCGTGCGCGGGTGAACGAACTGGCGCTGGCGCGGCACCTGGATGTCAGCCGCACCGTGGCGCATGACCTGCTGATCCACGCGCGCGAGGTGGGGATCGTCTACAAGGACGACGGGTCGCGCTGGTGGATCGTGCCGCTGGACGAGGCACGATTCGATAACCTTTATGAACTGCGTATCCTGCTGGAGCCCGTGGCCATGACCAGCGCCATCGGTCGTATCCCGGACGAGCGCCTGGACGAGATCGAGGCCCGGCTGCATCGCGTGCAGGAGCGATTCCCCGCCGTCACCGGCGCCGATCTGGATCTTCTGGAATCCGATCTGCATATCGACTGCATCGGCCATGGCTGCAATCCAGAGATCATCGAGGCGCTGAAGCGCAGTCACTGCATTCTCGTGGCCGGCAAGCACATCCAATTGGCGCTTGGTTCGGATGCACGCGTCGATCCCTTCATGGACGAGCATCTTGAGATCGTGGCTGCGTTGCGTGCGCAAGACCCCATTGCGGTGCGCGAGACGCTGGTCCGGCACCTGGAGCTTTCGGCCGAAAAGGCCGTCCATCGTCTTGCGGCCTTCCGCGGCAGCCAGAGAGTGGCTGAACTGCCCTACATACTGGAGCCGTGAGAAAGAGACGCCGAGGTTTCTAGGCAATTCATCCTTGTGAGGGAGGTCCGGCGGGATCGACGCTTGCAGGCCGTTTTTCACTGTTGATGCTTTTGTCTGTGCTCGTCTCGGTCGGGTCCTCCAGAACGCCTGCCAGTCCGTTCTCGAAGTTCATGCCAAGCTCTTCGCCCAGCTTCTTCATCGCAGGCAGTTGCAGCGCTGCGCCCAGCATGGCGTCGAAGGCCTGGTTGACCGGGGCCTTGCCGCCATCGCCCGCGCCGCCATTCGCGCCGCCCAGGCCGCTGATCTGGTTGATGCGGATCGAGTCGATCTTTTCGGCCGGCTTGACCATTTCCTGCACGATCCGAGGCATCGCTTCCAATCGCGCCAGCGCCACGCGCATCGCCACGATCTCGGGCGAAAGGGCGTTCTCGGAATTGACCAGCGCCTGGCGGCCTTCGGCCTCGGCCAGCAGATCCAGTTTCTTGGCCTCGGCGCGGATGGTCAGCGCGTCCGCCTCGGCCTGCGCCTCCTCGCGCAATGCGGCGGCGCGGTCGGCGGCGGCGTTGCGTTCGGCCTCGGCGGCGATGCGCAGGCGGGTCGCTTCGCGCTCGGCCTCGCGTCGCGCCTCGATCACGGCGATTTCCTTGTCGCGCTCGGCGCGGGCGACGGCGCTGGCCGTCTCGATCGCCTCGCGGGCCTTCATCGCCTCGGCACGGGCCGCGTCGGCCGAAGCGCGCGCCCGGCTTTCCGCCTCGGATTTCTCGGCGATGATGATCTGGCGGTCCTGGTTGGCCACCTCGATGTCGCGCTCCTTGCTGATCTGCGCCTCTTCGATGGCGCGGGCACGGGCGATTTCGGCGGCGTTGATCTCTTGCTCGCGCTGGATCCGGGCGCGCTCTTTCTCGGATTCCGCGGCTTCGCGGGCGCGTGCGATTTCGGTTTCCTGTGCCGCCTTCAGTTGCTCGACCTCTTGCGTGCGGGCGATCCGGGCCTCTTCCTCGTCGCGGGTGATCTGCATTTTCAGCCGCTCGGCCTCCATCGCGGCGCGGCGGACGGCCACGTCGGCTTCGGCGTCGATCTGCGCGCGTTCCTTTTTCGAAACGGCGATGACCTCGGCCAGCTTGCGCATGCCCACCGCGTTGAAGGCGTTGTTCTCGTCCAGCGCGTTGAAGGGGGTCTGGTCCAGCGCGGTCAGCGAGACGCTTTCCAGTTCAAGCCCGTTCTTCAGCAGGTCGTTGGAAACGGCGTTCTGCACCTCTTGCACGAAATGCGTGCGGTTCTCGTGCAACTCGTCCATCGTCATCCGGGCAGCGACGGCGCGAAGGCCGTCGATCAGCTTGCCCTCGATCATCTCGCGCAGTTGTTCGACGTCGAAGGTGCGCTCGCCCAGCGTTTGCGCGGCGCGCGAGATGCCGTCCTCGGTCGCCTGGACCGAGACGTAGAATTCGACGCCCACGTCGACCCGCATCCGGTCCTTGGTGATCAGCGCGGCGTCGCTGGCGCGCTTTACCTCCAGCCGGAGGGTCTTCATGTTGACCGGCCGGATCTCGTGCAGCAGCGGAATGACGATGGCGCCGCCGTCCATGATCACGCGCTTGCCGCCCGCGCCGGTCTTGATCAGGCTGATTTCGCGCGTGGCGCGTTTGTAGAGACGGCCGAGGATCAGGCCGATCAGCAGGATGAAGGCGACGACGACCCCAAGGATCACGAGATATTCGGTCATGCTCATGTCAAATGTCCTGGCGAATGAAAGGATGGGAAAGGTTACTCGATTGCGATGATGCGCAGCGTCCAGCTCTTGCTGCCCGGGACGCGCTGACGCACGGTCAGCACCCGGGTGCCCTCGGCAATCACTTCGTCGGAAAGCAGCGGTTCGCAGCGCAGGTGATGGATGTTGCCGTGCAGGTCTCGCAACCGCACCTCGGCCGGCGAGCCGTGACGGGCATTGCCCTGCGAAACCACGCCACGCAGGCCGCCCATGAATTGCGCCGAGGTCGCCGAGGTCTCGATCTGCGGCAGCAGGCGGGCGAAGGCCCGGGCGAAGCGGGCGGCGAAGGCGATCCCGATCAGCGAGGCGACGGGGACGGCAATCCAGGCGGGCAGTGGATGAGCGATCAGCGATTCCGCCAGGGTCTGCATGAGGAAGCCGCTGAGGCCGAAGGCCAGAAGCAAGGCGGCAAGCCAGATCGTCAGGGGCGTGTGGCCCAGACCCAGCCATGTCGCCAAGCCTTGCGGCGCAGCCGTCTGCGGCTCGGCCGCGATCATCCGGTCCGAGGCCGCGACCAACTCGCCCATGTCCGGGGCGGCATCGGCTTCAAGATCGAAGGTGGCGGACAGGTCGGTATCGATATCGGGCCCGTCGGCCTCACCCGCAAGAAGCGACCCGCCGACCAGCAGTGCGACGATCTCAAGCAGCAACAGCGCGACCAGCAGGCCGAAGGCCAGGGAAAAGGGCACGTAGGCCGTGGACAGAAGATGATCGGGCAATGACTTTCCCCAGCGAGGTATGGTTATGAATGCGGCAACGCGTCCGGGGGTTCAAGGGCCGGAGAATCGGAAATCCCGCCCGCCATGGCTGCCGTTTCGCTTTGGTGGCGCTTCAAGTCGTGAAAGGAGTATGACTTGGATATCTTGGCGACGCGGCGGTTGCTGGACGTGGCCGAGGGGGCAGGGATCAAACGCTTCGTCCTTGCATCCTCGCCCAGCATCCATGCCGACGGCACCGACAGGCCGGACGTGGCCGGCAAGGCACGCGATCTGTTCAGCGAGCGGTATGAGCGTCGCCGCGACCGGCTGTCTCCGGCGTTTCAGCGGGTGGCAGGCTATATCGACGCCAATCGGTTGGCGGTCCTGACCTCCTCGGCCATCGAGATCGCGCGGGCGGCGGGCACTTCCGACGCGACCGTCATCCGCACCGTGCAGGCGCTGGGGTTCGCGGGCTTGCAAGAGCTGCGCCGGGAGCTTGCCGCCGGTCTTGGCCAGCGGACCACCCCGGCGGACAATCTCAAGCGGACCCTCGACGACGCGGAAGAGCAGATCGATGCCGCGGTCGATAACTTGCTCGACGTCTATGCGGCGGGACTTGAGGTGCTCCGCTCGGCCGGGTTTCGGGAAAACCTGATGAAGGCGCTGTCTGCGTTGAACGATGCCCGGCGGATCTTCGTTTTCGGGATCGGCCCCACCGCGCATATCGCCGCGTATTTCGCCGCGAGACTTCGGCGAAAGGGCAGGCAGCAGCAGGTCATCGACCGGACAGGAGCCGGGCTGGCGGACCAGTTGCTGGAACTCGCGCCCGGCGATGCGGTCGTCATGCTGGCCTACGGTTCTCTTTACAAGGAAGCCAATGCGACCCTTGCCGAAGCGCGGCGGTTGCGGCTGCCGGTGATCCTGATCAGCGATTCGGCGCAAAGTGAACTTTCCAGCCGGGCGCAGGTCGTCCTGGCCGTTCCAAGGGGCAGGAATGACAGGTTCGCCCTGCATGGCGTGACCGTATTCTGCCTTGAAATGCTGCTGCTCGGGCTTGCCGCCGGCGATTCCGAAAAGGCCCTTGCCGCATTGGCGGATCTGGAGCGGCTGAGGCAGGTGCTGAGATCGGGTCGAAAGATCATGTCCGCAGATAGCGAAGATGAATGACATTCCAGGGTTCGCGATCCTGCCTTGGTGGAAAGCTCTACCGCATTCCGTAAGCCGGCATGGGCGTGCCACCCTGCCTGCGGCCGCCCCAGCAGTCTTTCATCAGCTCCTGTCAGGTGCCCCAGATCACGCTCTCGTCGATGCCGGCCAGATCGCGCCGGCCGGTCAGGGCCATGGCGACCTCCAACTCGGCGCGCAGGATGGTCAGCATATGCGCGACCCCCGCCGCGCCGCCGACCGCCAGGGCGTGGATCTGCGGGCGGCCGATCAGCACCGCCGATGCCCCCAAGGCCAGCGCCTTCAGCGCATCGGTGCCGCGCCGGATGCCGCCGTCGCACAACACCGGCACGCGGCCCGCGATGGCGCGGGCGACGACCGGCAGCGCCTCGGCCGTCGCCGGCAAGCCGTCCAGCGCCCGGCCGCCGTGGTTCGAGACGATCACCCCGTCCGCACCCACCGCCACGGCGCGCTCGGCATCATGCGCCGACATGATGCCCTTCAACAGCACCGGCAGCCGGGTCTGCGACTTCAGCCAGCCGATGTCCTCCCAGCGCGGGGCGGCATCCATCAGGCCAAGGAAGGTCGCCGCCCGCCCCGGCTCGCTGCGGATCTCGGGCGGGGTCATGCCGTCCAGGTTGACCGCCCGCAGCCCCTCGGGCAGGCGGAAGCCGGCGCGCTGCTCCATGTTGCGCAATCCGTTCACCGGCGCATCCAAGGTCACGACCAGCGCACGATAGCCCGCCGCCTCGGCCCGGTGAACGAGGCGCAATGTGTCTTCGCGCCGGGGCTGCATGTAAAGCTGGAACCACAGGGGCCCCTGCGCGCGCGCCGCAATCTCCTCCAGCGGCAGGCCGGACTGGGTCGAGACCACCATCAGGCTGCCCGTCGCCGCGGCGCCAAGCGCGGTCGCATGTTCGGCCTCGGCATGGGCAAGGCCGTGAAAGGCCACCGGCGCAAGGATCAGCGGATGCGGCAGGTCCAGCCCGAAAAGCCGCAGGTCGGTATGCGCCCCCCGCATGTCGCGAAGCAGGCGCGATTGCAGCCGGATCGCCTGCCACGCGGCCAGGTTGGCGGCGGCGGTCAGCCCGTCCGCACCCGCCCCGTCGACATAGGCCCGCAGCGGCGCGGGCATCCGCTCGGCCGCGTGCCGCTCGTAGTCGCACAGCGCCACGACATCGGCGGGGATCTCAGCCTGGCCGGCCACCCGTCAGGTCTCGGCCCAGTGGCGGATCATGTTGTGGTAATGCGCGGTGATGCCCGTCACCGCCGGATCGTCGTCGGGCAGCATCGAGCGGATGCGCATGATCGACATGTCCAGGTCATAAAGCATGTGCCGGCGCCAGTCGTCGCGCACCATCGACTGCGCCCAGAAGAACGAGGCCCAACGCGAGCCGCGCGTCACCGGCGTCACCGAATGCAGCGAGGTCGCGGGATAGACTACGGCATGACCCGCCGGCAGCTTGACGCTGTGCTGGCCATAGGTGTCGTGCATGACCAGTTCGCCGCCGTCGTAATCCTCGGGCGGGGTCAGGAAGACGGTGGTCGAGACATCGGTGCGGATGCGCTGGCCGGTGCCCGGTACGACGCGGATCGAGCCGTCGACATGGGCGCCGAAGGTCATGCCCTCGTCATAGCGGTTGAACATCGGCGGCAGGATATGCGCGGGCAGCGCGGCCGAGGAATAGACCGGGCTGCGGCCCAGTGCCCGCAACACGATATTGCCCAGTTCGCGCGCCTCGGGGCTGTCCACCGGCACCTGGAGGTTCCGCTTGACCTTGCCCGCCTGGTCGCCCGCGGTGCTGCGGCCATCGACCCATGCGGTGCCTTCGAGGATCTGCCGCATATAGGCGACCTCCTCGGGCGTCAGCAGGTCGGGAATGGTGATCAGCATGGCGGTCCTCCAGCGGTGGCAGTCGGGCGCAGGATAGGGCCGACGCCAAGGAAGGTTAAGGGTTTTTGTCGGATATTTTGCCGCGTCGTATTAACGGCAGGGGAAAGGGGCGGGCGATTGCGCCCGCCCCCGATGCTTCCGATCCGGGGATCAGAAGCGATAGTTCAGCTTGGCGGTCACGCTGCGGCCAGGCGCACGGTTGGCAAAGATGCCGACATGCGAGGCGTCGTAAAGCCGCTCGTCAAAGGCGTTATTGACGTTGACCTGCAACTCGGCCGTTTCATTGATCTTGTAGGCGGCCATCAGGTCCACTCGCCATTGCGAGGGCAGGGCGGTGTGGAAGGCCACGGCCGAATTGTCCTTCTTGCCCGAGCGCAGGTCGTGGTTGGCGAGGTTGCGGGTAGGGTCCCAGTTCGGGTTGGGGCTGACGCTGCCGTCGCGGCCGGTGATGAACTGCGACACCACGCTTGGCCGGGACATGACGTATTCCTGTTCGGAGCCGATCCAGGCCAGCGTCGAGTGCAGCTTGAAATTGTTGCTGAATTCATGCTCGAAGCGCAGCATCGCGCTCTGGTTCTCGGCCTCGCGATAGTCGCGCAGCGCCGAACCGTAAAGGCGTCCTTGTCGGCTACCTCGATCGGCAGCCAGGGATCGGATTTGGTGCCGCTGCCGAAACGCTGCCCGCCGCTGAGGCCCGGACGATAGTCGCCGTTGCTCATCGGCACGCCAGGTCCGGCGTCGCATCGGTCTTGCTGTGATAGAGGTTCAGGCATGGTGACCGATGTTCCACAGACGGCACCCGCTGATCGGCAGGAATGTCTTGCAGAGGGCCGGAGGGCATGGCCGACCTGCCGATCATGTGCCCGAGGCAGCGTTGGCCGGTGCCGATGTCGCGACCTTGTCGCGATCCGGCGACGCAACTGGCGGCCTGGTCCGGCATTCGGATGCATGCAAGTCAAACGGGCTCTTGTGCCCGGCAGCCTGGATCGCGATATTGCGCGTGTTCTCGGGGCGGGGTGCAATTCCCCACCGGCGGTTACAGCCCGCGAGCGCCTGCAATCCGCAGGGTCAGCAGATCCGGTGAAACTCCGGGGCCGACGGTATAGTCCGGATGAAAGAGAATGGACGGGCCGACGCGCTGCGTGTCGGTCGCGGCCGCTATCGCCTTGGGACCGTTCTGGACACAGGAGGTTCCTCATGACTGAAAAACTGAAAATCGCGTTCATCAAGGCCCGCTGGCATGCCGATATCGTCGATCAGGCGCTTGTCGGTTTCGAGCGGGACATGGCGGAATCCGGGCAGGATGCCGAGATCGTTTCCCATGACGTGCCGGGCGCCTTCGAGATGCCTCTGCTGGCGAAGAAACTGGGCCAGACCGGCCGGTTCGACGCCATCGTGGCAGCCGCCCTGGTGGTGGACGGCGGCATCTATCGGCACGATTTCGTGGCGCAGGCGGTGGTATCGGGCCTGATGCAGGCGCAGATGGAGACGGGGGTGCCCACGTTCTCGGTCAGCCTCACCCCGCACCATTTCCACCCGAATGACGAGCATCGCGCCTTCTTCCACGCCCATTTCGAGAAGAAGGGCGCGGAAGCCGCCCAGGCCGTCCGCCAGATCGCCGCTCTCACCATCTGAACCCGTTGGAAGGCGTCAGTGAACTGACACTGACGCCTCATTTGGGGGAAACGTGATGCGGGCGGGTCGTGGCATCCCTTCTTCATCCAGGGCCCGCGCTGGCCGCCCTCGGACAGGAGGTCGTTATAGAAATCGATGCAGGGCAGCGCGGTGATCTTCGGATCGTAGGTCATGGTCATGAGCTTTTCCATTCCCTTGTGGGCGCGCCCAGAAGGTCGGGCTTGATGCCAAAATAGATAATAAATATAATCTATCATGCATGGCCCGAATGGCAGGCGCCCGAGAGGAGAGATCGCATGAAGACCGACAGTCGCACCGAGCCGCTTTACCTGGACGACCTGCAGGTGGGGCAGGCGTTCCTGAGCGGCGAGCATCGCCTCGACGCCGAACAGATCGTCGCCTTCGCGGCGCAGTTCGATCCCCAGCCTTTCCATCTGGATCCCGAGGCGGCGCGGGAGACCTTCTTCCAGGGCCTTGCGGCGAGCGGCTGGCATACCATGGCGATCACCATGAAGCTGCTGGTGCAGAGCATTCCCCTGGCGCAGGGCATCATCGGCGCCGGCGGCGAAATCTCCTGGCCCCGGCCGACGCGTCCGGGCGACGTCCTGCGGGTCAAGAGCAGGATCGCCGAGATCAAGCCGTCCCGATCCCGGCCCGACCGTGCCATGGTGATGGCACACAGCCTGACCTTGAACCAGGCTGACGAGGTGCTGCAGGATTTCACCGCCAGGCTGCTGGTGTTCAGGAAGGAAACCTAGGAATGGGACGGTCTTCGGCCGAGCAGGCGCAGCGGAACCGGGCAAAGGTCGTGGAATGCGCCAGCCGCCTGTTCCGCGCCCGCGGGGTCGAGGCGGTGTCGGTGGCCGACATCATGGCTGCCGCGGGAATGACGGTTGGCGGGTTCTACAAGCATTTCGCCTCGAAGGAGGCCCTGGCCAGGGAAGCCTGCGCCTTGTCCTTCGCCCAGGCGGACGAATCCTGGCAGGGCTTTCCAGCGCATGCCGAAAGCAGGCAGGACGGCGGGATCTCCGCGATTGTCCGTCACTATTTCAGGGAACGTCCCGCCCACCTGACTTGCCCCATGCTTGCCTATGCTCCCCATCTTTCAGGTGGAGAAACCGCTGTCCCGGCGCAGGACGCCTATGGCGAGGGGGTGGAAAAGCTGCTGGCGGGGTTCCTGGATCGGGCGGGCGAGGGGACGGATGCTCCCGAGAGGTTGAGGAACGCCCGGATCATCTTCGCCGCCATGATCGGCGCCAAGCTTCTGGCGCAAGCGTCCGGCAATGCCGGTTGGGCGAGGTCGTTGCAGGACGCGGTCGCCGAAGGGGCAGGGGGGCTTTGCCCTGAGGGTCAGTCCGCGTCGGGCACGAGTTGAAGGAAGGCAAGGTCGAGCCATTGGCCGAACTTGGGGCCGGCCTGTTTCAGGTGACCAGCCTGCTCGAAGCCAAGGTCCTCGTGCGGCCGGATCGACGGGATATGGCCGTCAACCGGCCGGATCCTGGCGCCAGAACGCAGCACCCGGCGTCAGCGTCATCTGCCGGATTCCTATCAGCTCATTGGAATCAAATGATCATGCCGAATCCCTGTCCGCGCGATGGACATTAATCGCGCGTTGAATGGTCAAAAATCGTCCCGGAATGGTCATTAATTCGGTGGTCGCGGCACCAGTGTCGAACCACTGAAATAATGACCAACTCGCGCCGATCCATCACATGTAACTCGTTGATTTCACTTCATCCATGAATCGCGCGTTTTTGGAGTTTGGCCATTTTCCACGCAATTTGTGACTATCGAAACTTGCGCCTCAGCCAAAGAAAAAGGCCGCCCGAGGGCGGCCTGATTGGCAAACGGATGAGTGGCAGAAGTGGTAGAGCGAAGCCTGACCGTGGTTGTGGGTTAGGTTTCAGCAATGCTGACGAAATGGTCTTCGAAGATTCTGTGGAGCGGTTTGCATAGAGGGGGTGCCAGAGCATATCCAGCAATGGGGCAAAAACCAGATCACTCTAAGGTTGAATTTCGCCGATAATCGGACTTATGTAAACTGATACCCATCACCAATGGCATTGTGATCAACTGACGCCTGACCATCTGAGGCAACCCGATAAATCCGGCACGTGCAATCCTCGGCGATGGCCATCCGGCATTTACCTTCGCGACGACGATGCGCTTCTTGTCGTTCCATGCACAGCCGTCCTCGGCCACCCCTTCAGCCTGCACCGATGTCGAGCAACCGCCGGACCAGTTCGAAGCTGTTCCGCACCCCCGTCTTGCGGATCATGTTGGCGCGGTGGACCTCGACCGTGCGCGGCGAACAGCCCAGCGACTTGGCGATCTCCTTGCTGGTAAAGCCGTTGACCAGATAACCGGCGATGCGCTTCTCCGTCGCCGTCAGCAGGCTGCCGGCACCGACCGCGGCCTCCAGCGGCCGATAGGTCCAGATCGCCAGGCGGTGCGGGTCGTCTTGATCCATGGTCCGCCCCCTGCCCTCCATCCACAGGATGCGGCCGTCCTTGCGCCGCATGAAGCGTTCGTCCCGATAGAACGGCCGCTCCCGCAGCGCCTTGCGCGCACGTTCGCCGACCAGGTCGAAATCGGTCTGGCCCGGGTAAAGGCAACGCATGGACTGCCCCTCCAGCTCCTGCGGGGTCCAGCCGAAGACCGCCTCGACCATCAGGCTGGCCCGGACGATCACCCGGTCGACCAGGACCAGCGTCGCATCGGGGGCGTTCTGGAAACCGAGGCTGTCGTAATCCCGGCTCTGGGGCTGCCAAGCGGGTCGCTGCATGGGATACCTATCCGACTACGTATTCCTACGGATAGAGTATTTCCGCCACATGCGACAGGGTTGATTGCGGCGGACCGAGAGGTTGGCCGCCGGGGGAGCAATCATATCGAGGCATGCGAATGACAGGATCGAACAAGATCTATCCCAGCGCGGAAGCTGCGCTTGACGGTGTATTGCAGGACGGGATGCTGATCGCGGCCGGTGGTTTCGGGCTTTGCGGCATCCCCGAACTGCTGATCGAGGCGATCCTGCGCGCCGGGACGAAGGAGCTGACCATCGCCAGCAACAATTGCGGCGTCGACGGTTTCGGGCTGGGCAAGCTGCTCGATTCGCGGCAGATCTGCAAGATGATCTCCTCTTATGTCGGCGAGAACGCCGAGTTCATGCGCCAGTATCTTTCGGGCGAGCTGGAACTGGAGTTCAACCCGCAGGGCACGCTGGCCGAGCGGATGCGGGCGGGCGGTGCCGGCATTCCGGGCTTCTACACGAAAACCGGCGTCGGCACGGTGATCGCCGAGGGCAAGGAGCATCACGACTTCGACGGCGAAACCTATATCCTGGAGCGCGGCATCGTCGCCGACCTTTCCATCGTCAAGGGCTGGAAGGCGGACGAGTCGGGCAATGTGATCTTTCGCAAGACCGCCCGCAACTTCAACGTGCCGGCGGCGAAATGCGGCCGGATCTGCGTCTGCGAGGTCGAGGAGATCGTGCCGACGGGCAGCCTTGATCCCGACGCGATCCACCTGCCGGGCATCTATGTCCATCGCCTGGTCCAGGGCCAGCACGAGAAGCGCATCGAGCAGTGCACGACGCGTTCGCGCGTCTCCGACACGACCGGCAAGAAGGAGACCGTCTGATGGCCGCCGAAATCAAGGGCTGGGACCGCAACCAGATGGCGGCGCGGGCCGCGCAGGAACTGCAGGACGGCTGGTATGTGAACCTGGGCATCGGTATTCCGACGCTGGTGGCGAACTACATCCCCGAGGGGGTGCATGTGACGCTGCAGTCGGAAAACGGCATGCTGGGCATCGGCCCCTTCCCCTATGAGGGCGAGGAGGACCCGGACCTGATCAATGCCGGCAAGCAGACGGTGACCGAGCTGCCGCAGACGGCCTATTTCGACAGCTCCGAGAGCTTCGCGATGATCCGCGGCGGTAAGATCGCCATGGCGATCCTGGGCGCGATGGAGGTGGCCGAGAACGGCGACCTGGCGAACTGGATGATCCCGGGCAAGCTGGTCAAGGGCATGGGCGGCGCCATGGATCTGGTCGCCGGCGTGAAGCGGGTGGTGGTGGTGATGGACCACACCTCGAAGCACGGCGAGTCCAAGGTGCTGAAGTCCTGCACCCTGCCGCTGACCGGCAAGGGCGTGGTCAACCGGATCATCACCAACTTGGGCGTGCTGGATGTCGCCCCGGGCGGGTTGCGCATCGTCGAACTGGCCGATGGCGTGAGCGAGGATGAACTGCGCGCCTCGACCGAGGCGACCATCGTCGGCTGAAAGACGGGAAACGAGGGGGCCGTCTGCCCTCTCGTTCCCTCCTGGCATGTCTCGCAACGGAGATACGACGGCCGGCATATCCCCAGCAGGCTTTTCCGAGAATGGCAGAGGTTGGCGTGCCGTCCTGCTGATGTGCGCTTCAAGCCCACTCGGTAGTTTCTCCGCAATCGGAAAGACCGCGAGGATGAGGGGTCGTTGTCCAGGACCCTGGTGCTCTCTGTCATGCGGGACAGGGATTGCCTATGTTGGAGCCCTATGAACTTCCATTTCAAGACAGCATGTCGAGTGCTTCCGGCTTGTCATGATCCAAAAGAGCCGCGCGCTGCTTCCGGCCGAGCACACAGCATATGCACGGCGCGGTTCAGCGTGCCGGCGGGACGCTGCCGCCGCTGGCGGCAAGCAGGATAGGTCTCGTTCAGCGAGCAGCTTCGATCAGGTTGTGCATGGTGTGACACAATGCCTCGGACCGGCCGGAAGGGGCGGCGCAGGAAAGCTCGCCATGCCCGGCAAACTGTCCCTTTGGCGCATTTGCCGCATCAGGCGCCAATGTCCGCGCCCCAACGACAACCTGCACTTTCATCAAGGAAAACGCAGCCCATGGGGGCTATGGTGGCCTCGCGCGGTGATTCGCGCTCCCGGCCAGGGCCGGGTATCTACCGATCGCGGAGGTCATGCATGGCGGGCAAGGCAAGATCCTGGTGGGGCGGGGCCGCGGCTGTCGCCGTTCTGGCCGTCGTCGGCTGGTTGGCCTGGCAGAACCTGTCGCAGGACGGCCAGCTTGCCGGCATCGCCTCGGGCAATGGCCGGATCGAGGCGACCGAGATCGACATCTCGGCCCTTTCCGCCGGGCGCATCGCCCGCATCCAGGCGGCCGAGGGCCAGGTCGTGCGCAAGGGCGCGGTGCTGGTGCAGATGGACACCTTGCAGCTCGACGCGCAGAAGCGGCAGGCCGAGGCGCAGCTGCGCCGCGCCCGCATCGGGGTCGAGACCGCACAGAGCCTCGTGACCCAGGCCGAGGCGCAGCACAAGGCCGCCGGGGCCGCCGTCGAGCAGGCGCAGGCAGCGGCGGATGCGGCCGCGGCCCGGTTGGCGCGGACGGAAAGACTGGCGCGCAGCAATGTCGCCTCGCAGCAGGTGCTGGACGATGTGCGGGCCTCGGGACGCGAGACGCAGGCGGCGCTGGCCTCGGCCGAGGCCAACCTGGCCGCCGCCGAGGCCGGGATCGGCACCGCCCGCGCCCAGGTGGTCGATGCCGAGGCGGCGGTGGACGCGGCGCAGGCGGCGATCGAGGCCATCGAGGTGCAGATCGACGACGCCACGCTGCAATCGCCGCGCGACGGCCGGGTGCAATATCTCATCGCGCAAGAGGGCGAGATCGTCGCGGCCGGCGGGCGCATCCTGAACCTGGTCGATCTGGAGGATGTCTACATGACCTTCTTCCTGCCCACCTCGCAGGCCGGCCGGGTCGAGGTCGGGGCCGAGGCGCGGCTGGTGATGGATGCCGCCCCGCAATATGTGATCCCGGCGCGGATTTCCTATGTCGCGGATGTGGCGCAGTTCACGCCCAAGACCGTCGAGACCGCCGAGGAACGCGAAAAACTGATGTTCCGCGTCCGCGCCCAGGTCGACCCCGAGCTGCTGCGCAAATACAGCAACTACGTCAAGACCGGCCTGCCCGGCACGGCTTATGTCCGCATCGACACCGAGGCCGGCTGGCCCGACACGCTGTCCAATCTGGTAGAATGACCGCCCTGCCCGACCAGCCCGATGGCCCGCCCGTGGCCGAGATCGCCGGGGTCTCGCTGCGCTATCGCAGGGTTGTGGCGCTGGACGGGGTGTCGCTGGCGGTCCCCGCCGGCTGCATGGTCGGGTTGATCGGTCCCGACGGCGTCGGCAAGTCCAGCCTGCTCTCGCTGATCGCCGGCGCGCGGGTGATCCAGCAGGGCCAGATCCGCGTGCTTGGCGGCGACATGGCCGACGCGCATCACCGCGCCCGGATCTGCCCGCGCATTGCCTATATGCCGCAGGGGCTGGGCCGGAACCTCTATCCTACGCTTTCGGTGGCCGAGAATCTGGATTTCTTCGGCCGGCTTTTCGGCCACGGCGCGGCCGAGCGTGCGCGCCGCATCGACGCGCTTCTGGCCGCGACCGGCATGTCGCCGTTTCGCGACCGGCCGGCGGCCAAGCTTTCGGGCGGGATGAAGCAGAAGCTGGGCCTGTGCTGCGCGCTGATCCACGACCCCGACCTGCTGATCCTGGACGAGCCGACCACCGGCGTCGATCCGCTGTCCCGCCGCCAGTTCTGGGAGCTGATCGCGCGCATCCGCCGCGACCGCCCGGGCATGAGCGTGATCGTGGCGACCGCCTATATGGAAGAGGCCGCCGGCTTCGACTGGCTGGTGGCGATGGATGGCGGCCGGGTGCTGGCCACCGGCAGCCCGGCCGAGTTGCTGGAGCGCACCGGGGCCGAGGATCTGGACCGCGCCTTCATCGCGCTCTTGCCCGACAGCGAAAGGCGCGGGCACGAGCCGGTCTCGATCCCGCCGCGCCGGGCCGAGGACGGCGAGCCCGCCATCGAGGCGCGGCACCTGACCATGCGCTTCGGCGATTTCACCGCCGTCGACGATGTCAGCTTCCGCATCGGCAAGGGCGAGATCTTCGGCTTTCTCGGCTCGAACGGCTGCGGCAAGACCACGACGATGAAGATGCTGACCGGGCTCTTGCAACCCAGCGAGGGCACGGCACGGCTGTTCGGCGTCGAACTCGATCCTTCGGACATGGCGGTGCGCCGCCGGGTCGGGTTCATGAGCCAGTCCTTCTCGCTTTATTCCGAACTGACGGTGCGGCAGAACCTCGAGTTGCACGCGCGCCTTTTCGGCATGGAGGCCGGGGCGATCCCGGATCGCGTCCGGCAGATGATCGAGCGCTTCGGCCTGGCCGCCGTGGCGGACGACCTGCCCGATGCGCTGCCGCTGGGTATCCGCCAGCGCCTGTCCTTGGCCGTCGCTATGATCCACGGCCCCGAGATCCTGATCCTGGACGAGCCGACCTCGGGCGTCGATCCGGTGGCGCGCGATGGCTTCTGGCGCATGCTGGGCGAGCTGTCGCGCCAGGACGGGGTGACGATCTTCGTCTCGACCCATTTCATGAACGAGGCCGAGCTTTGCGACCGCATCTCGCTGATGCATGCCGGTCGCGTGCTGGTCAGCGACACGGCCGAGGCGATCAAGCGGGCCAAGGGAGCGGCTACGCTGGACGACGCCTTCGTCGCCTATCTGCAAGAGGCGATCGGCGATGAGCCCCCGCCCACGCGCCTCGCCGATGCGACCGAGACGGCCGCGCGGCCGGGCGGCTGGTTCAGCCCGGCGCGCATGCTCAGCTATTCCCGGCTGGAATCGCTGCAACTCATGCGCGATCCGATCCGGCTGACGCTGGCGCTGATCGGCAGCCTGATCCTGATGTTCGTCATCGGCTACGGCATCAACATGGATGTCGAGGACCTGAGCTTCGCCGTGCTCGACCGCGACCGGACCACGACCTCGCGCGACTATGTTCTGGACATCGCCGGTTCGCGCTATTTCACCGAAACCGCGCCCTTGGCGGATTACGACGACATGGACGCGCGCATGCGCACCGGCCGGCTTGCGCTGGCCATCGAGATCCCGCCCGGCTTTGCCCGCGACCTGGTGCGCGGCGGTGCCGTGCAGGTCGGTGCCTGGATCGACGGCGCCAACCCGACCCGGGCCGAGACCGTGCGCGGCTATGTGCAGGGCATGCATGCCGACTGGATCATGCGCAAGACGCGCGAGGCCCATGGCGAGGCGGCGGTGCAGGGCGCCTTCGAGTTGGTGACGCGCTTTCGCTACAACCCCGACGTGAAAAGCATCGTCGCGATGGTGCCGGCGGTGATCCCGCTGCTTTTGCTGCTGATCCCGGCGGTGCTGACCACGCTCAGCGTCGTGCGCGAAAAGGAACTGGGCTCGATCATCAATTTCTACGTCACTCCGGTCACGCGGCTGGAATTCCTGATCGGCAAGCAATTGCCCTATGTGGCGCTGGCCATGCTGAATTTCGCGCTGATGACGGCTTTTGCGGTCTTTGCGTTCCGCGTGCCCTTCACCGGCAGCCTGACGGCCTTTGCGCTGGCCGCGCTGCTTTATGTCGGCGCCACCACGGCCATGGGGCTGCTGATCTCGTCCTTCATGCGCAGTCAGGCGGCGGCGCTGTTCGCCACCGTGCTGCTGACCATGATCCCCGGCGCACAATATTCCGGGCTGCTCGACCCGGTTTCCTCGCTGCAAGGCGTGGGCCGCGCCATCGGCGAGGTCTATCCGACGACGCATTTCATCATCGCCTCGCGCGGGGCCTTTTCCAAGGGGCTGGGCTTTGCCGACCTGGGCATGGCCTTCGCGGCACTGGCGGCGGCCGTTCCGATCATCCTGGGGCTCAGCGCCCTGCTGCTGAGGAAACAGGCGAAATGAGGCTGCGCAACGTCTGGAACCTGGGCATCAAGGAACTGCGCGGGCTGTGGCGCGACCCGGCGATGCTGCTCTTGATCGTCTATGCCTTCTCGTTGTCGATCTATACCGAGTCGAAGGCGATGCCGGAAAGCCTGTCCAACGCTGCCATCGCCGTCGTGGACGAGGACCGCTCGGCGCTTTCCGAACGCATCGTTTCGGCCTTTACCCCGCCCTATTTCGGCACGCCGCGGCTGATCACCACCACCCAGATGGACCGGCGCATGGACGAGGGGCTGGATACGTTCGCGCTGGACATTCCGCCCGATTTCCAGCGCGACCTATTGGCCGGCCGCCATCCCGCGATCCAGCTGAACGTCGATGCCACCCGGATGAGCCAGGCGTTTACCGGCAGCGGCTATGTCCAGCAGATCGTGACGGCCGAGGTCTCGGAGTTCCTGGCCGGACATCGCGAGGAAACCGCCCTGCCCGTCGAACTGGCGCTGCGGGCGCGCTACAATCCCTCGCTGGACGCGGGCTGGTTCGGCGCGATCAACAGCGTCATCGATGCCGTCACCATGCTGTCGATCATCCTGACCGGCGCGGCGTTGATCCGCGAAAAGGAGCATGGCACGGTCGAGCATCTGCTGGTCATGCCGGTGACCGCGGCCGAGATCATGCTGTCCAAGATCTGGTCCATGGGGCTTGTGGTGCTGCTGGCGTCAAGCTTTGCGATCACGGTGGTCGTGCAGATGGCCTTGCAGGTGCCGGTGGCGGGATCGGTGCCGCTGTTCATCGCGGCGGCGGCGCTGATGCTGTTCGCAACCACCTCGATGGGCATCTTCCTGGCCACCATGGCCGGGTCGATGCCGCAATTCGGGCTGCTGTTGATGCTGGTGCTGTTTCCCTTGCAGGTGCTCTCCGGCGGCATGACCTCGCGCGAAAGCATGCCCGACATCATCCAGGCGCTGATGTCGCTGGCGCCCAACACCCATTTCGTCATCCTGTCGCAAGGCATCCTGTTCCGGGGCGCGGGGCTGGGCGTGGTCTGGCCGCAGCTTCTGGCGCTGGCCGTCATCGGCTGCGTGCTGTTCTGGCTGGCACTGCGGCAATTCCGCCGCTTCCTGGCCTGAGTTGCGGGCGGCCGCCAAAGAGAGGCCGGACCCGGAGGCCCGGCAGTCAATAACACGTCGAACCACCACAACTTGACTGATTAATCAATTAACATAAACTCCGATTCGCTGGAACCGATTTCTGCCCGGACCCGCCACGGCGCAAGGCCAAACCGCACAGTCCCCAGCAACCGCCTAGGCCGACAGTGCCTCGGCCCGTGCGCCAAGCGCGGCCACCGCATCGCGCGGCGACAGCAGCAGCAACAGCCCGCGCCGGCCGCCGTTGATCGCGACCTCGCCGAACTCCATGGCCTCGGCCTCGAAGATCACCGGCACTGTGCGGCGCTGGCCGAAAGGGCTGATGCCGCCGGTATGATAGCCGGTCAGCCGCTGCGCCTTGTCGGCAGGCATCATCGCCGCCGAAGGCGGCCGCGACGCGCTTCATCGACAGGCTGCGGTCGCCGGGAAGGACCGCACAGGCGGGACGCCCGTCCACCTCCACCATCAGCGTCTTGAGCAGTTGTCCGGGCGGCAGGCCGATCGCCTCGGCCGCCTGCAATGCGACCCGCTCGGACCCCGGATCATAGCGGTATTCCACGGGCCGAAAGGCCACTTGCGCCCGGCGCAGGAATTGCGTGGCCGGCGTCGCGCCGCTCATTCCACGCCCCCTCCCGGGGGCGAAGGCAAGCCCATCTCGCGGTCGATCCAGCGCATCAGCAGGTCGGCGATCCAGGCCTGTTCCTCGGCGCTCAGCATCCGGCCCTTCGGGATGCGATGCCATTTTTGCAGACAAGAGCGGCAGCAACAGGCAGTGGCGTGCTGGGCGAGAAAGACCGGATGGCCGCGCATCGGGGTTTGCCGGCCGTCGTTCGGCAACTCGGCCGGCGCCAGCCGCGCGGCGATGAAATCGCGTGCATGGGCGGCAATCGTTTCGCGCCCCTTGGCATCGGCATAGGCGCGTTCTTTCGGGCCAAGGCGAAAGCGGCTGCGAAAGGCAGAGCGGGCCAGCCGGTCGAAAATCTCGTCCTGAACGGTCATGCCCCGCAGATAACCGCCCCGGCAGGCGACAGGAACCCCCGCGATGCCCGGTGCCGGAAAAGCGAAGGACACGTGCCCCGCCTCAGCCCGCGACCTTGCCCAGCACCAGGAAGGTCATCATCCCCAGCGGCGGCAGGGTCCGGCGTTCCTCTAGCACCAGCGATTCCTGCCCCAGCACCCGGTCGATGCGGAAATCGGAATGCCAGCCGATGGTGTTGGCCAGGGGCGCGAAAACCCGCTCCACCGCCGCCATCGCGCCGCTCTCGCGCGCGAAATGGTTGGTGATGACGACCTTGCCGCCAGGCTTGCAGACCCGGGCGATCTCGGCCATCACCCGCTCGGGTTCGGGCACCACCGACAGCACATGCATCGCCGTCACCGTGTCGAAATGGTCGTCCGGGAAATCCAGTGCCCGCGCATCCATCTGCCGCAGCTCATGCACCTGCTTCAGGCCCAGGCGCTGCACCTTGGCGATGGCCTTGTCCAGCATGTCCTGGCTGAAATCGATGCCGGTGACCTGCATCTGCGGGCCGTAATGCTCCAGCGACAGCCCGGTGCCGACGCCGACCTCCAGCACGGTGCCGCCGCGGCGGTTGATATGGTCCACCGCCCGTCGCCGGCCGATGCTGGTCGCTGCCCCGAAGGTCCGGTCGTAGATCGGTGCCCAGCGGGAATAGGAGGATTGGATGGCTTCGATATCCATGGCCGTTCCTTATCGGCTTGAGGGACGTTCCCGGTCGATCCAGGCCCAGATGACCATGGCGACATAGCCAAGGCAAAGCGCGATCAGCGTCACCCAGGCGAAAGTCAGCAGCGCCGCCCCGACGAAGGCGACGCCGACAAGGAAGAACTTGACGTTCTCGCGCGATATCCTGGTGGTCTTGAAGGACCAGGTCGGGAGGCGGCTGATGAGCAGCAGCCCGACCAGGATCATGTGCAGGCAGATGACGATCTGCGGCAGCACCGGCCGGTCGGCGAAGGCAAAGGACAGATACATCGGCAGCATCACCAGAAGCGCCCCGGCGGGCGAGGGGATGCCCTCGAAATAGGCGCAGTCGCGTTGCGCCTCCTCGGACTTGCTGGACACGTTGAAGCGCGCCAGCCGGATCACGCAGCAGACGGCAAAGACCAGCACGCAGATCCAGCCCAGGCCGCGAAAATCCCTCAGCGCCCAGAAATACAGGATCAGCGGCGGGGCGACGCCGAAATTCAGGAAATCGGCCAGCGAATCCAGCTCGGCCCCCATCTTGCTGGATGAGCCCAGCAGCCGCGCGATGCGCCCGTCGATGCCGTCGAGGATGCCGGCGGCGATGATCAGCAGCACCGCGGGCATGTAGTCGCCCTGCACGCCGAAGCGGATGGCGGTCAGGCCGGCGCAGACCGCGACGATGGTCAGCATGTTGGGCAAAAGCTGGACCAGCGAAAATTCGGTCTGGGGGCCGGTGGGTTGATCCATCACGCCTCCGCCTGCCCGGCCTGCGCCAGTTCGGCGATCACCGTCTCGCCCGCGACCATGGTCTGGCCGATCTCGACCAGCGGCACCACGCCCGGCGGCAGGTAGACGTCCAGCCGCGAGCCGAAGCGGATCAGGCCGAACCGTTCGCCCGTGCGCAGCCGGTCGCCGGGCTTCACGAAACAGACGATCCGGCGGGCCACGAGGCCGGCGATCTGCACCACCGCCAGGTCGCGCCCGTCATCCATGCGGATGCGCAGCCCGTTGCGTTCATTGTCCACGCTGGCCTTGTCCAGCGAGGCGTTGAAGAACTTGCCCGGCCGATAGGCGACCGAAACCACCTCGCCGGCGATAGGGCTGCGGTTCACATGGCAGTTGAACACGCTCATGAACACGCTGACCCGGGTCAGGGGCGCGTCGGCCATGCCCAGTTCGGCCGGCGGCACCGCCGGCTCGATCAGCGAGACCACGCCATCCGCGGGGCTGACGATCAGCCCGGGGCGCGCGGGCGTCACCCGCTCGGGGTCGCGAAAGAAGTAATAGCACCAGACGGTCAGGCCGACCCCGATCCAGCCCAGCGGCTCCCAGATCAGGAACAGCACCAGCGTCACGGCGGCGAAGATCGCCACGAAGCGGATGCCCTCGCGGTGCATGGGCTTGATGAAAGTGTCGCGCATGCGCATCTGGCGTCCCCCGGCTGAATGGCGCTGCCAGTCATAATGGGATTGGCCCGGCACGCAATAGCGCAGCGCCGGCCCGGGGATCAAGACTTTCCGAGCCGGCCGCAAGGCGTCACTGTCGCCGGCCGATCCCCAGCAGTTGATACAGCAGCAAGGCCGCAAAGGTCGAGGTGCCGATGCCCCCCAGCGCGAAGCTGCCGATGGTGACGGTGAAATCGCCGGCGCCAAGGATCAGCGCCACCCCCACGGTGAACAGGTTGCGCGGGTCCGAGAAATCGACCTTGTTGTCCACCCAGATCCGCGCCATGGCCGAGGCGATCAGGCCGAAGACCGACACCGCAAGCCCCGCCAGCACCGGCGCCGGGATGGTTTGCAGGATGGCGCCGAATTTCGGCGACAGGCCCAGGAAGATCGCGATGGCGGCGGCCATCGGGAAGATCAGCGTCGAATAGACCCGGGTCATGGCCATGACGCCGATATTCTCGGCATAGGTGGTGACGCCCGTGCCGCCGCCCGTCCCGGCCAGCATGGTTGCCAGGCCGTCGCCCAGGAATCCCCGGCCGATATAGCGGTCCATGCTCTGCCCGGTGATCGCGCCCAGGGCTTTGATATGGCCCAGGTTCTCGGCCACCAGCACGATGGCGACGGGGGCGATCAGGGTGATGGCCGACCATTCGAATCGCGGCGTGACGAAGTTCGGCACGCCGAACCAGGGCGCGGCAGCGACGGCGGCGAACTCGATCCCCGGCACCAGCCCCAGCCCGTTGCCGAGGATCAGCACCAGCGCATAGCCGAACAGCAGCGCGATCAGCACCGCGATCCGGCGCGTTGCCTGCCGGCCATAGACCGAGACCAGCGCCATGCACAGCACGGTCGCCAGGGCGATGCTCAGATGGGCATGGCTGCCGGCAAGCTGCTTGACCGCCACCGGGGCGAGGTTCAGTCCGATGGACATGCCGATCGCCCCGGTCACCGCCGGCGGCATCAGCCTTTCGACCCAGCCCGTGCCGATGGCCATGACGACCAGTCCGATCAGCGCATAGATCAGGCCGGCGGCGATGATGCCGCCAAGCGCCACGGCGATATTGGGGTTCGGCCCGCCGCCGGCAAAGCCGGTCGCCGCCATGATGACAGCGATGAAGGCGAAGGACGAGCCGAGATAGCTGGGCACCCGCCCGCCGGTCACGGCAAAGAACAGCAGCGTGCCGATGCCGGAAAAGAACACCGCGACATTGGGATCGAACCCCATGATCAGCGGCGCCAGGATGGTCGAACCGGACATCGCCAGCAGGTGCTGCAGGCTCATCGGCACCGCCTGGGTCAGCGGCAGCTTTTCATCGGGTAGCACCGTGGCGCCCGCGGCGGGGCGCCAGTCAGGAAAATAGCCCATCACGTCTCTCGGATTCGGTTGCGTGGACAGGCTTTTGGGCGGCTTTGCGGAAAAATGCCAGTGGCAACGCGCGATGGCGCAACCGGCCTGCCCCGGGGCAGAGCCGCATCCGCCGGCTGCGACCAAGTGCCACGCAGGCGAAGCACGGCCTTTCAGATATGTTGAGACATTCATAATATCGAATATACATGAAACCAACGCCTGACTCGGGAAACAGGGAAACGCCGCCCCGACCGTCTTGATGCACCCGGCACGCCGCGGCTGGTTCCAAGACCGTCGCAGGCCCGGGCCGGGTGTCAGCGCATGTGGCCGAGAAGCCGGAAACCAGGTTCCAGGGCCGGGCACATGAGGTCACGGAGGAGGCCGAATGACAGGATCAGACGAATTCAGACCCTCTCGCAGGGGCGTGCTGGGCTTTGCGCTTGCCGGGGCGGTCACGGCGGGGTTGGGAACCCGTGCGGCCCAGGCCGCCAGGATCGCGACCAAGGCGCGCATCGTCGTCATCGGCGCCGGGGCCGGCGGCACCGCGCTGGTCAACCGCCTCGTCCAGCGGCTGGACGGCGCGCAGATCATCCTGATCGATCCCAGGCCGCAGCATTACTATCAGCCGGGGTTGTCGCTGGTGGCGGCCGGCCTGAAACCCACCGGCTATGTCGTCTCGCGGACCAGCGAATGGCTGCCCTCGGGCGTGACATTGGTCGCCGAGGCCGCGGTCGCCATCGACCCGGTGGGCAAGTCCGTCTCGACCGAGAACGGGCAGAAGCTCGAATACGATTTCCTGGTGGTGGCGCCGGGGCTGGCGCTGGATCACGACGCGATCGAGGGCTTTTCGCTCGACATGGTGGGCAAGGACGGGATCGGTGCGCTTTACGCCGGCCCGGATTACGCGGCCAAGACCTGGCAGGCGGCGTGGAAATTCACCGAGGAAGGCGGCATCGGCCTGTTCACCCGCCCCGAGACCGAGATGAAATGCGCCGGCGCGCCGCTGAAGCACACCTTCCTGATCGAGGACATCGCCAGCCGCAGCGGCGCCAGGGGCAGGTATGAGATGCATTACGCCTGTCCGCAGACGGCGCTGTTCTCGGTGCCGATCGTCGCGGAAAAGGTGCGAATGCTGTTCGGGCAGCGCGGCGTCGCCACCCATTACAGCCATACGCTGAAATCCATCGATCCCGGCCGCAAGACGGCACGGTTCGAGACTGCGGCCACCGATCCGGCGACGGGCGAACTCGTCAAGTCCACCGCCGAGATGCCCTATGACTACCTGCACGTCATCCCGCCGCAGCGCGCGCCCGCGGTGATCCGGCAGTCGGGCCTTTCCTGGGCCGACAAATGGACCGACCAGGGCTGGGTCGAATGCGACATGAAGACCCTGCGCCATCTGCGCTATCCCGAGATCTTCGCGCTCGGCGATGTGGCGGGGGTGCCCAAGGGCAAGACCGCGGCCTCGGTGAAATGGCAGGTTCCGGTGATCGAGGACCATCTGGTCGCCGCCATCGAGGGCCGCGAGGGGACCGCGATCTATGACGGCTACACCTCCTGCCCGCTGATCACCCGCGTCGGACGGGCCATGCTGGTCGAGTTCGACTATCACAACAACCTGGTGCCCTCGTTCCCCGGCGTCATCGCCCCGCTGGAGGAATTGTGGATCAGCTGGCTGATGAAGGAAGTGGCGCTGAAGGCCACCTACAACGCCATGCTGCGCGGCCGGGCCTGACAGGGGAAGCATCATGAAAGAGTTGACATTCGGCACGCTGATCGCTGTTTTCGAAGAGATTTTCGGGCGCGGCCTGTTCTGGATCATGGTCGCGCTCGCCGCACTGGTCACGCTGGCCTATCTTTATGTGCTGATCCGCGACCGCGCGGTGTCGATGCGCAAATTCCTGTGGGCCCAGCTTTCCATGCCTTTCGGCGCGATCCTGGCCGTGATCTTCGTCCAGCGGATGACGCATTCCGGCCTGCGCGACATCGGCGGGCCGATCGACGTGATCGTGCTTCTGGGCGTGGCCGTGCTGGGCGCCGTGGGCGGAGCCATCCTGGTCTATACGCTTCAATCGCTGCTGCGGCCGCCGCGACCCCGGCAGAATCCCTGATCCGGGCCAAGGCGCCTGTGCTGGCCCAGGCGGACGATGGGCTTTCTTCCTGGCGGATCACTTCTATCTGCGGGTGTAGCCTGACACCGGGGGCCACCAGCCCCCGGAAGTTTGCTGCTCGTCGTCGGGCCGGGCCTCAGGTGCGGAACACGCGATAGACCGCCGGGATCACCAGAACCGTCAGCAGCGTCGACGAGATCAGCCCGAAGAACAGCGAGATCGCCAGCCC
The DNA here is from genome assembly GCF_900100045.1 of Paracoccus denitrificans. GTDB lineage: Bacteria > Pseudomonadota > Alphaproteobacteria > Rhodobacterales > Rhodobacteraceae > Paracoccus > Paracoccus denitrificans. The sequence goes on along the minus strand of NZ_FNEA01000001.1, from coordinate 220,533 downwards.
CTGGAAGATCGGATCGGTCAGGATCACCGCCGCGCCGATCATCGCCGCCAGCGCGGTCAGCAGGATCGGCCGGAACCGCACGGCGCCGGCATCGATCAGCACCTCGGTCAGCGGACGGCCCGTGATGTCGTGGCGGATGAAATCCACCAACAGGATCGAATTGCGCACGATGATCCCCGCAAGCGCGATGAAGCCGATCATCGAGGGCGCCGAGAAGGGTGCGCCGAACAGCCAATGCCCGCCCAGGATGCCGATGAAGGTCAAGGGTACAGGCGTCAGGATCACCAGCGGCAGTCGGAACGAGCCGAACTGGGCCACGACCAGGATATAGATGCCCAGAAGCGCCACCGCGAAGGCCCCGCCCATGTCGCGGAAGGTGACCCAGGTCACCTCCCATTCGCCGTCCCACAGCAATGTGCTGGCGCTGTCGTCCTGGGGCTGGCCGCGCAGCCGGATCTCGGGCTTGGGCAAGCCAGTCCAGTCCTGCGCCTCCAGCGCGTCGCGCACGGCGAGCATGCCGTAGAGCGGTGCCTCGAAATCGCCGGCGAGTTCGGCGGTCACCATCTCGGCCGGTCGGCCATTGTGGCGAAACAGGATATGCGAGGCGCGCTCATCCTCGATCCGCACCACGTCGCCCAGCTCGACCACGCCGCGATTGCCGGGCAGAAGATCGGCCGGGATCGGCGTGGTCAGGAAATCCTCGCCCGGAACGCGCTGTTCCCTGGGCCGCTCGACCCGGATCGGGATCGGCGCCCGGCCCTCGCCCCGGTGCGAATAACCGACGGTGGTCGAGCCGTTCAGGATGGCAATGCTGTCGAAGACGTCCGATTCAGCCACGCCGTAGAAATCCAGGTCGTCGGGCGAAATCAGCGCCCGCAGCCGTGGCGCCGCCTCGCCCCAGGAATTGTCCACATCCACGATGAAGGGGACTAAGCGGAACGCCGCCTCGACCTTTTCGCCGACTGCGCGGCGGGTTTCGGGGTCGGGGCCATAGATCTCGGCCAGCAGCGTCGCCATGACCGGCGGACCGGGCGGCGGCTCGACGACCTTCAGCACCGTGCCTGGGGGCACCGCCAGCGCCTGGAGGCGCGCGCGCAGGTCCAGGGCAATCTGGTGGCTCGAGCGGTCGCGGTCGTGCTTGGGGGTCAGGTTGACCGCCACCTCGCCCTGATGCGGCTGGGTGCGATAGAAGGAATGCCGCACCAAGCCGTTGAAGTTGAAGGGCGCCGCGGCGGCGGCATGGGTCTGGACCGAGATCACCTCGGGCAGCTCCATTGCCGCCCCGGCCACCACTTGCGCCACGGCATCCGTGGTCTCGACCGCGGCGCCTTCGGGCAGGTCGATGGTCACCGACAGCTCCGACTTGTTGTCGAAAGGCAAAAGCTTGACCGTCACGTCGCGGGTGTAGAACAGCGCCAGCGAGCCGAAGGTCAGCACGATCACCCCGCCGAGGAACAGCCAGCTGCGCCCCTTGCTGGCCAGCACCGGCCGGGCGATGGCGGCATAGGCGCGGCCCAGGCGACCGCCCTGCCCTTCGGCATCGTGATGCAGCGGCGCGCGGCCGGCAACCTTCAGCATCAGCCAGGGCGTGACCGTCACCGCGACGAAGAAGGAAAAGATCATCGCCACCGAGGCGTTCGAGGGGATCGGGCTCATGTAAGGCCCCATCATCCCCGACACGAACAGCATCGGCAGCAGCGCCACCACAACGGTCAGTGTGGCGACGATGGTCGGGTTGCCGACCTCGATCACCGCTTCGATGGCGCTTTCGCGCCGGTCACGGACGACCATACCCCAATGCCGGGCGATATTCTCGATCACCACGATGGCGTCGTCGACCAGGATGCCGATCGAGAAGATCAGCGCGAACAGGCTGACCCGGTTCAGCGTATAGCCCATGATCCACGAGGCAAACAGCGTCAGCAGGATCGTGACCGGGATCACCACCGCCACCACCAGCGCCTCGCGCCGGCCGATGGCGAGCCACACCAGCGCGATGATCGACAGCGTCGCAAGGCCCAGGTGGTAAAGCAGTTCGTTGGCCTTTTCGTTGGCCGTCTCGCCATAGTCGCGGGTAATTTCCACCTGCATGTCGTCGGGGATCAGCGTGCCCTGCAGCGCCTCGGCACGATGCAGGATCGCCTCGGCCACGGTGACCGCATTGGCGCCGGCGCGCTTGGCCACGGCCAGGGTCACCGCCGGGCGGCGGCCGGAATCGTCGGTCACGGTGGCGACCAGCGCCTCGGCCGTGTCGGTGACGAAGCCCACATCGGCCACGTCGCGGACATAGACCGGGCGGCCGTCGCGGGCGGTCAGCACCAGGTTGCCGATCTCTTCGGGGCTGCGCAGGGTTTCGCCCGCCACCAGCATCACCTGCTGGCCGCCGTCGCGCAGCAATCCCGCAGGCAAGGCGCGGTTGGCGCCCTGGACCTTGCCGGCAAGCTGCTGCAGCGTGATGCCGTAAAGCGCCAGCCGGCCGGGATCGGGGGCGATGCGGATCGCCTCGTCCGTCTCGCCGATCAGGTAGGTCAGGCCGACATCGTCGATCTTGGCCAGTTCGGTGCGCAATTCGCGGGCGATGCGGGTCAGTTCGGCCCCCGTCACCCGCTCAGCCGCATCAGGTCGGGCCGAAAGCGTCAGCGCCACGATGGCCACGTCGTCGATGCCGCGGCCCACCACCTGCGGCTCGGGGATGCCCATGGGGATGCGGTCCATGTTGGCGCGCAGCTTGTCATGCACGCGCAGCACCGCGGCATCCGAGGGCGTGCCGACCAGGAAGCGCGCAGTCACCAGAACGCCGTCGTCCTGGGTCTGGGAATAGATATGCTCGACCCCGTCGATGCCTTTGACGATGGTCTCAAGCGGCTCGGTCACCAGCTTGACCGCATCCTCGGCGCGCAGCCCGGGGGCCTGGACGCGGATATCGACCATGGGAACCGAGATCTGCGGCTCTTCCTCGCGCGGCAGGCTGATCAGGGCCAGCAGCCCGAAGGCCAGCGCCGCGATCAGGAAAAGCGGCGTCAGGGGCGAGGTGATGAAGCCGCGCGTCAGCCAGCCGGCTAGGCCGGGGCTGCGGGGGGTATCGCCGGGCAAGTTCATGGGACGATCACCCCTTCCCCCGGCGCAAGGCCGGTCAGGATCTCGACCATGTCGATGCCGTCCTGCGCAAGGATTCCGCCGGTCACCACCGCACGCCGCGCCCCGCCCGAGGCGCCGGCCACGCTGACGAAATCCACTCCGGCGCGGGTGGTGATCGCCGCAGCCGGCACCAGCAGCGCCCGGCGCTGGCCTACCGGCAGGTCCACCGCCACGCGGGCGCCGACAAAGGCGTCGGGCAGCCGGTCGACCTCGACATCGGCCTGCACCCGGCCGCCCTGGATCAGCGGATAGACCTTGGCCAGCCGGCCCGTCGCAGCCCTGCCGCCAGCCCTGATCTGGATCTCAGCCCCCTCGGCCAGGTCGGCGGCATGGCGTTCCGGCACCGACAGGCGCAGGAAAAAGCCGCCGCCGCCCACGCTCGCCACCACCTCGCCCGGCATGACGACCGAGCCGCGCACCGCCGGCACGCTCAGCACCCGGCCCGAGACGGGGGCCAGAACGGCGCCCTCGGCCTGCTGCTGCTCGATGATGGCACGCTCGGCCTCGGTCGCGGCGATCTGGCCGCGGATGACATCGACCGCGGTCCGCAACTGTTCCAGCCGCTGCTGCGAGGCCGCGCCGCGCTGCACAAGCGACTGGCCGCGCGCGAAGTCGGATTCCGCCTCGGCCAGTTGCGCCCGCAACGCCTCGATCCGCGAGGCATAGGCGGCGATCTGGAAGGCGATCTTGTCGTCGCGGACCGTGGCAAGCGTCGCCCCCTCCTCGACCCGGTCGCCCTCGCCCACCAGCAGTTCCACGACCGTGCCGCCGATGCGCGCCCGTGCCGGGATGGTGTCCCGCGCCTCGACGGTGCCGTAGACGGCCTTCATCTCGGGGACCGTGCTCCAGTCAAGGCTCAGGGGCTCGGCCAGCGCCGGCCCGGCCGCGACAAGCGCGACAAGCAGCAGCAATCGCATGGATCGGCCTTTCAGAAGGCGCAGCCGGGTTTGATGCCAAGCTTGCGCAGGACCATGGCCGCCGGGCAGAAGCCGGTGAAGGCGGATTGCAGCAGGTTCAGGCCGACAAAGACCGTCAGCCAGACGAACCAGGGCGAAACCCAGACGGTCAGCGCCACGGAAAGCAGGACCATGAACCCCGCAAAGGCAAGAACGGAACGGTCGAGTGTCATCGCAGAACTCCTGAATAGCTGTTTGCCGACAGTATATACATATATTCGTATAATCGTTTTGAAAGAGGAATTCTGTGCCGCTGCCAAAATTTCCGATGCATGCGGTCCTACATTCGGATGCGCTTCCAGCCGGTGATCATGGGGCGGATCAGGTTCTCGCGCTTCCACAGGCGATAGAACAGCACGACCGCGACATGCAGCAGAACCATCAGCAGGATCATGTTGCCAATAATGTCATGCAGGTTCAGTGCCATGCGAGATATTCTTGAACTGACCGCATCGGCCAGCGGCCCGGTATTGACGTAGTCCTGCGGATCGGCCACCAGCCCGGTCGCCACCTGTGCCGCCAGTGCAAGCAGCAGCAGGATCACGAACAGACCGCCCAGGGGGTTGTGACCGGGCCAGTGGCTGGGGCTGCGCGCCGGCATCTGCCGCAGATAGGCAAGCACCGTCCGGGGACCATGAAGGCAGCTTCGGAACCGCGCCGGACGCGGCCCGACAAAGCCCCAGAGCAACCGAAAGGCCAAAAGCCCGATCACCGCATATCCGAACAGGAAATGCAAAGTCATGATATCGGGGCCGAACTTGCCCAGCCCCCAGGCGGCGGCAACGCAGGCGGCAAGCGCCCAGTGAAAGATCCGCAGCGGCAGATCCCATAGCCGGACCAGTTGCGTCTGGTCCGCGGCCGCTACGGCGGTATCGTCGCGCATCCTAGAAATCCTTGGCGCGATAGCTGTCGTGGCACGCCTTGCAGGTCGCCCCGACCTTGCCGACGGCGGGGGCAAGCGCCTCCTGCCCTTCTCCGGCGACCCCGTTCAGCGTGGCGACGGCCTCGCGGAAGGCCATGCCCTTGGCGCGGTAATCCTCGGCCTGCTCCCAGATCGCCGGCAGGGCGCGGGTCTTGCCCGCCAGTTCGGCATTCGAGGTTCCGGGCATCAGCAGGTCGTCATGCAGATATTCCGACAGCACCTTCAGATCGGCGGCCAGCGCCTTGGCCCGTTCGGCATCATAGGGCGCCTTGCCCTGGGCCATGGCGGCCAGCCCGCCCATCTCCAGGTTGACCAGGCTGTAATAGCCGATGCGCGCCGCGGCGATGTCGCCGGGCTCGGCCGCCTGGGCCAGTGCGGGAAAGGTCAGGGCAAACGCCGTCAGGATCGTCTTGTGCATGGAAATCACCTTTGCTTGCAGAGTGTTGGGCTTGCGGGTGCGGATTAAGTTAAGCTCCGTAACATTCATAATTTCGAAGATTAATGTGGCAAACTGCCGCGATGCGGCGACAGGGCGAGTTCCTGCCAAGGGCCGGCGGGGCGGTCCCTGGGGCCGCACCTTGACCGTATATTCGCAATAATGTAGCTAAAGGGGATGAGCGCCCACGTCAGCATAGACCCCGAAAGCATGCGCGCTGCCGCCGACGAGGCCAGCGAGTTCCTGAAATCGCTTGGCAACCGTCACCGGCTGCTGATCCTGTGCCAGTTGGTGCAGGGCGAAAAATCGGTGGGGCAGCTCGCAGAGTTCCTGGGCATCCGCGATTCGACCGTGTCGCAACACCTGGCGCTTTTGCGGCGCGACAGGATCATCGCCGGCCGGCGCGACGGGCAGACGATCTGGTATCGGATCGAAAGCCAGACGGCGCGGCAGGTGATGGAAGTGCTTTACAGCAGTTTCTGCGGCCGGGACGGCTGACGGCCCGGCAATCGCAATGCCGACGGCGCGGAAACGGCGGGCGTCACGCCCGGCCGGGAACCGCCGGCCGCCGGGACATCGCATGCAGTGCCCGGGCCCGGGCACCTGAGCGGCACCAGCCGAGTACCGGCCCCTCCGCCTCGGCCAGGGTCCGGCGAAAGGCCGTGACCTGGCTGGTCGTGGGCAGGCCGGCCACCGGGATGTGCCGGGCGGTCAAGCCAAGGCGCGCGGCCTCGGCCGCGATGGTGGCGAAATCGGGCTGGCCCCGCTCCTCGCCATCGCAAAGGAAGCAGACCAGCACGCGGAATCCGGCCTCGGCAATGGCTGGCAGGTCCTCGGGGTGGATCTGCCCGGTGACCGAGAACCTGTCGTCGATCTTGCGCAACCGCGGCCGGCCGCGCCGCCGAAAAGGCCACATTCACGCCCCCTGCCGGTCGCCGGCGGAAAGGACGGAGCGGGCGGCGACCCAGCCCTGCACTGCCTTCGCCATGCCGATTCCGGCGATCATCGTTGCGGTAAAGACCAGCGGTTCGGGACGGATGAGGCCGATTGCGGGAATGGCCCCGCCGGGACAAAAGCCCGACAGCCCCCAGCCGATGCCGAACAGTGCCGAGCCGCCGACCAGGGGCGCGTCGATCTCGCGCCCCTGGGGCAGGTGAAAGCGCAGGTCGAAGACCGGTGCCGGGCGGCGCAGCACCAGCCGGTAGCCCAGGAAGGTCACCGCCAGCGCGCCACCCATCACCAAGGCCAGGGAAGGGTCCCAATCCCCCGCCACGTCGAAGAAATTCAGCACCTTGGCCGGGTTCGCCATGCCAGAGACGGCGATGCCGGCGCCAAAGACCAACCCGATCGGCAGGGCCATGAGCAGCGCCATCTCAGCCCCCTGCCAGCAGGTGGCGCGTGGCATAGACCGTCAGCCCGGTCGCCAGCATGAAGCTTAGCGTCGCCACGATCGAGCGCGCCGAAAGCCGTGCCATGCCGCAGACCCCGTGACCCGAGGTGCAACCGCCGCCATAGCTTACCCCGATCCCGACCAGCAGCCCGCTGAGCGCGGTCAAGCCCAGCGGCACCGGGCTTGCGAAATCGATCTTTATCCCAACCGGCCACATCAGCAGCAGCGGCGCCGCCACGGCGCCCGCCAGGAAGGCCAGCCGCCAGCCCCGCCCTGCCCCCGGTGCGAAAGCCCCGGCCAGGATGCCGGTCATGCCGGCGATGCGGCCGTGGAATGCCATCAGCAGCACCGCCGACAGGCCGATCAACGCACCGCCCAGAAGCGATTGAACAGGCGTGAACTCGGTCATTCCCGGCCACCCGTGCGGATGCCCAGCAGCGCCCAGATCGGGCAGAACCGCACCACGCCGGTCACCACCAGCACCAGCCCGACGATCACCGACACCCAGGTCCAAAGCGCCGAAAGCCCGGCCAGGAACGGCAATGCCACCAGCACGATGCCCAGGATCAGCCGCAGCGCGCGCTCGGCACTTCCGATGTTGATCTGCATTTCTTGTCCTTTCCGGTTTCAGTCCCAGGGCGCCTGCAACAGGTCCAGCGGGATCTTCAGATAGCGCCGCCCGTTCGATTCCGGCTCGGGCAGGCGGCCGGCATTGGTGTTGACCTGCAAGGCATGCAGGATCAGCTTGGGCATGGGCAGGGTTCGGTCGCGGGCCTCGCGCGCTGCGACGAACTCGGCCTCGCTGCGGTATTGCGCCATGTGGATGTTGTGGGCCTTCTGCTCGGCCACCGTCGATTCCCAGCGCGGCTCGCGCCCGCCCTGGCAATAATCGTGGCCGGTGAAGACGCGCGTCTCGTCCGGCAAGGCCAGGATCGCCTGGATCGAGCGCCACAGCACATGCGCGTCGCCCCCGGGAAAATCGGCCCGCGCCGTGCCGCTGTCGGGCATGAACAGCGTGTCATGCACGAAGGCCGCGTCGCCGATGACATAGCTGATCGAGGCCAGCGTATGACCGGGCGAAAACATCACCCGGGCCGGGATATCGCCGACCCGGAAGGTCTCGCCCTCGGCGAAGAGCCGGTCCCATTGCGAACCGTCGGCGGGAAAATCCGGCCAGTTGTAGAATTCCTTCCACAGCTTCTGCACCTCGACCACCTTCTCGCCGATGGCGGTGGGGGCGCCGGTCTTGCGCTTGAGGTAGTCGGCGGCCGAGAAATGGTCGGCATGGGGATGGGTGTCCAGAATCCACTGCACAGCATAGCCGCGCCCGGCGACGAAGTTCAGGATGCGGTCGGCCTCGATGGTGGCGGTGGCGCCGGATTTCTCGTCATAGTCCAGCACCGGGTCGATGATGGCGCAATTCTTCGTCGCCGGATCGGCCACGACATATTGCACCGAGCCGGTCCGCGCCTCGTAGAATCCTGTCACCTCGGGGGCATGGGTCATCGGATACTCCCTTTTTCTTGTCGCCGTTTCCGCATGGGCCGGAGCCCAGTGCATATACGAGTATGCGAATATATGCAACGCGATGCGGGGAAAGGCAATGCGGATGCGCCATGTTGTCCCGCCGCTTTTATCCCACGGAGGCGAAAACCAGGGGGCCGGCCCTGCCGATCCCGAGACGGTGCATGCCCGCCGCCAAGGCTTGCCCGCAAGGAACTGGCAAGGACCGCGACCCGTGCTATGATCGAAAGACACGCCTAGCCAGTTTGGGAACCATGCCATGTGCGAAGTCTTCTCCCGCCAGGATCCGCGCCGCTATCAGCCGGTGACCCGCAAGCTGCGGCTGAACGGGCAAAGCACCTCGATCCGGCTGGAGCAGGCGTTCTGGGACATCCTGGACGACATCGCCGCAGGCGAGGGCATGGCGACGCCCGCTTTCCTGTCCACGCTGCAATCCGAGGTGCTGCAATTGCGGGGCGAGCCGGTGAACTTTACCTCGCTTCTGCGCTGCGCCTGCCTGGTGCAGCTGGAACGGCGCGGCAGCGGTGCGGGGGATTTCCGCCAGGCCGCGCAGCGGGTGGCGCAGGCCGCCTGACCCGGTTTTCCGCAAGAAATCCGGCGCGTGGTAGCATGATGCTACCCGCCGGGGCGGCGTCCTTCCGATACTGGTGGAAAAGATCGGAAAGGAACCCGCATGGCCAAGATGATTCATTCGATGATCCGCGTGATGGACGAGGCGCGCTCGCTGGCCTTCTACAAGGCGGCCTTTGGCCTGGAGCCCGTCGAGCGGCTGGATTTCGACAGTTTCACGCTGGTTTACCTGGCCAATGCGGAAAGCAGCTTCGAGCTGGAGCTGACCATCAACAAGGGCCGCGAGGAACCCTATGACCTGGGCGACGGCTACGGCCATCTGGCCGTCTCGGTCGAGGATGTCGCGGCGGAACACCGGCGGCTGACCGATCTGGGCCTTGCCCCGCGCAAACTGGTGGATTTCGCCCCCGGCGGCGAGGTAATCGCCCGCTTCTTCTTCATCAAGGATCCGGACGGCTACGAGATCGAGGTGCTGCAACGCGCAGGCCGTTACCTCTAGGCAGGCAGCCCGCCGGGAGGGGCGGGCCAACCAACTCAGGGAGGAGTAAATGACTGTCATCCACAAATCCCCCTCTGGCAGCGATGTCAGGGGGCTGACCCGGCGCGGCCTTCTGGCGCGCGCCATCGCGGCGGGCGCGACCTTCGTGGTCGGCGGAGGCTTCGTCGCCGCCCGCGATGCGGCCTGGGCGGTCGAGACCGCCGCGCTGAAGCCCGAGACGATGGCGGTGCTGATCCAGATGGCCCGCGACATCTATCCGCATGACCGCATCGCCGACCGCTTCTATGCCATCGCCGTCAAGGCGCATGACACCCCCGAACAGGCGCAGGTGATCGAGGAAGGCGTGGCCGGCCTGAACCTGGTCGCGCAGGCGCAGGGCTTCGAGGGCTATCTGGCCGCGGGCTGGGAAAAGGACCGCGTCGCCATGCTGCGCATGATCGAGCACACGCCCTTTTTCCAGACCATCCGCGCCGGGCTGGTGACCGGGCTCTACAACCAGAAGGAGGTCTGGCCGGTCTTTGGCTATGAGGGCGAAAGCTTTTCGCAGGGCGGCTATATCGAGCGCGGCTTCAACGACATCGACTGGCTGTGAGGGAGGCGGAGATGGCTGACAATATGGCGAAATTCGGGCATGACGACGCCTCGGTCGTGGTCGTGGTCGGCACCGGCTCGGGCGGCGGCGTGCTGGCCAACGAACTGGCGCAAAGGGGCGTCAAGGTCGTGGCGCTGGAGGCCGGCGGGCGCTACCTGCCCGAGGATTACATCAACGACGAATGGGACAGCTTCGCGCAGCTGAGCTGGGGCGACATGCGCACCACCTCGGGCGACTGGCGGGTGGCGCGGGACTTTGCCAACCTGCCGGCCTGGATCGTCAAGGCGGTCGGCGGCACCTCGATCCACTGGGCCGGCGCATCGCTGCGCTTCCAGGAACACGAGTTCAAGGCGCTGACGACCTATGGCCCGGTGGACGGCGCCAGCCTGCTGGACTGGCCGATCACGCTGGCCGACCTGGAGCCCTATTACGACCTGGCCGAGAAGAAGCTGGGCGTCACCCGCACCAACGAACTGCCCGGCCTGCCGGGAAACAACAACTACCTGGTGCTGGAAAAGGGCGCCAAGGCCGCTGGCTACAGCAAGGTCTCGACCGGGCGCATGGCGATCAACTCGGTCGATTACGACGACCGCATGGCCTGCCAGCAGACCGGCTTCTGCTTCCAGGGCTGCAAATGGGGCGCGAAATGGTCGGCGGCCTATACCGACATCCCGCGCGGCGAGGCGACCGGCAACCTCGAGGTTCGCGACCATAGCCACGCCACCCGGATCGAGCATGACGATGACGGCAAGGTCACCGGCGTGCGCTATATCGACCGGGACGGGACCGAGCAGTTCCAGCGCGCCCGCATCGTCGCCGTCGCCGGCAACTCGATCGAAAGCCCGCGCCTGCTGCTGGCCTCGGCTTCGGAGCGGTTTCCGGACGGGCTGGCGAACAGTTCGGGCCAGGTCGGGCGCAACTACATGCGCCACACCACCGGCTCGGTCTATGCGATCTTCGAACGCCCGGTGCGGATGTGGCGCGGCACCACCATGGCCGGCATCGTGCAGGATGAGGCGCATCACGACCCCGCCCGCGGCTTCGTCGGCGGCTATGAGCTGGAGACGCTGGCCCTGGGCATCCCCTTCATGGCGGCCTTCATGGACCCCGGCGGCTGGGGGCGCGAGTTCACCTCGGCGCTGGACAGCTATGAGAACATGGCCGGCATGTGGATCGTGGGCGAGGACCTGCCGCAAGAGACGAACCGCATCACGCTGAACCGCGGCGAAACCGACCGTTTCGGACTGCCGGTGCCGAATGTGCATTACGACGACCATCCCAACGACATCGCCATGCGCAATCATGCCTATGCCGCGGGCGAGCGGATCTATCGCGCGGCGGGTGCGACGCGGGTGCTGCCGACGCCGCCCTACCCCTCGACCCACAACCTGGGCACCAACCGCATGTCGGAAAACCCGCGCGACGGGGTGGTGAACAAATGGGGCCAGTCGCATGACATCCCGAACCTGTTCGTCTCGGACGGTTCGGTCTTCACCACCTCGGCGGCCGAAAACCCGACGCTGACCATCGTCGCGCTGGCGATCCGGCAGGCGGAGCATATCGCCGCCGAGATGGAGAAGGGTGCGCTTTGACCAAGGGACGGCCCGCCCGGTCGACCGGCGGGCTGTCTGCCTGTCCTTGGGCGCCGCAAGCGGGCTTGGCCCGCTTATGCGCGCTTCAGCTGCTTGGCGTAGGGCAGCTCGATATTAATCTCCAGGCTCGACAGATCGTCGCTGCGCTCCAGCTTGACGTCCACGGCGTCGCTGTCGATCTCCATGTGCCGGCGCACCACCTCCAGGATGTCGCGCTGCAACAGCGGCAGGAAATCCGGGTTGGACCCGCCGCTGGAACGTTCATGCGCCAGCAGGATCTGCAGGCGTTCCTTGGCGGTTTGCGCCGAACTGGGCTTTCGCTGGCGGAATGAAAAACCGAACATGTCAGGCCGTCCGTCCCAGAAGCCGCTGGAAGAAGCCGCGGCGCTGCTCGCCGGGGTTCACCCGCATCTCGATCTGCTCGCCGACCAGCCGGCCCACCGCATCCATATAGGCCTTGCCCGCCGGCGATTTCTCGTCCAGCGAAACCGGCGTGCCCTCGTTCGAAGCCTTCAGGACCGAGGTGCTTTCGGGGATGATGCCCAGCAGCGGGATGGCCAGGATCTCCAGCACGTCCTCGACGCTCATCATCTCGCCGTTGGCCGAGCGGTTCTGGTCAAAGCGGGTCAGCAGCAGCTGCGCCTTGACCGCGCTGCCGTCGCCCTTTTCCGCCAGCGCGGTCTTGCTGTTCAGCAGGCCCAGCACCCGGTCGCTGTCGCGGACCGAAGAGACCTCGGGGTTGGTCACCACCACCGCCTCGTCGGCGTAATACATCGCCAGATGCGCGCCGCGCTCGATGCCGGCGGGGCTGTCGCAGACGATATAGTCGAACTCCTCGCGCAGTTCGTCCAGCACCTTCTTGACGCCCTCGGTCGTCAGTGCGTCCTTGTCGCGGGTCTGCGAGGTCGGCAGGACATGCAGGTTCTCAAGCCGCCGGTCCTTGATCAGCGCCTGCTTCAGCTTCGCATCGCCCTGGATGACGTTGATGAAGTCGAAGACCACGCGCCGTTCGCAGCCCATGATCATGTCCAGGTTGCGCAGGCCCACGTCGAAGTCGATCACGACCGTCTTGTGGCCGCGCATGGCGAGCCCTGCGCCGATGGCGGCAGAGGAGGTTGTCTTGCCGACGCCGCCCTTGCCGGAGGTGACTACGATAACCTTGCTCACGAGCGTTTCCTTTCGATCATGGGTTATTTGAGGGACTCGATGCGCAGCACCTCGCCCTGAAGATGGACCTGGACATATTGCCGCGGCGTGTCGGCCCCCAGGTTCTCGCTGGTGCGATAAAGCCCGGCGATGGCCAGCAGTTCGGCATCGAGCGCGTGGCAGAAGATTCGCGCCGAAGTGTCGCCGTTCACGCCCGCCAGCGCCCGGCCGCGCAGCCGGCCATAGATGTGGATGTTGCCGGCCGCGATCACCTCGGCCCCGGAACTGACCGAGCCGACGACGATCAGGTCGCCGCGGTCGGCAAAGACCGTCTGCCCCGAGCGCACCGGCTGGTTGATCATCAGATTCGCCGGCTCTTTCGGTGCGGGGGGAGCGGCGGGCACGGGGCGGCTGCCCTGGCGCGAGACGCGTTCCAGCGCCGCGTCGCGCCCGCCGGGCAACGAGATCAGCCCGGCCTCGGCCGCCGCGCGCGCCTGCGCGGGCGTGCCGCTCTGGATGCCAAAGACCGACAGCTTGCGCCGGCGCAGCTCGGCGGTCAGGTGCATCAGCTCCTGCGCGCTGTCCAGCCCTGCGGCCTGTTCCAGGTCGATGACCAGCGGCGCATTGTCGAAGAACAGCGGCGTCTGGTTCAGGCGCGCCTCCAACGCCTCGAAAAAGGTGCGATCCGGCCGGCCGGTCAGATGCAGCGCAATGGCCGTGAAGGTGCGGCCGCGGATCTGTAAAGGCTTCACGGTCGCGACGGTCTGGGCCGCGCTCTTGCCGGATTGCATCTGTCTGCTCGGTTCCGCTCTGTTCTGTTCTTCGTATCGGGCGGGCTGGACCGCCCGCGCCTTGGGCCATCTTCCTAATACGTCCCGGCCCGAGCGTCCATCGGCATCTGCCGCCCCGCCCGCCTTCGGCGGAACCGTGCGCAGAAACCGCCGCCCCCTTGGGCAGAAACCGCAGGCCGGGCGCGGGAACAATCCTCCGGCGCCAGGGGTTCGCCTGGGGATGATCGCAAGGGGGACGGCGATGTTCGCAGATCGCACGGATGCCGGACGCCGGCTTGGCGCCGCACTTTCCGGGCGCCGGGGCGGGTCCGTCCTGGTGCTGGCGCTGCCGCGCGGCGGCGTGCCGGTCGGGCTTGAGGTCGCAAGGGCCCTGGATGCGCCGCTGGATGTCCTTCTGGTCCGCAAGATCACGGCGCCCGCGCATCCCGAACTGGCCATCGGCGCCGTCGTGGACGGCAGCACGCCGCAACTGCTGCTCGACGACCAGCTCGTCGCCGCGACAGGCGCGACGGCCGAACATATCGCCGCCGAAAAGGCCCGGCAGCTGCGCGAGATCGAGCGCAGGCGGCAGGCCTATCGCGGCACCCGCCCGGCGCCCGAGATCCGGGGCCGCACCGTGATCGTGGTCGATGACGGCATCGCCACCGGCGCGACCATGCGCATCGCGCTCAGGGCGCTGGCGCGGTCGGGCGCGGCCCGGGTGATCGTCGCCGTCCCCGTCGCCCCGCCCGATGTGCTGGAGCTGATCCGCGCCGAGGCCGACGAGGTGGTCTGCCTGCGCACGCCCGAGCCCTTTCATGCGGTGGGCTTTCACTATGACGACTTCGACCAGACCAGCGACGAAGAGGTGGTTCGCGCGCTGGCCGAGGCCGGTCGCGGCCGGGATTGACAGCTGCCCTGCCCCGCCGCCGCCTCGATCCCGCATCCATGGCCCGCCTCGGGATTGCACATTCCCGTCGCGTCGCGCTAAATCCCTGCTGGAAATGGGGAAGGGATCCAGCATGAAACACGTCCTTGCCGCGGCGCTCGTCTGCGCCGCCTTCGCCGCGCCCTCGTTCGCGCAGGAAATCAAGATCGGCTACGCGCTGGCCGAGGACAGCCATTACGGCGCCGGCGCCAAGGCCTTCGAGGCCTCGCTCAAGGAAAGCCTGGGCGACCAGTTCAGCTTCCGTCACTTCCCCTCTTCGGGGCTGGGCGGCGAGCGCGAGGTGCTGGAGGGGCTGCAACTCGGCACCGTCGAGATGACCATCGCCTCGGACGGGACGCTGACCAATTTCGTGCCCGAGGTGGGCGTGCTGGGCATTCCCTTCCTGCTGCGCGACAAGGACCATGCCCGCAAGGTGCTGGATGGCGAAATCGGGCAGGAAATGCTGGCGAAATTCGACCCCGCCGGCCTGCATGCGCTGGCCTGGGGCGAGCAGGGCTTCCGCCATATCACCTCGAACCGCGGTGCGGTCGAGGCACCGGCCGACCTGAACGGACTCAAGATCCGCACCATGGAAAACCCGGTGCATATCGAGGCCTTCCGCGCCCTTGGCGCCGCCCCCACCCCGATGGCCTGGCCCGAGGTGATCGGCGCGCTGGAGCAAGGCGCCATCGACGGGCAGGAAAACCCGCTTTCAGTGATCGTCTCGGCCAAGCTGAACGAGGTGCAGAAATACCTGACGCTGGACGGGCACGTCTATTCCTCGACCATCATCCTGGTCTCGCCCGCCCTGTGGAACGGGCTGGACGATGCGCAGAAGGCGGCCTTCGAAAAGGCGGCCGGGGACGCGGTGACGGCCATGCGCGCCTATGTCGACGATGTCGATGCGTCGGGCATCGCCTCGATGCAAGAGGCCGGGATGCAGGTGAACGAGCTTTCGCCCGAGCAGAAGGCCGCCTTCCGCGAGGCGCTGGCCGGGCCTTACCAGCAATATGAGGCCCAGTTCGGCAAGGAGCTGATGGACCGCATCCAGGCGGTCGAGTAAGTCGCGATGCGCCGGATCGAACGCGCCTTCGTCACGCTGAACGGTGCCGTCCTGGTTCTGGGGCTGGCCGCGATGACGGTCATCCTGGGCTGGAACGTTGCCGGCCGCTACCTGACCGGCAATTCGCTGACCTGGGCCGACGAGGTCGCGCGCTACTCGATGATCTGGCTGACCTTCCTGGGCTGCGGTCTGGCGCTGCGCCATGGTGCGCACGCCGCCATCACCAATGCCCAGGATGCGCTGCCCACGCGGGGCCAGCTTGTCCTGCGAGGGCTGATCCTGCTGGTATTGTTCGGCTTTTTCGGCTTCATGGTCTGGGTCGGCATCGACTACATGAACCGCATGTCGATCCAGCGTTCCGCGGCGTTGCAGGTGCCGATGAGATGGATCTACGCCGCGATGCCCGCCGGTTTCGCGCTGATGATCGTCCATCTGGCGCTGATCGCGCCGCAATACCTGCGCGCCGGCTTGCAGCATTCCGACGAGGCCCCCCTTGGTTGAGATCCTGATCGCCGCCTTCCTGATCCTGATGATCATGGGGGTGCCCATCGCCTTCGCCCTGGCGATGGCGGCCTTTGCGGCGGTGGGCCTCTCGGGCCGCTATCCGCTGGTCGTGGTGGTGAAGGAGATGTTCACCGGCCTCGACAGCTTTCCGCTGCTGGCCGTGCCCTTCTTCATCCTCGCGGCCGAGATCATGTCCACCGGGGCGATCTCGCGCATGCTCCTGCGCTTTGCCTCGCAATTCGTGGGGCATCTGCGCGGGGGCCTGGGCTACGCCAATATCCTGACCGGCACGCTGTTTGCCGGGATTTCCGGCTCGGCGCTCGCCTCGGCGGCGGGGCCGGGTGCGATGATGGCGCGGATGATGGAGCGCAGCGGCTATTCCAAGGCCTATGCCGGGGCGCTGACCATCTCGGTCGCGGTGATCGACCCGATCATCCCGCCCTCGATCACCATGATCATCTATGCGCTGCAGGACCGCAATACCTCGGTCGGCTCGCTGTTCATGGCCGGCATCCTGCCCGGCCTGCTGATCGCGGGGCTGCTGGCCATGGTGAACTGGTGGATCAGCCGCAAGCGCGGCTATCGCAGCGCCGAGCCTCGCCCGCCGGCGGGGCAGATGGTCCGCAACAGCTTTGCCGCCCTGCCCGCGCTGCTTCTGATCGTGCTGATCGTCGGCGGCATCCGCGGCGGCGTCTTCACCCCCACCGAAGCCTCGGTCGTGGCGGTGTTCTATGCCATCGTGACCAGCGCCTTCGTCTATCGCGGCTTTACGCTGGCGGACCTGTGGGGGGCGTTCCTGCGCTCGGCCATCATGTCGGTGGCGGTGCTGATGATCCTGGCCGCCGCCCGCGCCTTTGCCTGGGTGCTGATCATCGAGGGCGTGCCGCAGGCCATGGCCGATGCGGTGATCGCCATGGACCTGTCGCCCATCGCCTTCCTGCTGATGGTGAACCTGCTCTTGCTGGTCTTCGGCATGTTCATGGACCCGCTGCCGGGGGTGATGATCCTGGTGCCGATCCTGGCGCCCATCGCCCACAGCCTCGGCATCGCGGCGGATCATTTCGCCATCGTCGTGATCGTGAACCTGACCTTCGGGCTGATGACGCCGCCGGTCGGCGGGCTGATCTTCGTCGTGGCCTCGGCGACCAGGCAGAAGCCCTCGGCGCTGATTCGCGAGTTGCCGCCGTTCTTCCTGGCGGCTCTGGCCTCGCTGCTGATCCTGACCTTCGTGCCTGCCCTGTCCACATGGCTGCCGCGGATCAGCGGCTTCGCGCGCTAGCGCCCCTGCCAGGCCGGTCCCCCTGCCGCCCGTCGGCGATGCGCGGACCGGCTTGACTTGCCATACGTTATATATGACCATGCATAACGTATGAAACAGGCGGGAAGTCCGATGCGCAGGAATCACGCGATGTCGAAATCCGACTCACCGGGTGCCGCCGGGCTTGTCGCGCCGCTGCTGGTCATCGGCCTGGCCTTGGCCGGGGCGCTTTACAGCCTTTAGGGCAAGTTGCCGGGTGCCGCTGCGCGTCCCGCCCATCTTGCTGAAAAGGCATGAATTTTCAGGGGCGGCATGGCCCGTGCTTTCGACTGGGCAATACCCACCCGGCCGGCGAGATGTCGCGCCGGACAAATTTTCGTGGGAACCTTCTTTGATTCTTCACAGTTCTGTGGAAGATTGAACTGAGGCGTTTTGACGCACGGGTTGCCCAGAAATGATCGATTCCGCAAAAGAAACCGATCGTCCCAAGCACCAGAAGCGGGATGAAATCATCGCCTTCCTGATCCTTGCGGTGGTGATCTGGCCGATCCTGTCGGTCGCGATCGTCGGCGGCTACGGATTCATCGTCTGGATGTCTCAGATCATCTTCGGACCCCCCGGACCCATGCATTAGAGAGCGGCCATGCGCGAGCCAGACAGGACCCCCATCCAGCGACGCGACATTCTGACCGGAAAGCTGAAACAGGACAGCGGCGCGGAATCGCGATTTCTCCACATCTCCAGCGCCATCGTCACGGCCCGGCCGGATCGAGCGGCCGAGCTGGCCCGCCATTTCGCCACACTGCCCGGGACCGAGGTCCATGCCGTCCAGGGCGCCAAGATCGTCCTGGTGCTGGAGGGCGCCTCGGTGGGCGAGATCGGCGGCCGCATGGCCGAGATCTCGGTCATGGAGGGCGTGTTCTCGGCCAACCTGGTCTTTGAACAGATCCTTCCCGCCGATGAGAAGGAGGCGCTGGCATGACCATCTCGCGGCGCGATCTGCTCAAGGCGCAGGCGGCGGGAATCGCTGCGATGGCCGCCAATATCCCGCTTTCCGCAGATGCCCAGCCGGTCCCCGGCGGCGTCGAATCCCTGCAGATCACCTGGTCCAAGGCGCCCTGCCGCTTTTGCGGCACCGGCTGCGGCGTCATGGTGGGCGTCAAGGAGGGCCGGGTCGTCGCCACCCATGGCGACCTGCTGGCCGAGGTGAACCGGGGCCTGAACTGCGTCAAGGGCTATTTCCTGTCCAAGATCATGTATGGCCAGGACCGCCTGACCCAGCCCCTGCTGCGCAAGAAGGACGGGGTCTATGCCAAGGACGGCGAGTTCACCCCGGTCAGCTGGGAGGAAGCCTTCGATACCATGGCCGCGCAGGCCAAGCGGGTGCTGAAGGACAAGGGACCCACCGCCGTCGGCATGTTCGGCTCGGGCCAGTGGACCATCTTCGAGGGCTATGCGGCAACCAAGCTGATGCGGGCGGGGTTCCGGTCGAACAACCTGGATCCCAACGCGCGCCATTGCATGGCCTCGGCCGCCTATGCCTTCATGCGGACCTTCGGCATGGACGAGCCGATGGGCTGCTACGACGATTTCGAGGCCGCGGACGCCTTCGTGCTCTGGGGCTCGAACATGGCCGAGATGCATCCGATCCTGTGGACGCGGGTCGCCGACCGGCGGCTGGGCCACCCGCATGTCAAGGTGGCGGTGCTGTCCACCTTTACCCATCGCAGCTCGGACCTGGCCGATATTCCCATCGTCTTCAAGCCCGGCACCGACCTGGCGATCCTGAACTATATAGCCAACCACATCATTCAGACCGGCCGGGTGAACCGCGATTTCGTGGATCGCCATACCACCTTCGTCGCGGGCGCGACCGGCATCGGCTACGGGCTGCGCGACGACGACCCGCGCGAGGTGGCGGCGCGCACGGCCGAGGATCCGGCGGCGACCACGCCCTCGACATTCGAGGAATTCGCCGAACTGGTCAGCGAATACACGCTGGAGAAGGTCTCGGAACTCAGCGGGGTCGAGCCGGGCTTCCTGGAGCAGTTGGCCGAGCTTTACGCCGATCCCGACCGCAAGGTCATGTCCTTGTGGACCATGGGCTTCAACCAGCATGTGCGCGGCGTCTGGGCCAACCAGATGGTCTATAACATCCACCTGCTGACCGGAAAGATCTCCGAGCCGGGCAACAGCCCGTTCTCGCTGACCGGCCAGCCCTCGGCCTGCGGCACGGCGCGCGAGGTGGGCACCTTCGCCCATCGCCTGCCGGCCGACATGACCGTGACCAATCCCGAGCACCGCAAGCATGCCGAGGAGATCTGGCGCATCCCCCATGGCGTGATTCCGGAAAAGCCGGGGCTGCATGCGGTGGCGCAGGACCGGGCGCTGCATGACGGCACGCTGAACTTCTACTGGATCCAGGTGAACAACAACCTGCAAGCCTCGCCCAACAACAGCGGCGAGGCATGGCCGGGCTATCGCAACCCCGAGAATTTCATCGTCGTCTCGGACGCCTATCCCACGGTCACCGCCATGGCTGCCGACCTGATCCTGCCCGCCGCCATGTGGGTCGAGAAGGAAGGCGCCTATGGCAATGCCGAGCGGCGCACCCATGTCTGGCACCAGCTGGTCGAGGCGCCGGGCGAGGCGCGCTCGGACCTGTGGCAGATGATGGAGTTCTCCAAGCGCTTCACCACCGACGAGGTCTGGCCCGAAGAGATCCTGGCCGCCAATCCCAACTATCGCGGCCAGAGCCTGTTCGACGTGCTGTTCCGCAACGGCAGCGTGGACCGCTTCGACATCTCGGAACTGAGCCCCGACTACGCCAACCAGGAGGCGAACGATTTCGGCTTCTACGTCCAGAAGGGCCTGTTCGAGGAATATGCCGCCTTCGGGCGCGGCCACGGCCACGACCTTGCCCCCTATGACACCTATCACGAGGTCCGCGGCTTGCGCTGGCCCGTGGTGGACGGCAAGGAAACGCTCTGGCGCTATCGCGAGGGGCTGGACCCCTATGTCGAGCCGGGCGCCGGCGTGCAGTTCTATGGCAACCCCGACGGCAAGGCGCGCATCATCGCCGTGCCCTATGAGCCGCCGGCCGAACCGCCGGACGAGGAATACAACATCTGGCTGGTGACGGGCCGGGTGCTGGAGCATTGGCATTCCGGCTCGATGACCATGCGCGTGCCCGAGCTTTACCGGGCCTTCCCCGGCGCCCGCTGCTTCATGAACCCCGAGGACGCCCGCGACATGGGTTTCAACCAGGGGGCCGAGGTGCGCATCGTCTCGCGCCGGGGCGAGATCCGCTCGCGCATCGACACGCGCGGCAGGAACCGGATGCCGCGCGGCGTCATCTTCGTGCCGTGGTTCGATGCCAGCCAGCTGATCAACAAGGTGACGCTGGACGCCACGGATCCCATTTCCAAACAGACGGATTTCAAGAAATGCGCGGTCAAGATCCTTTCCGTCTGATCCGGCCCGCCGCCATGGCCGGGCTGGTGCTGTTCGCCCTTGTCGGCGCCGCCCTGCCGCAAGCCGAGCCGGCAGTGCAGATCGTGCCGCCGCTGACCGGCTGGACCGAACCCATGTCCGAGGGGCAGATCCCGCCGCTCGGGCGGCCGATCACCGATGACGTGCGCCGGATGCGCAACTATCCCGAACAGCCGCCGGTGATCCCGCATTCCATCGACGGCTACCAGCTGACGGTGAACACCAACCGCTGCATGGATTGCCACAAGCCGCAGTTCACCGAGGGCTCGGGCGCGCCGATGATCAGCGTCACGCATTTCCAGGACCGCGACGGGCAGATCCTGACCGACGTGACGCCGCGGCGCTATTTCTGCACTGCCTGCCATGTCCAGCAAGCCGACGTGAAGCCGCTGGTGCCGAACGAGTTCCGCGACGGCTATCGCCACGCCGGGGGCCCGTGACATGGGCTGGATCAAGGCGAGCATCCGCTGGGTCTGGGGCCGGTTCACCTGGTTCTGGCGCGTCATCAGCCGGCCCAGCAGCTTTCTCAGCATCGGTTTCCTGACGCTGGGCGGCTTCATCTGCGGGGTGATCTTCTGGGGCGGGTTCAACACCGCGCTGGAGGTCACCAATACCGAGAAATTCTGCACCAGCTGCCACGAGATGCGCGACAACGTCTATCAGGAGCTGATGCCGACGGTGCATTTCTCGAACCGCTCGGGGGTCAGGGCCAGCTGTCCCGACTGCCATGTCCCGCATCAATGGACCGACAAGATCGCGCGCAAGATGCAGGCATCGAAAGAGGTCTGGGGCAAGATCTTCGGCACCATCAGCACGCGCGAGAAGTTCCTGGAAAAGCGGCTGGAACTGGCCAAGCATGAATGGGCGCGGCTCAAGGCCAACGATTCGCTGGAATGCCGCAACTGCCATGCGGCGGTGGCGATGGACTTCACCAAGCAGACCCGCCGCGCGGCCGAGATCCACGAGCGTTACCTGATCCCCGGCGAAAAGACCTGCATCGATTGCCACAAGGGCATCGCGCATCAGTTGCCCGACATGACCGGGATCGAGCCCGGCTGGCTGGAGCCGCCCACGCTGCGCGATGACAGCCAGGCCTGGCTGGGCGGCGGAGACGAGGCTGTCCACCGCTATCTCGCGACCATCGAGGCCAGATAGGCCGCCGGGCCGCGGGCAATACGGCGCCTTGCGCGGCACCGCAGCGATGGGCCGGGCGCATGCCCTCGACTCGGCGTGCCGCCACGGCTAGACTGGGGCCATGACCACGCGCCTTCCCCTTTGCAGGAGCCGGTTCGTCGCCGGTATGCTGCTGACGCGCTCTCTGCCCCGGGCAGAGGCGTCCTTGCGCTGACCTCGCGCCCGGGGTTCCCCTCTCCAGCCAACCCATCGCCCGACCGGCCGCTATGCGGCCATGGCGGGGCACGACACGACTGAAGGAGCCGACATGGCCAGAACACCGCGACCGCCGGTCACCATCGCCAGCGACACGCTCGACCGGCTCGAACGCCTTGCCGAAGCGGCGATGGCGCGCAATCCCGAGCTTGCCGACCGGCTGCTGGCCGAACTGGCCCGCGCCCGCGTCCTGCCGCCCGCGCGCATGCCCGCGGATGTGGCCGGCATCGGCAGTGCCGTCACCTTTCGCGACGAGACCACGGGACGCGAGCAGACCGTCGTGCTGGTCTGGCCCGAGGATGCCGACATCGCCGCCGCCCGCGCCTCGGTGCTGACGCCGATCGGGGTGGCGCTGATCGGCCTCAGGGCAGGGGCGCGCTTTACCTGGGACACCCGGGCGGGCGAAACGCGCGAGCTGACCGTGCTGTCGGTCGGTCGCGCCGATCCGGTGACCCCGGCGGCATAGGGGTGCTTGCGATGGGCAAGGATCGGCTCTGCCGGGAATGCGGCCCCGCGCCGCGGATCGGACTGCCGCATCCTTCGGCGATCTTTCCGCTGCTGATCGGTTTCAGGGCCAACAATGTGCCGGGGTTGTCCGCGCGCTGAACGCCGGGCAACCCAAGGCCATTTCCGAAACCGTCACGCAATCACCGGGCGGCCCATGGCCTGCCCGATGTCGGGGATCGATCATGCCCATCTGGAATACCCTGGCCCGCGCCGATACCGCGGCGGGCGACGAAATCCTGCTGCGCCAGCGCGGCGCCCTTTACGAGATCCGCTTCAACGGCCTGGAGCTGATGTCGAACCTCAACCACCAATCCGAGACCGTGCTGGCCGAGCGCAGCCTGCGCCTGCATGGCCGCAGCGACGCCCGCGTGCTGATCGGCGGGCTGGGCATGGGCTTTACCCTGCGCGCCGCGCTGGAATTGCTGGGGCCTGCCGCGCAGGTCACGGTCTGCGAGCTGATCCCCCAGATCGCCGGCTGGAACCGCGACCGCATCGGCCATCTGGCCGGCCACCCGCTGCGCGATCCGCGCGTCACCCTGCGGATCGCGGATGTGATGGAGGTGCTGCTGGAACACCGCGCCGCCTTCGACGTGATCCTGATGGATACCGACAACGGCCCGGATTTCACCGTGCGCCAGGCGAACGGCCGGCTTTACGGCGAAGGCGGCCTTGCGGTGCTGCGCAAGGCGCTGCGGCCCGACGGCATCGCCGCCTTCTGGTCCGCCACCGCCTCGGACCCGTTCGAGCGCGTGCTGGACGCCCAGCCCTGGCATTGGCGGCGCGCCGACATCCAGTTGATCGGCGGGCGGGTCGATGCCTTCCACCACATTTACCTGGCCTCGGCCGAGGCCGGGCGGATCGGCCTGCGGGCCTCGCCGGACGCTCTGCCCGCGCTGGCGCTGTCCTGACCCTCGCCGCAGGGCATCCGTTCCGCCGTCAGCCGGATGCCCTGCTCGCGCAATGCGGCATCGATCAGGCTCAGCACCTCGTTGCGGCAGGCCAGTTCGCGGTCATGCTGCGGCACCCAGTATTTCACCCGATAGGCGATGCCGGCGGGACCGTAATCCGTCACCTGCACCTCGGGCGGCTTGCCGACCGAGATCGTCCGCGCGGCGCCGGCGGCCTCGGCGATCAGCCGGCCCGCCTCTGCCACCGGCAGGTCGGCGGGCAGGGTCAGTTCGGCATGGTCGCGGTATTCCTGCCGCGGTGCGCTGAAATTGGTGATCCGCCGCGCCGAGATCTGGCTGTTGGGCAGGATGACATAGGTGCTGTCGCGGGTGACGAGGCGCGTAGTGCGCCAGCCGATCTCCTGCACCCTTCCCTCGGCCAGGGTCTCGATACGCACCCAGTCGCCGATGCGAAACGGCGCCTCGATCCCCATCGCCAGCCCCGAGAACACGTCGGCGACCGCATTGCGGATGGCAAAGCCCAGGACCGCCAGCACCAGCCCCGAGCCGGTGAGGATGCCCGACAGATCCTGGCGAAAGAACAGCGACAGGCTGGCCAGCGCGGCAACGGCAAACAGCACGAAGCGCAGCAGGTCCAGCAGGACCTTGGGCACCGCCCGCCGGCCCTTTCGGCGCCGCAGAAGCCGGCGGGCGGTAAGGCCATGGGCCAGATGGGCACCGGCAAAGCAGGCCACCGAAAAGCCGGCATCGCGCAACGGCCCTGCCCAAAGCTGCAAGGCGGACAGGTCGGGATAACGCCGTGCCAGCGGTTCAGCCAGCGTGGCGACGGCCAGCGCCATGCCGATGATCGCCGCCAGCCGCCACAGCGTGCCCGTGGCCGGGATTTCATCTCTCGCCATCGTCGCCCCCTTTGGCGCCCTTGCGCCGGGGAAGACGGCGGGGCTCTGGCGTCGAGAACGGCAGCGGGAACGGAGAACGGCAGATCGGACATCGCCGGGCCGCAGCCCGGGGAACGTCTTCACCGCAATGCGGACAAACCGCCGGCAGGAAGGCGCGCAGCATGACGGAACCTCTTGGGAAAACGGGCTGGATTCATCTTAACCCCGGCCTGCCGTCCGCGCGGGGCGCGTCAACGGGACCGGGGCAAGCCATGCGCCTGTTCAAGGCGCAGCGTGAATCTGTCCAAGCCGAAGCTTTCCAAGACGAAACCCTTTGCGCAAGATCCGAGGGGGGTCGTGATCCGAGGGGACCGTGGCCCATTCGCAAAGATGGTCATTATTTATTTTATTTCAATAGACTCTCGGCAAAAGATCGAACCGTTCGACCCAAAGCTATTGCGGCAGCGCCCCACGCCGCGTCAGGCGGATCAGTTTGCCGGGGTCGTCGTCGATCAGCACCAGCACGGCGCCGTCGGGGGCGATCTCGACATCGCGGACCCGGCCGATATCGGGGGCAAGCCGCTGTTCGCCGGTGACGCGGTCGCCCTCGATCCGCAGCCGCACCAAGGCCCCGGCCTGCAATCCGCCGATCAGCGCATCGCCACGCCACTCGGGAAACATCGCGCCCTCATAGAACGCCATGCCGCTGGGGGCAATGACCGGGTCCCAGTAATAGACCGGCTGCTCCATCCCCTCGTGCCGGGTCTGGCCCTGCCCTGCGCGAGTGCCGTCGTAGTTCAGCCCATAGCTGATGACCGGCCAGCCGTAATTGCGCCCCGGCTCCAGCAGGTTCAGTTCATCCCCGCCCATCGGACCGTGCTCGACGGTCCAGAGCCGGCCCTGCCCGTCCAGCGCCGCGGCCTGGATGTTGCGGTGGCCATAGGTCCATATCTCGGGCTGTGCATCGCCCCCGGCCAGGGGGTTGCCTGGCGCCGCCTCGCCTGTCGCCGGGTCCAGTCGCAACACCTTGCCCAGATGGTTGGTCAGGTCCTGCGCCACCGGCGTCTCGGGCGGGATCGCGCGCTCGCCGGTGGTGACGTAAAGATAGCCGTCCGACCCCAAGACCAGCCGCGATCCGAAATGCAGCGGCGATTCCACGCCGGGCTGCTGGTGAAAGATCACCCGCATCTCCTCCAGCGCGGTTTCGTCCTGCGACAGTCGGCCGGTGCCGACCGCCGTGCCGTTTTCCCCATTGCCGCGCGGCTCGGAAAAGCTGAACCAGACCTGCCGGGTCTCGGCAAAGTTGGGGGCGACGGCCACGTCCAGCAACCCGCCCTGATCGCGGGCGTCGACCTCGGGGAGGCCCTTGATCGGCGGGGACAGCCGGCCATCGCGATATAGCCGCAACTGGCCGGGACGTTCGGAGATCAGCAGCCCGCCATCGGGCAGAAGCGCCATGCCCCAGGGATGGCGCAGATCCTCGGTCAGTACGGTGCGGATCAGACGCATCGCCTGCGGCATGACCGGCGCGCGGGTCTGGCCGGCAAAGGCGGGGCTCTGGTCGATGGCATTGGGCGGATCGGCATTGAAATCGGCCAGCGCAGCCGACGGCATGGCCAGGACCAGCGCGGCAAGGATGGCGAAGGGGCCTCGGTGCAGAATCATGCGTTCCTCATCTGGATTTTCCGTCTCAAACCCGTCCGGCGCATCATGGGCCGCAAACCGCGCCCTGCACTTCCAGTAACCATCGCCGCGCGGCCACGTCAATGCAAACGGGATTGGCAATCCGATGAAACTCGCGGGGGTTGTTTCAGACAGTCGGGATGCAATCCAAAAAACACCTGCTCCTTATTTCCGCTTCGGACAGGCTTTATCTGTCCGAAGCGCTTGGCCGCAATTGCGTCTGAGGAATCGAATAGGCATGCAGCCTTCGTAAAGCGCAGCAGGAAATCATTCTTTTTACAGCGCCATGACCTTGGGGGCAGCACGCCGTCGGCCATCTGCAAACGGACATAACCTGCGAATGGGCAAGTATCGCGTGGAGGTGAAGGACGAGAAGTATATCCACGCAAACTGCAGCGGTTACGGAATGTCATCCCTTATTTTCACGCCTGCAGGACGCTCATTCCATCCAGAAAAATCCCTGAAAATCGGTGGAATTGGAAATAATGGGCATTTCTGATCGGGTCGCAAACGCCTACACCGCGTCGCCGGCCAAGGTCTCTGCGAACAGATCGGCACACCAATTGGTCACACGCCGCGCAAGCGGATCGTCGCGCAGGTGCGGCTGCGCCAGCAGCCATATCTCGCGCCGGGCCGGCAGGCGGTGGACCTGGAAGCGCTCGTCCCCGACTAGATCAACGCTCAGGAAATCCGGCAGCACCGCCGCGGCACGGCCGCTGTCGACCAGCACGCGGATCACACGAAGGTTCGCGCTGCGCAGCCTTGCCTGCCTGCCGGGAAAATATTGCTGGAAATCCTGCATTTCCGGCACTTCCATCAACGGGTCCGGATAGGCGGCCAGCACCAGGTCCTCGGGCGCGGCGCCGCGCGGCAAAACCAGGTTGAAGCGCATTTCGCCGACGCGGCGCATGGTGAAGTTGCCGCGCCGGGGACGGCCGAGCCGGATCGCGATATCGGCATGCCAGCGCGCCATGTCCACATTGTCGTCCGAGGTTTCCAGTTGCAGCGACAGCTCCGGCTCGGCGATCAGCAGATCCGCCAGCGTCGGGGCAAGATAGTGCTGCGCGATGGCGTCGATCGTGGTCAGCCGGAAATTGCGCAGCGGGCGCTCCTGGCGCTCCAGCTGCAGGGTGATCGCCTCGGCTGCCTGCTCCATCAGCACCAGGGGCTGGAGCAGGGCGCGGCATTGTTCGGTCGGCCTGCGCTGTCCGTCGACCGCCTGAAACAGCACGCAACCCAGGCTGCCTTCCAGCCGGGCCAGGCGGCGCGCGATGGTGGTTTCCTCGACATTCAGCATTTTCGCAGCCCGGTTGAACGACCCGCACCGGTTGATGGCGGCCACCACGCGAAGGTCGTCCCAGTTCATACTTTCGTCTCCGCTGCACGTATGCAGGCACCGGCTGCAAATCCTGGGGGTTACCAGAACGATCCGTCCACTTCAATCTGCCAGGGATTTGCGCGGGTATTTGAAACCTCAGACTTTCGTCGTAGTTTCAATTGCTTCCGGGCAGATCCGAACAAGGACCATTGAGCGAGAGGAGGCGTGACATGGTTTCTGTCGAAGATTTGCACGGCCTGTCTGCGGGCCAGGCATCGGTGCCCGATTGCAAGCTTTTCCCGCAGTCCCCTTCGGCCGCGACGCGGATCGCGGTGTTGCTGGCTGCGGCCCTTGCCGGGGCGGCGGGCGGGGTGGCGCTGGCATCGGCCGCCGGTCCGCAGCCGCTCTGGGCGGTGCTCGGCGCGGCGGCGGTGGCGGGCGGGCTGTTGTCCACCTGGTCGCCCTGCGGCTATTCGTCGATCTCGCTTCTGCGGCCGGATGGGCGGGGGCTGCGCGCGGTGGCGGGATGGCTGCCGACATTCGCCATGCACGGTGCGGGCTACGGCCTGGGCGCGCTGATGCTGGGCGGCCTGCTGGGCGGCATCGGCCTGATCGCCGGCTTTTCCGGTTTCGGCAGCACGGCCCTGCTGGTGCTGGGGCTGGTCGGCCTGGCTTACGGTGCGCATCAGCTTGACTTCCTGCGCGTGCCCTATCCGCAGCGCCGGGCGCAGGTGCCGCATGACGCACGCCAGCGTTTCCCGAAATGGGTCATCGGCGGGCTTTACGGGCTGTCGCTGGGGCTCGATTACCTGACCTATGTGCAGACGCCGCTGCTTTACATGATGACGCTGGCGGCGGTCTTTACCGGCAATATCGCCCATGCCATCGCCATTGTCGCGCTGTTCAACCTGGGCCGGTTCCTGCCGGTCGCGGTCAACGCGCTGCCGATCCCCGATTACCGGGTGCAGGCATGGCTGGCCCGGCACCAGGAAAACGCCGCGCTGGCCGACGGCGCCATCCTGACCGCGCTTGGCGCGGGCTTCACGGTGCTGGCGCTGATCTGAACCACCCCGACTCTCGATCCCATTCATACGGCGATGCCCGCGTGTCGCGGGTGTCCTGCTGCCATCACAGGAGGAGACGATGGCCCTTCCACCCAATTTCATGCCGCTGTTCCGGGCTTCGCTGATCGGGCTTGGGCTGGGCTGCTCGGCGCTTGCGCTGGCGGCCAGCGCCCAGGACGCGCCCGAGGCCGAGACCCAAGCCCAGGAAACCCAAGGCCAGGCCGCTGCCCGCGCCGCCGCGGCCGACCTTGCCGCCGGCCAGGACGACGAGCCGCGCATCCTCGAGGCGCCCGCGCCCGACGCGCGCCGCGTCTATGTCAACGACCCGGCGCATTTCGCCGCGGTCACCCAGCAATTCGTCATCGACGGCGAGGCGGGCCGGGTGATCGGCATGATCGACGGCGGCTTCCTGCCCAATCCGGTGGTGGCCGACGACGGCTCGTTCATCGCCCATGCCAGCACGGTGTTTTCCCGCATCGCACGGGGCGAGCGCACGGATTACGTCGAGGTCTTCGACCCCGTGACGCTGCTGCCCACGGCGGATATCGAGCTGCCGGATGCGCCGCGCTTCCTGGTCGGCACCTATCCCTGGATGACCTCGCTGACGCCGGACGGCAAGACGCTGCTGTTCTATCAGTTCTCGCCCGCTCCGGCCGTCGGCGTGGTCGATCTGGAGGGCAAGGCGTTCAAGCGCATGCTGGACGTGCCGGATTGCTATCACATCTTCCCGACCGCGCCCGACACCTTCTTCATGCATTGCCGCGACGGCAGCCTCGCCAAGGTGGCATTCGGCACCGAGGGCACGCCCGAGATCACCCATACCGAGGTCTTCCACCCCGAGGACGAGTTCCTCATCAACCACCCCGCCTATTCGCAAAAGGCCGGGCGGCTGGTCTGGCCGACCTATACCGGCAAGATCCATCAGATCGACCTGTCCTCGGGGGATGCGAAGTTCCTGCCCGCCGTCGAGGCGCTGACCGAGGCAGAGCGCGCCGATGGCTGGCGTCCCGGCGGCTGGCAGCAGGTCGCCTATCACCGCGCGCTGGACCGCATCTATCTGCTGGTCGATCAGCGCGACGAATGGCGCCACAAGACCGCCAGCCGCTTCGTGGTGGTGCTGGATGCCAAGACCGGCGAGCGGCTGGCCAAGTTCGAAATGGGCCACGAGATCGACTCGATCAATGTCAGCCAGGACGAAAAGCCGCTGCTCTACGCGCTCTCGACCGGGGACAAGACGCTTTACATCCATGACGCCGAAAGCGGCGAGGAATTGCGCAGCGTGAACCAGCTGGGCCACGGCCCGCAGGTCATCACCACGGCGGACATGGGCTAGGGTCATGGCGGATTTCCTGATCCAACCCATGGTGCTTTGGGCGCTGCGCATCTTTCTGGCGCTGCTTTTCGTCGCGGCGGCGCTGTCCAAGCTGCGCCATGTCGAGGAGTTCTACGGCGTGGTGCGCAATTTCCGCCTGCTGCCCGACCTGGCCAGCCGCGTCGTGGCGCTGGTCCTGCCGGTGGTCGAGGCCGCGGTGGCGGTGGGCCTGGTGGTGACGCCGCTGGCCGTTCCCGCGGCGGTCGCGGCGGCAGCGCTGCTGCTGGTCTTTGCCGCGGCGCTGGCCATCAACGTGCTGCGCGGCCGGACCCAGATCGATTGCGGCTGCTTCCGCAACGGGCTGAAGCAGCCGGTCAGCTGGCTGCTGGTCCTGCGCAACCTGGTGCTGACCGCGCTGGCCCTTGCCATCGCAACCGGCCTGCCGGCCGCTGTCCCCGCCTCGCTGACCGAGGGCGCGACGGGCCTGCTGGCCGGCGCCACCGCCATGCTGATCTATCTGAGCGCATCGCTGCTTGGCGGGCTTTCCGCCGCGCAGACGGCAAACAAGACTGCGAAAGGACGCTGACATGACTTCCTTCCTGATCGCTTCCAACATCCTGTTGTGGCTGGCGTTCCTGGGCGTGACCGTGGTGATGCTGGGGCTGATGCGCCAGGTCGGGCTGCTGCACGAACGCTCGTCGCCCATGGGCGCGATGATCACCGATCACGGCCCCGATATCGGCGATGCCGCGCCCGAGTTCGAGTTGCCGGATTTCTTCGGCCGCCCGGTCCGCATCGGCGGGGCCGAGGCGCAGGGACGCCAGACGCTTCTGATGTTCACCGCGCCCAGCTGCCCGGTCTGCGACAAGCTGTTCCCGATCATCAAGTCCATCGGCCGGGCCGAGGGCATCAACGTGGTGATGATCTCGGACGGCGCCCCCGAGGAGCACCGTCGCTTCCTCGACAGCCACGAGCTGGGAGAGATGCGCTATGTCGTCTCGGCCGAGGCGGGCATGGCCTTCCAGGTCGGCAAGATCCCCTACGGCGTGCTGCTGGACGGCCAGGGCATCATCCGCGCCAAGGGCCTGACCAATACCCGCGAACACCTGGAAAGCCTGCTCGAGGCCGATAAGACCGGCTTCGCCTCGTTGCAGCAATACATGGCCAGCCGGAAGAAACAGGCGGCCTGACCGCCGCGGTGTGAACCCCCGAAAGACAGGAAGGAGAGTTCCATGCTGGGGAATTTCAGATTCGACGACATGGTCGAAAAGCTGTCGCGGCGCGTGGCTGGCCAGACCAGCCGGCGCAGCGTGATCGGCAAGCTGGGAACGGCGATGCTGGGGATCGGGCTGGTGCCGCTTCTGCCGGTGGACCGGCGCGGGCGCGTCAGCCGCGCGAACGCCGCCGATGCGCCCGCGGGCACCGATCCGCGCGCCAAATGGGTGCCTCAGGACAACGACATCCAGGCCTGCGACTATTGGCGGCACTGCTCGATCGACGGCAATATCTGCGACTGCTCGGGCGGCTCGCTGACCAATTGCCCGCCGGGGACCAAGCTGGCGACGGCAAGCTGGGTGGCCAGCTGCTACAACCCGACCGACGGCCAAAGCTATCTGATCGCCTATCGCGACTGCTGCGGCTACAACGTCTCGGGCCGCTGCCCCTGCCTGAATACCGAGGGCGAGCTGCCGGTCTATCGTCCCGAATTCGCCAACGACATCATCTGGTGCTTCGGCGCCGAGGACGATGCCATGACCTATCACTGCACGATCTCGCCCATCGTGGGCAAGGCGAGCTGACGGCGGCCGGGCGCGCATGCCCGCGCCCGGCCTTCATCCCGCATGGAGAAGCAAATGATTTCTGCGACCAAGATCCGCTCGTGCCTGGCGGCCTGCGTCCTGGCGGCATTCGGCGCGACGGGCGCCCTGGCCGACAAGGCGACGATCCCCTCGGAAAGCCCCTTTGCCGCCGCCGAGGTGGCCGATGGCGCCATCGTCGTCGACATCGCCAAGATGAAATACGAAACCCCCGAACTTCATGTGAAGGTCGGCGACACCGTCACCTGGATCAACCGCGAGGCGATGCCGCACAATGTCCATTTCGTCGCCGGCGTGCTGGGCGAGGCGGCGTTGAAAGGCCCGATGATGAAGAAGGAGCAGGCCTATTCCCTGACCTTCACCGAGGCCGGCACCTATGACTATCACTGCACCCCGCATCCCTTCATGCGCGGCAAGGTCGTCGTCGAGTAGCATGTGAAAGGCCGGCCATGTGGATTCCCTACGACATTCGCGGCTCGCTGAAGCCTGAATCGCCAGCCGGGACGATCCGCCTGTCGCGAACCGATACCAGCCCGCGCGAATTCCTGGTCGGCTTTTTCCTGCGCAACCCCGTCACCCAGGCGTGGGAGCTGGACATCGCCGTCCCCGCCTCGGGGCTGGAACTCGCCCTGCCCGGACCCGGCAGCCCCCTGCCCCTGCGGATTTACGGCAACGAGGCCGGCAAGCTGGCCGAAGCCATCCTGCGCATCACCGCCCCCTCGGCCGAAACGGCGCTGGCCCAGGCGCACGGGGTGTTGCAGGCTTGGCTGCTGCGCCAGGTGGTCGAGACCGGCCGCGGCATGGCCATCGCCGGCTGGCGCATCGCCGATCCCGCACACGAGGCGCGCTGGCGCTGCACGCCCTTTCGCCCCAGCGCCATGTCCCCCGATTTCGTCGCGCAGGTGCCGCTGGCCCCGGATCTGCTGCCCCTGGCCGAGCTGTTCCAGCGCGCACGCAATGCGCCCGACGCGGCCAGCCGGATGCTGGCGGCCTATGCCGTGCTGTGCGGCCTGCGCGACCGCCCCGTCGCCAGCGATTTCCGGGTCACGCAGGAGATGCTGATCCATGCCGGGGCGATGGAGCATCAGGCCGGCCTGCAGGGGCTTGACCTCGCCGCGCTGATCGCGGCGCTGCGGCCCGAACATGACCGGCTGATCGCGCCGGGCGGGCTGCTGGCTGCCCTTTCGGACGATCTGGCCGCGCAGCAGCGGCTGGCACGGCTGGCCAACCTGGCCGATCTGGCCGCACATCGCCTGCTTCTGGCCCAGATCCGCACCCGCGCGCCCGCACCCCAGCCGATGGGGGCCGCGTGATGCTGCGGCTGGCCTGCCTTGCACCGCTGGCGATCCTGATCCCGGCCGCGGGCACGGCGGAACAGGCTCGGCCCGCCGATGATGCGCTGGCGGCACTGGGCGCGCAGCTTTTCGTGGACCCGGCGCTGTCGCGCAATGCGACGCAATCCTGCGCCACCTGCCACGACCCCGCCCGCGCCTTTACCGACCCGCGCGAGGGCAAGGCGGGCCTCGCCGTCTCGGTCGGCGATGACGGGCAATCGCATGGCGACCGCAACACGCCGACGCTGGGCTATGCCGCGCTGGTCCCCGCCTTCCACCGCGATGCGAACGGCAAATACAAGGGCGGCCAGTTCTGGGACGGCCGGGCGGACGACCTGAAGCAACAGGCCGGCCAGCCCATGCTGAACCCGGTCGAGATGGCCATGCCCGACCGCGCGGCCGTGGCCGCCCGGCTGCGCGACGATCCGGCCTATCGGACCGGGTTCGAGGCGCTGTTCGGCAAGGGCGTGCTGGACGATCCCGAACGCGCCTTCGACGCCGCCGCCGAGGCGCTGGCCGCCTATCAGGCGACCGGGGAGTTTTCGCCCTTCGATTCCAAATACGACCGCGTCATGCGTGGCGAGGAGAAGTTCACGCCGCTTGAGGAGTTCGGCTATACCGTCTTCATCACCTGGAACTGCCGGCTCTGCCACATGCAGCGCAAGCAGGGCGTGGCCGAGCGCGAGACCTTCACCAATTTCGAGTATCACAACATCGGCCTGCCGGTGAACGAGACGGCGCGCGAGGCCAGCGGCTTGGGCGCGGACCATGTCGACCACGGGCTGCTGGCCCGACCGGGCATCGAGGATCCGGCGCAATCGGGCCGGTTCAAGGTGCCCAGCCTGCGCAATGTCGCCGTGACCGGCCCTTACATGCATAACGGCGTTTTCACCGACCTGCGCACGGCGATCCTGTTCTACAACAAATATACCAGCCGCCGGCCCGAGGCGAAGATCAACCCCGAAACCGGCGCGCCCTGGGGCGAGCCCGAGGTGGCCCGGAACCTGTCGCTGGCCGAGCTGCAATCGGGGCTGATGCTGGACGACGGCCGCGTCGATGCTCTGGTCGCCTTTCTCGAAACGCTGACCGACCGTCGCTATGAGCCGCTGCTGGAGGAAAGCCGCGCGGCGCAAAAGGACTGACCAAGGGCCCCCGCCGGGGCCGCCAGGGAATGGAGGCCCGCATGACCGGCCGACGCAAGGTGACAAGACGGGACGCGATGGCCGATGCCGCCCGCGCCGTGGGCGTGGCCTGCCTGGGCGGCTTTTCGCTGGCGGCGCTGGTCAGGACGGCAAGCCCCGTCGATGCCCGCGCCATCCGCCCGCCCGGCGCGCTGCCCGAACAGGACTTCCTGGCCGCCTGCGTGCATTGCGGGCTATGCGTGCAGGCCTGTCCCTACGGCACGCTGTCGCTGGCCGAATGGAGCGACGAGGCGGAACTGGGCACCCCCTTCTTCACCCCGCGCGAGGTGCCCTGCTACATGTGCAAGGACGTGCCTTGCGCGCGGGCCTGCCCGACCGGGGCGCTGGATCGCGACATCCCCTCGATCCGCGATGCCGACATGGGGGTCGCCGTGTTGGTCGGGCACGAGACCTGCCTGAACTACAAGGGGCTGAATTGCAGCATCTGCGTCCGGGTCTGCCCGATCCGGGGCGATGCCATCTCGCTGGAGCCGCAAGAGATCGACGGGCGGCGTGTGATGATCCCGGTGGTGCATTCCGCAAGCTGCACCGGCTGCGGCACCTGCGAAAAGCAATGCGTGCTGGGCCATGCGGCGATCCGCGTGCTGCCGCGCGACCTTGGCCTTGGCGGCCCCGGGCGCAACCGGGCGGGACGCAAGGCATGATCCGCTGGCTGACCCTGTCCAGCCGGCATCGGGCCGCCGCCCGCCGGGGCTGGCTTTCGGCGCATAAATGGTGGCTCTTGCGCCGTTGCTGCCAGATCGCGGCGCTGGCGGCCTTCATGTCCGGGCCTCTTGCCGGATACTGGATCATGCGCGGCAATTTCGCGTCGAGCGAGATGCTGGGCGTGCTCGGCCTCTCGGATCCCTATATCCTGCTGCAATCGGCTTTCGCCGGCTGGCCGGTGGCAGCGCCGGCGCTGGTCGGCGCGCTGCTGATCGGGCTGTTCTACCTGCTGGTCGGCGGGCGGGTCTATTGCAGCTTCGTCTGCCCGGTCAACATCGTCACCGACACCGCGCATTGGCTGCGCGAAAAGACCGGGCTGACGCGGGACCGCAAGCTGGACCGGCGCACGCGGCTGTGGCTATTGCTTGGCACGCTGCTGGCGGCGGCGCTGACCGGCACCATCGCCTGGGAATATGTGAACCCGGTCAGCATGATGCAGCGCGGGCTGATCTTCGGCGCCGGGCTGGGTTGGAGCATCGTGCTGCTGGTGTTCCTGCTGGACCTGTTCGTCTCGCGCCGGGCCTGGTGCAGCCATCTGTGCCCGGTCGGCGCCTTTTACGGGCTGGTCGGGCGGTTCTCGCTGGTCCGCGTCTCGGCCCGCAACCGGGATGCCTGCGACAATTGCGGCGCCTGCTTCAGCACCTGCCCCGAGCCGCATGTCATCGTCCCGGCGCTGAAGGGCGAAGGCAGCCCGCTGATCCTGTCGGGCGATTGCATCAATTGCGGGGGCTGCATCGATTCCTGCCCGAACCGGGTCTTTGCCATGGCCAGCAGGCTGCGGCCGTAAGGCGCGCAGGCAAGGGCCTTGCGCCCGGTCCTTGCCGACCGGGCCATGATCGCAGCGCTATTCCGAGACCTTCTTCACGAATTGCGACTTCAGGCCCATCTGCCCGATGCCCGGGATCTTGCAATCGATATCGTGATCGCCCGCCACGAGCCGGATCCCGCGCACCTTGGTGCCGACCTTGACCACCGAGGACGACCCCTTGATCTTCAGGTCCTTGATCACCGTCACCGTGTCGCCGTCCCTCAGGACGTTCCCGACGCTGTCGCGGATCTCGGCCTCGGCCTCTGCTTGCAGGGACCATTCATGCCCGCATTCGGGGCAGGTCAGAAGGGCATCCACCTGATAGGTGTATGTCGACGAACATTCGGGGCACGGCGGCAGGTTTTCGGTCATGGCGCGCAATCTAGCCCCCCGCGTGCCGGTTGACCATCGCAAGCTTCGGTTTTGTGGCCCATTTCGCTGCCAGGTCGCCGGGAAAGCGGCTGCCGGCTCAGGATCTCAGCCCCGGACGACCCGCAAGACCCAGCGAGATGGCCATGCGGGCGGCATCGGCGCGATTGTTGATGCCAAGCTTGCGGTAAAGCTCCTTGATGTAATGGCTAACGGTATGCTCTGAAATCTCCAGCCGGGATGCGATGGCGCCGGTCCGCTCGCCCTGCCCCAGCAGGGACAGGACCTGCTCCTCGCGGCGGGACAGGTGAACGTCCAACGGCTCGCCCGCCGGGACCATGCCGTCGCGAAGGCGATGCGCGAAGGCCAGGGTATTTTCGATCTTGAGATGCAGAAGATCGAGATCGACCGGCTTGGTGAGGTAGTCATGCGCGCCGGCGCGCAGCCCCGTCAGATGCGGCTCGCGATCCGACAGCGCGGTAAGAAAGATGAAGGCGGTCGTTTCCGCCAGCTTGCCCGAGGCACGCAGATCGCCCAGCAGTTCGAAGCCGCTGCGCCCCGGCAGCATGACATCGCAAAGCACGATGTCCGGGCGGTTCCGGGACAGGATGGCCTCGGCCTCGTCGCTGTTCGATGCGGTCAGGACCGCATAGCCGCGGGATGAGAGTTCCTCCCCCAGTTCCTCAAGGATGTATTCCTCATCCTCGACGCAGAGAATGGTCGCCGGCGCATGCTCCCGACTCATTGGCGTGTTCCCCCGTAGCAGGCACGGCGACAATGAACTCGGACCCCTTACCCATGTGCGAAGTGAACGTGACCTCGCCGCCATGCAGCGAGACAATATCACGAACAAGGCTAAGGCCAACCCCGACCCCCGGCAATCTGTGGACATTCGGCGCACGATAGAACCTGTCGAAGACCGCGCCCTGCGCGGCATGGGGGATGCCCGCGCCGCTATCCGTGACCCGGCAGAAGATCCGGCCGCCGTCCCGCCACGTATCCAACCGCACCGGCGACGGCGCATCGGAATATTTCATCGCATTGGACAGCAGGTTCAGCACCACCTGTTCCAGCAGCACGGGATCGCCGTCCGTTTCCAGCCGCTGGGTAGCGAGGCCGAGTTCAAGAAGCCGGCCCGGATTGGCCTGCCGGGTCTGGTCCGCAGCGATGCGGACGATCTCGTTGAAATCCACGATCCGGCGCGAGAGCGTGATGTCCTTGCCCTCGACGCTGGCCGAGGCAAGAAAGCTGCTCAGCAGCCGTTCAAGCCGCTCGGCCGCGTCCAGGATGCGGCTGAACTTGCGGCGGAGCGTTTCGGAAAGCGCCGCCTCGTCGCCGCGCAGCTGCCTTTGGGCGATCATGTGGATGATCGAGACGGGCGTGCGGAACTGGTGCGAAACGGTCACGATGAAGCTGCGATAGACCTCCTTGGCCCGGCGCTCGACCTCGAGCGCCTCCCGCAGCTCCCTCGTTCGGGCGACCACCGTCCTTTCCAGCTCCCCGCGGTGTCTTTGCAACTCGGCTTGCGCGCGCATGGCCCGGCGCATGTTCCGCCAAAGCAGGCCGGCCATGATGACACCCGTCACGAACGTGCCGCCGACCGCGAACAGCAGCAGCTGCATGACCCGAAGCAGGGTCTGCCTGCGCGCATGCCGGTCGATCCTCTCTTTCAGCGCGGAGGCGTTGGTGATCTCGCGCAAGACCGATGACAGTTCGGCGACGCGCGGCATCAGCGCATCGGCATCCGCGGAATCGAAATCCTCGGCGGAAAAGGCCGGGTCGAGTTCGTCCAGCAGCGCCTTGGCATGAACGACCTGCTCGCCGGTGCCGATCGAGCGGAAATAATCCATCTGCGGCCGGTCCGTCAGCAGCGCGATGCGGCTGTAGAGGATGTCGAAGCGCAGCAGGACATCATCGATGTCCCGGTCCAGGCTGACGCGATAAAGGGTCAGCATCAGGTTCTGCGCCTCGCGATCCGCCTGGGTCGCGGCCCACAGGTTGCCCTCGACGATCTCCTTGCGGAAACCCTGGTCGATATTGATGAGCTGGACGAGCGAGTAGACGAACAGCAAGACGAAGCTTGCGATCGTCAGCAGCGCGAAATGAGAACCGCGCAGGCGCATCAGAGAACGGTGATCTCGAACAATTGCCAGATCCAGCGCTCGTCCATGACGGCGTTCTGCAACTCCGCCCGCTGGTCTCGCGGATAGACCAGCCAGAGCGGCCCCTTGTCGCGCACCCGCATGGGCTTGCCGTTCATCTCGCGCGCCAGGATGGGATCGTAGTTCCAGGCATCGTCGGCGGGAACGACGATCCCGAAATCGTTCAGCGCCCGCATCAGAAGATTGCGTCCCGCCAGGTCCGGGCGGGACAGGCCGCCACTGGTCAGCACGTCCTTCAGGAAGGGGCCGCGAAATGTCTGCACGCCCTCGGTCCAGCGGGTTTGCGTGGTAAGCTCCTGCCAGGGCAGCGCCGCGATATCCTCGTCCCGCAACTCCCTGACGCGGCCGGACGGCTCGGTGATCGTCAGCATGGCCCTGTCCGCATGTGCCAAAAGCGGCGAGGCCGGCGCAAGGGCCGCGACGGAACCGGACAGGACAAAGGCTCTTCTGCCAAGGGTCGTGGTCGCGCGATTCATGTGGCTGTCTCCAGGGCCAGAACATAGCAACGAAGTATGGCATGCGCGAACCCGGGTATAGCCCGCGCATGCCATTTCGTCACCACCGGCCCGCAGGCCGGCGCACTCGTTATGATAATGAATTGTATAAAATTGTTGTCCCCGGGGCTTTCCGCGACAATCACACGGACCCGAGTGGATACCGGCATCTTTGGCGGTTCCGGCCGGCTCGCGCCATTCCCCAAAACAGGGGAATGGCCCACGTTCGCATCGCTTCGGCCGCAGCCCGCCGGCCGGGCGACCGCATCGCAAGCCGCACCGCGCCCCATCCGCCAGCCCATCCGCCCGCGTCGTTGCGCGGCCTTGGCCCGGCCGATCCGTCGGCCCCGGCCGCCCTTCGGCAAAGCCTCGCCCAAGACACGCGCTCCTCGCGCCCATGTGTCCTGCCGCGGCTTGGCAGGTGCATGTCGCGCCGGTAACCGGGGGAACGATTCCGCTGCCCGGCGATTATGGGCAGGAAGCATCGCCGATGAAGGAGAAAGCCATGCGTCACCTGTCCCTGCTTCTGGCCGCTCTGGTTGCGGCGGGGCCGGCCCTGGCCGAGAACCGCGGCGTGGTGGTCGCCAACGCACGCTATCAGAACGCGCCGGAGCTGGCCGATGCCGATGCCAGCGCCGCCTCCGAGGCGATGAAGGCGGCCGGGTTCCGCACCGTGGCCGGCGCCGATCTGGCGGTCAAGGACGTGCGGCAGGCGCTGGCCGACCTGCTGCGGCCCGACGATTCGCCCGGCGCGCGGGTGGTGCTGCTGAACGGCCGCTTCCTGCATGGCGGCAGCGACAGCTGGTATATGGGCACGGATGCCGACAAGCCCGACCTGGTCGGGGCCGGTTCGCAGGGCGTGCCGCTCAGCATGGTGCTGGACCTGATGAAGCAGGCGCAGCCGGGCGCGGTGCTGCTGCTCGGCTCGGACGAGGCCGGGATGGAGCACGCGGCGGGGCTGGAGAATGACATCGGCCCGCTGACCCCGCCCGAGGGGGTGACGGTGATTTCGGGTCCGCCGGCGGCGACCAGCGCGGCGGCGGCGGCGCTGCTCAGGCCCGGCGCATCGGTCGGCGAGGTGATCGGCGCCGACGACCGGCTGGTCATGGCCGAGGGCGGCGATGCGCAACTGGTGCTGGTCGCGGCCGAGGCCAAGGCGGATGCCCCGGCCGGTTCGCTGGACGCGGATCGCGACCTTTGGGCCGAGGCGGCGGCCAAGGACACGGCCGATGCCTATCGCGGCTATCTGGACCGCTATCCCAGCGGGATCTACTCGGCCGCCGCCAAGGCGCGGCTGGATGCGCTGGGGGCGGCGCAGGCCGACCGCGATCTCTGGGCCGAGGCGGCGGCGGCCAACACCGTCGCGGCCTATGAGGATTATCTGGCCCGCTATCCCCGCGGCGAGTTCGCCGAGGCCGCCGAAAGGCGGCTGGCCGAGTTGCGCCCCGCGCCCCCTGCCGCCGAACCCGCGCCCGTGCAGCCGCGCCAACCCGAGATCCAGCAGCCCCGCGAGATCGTGCCGCCCCGGCAGGTCTCGCAGGCCGAGCTGACCGAGAACCGGCTGAACCTGTCGCGGGCCAACCGGGTGGCAGTGCAGCGCCGGCTGAACGCGCTTGGCTATTCGACCGGCGGCGCGGACGGGATCTTCGGCTCGCGGACCCGCTCGGCCATCCGCGGCTGGCAGCAGCGCAACGGCTATGCGGTGACGGGCTATCTGACCTCGGCGCAAGTGGGCGCGCTGCGGACGCAGGCCGAGGCGGTGGCGCCCAGTCGCGACCAGCAGGACCGCGCCTATTGGCAGCAGACCGGGGCAAAGGGCGGCGCGCGCAACCTGCGCGCCTATCTGGACCGCTATCCCGACGGCATCCATGCCCAGACCGCACGGCAGAGGCTGGCTGCGCTGAACGGGGACGCACCGCGCGGCGACCGCGAGGACCGGGCCTGGGCACGGGCGCGGCAGGCCGATACCGTGCAGGCCTATACGCAATACCTTCAGAACTGGCCGCGCGGCGAACATGCCGAACAGGCCCGCCAGCGCCGCAACCGGCTGATCAACCAGGGCCAGCTGGGCAATGGCGTCATCGGGCTGGACACGATCATCCGCGAACTGGTGAAATGACCGTCAGTTCAGCATGACCATGGCCAGGAACGGCCCGGTCTCCAGCAGCATGTCCGAGAAGCGCTGGAAGTTTTCCGGGCTGACCGGCGGCGCGTCCGAGAAGTGATCCGCCAGCGCCCAGCCCTGGAACACCCCGTCGACCGGCAGCGGCGCGGGGTTTTCCAGCCATGCCCCCAGGTCGATCCCCAGCGGTGCGCGCCAGAACGGGATGGTCCTGTCGCCCGCCAGCAGCGCCTCTCCATCCGCCAGCACCCCCTGCCAGGCGGCGCCGGTGCCGGGCGGAAAGGCGATGCCGGTGGCCGAGACCTGCCGGTCGTTCGGTATCCATTCGCCGGCATTGTCGGTTTCCTGCCCGACCAGCGTCCAGAATTGCCGGTTCTCGGCGATGGTCTGCTGCCAATGCGCGCGGGCGGCGCGGGTGCGCCCGGCATCGGGCTGGTTGCGCAGCATGTCGATGGCGATGGCCAGCGGGTCGATGACATCGTCCATCATCCGCGGCAGCGCGCCCTCGTTCCCGGCCCGGCGGCTTTCGTCGATCCGGGCCCGTGTCGCAAAGACCTTTTCCAGGCTTGGCGTCGGGTCGA
Organism: Paracoccus denitrificans; assembly: GCF_900100045.1. Classification (GTDB taxonomy): domain Bacteria; phylum Pseudomonadota; class Alphaproteobacteria; order Rhodobacterales; family Rhodobacteraceae; genus Paracoccus; species Paracoccus denitrificans. Next base: position 179,100 of record NZ_FNEA01000001.1, on the reverse strand, counting down.
AGGCCAGCAGCAGTTCGGCCCCGCCCGAAACCAGATGCGTATAGGCCGCAAGCCAGGCGGCATCGGCGTTATCGAAGCGGATCACCGGCAGCACGGGCGGCACGGGCTCGCCCGTTTCGGGATCGAGGGCCGGGATGCCGGACCAGACGATGCCGTCCAGCAACTCGGCCGCGCCCTCACCCGGCGCGCGCCTGCCGTCACCGTCGATGTCGAACCACAGATCGCCCAGCGAGATCGCCAGCCCGAAATCCTCGTTTCCAGCCAACCCGTCCAGCGCGGCTCGGCTGCGCGCCATGGCGGCCAGCGTGGCCTCGGTCTGCTGGGCCAACGCCTCGGGCGGCATCGGCTTCGGCGCGACGGCCTGCGGCAGTTCGGTGGAAAAGCCGAAAAGGGGGGCGCCGAAAGTCGTGATGCCGTATTCCATGCGCCAGCGCCAAGCGCCCTCGACCGCGCCCAGGAACTCCAGTCCTGCGATGGCGAAACGCTCCTCGGGCGCCGGCGAGGGCAGCGCGTGCAGCCGCTCCAGCACCGGAGCGATGCCCTTTTGCGCGATCTCGCGCGACAAGGTCGAGGACTCGACGGGCTGCGCCTCGGATTGCGCCTGTGCCGGCAAGGCGGTCAGGGCCAGGGCCAGGGCCAGCGGAACGCCCAGCCGCCTCACGGCCGATCTCCGGCCAGGCGGCGTGCGAGATCGCGCCGCGTCCAGTCGTCCAGCGCCAGATCCGCTGCCTTGTTGCGTGCCTCGATCCAGGCCGGATCGACGGCAAAGCGCGCCTCCAGCCGCGCCATCAGCGCCCGGGCCGGGCCGTCGCCCGCCGCCGCGGCCGATGCGGCCAGCCGCCAGGCCAGGGCATAGCTGCGCGGCACGCCATCGCCCTGCTCATGCGCCAGCGCCGCATCGCGCAACGCCACGGGCGAGGCAAAGCTGTCCTCGGGCAGATCGGTGCCGGCCGGAGCCTGGGCCGCCAGCAGGTCGGCAGTGGCCAGCCGCGTCTCGATCCGGTCGAGCATCGCCGCCGCCCCCGCCGCGCCCTGCGACGCCGCGCGCAGCGCATGGCGATAGGCGGTGGCCGGATCGGTGCCGGCCTTCAGCCGGGCAAGGGCCAGCGCCACCTCGGCATCCTCTTGCAACGGCATCAGCAATTCGATGGCGCGGCGGCTGTTCTGCGGCACGCCCTGCCCCTCGGCCAGGGCCAGGCCCACCGCCCGGGCATCGGCATGGTCCCGGGGATCGGCGATCAGCGCCACGGGCGGCGTCGGCAGCGCGTTGGAAAAGCGCGGCCGGAACAGCGCCGCCGCATCCTCGGGGCCGAACCACAGCGTCGTGTCGAAGGTGATGGGCTCGGCCGGGCGGATTTCGGCGGTGATGCGCCCCGGTTCGGCCATGAAGGCCCGCAGCGCGCGGACCAGCCCCTGCTGCGTTTCGTGCAGGGCGCTGCCCGGCTCGGCGGTCAGCAGCGCCTGCGTGGCCTCGGGATTGCTGGCCTCGGGCGGCAGGAGCGGCTTCAGCCGTTCCCAGACGCCCAGGTTCTCGACCGACAGGTGCCCGGCCCGCAAGGTGCCGCGCAGGCCGATCTGCGGGGTTTCGCTGGCGCCGGGATCGGCAAACTCGTCCTCCTCGGCCTCGGGCTGGCCTGCTGCCGAGATCTTTTCGAAGAAATCTGGCGAGAACAATGATACGTAATCGAAATCCGCGCTGCCCTCGATGCGGGCGATGCCGGGGCTGATCGCCTCGATATCGGCATTCAGCGCACCGCTGCCCGAGGATTGGCGCAGGTCGACCGACAGCGTGGCCAGCGGGATATGGGCGCCGCCCGTCACCACGCCGATCATCGCCGCATTGGCACCGAAGCAGTTGTTCGCGATCGACAGGTCCGAGGCGTCGAAGCGCATCTGCGATTCCTCGTCGCCCCAGAAGCTGAAGCCCGAGATCTGCAGCCGGCCCAGGGAAACGCGGCAGTTCTCGTGCTTGCCGAGCCCGGCGATTTCCAGGTCGCGCAGGATCAGCCCGCCGCGCGGTCCGTCGATGTCCAGCCCGCCATAGCGGATATCGGCCACCATCCGCGCGTATGAGACCGCACCGCGCACCAGCCCCGCCGCGATATTGGCGGGGGAGAAGATGCTATTCGTCGGCGGCGCGGACTGGGCATGCGGGGCGCTGGCCAGGGCCAGAAAAAGGGCGGTGCCGGCGCCAAGGCGTCGGGCAAGCGGGCTCATGGTGCTTCTCCTCTGCGGCTTCGGCAAGAAGGGAAAGCATCGTGGCGGAAGTTGCAAGCCCCTGCCGCCCGTATCTCCTGCTTCCGTGCGAAAAGCGACCGCCGGGCGGGCACGCGATGGCCCGCCCGGCTGCGCGCACTATCGGTGCGGTCCTTGGTTCAGCCCGCCTGCTTTCTGCGACTGCCCCGCTCCAGCGCCCCTCTTGACAGCCTGTCCATGAGCAGCGCGACAGCGACGATGGCGAGTCCTGCGCGCAGGCCGAGGCCCATCTCCATGCGGGTCAGGCCGCGCGTCACCTCGGCGCCCAGCCCGCCGGCGCCGACCAGCCCCGCCAGAACCACCATGGCCAGCGACAACAGGATGCACTGGTTCAGCCCCACCAGCAGCGTGGGCGTGGCCGCCGGGAACTCGATCTTCCACAGGATGGTGCCGGGCTTGGCGCCGATGGCCTCGCCCAGTTCCTTGAGGTCCTTGGGCACCCCGCGAAAGGCCAGCGTCGTCAGCCGCAGCATCGGCGGCACACCATAGACGATGGTCGCGATGATCGCCGGCACCTTGCCCAGGCTGAAGATCATCACCGCCGGGATCAGGTAGACCCATGGCGGCACCGTCTGCATCACGTCCAGGATCGGGCGCAGCGCCGCCTCGACCCGGGGGCGCCGCGCGGCCAGGATGCCCAGCGGAAAGGCGATGGCGACCGCGATGGCCACGGCGACCACCACCAGCGCGATGGTCTGCATCGAGCCGGTCCACAGGCCCATCAGCCAGCAGAACCCCAGGCAGCAGGCCGACAGGATCGCGACCCGCAGGCCGGCGGCAAAGAAGGCCGCCACCGCGACCAGCGCGATCAGCCCATAGGGCGGCAGCACCAGCAGCGCGCCCTCGATGGTGCCCAGCACCGCCTCGATCGCCTTGGTGATCAGGGCGAAGAAGCCGTGGAAATTCGCGTTCAGCCAGTCGACGACGGGGGCGAGGAAAGCTCCGGGGTTGAAGGTCATTTCGTCCTCGCAAGGCTTTGGGTGACGCGGTCCAGCACCATGGTCAGCACGACGATGGCGATCGAGGCGTTGATCGAGGTGGCGATGTCCAGCGTGCGGATGGCGCCGTAGATCGTCTCGCCAAGCCCGCCCGAGCCGACGATGCCGGCGATCACCACCATGCCGAAGGCCATCATCAGACTCTGGTTCACGCCCGCCATGATCGAGGGCATGGCGAAGGGCAGCCGGATCTTCCAGAACATCTGCGCCGGCGTGACCCCGCTGGCATGGCCCAGCTCGATGAACTCGTTGGGCGTCTGGCGGATGCCCAGAGAGGTCAGCCGGATCGCCGGCGGCATCGCCACGATCACCGTCGCGACCAGCGCCGTCGCCGGGCCGAAGCCCAGGAGCGCGATGGCCGGCAGCAGGTAGATATAGGGCGGCATGGTCTGGATCAGGTCCAGCACCGGCACCAGCGCCCGGTCGAGCCGCGGCATCAGCCCGGCCAGAACACCCAACGGCAGGCTGATCGCCAGGGCGATGATGCTGGCGGCGATGACCAGCGCCAGCGTCTCCATGGTCTCGGGCCACAGCCCCATGGCGGCGCAGGCGATCAGCGCGACAGCGGTGGCGATGCCCGCCCAAAGGTTCAGCACCCGCCAGGCCAGCAGCCCGACAAGCACGGCCGCAAGGTAGAACGGCGGCAGCATCGAAAGCCAGAGCACGCCGTCATAAAGCCCCTCCAGTACCGCGCGGGCGCCATCGAAGATGAAGGCGGCATGGTCGGTCAGCCAGAACAGCGCATTGTCGATGGTGGTGTCGAAAGCGGTGACGAAATTCTCCATGACGCCCCCTTAATGCGCGCTAGCATCGGCATCGCCGCGCACGCCCAGCAGCAGGTTGCGGATGGTGACGATGCCGACCAGCTTGCCATCCTCCTCGACGGCGATGGCATCGCTGCCGGTCTCGGTGATCTGGCCGATCAGCGCGTCGATATCAGCCTCGGGCGAGCAGCGCGGCAAGCCGTCCACCGCACCCTGCCATTGCCCAGCCGAGATCATCACCGAATGCGCCTTGATCAGATGCAGCCGCGAGATGCCGGCGACGAAATCGGCGACATACTGGTCGGCCGGGTTCATCACGATTTCTTCGGCGGTGCCGGTCTGGATGATGACGCCGTCCTTCATGATGGCGATGCGGTCGCCGATGCGGATCGCCTCGTCGAGGTCGTGGGTGATGAAGACCGCCGACTTGCCCAGATCCTTGGTGAGCTGGCGGAACTCGTCCTGCAACTGCCGCCGGATCAGCGGGTCCAGCGCGGAAAACGGCTCGTCCATCAGGATGATCTCGGGGTCCGAGGTCAGCGCGCGCGCCAGACCGACGCGTTGCTGCATGCCGCCCGACAGCTCCGACGGGTAGCGCGCCTTCCAGTCCGACAGGCCGACCTTGTCCAGCGCGGCCGAGGCGGCGCGGTTGCGCTCGTCGCGCGACACGCCCTGCACCTCCAGCCCGAAGGCGGCGTTCTCCAGCACGGTGCGCTGCGGCAGCAGGGCGACGGACTGGAACACCATGCCGATATGGCGGGCGCGGGTCTCGCGCAGGGTGGCGGCGTCCATGGCGGCGACGTCGCGGCCCTTGACCTTGACCTGGCCCAGGCTCGGCTCGATCAGCCGATTGAGCAGCCGGATCAGCGTCGACTTGCCCGAGCCCGACAGCCCCATGATGCAGAAGATCTCGCCCCGCCTCACCTGGATGCTGGCATCCGAGACGCCCACCACGCAGCCGAACTCCCGCAGCACCTCCTGCTTGCCCAGGCCCCGCTGGGTGATCGCGCCGATCGCCTCGCGCGAGCGGTCCCCGAAGACCTTCCACACCGACTGGCAGTCGATCAGAACATCGCTGGTGTCTGTTTGCGTCATTTCCATTTCCCTGTCGCGCTTTTTTCCATGCCATGGCGGACGGCCCGCGCCGGGCCGTCCGCTGCGGCGGTCAGTAGGACTTGATGGTTTCCCAGCGCTCCAGCCGGTTCCCGTGCTCGCTGATCCAGCCGCCGATCGCCTCGTTCATGCTCTGCCCGTCGTTCACGGCGGCGTTGATCTGGGCGACTTCCTCGATCGGCACATAGACGCTGGCAAGGACCTCGCGCGCCTCGGGATTGGCTTCGGCGAAGCCCTTCTGCGCGATCCAGTAATAGGTCTGCGGCGGCGCGAAGATGCCCTTGGGATCGGCCAGGAACTTGGTGTCGAATTTCAGCGCCATCCAGGTCGGTTCCCACAGGGTGACGGCGATCCATTCCTGCCGGTCCACGGCGGATTTCAGCGCCGCGGTCATGCCGGCGGTGCTGCCCTCGACCAGTTGCAGCTTCAGATCATAGGCCGAAACCGCATCGGCCGTCTCGCGCATCAGGCCGGCGCCCGGCTCGATGCCGATGATCCTGCCGCCGAACTTGTCGGCATTGTCGTTCAACTCCTCGACCGAGTCGATGGTGACGTATTTCGGCACCGCGAGGCCCTGGTAAAGCCCGTGCGAGACCGGCGAGATCTTTTCGAGCCGGTTCATGTTGCGCTTCCAGTAGTCATGGGCGACGTAATCGACCTGCGAGGTCAGGATCTGCACGTCGCCCTTGGCCAGCGCCGCATAAGCGATGCCCCATTCCGAGAACTCGGTCAGCTCGACGGTGAAGCCCTTGTCCTCCAGCACCTTCTTGGTGATGCCCGAGATCGGGGTCAGGTCTTCCCAGGCCATGGTGCCCATCTTGATCACCTTGTCCTGCGCCATCACCGGCGAGGCAAGCCCCAGCACCACGGCGCCGGCAAGGATGGCTTTGAAAAATCTGCGCATTCGTTCCTCCACTGATCGGGTTGGTCGCCCTGCCGTCGGGCAAGGGCCGTCATTCGCCGCGCGAGCCTGTCGCGGCGGGTTTTGCCCGGATCGCTCCTTTTCAGGGCCGGGCGGCATTTGCCGGGGATCGTCGGCCGTCTCCTCCTGAGCGTCCTCACACTCGGAATGGATAAATTTATCCCCGAGAGCCGGGCTGCGGGCAAACGAGATTTTCCTGTGGCGGGGCATTAGTAAATCTGCGGCAGCGGGGCGGCCGCATCAGCCCGGCTGCGGGGCGGCCGTCAGCCCTGCCCCTGCGCCCGCAGCGCCGCGAGCACATGTTCGACAAAGGCCCCGACTCCGGCCCGCTTGAGCGATTTCTTCCTGCAATTCAAGAAGTTGCCGCGCCCCGCGGTGATGGGTGCAGGATGGGCGAAGACCAGTTGGCCGTCGGCGATGGCGGGGCGCACCATATGGTGCCAGCCCAGCATCACCCCCTCGCCCTTCAACGTGGCGTTCATCAGCAGGCTGACCTTGTTCGTCGAAAGGCTCGACGGCGCCTTGGCCCATTCGGCGCCTTGGGCGCGGAACCATTCCGCCCAGCCCAGCGGCTGCCAGCCGATGGCATCCGCGCTCCAATGCCGGTCGTGCAAGTGCAAGAGGTTCACCTGGTTGAGATCGTCGGCCGCGTCGAAGGGGCCGTGCTCGGCCAGGAAACCGGGCGAACAGACCGGCTGAGCGATCTCCTGGAACAGGAAATGCAACTCCTCGCCCACCTCGCAGCGCTCGTTGCCGCACAGGATGGCGATGTCCACCTCGGAATAGTTGCGCAGCGTGTCGTCGGCATCCGAGGCCAGCACCACGAAGCCGATCCCGGGGTGGTCGAGGCGAAAGCTGTCGATCAGCGGCTTCAGCCAATAGCTTGCCATCGCATCGGTGGCCGAGATGGTCACGGTCTGCGGCCCCTCGTCCCCCGCCAGGACCGAGACCGCCGCGCTGATCGTGTCCAGCCCCGCCGTCACCGCGTGGAACAGGCCCGCGCCCTCGGGCGTCAGTTCCAGCGCGTTGTGCTTGCGCACGAACAGCGGCACCTCCAGCGCGCGCTCCAGCAGGCGGATCTGCTGGCTGACCGCGCCCTGCGTCACGTTCAGCTCTTTCGCGGCCAGGGTAAAGCTCAGGTGCTTGGCCGCGATCTCGAAGGTCGCGAACGCCCCCAGTGACGGCAGGTAACGGCGCTTGATCGGCGGCATGGCGGTGACGCTTTCCCCTGGACAGGGGGTCATTCTAGCCGCGATTGCCATTCTTTCCAGCGCAGATAGGCATTGGCGCCGATGGTGTCGAAGGGATGGGGCGGCAGGCGCGAAGGCTCGGCCTCGGCGGTGAAGAACCCGGTGATGGTGCTCGACTGCCCGCACAGCATCTCGGCCGCGCCGATCCCGGTCAGCGTGCTGCGGGTGGTGCCCAGCCCGTTGTCCACGCAGGCGGCGAACAGGCCCGGCTCCAGCTCGCGCATGACCGAGACGCCGTTCTTCGACAGGCACAGATGCCCCGACCAGCAATATTCGAAGCGCAGCCCCTTGAGCATCGGGAAGCGCGCGTCGAATTTCTGCCGCATATGGCCGACCAGCCGGGACAGATCCCCTGCGCTGGTCTGCATCCCGGGCCGGTAATAGCCGCCCTGACGGATCACGATGCGATTGCCGCCCTGCGCCGGGCCGATCCGGCGCACCGTCGTGCCCATCGGGTCCGAGGGCGTGGCGCCCCAGCATTCCTGCCCGCCAAGCGCGCGCAGCGCCTCGGGCGACAGCTCCTCGGTCATGCAGGCGTTCAGCATGATATGCATCAGCCGGCCGCGCTTGAAGCCGAAGCTTTCCAGATGGCCGTTATTGGCCATGATGACCCGCTGCGCCCGGACCTCGCCCTGCGCGGTCGCCAGCCGCCAGCCCTGCGCCGCGGTCTCGATGGTCAGGACCGGCGAGTTCTCGTAGATGCGCACGCCCCCGCGCTCCAGCCCGGCGGCGAAGCCCTGAACATAGCCCGCCGGCTGGATCATCGCCGTGCCGGGCGTGTAGAGCCCGCCGCGATAATAGTCGGTGCCGGTGATCTGGCGCATGGCCTGCGCGTCCAGCATCTCATGCGCCTCGCCCAGGTCGTGCAGGTGCTTGGCATAGCTTTCATTCGCGGCCATCCCGGCGGCCGAGGCGGCGGCGTTGATCTTGCCGCTGCGTTGGAACCAGCCGTCGGGGATACCGTATTCCGCGACCGCCTGCGCCGCAAAGTCGATGGCATGGCGGTTCAGCGCGGTCAGTTGCCGGTCGTGGCTGTCGCCCCCCGCGTAATCACTGGAGGTCAGCTCATGCGGCAGGTCGATCATGAAGCCGGAATTGCGCCCCGTGCCGCCCTCGGCGATGCGCGCGGCGTCCAGGATCACCACGTCCAGCCCGGGGTCGATCTGGTGCAGGCGGCGGGCGGCCGAGAGCCCGGCAAAGCCGCCGCCGACGATGGCGATGTCGCAGCCCGTAGCCCCCTCCAGCCGCGCGCGGGGCGCGACGGGAGGCAGGATGACGCTCCACCCGGCCGGGCCGTTGAAGACCGGGGTGCGGACGGCCTGATGCCGGGCCATGTCAGTCGAGCGCCGTATCAGCGTTGTCGGTCAGGTCGATCCAGATGGTTTTCAGCTGGGTATACTGGTCATGGGCGTGGACGCTGTTGTCGCGGCCGCCGAAGCCGGACTGCTTGTAGCCACCGAAGGGGGTGGTCACGTCGCCCTCGCCGAAGCTGTTCACCGTCACCGTGCCGGCGCGCAAGGCCCGCGCGCCGCGCAGCGCCCGCTTGCCGTTGGCCGAGAAGATCGAGGCCGCCAGCCCGTATTCGGTGTCGCTGGCCACCGCGATCGCCTCTTCGAAGCTGTCCACGACCACCACCGTCAGGATCGGGCCGAAGATCTCCTCGACCGCCAGTTTGGAATCGCGCGCGGTCTCGACAATGGTCGGCTCGATGAAGCCGGGGCTGACGACATTGCCGCCGACCAGCACGTTTTCCGATTTCGCCGCGTCCAGATAGCTGCTGACCTTGTCGAAATGCGCCTTCGAGACAAGCGGGCCGACGCGGTTCGCCGGATCCAGCGGATCGCCGACCAGCCAGCCGGCGGCCTCTTCGCGCACCTTCTCCAGCAGCCGGTCCTTGATGCCGCGCTGCACGATCAGCCGCGAGCCGGCCGAGCAGTTCTGTCCCATGTTCCAGAAGGCGCCGTTGACGACATGCGCCGCCACCGCCTCCAAGTCCTCGGCATCGTCCAGCACCACGCAGGGGTTCTTGCCGCCCAGTTCCAGCACGACCTCTTTCAGGTTGCTGTCGGCGGAATAGTTCAGGAACCGCCGGCCCGTCACGGTCGAGCCGGTGAAGCTGACCATGTCGACATCGGGGTGCCGGCCCAGCGGCTCGCCCACCTCGCGGCCCGAGCCGGTGACGATGTTCAGCACCCCCGCCGGCAGCCCGGCCTCGGCGGCCAGTTCCGCCACGCGCAGCGCGGTCAGCGTCGTCTCGCCCGCGGGCTTCATCACCACCGAACAGCCGGCAGCCAGCGCCGGGCCGATCTTCCAGGCCAGCATCAGCAGCGGAAAGTTCCAGGGCAGCACCAGCCCGACCACGCCCACCGGCTCGCGCACCACCATGGCGATGTGGTTGTCGGATGCGGGCGAGACCTGGTCGTAGATCTTGTCGATCAGTTCGGCATGCCACTTGATGACATGGATCGTCTCGGGCACGTCCACGGTTTCGCAGTCGAAGATGGTCTTGCCGGCGTCGAGGCTTTCCAGCACCGCCAGTTCGCGGGCGTTTTCCTGCATCAGCGCGGCGAGGCGCAGCAGCGTTTCCTTCCGCTCACCCGGATGGAGACGCGACCAGCGCCCGTCCTCGAAAGCGGCGCGGGCGGCGGCAACGGCGGCGTCAACATCCTGCGCGCCGCAGGCGGCGATCTCGGCCAGCGCATCGCCCGTCGCCGGGTTGGTCGTGGTGAAGGTCTTGCCCGAGGCCGCGGGGCGGAACTCCCCATCGATGAAGGCCAGCTTCGGGAAAGCCAGACCGGCGGCGATGGACTTGTATTCTTCGGTGGTCAGCAGATCGGTCATCTCACTTCCCCTCGACAATGGCCTGGACGGCGGTTTTCAGCGTTGCGATGACGGCTTCCAGCTCGACCTTTTCGCCGTCGTTCAGCCCTTGCAGCGGCGGGCGCATCGGGCCGGCGCGCAGCCCGGTGGTCTCGACCCCGTGCTTGACGCATTGGATGAACTTGCCGCCCTGCTCCAGCACGCCCATCAGCGGCATCATCGCGGTCATGATCCGGCGGCCGGTGGCGAAATCGCCGCGCACGGCGCAGGCTTCATACAGCGCCACATGCTCCTCGGGCAGGAAGTTCGAGCCGGCGCAGATCCAGCTGCGCGCGCCCCAGGCAAAGAACTCCAGTGCCTGGTCGTCCATGCCGCAGCTCATCTGGATCTGCGGATAGTCGCAGGCCAGCGTGTGGATGCGGTTCACGTCGCCCGAGCTTTCCTTGATGCCGATGACGTTCGGGGACTGGCTGACGATGTCCAGGAACTCGCGCCCCATGCTGACGCCCATGCGGCCGGGGTAGTTGTAAAGGATGACCGGCAGGTCGGCGGCGCGGTCGATCTCCAGTGCATTGGCGGCATTCTCGGCCTCGGTCGGCACCGAATAGGGCGGCGTGCCCAGCAGGATCGCATCGGCGCCCATCTCGCGCGCGCCCTGGGCCAGCGCGACGCTATCGGGGGTGCGCATGGCGCCGGTGCCGACGATGACCGGCAGCCGGCCATCGGCGCGCTCGGTGATGAAGCGGGCCAGCTCCAGCCGTTCCTCGACGGTCTCGGCATAGTTCTCGCCGGTCGAGCCGCCCGAGATCAGGCCATGGACGCCCGCCGCCACCAGCCGCTCGACCAGATCGGCCAAGGCGTCGAAATCGATCGAGCCATCGGCCCCGAACGGCGTGATCACCGGGGTGTAGATGCCTTCAAGAACCATGCGGGGTGTCATGTCGCGGCCTCCTCTGCGCGGGCGTTTGTCCACCCAGTGGTAGGGCAGCCGGCCGCCCCGCCGCAAAGGAGAATGTTCAGGCGTGAGGCATTAGAAAAACTACGTCATCCGCCGCCCCACCCCGACCGGCTTATTGCGCCGCCAGCAGTTCCGGCACCGAAAGCAGGATGAATTCGTTATCCGCCGCCGCACCGATGCGCCGCCCGCCCGAAAAGGGCAGGTTGTTGTCATTGGCCAGCATGATGTGGCTGTCGTCGACCCGCGCCACGTCCTCGATGGTGAAGAAGGGAAAGGTGAAACTCCCTTCCTCGGGCGAAAGGTCCGGCAGCGCCTTGCCGTCCGGGTCGGCGATGTCCAGCAGGTCGACATGGCCGATGCGGCGCAGATAGCCCTCGGCATCCGGGCTGGCGGTATCGACCAGCACCACCCGCTTTACCCGTGCGGGCAATGGGTAGCAGGCCGACAGGTCCGCCTCGCCCTCGGGGCAGGCGCGGGCGGCGTCGCCCTCGCCGTTGTCGCGCTCGATCACCAGGGCGCGGGTCTCGTCGATGAAATTGAAATCGCCGATGGCGGTGGCGCCCTCGGACAGCTTGAAGCGATAGCTGTCGCCGGTCCAGTCGGCCTTGCCGGTGTCGAAGGTCATCACCCGCAGGAAATCGCCCTCGGGCTGGCCGTCATCGCCCAGCAATGGCTTTTCCAGCATCGCCCACAGCAGGCCGGTGCCAGGTTGCAGCGCCATTCCCTCGTAGCCGCCCGAGCGCTGGACGCGGAAATCGCGGCCGGGCTGCGCGGGCACCGAGACGCCGGGCGTGTCGGGGCCGGCCAGCGCCCTGCCCTCCAGCATGGTCGGATGCACCGACAGCACCCGCCCGTCCATCGCCACGCGCAGGATATAGGGGCCGAACTCGTCGCCGATCCAGATCTCGCCATCCAGATACTGGATGCTTTCGGGATCGAAATCGGCGCCGGTCAGATAGCGGCTCTCGGTTGTCTCGTTGGCGATGCGGAAGGGCACCTTGCGGTCGGGGTCGCGCAGGAACACGGTCTCCAGCCGCTCGACCGTGCCGGCGACGAAATCCGGCTGCATGCGGTGCAGGAACAGCATGGCGTCGGGGCTGTTCGCCTTGGTCCCGAAGCCGTTGTCGGTCAGGGTGAACCAGCTGCCGTCCTCGGCGCGGTTCATCGCAAATCCCGACATGCCCTGCACCGGCTGGCCCAGGAAAGGCAGCGCGATGCCGGTCTTGTGGCTGCCATAGGCCGGGCCGGTGTCGCCCTCGACCGACATCGGCGCGTCGTTGCGCGCCGCGCCGGTAAAGCGGCCCGAAAGCCACAGGTCGCGCGGCGCATCCGCCGGCGGCGGGATCATGGTAAAGGCGGGCAGGACCGCATGACCCGCAAGCCGGGACGGAAAGACCTCTTCGGCAAGGGCGGCAGGGGCAACGGGGGCGGCGATGGTGCAGGCAAGCAGGGCAAGGCCAAGGCGCATGGTTCTAAATCCTTTGTCGTCGCGATGCCGCCGCTTTAGGCCGGGCAGATGACAGCGATGCGGCGGGACGGTGTCAGATCCGTGATGGCGCCCCGCCCGATGGCCCGGCCGTTCAGGTTTTTGGGAACCGTGCCGCCGCCCCGGCCCTTTCTACCCCGGGAGGACCGGACGGAGGCCGAGCCATGCAGCCAGATGGGGCCCTGGACGCAGCCCGGGACGGCGGCGGGACAGGAACGGGGGCGACCGCGGCCTCGGTCTTCGAGGCGGCCGGGCGCACGGTCCTTCGGCTAGAGCGGCTTCAGGCCCCGGGCTTCGATCCCCGCGCCGCCCGCTTCGATCTGGCGCAGGCGGCACGGGACCAGCGCGCACTTTATCAGGCCGCGCTCAGGGCCGATGCCGAGAGCGAGCATATCACCACCGCCACCCGCTGGCTGCTGGACAACTACCACACCATCGCCGAGACCTATCGCCACCTGACCCGCGACCTCAGCCCGGCCTTCCTGCGCTCGTTGCCGCGCGGCCGTTTCCAGCCGGTCGCCGAGCCGATCCCGCGGGTGCTGGCGCTGGCCTGGGACTATGCCGCGATGACCGACGGCGACCTGCGCGAGCGCAGCTTTGCCGATTTCATCGCCGGGGCGCAGCAAGTCGACTGGCTGACCATCGGCGAGCTGTGGTCGCTGCCCTCGATGCTGCGCTATGCGTTGCTGCTGCGCATGCTGCGGCTGAGCGAAGAGACCGAGCATGCCCGCCGCGGCCGGCGCGAGGCAAATGCCGCCATGGACCGGCTGATGGCCCGGGACGAGCCGGGGCCCGCGGATTTCGACCAGGCGGTGCCCGGCCCGGCCTTGCAGAACCCGGCCTTTGTCGCGCAGGTGATCTATCGCGTGCATGCGGGGCTGGACCGCGCCCATGCCATAACCGAGCAGCTTGCCCGCCGGCTTGCCGAACAGGGCCGGACCGCCGAGCAGGTGCTGGCCGGCGAACAGACGCGCCAGACCGCGAACAACGTCACCGCCGCCCATATCATCCGCGCCCTGAAGCGGCTGGACGACATCAACTGGCGCGAATGGTTCGAGGCCACCAGCCGCACCGAGGCCATCCTGCGCGAAGACCCCGACCACCAGCGCCTGGCCCCCCAGACCCGCAACGAGATCCGCAACCGCATCGAGATGATCGCGCGCCATTCCGCCCTGACCGAGCCCGAGGTGGCCGAGCGGGCGCTTGCGGCAGCCGGGCGGCGCGGCATCCCGGTCTCGGTCGTGCTGCTGGGCGAGGACGCGGCGCGGTTCGAGGGCGATTGCGGCTATCGTCCGGTCTGGCGCGAGCGTCTGGCGCGGCTGACGCGCCGCCGCGGCATCCTGTGCCTGGTCGTGCCTCTGGCCGCGCTGATGGTGCTGACCGTCGCCCTGTGCCTGGCCTATGTGCCGGCGCAGACAGGCGGCTTCCTGGCCGCCACGCTGATCGTGCTGTCGCTGGCCGCATTCCTGGATGCCGGGCTGGCGCTCTTGCGTTTCGTCGCCAGCCGGCTGATCGCGCCGGCGCAACTGCCTGCCTATGGATTCAAGGACGGCATCCCGCCGGACCATGCCACGCTGGTCGCCATTCCCTGCCTGCTGACCGGCCTCGACACCATCGACGACCTGCTGAGCAATCTCGAGGTGCATTACCTCGCCAATCCCGACCCCGCGCTGAGTTTCGCGCTGCTCACCGATTTCACCGACGCGGCCGAGGAGACGACGCCGCGCGACGCGGAACTGCTGGCCTATGCCCGGCAGGGCATCGCCGCGCTGGCCGCGAAATATGCCCATACCGGCCGGCGCTTCTACCTGCTGCACCGCCGGCGGCAGTGGAACGAGGCCGAAGGCGTCTGGATGGGGTGGGAGCGCAAGCGCGGCAAGCTGGTCGAGCTGAACGCGCTGCTGCGCGGCAGCGCGGACACCAGCTTCGTCGACACCGGGCCGCGCCCGCCCGAGGGCATCCGCTATGTCGTGACGCTGGACGCCGATACCCGCATGCCGCGCGACACCGTGCGCATGCTGGTCGGCATGATGGCGCATCCGGTCAACCGCCCCGTCCATGACCCGGCGCTGCGGCGCATCACCCGCGGCCACGGGCTGATCCAGCCGCGCGTCACCTCGCTCTTGAAGCACGGCCGCCAGACCTCGCCCTTCCAGCGCATCCTGTCGCAGGACAAGGGGCTCGATCCCTATGTCTTCACCGTCTCGGATCTTTACCAGGATCTGTTCGGCCAGGGCACCTATACCGGCAAGGGCATCTACGACGTCGATGCCTTCGCCGCCGCCGCGCAGGAAGGCATCCGCGAGAACTCGGTCCTCAGCCACGACCTGATCGAGGGCGCCTGGCTGCACGCGGCGCTGGCGACCGACGTGAACTTCATCGAGGAATATCCCAAGCGCTTCGACGTGGACCTGTCGCGCCAGCATCGCTGGGCGCGCGGCGACTGGCAGTTGCTGCCCTATCTGCTGGACCCGCGCAACGGGCTGGACGCGCTGGCGCGGTTCCGCATCGTCGACAACCTGCGCCGCAGCCTGCTGCCGGTGCTGTTGATGCTGGCCGGCCTCGTGGCGCTGATCGGCCTGCCCCATGCCGATGCGCTGTTCTGGCTGGGATTGCTGGGCGTCTCGGTCGGGCTGTCGCAGCTTCTGGGCTGGCTGATGGGGCTGATGCCGCGCCAGTCGGGCGTGGCACGACTGCGTCACATGCTGGTCATCGGCAACGAGCTGGTCGACCAGATCACCGCCTTCATGATGCGGCTGACGCTTTTGCCGCAAATGGCCTGGAGCATGGTCGACGCCACGGTGCGCAGCCTGTGCCGCGTCTATGTCTCGCGCCGCCGGCTGCTGGAATGGACCACCACCGAGGCCGTCGCCAGCCGCGCGCACGAGACGCTGCCGGCCTATCTGGGGCTGATGCGCGGCGGGCTGGCGCTGGCGGTGGGCTTCGTCGCGCTGGTGGCGATGCTGCGCCCCGAGAACCTGGCGCCGGCGCTGGTGCTGGGCGTGCTCTGGCTGGGCGCGCCGCTGATCGCCTGGGTCAGTGCCCGCCCGATCGAGCATGAGGGCGCCCGTCCCCTAACCGCCGAGGAGCGGCTGGAATGGCGGGCCGAGGCGCGGCTGATCTGGCGCTTTTTCGAAACCTTCGTGGACGAACGCACCCATCACCTGCCGCCCGACAACTATCAGGACGATCCGCAGCCCAAGCTGGCCGAGCGCACCTCGCCCACCAATATCGGGCTTTACCTGCTTTCGACCGCGACCGCGCACGAATTCCGCTGGATCACGCTGGGCGAGGCGCTGGACCGGATCGAGGCCACGCTTTCCACCATCGAGGGGCTGGAGCGGCATTACGGCCATCTCTACAACTGGTATGCGACCGACAGTTTGCAGCCGCTGGGCACGCGCTATGTCTCGGCGGTGGACAGCGGCAATCTGGCCGGGCATCTGATCACGCTGTCCTCGACGCTCAAGGAATGGGCGCGCAACCCGGCGCTTTACCTGTTGCCGGACCTGTCGGGCGCCGTCGACATCCTGTCGCTGATGCGCCGGCTGCATGCGGCGATCCCGCGCGAACGCCGCAGCCTGAACCCGCTGCGCGACCGCATCGAGGAACGCATCGCCGGGCTGTGGCTGGGCATGGCCCGGACCGAGGCGCCGCATCTGGCATCCCTGCACGTGCAAGGCCATGCCCGCGCCGCCGCCAACCTGCAGGTTCTGATCCAGGGCCTTTTCGCCGAGATCCCCACCGACGCCGCGCGCGAGCTGGACTGGTGGGCAAGCCGGCTGGTCGCCACCTGCGACAGGATGGAAAGCCTGGGCCGCATCGACCCCGAAGAGGTCGCCGTCTCGGCCCGGCGCATGGCGGCCCTGGCCGAGCGTGCCCGCGCCTTTGCCTTCCAGATGGATTTCGGTTTCCTCTACGACCCCGAGCGCCAGCTGCTCGCCATCGGCTACAACTGCAACGAGGGCACGCCGGACCTGTCCTTCTACGACCTGCTGGCGTCCGAGGCGCGGCTCGCCTCGCTTTTCGCCATCGCCAAGGGCGACCTGCCGACCGAGCACTGGAACCGCCTCGGCCGGCCGATGACGGTGATGCCCTATGGCTCGACGCTGGTCAGCTGGTCGGGCTCGATGTTCGAATACCTGATGGCGCCGCTGGTGATGGACGAGCCGCCTGGCTCGATCCTCTACAGTTCCTGCGATGTCGCGGTCGAGGCGCAGATCCGCGACGGCTGGCGCGCGGGCCGGCCCTGGGGCGTGTCGGAAAGCGCCTATAACGCCCGCGACGCGCAGATGAACTATCAGTATTACGCCTTCGGCGTGCCGGAACTGGCGCTGCGGCGCTGGCTGCGCGACGACCAGGTGGTCGCGCCCTATGCCAGCTTCATCGCCGCCGCCTTCCGCCCGCGCAGCGCGCTCAGGAACCTGCGCCGGCTGGCGGGCCTTGGCGCGCGCGGCGAATACGGCTTTTTCGATGCGGTGGACTTTACCCCTTCGCGCCTGCCGCAGGGCCGCAAATGCGCCGTGGTGCGCAGCATCATGGCGCATCATCAGGGCATGAGCCTGATCGCCATCGCCAATTGCCTGATGGACGGGCTGCATCGCATCCGCTTCAACGCCGATCCGGTGATCGAAAGCGTCTCGACGCTTTTGCAGCAAAAGACCCCGCGCGAGGTTTCGCCGCTGCTGCGCGAGACGCTGCGGCGGCGCCTGCCCCTCCCGTCGGAACTGGGCCAGACCGAAATCGTCGAGGTGGCGGATGCCGCCTCTGCGCCCCATACCGTCGCGGTCATGTCGAATGGGCGGCTGTCGATGCTGCTGGATGCCAGCGGCGCGGGTCGGCTGCGCATGGACGGCACCGCCATCACCCGCTGGCGGCCCGACCCGGCGGCGGATGCCTGGGGCGAGTTCCTGTTCATCCGCGACCTTGCCTCGGGGCGCTGGTGGTCGGCGACGGCGGCGCCGGGCTTCGACCCCGAGATCGGCTATGCCGCCCGGCTGTTCGACTACAAGGCGAACTTCGTCGCCCTGGGCGACGGCATCCATTGCGAGACCGAGGTGATCCTGTCCGACGACCTGGACGCGCGCGGCGCGCGGGTCAAGCTGCGCAACCTGTCGGATCGGCCGCGCCAGCTTGCCCTGACCAGCTATGGCGAGATCGTGCTGGACCAGAACGATGCCGACCGCGCCCATACCGCATTCTCGCGCATGTTCGTCGCGACCGAGGCGCAGCCGGAGCGCGGCCGCATCTTCGCGCGGCGCAACAAGCGCAACCCGCACGACCCCGACCGCCACCTGATGCACCTTAGCGCCGGTGCCGGCGTTCCCGACGCCGCGGCCACCGACCGGCGGTCGTTCGTCGGCCGCGGCCGCAGCATCCGCGCGCCGCAGGCGCTGGACGATCCCGGCCCGCCGGCCGAGGTCGCGGCGGGCGAAAGCTATACGCTGGACCCGATCTTTTCGCTGACGCGGCGGCTGACCGTCGATCCGGGGAAAGAGGCGGTGGTGACCTTCTGGACCGTCGCCGCCGCCAGCCGCGAGGCGCTGGAAGAGGCGCATCTGCACCTGACCGACGAAGGCGCCTATGACAACGAACACCAGATGGCCTGGACCCGCAGCCAGGTGCAGTTGCACCATGCCAGCATCACCCCCGACGAGGCGGCGCTGTTCCGGCGCTATGCCGCGCTGCTGGTCTATCCCAACCAGATGCTGGCCTCGCAGGTGCGCCATGTCATGGGGCCGCAATCGGCGCTGTGGCCGATGTCGGTCTCGGGCGACAATCCGATCATGGTGCTGCGCATCAACGATCCCGACCTGATGCCGGTGGCCCGCCAGGCGATCCGCATGCAGGAATACCTGCGCATGCGCGGCCTGGAATGCGACCTGGTGATCCTGAACGAACAGCGCGTCAGCTATGCCGCCCATCTGCACGAGGCGCTGAACAACCTGTGCCACAGCATGCAGCTGCTGCATTCGCGTCCCTCGGTCTTTGCGGTCGATGCGAACGGGCTTTCGGCCGAGACGCGCGACACGCTGCTGGCCGTGGCGCGCGTGGTGATCCATGCCCAGAACGGCAGCCTTGCCGGGCAGATCCAGCGGCTGGAGGCGGCCGAGCTGCGGCGCGGCATCGCCCGTCCGCCGGCGCGGCCCTTGCAGCGCCCCGCCCTGCGCAGCGATTTCCCCGCCGAAGACCTGCATTTCTGGAACGGCACCGGCGGCTTCGACGCGCAGGGGAACTACCTCGTCCGCCTGCGCCACGGCCAGACCACGCCGAACCCCTGGATCAACGTGGTGGCGCGCAGCGATTTCGGCTTTCACATCTCGGCCGAGGGCGCGGGCTTTACCTGGTCGGCCAATTCGCGCGACCACCAGCTGACGCCCTGGTCGAACGATGCGGTCGGCAACCCGCCGGGCGAGGGCATCCTGATCCGCGACCTGGGCACGGGCGCGATCCATACGCCCTATGCGGCGCTGTCGAGCCAGCGCGAGGCGCTTTACCAATGCCGCCACGGCGCCGGCTTCTCCGAGTTCGCCGCCTGGTCGGGCGAACTGGAGATCGCCGCGCTGCACAGCCTGACGCCCGACGCGCCCCTGCGGGTGATCGGGCTGCGGCTGACGAACCACGGCACGCGGCGGCTGACGCTGGACGTGGCGCAGTTCCTGGAGCCGGTGATGGGCGGCGCCCGCGCCAAGACCGCGCCCTATCTGCAACTGCGCTATCTGCCCGAGGCCCGCGCGGTGGAATGCGAGAACCCCTATTCCATCGACTATGCCGGCCAGCGCATGATCCTGTCGGTGGATCGCGAGGTGACGGGGCTTTGCCTGTCGCGGCTGATCTGGCAGGGCCGCAACCGCGACGCCGGCCTGCCGGCATGGTTCGACGCCACGCTCAGCCGCCGCTTCGTGCATCGCCACGACGGCGATCCGGTGATGATGCTGGAAACCCGCATCGAGATCGAGCCGGGCGAAAGCCAGGGCGTCACCTTCCGGCTGGCCGCCGCACCCGGCGACGCCGCAGCCCCGCTGCTGGCCCGCACCGAGACCGCCCGGCAGGCCGCCACCGGCCAGACCGACCATTGGCAGCACATCTTCGGCCGCTTGCAGGTCCAGACCCCCGATCCCGCCTTCGACCTGATGGTGAATCGCTGGCTGCCCTATCAGGCCATCGCCTGCCGGATCCGGGCGCGCTCGGCCTTTTACCAGGCGTCTGGCGCCTATGGGTTCCGCGACCAGTTGCAGGATACTTCGGCCATGCTGGTCTATGACCCGGCGCTGGCCCGTGCGCAGCTGCTCGAGGCCGGCTCGCGCCAGTTCCCCGAAGGCGACGTGCAGCATTGGTGGCTGCCCGGCACCGGCGCCGGCGTGCGCACGATGATCGCCGACGACGTGGTCTGGCTGGGCCATGCCCTGGCGCGCTATGTCGAAGTGACCGGCGACCGCAGCGTCCTGGACGAGCCCCTGCCCTTCATCCTGGGCCGCGCGCTGGAGCCTGGCGAGCATGACGCCTTCTTCACGCCCGAGACCAGCGACCGCGACGCGACGCTTTACGAACACGCCGCGCTGGCGCTGGAGCTGGCCATCACGCGCACCGGCGAACGGGGCCTGCCGCTGTTTCTGGGCGGCGACTGGAACGACGGCATGAACCGCGTGGGCGCGGCCGGGCGCGGCCAGTCCATCTGGATGGGCTGGTTCCTGGCCCAGACCATCGCCATGATGGCGCCGCTGGCCGAGGCGCGCGGCGAGGAGGAGCGCGCGAAGCGCTGGCGCGCCCATGCCGCCAAGCTGTCGCGCGCGCTGGACCGGCACGGCTGGGACGGCGGCTGGTATCTGCGCGGGATCTATGACGACGGCACGCCGCTGGGCTCGGCCCAGTCCGAGGAATGCCGCATCGACTCCATCGCGCAAAGCTGGTCGGTCATCTCGGGCGCCGGCCGCAAGGATCGCCGCAACCCGGCGCTGGACGCGGCGCTGGAGCATCTGCTGGACGAAGACGGCATGCTTCTGCGCCTGTTCACCCCGCCCTTTGCCGATGCGCCGCAGGATCCCGGCTATATCAAGGGCTATCCGCCCGGCGTGCGCGAGAATGGCGGGCAATATACCCATGCCGCGATCTGGATGGTGCAGGCGCTGTGCATGGCGGGCCGCGCCGACGACGCCTGGCGGGTGTTCCGGCTGCTCAATCCGATCACCCACGCCAGCGACGCCGCCACCCTGCAGGTCTATCGCGGCGAACCCTATGTCGTCGCCGCCGACGTCTATGGCGCCGAGGAAAAGACCGGCCGTGCCGGCTGGACCTGGTATACCGGCTCGGCCGGCTGGCTGCACCGCGTGGCGGTCGAGCATATCCTGGGCCTGCGCATCAGGGACGGCGAAAGGCTGGAGGTCGCGCCCGCCCTGCCCTCGCATTGGCCGGGCTTCCGCGCCAGCGTGATGATCGGCACGCACCGGCACGAGGTCGAGGTCACGCGCGACCAGACCGGCACGCCGCAGATCCGCATCGGCTGAG
Organism: Paracoccus denitrificans; assembly: GCF_900100045.1. GTDB lineage: Bacteria > Pseudomonadota > Alphaproteobacteria > Rhodobacterales > Rhodobacteraceae > Paracoccus > Paracoccus denitrificans. Next base: position 158,028 of record NZ_FNEA01000001.1, on the reverse strand, counting down.
GGGGCGGCATGGCGGCAATGCGGCGATATGCAGATCCCCCGGCCCCCGGCTCACTCCGTTTCGGCCAGCAGCGGCAGGATGCTGCCCCGTTCCTTCAGGCAGCGCAGGGTAAAGATCGAGCGGGCGTTGCGGATGCCCGGCACGCGATAGAGCTTGTGGCGCAGGAACTCCTCGTATCCGCGGGTGCCGCTGACCGCGACCTTCAGCAGATAGTCGTATTCGCCGGTGGTCAGCCAGACCTCCTGCACCTCGGGGATGGCGGACATGGCGCGGCCGAATTCCTCCAGCACCTTGTCGTCGTGCCGCTCCAGCGTGATCTCGATGATGACGGTTTCGGCGGCGCCGAGACGCGTCTGGTCCAGGATGGCGCTGTAGCCCTTGATGACGCCCTCGGCCTCCAGCCTACGGGTGCGCTGCCAGCAGGGGCTGGGCGACAGGCCGACCTTTTCGGCAAGCTGGCTGTTCGACAGCCGGCCGTCGCGACTCAGCGCCCGCAAGATCCTGAGGTCGATCGCGTCAAGTTGGCGTGTGGCAGAAGATCCGCTCATGCTGTTCCGATATTGCCAGAAGAATCTTTTGCATTTTGGCTGATAGCGGGAAATAAAGAAAGGAGATTTTGCGGCGATCTGTGGCATCATCCGCCTTGGAGGAGCGAGATGGAACGCCCGATATCCGCCCGGTCGGGCTGCGCACGCCCCTGATCGGTTACCAAGGCAAGAGGAGATGCCGATGGAGACACCAGACCCGAACGAATATCCGCCGCTCAGCCTTGCCGTGCCGGAGCCCGAGGTCCGGCCTGGCGGGCAGCCGGATTTCTCGCATGTGGCGATCCCGCGGGCGGGCACGGTGCGCCGGCCGCCGGTCGACGTCGATCCCGAAGAGATCCGCGACCTGGCATTCACCATCATCCGGGTGCTGAACCGCGAGGGACAGGCGGTGGGCCCCTGGGCCGAGGCGCTGGACATCACCCCCGAGGACCTGCTGGAAGGGCTGCGCCACATGATGACGCTGCGCATCTATGATGCGCGGATGCTGAACGCGCAGCGCCAGCAGAAGACCAGCTTCTACATGCAGCACCTGGGCGAAGAGGCGATCTCCTGCGCCTTCCAGCGCGCTCTGGCGCCGGGGGACATGAACTTCCCGACCTATCGCCAGGCCGGGCTGCTGATCGCCGCCGGCTATCCGCTCAGCGCGATGATGAACCAGATCTTCTCCAATTCCGAGGACCCGATGCGCGGCCGGCAGCTGCCGGTCTGCTATTCCTCGCGCGAGCACGGTTTCTTCACCATCTCGGGCAACCTCGCCACCCAGTTCATCCAGGCGGTGGGCTGGGGGATGGCCTCGGCGATCTCGGGCGACCGCAAGATCTCGGCGGCCTGGATCGGCGACGGCTCGACGGCGGAAAGCGATTTCCACGCCGCGCTGGTCTTCGCCTCGACCTACAAGGCGCCGGTGGTCTTGAACATCGTCAACAACCAGTGGGCTATCTCGACTTTTCAAGGCATTGCACGCGGAGGTTCAGGCACTTTCGCAGCACGCGGGCACGGCTTCGGCATCCCCTCGCTGCGGGTGGACGGCAACGACTATCTGGCGGTGCTGGCAGTGGCGAAATGGGCGGCAGAGCGCGCCCGGCGCAACCTCGGCCCGACGCTGATCGAATACGTCACCTATCGCGCCGGCGGGCATTCGACCTCGGACGACCCCTCGGCCTATCGCCCGGCCGAGGAAAGCACGGCTTGGCCGCTCGGCGACCCGATCCTGCGGCTCAAGAACCACCTGATCGCGCTTGGCATCTGGAGCGACGACCGCCACGCCCAGGCCGAGGCCGAGATCCTGGCCGAGATCACCGAGCAGCAGAAGCGCGCCGAGGCCATCGGCACGCTGCACCACGGCCAGCACCCCAGCCCGGCCGACATGTTCGAGGATGTCTATGCCGAGATGCCGCCGCATCTTCTGAAGCAACGTCACGAGGCGGGGTTCTGACATGGCACGCATGACGATGATCGAGGCCATCCGCGACGCGCTGGACGTGGCCATGGGCGCCGACCCCTCCGTCGTGGTCTTCGGCGAGGACGTGGGCTATTTCGGCGGCGTCTTCCGCTGCACCGCCGGCTTGCAGGCGAAATACGGCAAGACCCGCTGCTTCGATACGCCGATCAACGAATCCGGCATCGTCGGCGCCGGGATCGGCATGGCCGCATACGGGCTGAAGCCGGTGGTCGAGATCCAGTTCGCCGACTACATGTATCCCGCCTATGACCAGATCGTGTCCGAGGCGGCGCGGCTGCGCTATCGCTCGGCCGGGCAGTTCACCTGCCCGATGGTGATCAGGATGCCCACGGGCGGCGGCATCTTCGGCGGCCAGACCCACAGCCAGTCGCCCGAGGCGCTGCTCACCCATGTGACGGGCCTGAAGACCGTGGTGCCCTCGAACCCGAGGGACGCCAAGGGCCTGCTGCTCGCCGCCATCGAGGACCCCGATCCGGTGATCTTCATGGAGCCGAAGCGGCTCTACAACGGTCCCTTCGACGGCCATCACGACCGGCCGGTGACGGCCTGGAAAAGCCATGAGATGGGCGAGGTGCCCGAGGGGCATTACACGGTGCCGCTGGGCAAGGCGGTGCTGCGCCGCCAGGGCCGGGCGGCCACGGTGCTGACCTATGGCACCATGGTCCATGTCGCGCTGGCCGCAGCCGAGGAATCCGGCGTCGATGCCGAGGTGATCGACCTGCGCACCCTGCTGCCCCTGGACATGGAGGCCATCGTGGCCTCGGTCAACAAGACCGGCCGCTGCCTGGTGCTGCACGAGGCGACGCTGACCTCGGGCTATGGCGCAGAGCTGGCAGCACTGGTGCAGGCCGAGTGCTTCTGGCATCTGGAAGCGCCGGTCCGGCGCGTGGCGGGCTGGGATACGCCCTATCCGCACACGCATGAATGGAGCTATTTCCCCGGCCCCGCACGGGTGGCCGAGGCATTGCGTCAACTGGTCGAGGTGGCCTGAGATGGGTATTCACGCAATCCGCATGCCCGATATCGGCGAAGGCATTGCCGAGGCCGAGATCTCGGAATGGCTGGTCAAGCCCGGCGATGTCCTGCGCGAGGACGACCCGATGGTCGCGGTCATGACCGACAAGGCCACGGTGGAAATCCCCTCGCCTGTCACCGGCACGGTGGTCTGGCAGGCCGGGGCGCCCGGCGACGTGATCGCGGTCGGCGCCGAACTGATCCGGCTGGAGGTGGACGGGCCGGGCAATGTCGCGGGCGACGCAGCCCCGGGCGAAGCCAAGGCGCCGGAACCGGCACCGAAGGCCGAAACCCCGGCAGCCGAACCCGCCCCCGAGGCACCCCCCGCGCCGAAACCGGAACCGCAGCCCGAACCGGCGCCGCCTGCGCGGCCCGCCGCCGCGGCCTCCGCACCCCTGCGCCCCGAGGGCGAAAGGCCCATCGCCTCGCCCGCCGTCCGGGCGCGGGCGCGCGAGGCCGGGGTGGACCTGCGGCTGGTGCGCGGTTCGGGTCCGGCCGGCCGCATCGGGCATGAGGATCTGGACGCCTTCATCGCCTCGGGCGGCATCCCGGCCCCCTCGGGTCCGCAACCCGACGGCTCGGTCGAGGAGATCCGCGTCATCGGCCTGCGCCGCAAGATCGCCGAGCGGATGCAGGCCGCGAACAGCATCCCGCAGATCACCATCGTCGAGGAGATCGACGCCACGGCGGTCGAGGACCTGCGCGGCCGGATGAATGCGCAAGGCAAGGGGGTGCGGCTGACGCTGCTGCCCTTCATCGCCCGCGCCATCGTGCGCGCCGTGCATGAACAGCCGCTGATGAACGCGCATTACGACGCCGAGGCGCAACTGATCCGCCGCTTCGGCGGGGTGCATCTGGGCATCGCGGCACAGACCCCGAACGGGCTGATGGTGCCGGTGGTCCGCCATGCCGAGGCGCTGGACCTGCGCTCGACCGCGGCCGAGATCTCGCGCATCGGCAATGCCGCCAAGGAAGGCACGGCCAAGCGTGACGAGCTTTCCGGCTCGACCATCACCATCACCTCGCTGGGACCGCTGGGCGCCATCGCCTCGACCCCGATCCTGAACGTGCCCGAGGTCGCCATCGTCGGCGTCAACCGGCTGGCGGTCAGGCCGTTCTGGAACGGCGCGGCCTTCGAGCCGCGCAAGATGATGAACCTGTCGTGCAGCTTCGACCACCGGGTGATCGACGGCTGGGACGCCGCCGTCTTCGTGGCGCGGCTGAAAGAGCTGCTGGAAACCCCGGCGCTGATCTTCGTGGAGGGCTGAGCGAATGCGCGAGATCCAATGCAGGCTGCTGGTCATCGGCGCCGGTCCCGGCGGCTATGTCTGCGCCATCCGCGCCGGCCAGCTTGGCGTCGACACGGTGGTGGTCGATGCCGCGCCGCCCGGGGGAACCTGCCTCAACGTGGGCTGCATCCCCTCCAAGGCGCTGATCCATGCGGCCGATGAATTTCATCGGCTTGCACAGCTTTCCTCGACGCCATCGATGGGGATATCGGCCGGTCCCGCCCGGCTGGACCTGGGCGCTACCATGGCCTGGAAGGACGGCATCGTCGAACGGCTGACCGGCGGCGTCGCCACGCTGCTGCGCAAGGCCAAGGTGCGGCTGGTCACCGGCCGGGCCAGCATCCGCGACGGCAAGACCGTGCTGGTCGAGACCCCGGAAGGCCCGGTGCAGATCCGCACCGAGGTGCTGGTGCTGGCCACCGGCTCGGAGCCGATCGAACTGCCCGCCCTGCCCTTTGGCGGCAAGGTGATCTCCTCGACCGATGCGCTGGCGTTGACCGAGGTGCCGGGCCGCCTCGCCGTGGTCGGCGGCGGCTATATCGGGCTGGAACTGGGCATCGCCTATGCCAAGCTGGGCGCCGAGGTGACGGTGGTCGAGGCCGCGCCGCGCATCCTGCCGCAATACGATGCCGAGCTGACGCGCCCGGTGGCGCAGCGCCTGACCCAGTTGGGCATCCGGGTGCTGACCGGGGCACGGGCCGGCGGGCTGTCGGACAGCGGCGCGCTGCGCGTCGCCGGCGTGGACGGCGCCGAGGACATCCAGGCCGACAAGGTGCTGGTGACCGTCGGCCGCCGCCCGCGCGCGACCGCGGCGGGGGTGGACGGGCTGCGGCTGGACATGGCCGGCCCCTTCATCCGCATCGACGAGCGCTGCCGGACCTCGATGACCGGCGTGCTGGCCATCGGCGACGTGACCGGCGAGCCGATGCTGGCCCATCGCGCCATGGTCCAGGGCGAGATGGTGGCCGAACTGGTCGCGGGCCAGCCCCGCGCCTGGGACAAGCGCGCCATCCCGGCGGTCTGCTTTACCGACCCCGAGATCGTCAGCGTCGGCATTTCCCCCGAGGAAGCGGCGGCGGCGGGGCGCGAGGTCGTGACCGGCCTCTTCCCCTTTGCCGCGAACGGCCGGGCGATGACGGCGGGTGACGAGGCGGGCTTCATCCGCGTTACCGCCCGTCCCGACACGCATGAGGTGCTGGGCATCCAGGCGGTCGGCGCCGGCGTGGCCGAAATGGCCGGCGGCTTTGCGCTGGCGCTGGAGATGGGCGCGCGCCTGGAGGACATCGCCGGCACCATCCACGCCCACCCGACCCGCGGCGAGGCGCTGCACGAGGCCTGCCTGCGCGCGCTTGGCCACGCCTTGCATATCTGAAGAAGGCCGCCGGGCATTGATCGCCGCCCTGCGATGGCGCAAACCGTGCCGGCGCAGGGCAAGGGGCGGGCGATGGCGGTGGAACGGACGGATTTGCGGGTCACGCTGGCCCCGCCCTGGCTGGTGGCCGATCTGGGGCGGGTGCGGCGGGTGCTGTCCTTTGCCCCGCATCGCCCCGGCTTTCGCAGCGCGCGGCATATCCTGATCCGCCAGGTCCGCGATGCCGACCTGACCCCCGACCTGGATGCAGTAGGCTGGCTGGGGGCCGAGATGGCGCGGATCGGCCATGGCGGGGACGTGGGCATGATGACCTCGCGCGCCTTGCGCCATCATCGGCTGGCCCATGCCGGGCCCGTGGCCTGCCTCGCCACCGTTGGCCTGGGCAATGCCGAGCGGGTGGGCCGGCGCCGCATGGTGCAGCCGCGCGGCCATGGCACGATCAACATCGCCCTGCTGGTCGAGGACGGGCTGACCGATGCCGCGATGATCGAGGCGCTGAGCATCGTGGCCGAGGCCCGCACCGCCGCCGTGATCGCCGCCGGGATCGACCTGCCGACGGGCCGCGCGACCGGCACCGGCACCGATTGCATCGCGGTGGCCTGCGATGCGGGCGGCGTGGCATTCGCCGGGTTGCATACCGCCCTGGGCGAGGCCATCGGTGCCGCAGTCCATGATGCGGTATTGGCCGGGGCCTTGGCCTGGGTCGCCGAGCATGGCGCCGAGCCGGGTTTGGCGGTGCCAGGCTGCGCCGACTCATGAGTATTTGAAGAACGAAGAAGATGGGGCGGCAGTTCTCCGGCGATTTTTACCCCACAAATATTTCCTTGTGGGGTAGGCTTTGGGGCATTATTCTGCCCCACGGGAAAAAATCCGTGGGGTATTCCTTATGGCACAGCATCTTTCGCCGGTGGCGGTGGCGGCCTGGACCGATCTTCTGCGGCATCTCAAGGATGCGGCGGTCAGCGAGCTGCGCGGCGTGCCGCGGCTGAAGAAGGTCGGGCAAAGGGCCTATTGGTATGACCATTTCCGCATCGGCGACCGCACCGTCGACCGCTATATCGGCGAGGATGGCGAAGAATTGCGCGCACGCCTGGACCGGCTGGAAAGCCTGCGCGAGGCCGAGAAGCAAAGCCAGCGCGAACGCTCGCGCCTGATGCGCATCCTGCGGGCCGAGGGTTGCCTGATGACGGATCGCGGCTCGGGACAGGTGATCTCGGCCATGGCGCGGGCGGGGGTGTTCCGCTTGGGCGGCACGCTGGTCGGCACCCAGGCGTTCCGCTGCTACGAAGGCGAATTGGGCCTCCGCATCGGCTTCGACCATACCGCGATGACCGACGATATCGACATCGCCAGTTTCGAGCGGCTGTCGCTGGTGCTGGGCGACCGGGTGACCGAGCCGCTGGCCGAGGTGTTCCGCGACCTGCGCTTTGCCCCCCTGCCCTCGGTCGAGGGGCAGCGGGTCTGGCGGTGGCGCCAGGGCGAGCAGCAGACGCTGGTCGAGTTCCTGACCCCCTGCTTCGACGGAACCGAGGGGCTGCGCGACCTGCCGGCGCTTGGCGTCTCGGCGCAGAGCCTGCATTACCTGAACTTCCTGATCGCCGATCCGATCCGGGTGCCGCTGCTTTACCGCGCCGGTTTCCTGATCCAGGTGCCGCGCCCCGAGCGCTATGCCATCCACAAGCTGATCGTCGCCGACCGCCGGCGCGAGGGGCCGGAGGCGCTGAAGGCGCGCAAGGACCGGGCGCAGGCCGAATTCCTGATCGAGGCGCTGGCCGAGGAGCGGCCCGACGAGCTGCGCGACGCCTATGAGACGGCGATGGAGCAAGGCCCGTCCTGGCGCACGCGGCTGGCCGCGACGCTGGAGCGGATGCCGCATCTGCGCGACCGGCTGCAGGCGCTTTAGCCGGGGCGGAAATCGGCGGGCTTGATGCCGTGCCGCGCCAGCTTGTCGTAGAAGGTCTTGCGCGGCAGGCGCAGCCGGGCCATCGCCTGGGTGGCATTGCCCTGCGCCAGCCGAAGCGCCTCGCGGATCAGTTCGGCCTCGTATTCCGCGACCAGATCCGAAAGGCCCGGCGCATCGCCGCCCCCGGCCGGCGGATCGAAGGGCGTCAGCCCCAGCGCGTGGCTTTCGGCGAACTGCCGCAATTCGCGCAGGTTGCCGGGCCAGCCATGACCGGCCAGCCGCGCCTTGACCGCCCCGGTGACCGGCGCCACCGGCAGGTCCAGCCGCGACGCCGCCGCCAGCAGGAAATGCCGGAACAGTTCGGGAATGTCCTCGCGCCGCTCGGCCAGCGGCGGCAGGGACAGGACGGCCCCCGACAGCCGGTAATAAAGGTCGCTGCGAAATGCCCCCTCGCGCATCAACCGTTCCAGATCGGCGCAGCTTGAGGCGATGATGCGCAGGTCCAGCGGCCGGGGCGCGGCGGTGCCGGACGGCTGGATCTCGCGCGCCTCGATCAGCGCCAGCAGGCGGGCTTGCAGCGCGGGGGCGAGGGCGTCGATCTCGTCGAGATACAGCGTGCCGCGATGGGCGGCCTCCAGCCGGCCGGGCGTGCGCGGGTTGCGGCCCTGCGGCTCGGTGCCCAGCATCTCGGCCTCGAAGCGCGCCTCGTCCAGCGCGGCGCAGGCGACATGGACGAAGGCGCGGGCGCGGCGCGGGCTCTGGCGGTGAATGGCGCGGGCGACGGTTTCCTTGCCCGAGCCGCCGGGGCCGAGGATCAGCACGTCGCCCCCCGCCTCGGCCACCCGCGCGACGGTTTCGCGCAGGTGCTGCATGAAGGGGCTTTGCCCGATCAGCCGGGTCTCGCGCACGGCGCTGTCCTGTTGCTGGCGGCGCAGGGCGCGGTTTTCCAGCACCAGCGCCCGGCTGGAGGCCGCGCGCGCCAGCGCCGCCGCCAGCGTCCCGCCGCCGACCGGCTTGGCCAGGAAGTCGTAGACGCCCTGTTTCAGCGCCGCGACCGCCATCGGCACGTCCCCATGCCCGGTCAGCAGGATCACCGGCAGGTCGGGGTCCAGCGCATGGATGCGCTCGAACAGCTGGAACCCGTCCATGCCCGGCATGCGCACGTCCGACAGCACAACGCCGGGCCAGTCGGGGCCAAGGCCGGCCAATGCCTCGGCCGGGTCGGTGAAGGCTTCGCCGCGAAAGCCCGCCAGATGCAGCGCCTGCATCTGCGCATCGAGCAGGTCGGGATCGTCGTCGACAAGGCGGACGAGCGGGGCGGCGGGGGCGGCGGTCATGCGGCTTTCGGCAGGTCAAGGTGGAAGGTCGCACCCTCGCCGGCACGCGACGGCTCGGCCGTGAGGCTGCCGCCGAAATCCCGCGCGATCTCTTGCGAGATCACCAGGCCCAGGCCCAGCCCCTCGGGCTTGCTGGTGGCAAAGGGGGTGAAAAGATTGGCCGCGATCCGCGGCGAAAGCCCCGGCCCGTTATCCGAGATGCTGAGCCGCAGCACCGGCCCGTCCCGCAAGGTAATGCGGATTTCCGGGTCGGGCCGGCCCTCCAGCGCCTCTTGCGCGTTCTGGATCAGGTTCACCAGGATCTGTTCCAGCCGCACCGTCTCGGCCATGACCCGCAGGCCGGGCGGGATCTGGGGCAGGGTCAGGCGGATGTCCTGCGCCCGCCGCCGGCTGGCGGTCAGCAGCAGCGCCGCGTCCAGCGCATCCTTGAGCGGCACCGGACCCAGCTCGCCCGTGGCCTTGCGGGCAAAGCCGCGCAGCTCGGTGGTGATCTGCGCGATGCGGTCGGTCATGCGCAGGATCTGGGCCAGGTTGCGATCCAGATCGGGGGCGTCCTCGGGCAGCATGTGCCGGCTGTTCTCGGCCAGCAGGCGGATGGTAGCCAGCGGCGTGTTCACCTCATGCGCGACGCCGGCGGTGATCTGGCCCAGCGTCGCCAGCTTGTTGGCCTGCACCATCTCGCCCTGCAACTGTGCCAGCCGCTGCTCGGCCGCGCGGCGCTCGCGCATCTCGTCGGACAGGTCGCGGGTGCGCTCGGCCACGGCACGCTCCAGATCGGCGCGATAGCGGCGCTCGGCCTCGATGCGGCGGGTGGCGCGGGTGCGGGCGCGCGCCGCCGAAACCCCACCGGCCAGCAGCAGCGTGAACAGGAAGCCGACCGTCCCGGCGGCCAGCAGCCCCGCCCGCACCGCCTCGGCCCCCGGCGCGTGGATCCACAGCTCCCAACCCGCCCCCGGCACCTCGCGCCGGGCCGAGACCTGCCCGGCCCCGACCGGCGGCAGCGGCGCAAAGCGCAGCCCGGGCCGGCTTGCCAGGATCACCTGCCCGGTGGCGTCGGTGACCAGCGTGGTCTCGGCCGCCCGGGCCCAGCCCTGCTCCATCGCGTCGAACTCTACCTTCACCACGATGACGCCCAGGGGTCCGTCCCCGGACGGCACGTCGTGGGACAGGTAAAGTCCCGGCCGCTTGCTGACGGTGCCAAGCGCGAATTGCGTCGCCTCGCCCCTGAGCAGCGCATCGCTGAAATAGCTGCGGAAGCTGTAGTCCGAGCCGACGAAACTGTCGGGATCGTGCCAGTTCGAGGCGGCGACGGCCACGCCGTCGCGGTTCAGCAGATAGATCACCGCGCTGCTGGTCTGTTCCTGCAGCCGCTCCAGCTTTTGCGACACGCGCGAGACGTTGGCCTGCGACGGCTGGGCCAGCGCCTGAAGCACGGCGGCATCGTCGGCCAGCACCGTCGCCACGGCGCGCTGCTTGGCCAGCACGCTTTCCAGCGTCTGCACCCGGCTTTGCGCGCTGACCGCCAGCCGCTCGGTCAGGGCGCGGGCGGCATTGTCATGGGCCAGCCGAAAGGTCAGCGCCAGCGCCGCCAGCATGGCCAGCGCCACGGCCGCCGCGACCATCAGCCGCCGCAGCATGGGACGCGAGCCCTCGCCTTGCGAATCGATTGTGGCGGCCATGGCTTTCCTTGCGGACGGGTTCGTGCGGATTTCCACACTAGCAGATCGGACCTGTGCGGGAAACCACACAGATCAACCCGATGGTTTTGAGAAAAAAGCCATGATTACAACGCAATGCCGTCATGCGCCGGTTTTTGGGCGCCACGGCCCGCGAATTTATCATGGCGGTCACATCACCGTCATACGCAGGTTGGAGGAGGCCCCATGCACATCGACACCACGGCCGCGCCGGTCGCTCACGCACCGCGACCCTTTTACAGGCATCTTTATTTCCAGGTTCTTTGCGCCATCGTCGCCGGCGCGCTGATCGGGCACTTTTATCCCGAGACCGGCGAGGCGCTGAAACCCCTGGGCGATGCCTTCATCAAACTGGTCAAGATGATCATCGCCCCGGTCATCTTCCTGACCATCGTCACCGGGCTGGCCGGGATGGGCACGCTCAAGGGCGTGGGCTCGGTCGTCGGCAAGGCCTTCGGCTATTTCCTGACCTTCTCGACGCTGGCGCTGGTGGTCGGGCTGATCACCGCCAACGTCATCCGCCCCGGCGCCGGCATGAACATCGACCCGGCATCGCTGGATGCCAGCAAGGTCGCCGACTATGCCAGCAAGGCGCATGAATCGTCGCTGACCGGCTTTGTCATGGACATCATCCCGTCCACGATCACCTCGGCCTTCGTCGACGGCAACATCCTGCAAGTGCTGTTCGTCGCCATCCTGTTCGGCATCGGCCTGATCCTGATCGGCGACAAGGGCAAGCCGGTCGTCGCGCTGTTCGAGGCGATCAGCCATGCCGTCTTCCGCATGGTGGACATCCTGATGAAGGCCGCGCCCATCGGCGCCTTCGGCGCCTTCGCCTTCACCATCGGCAAATACGGCATCGCCTCGGTGGTGAACCTGGCGACGCTGGTCGGCACCTTCTACCTGACCTCGGCCCTGTTCGTCATCGTGGTCCTGGGCACGGTCTGCATGCTCAACGGCTTTTCGATCTTCCGGCTGATTTCCTATCTCAAGGCCGAGATCCTGCTGGTGCTGGGCACCTCTTCCTCGGAATCGGCGCTGCCCTCGCTGATGGAAAAGATGGAGAAGGCCGGCTGCAAGCGCTCGGTCGTCGGGCTGGTCGTGCCCACCGGCTACAGCTTCAACCTGGACGGCACCAACATCTACATGACGCTGGCCGCGCTGTTCATCGCCCAGGCGACGAATACCGACCTGACGCTGCAACAGCAGATCCTGCTGCTGCTCGTCGCCATGCTGTCGTCGAAGGGTGCGGCAGGCGTGACCGGCGCGGGCTTCATCACCCTGGCCGCAACGCTTTCGGTGGTGCCGACCGTGCCGGTCGCCGGCATGGCGCTGATCCTGGGCGTGGACCGCTTCATGTCGGAATGCCGCTCGATCACCAACTTCATCGGCAATGCGGTGGCGACCGTCGTCGTCAGCCGCTGGGAGGGCGCGCTGGACCGCGAGCAGTTCGACCGCGTGCTGGGCGGCGAGGCCGGGGGCGAGGTCGCCCCGATCCACGACCTGCACGGCGCCCCCGCCGGGCTGCGCCTGAACGAGGCCAGCGCCGACTGACCCCCGCACGATTGCGACCCCTCATGATTGCGACAAGGGCGCCCCGCCGCGGGCGCCCTTTTTCGTTCAGGGCGGCGGCGCCGTCGTTTCGCGTTCCATCAGCCGCGGCTCCAGCAGGGTCACGGCCGGGATCTCGCGCCCCGAGATGCGGTCCAGCACGATCCGCGCCGCCTTGCGGCCGATCTCGCGCTTGGGCTGGCGGATCGTGGTCAGCGCCGGGGCCAGGTGCGACACCAGCTCGATATCGTCGAAGCCGACGATCGAGACGTCGCGCGGCACATGATGCCCGGCGCGCTGAAGCCCCGACATGAAGGCGCAGGCCATCTCGTCGGAAAAGGCGAAGATGCCGGTCGGGCGGTCGGACGGCGGCAGCGCCCGCCAGGCCAGAGCCGCCTGCTGACCGGATTGCAGGGTGAAGTCGCCGGGAAATTCGGTGATCCGCGCCTGCCCCGCCGCCTGCATCGCGCCCTTGCGCCGCGCCTTGTGCAGCACGTTTCCGGGCGGGCCGCCGATCAGGCCGATATGCGCGTGGCCAAGGTCGCGCAAATGCGCCACGGCCAGCCGCCCGCCCTCGCGATTGTCCAGCATGACGCGGGGCATGTCCGCACCCTCGATCCATTCGCAGGCGGTGATCACCGGCGGCAGGTCCGCCCGCCCGGCCAGGTCGCCGAAGGGTGCGAGCCCGTCCAGAAGGATGATCCCGTCCGCCCGCGAGGGATCGAGGAAGCGATCAAGCCTCGTGTGCCGGCCGCTGTCCTCCAGCGTATCGGCGACCAGCAGGTCGTAGCCCGCGCCGGCCAGTTCGCGGCCCATGCCGTCCAGGATCTTGGCAAAGAACGGGTTGCCCAGGTTGGGCACCAGCGCCACGACGCAGCCGGTCCGCTGCTTGCGCAGGTTTCGCGCAGCGTGGTTCATACGATAGCCGGTCTCGGCCACCGCCTGCATCACCGCCTCGCGCGTGGCCTCGGCCACCACGCCCGGATTGGACAGCACCCGGCTGACGGTCGAGGCCGACACGCCCGCGCGCTGCGCGACATCCGACAATCTGGCCCGTCCGGGCGGGGTCCGGCTTTCCATCGCCAAAGGTTACGCGCGCCGCGCGGCGCGGTGCAAGAAAATGTTTGCAATCGATTGCAGACCAGTGCAGCCTGACCCTTGGGGAGAGAGGGGATCATGCGGACCATCAAGGGACCGGCGCTGTTTCTGGCGCAGTTCATCGGCGAGACGGCGCCTTTCGACAGTTGGGACGGCATCACCCGCTGGGCGGCCGATTGCGGCTATCTGGGCGCGCAGGTGCCGACCAGCGACCCGCGCATCCTGGACCTGAAGCGTGCCGAGCAATCGCAGGACTATCGCGACGAATTCCTGGGCATCGCCCGGCAGAACGGCGTCGAGGTGACCGAGCTTTCCACCCATCTGCAAGGCCAGTTGATCGCCGTGCATCCGGCCTATGACGCCGGTTTCGACGCCTTTGCGCCGCCGGCCCTGCGCGGCAATCCCCGCGCGCGGCAGGAATGGGCCACGGACCAGGTCGCCCGCGCGATCCGGGTCAGCCGGCTGCTGGGGCTGGACCGGATGGCGACCTTCTCGGGGGCCTTGGCCTGGCCTTACCTCTACCCCTGGCCGCAACGCGCGCCGGGGCTGGTCGAGGCCGCCTTCGACACGCTGGCCGCGCGCTGGCGCCCGCTGCTGGACCTGGCCGAAGAGCACGGCATCGACATCTGCTATGAGATCCATCCGGGCGAGGATCTGCATGACGGCGTGACATTCGAGATGTTCCTGGACCGGGTGGGCGGCCATGCGCGGGCAAACATGCTTTACGATCCTTCGCACTACGTCCTGCAACAGCTCGATTACCTGCAGAACATCGACATCTATCGCGACCGCATCCGCATGTTCCACGTCAAGGATGCCGAGTTCCGTCCGACTGGCCGGCAGGGGGTCTATGGCGGCTATCAGGGTTGGGCCGAGCGCGCCGGCCGCTTCCGCAGTCCCGGCGACGGGCAGGTGGATTTCGGCACGGTGTTCTCGAAGCTGACGCAATACGGTTTCGACGGCTGGGCGGTGGTCGAATGGGAATGCGCGCTGAAGCATCCCGAGGACGGTGCGCGCGAGGGCGCGCGTTTCGTGCGCGACCACATCATCCGGGTCACGCCGCACGCCTTCGACGATTTCGCCGCCAGCCGTGTGGACCGCACGGCCATCGACAGGGCGCTGGGGCTATGAGGCCGGTTCGCCTGGGCATGGTCGGCGGCGGCAGCGGCGCCTTCATCGGCGCCATCCACCGCATCGCGGCGCGCATGGACGGCCGGTTCGTGCTGGTCGCGGGGGCGCTGTCCTCGGACCCCGCGCGCGCGGCCGCCAGCGCTGCCGAGTTGGGCATCCGCAGCTATGCCGACTTCGCCGAGATGGCGCGAGCCGAGGCCGCCCGCGAGGACGGGATCGAGGCGGTCAGCATCGTCACTCCGAACCACCTGCACGCCGCACCCGCCGCGGCCTTCCTGCGCGCCGGCATCCATGTGATCTGCGACAAGCCGCTGGCGGCGACGCCGGAACAGGCGCGCGAGATCGCCGAGGCCGCACGGTCCAGCGGCGCGCGGTTCTTCCTGACGCATAACTACTGCGCCATGCCCATGGTGCGCGAGGCCCGTGCGCTGGTGGCCGAGGGCGCGCTGGGAGAGATCCGGCTGGTGCAGGCCGAATATCTGCAAGGCTGGCTGGCCGACCGAACCGACAGCAAGCAGGCCGAATGGCGCACCGATCCCGCCCGCGCCGGTGCCGGCGCCATCGGCGACATCGGCACGCATGCCTGGCAGCTGGCGCAATTCGTCACCGGCCAGACGCCCGCGTCCCTGTCGGCCGATCTCTCCAGCATGGTGCCGGACCGCGCGGTCGATGACGATGCGCGGATCGCGCTGCGTTACGCCTCGGGCGCCAAGGGCGGGATCTGGGTCAGCCAGGTCGCCGTCGGGCAGGAAAACGGGCTGTCCTTGCGCGTCTTTGGCACGCAGGCCGCGCTGGAATGGCGTCTTTCGGATTCCGAACGGCTGATCCTGTCGCCCAAGGACGGACCCGCCCGCATCCTGACCCGGGCGCAGGACCGCAGCGCCTCGTCGCGCACCCCACCGGGACACCCCGAGGGTTATCTGGAGGGTTTCTCCAACCTCTACCGTGATATAGCGGATATTATTCATGGAGATTCCAGCTTGCTGGATCGCGTGCCGGGGCTGGATGCCGGACTGTCGGGCATGGCGTTCATCACCGCCGCGCAGACATCCTCGGCCCGCGACGGCGCATGGATCGAGGTGGCGCCATGACCGTGCTGGCACTCGACAACGTCTCGAAAAGCTTCGGCCCGATCGAGGTGCTGCATGGCGTCGATCTGGCGCTGGAGCCGGGAGAGGTCCATGCCCTGATCGGCGAGAACGGCGCCGGAAAATCCACGATCATGAAGATCCTGGGCGGGTTCCTGGACCCGACATCGGGCCAGATCCTGCTGGACGGCGAGCCCGTCCATTTCGCCAGCGGGCCCGAGGCCGAGGCGCAGGGCATCGTCGTCATCCACCAGGAATTCAACCTCGCCTCAGACCTGACGGTGGCGGCGAATGTGTTCCTGGGTCGCGAGATCGGCGGCTGGCGGCTGGACCATGCCGCCATGCGGGACGCGACCGCCGCGCTGCTCAAGCGGCTGGACACGCGCATCGACCCGGACGCGCGCATCCGCGACCTGTCCGTGCCCGACCGCCAGATGGTCGAGATCGCCAAGGCCCTGTCGCGCAAGGCGCGGGTTCTGATCATGGACGAACCCAGCGCCGTGCTGACCCATCGCGAGGTCGGCGCGCTTTACGCCCAGATCGACCGGCTGCGGGCCGAGGGGGTGGCGATCCTCTACTGCTCGCACCGGCTGGATGAGGTGGCGTATCTGGCCGACCGCATCACCGTCCTGCGCGACGGCCGCGTCGTGCGCCAGGCGCTGCGCGGCGAGTTGACCGAGGACGGCATGGCGACCGCCATGGTCGGCCGCGAGTTGCAGGATTTCTATCCGCCCAAGGGCCAGCCGGGCGACCAGCCGGCGCTGGAGGTCCGGGGCCTGACCGTGCCCAGCCGGGTCCGCGACGTCAGCTTTACCCTGCGCCGGGGCGAGGTGCTGGGCATCGCCGGCCTTGTCGGCTCGGGTCGCACCGAACTGGCCGAGGGGCTGGTCGGGTTGCGCCCCTCGACCGGCAATATCCGGGTCGAGGGGCGCGAGGTCGCCATCCGCAGCCTGCGCGACGCCTTTGCCGCCGGCCTCGCCTATCTGACCGAGGACCGCAAGGAGGCCGGGCTGCTGCTCGACAAGGGCCTGCGCGAGAACCTGACATTGGCGACGCTGGAACGCTTTGGCGGCTGGCGGCTGGACACCCGCGCCGAGGATGCGGCGCTGGAACGCGCCACGCGGGAATTCGACATCCGCGCCCCGCGCCGCGACATGCCGGCAGGAAAGCTGTCGGGCGGAAACCAGCAGAAATTGTTGTTGGCCAAGGTGATGCTTCCTGATCCTGGAATCATTCTCATCGACGAGCCGACGCGCGGCATCGACGTGGGCACCAAGCGGCAGATCTATGCCTTCATCCGCAAGCTTGCCGCCGAGGGCCGCAGCCTGATCGTCATCAGCAGCGAGATGACCGAGGTGATCGGCCTTGCCGACCGCGTGCTGGTGATGCGCGAGGGGCGGCTGGCCGGCGAACTGGCCGGCGCAGACATGACCGAGGACAGCATCGTCCGCCTTGCCATGGGCGTGACCGGAGAAGCCGCATGAAGATCGACCTGCATACCCTTGGCCCGCTTGTCGCTTTGGTCGCCCTGGTGATCCTGGGCGCGGCGCTGAACAGCGCCTTTCTCGCGCCGGCGAACATCACCAACGTGCTGGCGCGCTCGGCCTTCATCGGGCTGATTGCGGTGGGCATGACCTTCGTCATCACGGCGGGCGGGCTGGATCTGTCGGTGGGCTCGATGGCCGCCTTCCTGGCCGGCATCGCCATCATCGCCATGAACGCCGCCCTGCCGACGACCGGCCTGAACTGGGGCACGATCCTGATCGGCATGGGCGTGGCGATCCTTGGCGGCGTCCTTGCCGGATACCTGAACGGCGCGCTGGTCACCAAGGCACGGATCGAGCCCTTCATCGTCACGCTGGGCACCATGAGCATTTTCCGCTCGCTGGTCACATGGCTGGCCGACGGCGGCACGCTGAGCCTCGACTACGGGCTGCGCACGCTTTACC
Organism: Paracoccus denitrificans; assembly: GCF_900100045.1. Lineage (GTDB taxonomy): Bacteria > Pseudomonadota > Alphaproteobacteria > Rhodobacterales > Rhodobacteraceae > Paracoccus > Paracoccus denitrificans. The sequence continues at coordinate 140,589 of NZ_FNEA01000001.1, read as the reverse complement.
GGCCGGTCTATTACGGCGGCATCGGCTGGATCACATGGCCGATCATCACCTTTGCCATCGTCGCGATCCTTGGCGAATGGACCATGCGCCATTCCCGCTTTGGCCGCCATGTCGAGGCCATCGGCTCGAACGACCGCGTCGCGCGCTATTCGGCCATCGACGTGAACCGGATGCGGCTTCTGACCTATGTGCTGCTGGGCGTGCTGGTCGGGCTGGCGGTGGTGCTTTACGTCCCGCGCCTCGGCTCGGCCTCGGGCTCGACCGGGGTCCTGTGGGAGCTTGAGGCCATCGCCGCCGTCATCATCGGCGGCACCGCGCTCAAGGGCGGGCGCGGCCGGGTCTGGGGCACGGTGGTCGGCGTGCTGATCCTGTCGCTGATCGACAACATCCTGAATCTGGCCGACCTGGTCAGCCCCTATCTGAACGGGGCGATCCAGGGGGTCATCATCGTTCTTGCTGTCGTCTTGCAGCGGGAGAAACGCACCGCCGAGGAGCGGTGACTGGGGAGGAAGCAAAAGATGAAACGCAGAAGCCTGATGAAAGCCGCCGCGCTGATGGCCGCGATGGGGATCGCCGCCCCCGCCGTCGCGCAGGACGCCGAGAAAAAGATCATCGGCGTGTCGATCCCGTCCGCCACGCATGGTTTCATGGGCGGGCTGAACTGGCACGCGCAGGACACGATCAAGCGGCTGGGCGCGGCCTATCCCAACCTTGAATTCGTGCTCTCCACCGCCGGCGACCCGGCCAAGCAGGTCAACGACATCGAGGACATGATGGCCACGCGCAACATCGACGCGCTGGTGGTGCTGCCCTTCGAATCCGAGCCGCTGACCGCGCCCGTCAAGGCGGTCAAGGATGCGGGCAAGTTCGTGACCGTGGTGGACCGCGGGCTGAGCCAGGAGGGGATCGAGGACCTTTACGTCGCCGGCGACAACACCGCCTTCGGCCGCGTGGCCGGGGAATATTTCCGCGACACCCTGCCGGCCGGCGCCAAGGTCGTGGTGCTGCGCGGCATCCCGACCACGCTGGACAACGAGCGCGTCGATGCGTTCCGGGCGGCGCTGGAGGGCTCCGAGGTCCAGATTCTGGACATGCAGCACGGCAACTGGAACCGCGACGACGCCTTTGCGGTGATGCAGGACTATCTGGCGAAATATCCGCAGATCGACGCGGTCTGGGCCGCCGACGACGACATGGCCATCGGCGTGCTCGAGGCGATCTCGGCCGCGAACCGCCAGGACGAGATGTGGGTGATCGGCGGCGCCGGCATGAAAGAGATCGTCAAGCGCATCATGGACGGCGACAAGCAGCTGCCGGTGAACGTGACCTATCCGCCGGCGCTGATCTCTTCGGCCATCGAGATGACGGCGCTGAACTTCGTGTCGAACGCGCCGATGACCGGGCGCTTCATCATCAGCAGCCAGCTCATCACGCCCGAGAACGCCGAGCAGTTCTATTATCCCGACAGCCCGTTCTGACGGCCCGGCCGCAGCCCCGCCAGCTTGTCGGGGTTGCGGGTGATGAAGATGGCGGCGATGCGGCCGTCATCCCTGATCTGCAAGGCGGTGGTCTGCAGGTGGCCGCCGACGCGGCTGAGGAAACCCGGCAGGCCGTCGATGGTGACGGCGCCCAGGAATTCGGGCCGCGGGCCGGGCTTGCGCGCCAGCCCGGCATAAAGCCGGGCGACGCGCTCGGCCCCGGCGATGACGTTGAGGAAGGCCAGCACCTTGCCGCCGCCATCGGAATGGACCTGCACGTCGCGCGCGAGGATCCGGCCCAGCACGGCCGGATCGCCCTGCCGGCAAGCCTCGAAAAAGGCCCGGGCCAGCACTTCGCCGGCCTCTTTCGGAACGGCGTGGCGGGGCCGGTCGATGCGCACATGCGCCCGCGCCCGCGCCGCAAGCTGGCGCGTGGCGGCCGGGCTGCGGCCGATGGTTTCCGCGACCTCGTCCAGCCCTTCGCCAAAGACGTCGTGCAGCAGGAAGGCGGCGCGTTCCAGCGGCGTCAACCGCTCCAGCGCCATCATCAGGGTCAGCGTCAGGTTGTCGGCGCGCAGGCTGTCGTCTTGGGGTTCGATCAGCGGCTCGGGCAGCCAGGTGCCGGGATAGGACTCGCGCCGGGCACGGGCCGATTTCATCTGGTCGAGGCACAGGCGCGAGACCACGCGCGTCAGCCATGCCGCCGGCTCGGCGATGGCCGCCCGGTCGCTGCGGTCCCAGCGCAGCCAGGCTTCCTGCAGGATGTCCTCGGCCTCGGCATGGCTGCCGAGCATGCGATAGGCCAGGCGCAGCAGACGGGGCCGCTGCGCCTCAAAGGTTTCCGTGGCGCGGTCAGGCCGCATCGGCCCGTTCCGCCGGCAGCCCCATCGCATGCGGGGCGCGCAAGCCGACCTGCACCCGGTTCCACAGGTTGATCGCGCCGATGGCCAGCGTCAGCCAGGCGCGCTCGTCCGGGGAAAAGGCTGCCTCGACCGCCTGCCAATCCGCGTCCGGCGCCCCGGTCTGGGCGATCAGCGTCAGCGCCTCGGTCCAGGCCAGCGCGGCGCGCTCGCGGTCGGAAAACAGCGGGCTGTCGCGCCAGCCGGCGACCATGTGCAGGCGCAGATGTGTCTCGCCATCCTGCAACGCCTCGGCCGTGTGCATCTGGATGCAGAAGGCGCAGCCATTGATCTGCGAGGCGCGCAGCTTGACCAGGTGCAGCAGCTTCGGCTCCAGCGGGCCGGCCTGCAACGCTGCCTCGAAGCCTGTCAGCGCGCGATAGCCGGTCCTGGTGCGGTCGAAATGATCGGTCATGCGGGGTGTCATCGGGTTGCTCCGTTCTACTGTTGCACGGGCTTGACGAGACAACGGCCGGAAATGTGACATCCCCCTGCAAGAAAATCCACGCCCTCCCCCGATTGCGCGCCGGTCAGGCCACCCGGCGGCCCTGCACCCAGGCGCCGCGCAACGCGGCACCGCCGCCGATGCGGGCCACGCGGATCACGTCGGCCCGCATCCCGTGCTGCAGCCGGCCGCGATCCCCAAGCCCCGTCGCCTCGGCCGGGGCCTGGGTCACGGTGGCGATGCCGCGCGCCATGTCGTCCCAGAGATCGCCCAGAAGCAACGCCGCCGACAGCAGCGACGAGGGCACGTAATCCGAGGACAGGATGTCGAGCAGCCCCGCCTCGGCCAGTTCCGCCGCCGCGACATTGCCGGAATGGCTGCCGCCGCGGATCAGGTTCGGCGCGCCCATCATCACGAGGATGCCGTGGTCGCGGCAGGCGCTTGCCGCCTCGGCCGTGGTCGGGAACTCGGCGAAATGCGCGCCATGCCCGGCCGAGACCGCGACCTGGCCCGCCGTGGTGTCGTCATGGCTGGCCAGCACCGCGCCATAGCGCCGCGCCTCGGCCACCGCCGTCGCCTCGTGCAGCGCGCCCAGCCGATCACGCAGGGCGCGCTGGCTGGCGACATGGTCGGCAAAGCCCTCGTCCGACAGGCCATGCTTGCCGCAGACATACTCCTTGAGCTTCGAGAGGTCGCGGAACTGCCGCTCTCCGGGCGTGTGGTCCATCAGGCTGACGATGCCGATACGGTCCCGGGGGCCGAATTTCGCCATCTCGGCCACCAGCGTCTCGGAACAGACCTCGGCCCGCAAGTGCAGGTAATGGCTGATCTTCAGCGCGCCCATGGCCCGCAGTTCCAGGATCTCGTTCGCCAGCGCCCGGGCATATTCGCCGTAATTCGCCTTGCCGTCCGACACGACCGAACCGACGCGCAGCGCGTCGAAGACCGTGGTGATGCCGGTGCCGGCCAATTCGCCGTCATGGGCCAGGATCGCCGCCTGATGCGGCCAATGCACCCTGGGGCGGGGCTGGATATGGCGCTCCAGGTTGTCGGTATGCAGCTCGATCAGGCCCGGCATCACCAGGTCGCCCCCGCAATCCACCGCGCCGGGGGGCACTGCGCCGCCCTGGTCGATGGCGGTGATGCGGCCATCCGCCATGCGCAGCGCGCCGCGGATCACCTCACCCGGCAGGATAAGCGTGGCATTGGCTAGGATCGTCTCGGTCATCTTTCTTCGTCCTGTCTTGCGTCCGGGTCCATGGAGGGGCTCAATGCCAGCGCCGTGTCACAAGCCTGTGACACGGAACCGATAAGAGCCTGCGCATGGACATGATGAAGCGTTACGCCGTCTATTACGCCCCGCCCCAGGGCACATTCGCCAGCCGCGCCAGCGCCTGGCTGGGCTGGGATGCGGCCACCGGCCAGCCCCTGACCCCGCCCGAGCTGGGCCTGCCGGCCGCGGAGATCACCCGCGATCCGTGCAAATACGGCTTTCACGGCACGCTGAAGCCGCCCTTCCGGCTGGCCGAGGACCGGGATGCCGAAGGGCTGCACCGCGCCATGACGGACCTCGCGGGACGGCTGGCGCCCGTCACCCTGCCCGGCCTGCGGCTGGCGAGCCTGGGCGGTTTCCTGGCGCTGGTGCCCAAGGGCGACACCGCGCCGCTGCAAGCGTTGGCAGCGACGGTGGTGGCGGCGCTCGACGGCTTTCGCGCGCCGCTGACCGAGGCCGAGATCGCCCGCCGCCGCCCCGAGCATCTGACGCCGCGCCAGCGCGAATTGCTGCGGCTTTGGGGCTATCCCTATGTCATGGAGGAATTCCGCTTCCACCTGACCCTGACCGACCGGCTGGAGGAACCACTGGCCGGCGAGGCGGCGCGGATCCTGGATGCGCATTTCGCGCCGGTCCTGCCGCAGCCCTTCAAGGTCTCGGAGCTGTGCCTCTTCGGCGAGGCAGAGGACGGGCGCTTCCACCTGCTGCATCGCTATACCCTTTCCGGCTGAAGCGCGGCGAGGAAACGCGCCAACCCCTGTTCGGGCGTGCCGTCGTTCATCACCACGCGCGGCGCGATGCCGGGCGGCAGGGGAAAGCCCGCCCGCGCCAGCCGCGCCGCCTGATCCGCGCCGCTTTCGCGGCCGCGCCCCGCCAGCCGGCGGGCCAGCACCTCGGACGGCGCCGTCACCAGCAGCACCATCAGGCCGGGAAAGCGCGCCTGCGCCTCGGCCAGCACGGTGCGGCTGGCGTTGATCAGCAGCGTGCCCTCGCCCGCCAGCGCATCGGCCGGAATGCCGTAGCCCAGCCCATGCGCGCGCCAATGCAGGGCGAATGCGCCGGCCTGCTGGCGTTTCTGGAATTCGGCCTCGCTGACGCCCTCGAAATCCTCGCCGCCTGCCTCGGCCGGGCGGGTAATGACGCGGCGGGCGGCGCGGATGTCGGGCCGCGCGGCGCAGGCCAGCGCCATCAGCGTGTCCTTGCCCGCGCCCGAGGGACCGACCACCGCGACCAGCCGAGGGCTCATGCCGCCAGCCCCCGCGTGAAGCCGGTCACGTCGACCAGCCGGTCGCAGACCCGTTCTCGCGCGCCCTCGTCGTGAAAGATGCCCAGGATCGCCGCGCCGCGCGCCTTGGCCTCCTCGATCAGGCACAGGACCACCTCGCGGTTCTGCGCGTCCAGGCTCGCCGTCGGCTCGTCCAGCAGCAGCGCCGGATAGTCATGGGCAAAGCCGCGCGCGATGTTGACCCGCTGCTGCTCGCCACCCGAGAAGGTGGTGGGCGACAAGGCCCAAAGCCGCTCGGGGATGTTCAGCCGCGCCAGCAGATCCGCGGCGCGCGCCCGCGCCTGCGGGGCCGGGGTGCCAAGGCGCAACAGCGGCTCGGCCACCACTTCCAGCGTCGGCACGCGCGGCACGACGCGCAGGAACTGGCTGACATGGCCCAGCACCGCGCGGCGCAGCGCCAGGATCTCGCGCGGCTCGGCCGTGACCACATCCAGCCCGCCGATGCGGATCGACCCGCCCCCGGCCAGGTAGTTGCCATAGACCATGCGCATCAGCGTCGACTTGCCGGCGCCCGAGCGGCCGACCAGCCCGACGCATTCGCCGTGGTCCACGCGCAGATGCGCGCCCGCCATCACCGGGATCGCCACGCCACCCTGATTGTGCAGGGTAAAGCTTTTCGAAAGGTTCCGGATCTCGATCATGGGGCTACACCTGAAGGACAGAGGACACGAGAAGCTGGGTATAGGCGTGCTGCGGATCGTCCAGCACCTGGTCGGTCAGCCCGCATTCCACCACCCTGCCCGATTTCATCACCATCAGCCGGTCGGCCAGCAACCGCACTACGGCCAGGTCGTGGGTCACGATCACCACCGACAGGCCAAGGTCGCGCACCAGGCCGCGCAACAGGTCCAGAAGCCGCGCCTGGACGCTGACGTCAAGGCCGCCGGTCGGCTCGTCCATGAACACCAGCCGCGGCCCGGTCACCAGGTTGCGCGCGATCTGCAAACGCTGCTGCATGCCGCCCGAAAAGGCCGAGGGCCGGTCGTCGATCCGGTCCGCCGCGATCTCGACCCGGCCCAGCCAGTCGGTCGCGCTTTCGCGGATGGCGGCATAGTTGCGCGCGCCCACGGCCATCAGCCGCTCGCCGACATTCCCGCCGGCCGAGACGCCCATGCGCAGCCCGTCGCGCGGGTTCTGGTGGACATAGGCCCAGTCGCCCCGCAACAGCCGGCGCCGCTCGGCTTCCGAGAAAGCCAGCACGTCGGCGCCGTCGAACAGGATCCGCCCCTCGTCCGGGCGCTGGTGCCCGGCCAGGCAGGACAGCAGCGTCGACTTCCCCGAGCCGCTTTCGCCGACGATGCCCAGCACCTCGCCGGGATAGAGGTCGAAGCCGACGCCGGCGCAGCCGATCCGCGCGCCGTAGCGTTTCGTCAAGCCCTGCACCGACAGCAGCGGTGCGGCGGTGATGGCGTTCTGCATCAGGGTCATGGCGTGGCTCCTTGCGGCGACAGGCGGCCGCGATGCCCCTGCGCCTGGCGCGAGGCGCAGAAATCGGTATCGGAACAGACGAACATGCGCGTGCCCCGGTCGTCGGTGATGACCTCGTCCAGATAGCTGCCGGCCGAGCCGCAGAGGTCGCATTCGTGATCGGCCTTCGAGGCGGCAAAGGGATGGTCCTCGAAATCCAGGCTGACCACGTCGGAATATGGCGGCACGGCATGGATGCGCGCCTCGCGCCCGGCACCGAAAAGCTGGATCGCCGGATTGCCGGCCAGTTTCGGATTGTCGAATTTCGGGATCGGCGAGGGGTCCATGACATAGCGCCCCTCGACACGCACCGGATAGGCATAGGCGGTCGCGATCTCGCCGTGGCGGGCGATGTCCTCGTAAAGCTTGACGTGCATCAGCCCGTATTCCTCAAGCTCGTGCATCTTGCGCGTCTCGGTCTCGCGCGGTTCCAGAAAGCGCAGGGGTTCGGGGATCGGCACCTGATAGACCAGGATCTGCCCCTCGGCCAGCGGCTGCTCGGGGATGCGGTGGCGGGTCTGGATCACCGTGGCGTCGGTGGTGCGCTCGGTCGTCTCGACCCCCGCCGTGCGCTGGAAGAAGCGGCGGATGGACACGGCGTTGGTGGTGTCGTCGGCGCCTTGGTCGATGACCTTCAGCCGGTCCTCGGGCGTCAGGCAGGCCGCCGTCACCTGCACGCCGCCTGTGCCCCAGCCATAGGGCATGGGCATCTCGCGGCTGGCAAAGGGCACCTGATAGCCCGGGATCGCCAGCGCCTTCAGAAGCGCGCGGCGGATCATCCGCTTGGTCTGCTCGTCCAGATAGGCGAAGTTATAGGCTTGGTCGGTCATTCCGCCGCCTCCTGCATCTGCACGGCCTCGCGCCGCATACGCCGGACCAGTTCCAGTTCCGCCTGGAAATCGACGTAATGCGGCAGCTTGATATGTTCGAGGAAACCTGTCGCCTGGATGTTGTCGCAATGGCTTAGCACGAATTCCTCATCCTGTGCGGGAGCGCCGGTGAAATCCTCGCCCAGCTCCTGCCAGCGCAGGGCGCGGTCCACCAGGCTCATCGAGATCGCCTTGCGCTCGGACTGGCCCATGACCAGGCCATAGCCGCGGGTGAATTGCGGCGGCTCGGACTTCGAGCCCTTGAACTGGTTCACCGTGTCGCATTCGGTCAGCTCGACCTCGCCGATCTCGACGGCAAAGCCCAGCTCGGGCAGTTCCACCTCGACCGCGACGCGGCCGATGCGCAGCTCGCCGACAAAGGCATGGGTGCGGCCATAGCCGCGCTGCGTGGAATAGGCCAGCGACAGGGTGAACCCCTCGTCCGCCCGCGCCAGCGCCTGCAAGCGCAGCGCGCGCGAGGCCGGCAGTTCCAGCGGCTGGCGCGTCAGGTCGGGGGCGGGCGTGTCATCCGCCGGCTGCTGCTCGATCAGCCCGTCGCGGTCCAGCAGGCCGGTGACATGCGGCACCGGCTCGTCCGGCGCAGGCGCCATGGGGGCAGGTTGCGGCGTGCCTTCGGCTGCCAGCGCGAAATCCAGCAGGCGGTGGGTATAGTCGAAGGTCGGCCCCAGCACCTGCCCGCCCGGCAGGTCCTTGAAGGTGGCCGAGACGCGGCGATCGACCGCCATCGCCGCCGTATCGACCGGGCGCGAGGCACCGAAACGCGGCAATGTCGTGCGATAGGCGCGGATCAGGAACACCGCCTCGATCAAGTCGCCGCGCGCTTGCTTGATCGCGAGCGCGGCCAGGTCGGGATCGTAGAGCGAGCCCTCGGCCATCACCCGGTTCACCGCCAGCGCCATCTGCTCGCGGATCTGGGCGACGGTCAGTTCGGGGACCGACGGATCGCCCCGGCGCTCCTCGGCCAGCCAGGCATGGGCGGCGTCGATGGCGCGCTCGCCCCCTTTGACGGCGACATACATCAGGCGTCCTCCACGGTGGTGCTGCGCGGCAGGGCGGCAAGGCGCGCGCCGCAGGTCAGGATGCAATCGAAGCCCAGCGGGAACAGCGCCCGGTTGGCGCGGAAGGCCGCGGTCTCGGGCAGCGAAAGCCGCGCCTCGGTCTGGATGCCGGGGCCGGTCAGGCGGGCGCCCTCGGGTTCCAGCCGGTCCAGCTCCACGATCAGCGTGGCCGAGCGGTCGGGATAGGACGGCTCGCCGGTGCGGAAACGGGTGACGGGTTGCAGCGCCTCCCAGCCGCCAAGCGCGAATTGCGCCTGTTCGGCGGGAACCAGCGGCGCGCCGGTGTGAAAGCCGATCCAGCCGCGCAGCGCCTCGCAATCCGCGTCACCGGCCAGATGCAGGGGCGTGGTGCTGTCGGTCAGCGTCAGCAGCGCCACCCCGGCGGCGACCGAGATCGGCGCGGGCGGCTGCGCACCAGCCACGGTAAAGATGCGGCCGGGCCGGGCCATGGCCTCCAGCAGCGCGCGAAAGGCATGGGCGGATTGGGTGGAAGGATCGGCGAAACCGCCGGTCAGGATGGCGTTCATGCGTCCTCTCCGCGTAGCATGGTGAAGAATTCGACCCGGGTGGCGGCGGCCTTGGCGGCGCGGGTGGCGCGCGCCCTGGCGGCCGCGGCCCGCAGGGGGGCCAGCACCTGCGTCGCGATCTGCGGCGCGGCCCCGGTCTGCATCAGCGCATCGGCGACGGCGGCGCGGGCGGCATGCGCCTTGTCGCGGCCCTGCACGCAGGCATGGCCCACCGCGCCCTCGGACAGCCGGACCGAGCAGCGGGTGACGGTCATCTCGCCCAGGTTGAAGGGCACGCCGGTGCCGCCGATGCGGCCCTGCACCATCACGGTGCCGATCTCGGGTGCGCGCAGCATCTCATGCGCGGGCAAGTCGGGCAGCAGCGCCGCCAGCCGGCCCGGCGGTGCCTTGGCCAGCGCCGAGATCCATTCGCGGCGCGCAGTGGTTTCGGGTTGGGATGATTGGGACATTCCGGGCCTCGACAAGCTTGCGGGTTTGTCTAGTTTTCTATACAACTAGACAAGTGATAGCCCGCCCATCGATTCGGCTCAAGGGCCGGCTTCGTGAATTTTTGGTGACGGAGGCAGCATGGCCCGCAGTCCGATCTGGAAATCCATCGCCGACACTTTGGAAAGTGAAATCGGCGACGGCCACTATCACCCCGGCGACAAGCTGCCGTCCGAGGCGGTGCTGGCCGCGCGTTTCGGCGTCAATCGCCACACCGTGCGCCATGCGCTGGCCGCGCTGGCCGAGGCGGGGACGGTGCGCTCGCGCCGCGGCGCCGGGGTCTTTGTCGCGGCGCGGCCCACGGATTATCCGCTGGGCCTGCGGGTGCGGTTTCACCAGAACATCACCGCCTCGGGCCGCGCGCCCTCGCGCCGGCTGACGCTGACCGAGACGCGCGCCGCCAATGCCGAAGAGGCCGAGGCGCTGCACCTTGACCCCGGCAGCCCGGTGCATGTGGTCGAGGGCGTGTCGCTGGTCGATGGCCAGCCGGTGGCGGTGTTCCGCTCGGTCTTCGATGCGGGGCGCTTTCCTGACCTCTTGCAGCATGTGGTGGCCATCCCCTCGGTCACCGCGGCGCTGGCGGAATGCGGGCTGAGGGACTATACGCGCGCCTCGACCCGGCTGACGGCGGAGCTGGCGCCGGCGGTGATGGCGTTGGCGCTGGAGGTGCCCGAGGGCGCGCCGGTGCTGCGCTCGGTCGCGGTGAACGTGGACGCGGGGGGCGACGCGGGCGGCGTGCCGGTAGAATACGGCACCACCTGGTTCGCCGGCGACCGCGTCACGCTAACCCTGCGCCCCGAGGACGGCCGCTAGCCCTTGATCAGCTTGCGGCGCAGCCAGCCCGAAAAGCTGTCCATCGCCATCACCATCAGCACGATCAGCACCATGTAATAGGCCACGTCCTCCCAGTCCTTCTGGGTCTGGATCGCCTGGGTCAGCAACAGGCCGATGCCGCCGCCGACGATGGCGCCGATCACCGTCGCGCCGCGGGTGTTGGATTCCAGGAAATACAGCACCTGGCTCAGCAGCACAGGCGTCACCTGCGGGATCACTCCGAAGCGCGCGCGCTGCACGGCCCCCGCGCCGGTCGAGCGGATGCCCTCGACCTGCTTTTCGTCGATGTTTTCCAGGGCTTCCGAGAACATCTTGCCGAAGCTGCCGGTATCGGTCAGCAGGATCGCCAGCGCGCCGGTCATGGGTCCGGGGCCGAAGGCGCGGGCCAGCACGATGGTCCAGATCAGCCCGTCCACGCCGCGGATGAAGTCGAAGATCCGCCGCAGCCCGAAGCGCAGCGCCCCCAGAGGCATCATGTTGCGCGCTGCCATGAAGCCCAGCGGCAGCGCCAGGATCGCCGCGCCGAACGTGCCCAGAAAGGCCATCAGCACCGTCTCGAACATGGCCCAGATCACGTCGCCATGCCGCCACATCGCGTTGGTCCAGAAATCCCGCGCCATGGCGGCGACGTTGGGCAGGTCGGGATCGACGCGCGGCCCCCAAAGCGCACTGGCGGCGATCTCGGGCCAGCTCATGTAGTGGAACGGGCTGTCGAGGGTAAAGAAGAACAGCGCCCAGCCCGGCTCATAGCGGAAGGTCTCGACCTTGGAGCGGGTATAGGCAAAGCGCCCGGCCTCGGTCGTGACGCTGACCCGACCCTCCGACGCGCTGATCCAGTCGGGCAGCGGCTGCGGCGCGGTCAGGTGCAACTGGCCGTCCTGGGGCCGGATGTCGATCAGGCCGTAGCCCGGCACGTCATAGCGCGCGCCATCCGCGTCATAGGTGACGACATGGCCATGGCCCAGGTCGATGCGGGTGGCATCGCCTTGGGTGGCGATCCATGCCGGCAGGCGGTCGGCGGGATAGACCCCCTTGGCCTCGCCGTCGATGGCGACGCGCAGCGCGCCCGTGCGGTTGTCGCGCGTCACATGGGTCTTGTGCTGCCAGAAATCCGACAGCAGCACGGCGGCATTGTCCATCCGCGCCCGGCCGGCCAGCCCGGCGACGTCGAAGGCCACGGCGGCATAGGCCAGATAGGCCAGGATCGCCAGCGGCACCGCAAAGGCTGCCAGCCGGCGACGGGCAAAGCGGGTCAGCACGGTGCCGGTCAGGGCGGGGGAAAGCGTGGCGGTCTTCGTCATGGTTCAGCCCCTTACCAGCCGGCCGCGCGCGTGGTCCGAGATGCGGTCGATCACGACGATGGCCACGAAAAGCAGCAGAAAGATCGCCACCACCTCGTCATAGCGGCCCCCGCCCCATTGCATCGCCAGCTTCAGGTCGTAGCCGATGCCGCCCGAGCCGACGAAGCCCAGGATGGCGCTGGCGCGCAGGTTGATCTCGAACCGCATCAGCGCATAGGACAGCCAGTTCGGCGCGACCTGCGGCAGGACGCCCAGCCCCATCTGCTGGCCCCAGCCGGCACCGACCGAGGCAAGCCCCTCGACCGGCTTCAGGTCGGCATTCTCGGCCACTTCGGAAAACAGCTTGCCAAGCGCGCCGGCGGTATGCAGCGAGATGGCGATGACCGCCGGCACCGGCCCGCCGCCCAGGATATAGATCAGCACCAGCGCGATCACGATCTCGGGCACGGCGCGCAGCGCGTCCATCAGCCGGCGGAACACCCCCGTCAGCCGCGGCCAGCGCGCCAGCCCGCGCGTGGACAAGAGCGCCAGCCCCATGGCGACCAGCCCGCCCAGCAGGGTCGAGACGGCGGCGATGTTCAGCGTCTCGACCAGCGAGGGCAGGTGCGCCATCAGCAGGCCCGGCAGGTTCGCACGCTTCTGCCATGCCTCGGCCAGCACCTCGGAGGGAAAGGCCAGGACCATCGGCAGCCCGTCGACGAAGCCGCCGGCATTGCGGCTTTCGGCCAGCCGGAACCCGGCCGCCATCATGGCGACGAAGATCACCAGCAGCAGCCCGCCATAGAGGCGGCGCCGGCGGGCAAGTTCCAGATAGGCGTCGCGATGCGCCGGGGCGAGATCGACCATGACAATCCTGCGGGTGACATGCGGATGCCGCGCCCCGCCGGGGGACGCGGCCGGGGACGGCGCTTATTGCGCGCCTTCCTGCATCTTGCGGGCGGCGACCACGCCCAGATAGGCGTCATGCGTCACCGGCACGAAATCCTTGGCCTCGCCATGGGCGACGCCATAAGCGCAGGCGCGGTCGGCCTCGTGCAGATCGGCGGTCAGCTTCGTGACCTTGTCCCTGACATCCTGCGGCAGGGCCTTGCGCACCACCATCGGCCCTTCCGGGATCAGCTTGGATTTCCAGATCTCGACCAGGTCGTTCATCTCGACCAGCCCGGCATCGGCGGCCTTGCGGAAGGCGCCCGAGTTGTAGCCGTCCTCCCAGTCGCCCAGGCCGTCGGCATAGGACACGCCCGCGTCGAAATCGCCATTGGCAACGCCGACGATGGTCTGCTCATGCCCGCCCGAGAAACGGACCTGGCCGAAGAAATCCTCCAGCTTGCCATGGGCCTCGGCCAGTTCCGCGCCCGGCACCAGATAGCCCGAGGTCGAGTTCGGCTCGGCAAAGGCGAAGGTCTTGCCCTTGGCATCCTCGATCGAGGCGATGCCGCTGTCCGTGCGGGCAAAGCCGATGGCGTAATAGCCGGTCGAGCCGTCCATGTTCTGCTTGGTCAGCACCGGCTCGACCGCCTCGGGATCGGTCAGGTGGATCTTGGCATAGCCCGAGGCGCCCAGCCACGCCATGTCCAGCGTGCCGCCCAGCAGGCCCTGGATGACGCCGTCGTAATCGGCCGGGGTAAAGACCTTGACCGGCACGCCCAGCTCGGCCTCGATGGCGGCGCGGTAGCATTCGTTCGAGGTCATGCGGTCCTGCGCGTTCTCGCCGCCGAGGATGCCGATGTTGAAGCCGGTGATCGGCTGGGCCGAGGCGGCCGAGGTCAGGCCCGAGGACAGGGCGGTGGCGGCGACGAGCGCCAGAGCAAGCGGTTTCATGGTTTCTCCATGGGTTGCGAGTATTGCAGGGATCGTCAGGCCATCAGCCGCGCGGCATAGGCGGCGTCGGCCGAGGCGTCGGCGGGGATCGCGGTCGAGGTTGCGGCCTCGTTGAAGCTGTGGTCCGCACCATAGATGTCGCGGGCGACGCCGGTCGAAAGCTGCGCGGGCGTGCCGTCGAAGACGATGCGGCCGTCGCGCATGCCGATCACCCGGTCGCAATAGCGCCGCGCCGTGTCCAGCGTGTGCAGGTTGGCGATGACCATGCGCCCGTCCTCGACATTGATGCGCTTGAGCGTGTCCATGACGATCTGCGCGTTCATCGGGTCGAGGCTGGCGATGGGCTCGTCGGCCAGGATGATCCGGGGGTCCTGCATCAGCGCGCGGGCGATGGCGACGCGCTGCTGCTGGCCGCCCGACAGCGCCTCGGCCCGCTTGGGGGCCTGTTCGGCGATACCGAGCCGGTCGAGGATCTCCAGCGCACGCAGGATGTCGGCGCGCGGCCAGAGGTTGAACAGCGTGGCCAGCACCGGACGGCGGTTCAGCAGCCCGTGCAGCACGTTCGAGACCACGTCCATGCGCGGCACCAGGTTGAACTGCTGGAAGATCATCGCGCATTGGCTTTGCCAGGCCCGGCGGTCGTGGCCGCGCAGCGCCAGGATGTCGCGCCCGTCCACGCAGATCCGCCCGGCCGAGGCGTCGGTCAGCCGGTTCATCATGCGCAGGAATGTCGACTTGCCCGCCCCCGAGCGGCCGATGATGCCGACGAAGGCCGGCCCGTCCACGGCAAAGCTGATGTCGTCCACCGCGGCGCGCCCGGAAAAGACGCGGGTGACGTTCTGAACTGCAAGCAAGGCGACCCTCCATCAGCGGTTGGGGCGCTGATAGCCGGCCTCGGTGACGGAATCGGCTCAGTCCGGTGAAGCTTTCTTGACGCCTGCCCCGCCGGACGGCGCCCTTTCCCGAGCGTTTTCCACAGGACGCAAAAACGAAACCCGAGTGTTCGGATCAGGAACAAAACGCCGAGCAATTCTGTCAACTATATGTTTTTACAAGATTATTTATTGACCTCCCGCGAATCGTCCCCTATATCGGGGCCAAGGTCGCCAGCCAGCCGCAATGCCAGCCAGCCACCAAGCAACAGCCAGCCAGACAGGAGAACAGCCATGACGAAAACCGCTTGCAGCGCCTGCGCGTTCTATGAGGACCACGTCGCCAACTCCGCCAGCACGCTTTCGGATTCCGGCCTGTGCCGCGCCAACCCGCCCGTCAACCAGAAGGATGCGGACACCCGGGGTTATTGGCCGGTCGTCAAGTCGAACGATTGGTGCGGGCAGTTCGCCACCGTCTTCGCGGCCGAGTGATTCAGCCGCGTCCGACGCCTTAAGGCAGCCTTCGGGCTGCCTTTTGCGTTTGCGGGACGGGATGCGTCAGAGGCGCGCGGCAAAGCCTTCGAGGAAGCCGCGCAACTGCTCGCGCGTCTTGTCGTCGGTCAGGTTGCCCTGATCGTCGAAGACCGACCCCGCGCGCGACACCATCAGCCGCCCCTCGGTCCACAGCGCGGCCTTGAGCGTGCGCAGCACCGGCAGCCAGTGGTTCTGCGCCAGGATCGTGCCGAACCCCCCGGGCGAGGCGCCGATCACCGCCACCGGCTTGCCCACGAACATCGCCAGCCCCTCGCCGCGCGACATCCAGTCGATGGCGTTCTTGAACACGCCGGGCACGCCGTTGTTGTATTCCGGCGTCACCAGCAGCAACCCGTCCGCCGCCGCAAGCTGCGATTGCAGGATGCGCACCGGCTCGGGCAGGCCCGTCGCGGCCTCCAGGTCGCCGTCGTAAAGCGGCACCTCGCGAATCGAGCCGGTCTGGATGCGCGTCCCTTCGGGCGCCAGATCGACCGCCGCACGCAGAAGCCCGGCGTTGAACGAGGCACGCCGCAGACTGCCGCTGAGGCCCAGGATCGTCTTGGTCATCGGTGCTTCCTTTCCTGCTCCTGCCTGTCGAAGATCGCGCGGAACGACCCCGGCTGACGCTCAACGTCGCGGGCAAGGAAATCGACGCCATGCCCGGCGGGATTTTTTCACGCCCTGCCCCGATATTGCACGCCGCATTCGGTGACGATGGCGGCCAGCCGGATGTCGTGGGGCTGCGGATAGATCGTCGCCAGCCGGGCCGCCTGCAAGCCGGTGCCGAACGCCAGCGGGCGCCGTGCGGCCAGCGTGCGGTCGAAATAGCCGCCGCCATAGCCCAGCCGATAGCCGGAGCCGTCCCAGCCGACCAGCGGGGCCAGCACCACATCCGGCTTGACCGTTTCGGTGTTCGCGGGAACCGGGATGTTCCAATGGCCGCGCCGCATCGCCGCGCCGGGATGCCAGGGGCGAAAGACCAGCGGGCTGGCGGGACGCTCGACCTCCGGCAGGGCCGGGATGGCGCCCCGCTCATGCAGGCGGGCCAGCCAGGGGCGCAGGTCGGGCTCGGACCGGATCGGCCAATAGCCGGCGACCACCCGGCCCCGGATATCGGGCAAATGCTCGGCCAGCAATTCGTCCAGCGCCGTGGCGATGGCGGCGGCGGCGGCCTGCCGCTGGGCGATGCTCAGCGCGGCACGGCGGGCCAGCAGCTCCTCGCGCTGCGCCTTGCGCCAGCGTGCCACGTCGCGGGCCTGCTGCGCATCGACGGCCAAGGGGTCGAAGTAGTCCGGCGCGATCCGCGCGGCGAGACAGGGGGGCGAGGCGAAGCCGCCCTCGTCGTCCCGGCCGGCGCCGCCAGGTCCGGTCGTCGGAGGCTGCATCCTGGTCATGCGCGGCACGATAGCATGGCGCGGCGCGGCGCCAAAGCCCGTGCCCAAAGAATCGGCGTGACAGGACGCGACACAGCGGCTATGGATGGCGCATGTCGCATCGAATGCCCTGCACCATCTCGTTTTATTGGTTCCGCTGTCCCCAGCGGAGCCGGGTGTAGCGCGAACACGCGATACAGACCCCCAAGCCGCTGGCCCAAGACCGGCGGCTTTTTCATTTCCATGCGCTTCCGGTCCGGCCCTTTGCAGAAAGAAAGAGCCATGCCCATCCAGACCGAGAACCTGCATATCGCCGCATTGCGCCCCCTGCCCGCCCCGGCCGCCCTGGCCGCATCCCTGCCGCGGGACGAAGCGGTCTCCCGCACCGTCGCCGACAGCCGCGCCGCCATCCGCGCCATCCTGGCCGGGCGCGACGACCGGCTGCTGGTCGTCGCCGGCCCCTGCTCGGTCCATGATCCGGCTGCGGCGCTGGATTACGCCGCGCGCCTGGCCGAGATGCGCCACGCGCTGTCCGACCGGCTGGAGATCGTCATGCGGGTCTATTTCGAAAAGCCGCGCACGACCGTCGGCTGGAAGGGGCTGATCAACGATCCGCATCTGGACGGCTCGGACCGGATCGAGGACGGGCTGCCCCTGGCCCGCCGCCTGCTGCTGGAGATCAACCGCATGGGCCTGCCGGCGGCGACCGAGTTCCTGGACCCGATTCTGCCGCAATACTTCGCCGACCTGATCGCCTGGGGCGCAATCGGCGCGCGCACCACGGAAAGCCAGATCCATCGCCAGCTGGCCTCGGGCCTGTCCTGCCCGGTGGGGTTCAAGAACGGCACCGACGGCGGGGTGCAGGTGGCGCTGGACGCGATCCGCTCGGCTTCGCGGCCGCACAGCTTTCCCGCGATCACCGCCGAAGGGCGCGCGGCCATCGCCACGACCACCGGCAACGATGCCTGCCACGTCGTGCTGCGCGGCGGCCATGGCGGGCCGAATTACGGCGCCGACCATGTCGCGGCAGTGGCGGCGGCTGCGGCCAAGGCGGGGATCGAGCCCGGTATCGTCATCGACGCCAGCCACGCCAACAGCGACAAGGATCCCGCCCGACAGCCGGAGGTGATCGCCGATGTCGCGGCTCGGATCCGCACGGGCGACAGCCGCATTCGCGGGGTCATGCTGGAAAGCCATCTGGTGGCGGGACGGCAGGATCTGCGGGACGGCCAGGTGCCGGTCTATGGCCAGAGCATCACCGACGGCTGCCTGGGCTGGGAGGACAGCCGCGCGCTGCTCCTGGACCTTGCCGGGGCCGCGGCGACGCGGCTGCGCTGCGCCGCCTGAAGCTGATAGGCGGGCGGGCGACCAGCCTACCCGTCTCCTTCCTTCAGCCCCGGATGCCGGTGGCGAACATCGGCCCGCCGCGCCAGCGCGGGAAGCCATAGCCGTGGATTTCCACCAGATCGATGTCGGCGGGCGCCTGGGCGATGCCTTCGTCCAGGATCGCCTGTCCCTCGGCAGCCATCTCGGCCACAAGGGCCTGCGCGATCTGGTCACGGCTCATCGCTGCGCCGGGCGCGATTTCGCGGGCCAGCAACTCTGCCACCGAGGCCGAGGGCTGCGGCTTGCGCTCACCCGGGGCATAGTCATACCAGCCGCCGCCGGTCTTTTGCCCCTTGCGGCCCACGCGCACCAGGATGTCGCCCAGCGTCTCGGCCACGTCCTGCCCTGCCGCCCGCGCGCCCTCGCGTTGCAGGAAGGCGATGTCGAGCCCGCCCAGATCCTGCGCCTCGAACGGACCCATGGCAAAGCCGTGGCCGCGCATGGCGGCGTCGATTTCGGCAATCGGCACGCCCTTGCGGACCAGCGCCTCGGCCGCCGCGCGATAGCGTTTCAGGATGCGGTTGCCTATGAAGCCCTCGCAGATGCCGGCGCGGACCGGGATCTTTTTCAGCGCCCGCGCAAGCGCGAAGCCGGTAGCCAGCGTGCGGTCCGAGGTTTCCGGCACCGGCACGATCTCCAGGAGCTTCATCACATTGGCCGGGCTGAAGAAATGCAGGCCGATGAAGCGGCCGGGATTGGGCAGCCCCTCGGCGATGGCGCGCGGGTCGAGATAAGAGGTATTGGTCGCCAGCACCGCATCTGGGCCGCAGGCCCGGGCAAGTTGCTCGAACACGGCGCGCTTGACGCCGATTTCCTCGAACACCGCCTCGATGACCAGGTCGGCATCGGCCAGCGCGGCGTAATCGGTCGTCCCGGCGACGCCCGCCAGCCGGGCTGCGGCCTGCGCCTCGGTCAGCTTGCCGCGCCGCACCGCGCCGTCGAAGATGCCGCGCAGGTTGGCCATGCCGCGCGCCACCGCCTCGTCGTCGCGCTCGACCAGCACCACCGGCAGGCCGGCGTCGCGCAGGGCCGCGGCGATGCCGGCGCCCATGGTGCCGCCGCCGATCACCGCCGCGCGGCGCAGGGGCAAGGGCTCCACGTCGCGCAATGCAGCCGGGCGCGGCGCGGCACGCTCGGCAAAGAAGACGTGGCGCAGCGCCGCCGCCTGATCCGAGCCGCGCAGTTCCAGGAAGGTTTCGCGCTCAAAGGCCATGGCCTCGGCAAAGCCCGCCTCGGCCGCCTTGCGCAGACAGGCGAGCGCCCGCAGCGGCGCGGCGGCACCCTTGGCGACCTTGGCCACGGCTTTCTCCTGCTCGGCCCAGAACTCGGCTTCCGGCGCGGCGACAGGCCGGGACGAGGCAGGTTCGGGCAGCGGCCGGGTCAACGCCTGCCGCGCGAAGGTCACGGCGCCTTCCAGCAGATCGCCCTGGATCACCGCATCGACCAGCCCGGCCTCGGCGGCTTTCGCCGCGCGCATGGGCCGGCCCGAGGTCACCAGATCGACCGCCGCCGGAACACCCACCACGCGGGGCGTGCGCACCGTGCCGCCGGCGCCGGGAACGATGCCGAGGCTCACCTCGGGCAGGCCCAGCGAGGCATCCGGGACCGCCACGCGAAACCGGCACCCCAGCGCGACCTCCAGCCCGCCGCCAAGCGCCGAGCCGTGGATCGCGGCGGTCCAGGGCTTCTGCGCGCCCTCGATCCGCGCGACCAGATCGGGCAGGTGCGGCGGGACCGGCGGCTTGCCGAATTCGGTCACGTCGGCCCCGGCGATGAAGGTGCGGCCGGCGCAGACCAGCACCACCGCCGCGACCGAGGCGTCGGCGTCCAGCGTGTCCGCGGCATCCCACAGTCCCTGCCGCAGAGCCGCGGACAGTGCGTTGACGGGCGGGTTGTCTACGGTGACGACAGCGATTTCCCCTTGGCGGGCAATGGTTACGGTCATTTCCTCATATCCCCAGATAGGCTTCGCGGATGCGCGGATCGGCGATCAGTTCCCCGGCCGGACCCTGCATGGTGATCTGGCCGGTTTCCATCACATAGCCGCGGTCGGCGATCTTCAAGGCACCGAATGCGTTCTGCTCGACCAGCAGCACGGTGACGCCAAGCGCCTTGAGCCCGCTGACCACGTCGAAGATCTGCTGGACGATGATCGGCGCCAGACCCATCGACGGCTCGTCCAGAAGCAGGCAGGACGGCCGCCCCATCAGCGCCCGCGCCATGGCCAGCATCTGCTGCTGGCCGCCCGACAGGCCGCCGGCGGCAAGGTTGCGCTTTTGCTTCAGGATCGGGAACATCTGGAAGGCGTCTTCCATGTCCTTTTCCACCCGGTCGTCGCTGTAGAGAAAGGCGCCGAGGCGCAGGTTCTCCTCGACCGTCAGGTTGGTGAAGATCTGCCGCCCCTCGGGCGATTGCGCCAGCCCCCGCGCCAGCCGTTTGAAGGCCGGCACCGGGGTCAGCGGCTCGCCGCGGAAGGTGATGGTGCCGGCCGAGACCGGCTGCACACCCGACAGGCAGCGCAGCAACGTGGTCTTGCCCGCGCCGTTGGCGCCGACCACGGTGACGATCTCGCCGGAATCGACATGCAGGTCGATGCCGTGCAAGACCTCGATGCGCCCATAGCGCGAGCGCAAGCCCTCAACCGTCAGCATCGGCACCCTCCTCGGTTCCCAGATAGGCGGCGATCACCGCCGGGTTGCGGCTGACCTCGGCCGGCGAGCCCTCAGCGATCTTTTCGCCATGGTCCAGCACCACGATATGGCTGGAGATGCGCATGACCATCTTCATGTCGTGCTCAACCAGCAGGATGGCGGTGCCGGATGCCGCGACCTCGGCGATCAGGTGGTCGATCTCCTCGGTCTCGACGGCGTTGCAGCCCGCCGCCGGCTCGTCCAGCAACAGCACCTTGGGCTTCATCGCCAGCGCGCGGGCGATCTCCAGCCGCTTGAGCGAGCCATAGGACAGGTTCCCCGCCTCGCGATCCGCCGCGCGCTCCAGCCCGACGCGGGCCAGAAGCGCGCGCGCGCCCGCATCGGCCGCCCGCGCCCGGCGGCGCGAGGACGGCAGATGCAGGAGATCCGCCAGGACCGGCCCCTTTTCCTGCAAGTGAAAGCCCGAGATGGCGTTTTCCAGCACCGTCATGTTCTGGAATATCTGCAGGTTCTGGAAGGTGCGCGACATGCCCCGCTGCGCCAGCCGGAACGGCGCCATGCCGGTCACGTCCTCGCCCTCCAGCACCACGCGGCCCAAGCCGGGCCGATAGACGCCCGAGATCATGTTGAACAGCGTGGTCTTGCCGGCGCCGTTCGGGCCGATGACCGAGACGATCTCGCCCGGCTCGACCTTGAAGCTGACATCATGCACGGCCTTGATGCCGCCGAAGCTGATGCCCAGACCCTCGACCGAAAGCAGCGTCATTCGCCCCTCCCCCTCAGCTTGCGCAGGACCGAGGGCAAGAGCCCTTCCCGCAGGAAGATCATCACCAGCATCATCACGAGGCCGAGGACAAGTTGCTCGTATTCGGCAAAGACGGTCAGCGCCTGCGGCAGCAGCGTCAGGATGCCGGCGCCGAAGATCGCGCCCAGGACCGAACCGGCCCCGCCCAGCACGGCCATGGTCACCATCTCGATCGAATGCATGAAGCCGGCGACGTCGGGGGTGATGAACTTGTTCTGAAGCGCCACCAGAGAGCCCGCGACCGAGGCATAGACGGCCGAGATGACAAAGGCCTGCAGCTTGACCCGCGCCACGTCGATCCCCACCGTGCCGGCGGCGATTTCCGAGCCGTGCAGCGCGCGCAGCGCCCGGCCGCTGGGGCTTTGATGCAGGTTCAGCGCGATCCAGGCGCCGATCAGCAGCGCGATGCCGCAGAAGAAATACCAGAACTGGCCGTTGGTCAGGTCCAGCCCCCAGTCCTTGAGCAGCCCGCGCAGGCCCAGCTCGGGCACCGCGATGCCGTCGGGACCGCCGGTCAGCTGGCGCTCGTTGTTCAGCACCATCGAGACGAGGATGCCGAAGCCCAGCGTGGCCACGGCCAGGTAATAGCCCTTGAGCCGCAGGATCGGCCGGCCGACCAGATAGGCCAGCACGCCCGAGATCGCCGCGCCCAGCACCACGGCCAGCGAAGGATGCAGGCCCAGATGCGTCGGCGCCAAGGCGCAGGCATAGCCGCCGATACCGGCGAAACCGGCATGGCCCAGGCTGATCTGCCCGGCATAGCCGGTCAGGATCACGATGCCGGTCACGGCCAGCCCGTTGACGAAGATCAGCGCGCCGACCCGGTAGTAATAGCCCGAGGGAAAGAAAAAGGGCGTCACCGCGATCAGCGCGGCCAGCACCAGCAACGTGGCGGATTTGGCGGTCAGTCTCGGCATCACACCCGCTCCGTCGATTTGCGGCCGAACAGGCCCTGCGGCATGAAGAACAGGACCAGCAGGATCACGACGAATGCCGCCGCCTCCTTGTAGGTCGAGGACAGGTAGCCCGCCGTCAGCGCCTCGATCAGCCCGATCAGGAAGCCGCCGGCCAGCGCGCCCTTGGGATTGCCCATGCCGCCCAGCATGGCACCGGCAAAGCCCTTCAGCGCAAAGCCGATGCCGACATTGTAGGCGGTCAGCGTGATCGGCGTCGCCAGCACCCCCGCCAGAGCACCGATCCCGGCCGAAAGCGCAAAGGACAGCGTCATGACGAAATTCGTGTTGATGCCGACAAGCTGGGCCGCGAGCCGGTTGTTCGAGGTCGCCAGCACCGCCCGGCCCAGGAGCGTGCGGGTGAAGAACAGCCACAGGCCGGCAAAGACCACCAGCGCGCCGCCGATCACCCACAGGCTTTGCGGTTGGATCGTCGCGCCGCCGATGCGCAGCGGCGTGTCGCCCGAAAAGGCCGGGAAGCTGTGGATCTGCTTGTCGAACACCAGCTGCGCCGCGCCTTGCAGAAAGACCGAGGCGCCGATGGTGATGATGATCAGCGAGACGACGGGCGCGCCGCGCGCCGGCTCGATGGCCAGCTTGTTGATCGCGACCCCCAGCGCGGCGGTGGCGACGATGGCGATCAGCGCCGCCAGCGGCAGCGGCAGCCCGGCGGCATGGGCAAACCATGTGATCATGCCGCCCAGCATGACGAACTCGCCCTGGGCGAAGTTCACCACATCCGAGGCGTTGTAGATGATCGTGAAACCAAGGGCGACCAGCGCATAGACCGCGCCCACCGTCAGCCCTGAAAACAGGAATTGCAAAAGTTCAGACATGCCGAGGCTCTCTGGCTGGGCTCTCCCGAGCGGGCGGAAGCGGTCCCCTTGCGGGGACCGCGCGGGTTCATTCGACGATGGACCAGCTGCCGTCCTTGACCTCCAGCATGCGGAAGGCCGACAGGTCCAGGCCCAGATGGTCCTCGGGCGACATGGTGTAGATGCCGGTCGTGCCCGCCAGCCCCGAGGTCTGCTCCAGCGCATCGCGGATCGCCGCCGGCTCGGCCGAGCCGGCGCGCGTCACCGCATCGACCAGCAGCGCGAAGCCGTCATGGGCATAGCCGCCGAAGGTGCCGACCGGCTCTTTGAACTTGCCCTCGAAGGCGGCCTTGTAGGCGGTCACCACCGGCTTTTGCGGATCGTCCTCGGCCAGCAGGTCCGCGACCAGCAGCGCGGTGCCAGGCAGGCGCACGCCCTCGGCGGCCGCCTTGCCGGCCAGCTCGATGAACCCGTCCGAAGCGACGCCATGCGACTGGTAAAGCGGCAGCTCGATGCCCAGTTGGCGATAGTTGCGCGTCACGATGGACGGGCCCTGTCCGAAGCCCGGGTTCAGCACTGCCTGCACGCCCGCGGTGTTGCGGATCTTGGTCAGCTGCGCCGTCATGTCGGCGTCCTTGGGATCATAGGTCTCGTCCGCGGCGATCTCGATGCCGTATTCGCCGACCACGTCCTTGCACTGCGCCTGCATCGAGGCGCCGAAGCCGTCGGTGCCCGAGATCATGCCGATTTTCTGGATGCCGCTTTTCTGCATGTCCTCGAAGATCTTCTGGCAGGCCATGCGGTCGGTATGCGGCGTCTTGAAGGTAAAGGGCTTGACCGGCTGGATGATGTCGATGGCACCGGCCAGCGAGATGAAGGGGATCTCGGCATCCTCGGCCACCGACAGGATCGACATCGAGGTGCCGGTGGTGGTGCCGCCGATGATGGCCTGCACCTCGTCGTCCTCGATCAGGCGGGTGGCGAAGGTGCGCGCCTTGTTGGCGTCGCCGCCGTCGTCATAGAGCACCAGCGCGATCTGTTCGCCGTTGATGCCGCCCTTGGCATTGGTTTCCTCGACCAGCATTTCCAGCGTCTTGGCCTCGGGGTCGCCGAGGAAGGCGGCAGGGCCCGTCGCGGAAACCGAGGCGCCGATCTTGATCTCGGCACTGGCGGCCCCGGCCAGCCCAAGCGCGATCAGCGCGGCCGGAACGGTCGTCGTCAGGGTCTTTTTCATGGTGCGTCTCCTCCCAGAGAACTAGTTGACTTGGGTTGGGTCAGGCCGCCACCGGCCGGCGCCACATGGCACGCCGGAACCGGCTGGCGACGAAGGCGGTGTCGGTCAGGCAGGCATTGCCGGCCGGGTTGGCGCCGGTGACGTGGAAATCGCTGAAGGCCGCCGATTGGTTGACATAGATATTGCCGGTCAGGTTCACCGACAGGTTGACGCCGGCCGCGGCAAAGGCTTGCGCGGCGCAGGCAATGCGCGCTTCGTCCCGGTCGTAGAGCGCGGCTGTGATCGCGCCCTTGCGCCGCGCCAGATCGGTGGCGCGGGCGATGGCGGCATCGGCATCCTTCACCGCGACGACGAAGGCGACGGGGCCGAAGCATTCCCGCTCGCAGGCCGGATCGCCGTCCCGCATCGCCAACAGCAGCGGGGTCGCGGTGCGCCCCTGCCCCAGCGGCGCCGAATCGCGCAGCACCCGCCCAAGCCCGCGCGCCTGCTGCACGCGCTCCAGCGTCGCCTGGTTGGCGATGGCACCGCAGATACCGGCCGCCCGGGCCGGATCGGCCAGCAATGCGTCGATGGCCGCGGCCAGCGCCAGCCCGACCTCATCGAAGCTCTCGCGGCCCTGGTCGGTATCGATGCCGCCTTCCGGGACATAGATATTTTGCGGCGCGGTGCACATCTGCCCGGAATAAAGCGCCAGCGAAAAGGCCAGGTTGGCACACATGCCGGCGAAATCGTCGGTGGCGGCGATGGTGACGGTGTTCACGCCGGCCTCTTCGGTGAACAGCTGCGCCTGCGTCGCGTGGCCGCGCAGCCAGTCCCCGAAAGCGGCCGAGCCGGTATAGTCGATCAGCCGCACCGCCGGTTGGGTCGCAAGCTGCTGCGTGATCTCGGCCCCGCGCTCGTCCACGGCCAGCAGCACCGAATCGGAGGGCAGCCCGGCCTCGGCCAGCACCTCGCGCAGCACGCGCACGGTCAGCGCCAGCGGCAGGATGGCGGCGGGATGCGGCTTGACGATCACCGGATTGCCGGTGGCGAGGCTGGCGAAGATGCCGGAATAGCTGTTCCAGGTCGGGAAGGTGTTGCAGCCGATCGCCAGCGACAGGCCCGCCGGCACGATCGACCAGTGCTTTTCCAGCAGGATCGGCGCCGCCTTGCCCTGCGGCTTTTCCCAGCGCGCCTGCGGGGCAAAGCGGGTCATCTCGTCCCAGGCCATCGCCACCGCCTCAAGCCCGCGGTCCTGCGCATGCGGCCCGCCCGCCTGGAAGGCCATGGCAAAAGCCTGCCCGGTGGTGTGCATCGTGGCATGGCCCATCAGGAAGCTGACGCGGTTGAGCCGCGCCAACGCCTCAAGGCAGACGCCCACCCGCGCCTCGGGGCTGGCCGATGCCAGCGCCGGCTGCACCGCCTGCGCCGCCGCGACCAACGTCTGGGCATCGGCAGCCGGATAGGTGATTCCCAAGGCGCCGCCAAAGGGCGACACCTCGGCGCCCAGTTGCCGCTGATTCGGATGCCCGGGCAGATCGAAGGCGGCATTGCGCAGCGCCTCGAACCCCGCCTGGCCGTCCTCGCGCGCGGTTTCGCCATAGATCTTGCCGCTTGGAATCTCGGGAAACGGGCTCCAGAATGCGCGTTGGCGCAGCGCATCCAGCGCGGCGTCCAGCATCGGCCGATGGCGGTCGAAAAATTCTGTCACGGCGTTCCCCTCACCTTGCCAGATTATCATTGACCGGCCGGTCGGTTTATGCAACAAAAATTTTCAGGGAGCCTCGGAAAACGGGGCAAGGGAGTTTTACCGATGACGGAAACCGTCCTGGCGGCCTTGGCCGACGGCGTGCTGACGCTGACGCTCAATCGCCCCGACAAGCTGAATTCCTTCAACGAAGAGATGCACCTGGCGCTGCGCGCCGGCATCCAGCGCGCCCATGACGATGCGGCGGTGCGGGCGGTGCTGCTGACCGGCGCCGGGCGCGGCTTTTGCGCCGGGCAGGACCTGGGCGACCGCGACCCGCGCAAGGGCGGTCCCGCCCCCGACCTGGGCCAGACGCTGGAGACCTTCTACAACCCGACGCTGCGGCTGATCCGGGCGCTGGAAAAGCCGGTGGTCTGCGCGGTCAATGGCGTCGCTGCCGGGGCCGGGGCCAACATCGCCTTCGCCTGCGACATCGTGCTGGCGGCGAAATCGGCGAAGTTCATCCAGGCCTTCTCGAAGATCGGGCTGATCCCCGATGCGGGCGGTACCTTCAGCTTGACCCGCATCCTGGGCGAGCCGCGCGCCAAGGCGCTGGCCCTGACGGCCGAGCCGCTGATGGCGGAAAAGGCCGCCGATTGGGGTCTGATCTGGAAAGCCGTCCCGGACGAGGCGTTGATGGGCGAGGCGGGGGCGCTGGCCGCGTCCCTTGCCACGGGTCCGACGCTGGGGCTGGGCCTGACCAAGCGGCTGATCCAGGCCGCCGCCACCAACAGCCTGGACGAACAGCTGGACATGGAGCGCGACTGCCAGCGGCAGGCCGGCCGCAGCGCCGATTATGCCGAGGGCGTCACCGCCTTCCTGGAAAAGCGCAAGCCGGAGTTCAGGGGACAATGAAAGACGCATCCATGAAACCCGTTTCCCAGATGACCCCGCAGGAACTGGCCGAAGCTTCGGCCAAGGCGATGTGGAACGACGATTCCGCCAGCCAGCGGCTGGGCATGAGCCTGGACCATATCGCCCCTGGCGAGGCGACGCTTTCCATGACCATCACCGATGCCATGTCGAACGGGCACGGCAATTGCCATGGCGGCTATATCTTCACGCTCGCCGACAGCGCCTTTGCCTTTGCCTGCAACAGCTACAACCAGTTGGTGGTCGCGCAGCATTGCTCGGTCACCTATCTGCTGCCGGGCCGCATCGGCGACCGGCTGACGGCAGAGGCCCGCGAGGTCTCGCGCCGCGGCCGCTCGGGCATCTACGACATCCGCATCACCAACCAGGACGGCCAGCACGTGGCCGAGTTCCGCGGCCATTCCCGCACCGTCAAAGGCACCCATCTGCCGGTCGAATCCTGACCGCAACCCATCGCAAGGGGAGGAATCCATGCACCCACTGGCACCCGAAAGGAAAGAGCTGGACCCGATCGAGATCGCCTCGCGCGACGAGATCGAGGCCTTGCAATTCCACCGCATGAAGCGGTCGCTGAAGCACGCCTTCGAGAATTCGCCCTTCTACCGCAACCGCTTCATCGAGCACGACGTCCATCCCGAGGACCTGAAGTCGCTGGCCGACATCGCGAAATTCCCCTTTACCGGCAAGCAGGACCTGCGCGACACCTATCCCTTCGGGATGTTCGCCGTGCCGCAGTCCAAGCTGGTGCGCATCCACGGCTCGTCCGGCACCACCGGCAAGCCGACCGTGGTGGGCTATACCCAGGCCGACATCGACCATTGGGCGAACCTGATCGCCCGCTCGATCCGCGCCGCCGGCGGCCGGCCGGGCGACATCCTGCACAACGCCTATGGCTACGGGCTGTTCACCGGGGGCCTTGGCGCGCATTACGGGGCCGAACGGCTGGGCTGCACCGTGGTGCCGATCTCGGGCGGCATGACCGAGCGGCAGGTGACGCTGATCGACGATTTCAAGCCGCGCATCATCATGGTGACGCCCAGCTACATGCTGTCGATCCTGGACGAGTTCCGCCGCCAGGGCCTGGACCCGCGGCAATCCTCGCTGAAGATCGGCATCTTCGGCGCCGAACCCTGGACCAACGCCATGCGGCAGGAGATCGAAGAGGCGTTCGACATGCACGCCGTCGACATCTACGGCCTTTCCGAGGTGATGGGTCCCGGCGTCGCCATGGAATGCGTCGAGACCAAGGACGGGCTGCATATCTGGGAGGATCATTTCTATCCCGAGATCATCGACCCGGTCACGGGCGAGGTGCTGCCGGACGGCGAGATCGGCGAGTTGGTCTTTACCACGCTGACCAAGGAAGGGCTGCCGATGGTGCGCTATCGCACCCGCGACCTGACCCGCCTGCTGCCCGGCACCGCGCGTTCCATGCGCCGGATCGAAAAGATCACCGGCCGCAGCGACGACATGATCATCCTGCGCGGCGTCAACGTCTTCCCGACCCAGATCGAGGAGCAGATCCTGAAATGCCAGGGCCTCGCGCCGCATTTCCAGATCGAACTGAGCCGCTCGGGCCGCATGGACAGCATGACCGTGCATGTCGAATGCGCCCCCGACATGACCGACGAGGCCGCCCGCGCCAAATCCGCCAAGGAGCTGGCGCATCACATCAAAAGCGTGGTCGGCGTCTCGACCCGGATCGAGGTCAAGGACCCCAACGCCATTGCCCGTTCGGAAGGCAAGGCCAAGCGGGTGCTTGACAACCGGCCCAAGACATGATGCCGCATCGCGGCAACCAGCATGACATGCGGTCGCAAACCCGCTAAGTCGTTAGGGGGCCGTGTGCCCCCTTGTTTTTCTCGCCTCTCGACTGCGGGCGAACAAATGATCTGATGAGGATGGCATGGCTCGGACACGGGCAGTGGATTTCGAGGAAAAGCAACGCGGCCTTCTGGACAAGGCGGCCGAGGTCTTTGCCGAACTGGGCATGGAAAAGGCATCCATGGCGCAGATCGCCGCACACAGCCAGGTGTCCAAGGCGCTGCTTTACCATTACTATCCCAGCAAGGACGCGCTGATCTTTGCCATCATCATCACCCATCTGGAAGAGCTCGACGCGGCCATCGAGGAAACCGACGATCCCGGCCTGCCGCCGCAGCAGCGCCTGCGCCAGCTGGTGGGCACGGTGCTGGAGCGTTATCGCGGCGCGGACAACCAGCACAAGGTGCAGCTGAACGCCACCCCTGCCCTGGGCGACGAGCAGAAGGCCGAGATCCTTGGCGTCGAGCGGCGCATCGTCAAGCGCTTCGCCGCCGTCCTGCGCGAGATCAACCCCGACCTGGACGATCCGCAGCGCCCGCTGCTGACCCCGGTGACCATGTCGCTGTTCGGGATGATGAACTGGGTCTACATGTGGTTCCGCGACGGCGGCCGCATCACCCGCGAGGATTACGCCGACGTGGCGACGACGCTGATCCTCGAGGGCATCAAGGCCGTGCGGTGAAGCGGCCCCGGCGCGCCGGCGGTTGACGAGGGCGGCAGGTTTGCGGGACAAAGCAGTCGTTCACCTGTTAGTCTGCATGCCGAAAGCGAGGTGACATGCAGGCTGCGCCGGAAGAAAGCGAACAAGCGTCAGCTGCGATGGCAACCCTGTGCGACATTCTTGGGGATGGTTTGCTCGCGGTCTATCTGCACGGCTCTGCAGTTTCGGGAGGGCTGCGGCCCCAAAGCGATATTGACCTGCTGGCCGTCGCAGAAAGAAGCCTCACCAAAGATGAGCGCGCCGCACTTCTCTCATCGCTACTCCGGCTTTCCGCGCGCCACCCGGCCGTGCCGGGCGAACGGCGCTGCATGGAGGTCATGGTGTTTAGCCGGCGCGATCTTGCCGACAACCTGTTTCCCGCACGGGCGGAGTTCATCTACGGCGAGTGGCTGCGGGACGCTTTTGAGGCAGGTGAGAAGCCTATGCCGGCTCAAAACCCTGAACTGACTCTGGTCCTCGCCCTAGCCCGACAGGAGGCCAAACCGCTGTTCGGGCCGGACAGAGAAGTGCTTCTGCCAGAAACCCCAGCGGCGGCCGTCCGGCGCGCCATGCGTGATCTGCTTCCATCCTTGCAGGAGGGACTGCAGGACGACACAAGGAATGTCCTGCTGACACTTGCAAGGATGTGGCACACCGCCTGCCGCGGGACGTTCGCGAGCAAGGATGAGGCGGCACTCTGGGCGATCCCGAAGCTTACCGGAGAAGAGGCTCTGACGCTCGCAAAGGCGCGGCAGGCCTATCTTGGCGAGATCGCTGACAGCTGGCACGGCGACGATCAGGATGCAGCGCGGCGGTTGGCCGACCAACTGGCGCTGAAACTCACCGAGGCAATGACCGCTTAGGGCTCAAATCCGCCTGACAGGATCGGATACCAAAAGACAAGGTTCGGACGCTTCCACCCGCCTGGCGCTGGGGCGGTGCCGAAGCACCGCCCTTTCATCTCATTCCGCCACCTGCGCCAGCGGCCATTCCTTGGCCACCATGGTCAGCACGTCGTATTGCGCCACGACCTCGCCCTTCTGGTTGGTGACCTGGCAATCCCAGCGCACCTCGCCATGGCCGGCATTCTCGCGCGGGTTGATCTCCTTGCAGGTCAGCCGCACTTGCAAGCTGTCGCCGAAATAGACCGGGGTCAGGAAGCGCAGGTTGTCCACGCCGTAATTGGCCAGAACCGGGCCGGGGTTCGGCTCGACGAACAGCCCCGCCGCAAAGCTGGCGATCAGGTAGCCATGCGCCACGCGGTCGTCAAAGAACGGGTTCGCCTTGGCCGCCGCCTCGTCCATATGGGCATAGAAGGTGTCGCCGGTGAAATGCGCGAAATGCTCGACATCCTCGCGGGTGACGGTGCGCTTGGCCGTGACCAACTGGTCGCCGATGCGCAACTCGGCCAGCGACTTGCGGAAGGGGTGGATGCCCTGCTGCGCATCCGCGCCCTCGATCCAGCGCCCCGTGACCGCCGACAAGAGCCGCGGCGCACCCTGCACCGCCGTGCGCTGCATGTAATGCTTGACGCCGCGGATGCCGCCCATCTCTTCACCGCCGCCGGCGCGACCCGGACCGCCATGGACCAGCGGCGCCAAGGGCGAGCCGTGCCCGGTCGAGGACTTGGCCGAGGCCCGGTTGCCGATCATCACCCGGCCATGCCACGGCGCCACGCCCAGCACCAGTTCCTCGGCGACCTCGGGATCGTCGGTAAAGACCGATGTGACCAGCGAACCCCTGCCCAGCCGCGCCAGCGCCACCGCCTCGTCCAACTCGTCATAGGGCATGACCGTGGAGACGGGACCGAACGCCTCGACCTCATGCACAGCCGCGGCCTCGAAGGGCTTGGCGGCATACATCAGCACCGGGTTCAGGAAGGCGCCCTTGGCGGCATCGCCCGAGGTCACGCGCACCGCGTCCGGGTCGCCGGCGACGATCTCGGCCGCGGCCTGCAGGTCGCGGATGCGCTCGCGCACTTCCTCGCGCTGGTCGAGGCTCGCGAGCGGACCCATGCGCACCCCCTCGTCGCCCGGCAGGCCGAGCGCGGTCTTGCCCAGCCGCTCGTCCAGTGCGGCGACCAGCGCATCGACCTGCGCGCGGGGCGCGATGACGCGGCGGATGGCGGTGCATTTCTGCCCGGCCTTGACCGTCATCTCGCGCGCGACCTCGCGCACGAACAGGTCGAACTCGGGCGTGCCCGCCACCGCATCCGGCCCCAGGATCGAGGCGTTCAGGCTGTCCGCCTCCATGGTGAAGCGCACGGAATTGGCGACGATCGCCGGATGGGTCTTGAGCTTGCGCCCGGTCCAGGCCGAGCCGGTGAAGGTCACGGCGTCCTGTTCGGTCACATGATCCAGAAGATCGCCGACCGAACCGCAGATCAGTTGCAGCGCGCCTTCCGGCAGGATGCCGGTCTGGACGATGCGGCGCACCATCAATTCGGTCAGATAGGCGGTCTGGCTGGCGGGTTTCACCAGGCAGGGCACGCCGGCCAGCAGCGTCGGCGCGATCTTTTCCAGCATCCCCCAAATCGGAAAGTTGAAAGCGTTGATATGCACCGCGACACCGTGCAGCGGCGTCAGGATATGCTGGGCGCTGAAGCTGCCGTCTTTGGACAGCGGCTCGACCTCGCCATCGGTCAGCACGCGGGTGTTGGGCAGTTCGCGCCGCCCCTTGGAGGCATAGGTCAGCATGGTGCCGATCCCGCCCTCGATATCGACCCAACCGTCGGTGCGGGTGGCGCCGGTATGCAGGCTTTCGGCGTAGAATTCCTCTTTCTGCGCCATCAACGCCAGGCCCAGGGCCTTGAGCATGCCGGCGCGTTCGTGAAACGACATGGCGCGCAGCTTCGGCCCGGCCACGTCGCGGCCATGGGCCAGCGCGGCGGCAAAGTCGATGCCGCTTGAATCGATCAGGGCGACCGGCTCGCCGGTGGCGGCATCCAGCAGGGTCTGGCCTTGCTGGCTGCCGGGGGTCCAGCGGCCGCAGACATAGCTTTCAAGACGGCGCGGAGTGGTCATTGGCGTTTCCTTGGTCAGTCTTCGTTTTGGTCAGGCGGCAGGCCGCGCCCCAAGGGACGCGGCCGACGGCGCCGATTAGAGGCCGAGCGCGGCCAGATGTTCCGAGGCCAGCGCCTCCCAGCGGGCCAGCATCGCCTCGTTCGGACTGTGGCGCAGGCCAAAGCGCGCCAGCGTGTCGTAGCGGTCCGAATGGGTCAGGCCGAAGCCCGCCGCGACGCGGGGCCGCCAATAGGCGACGGCGGCGCGGGCTTCCTCGCGCCCCTCTTCGGTCGCAGCGATCTGCTCCAGCCCCTCAAGACCCAGCTCGGCATGACGCGCCTCGCGCGGGGCGATCTCGCGGAACACCTCGGCCAGCGGGCCGTAGGAGACGCGGGTCAGCTCGGTCATCTGCACCCCGGTCGCCAGCCCTTGCAGCACGTTCATCACCACCGCATCGGTCCAGCCGGCGACGGGATAGTGGAACACCGACAGCCGCATGTCGCCGGGCCGGCGCGCGGTGCCCAGATCGGCATCCCGCTCGACCCGCGCGGCCCAGTCGTGGCTGGTCTGGTAGCGCGCGACATCGGTGCCGAACTCGCCCATCACCCGCAGCACGCGCTCGGCATGATCGGCCTTTTCCAGCGTGATGCGGCTGGCGGCGATGCGCTCCTTGATGCCGGGGGCGAAGTTGATCGCATTGGCAAAGCCGGCTGAGGCGGCAAGCTCGCTGTCGACAAAGGACGACATCAGCCGCAAAAGCTCGCCGCGATAGCGGGCAGGCACGTTGCCGGGCGCGGTCAGAACGCCGCCCTGCGCCAGATAGTCCTCGATATTCATGGTGTCGGACATCGGTTCCTCCCCTGCGCCCTGATCATTCGTCATAGGTGACGACCACGCGGTCGCTGATCGGATAGGCCTGGCAGCTCAGCACATAGCCGGCGCGGACCTCGTAATCCTCCAGCGCGTGGTTCACGGCCATCTCGACCTCGCCCTCCACCACCTTGCAGCGGCAGGTCGAACAGACGCCCGCCTTGCAGGAATAGGGCGCGTCCATGCTGTTGGCCAAGGCCGCCTCCAGGATCGTCTCGCCCTCGCGCGGCATCTGGAAGCTGCGGGTGGCGCCGTCCAGCGTCACCGTGGCGGCAACGCCCTCGCCGGCCTTGACCGCCTCGCGCGAGACGGCGCGGGCCTTGGCCCGGCCCGGCTGGCTGGAGGCGAAAAGCTCGAACTTGATCTGTTCGTCGCGCAGCCCGTGTTCGCGCAGGCTTGCCGCCACGGTCAGCATCATCGGCTCGGGCCCGCAGATGAAGGCGGTATCCACGGCCTCGGCATCCAGCCAATGCTGGAACATCGCCGCCATCTTGCCCTCGTCGATGCGGCCGGTGAACAGGTCGATCTCCTGCCCTTCCTGCTCCAGCACATGGATCACCGAGAACCGGCCGAGATGCAGGTTCTTCAGATCCTCCAACTCCTCGCGGAACATGATGGTGTTGATCTGGCGGTTGGCATAGACCAGCGTGAACCGCGAGCGCGGCTCGCGCGCCAGCACGGTCTTGATGATCGACAGGACCGGCGTGATGCCCGAGCCGGCGGCAAAGCCCAGATACTGCTTTTCCGCCCCGGGATCGATCGGGGTAAAGAACTTGCCCATCGGCGGCATCGCCTCGATCTCGTCGCCGGGCGCCAAGTTCTCGTTCACCCAGGTGCTGAAGGCACCGCCATCGACGCGCTTGATGCCGACGCGCAGCGCGCCCTCGTCCTTGCCGGCGCAGATCGAATAGGAGCGGCGCAGTTCCTCGCCGTCGAAATCGCGGCGAAAGGTCAGGTATTGGCCCTGGGTAAAGTCGAACAGCGCGCGGTCCTCGTCGCGAGGGGCAAGGGTGACGACCACCGCGTCGCGCGTCTCGCGGCGCACGTCGGTGACCTTCAGCGGATGGAAGCGTGCCATGTGGGTATCCTTCCTGAAGCGGAGTGCCTTCTCAGAGGCATTTGAAATAGTCGAAGGGTTCCAGACAGTCCTTGCAGCGATAATTCGCCTTGCAGGGGGTCGAGCCGAACTGGCTGATCTTTTCGGTATTGGTCGAGCCGCAGCGCGGGCAGGCGATGGTCAGGTTCGCGCCGGTCATCCGGGCGATGCGTCCGGCCAGCACACCGTCCGCCGCCGTGCCGTCGATGGGCGGCGCGATGCCATAGGCACGCAGCTTTTCCCGCCCCGCCTCGGTGATCCAGTCGGTGGTCCAGGGCGGGGTCAGCTGGCGTTCCAGCCGCAGCTTTTCGATGCCGCGGCCGCGCAGCGCGGTCTCGATATCCAGGTTGATGATGCTGGTCGCGGGGCAGCCGGAATAGGTCGGCGTGACCCTGACGACCAGCGTGTCGCCCTGCCATTCGACGCCGCGGATGATGCCCAGGTCGGTCAGGCTGATCACCGGGATCTCCGGGTCGGGCACCTCCGAAAGCCAGCCCCAGACCTCCTCGACGCTGGGATGGGTCGCAGCGGCCATGGCGCTTTACCAGCTTGCGCCGGGATAGGCGCGTTGCAGGAACTGCATCTCGGCCAGGATATAGCCCAGGTGTTCGGTATGGATGCCCTGCTTACCGCCCTTGTGCGCAAAGTCGCTGTCGGGAATCTGCAAGGTCGCCTCGCCCAGCACATGGCGCAGCGTGGCGTCCCAGCCGGCGCGCAGGCTGGCCGGATCGGGGGCGATACCGCGCGCGGCAAGCTCGGCGTCCTTGTCGTCGCCGATGAACATCTCGCCGGCATAGGGCCAAAGCGCGTCCAGCGCCTCCTGCATCCGGCGATGGCTTTCCTCGGTCCCGTCGCCCAGCCGCACCACCAGGTCGGACGAGCGCTCCAGGTGATAGGCCACCTCCTTGCCCGCCTTGGCCGCAATCTCGGCCACGCGCGGGTCCGACGAAGCCGCCAGCCCCTTCAACAACTCGTAGTGCCAGGCGTCGAACAGGAACTGCCGCATCAGCGTATGGCCGAAATCGCCGTTCGGACGCTCGCAGATCAGCAGGTTGCGGAAATCCCAGGCGTCGCGCAGATAGGCCAGGTCGTCGGCCGAGCGGCCCTGCCCCTCGACCTCGCCGGCCAGGCCCAGCCAAAGCTGCGTCTGGCCGATCAGGTCCAGCGCCACGTTGGCCAGCGCGATGTCCTCTTCCAGCGCCGGCGAATGACCGCACCATTCGGACACGCGATGGCCAAGGACCAGCGCCGAGTCGCCGATGCGCAGCAGCATCTCGAAGAACGCCTCCTGCCCGGCATCGGGCTGGGCCAGTTCCGCCACCTGGGGCGTGGTCATGTCAGGCAGCGACGGCATCACATATGCCCCACTTCTTCGGGAATGTCGAAAAAGGTCGGGTGGCGATAGACCTTGGCGTTCGAAGGCTCGAAAAGCGGCCCCTTTTCCGAGGGGCTGGAGGCGGTGATCTGCGCCGAAGGCACGACCCAGATCGACACGCCTTCGTTGCGGCGGGTATAGACGTCGCGGGCGTTCATGATCGCCATTTCGGCGTCGGGCGCGTGCAGGCTGCCGACATGGCGGTGGTTCAGCCCGTGCTGGCCCCGGATGAAGACTTCCCAGAGCGGCCATTCCTTGGACATGGTTCTCTCCCTAAACTTGGTTGCGCCCCGAACCCCATTGACCGGCAGCGCTGTTCCTGGCGATTGCGGGCTTATTCGGCGGCTTGCGCGCGGCGGGCGGCGGCTTTCTCGGCATGCGCCATCAGCCCCTCGCGGAACCAGGCGCCGTCCTCCCAGGCCTTGACGCGAGCGCCCAGCCGGTCCTTGTTGCAAGGCCCGTTGCCGGCGATCACGTCGAAGAATTCCGACCAGTCCGGCTCGCTGAAATCGTAGCCGCCCTTTTCCTCGTTCCACTTCAGGTCCGGGTCGGGGACGGTCAGGCCCAGATACTCCGCCTGCGGCACGGTCTGGTCGACGAATTTCTGCCGCAACTCGTCATTGGTGTTGATCTTGATCTTCCAGGCCATGGACTGCGCCGAATGCACCGAGTCCTTGTCCGAAGGACCAAACATCATCAGCGCCGGATACCAGAAGCGGTTCAGCGCGTCCTGCGCCATCCGCTTCTGCGCGGGCGTGCCCTCCGCAAGCTTCATCATCACCGCATAGCCCTGGCGCTGGTGGAAGCTTTCTTCCTTGCAGATGCGGATCATGGCGCGGGAATAGGGACCGTAGGAGGTGCGTTGCAGCGGCACCTGGTTCATGATCGCCGCGCCGTCGACCAGCCAGCCCACCGCGCCCATGTCGGCCCAAGTCAGCGTCGGATAGTTGAAGATCGAGGAATATTTCATCTTGCCGGCATGCAGCAGCTCCATCAGCTCGTCGCGCGACACGCCCAGCGTCTCGGCCGCCGAATAGAGATACAGCCCATGCCCGGCCTCGTCCTGCACCTTGGCCAGCAGGATCGCCTTGCGCTCCAGCGTGGGCGCGCGGGTGATCCAGTTGCCCTCGGGCAGCTGGCCGACGATCTCGCTATGCGCGTGCTGGCCGATCTGGCGGACCAGCGTCTTGCGATAACCTTCGGGCATCCACTCCTTGGGCTCGATCTTCTCGCCGCGGTCGATGCGCTCCTGGAAGGCAATCTCCTGGGGGGTCATCTCCTCGCGGGCCTTCATCCCTTCGGACTTCACAAGCTGGGCATACATGGCAAACTTCTCCCTGGGTCAAACGCGTTCGATGATGAGGGCGATGCCCTGTCCCACGCCGATGCACATGGTGCAAAGCGCATAGCGCCCTCCGGTGCGATGCAACTGATACATCGCCGTCGTCACAAGCCGGGCCCCCGACATGCCAAGCGGATGGCCGATCGCGATGGCGCCGCCGTTCGGGTTCACATGGGCGGCATCGTCGGGCAGGCCAAGATCGCGCAGGGTCGCCAGCGCCTGGCTGGCGAAGGCCTCGTTCAATTCTATCACATCCATCTGCCCGATGGTCAGCCCCGCGCGCGCCAAGACCTTTTTCGCCGCCGGCGCCGGGCCGATGCCCATGATGCGCGGCTCGACCCCCGCCGCCGCCATGGCGACGATGCGCGCCTTCGGCACCAGGCCGTGCCGCTCCGCCGCCGCACCCGACAGGATCGCCAAGGCGGCAGCGCCGTCGTTCACGCCCGAGGCATTGCCGGCCGTCACCGTCAGGTCGGGACCGTTCACGCCCCTGAGCTTGGCCAGCGTCTCGGCCGTGGTGCCGGGGCGGGGATGCTCGTCGGTATCGACCACGACGGGCTCGCCCTTCTTCTGCGGCACGATGACCGGCACGATCTCGTCGGCAAAGACGCCCGCCTTCTGCGCCGCTTCCCAGCGGGCCTGGCTGCGGGCAGCGAAAGCGTCCTGGTCGGCGCGGCTGATGCTGAAATCGGCGGCCACGTTGTCGGCGGTCTGGGGCATCGAATCGATGCCGAACCGCGCCTTCATCGCCGGATTGACGAAGCGCCAGCCGATGGTGGTGTCATAGACCGCATTGGCGCGGGAAAAGGCGGTTTCCGCCTTGGGCATCACGAAGGGGGCGCGGGTCATGCTTTCGACGCCGCCGGCGATGACGAAATCGCAATCGCCCGCCTTGATGGCGCGGGCCGCCATGCCGACCGCATCCATGCCCGAGCCGCAAAGCCGGTTCACCGTCGTCCCCGGCACGCCCACCGGCATCCCGGCCAGCAGCACCGCCATGCGCCCGACATTGCGATTGTCCTCGCCCGCCTGGTTGGCGCAGCCATAGATCAGGTCGTCCACCGCCGACCAATCCACGCCCGGATTGCGCTCCATCAGCGCTTTCAGCGGCACCGCGGCCAGGTCGTCCGCCCGGACCGAGGCCAGCGCCCCGCCATAGCGACCGATCGGCGTGCGCACCGCATCACAGATGAAGGCGTCCTGCATGCTCTCTCCCCTTGTTTGGCAACGGCAGGTGATTCTCCAATTCACCGACCGATTGGTCAATTTATACCGCCCCAAACATCACAAAGAAAGAAAAATCTTGGGCCTCTGTGTAATGTTTGAGGATGCGCAAAATAAACCATTTAATTCAATCTGTTGCCTGGCACAGATCGGCCAGCCTCGCCTCGCTTTCGGCGGTTTTCTCGGGCAGGAAGCCGCCGCTGCCCTCGAAATGCGTCCCGATCCAGCGCTCCGCCGCCGGCGAAAGCTGGCGATAGAGGCGGCGGAACAGCGCCCGCGCTTCATGCCCCTGCCAGTCCGGCGGCAGGGCGGGCTGCGGCAGGCGCGGATCGCGCAGCAGGACGCCGCGATAATCATGCACCAAGAGCAGCCGGGCGATCAGCGCCATCTCGTCCGACAGCGCCGCCCCTGCCTCGGCCAGCGGCGCAAAGCGCACCAGCATGTCGAGATAACGCTGATGCAGCGCCGAGAGATCCCAGAACTGCCCGATCCGGCCCAGTTCGGGCGGGTCCGAGGCAAGGAAAGGCAGCGCGCCCTCGGGCACCGGCTGGCCGCGGTCGGGACGGATGAAGACCGCCCCGCCCATATGGCCCATGCGCTGGTGGCGGGCCTCGTCCTCGGTGAGGTCGGGGGCGTGCAGGATCTGCCAGCCGCGCGCCGGAACCTCGGGTTTGTAAAGCAACCGCGCCGCCTGGTCGAACTCCCGCTGGGCCGAGGCGTCCAGCCGGTAATAGCTGCGCCGCCCCAGCCGCTCGCCCCGCAGCCGGTGGGCGGCGACAAGGCGCGAGACGGCGGTGCGCACCAGCGATTCGCTGATGCCGACCCGCTCGCAGACCTCGATCAGCGTGCCGGTCCACAACACGCCGCCGCGCGGCACGACCACATCGCCATAGACGGTGACGATGAACGCGGCCGAACGCAGCGCCATCCCCTCCAATATCCCGTCGATCAGCCCGCGCTTGGCCATCTCGCCCTGCCGCATCCGTCCTCGCCATTCGCAACCGCCGCCATTGAAGCCGGGAAAGCGGTCATGCGCAATGCGGCTTGCCCCGGCCGCAACCATCCGGCTGCGGATGCCGGCCATCCCCCTACCGCGGAACGGCAAGGGTTTCGCGCGACACCGCCACCGCTTCGACCTCGTCGCGGGTCAGCGCCTGCGGGCGGCAATCGAAACCCTCGTAAAGCGCCAACTGGTCCTCGTAATGCGGCGAAGCCTCGCCCGAGGGGCTGATGAAGCCGCTCTGGCCCGGCGGCGTCACCGCGCAGAACTCGGCCTTGCCTTCGCGAAAGGTGATCCGGTTGTTCTCGGTGCCGCGGTTCATCGAGGTGCCGATGGCGCGAACCTCGTCCTCGCCGGCCTGAGGGATGCCCAGGTAGTTGCTGGTCTCGAACACATGCTGCTTGATCTCGATGCGCCAGTCGGCGGGCTCCTGGCTGCAGAACCTGTCGGCCAGCCGCGCGGCCGCCTTGTCCAGCGAGGCAAGGATGATCTCCTTGCGGCCCGCCTCGTCGGCGCCGTTGAAGAAATCATGGGTCTGCGGCACGCCGGCCCGCTCGCCCAGCAGCGCGTTGTGCAGCATCTGCGCGGTGCGTGAGATGCGGTTGTAAAGGATCGCCGGCGGGATCGCCGGATTATCGTCGCGCAGCACGTCCTCGACCATCACGTCCAGCCAGGCCTGGAACAGCCCCACGGCCGAGGTGGTCGCGCGGCCGTCCTCGGCCCGGATCTGCTGCCCGTCCCAATGGCGCAGGATCTCGACCAGTTCGGCGCGCTGGCTTTGCGGGTCGATGCCCTCGGCCGCATCAAGGATGAAGGGCAGGAAATAGCGCGCGTTGATGTCGAGAAAGCTGATCTCGCGATTGATGTCCCAGATCTCGTCGGGCGTCAGCTTTTCCCTGGCGTCGAGCCGCGCCATGATCTCGACCACCCGGTCGGCGCTGCCCCAGGGCGTGGCCTCGAAATTCGCGGCATCGCCCCTGGCCGAGCGGTTGTTCCAGTTCGCGATCCAGCCCTGGCTGGGGTTATAGCCCTTGGGCGCATCGGCAAAGGGCCGCACGCCCTGCCAGTCGTCCTTGCCCGGCCGGGCCGGAAGCCGCTGGTCGTGGCCTTCGGCGCGGACGGGGACATGGCCGGGCGAGACATAGCCGATATTGCCGTCCCGGTCGGCGTAATACCAGTTGATCGTGGTCGCGACCTTTTCCGCCTGGTCCAGCCATTCTTCGTAATTCTGCGCCTTGGTCGAGTCCACCCAGGCCATGAGCGTCGAGATCTCCTGTCCCTTCCAGGCGCGGTTGAAGGCATAGGCGGTCGCCGTCCCTGGATCGATCTGGCCGACCACGCCGTATTCGCTTTCCCAGACCGTGGTCTCGACCTCGGGCTGGCCCTTGACGCGGAAGGTCTCGCGGCGGGCCGTCATCTCCTTCCAGCCGTCGTGGGCGCGGTATTGCCGCGGATTCTCGGGGTTCAACTCCAGCCGGTAATAGTCGTTCACGTCGCGCGGCCCGGCCGTGGCGCCCCAGGCGATGGTGCCGTTGGTGCCGAAAAGGACGTTGGGCACGGCAAAGGGCGTGTTGCCGGTCAGGTCGAACCCGGCGCCATGCAGGCCGATGCTGAAGACATAGGACGGGTTGAAATTGCCGAATTGCGGGCCGTTGATCAGGATGGTGCTGCCATCGGTGGTCTTTTGCGGCCCGGCGATCCACAGATTACTGGCGCGCGGGCGGTCGTCGTCGCCGGGCAGCCCGCCCGCGTGCAGCAATTCGGCAAAGCGGCCGGGCTCGGACGGGGCCAGCCCGGCCTTGCGCTGGTATTGCCCGCCCTCGGGCACAGTGGTCGGGGCCAGCGGATCCTCGTTCCAGAACATCTGGTCGAAAAGCACGCGCGCCTTTTCAGGGCCGAATTGCGCCTCGAGCTCGGCCAGCGTCTTGGCATTGCCCAGTTCGGCGCTATAGCCCGAAAAGCGGCCGGCCATGGTCCCGACATAGATCATCGCCACGTCGAACTCGGTCCAGCGCCGGGGCTTGAAGCCGAAATCGTTGAACTGCCTGGGCATCAGCTTGGCCGGATCGGCCAGAACCCGGTCCACCCACAGGTTGAAGCCCGCCGCATAGCCGCGCAGGATGTCGCGCTCTTCCGGGGCCAGCGCCTCGATCTGGCTGCGGATATCGGCATGGTCGAACATGGCCCGGGTCTGGATGTCGAAGGGCAGCCGCTCGATGCCCAGCACCTCGGCCACCTCGCCCAGGACCGAGCGCCGCGCCATCTCCATCTGGAACAGCCGGTCCTGCGCCACGCTGTAGCCAAAGCCCGCGTAAAGGCCGTGCACGTCGTCGGCATAGACATGCGGCACGCCCCAGTTGTCGCGCACGATCTCGACCTGGGTATCGGCCAACGCCGGACAGGCAACAAGGACGGAAAGGCCGGCCGACAGCAACAGGCGGCCAAGCAAGGACCTGGACATGTGATTCTCCTCCGGGTGTAGGCGCCTCCTCCGGCGCGTTGCCATGGTTATAGTTAACCGTTCGGTCGGTCAATTAATGAAAGCCGATCGCTCAAAATCACGCATCCCGATCCCGGCGCTCACGCGATTGTCAGCGCAGACCGGCGCCGGCTGGCGGATCATGGTGGGGCGGCCATCCACCGCGCGGCAGTCCCGACCAACATCCGAAAAGAGGTCCGACATGCATATCCACGCCCGCACCTTTCCATCCCTCGTCCTCGCCGTTGCCCTGGCGCTTGGCGGCACGCCCATGCTTGCGCATCACGGCTGGTCATGGGCCGAGGGCGAGCAGACGACGCTGGAGGGAACCATCGAAAGCGTCTCGATGAACCCGCCCCATCCCACGATCCAGGTCCGCGACGCCCAGGGCACGGTCTGGCAGGTCGATCTGGGCAATCCCAACCAGACGGCGCGCTCGGGCTTTGCCGCCGACACGGCGCAGCCGGGCGATGCGATCACGGTAATCGGCAATCGCAACCTGGACCAAAGCGCGCATATGAAGGCCGTCCGCATCGTGATCGACGGGCAGAATTACGACATGTATCCCGAGCGCATCCAGGACTGAGCGATGCAGGACTTCGCGGCCTGGGCCGAGGGCACCGCCCTGGCGGCGGCGCTGCGGCGGTCGTGGCACCTCTACATGGTGCTGAACGCCACGCATATCCTGGGAATCGCGCTGCTGCTGGGGGCGATCATTCCGCTGGACCTGCGCCTTGTCGGGATCGTCCGCGGCGGCGCGCTGCATGTCCTGGCGCCGTTCCTGTCGCGTGCGGCGGGCGTCGGGCTTGGCATCGCCCTTGCGACCGGCCCGGTCCTGTGGTCGGTCGGGGCCCGCGACTATCTCGCGAATGCCGCCTTTCGCTGGAAGTTGGCCCTGATCATCCTTGGCCTCGTGATCGTCGCCCTGCAACATGCCGGCAAGGGCTGGCACCGGGCGGTCGAGACCGGAACCCCCGGCCCCGGCGCGCGCATTCTTGCGGCGCTTTCGCTGGCGATCTGGCTGTCCGTGCTGCTGGCGGGGCGCTGGATCGGCTTTCTGTGACGCCTTGGGCCGCAGGCTGACAGGCGACCTTGCCCGCAAAACAAGTTGATCCGCGAGCTTCGGGGAACGATTGCCGCCCGAACACGGCCATTCATGTTCCACTTTATGGAAAAAATACCCTGCAGATGATTGCGGGATATGGCCGAAACGACGGCATGTGGCAATTTCTTCTTGCACTATTTCGCGAATCGTCCAGAAATTTCCCGAAATGCGGCAGCCACCACATCCACATTGTGGATCGATGGCGAGGGAAGGGGAGAGCCCGCCGCCATGGGAGGGATGAGATGCAATTGACCGACACCCAGCCCGAGGGCGAGCTGG
Source organism: Paracoccus denitrificans (assembly GCF_900100045.1). GTDB lineage: Bacteria > Pseudomonadota > Alphaproteobacteria > Rhodobacterales > Rhodobacteraceae > Paracoccus > Paracoccus denitrificans. The sequence goes on along the minus strand of NZ_FNEA01000001.1, from coordinate 97,307 downwards.
CCCTTGGCGGTATCGAGGCGCTGGCCGAGCCCAAGCGCGCCGAGCGATGGATGCGTCCGGTCGAAATCCTGGCCGCCGGCCTTCTGGTGGTGATGATCGTCACCGTGCTGGCCAATGTGTTCTTCCGCTATGTGTTGGCCAAGCCGCTGATCTGGGGCGACGAAGTGGCCTCGATCAGCTTCATCTGGATGGCGATGCTGGGCGCGGCGCTGGCGGTGGACCGGCACGAGCATATGCGCCTGACCGTGTTCCTGCCGCTGCTGCCCGAGCGGCTGGCGCGGGTGGCCGAGGTGGCGGGCCAGGTGCTGGTCTGCGTCCTGCTGCTGCGGCTTTTGCCGGTCGCGGTGGAATACGCCTATGAGGAAAGCTTCGTCAGGTCGCCCGCGCTGGGGCTGCCGATGTCGTACCGCGCCTCGGCTCTGCCCGCCGGGATCGGGCTGATGTCGGTGCTGGCGGTGCTTTCGGTCCTGCGCTCGCGCGAATGGCGCATCATCGCCGCGACGCTGGCGGTGACGGCCGCGGCGGTGGCGCTGTTGTGGTTCGCGCGGCCGGCGCTCTTGTCCATCGGCAACTGGAACCTGCCGATCTGGCTGGGCCTGCTGGTGGCGGTGCTTCTGTGCATCGGCGTCCCCATCGCCTTCTGCTTTGCGCTGGGGACGCTGGCCTATCTGACCTTCGCCAGCCATGCGCCGATCTTCGTGATGATGGGCCGCATCGACGAGGGCATGTCCTCGCTGATCCTGCTGTCGGTGCCGGTCTTCGTGCTTCTGGGCTGCATCCTCGACGCCACCGGCATGGGCAAGGCCATCGTCAATTTCCTCGCCTCGCTTCTGGGCCATGTAAAGGCGGGGATGAGCTATGTGCTCCTGGGCTCGATGTTCCTGGTTTCGGGGATTTCCGGCTCCAAGGTCTCGGACATGGCGACGGTGGCCCCGGCGCTGTTCCCCGAGATGCGCAGGCGCGGCCATTCCGCGCCCGAGATGACGGCGCTGCTGGCCACCGGCGCGGCGATGGCTGATACGGTGCCGCCCTCGATCGTGCTGATCGTGCTGGGCTCGGTCGCGGGCGTATCCATTGCCGGGCTGTTCACCTCGGGCTTCGTCATCGCCATGGTGCTGCTGGTCGTGCTGGCGGTGCTGGCGCGCTGGAAGGCGCGGGGCGAGGACATGTCGGGCGTCAGCCGCGCCACCTTGCCGCTGATCGGCAGGATGGCGGTGATCGCCGCGCCGGCGCTGGTGCTGCCCTTCATGATCCGCAGCCTGGTCGGCGGCGGCGTGGCGACCGCGACCGAGGTCTCGACCATCGCCGTGGTCTATGCCTTCGCGATCGGCGTCGTGCTTTACGGCGGCATCCCGATCCGCAGACTGGGCACCATGCTGGTCGAAACCGCCGCCATGTCGGGCGCGATCCTGCTGATCCTGGGCGCCGCATCCGCGATGGCCTGGGCGCTGACGCAATCGGGCTTCGCCCGCGACCTGATGGCCGTCGTCACCGGTCTGCCGGGCGGCTGGGTGGTGTTCATGCTGGCCTCCATCCTGATCTTCCTGATCCTGGGCTGCGTGCTCGAGGGGCTGCCGGCCATCGTCCTGCTGGCGCCGATCATGTTCCCCATCGCGCGCGGCCTGGGCATCCACGACATCCATTATGCCATGGTCATCGTCACGGCGATGAACATCGGGGTGATGGCGCCGCCCATCGGCATCGGCTTCTACATCGCCTGCAAGATCGCCAATGTGCCCGCCGACCAGGTGATGCGCCGGATCTGGCCCTATCTGGCGGCGCTGGTGATCGGCCTGCTGGTCATCGCCGCCGTGCCCTGGTTCTCGACCGCCTTGCTTTGATTTCAACAGCCTTCGGGGAGGAGGAAAACATGACAATCACCCGCCGCAGCGTCCTGATGGGTGCCGCCGCAGGGGCGCTGGCCGCGCCCTTCATCCGGCCGGGCGCCGCCCGCGCCGCCGAATTCAGCTACAAGATCGCGAACAACCAGCCGCTCGAACATCCCAGCAACGTCCGGCTGGCCGAGGCGGTCAAGGCAATCCTGGAAGAAACCTCGGGCGCGGTGGACATCCAGATATTCCCCTCGAACCAGCTTGGCGCCGATACCGACGTGCTGGGCCAGCTGCGTTCGGGCGGGGTCGAGTTCTTCCAGCTTTCGCCGGTGATCCTGTCAACGCTGGTGCCGAACGCCTCGATCAACGGCGTGGGCTTCGCCTTTCCCGACTACGACACGGTCTGGAAGGCGATGGACGGCGAGCTGGGCGCCTATGCCCGCGGCCAGATCGAGAATGCCGGCCTGGTGGTGATGGACAAGATCTGGGACAACGGCTTTCGGCAGACCACAACCTCGACCAAGCCGATCCAGGCGCCCGAGGATCTGCAAGGCTTCAAGATCCGCGTGCCGGTCAGCCCGCTCTGGACCTCGCTCTTCTCGGCCTTCGGCGCTGCGCCCGCCTCGATCAACTTCGCCGAGGTCTATACCGCGCTGCAGACCGGCATCGTCGACGGGCAGGAAAACCCGCTGGCGATCATGAAGGTGGCCAAGCTGTGGGAGGTGCAGAAATACCTGTCCATGACCAACCACATGTGGGACGGGTTCTGGCTGCTGGGCAACCGCCGCGCCTGGGGCGCGCTGCCCGAGGATGCGCAGCAGGTCGTCGCCAAGCACTTCAACGAAGGCGCGGACAGGCAGCGCGAGGACGTGATGGCGCTGAACGCCACCCTGCGCGGCGACCTCGAAGAGCATGGCTTCGTCTTCAACGACGTGGACCCGCAGCCCTTCGAGGACAAGCTGCGCGAGGCCGGCTTCTATGCCGAGTGGAAAAAGACCTATGGCGACGAGGCATGGGAGATCCTGGAAGCCGCCATCGGACGAAAGCTCGCCTGATGACGGAAACGCCGGCCCCCGCACCCGCCGAACCCGCCCTTGCCGAACCGGCCAGCGGCGGCGCGCAGGCGGTTGCGCGGGCGCTGTCACTGCTGTCGCTGGTCGGCAGGGGCGGCGGCGAGGGGCTGGCACTGGGACAACTGGCCGCCGCATCGGGGCTGACAAGGCCCACGGTGCGGCGGCTGCTGCTGGCCCTGGCCGCGGCGCGCATGGTCGAGCAGGACCGCCGCACCCGGCGCTATCACCTGGGCCCCGAGGCTTATCTGCTGGGCACATTCGCCGCCGAGCGCCACGGCATCCTGCACCACGCACGCGAATCCATGCTGCGGCTGGCGCGCGAGACCGGCGACGCCCTGCTGCTGACCGTGCCGCAGGGCGACCATACGCTGTGCCTGGAGCGGATCGAGGGCGATTTTCCGATCCGCACCCATGCGCTGATGCGCGGCGACCGCAAGCCTGCGGGCGTCGGCGCCGGTGCCCTGGCGATCCTTGCCGCCCTGCCCGCGCCCGAGGCCGATGCCCTGCTGCGGCAGACGGCGCCGCAGGCCGAGGCGCTGGCCCCCGGCCTTGCCCCGGCACTGGCCGAGGATCTGGCGCACGCACGCGCGGCCGGTCATGCGCTGAACCCCGGCCGGGTGGTGCCGGGTTCCTGGGGCCTGGGCGTCGCGATCCTGTGGCCCGACGGCCGGCCGGCAGGCGCGCTGTCCATCGCCGCCATCGAGAACCGCATGGGCGAGGCGAGGCGCGCCGAACTGGCCGTCCTGCTGCACCGCGAGGCGCAGCTGGTCGCGACCCGCCTTGCCGCACTTGAGACGCAACCGAAAAGGAACATCGCATGACCGATCCGCTGATCGTCGGCTGGGCACACACGAAATTCGGCAAGTCCGAGGCCCCCGACACGCTGGCCCTGATGGCCGAGGTCGCACGGCCCGCGCTGGACCATGCGGGCCTGCCTGCCGATGCCGTCGACGGCATCTTCGTCGGCGTCTACAACAACGGTTTCTCACGGCAGGATTTCCAGGGCGCGCTGGTCGCCATGGGCACGCCGGAACTGGCGGGCGTGCCCTTCATGCGCACCGAAAACGCCTGCGCCACCGGCTCGGCCGCGCTGTATTCGGCAGCGGATTTCATCGCCTCGGGGCGCGGTAAGGTGGCGCTGGTGATCGGCGCCGAAAAGATGAGCGCGACGCCCGGCGACCAGGTCGGCGACATCCTGCTGTCCGCCAGCTACGTCCCCGAGGAGGGCGAGATCCCCGGCGGGTTCGCCGGCGTTTTCGGCCGCATCACCGAGAATTATTTCCAGCGCCACGGCGACCGCTCCGAGGAGCTGGCGATGATCGCCGCCAAGAACCACGAAAACGGCATGCGCAACCCCTATGCGCATATGCAGAAGCCCTTCGACCTGGCGTTCTGCAACACCATCTCGGACAAGAACCCGCGCGTCGCCGGGCCGCTGCGGCGGACGGATTGCTCGCTGGTCTCGGACGGGGCGGCGGCGCTGGTTCTGGCCGCGCCCGAACTGGCGGCGGAACTGCAACGCGCCATCCGTTTCCGCGCCCGTGCGCAGGCGGGCGACCTTCTGGCGCTGTCGCGGCGCGATCCCATCGCCTTCGACGGGCCGCATCGTGCCTGGGCTGCGGCGCTGGATCAGGCCGGGCTCGGCATCATGGACCTGTCGCTGGTCGAAACGCATGACTGCTTCACCACCGCCGAGATGATCGAATACGAGGCCATGGGCCTTGCCCCGCGCGGCCAGGGCTGGCGCGCCATCCGCGACGGCGTGACCCGGTTCGACGGCGCGCTGCCGGTGAACCCCTCGGGCGGGCTCAAGTCGCGCGGCCATCCCATCGGCGCCACGGGCGTGTCGCAGCATGTCATGGTGGCCATGCAGCTGGCCGGCGATGCCGGGGCCATGCAGGTGCAGGACGCGACATTGGGCGGCGTCTTCAACATGGGCGGCGCGGCGGTGGCCAGCTATTGCTCGATCCTGGAGCGCGTGAAATGACCGAGCCCGCCACCGAACCGGCCGGCGGCGTGATCCCGGTCTCGACCCGGGTGATGAACCTTGCCACCTTCCTGACCCAGGCCGCGCGGCGCGACCCGGACGGCATCGCGCTGGTCATGGGCGAGGCGTGCTGGACATGGGCCGAGTTCGAGGCCCGCACCGACGCGCTGGCCCATGCGCTGCAAACCCGCTTCGGGCTGCAAAAGGGCGACCGGGTGATGTGCCAGTCGCAGAACTGCATGGAGATGATGCAGGCCATGTTCGCCACCTGGCGCGCGGGCGGCATCTGGGTGCCCGCGAACTTTCGCCAGACCCCCGAGGAAGTGGCCTGGCTGACCGAAGCCTCGGGCGCGCGGCTGATGCTGTGCAACGCCGCCTTTCCCGACCATGCGGCAGCCTGCGGAGTAACGACGCTGGCTTTCGGCGCGGCCGATTTCGGCCCCTCGGTGCAGGCGATCACCGCCGAACACCTGGGAAGCCGCCCGCAGGTCGCGGTGGTGGATCGCGACGATCCCTGCTGGTTCTTCTTCACCTCAGGCACCACGGGCCGGCCCAAGGCATCGGTGCTGACCCATGGCCAGATGGCCTTCGTGGTGACGAACCACCTGGCGGACCTGATGCCGGGCCTGACGGGCGAGGATGCCTCGCTGGTGGTGGCGCCCTTGTCGCATGGCGCGGGGGTGCATCAGCTCACGCAGGTGGCGCGCGGGGTGAAAACGGTGCTGCTGCCGACCGAGCGTTTCGACGTGGCGCAGGTCTGGGATCTGGTGCGGGAATGGCGGGTGTCCACCATGTTCACCGTGCCGACGATCCTGAAGCTGCTGGTCGAGCATCCCGCGACGGCAGGCGCCGACACCTCGTCCTTGCGCTATGTGATCTATGCCGGCGCGCCGATGTATCGGGTGGACCAGCAAAGGGCGCTGCGCACCTTGGGCAAGGTGCTTGTGCAATATTTCGGCCTGGGCGAATGCACCGGCAACATCACCGTGCTGCCTGCGCATCTGCACGATGCCGAGGACGGCCCGACCACCCGCATCGGCACCTGCGGCCATGCCCGCACCGGGATCGAGATCCAGATCCAGGACGATCAGGGCCGCGAACTGCCGCCCGGCCAGACCGGAGAGATCTGCGTGATCGGCCCCGCCGTCTTTGCCGGCTACTACCGGAACCCGCAGGCCAATGCGAAAGCCTTTCGCGACGGCTGGTTCCGCACCGGCGACCTGGGCCACATGGACGAGGCGGGGTTCCTGTATATCACCGGGCGCGAGTCGGACATGTTCATCTCGGGCGGCTCGAACGTCTATCCGCGCGAGATCGAGGAAAAGATCCTGACCCATCCCGCCATTTCCGAGGTCGCGGTGCTGGGCGTCCCCGATCCGCTTTGGGGCGAGGTCGGCTGGGCGATCTGCGTGGCAAGCGCGCCGGTGACCGAGGAGGAGCTGGCGGCGTTCGTCGCGCCCAAGCTTTCGCGCTACAAGCTGCCCAAGCGCTTCCTGTTCTGGGACGGCCTGCCGAAATCGGCCTATGGCAAGATCACCAAGAAGATGATCCGCGAAGAGCTGGAGGCGCGCGGCCTGCTGGAGCAGGCCCCGGCATGAACATGATCCATCCGGGCCCGCGCGCACCCGACCGCATGCAGGCGCGGCCCGCGCTGCTGCGCCCCGTCGCTGGCAGGTTGCGCGCGGGGCAGACGGTCATGCAGGCGGTGGGCGCGCTGTTCGCGGATCACGGTTGCAAGGGCGGCGTGGTCTCGCTGGCCGGCCTGCGCTGCGAGCCGATGCGCTATGTCCTGCCGGCGCTTTCGACCGACGGGCTGCACGCGGCATGGTATTCCGACACCCACGCGCCCGAGGGCCGCTGGACCGTCGACAGCGCCACCGCGACGGTCGGCTGGAAAGACGGCGCGCCCTTCCTGCATTGCCACGGCATCTGGTCGGATGGGCGCGACAGGGCGATGGGCCACCTGCTGCCCTTCGACTCGACCGTCGCCGAGGACGTGGCGGTCGAGGGGCTGGGCGCGGCGGAGACATGGTTCGAGGCGCTGCCCGATCAGGAAACCGCCTTCACGCTGTTCACCCCGCAGGGCGGCGGCGACGGTCCCGGCCTTTTCGCCCGCATCCTGCCGGGCGAGGACGTGGTCGCGGCCATCGAAACGCTTGCCGCCCGCCACGGCATCCGGGACGCGCGGCTGCATGCGGTGGGCAGCATCGACCATATCCGCTTTGCCGAGGGGCATCGCATGGATTGCCTGGCCACCGAGCTGCGCTTTGCCGACGCCCGGCTAGCCCGGGGCACGGCGCATGTCCCCATCGAGGTCGTGGACATCCACGGCCATATCGCGCGCGGCACGCTGGCGCGGGGCGCAAACCCCGTCGGCGTGACGCTGGAGCTCATCATCGAACCGACAGGGGAAACGCCATGAAAACCGCCATCGTCACCGGGGGCTGCCGCGGCATCGGCCTGGCCGCCACCGAGATATTCCTGGAACAGGGCTGGCGCGTCGCCATGGTCGACCGCGACACCCGGGAACTGCACCGGGTCGCGGACGGCATGGAAAACGTGCTGGCGGTCGAGGCCGACGTTTCGGACCCCGACCAGGTCGAGCGCATGGTGGCCGAGACCGTCGCCGGCCTCGGCCGCATCGATGCGCTGGTGAACAATGCCGGCGTGGCGCTGTTCTCGCATGCCGGGCGCACCAGTTTCGAGGAATGGCGCGAGGTGATGGCGACGAACCTGGACGGCGTGTTCCTGTGCACCCAGGCCACGGCGCCGGAACTGGCGAAAACCGGCGGCGCCATCGTCAACATCGCCTCGATCTCGGGGCTGCGCGCCTCGACCCTGCGAGTGGCCTATGGCACCTCGAAGGCGGCGGTGATCCACCTGACCAAGCAATTCGCCGCCGAACTGGGCGAACAGGGCATCCGCGTCAATTGCGTCGCCCCCGGCCCGGTCAGGACCAAGCTGGCCATGGCGGTGCATGCGCCCGAGATCATCTCGGCCTATTACGACGCCATCCCGCTGAACCGCTATGGCGAGGCGCGCGAGATCGCCGAGGCCATCGTGTTCCTGTGCTCGGACAAGGCCAGCTTCGTCTCGGGCCAGACGCTGGCGGTGGATGGAGGCTTCGACGCCACCGGCGTCGGCCTGCCGGCGCTGCGGCGCGAGAACGAGCCGGCCTAGGCGTTTCCGCGCGGCAGGCGCTCCCGCCACGGCCTCACGCCCCCGTCCAGGCCACCTGCGCCCAGACCGCCGCCAGCCCGGCGGCGAGTGCCAGCGCGCTGAGCCCGGCGACGGTGATCCCGATCCGCCGTCCGCCGACCAGGCCGGCCAGCACCGCCTTGGAGACGGTGTTCACCGCCACCGCGATCAGGATCGCCTGCGCCGCCACGGGAACGGCCAGGTCGCCGCCGCCCAGCCGCGCCATCGAGATCGACACCGCATCCACATCGGCAATGCCCGAGATCGCGGCGATGATCAGCACACCGACATCGCCATATTGCCGGCGCAGGATCTCGGCCGCCAGCAGCACGGCGGCGATGAAGCCGGCGATCTTCAGCGCCGTACCCACCGCCAGCGGATTGTTGATCGGCAGGACCGGGCCGGCCTGCGCCTGACGCCGACGCAGCAGGATGGCCGCCGCACCACCGGCCATCACCACCGCCGCCGCCGCCAGCGGCAGGGCCAGATGCCCCAGCAGCGCACGGTTCAGCCCCACGGTGACGACGCCCACGCGGACCAGCATGACGACGCCGGAAATCAGGATGCCTGCGGCCAGCAGCCGGGCCGCGCCGGGCTCGGCCTTGCCCAGCCGGGCGAAGGCCAGCGTGGTCGCGGTCGAGGATGCCAGCCCCCCGGCGGCCGCCATCACCACGATCCCCAGTCGATCGCCGAACACCCGGACCGCGACATAGCCGACAAAGGAAATCCCCGCGATCAGGATCGCCAGCAGCCAGATCTCGCGCAGGTTGACCGCGTCCCAGGGATCGATGCTGCGATCGGGGATGACCGGCAGCAGCAGGAAGGACATCGCCGCCAGCGTCAGGATCGCCCGGATCTCGGCCCAGCTCAGCGCGGCGACCCAGCGGTGCAGATGCTCGCGCCCTGCCAAGAGCAGCGTCATCGCCACGGCGGCGGCAACGGCGGGAACCAGCGGCCCGGTGACGGCCAGCGCCCCCAGCAGAAAGACCAGCATCCCCGCCACCGCCGAGGTGGCGCTGACATCCCGGTCCAGCCGCGATTCCAGCCATTGGAAGGCGGCAAAGACCAGCGCAAAGCCGCAGAACACGATGCCGATCACCACGCCGCCGTAATCCAGCGCCAGGACGCCGGTCGCCCCGCCGGTCAACCCTGCCAGCGCAAAGGTCCGCAGCCCCGCGGCGCGCTGGTGCTCGCGTTCGTCCCGGGTGCGCCAGCCGCGCTCGAGCCCGACCAGCAGGCCGATGGCCAGCGACACGGCAAGACGACTGAGAACCTGGTCCTGGTGCATCGGCGCATTCTGCCACCGCTTTCAGCGGCTTGCCAGCGCCGCGAGCATCGGCCCGGCGCAAGCTTTCGAGTATTTGGAGAACGGTGAAGGCGCGGAACCCGGCCGGCGGCACTGGACGAACCGCCCGCCTCGCCTGCATGATCGTCTTTCCAAACAGCGAGCGTCCAGCATGACCCAGACAGGAACCCTCACCATCCGCGACCTGATCGCGGAAAGCGGCGTCGCCTTCGGCACCAGCGGCGCGCGCGGGCTGGTCAGCGCGCTGACCGACCGGGTGGCCCATGGCTATACCCAGGGCTTCCTGCACTACCTGCGCGAGATCGGCGAATTCGCCCCGGGGACCGCGGTGGCGCTGGCGGGCGACCTGCGCCCTTCGACCCCGCGCATCCTGCGGGCCTGCGCCCAGGCGATCCGCGACACGGGCGGGCAGCCGGTATTCTGCGGCCATGTGCCCACGCCCGCGCTGGCGCATTACGCCTTTGGCCGGGCCATCCCCTCGCTGATGGTCACGGGCAGCCATATTCCCAATGACCGCAACGGCATCAAGTTCCACCGCCCCGGGGGCGAGATCCTGAAATCCGACGAAGCCGGCATGGCCCGGCAGGCGCTGGCGCTGGACCCCGCCCGCTTCGGCCCCGACGGCGGGCTGGTCGATGCCGCCCCCCTGCCCGAGCCGCAAGACATTCAGGACGGTTACCTGCGCCGCTATCTGGACTTCTTCGGCAAGGACGCGCTTTCGGGGCTGGTGCTAGGCCTTTACCAGCATTCCGCCGTCGGCCGCGACCTCATCGCCCGCATCCTGCGCGCGCTTGGCGCCGAGGTGCTGCCGCTTGGCCGCTCGGACCGCTTCATCCCCGTCGATACCGAGGCGCTGCGGCCCGAGGACATCGAACTGGCGCGCGGCTGGGCGGCCGAGCACCGGTTGGACGCCATCGTCTCGACCGACGGCGATTCCGACCGTCCGCTTCTGGCCGATCACCGGGGCGAGTGGCTGCGCGGCGACATCCTGGGGCTGATCTGCGCCCGCGAACTGGGCGCGAAATGCGTCGTCACCCCGGTCAGCAGCAATACCGCGCTGGAGCTGAGCGGCGCATTCGCCCGCACCATCCGCACCCGCATCGGCTCGCCCCATGTCATCGCCGCCATGGACGAGGCGGCGTGCGAGACCCTCGGCCCCGTCTGCGGCTATGAGGCAAATGGCGGCTTTCTGCTGGGCAGCGAGATCGTGCGGGACGGCCGGCGCCTCTCGGCCCTGCCGACGCGCGATGCGGTCCTGCCGGTGGTCGCGGTGCTGGCGGCGGCCAAGGCGCGGCCGCTGGCCGAGCTTTGCGCCGACCTGCCGCAACGGGCGACCTTCAGCGACCGGCTCAAGGATTTCCCGACCCGGGACGCGCAGGCAATCCTGGCATGGCTGACCTCGGGCAGCGAGGCAGAGAGCCGGGCGCGGATCGAGGCGCAATTCGGCGCGCTGGCCGGCAGGCTGGGGCGGATCGACCAGACCGACGGGCTGCGCATGAGCTTCGAGGATGGCGCGATCATCCACCTGCGCCCCTCGGGCAACGCGCCCGAACTGCGGCTTTACACCGAGGCCGAAACCGAGGAGACCGCCCGGACCCTGAACGCCCGGGCGCTGGCAAGGGTGCGGGAGATGGCGAACCAACTCGCCTGAACCGCCGCCTTCGCGTCAGGCGGCGGCCGGGGACGGCGGCCGCACCCTTGCCGCAAAGGCGCGCAGCTCGGCATCCTCCAGCGTCTCGCGCTCCAGCAATTCGCGCGAGGATTGCTCCAGCAGTTCGCGATTGGCCTCCAGCAGCGCCACGGTGCGGGCGAAGATGTCGCCGGCGATCTGCTTGACCGCCGCGTCGATCCTTTGCGCCGTCGCCTCGGAATAGCGCCGGCTCAGCCAAGAGCCCTGCTCGTTCTCGCCCAGGAAGCCGGGGCGCTCGCTGTCGTAGCTGACATGGCCCAGGTCGTGGTCCATGCCATAGCGCGTGACCATGGCGCGGGCGATGTCGGTCGCCTTGACCAGATCGTCCGCCGCGCCGGTCGAGAGATGGCCAAAGACGATGCTCTCGGCCGCGCGCCCGCCCAGCAGCACGGCGATCTTGTTCTCCAGCTCGTCGCGGGTCATCAGGAAGCGATCCTCGGTCGGGCGCTGGATGGTATAGCCGAGCGCGCCGATGCCGCGCGGGATGATCGAGACCTTGTGGACCACATCGACGCCGGGCAGCGCCATGGCGACCAGCGCATGGCCCATCTCGTGGCAGGCGACGATCTCGCGTTCGCGCGGATTCAGCAGGCGGTTGCGCTTTTCCAGCCCGGCAAGGATGCGCTCGACCGCATGGTTGAAATCGGCCATGGCGACGGAATCGGCACTGCGCCGGGTGGCCAGCAGCGCCGCCTCGTTCACCAGATTGGCCAGGTCGGCGCCGGAAAAGCCCGGGGTCAGCGCCGCGACCTGCTCGACCTCGACATCCGGGGCCAGCCGCACCTTTTTCATATGCACGCGCAGGATGTCGATGCGGCCCTTTTTGTCGGGCTTGTCCACCAGCACCTGCCGGTCGAAGCGGCCGGCACGCAGCAGCGCGGGGTCCAGGATCTCGGGCCGGTTGGTCGCGGCCAACAGCACGACGCCCGACGAGGGGTCGAAGCCGTCCAGCTCGGACAGCAACTGGTTCAGCGTCTGCTCGCGCTCGTCGTTGCCGCCGGTGAACTGGCCCGAGTTGCGGGCGCGGCCAAGCGCATCGAGTTCGTCGATGAAGATGATGGCCGGCGCGCTCTTGCGGGCCTGCTCGAACAGGTCGCGCACCCGGGCGGCGCCGACGCCGACGAACAGCTCGACGAATTCCGAGCCCGAGATCGACAGGAAGGTCACCCCCGCCTCGCCCGCCACGGCCCGCGCCAGCAGAGTCTTGCCGGTGCCGGGCGGGCCGACCAGCAGCACCCCCTTGGGGATGCGCGCGCCAAGGCGGCCATAGCCCTCGGGGTCGCGCAGGAAGGCAATGATCTCCTGGAGCTCGGCCTTGGCCTCGTCCACGCCGGCCACGTCGGCAAAGGTCACGCCGGTTTCCTTTTCCATATAGACCTTGGCCCGGCTCTTGCCGACCTGCATGAAGCCGCCCAGGCCCTGACGCTCGGCGAACTTGCGGAACACGAACATCCACAGCGCCAGGAACAGCACCACCGGCACCACCCAGGACAGCAGCGTGCCGAGCCAGGTGTTCTGCGGCACGCCGCTGATCTCGACCCCGGCCTGGTCGATGCGCTCCAGGATCGCCGGATCGACCAGCGTGGTGACGAACTGGTTGCGGCCATCGACCGGGGTGCTGAAGCTGCCGGTGATCCGGTCGCCGCCCACCGCCACGGACGAGATGCGGCCCTGTTGCAGATAGGTTTCGAACTGGCTGTAGCTGATCGGCGCGATGTCGCGCGCGCCGGACACCAGGTCCTGGATCAGGATCACGGCCAGGAAGGCCAGGATCCAATACCAGATGTGGAACTCGGTCCTTTTCTCCATGACATCTCCGTGGCGGCGACCCGCAAGGGCGCCTGGCCGATGGGCGCGCGCGCCGTCGATGTTGCCCGACCGCGCGGCGCCGATCATCTCCGCCCGGAGCGGACGCCGCGTCCGGCAAGCGGCGACCGGGGATCGGAGCCGTTCAGCCGCAGCTGCCGCGCCGCCATTCATGGCGGTTCAGATCGCGGCAAAAGCCCGCGGCCGCCATCGCGTCCTGGATGGTGAACAGGGGCGCGATCACGGTCGCAGGTCCGCTTTTGCAGGACAGTGCGGCCAGGAACGCCTCGCCGCGCAGGATGGTGACGCCGGCTTCCAGCGGCATGTCCTCGTCAAGCCGGTCGACGCTGTGCCATGCCTCGTAGACATGGCCGTCGTTGCGAAAGGCCACGCTTTCCCAGATCGCCCTGCCGACGCCGCTCCAGGGGCTGGCGGTTCCGGCAGCGAACGGCTCGCGCAGGGTCAGCTCGGGCCGGCCCTTGGGGCCGAAAGCATAGGTGAAGGCCCCCTCGCCCTGAAAATCCCCGGGCTCGATGCAGACCTCGAGATGCCTGCCATCGCCGATGTCGCAGGAAATCAGCGTCTCGGTCCTGCAATCGGCCAGCGCGACGCTTGCCGCAAGGATCAGCACCAGGACAAGCAGGCAGGGAAATGGGCGCATGGTGGTCTCCGCTCATCGCCGGCCCATCTTGCCCTGGACGCTGTCGCCGGCAAGCCTGAATCGGCCCGGCCGGAGAGGTGATCGGGCAACGCCGGCCCTCCGTCGTCGAGACCGGCCCGCCAACGGAGTTGACGCGCCGGAATCGCGTCACTACACGGTCGGGTGACGGTTTCCGATTTCGGAATGAAAAGGGAACGCAGTGCGGACCAGCCGGTCCCATGCTGCGGCTGCCCCCGCAACTGTAGGCGGATAGCCTTTGCCAACGGCCACTGGGTGCGACCCCGGGAAGGCGGCGACAGGCGACGACCCGCGAGCCAGGAGACCTGCCGTCAGCCGTTGTCACGCGTGAACACATCGGGCGGGGTGCCCCGGTGGGTAGCCATCCGTCCGCTGTCAGCGGATAACAGGATGTCGCGTTTGCGGTGACGGTGAAATTGTCGCTGGAGCCACATTCGTGCGCGATCATATCCATTCTCCCCGTCCGCGCGTCGCGACGCGCAGGACAGCCTGTCCCGCCATGCCATCCGCCGCAGCCGCGGCACGGCGCTTCTATCGGTCTTGCTGGCCGTGGCGGCCCTGCCCGCCTCTGCGCAGCAGGCCGCAACCCGGAACGCCGGCGAGGTGATGCTGGACCCGATCACCGTCAAGGGCCTGTCCCTTGGCTCCGGCCTGGACCTTCGGGCGCACTCGAACGCCGGCAGCCGCCTGGGGCTGAGCGTGCTGCAGACGCCGGCCAGCGTGCAGGTGATCGAGGCGGAAACGATCCGCCAGCGCGGGCAGCGCGACGTCAACCAGGCCATCGTCCAGAACGGGACCGGCATCAGCTTTCACGGATCCCCCGGCAATGGCGGCACCTCGTTCAGCATGCGCGGCTTCAACGGGCACGGGTCGGTGACGCGGCTTTACGACGGCACGCGGCTTTATCCCGCGTCGGGCACCATCTCCTTTCCCTTCGACAGCTGGAACGTGGAGCGCATCGAGGTCCTGAACGGTCCCGCCTCGGTGCTGTATGGCGAAGGCGCCGTCGGCGGCGCAATCAATATCGTCCCGAAACGGCCCCTGACCGACCGCAGCCGGAACGAGATCCGTGCGACGCTTGGCACGGACGGCCAGCGCGGGCTGGCCTTGGGCAGCGCCGGGCCGATCAACGAGGTCCTGGCCTACAGCATCGATGTCAGCGGCACCGCGTCGGACGGCTGGCTGGATCGCAACGACACGTCCAGCCGCTCGCTGTCGGCAGCGCTGCGCTGGCAGGCGACCGAGGACCTGGCGCTGACCCTGTCGCATGACCATGGCGACAACCGGCCCGGCACCTATTTCGGAACGCCGCTTGTCGATGGCCGGATCGACGAGCGCGTGCGCCGCCGGAACTTCAACGTCGAGGACGCCCTGGTCCGCTACAAGGACAGCTATACGCAGTTGCGGGCCGAATGGACGCCGGCCGACAACGTGACGATCCGCAGCAACAGCTATTACCTGGCCAGCGACCGCAATTGGCGCAATGTCGAGGATTACCTCTATCGACCGGATACGGGCGATGTGCTGCGCCAGTTCTACATCGCGATCAACCACGATCTGGAGCAGGTCGGCAACCGCACCGACGCCACCATCAGTACCACGCCCGGCGGAATGGAAAACACCACGACGATCGGCTTCGACGTGAACCGGATCACGTTCAGGAATACCAACAACTCGCCTTATCCGGGCGAGTCGGTGGTGGATTTCCCGAACCCGCGACCCGGCCTCTTCGGCCCGCATCAGATGGCGACGACGGCCGATACGACCACCGATCAATATGCGCTGTTTCTCGACAACCGGCTGAAGATCAACGAGCAATGGTCGGTCGTCGGCGGGCTGCGCCATGACAATCTGCGCGTCACCCGCGTCGAGCCCGCCTTCACCCGCAGCTTCGATTCCGTCAGCTGGCGCCTGGGCGCGGTCTACAGCCCGCTGCCGGATGTGGCGATCTATGCCCAGTATTCCCGCGCGGCCGAGCCGATCGGCAATGTCCTGTCGCTATCCCAGTCGCAGGCGGATCTGAAGCTGGCCAAGGCGCGCCAGCAGGAAATCGGGGTGAAATTCGCCTTTCTGGACGGACGCGGCGATGCCACGCTGTCGGCCTATCGGATCGTCAAGAACGACCTGCTGGCCCGCGATCCCGACGATCCGGCGATCACCCGGCAGATCGGCCAGCAAAGCTCGAAGGGGATCGAGGCGGCGGTCGGGTTCGACGTCGCCCCGAACCTGCGCATCGACGTGAACGGCGCGCTGCTGTCTCCGCGCTATGACGATTATGTCCAGTCCGGCGGCGACTATTCCGGCAATCGCCCGCCCAATGCACCGCGCCGCGTCGCCAATATCTGGGGCTCCTGGGCCTTTGCCGAGGACTGGACGGTGCGGGCCGGTGCCCATTACGTGGGCGAGGTGTTCACCAACGACGCCAACACGACCTCGCGCCCGTCCTACACGGTCGTCAATGCCGGGCTGCAATGGGTGCCACGCGACAACATGAGCCTCGATCTCAACATCTACAACCTGACCGACCGGCTCTATGCGACCTCGGGCGGGTCGAACCAGTGGCTGCTGGCTCCGCCGCGCAGCGCGGCGCTCGATCTGCGCATCGCCTTCTAGGATGGCGGTGGACCTGAAGGTGCGGGACCTCTGCTGGGGTCCCGATCCGGGCCGGCGGATCATCGAGGCGATCAGCTTCGACGTGTCCGCCGGCTCGACCACGGTGATCGTCGGCGCGAACGGGGCGGGAAAGTCCACGCTGCTGCGCAGCATCTATCGCCGCAACCGCCCGACCGCCGGCCAGGTATGCGCGGGCGGGCGCGACATCTGGCAGATGCCTGCCCGCGATGTCTCGCGCCTGATCGCGGCGGTGCTGCAAGAGATCGCACCGGATTTCGCCTTTACGGTGCGCGAGGTGGTGGCCATGGGACGCATCCCGCATCGCAGCGGCCCGTTTTCGCACAGCATGGGCGACGATGCGATCATCGATCAGGCTCTGGCCGATTTCGAGCTGGCGGATCTCGCCGACCGGCCGTTCAGCGGCCTGTCGGGCGGTGAAAAGCAGCGCGCCCTGCTGGCCCGCGCCATCGTCCAGCAGCCGCGGCTGATCGTCCTGGACGAGCCGACCAACCACTTGGATATCCGCCACCAGCTTGAAATCATCGACATGCTGCGCCGCCTGGACATGACCGTTCTGGTCACGCTGCACGACCTGAACCTTGCGGCGGCACTGGCCGACCAGGTGCTGGTGATGCGCGCCGGCCGCATCTGCGCGCTTGGTCCGCCGCTGGCGGTGCTGACGCCCGATACCATTCGCGCGGCCTTCGATGTCGAGGCCGACATGGACCGCCATCCCCGCACCGGCCGGCCCCGCTTTTCCTTCGATCTGCCGTCCTGAAAGGCCCGACATGCACCGCCTGACGCTTTCCCTTGCCTTCACCGTCCCGCTTCTGGCCGTGCAACCTGCGACGGGGGGCGAGTTTCCGGTCGCCGTGACCAGCTGCGGCCGCGAGATCGCCTTTGACGCAGCGCCCGCCCGCGCCGTCGCCCATGGCTCGAACCTTGTCGAGATCATGCTGGCGCTGGGGCTCGAGGATCGGATGCTGGGCTATAGCGGCCGGATCGAGCGGGTTCGGGCGGCGACCGACCTGTTCCCCGCCGCCGCCAAGCTGCGTCCCCTTCAGCGCGACTATCCGACGCTGGAGATGCTGCTGGAGGAGGGCGCCGATTTCTATTTCGCGGGTTGGAGCTACGGGATGCGCGTCGGCGGAGAGGTCACGCCCGACACGCTCGGCCGCTATGGCATCCCGGTCTACGAGCTGTCGGAATCCTGCATCCGCCTGGGACAGAAGAATCGGCCCGGCTTCGACTATCTGTTCCGTGACCTGGAAAACCTGGCGGCGATATTCGGCGTTCCCGAACGGGCCGAGGCACTGATCGCGGATTATCGCGTGCGGCTGGACCGCGTGCGGGCAAGGCTTGCCGGCAAGACGGACCGCCCGCGCGTCTTCGTCTACGATTCCGGCGACAAGGTGCCCCTCACGGCCGGCGGCTATGCCATGCCCCAGGCCATCATCGACGCAGCCGGCGGCCGCAACATCGCCGAGGATATCGAAAGCAACTGGGTGCGCATCGACTGGGAAACCGTGGCCGAGCGCAATCCCCAGGCCGTGGTGATCGTCGATTACGGCGAGGTCGCGGCCGCGGAAAAGATCGCCTTCATGAAGGAACATCCCGCCTTCGCCCATATCGATGCGGTGCGCGGCGACCGCTTTCTGGTGCTGGGCTATGACGACCTGACCCCCGGCCCCCGCAATATCCACGCGGTCGAGCGGCTGGCCGATTTCCTGCACGGCGAATAGGGGGACGGGATGGGCTTCCTGCGAAGGCATTTCCTTGCGACCTGCATCACCGGGCTGGTGCTCTGCCTGCTTTCGATCACGCTGTCGGTCAGCATCGGCTCGACCCGGATCCCCGCCGGCACGGTCTGGTCGATCGTGCTGCACAAGCTGTCGCTGCTTCCGGTCACGCCGGACTGGAGCGCGGGGCGCGAGAACATCGTCTGGGATCTGCGGTTGCCCCGCGCCCTGCTGGCGGCCACGGTCGGCGCCGGGCTGGGGATCGCGGGGGCGGTGATGCAAGGCGTGACCCGCAACCCCTTGGCAGACCCGCATCTGCTGGGGGTTTCGGCCGGGGCGGGTTTCGGGGCCAATCTGGCGATGCTGGCAGTCGGCAACCTGCTGGGCGTCCTGACCGTGCCGCTTTTCGCCTTTGCCGGCGCGCTGGCGGCGACGGCCATCGTCGTGTCCGTGGCGGGCCTTACCCACAGCACCGGCCCCACGCGGCTGGTGCTGGCGGGACTTGCCGTGTCCTTCGTCATCGCCGCGGGCAGCAACGTGCTGATCATGCTGGCCGATCCGCGCGCGATCAGTTCGGTCGTGTTCTGGATGCTTGGCGGCTTCGGCTTCGCGCAATGGAACAACCTGGCCTTTCCGGCCTTGGCCCTGCTGCTCAGCGGGGCGGTGTTCCTGCGCTGCGCCGAACAGCTGAACGCGCTGACCATGGGGGACGAAAGCGCCGCCACGCTTGGCGTCGACGTGCGGCGGCTGCGGATCGCGATGCTGACGGTCAGCGCCTTCCTGACCGGCGTTCTGGTCGCCTTTTCCGGGATGATCGGCTTCGTTGGGCTGATGATGCCGCA
Source organism: Paracoccus denitrificans (assembly GCF_900100045.1). Taxonomy (GTDB): domain Bacteria; phylum Pseudomonadota; class Alphaproteobacteria; order Rhodobacterales; family Rhodobacteraceae; genus Paracoccus; species Paracoccus denitrificans. Next base: position 78,542 of record NZ_FNEA01000001.1, on the reverse strand, counting down.
TGTCGCGCGGCTTCTGATCGGCGGCGACAACCGGCGGGTCTTGCCGGCCAGCGCCTTGCTGGGGGCGATCTTCCTGGTTCTGGCCGATGTCCTGGCACGACGGCTGACCGCGCCCAACGACATGCCCATCGGCGTCGTGACCGGGCTGATCGGCGGGTTGTTCTTCATCGTCCTGCTGGCCCGCCAGCGGGGATGAGGAAGGGGTTCTGCCCCTGACCACGCGAGGCGAGCGCACCAACAGCCGCTTCATCAACAACATCGCCATGGAGAGCGAGGATTATTGCGACAGCCGGTCTTTACCCCCGCGGCCATCGGTCGAGCTTTCCCAGTCTCCGCCACGACGAGGACGGTTTTCCCCGCATCAACCATCTGCAGGAGACCTGTTACCACCGCCTGAACCCGGCCACGGGCTGGACGGTGCTGTGGGTCCGACGAGGCTCTGGCGGCAACGTCGCCCTGGTCCCCCGCGGCCACCACCCCTGCGGCACCCCCTGGCTTCGAGCGCTGCTACCTCAACGTCATGGCAGGGCCGCGCAGGAACTGGCGCTTCGTCCCCGCGCCAGAGGTCGAGCATATGATGAAGAAACAGCGCGGCCCGGAAACATCCCCTGCGAACCTGTCGGGATCATGCCGGTGCAGCCTTCTTGCAACGCACGGTTGGGCGGCCCTCATTCCCGCCCCCTGGCCTCCACCGCCGCGCACATCGCCACACCGATCACCCCATCACCCTGCGCGCCCAGGATCTCGCCGGCGCTGCGGATGTCGCGGATCTCCTTGTTCTGGCTCAGCTTGGCCTTGCCCATCAGGCGGGTGATCTCGATCCTCAGCCCGACGATGGCCTTCAGCATCATGTCGGTGAAGTCGCGCGGCGCATCCCCCATCTTCCAGGGCACCGGCTGCGCGGCCTCGTGCGTCCGGGTCAGCAGGGCGACATTGCGGCGCACGAAGCGCTCGTCGTCATGCACCGTGACCCGGCCATGGGCATGGGCCACGAGATAGTTCCATGTCGGCACCTGGCGGTGATGGTCCTGCTTGCTCGGATACCATTGCGGCGAGACATAGGCATCCGCCTCGCGGAACACGACCAGGACCTCGTCGCCCGTGGAGACATCCTGCCAGACCGGATTGGCGCGCGCGACATGACAGGTCAGGATGCCAGGCCCCGGGCCGCGCTCCAGATGGAAGGGGATGTGATTGGCATCGAGTCCGGCCTTGCCCTGCGTGACCAGGACACCCAACGGGTTGCGCTCGATCAGGTCGTGCAGGACCGGGATGCGGGATTCCTCGAAATGCGGCGGGACATACATGGCTGGTCCTGTGCGAAAGGGGCCGACATGCCCCGGGCGTTGATTTCCCGATGGGATACCGTCAGTCTGGCTGGTCGGGAATGTCCAGTTTCCAAGAAAAGAAATGGTCCAGTTGCGCAAAGACCCCGGCCACCCGCCCGCCATGGGCGCAAGGCAGATCTACGAGGCACTGCGCGAGCAGATCGCCGGCGGCGTCTTCGGCGCCGCGGGGCGCTTGCCCTCGTCCCGCGCGCTTGCCCATGAGCTGGGGGTGTCCAGGACCACGGTCACCGCGGCCTATGAACAGCTCCTGGCCGAGGGTTTCATCGAGGTCCGGCAGGGCAGCCGCGCCCGCGTCGCCCCCGATCTCGCCGAACCGGCGCGGCGAAAGGACAGTCCCGGCCATCCCCCGCCGGTCCGGCTGTCGGCCTGGGGCGAGCGCATCCGCCGGTTCCACCCCGCGCCCAGCCATGCCGGAAGCAGGCTGCTGGCCGATTTCCGCTATGGCGACATGGCCGCCGGCGATTTTCCCGCGACCCTCTGGAAGCGCGCCATGTCCGCCGCCCTGTCCCGGCAGCCCGAGCGCCTTAGCTATGCCGACCCCCGCGGCACGCCGCGGCTGCGCGCCGCGCTGCAAGGCTATCTCTGGCGGGCGCGGCAACTGGTCTGCGAGCCGGACCAGATCGTCATCGTCAACGGCTCGCAGCAGGGGCTCGACCTTTGCGCGCGGCTGATCCTCGATCCGGGCGATGCCTTCGCGATCGAGAACCCCTGCTATGCGATGGCGCGCCAGGTGCTGGCCGGCACGGGGGCGATGCCGGTGTCCATCCCGGTCGACGCGGCGGGGCTGAGGACCGAGGCGCTGGACAGGGTCCGGGCGCGCCTTGCCTATGTCACCCCCTCGCACCAGTTTCCCATGGGCGGGGTGATGCCGGTCCGCCGCCGGCAGCAATTGCTGGACTGGGCGCGGCAGAATCATGCCTGGGTGATCGAGGACGACTACGACAGCGAATATCGCTTTGACATCAATCCGGTGCCGGCGCTGCACGGGCTGGACGGCGGTGATCGGGTGATCTACCTGGGCACGCTTTCCAAGACCCTCTCGCCGCTCTTGCGCATCGGCTATCTGGTGGTGCCGGCTGCGCTGAACGAGGCGATGGCGGCAGCCAAGCGCCTGGCCGACCGGCATTCCCCGGTCGTGGAACAGGAGGCACTGGCCGCGCTGATCGAAACCGGCGCCTATGAGCGCCATGTGCGCCGCATACGCCGGCTGAATGGCGAGCGGCGCGCGACACTCATCACCGCCTTGCGGCGCCATTTCGCGGATCGGATCGTGATCGAGGGCGCCGATGCCGGGCTGCACCTGGTCATCTGGTTTCGCGACCTGCCCCGCAACCGCGAGACCGCACTGCTGGAGGGCGCCAAGGCCAAGGGCGTCGGGCTCCATTCCATCTCCTGGCTCTATGACGGCACGCCCGCCGACCGGCCCGATCATGTCGGGCTGGTCATGGGCTATGCGGTGGAACCGAAGCTGATCGAGCGCGCGGTCAGGCTTCTGGCAGGGGTCGTGGAAACGCTGTGAAGCCGGCGGCGACATGACCCCGGCACCCGGCGCGCTGCCTCAAGGGCGCGATTTCATCCTCGGCTAGCGGCTATGCCTTTGCGCCGCCATCCCGTAGGCCAAGATAGGCCAGGGGCGGGCTTCCGAAGGTGCGCTTGAACATGATGGTGAAGGCGGCCGGGTTCTCGTATCCCAGATCCATCGCCACGGTCGTCACCGCCTCGCCCGCGGCAAGGCGCGGCATCGCGTACAGCAGGCACGCCTGCTGGCGCCAGGCCATGAAGCTCGCCCCGGTCTCGCGCCGGAAGAAGCGGGTGAAGCTGCGCCGGCTCATGCCGAGCGCCCTGCTCCAGTCGTCCGTCGTCTCATGGATGGCCGGCTTCTCCGCAAAGGCCCTGCATCGGCGCGAGAGCTGGGGATCCGACGGAAACGGCAAGGAGAGCGGCAGCGCCGGAAGGCCGCCCATCTCCAGCCGGATCAGTTCCATCAGGACGCCGTCCCGGCCGTGCTGATCGTATTCCAGCGGCAGGTTCAGCGCCTCGGCGATCAGGCTCCGCATCAGGGCCGAAATACCAAGCACCTGGCAATGCGATGGCATGCCCGGCACCGCGCCCGGCTCGATATAGAGGCTCTGCATGCCGACATCGCCGACGATCCTGACGTGATGCCTGGTGGCGGGCGGGATCCAGACCCCCCGGTTCGGCGGCACGACCCAGGTGGCCTCGGGGGTCGCGAGCACGATGACGCCGGTGGCCGCCGAGATCAGTTGCGCCCTGCGATGCTGGTGCGGCTGGATGACGAAGCCGTCGGGATAGTCGTTGCCGATGGCGACGATGGGCCGGGGCGCATGGTCGATCCTGTCGATATGGGTGTTTCGCATCGCTGGCCCAGTCCAGTAGCAAAAAGGCCCGGTTGCGGTGGCGGGCCGGACATACCCTCTCTAAAGCCGAGCTTCAGGCCCGGCAAGCTTTCCTGCCGGGCCGGTATTTCCCAAGCCAGAGGACGCATCCTTGTCTACGTCTCCGCACGCATTCGCCGGCAAGCTGAAGAACCCGACCGTTTTCCCGGTCCTGTGGGCGGCCAGCTTCTGCCATCTGCTGAACGACATGATGCAGGCGCTGCTGCCGGCGGTCTATCCGATCCTCCAGGGCGATTTCGAACTCAGCTTCATGCAGGTCGGGTTGCTGACCTTTGTCTACCAATTGACCGCGTCCATCCTTCAGCCCTTCATCGGCCACTATACCGACCGCAGGCCGATGCCCTATTCGCTGCCGTTCGGCATGGCGGCCTCCATGGCAGGCCTACTGACCCTGGCCTTTGCGCCGAATTACGGAATGCTGCTTGCCGGCGGCATGATGCTGGGCATCGGCTCGTCCATCTTTCACCCGGAATCCTCGCGGATCGCGCGCCTTGCATCCGGCGGATCGCATGGCCTCGCGCAGTCGCTGTTCCAGGTAGGCGGCAATTTCGGCTCGGCGCTCGGACCGCTTGCAGCGGCGCTGATCGTCCTGCCGCTTGGCCAGGCCGGCTTGGCCTGGTTCGCGCTTGTCGCCCTGCTGGGCATCACCGTCCTGACCGGGCTGGGCAACTGGTATCGCCGGAACGGCCACGCCCGGCCCAGCGGCAGGAAGGTGCCGGAACGACATGCCTGGCTCTCGCGACCGCAGGTTTCCCGGGCGATGGCCATTCTGATCGCGCTGCTCTTTTCCAAGTATATCTATCTGGCGAGCTTCACGAGCTATTACACCTTCTACCTGATGGATCGCTTCGGCGTTTCCATCGCAACGGCGCAGATCCTGCAATTCGTGTTCTTCGCCTCGGTCGCTGCCGGCACCATCGCGGGCGGACCCATCGGCGACAGGCTGGGACGCAAGCCGGTCATCTGGGTCTCGATCCTCGGCGTCCTGCCGTTCACGCTGCTCCTGCCCCATGCCGGGCTGGCGGCGACGGTGATCCTCAGCGTGGTGATCGGGCTTCTGATGTCCTCGGCCTTTCCCGCCATCGTGGTCTACGGCCAGGAGCTGATGCCGGGCCGTGTGGGCATGGTCTCGGGCCTGTTCTTCGGCTTCATCTTCGGGATCGGCGGCATCGGCGCCGCCCTGCTGGGGGTCCTGGCGGACCTGAAGGGCATCTCCTTCGTCTTCCTGGTTTGCTCCTGCCTGCCGGTCTTCGGCATCCTCACCGCATGGCTGCCCGACCTGCGCGAACCCGGAGGAAGGTGATGCGTCAACCCCTTGCCGCAGCGGTCCCGCCTTCGCTCATCGCGCGCTCCAGGATCGGGATGATCCGTGGGTCCCTCATCTGCGCCACGTTGAAGCGAACGAACGGCGCCGCCGATTGCGAGGCGCTGAAGGCGTTTCCGGGCGCAAGCACGACATTGCGCTCCATGCAGCGCCGGGCGACGACCGCCGAGTCCAATCCATCCGGCAGCCGGCACCAAAGGTAGAAGCCGCCCCGCGGCATGATCCACGGAACGATGCCCAGCTGCGCCAACCGTTCCGCCACCTCGATCCTCGCATGCGTCAGCCGCTGGCGCACATCGTCCATATGCCTGCGATAGCTTCCCCCGGCCAGGACGCCGGCGATCAGCTCGGTCGAGACCGGGCTGGGACCGCCGAAACTGGTCGCGACCTGCAGGTCGACCAGGCTTTCGATCCAGTCCGCCCGGGCCGCGATATAGCCGCAGCGCACCGAGGCCGAGAGCGTCTTGGAAAAGCTTCCGATCCTGATCACCCGCTGGAGGCCGTCGAGGATGGCGAGGCGCGGCGACGGCGTCGGCTCAAAATCCGCGAAGATGTCGTCCTCGACGATGGTCAGCCCGTGGGCGGCGGCGGCGCTCAGCACCCGATGCGCGATCTGGGGCGAGATGCTGGCGCCGGTCGGGTTGTGCAGCGCGGAATTGGTGATGTAGAGGCGCGGGTTCTCGTCGATCAGCGCCTGCTCGAAGGCGGCAATGTCCGGTCCCGCAGGCGTGAAGGGGGTGCCGACGATGCGCACCTGATGGGCGCGCAGCAAGGCGTGGAAGTTGAAATAGCAGGGATCGTCGACCAGAACCGCGTCCCCCGGACGCAGAAGCAACCGGCAGATCAAGTCGATGGCCTGCGTCCCCGAGCCCGTCAGCAGGATCTGGTCCGCCGTCGCGTTGATGCCCTGATCGGCAAAGCGGGCGATCAGCAGGCGGCGCAGCTCGATCGCGCCCCGGGTGCCGCCGTAATCCGACAGCAGCGCGTCATTGGCGCGGCCGAGCGCCCGCAACCCCTTCCGCAGCGCGGCATTCGGCATCCAGTCGGCCGGAAGCCAGCCGCAGCCGGGCTTCAGGACCGAGGGATCGGCATCGAGCGACTGCCGCGACACCCAGAAAGGATCGATATCGCGTTCGCGGCGCGGCCCCATCTCTGCCAGCGCCATCGGCGGCAGATCGGCGCCGGTGACATAGAAGCCCGAGCCGCGCCGGGCGCGGATGACGCCTTCGGCTTCCAGGCGGGCATAGGCCTCGACCACCGTCGAGGGCGACACGCCCATGGTCCTGGCAAACCCCCGAACCGATGGCAGGCGGTCGCCCGGCACCAGTGCCCGGCTGGCAATCCTCGTGCGGACCGCGCGCATCAGCGCCCCTGTCCGGGTCATGTCGTCATCTGCCACGATCAACTCCCTACAAACTGTATGGGTAATTCATGCCATACGGATCTGGATAATCGTATCGCACTGTTTCTGTCCGCGCGAGCATCAAGGCGCTATGGAACATCCCTGCAAGCAAGGGTGCATGGGCATGAAATCAGCAGGATGGGGCAGCGGCCTGATCGGGGTCATCATCTTCAGCGGCTCGCTGCCGGCCACGCGGGTGGCGGTGGCGGACTTCACCCCGATCTTCCTGACCTCGGCGCGGGCGCTGCTGGCCGCGCTGTTGGGCGCAATCTTTCTCGTTGCACTGCGCCAGCCCCGGCCCGGGCGCGGGGACATCCTGCCCCTGGCGCTCGTCGCCATCGGCGTGGTCGTCGGCTTTCCCTTGCTGACCGCGCTGGCGCTTCGGCACATCACCGCCGCCCATTCCATCGTCTTCATCGGCCTGCTGCCGCTGGCGACCGCCATCTTCGGCGTGTTGCGCGGCGGCGAGCGTCCGCATGCGCCGTTCTGGGCCTTCTCGATCATCGGCGCGGCGGCGGTCGCGGGCTTCGCCCTGCGCGGCGGCGGCGGCGGCACGGTGGCCGGCGACCTGCTCATGGTCGCGGCGGTCGTCGTCTGCGGTCTCGGCTATGCCGAAGGCGCCACCTTGTCGCGCCGCCTGGGCGGCTGGCAGGTCATCTCCTGGTCCCTGATCCTGTCGCTGCCGGTCATGGGCGTCCTGACCCTCGTCACCTGGCCCGACGGCTTCGGCGACGTCACGATCCCGGGCTGGACCGGCCTCGCCTATGTGTCGGTCTTCAGCATGATGGTGGGATTCATCTTCTGGTATCGCGGTCTTGCCCTTGGCGGCATAGCCGGCGTAGGGCAATTGCAGCTTCTCCAGCCCTTCTTCGGGTTCGTGCTTGCCGCGATCTTCCTCAGGGAGCCCATCGCATGGACCATGATCGCATCGACCGTGATCGTGGTCGCCTGCGTCGCGGGGGCAAGGCGCTTCGCCTGACTTTGCAAAGCAGGTCGCCTGCAATCGTGCCGGCGTTGCCTCCTTCGTCAAATGCTCCGGTAACCCGCCCTGCCCCGATGCCTCAGCGCATCGACGATGCTGCCGATCGCGGGCGAGAACGCCCATTCGCGCTATTTGAGCGAGGACGCCTGCAAGGCCGCGGCCGAGCCGAAGGAGCTGATGATCATCGAGGGCGCCGATCACGTCGATCTCTACGACCACATGGACGCGATCCCCTTCGACAGCCTGCAATCCTTTTTCGAAGAGCATCTCGCATAGGCGGAAAGGGGTCCGTGCCTGCCCACGCGGCCCGTCGCCGCATTTTCAGGGGACGGCGGGGCCCATGCTGGCGCAGCTCAGCGTCATGCCATCGGGGCGGGACAGGACACGAAGCCCATCGTAGTCGCTGATCGTCGGCACACCCACGCCCTGAGGCGCAGTATGCGGCCCTGCGATACGGATCACCTGCGCCCCCGCAGCCCGCCCGGCCAGCAGACCGGCTTCCGTATCCTCGAAAACCAGGCAGCGGGCGATATCCACGCCCAGAAGCCCGGCCCCCCGGCGATAGCCTTCCGGGTCCGGCTTGCCTCGCGAGACGTCGTCCGAGGTGACCATGAACCGGGGCAGCGGAAGTCCCGCGGCCTCCATGCGGCGCAGCGCAAGCTTGCGGCTTGCCGAGGTCACGACAGCCCATCGTTCGGGCGCAAGCGACGCAAGCAGTTCGACAGCGCCTGCGATTGCGACGACCCCATCGACATCCTCGATCTCGCGTGCCTCGACCCAGGCGACCTCTTCATCGATAAGCACATGCGGCGGGGCGAAACGGCGAACGGTGTCGACGGCGCGGCGGCCGTGCAGATAGGCAAGGACATCGGCGACCGGCACACCGACACGGCGCGCCCATTCGGTCCAGACCCGCTCGACGACCGGGATCGACGTCAGCAGCGTTCCATCCATGTCGAACAGGAATGCCGCGTAGCTTGCAGGGGCGTGCTTCAATTCCGTCATCCCGCCAGGTTTCTCATTCCTTGTCTGGACCAGTTTGGACCCGATCGCAAATCCCCCCCCCTCCCGGTCATTCCGTATCCATCAACACCTTCATGGCGCCCCGCGGCGTGCCGGCGCCGAAGAGCCTGGCGACCTCGGGCAGCGGCAGCCGGTGGGTGATCAGCCTGCCCAGGCCCGGGCCGCAAGCCTGGATGACCTCCAGCGCCTCGGCGATGTTGTGGTTCAGGGAATGCGTGCCGAACAGCGAAAGCTGGCGGCGGAAGATCTCGAAGGGGGAAATCTCGATCCGCGCCGCGGGCGGGCATACGCCGAAATAAAGCATATTGCCGCCATTCGCGGCGTATTCCGGCAGGCGCGCCGCCACCGCGGGCACGCCGGTCGCGTCCACCGCCAGATCGCAGCCATGGCGCAACCGCTCCAGCTCGGCCGTGCCCTGGGCCAAAGCGCCAAGGCCGAACTCGGCGGCCATCGCCAGCCGATCCTCGTCCAGATCGACCATGATCGCCTCGGCCCCGCGCTGACGCAGGGCGATGCCCATCAGCATGCCGATGGGTCCGGCGCCAAAGACCAGCGCCCGGTCGATCCGGCGTCCGGCCAGGGGCGACAGGCCGTTCAGCACACAACCCATCGGCTCGGCCAACGCCGCCAGCGCCGGGTCCATGCCGGGCGCAGGCACCAGGGCATCGGCCCGCACCACGCAACGCTCGGCAAAGCCGCCGTTGCGGGTGACGCCATAGGCGCCAAGGCTTTCGCACAGGTTGACCCGGCCGGCGCGGCAACCGGGACAGGTGCCGCAGCCGATGTTCGGATCGACCACGACCAGATCGCCGGCAGCGAAGCCGGTGACACCCGCGCCCAGGGCCAGCACCTCGCCGGCATATTCGTGGCCCGGCACCAACGGAAAGGCCGAGGCGCCGTAATTGCCCCGCAGGATCTCGATATCGGTGTGGCAGATGCCGCTGGCGCGGACCGCGATCAGCACCTCGCCCGGACCGGGTTCGGGATCGGACAGGGTTTCGACGGCTACCTGGCCGCCCTGGCGAAGGACGATGGCTTGCATGTAGACCCCGGATGATGCGGCGGCCCCGACGATCGCCGGAACCGCGAAGGTGAAATCTCAGGCCAGCCAGTTGCCGCCATCGACGCCGAAGGTCTGGCCGACGATGTATTCGGCCTCGGCCGTGGCAAGAAAGATCGCCATGCCGGTCAGGTCCGAGGCCACGCCCATGCGGCCGAAGGGCACGGCCGCGCCGACCAGCTTTTTCTTCTCGCCCGGCTTCAGGCCCTCGAAGCGGGCGAAATGCTCGTCCACCATGTCCCAGTGCTCGCCATCCACCACGCCCGGGGCGATGGCGTTGACGTTGATGCCGTGGCGGATCAGGCCGAGGCCGGCGCTTTGGGTCATGCTGATGACGGCGGCCTTGCTGGCGCAATAGACCGCGACCAAGGGCTCGCCCCGGCGGCCGGCCTGAGATGCCATGTTGATGATCTTGCCGCCCTTGCCGCGGGCGATCATGTGCTTCGCCGCCGCCTGCATGCAGAAGAAGGCACCGGTCATGTTCACCGCCATGACACGGTCGTAATCGGCGCGGGTGACCTCCTCGACCGGCGCGGCGGTGAACAGCGCGGCGTTGTTGACCAGGATATCCAGATGGCCGAACGTGCCGATCACCTCGGCGAATCCGGCGTCGATGCTGTCCTGCCGGGTCACGTCCATCTGCACGGCGACGGCCTGCGGGCCAAGGCTTTCGACGGCGGCGCGCACGGCGTCGGCATTGATGTCGGCCAGCGCGACGCGGGCGCCCTCGGCGATATAGGCACGGGCGAATTCCAGCCCGATGCCGCGGGCCGCGCCGGTGATCAGGGCGGTTTTGCCTTGCAGTCTCATGTCATGGACCTTCCATCTTCAGAGAAACGATAAATCCGTTCGAGGCGCGGCATCAGCCGCAGCTCGTCGCCGGGGTTCAGCCCGCGTTCGCCGCTGACGCGGACGGTCAGCTCGCCCAACTCGGGACTGTCCACCTTGAGGAAGGTGTCCGATCCCAGATGCTCGGCCAGATGCACCCTGCCCTGCCAGCCGCCCTCGGCGACGATCTCCAGATGCTCGGGGCGGATGCCGATGGTATGGGCACCGTGCCTTGCCGCCTCGGGGCCGGTGACGAAGTTCATCTTCGGGCTGCCGATGAAGCCCGCGACGAACAGGTTCGCGGGCGCGTTGTAAAGCTCCAGCGGGCTGCCGACCTGCTCGATCCGACCGGCATGCAAGACGACGATCTTGTCGGCCATGGTCATCGCCTCGACCTGGTCGTGGGTGACATAGATCATCGTCGTCTTCAGCTTCTGGTGCAATTCGCTGATCTCGTGGCGCATGGTCACGCGCAGCGCCGCATCAAGGTTCGACAGCGGCTCGTCGAACAGGAACGCCGCCGGCTCGCGCACGATGGCGCGGCCGATGGCGACGCGCTGGCGCTGGCCGCCCGAAAGCTGGCCGGGGCGGCGGCCCAGGTAGCCCGTCAGGTTCAGGATGCGCGCCGCGTCCTCGACCTTGCGGTCCTGTTCGGCCTGCGCCATGCCCGCCATCTTCAGCGGAAAGGCGATGTTCCTGCGCACCGACATATGCGGGTAAAGCGCATAGCTTTGGAACACCATCGCCAGCCCGCGCTCGCCCGGCGGGGCGTTGCTGGCCTCGCGCCCGTCGATGACGATATTGCCCGAACTGATGTCCTCCAGCCCGGCGATCAGCCGCAGCAGCGTGGACTTGCCGCAGCCCGAGGGGCCGACGAAGACCACGAACTCGCCGTGGTCGATCTGCAGGTCGATGCCGGGAATGACCTCGGCCTCGCCGAAGGCCTTGCGCACCTTGTTGAGCGTAATCTGTCCCATGTCTACCTCATTTCACCGCGCCGAAGGTCAGGCCGCGGACCAGTTGCTTCTGGCTGAACCAGCCAAGGATCAGGATGGGTGCGATGGCCATGGTCGAGGCCGCCGACAGTTTCGCGTAGAAAAGCCCCTCGGGCGAGGAATAGCTGGCGATGAAGGCCGTCAGCGGCGCCGCCTTGGAGGTGGTCAGCTGCAGCGTCCAGAACGCCTCGTTCCAAGCCAGGATGACGTTCAGCAGCAGCGTCGAGGCGATGCCCGGAACCGCCATCGGCGTCAGCACATGGACGATCTCTTTCGTCAGGCTGGCGCCGTCCATCCGCGCCGCCTCCAGGATCTCGGACGGGATCTCGCGAAAATAGGTGTAGAGCATCCAGACCACGATCGGCAGGTTGATCAGCGTCATCACCACCGTCAGCCCGATGCGCGTATCCAGCAGCCCGAAATCGCGGAACATCAGATAGATGGGGATCAGCACGCCCACGGCCGGCATCATCTTGGTGGAGAGCATCCACATCAGCAGATCCTTGGTCCGCCGGCCGGGCTGGAACGCCATGGCCCAGGCCGCCGGGATGGCGACCAGCAACGCCAGCACCGTCGAGCCCAGCGAGATGATCACCGAGTTCATGAAATGCGCACCGTAGTTCGAACGGCCTTGCACCTCGGCATAGCTCGCCGTCGTCCAGGGCGCCGACAGCACCTGCAAGGGCGTGCGGATCGCGTCTGTTTCCGACTTGAAGCTGAGGATGACGGTCCACAGGATCGGCAGGAAGATCAGGAAACCGATACTCCATGCCGCCACGGTGACGACGGCCTGTCGGGTCGGGGAAGTCTTGCGTGCCATGGCTTCCTCATGCGTCCAGGTTCTTGCCGATCATCCGCATCAGGAAGATCGCCACGATATTGGCCAGGATGACCGCGATGATGCCCCCGGCCGAGCCGCCGCCCACGTCGAAGGACAGCAGCGACTGCGAATAGACCAGGAACGGCAGGTTGGTGGAGGCGACGCCGGGGCCGCCATTGGTGGTCACCAGAATCTCGGCAAAGATCGACAGCAGGAAGATGGTCTGGATCAGCACCACCACGGTGATCGAGCGCGTCAGATGCGGCAGCGTCAGGTAGCGAAAGCGCGAAAGCCAGCCTGCGCCGTCCATCTCGGCCGCCTCCATCTGCTCACTGTCCAGCGACTGCAGCGCGGTCAGCAGGATCAGCGTGGCAAAGGGCAGCCAGCTCCAGGAAACGATCAGGATGATCGAGGCCAGCGGCGCCTGCGACAGGAAGTCCAGCGGCGCGAACCCCAGCGCCTTGGCCAGATGGGCGAACATGCCGTTGACCGGGTTCATGAAGAAGTTCTTCCACACCAGCGCCGAAACGGTGGGCATGACGAAAAAGGGTGCGATCACCATGACCCGGACGATGCCCTGCCCCCGGAAGGGCTGGTTCAGCAGCAAGGCCAGGGCAATGCCGCCGATCACGGTGATGCAAAGCACACCCAGCACCAGGACCAGCGTATTCGTCAGGGCGATCCAGAACGAAGGCTGCTGGATGAAGTAGTAATAATTGTCGAAACCCGCCCAGGTCTCCATGCCCGGCATGAGCAGATTGTAGCGCAGGAAGCTGAAATACAGGGTCATGCCCAAGGGAACGATCATCCACATCAGCAGCAGGATGACCGAGGGCGAGACCATCAGGCGCGCAAGCGCGCGCGAATGCGCGGTGGCCATGCGTGTCTCCTATGGAAAAAGATCGGCGCGTATAGGCCGGAGAAATCGACCGCTGTCGAAAAGGGGCGGAGATTGCTTCCCCGCCCCCCTCCGGGGAGGAGCCGTTACTTGGGATAGCCCGCGCGGGACATTTCCCGGGCCGCGTAGTCCTGCGCGGCCTTCAGGGCCGCTTCGACGCTCGTCTGCCCGGCAAGCGCGGCCGAGATCTGCTGGCCGACGACGGTACCGATGCCCTGGAACTCGGGGATCGTCACATATTGGATGCCGGTATAGGGCACCGGATCCTTCGTGGGCCTGGCCGGGTCCGTGGCCTCGATCGAGGCCAGGACGGTCGCGGCAAAGGGCGCAGCCTCCTGATATTCGGGCAATTCATAGGTCGAAAGGCGCGTGCCCGGCGGCACGGCGACCCAACCCTCCTTCTCGCCGACCAGCTTGACGTAATCCTTCGAGGTCGCCCAGGCGATGAAGGACTTGGCCACATCGGCCTTGGTCGAGCTGGAGGGGATGGCCAGCGACCAGGCCCAGAACCAGGCCGAACCCGCCGGGGTGACCGCCTGCGGCGCGGGGGCGAAGGCGATCTTGTCCGCAACCTCGCTTTGCTTGGGGTCATAGACCCGGCCCGCGGCCGAGGTGGCGTCGATCCAGATCGCGCATTTTCCGGTCTGGAACAGCGCCTGGTTCTCGTTGAAGCCATTGCTGACCGCGCCGGGGGGCCCGTATTTGGTCATCAACTCGACGTAATAGGAGATGGCCTCCTGCCAGGGCTGGCTGTCGATCTGCGGTTGCCAGTCCATGTCGAACCACTGGCCGCCATAGGTGTTCACCAAGGTGCCGAGAAAGGCCATGTTCTCGCCCCAGCCCGGCTTGCCGCGCAGGCAGATGCCATATTGCTCCCTGGACTTGTCGGTCAGCTTTTCGACGAATTCCGCGATCTGGCCGTAGGTCGGCTGTTCGGGCATGGTCAGCCCCGCCGCCTCGAACAGATCCTTGCGATACATGGTGAACGAGCTTTCCGCGTAGAACGGCGCCGCGACCAGCTTGCCGTCCGCCGAAAGCCCGGCCGCGACCGAGGGGATCAGGTCGCCGTAGTCGTAATCCTCGCCCAGGTCGTCCAGCGGCATCAGCCAGCCCTGCTTGCCCCAGATCGGCGCCTCGTAGGAGCCGACGGTCATGATGTCGAACTGCCCGCCCCTGGTGGCGATGTCGGTCGTCACCCTTTGGCGCAGGACGTTTTCTTCCAGGATCACCCAGTTGATCCTGTACCCCGTGGCCTTTTCCCATTCGGGGGCCAGTTTCTGCATGATGATCATGTCGCCGTTGTTCACGGTGGCGATGGTCAGTTCCTCGGCCTGTGCGGCACCCGTCAGGGCAATCGCCGTCGCGGCCAGAAACGCCGTTCTCAGTTTCATCCTTGTCCTCCCTCGGTGAAGCTGTTGCCAAGGAAGTTACGGATTCACATGTAACGGGTCAATCAATATTTTTACGCGCGAAAAATTTATAGAGGCCGCGAACCAATAATTATGCCGATGCCCGCAGGATCAACTTGCCTTCAAGCCGCCGCAGCGGGCTGGCGGGACGAACCCCGTTTTCGATCATGCCGAAAAGCGTGGAGACGCTGTTTTCCGCAATGGAAACATAGTCTTGCGCAACAGTGGTCAGGGCCGGCGCGGTAAAGCGGGCCATCGGATGGTCGTCATGGCCGGCCACGCGCAGCGCCGTGGCGGCGCCGCGCCCCACCCGCAGCCCCTTTTCAAACGCCGCCGCGATCAGGCCGATCGCCATGCGGTCATTGGCGCAAAGCACAGTGTTCGTCGGCAGTTGATGCGCAGGCAGCAGCCGCAGCCCGGCATTGTAGCCCAGTTCCTCGAAATCCCAGCCGGCCGATTCGGCCGGGATCACATGCGGCTGGAAGCCCTGCTCCTCCATGGCGCGGACATAGGCTTCGCGGCGTTCACGGGCGTTGGTATTGACGGCCGGCATGTCCAGGAAGCAGGGCGGCTCACCACTGCGGCACAGGTAGTCGACCATCAGCCCGACGCTTTGGAAATTGTCGGTGCCGACGAAAATCTCGTCCCCGTTCATATGGTTGTCGAAAATCACTGTGGGGATGTCCGCGGCAAGTCGCCGGATGCGATCCGAGACCGACGTGTCCCCCAAGGGCGCGATGATGGCGCCGGCGATGCGCAGGGAATACAGCATCTCGATAGCACTCAGCTCGCGCTCGGCATCGCCGTGCGAGCCCAGGACGATGGCCCAATACCCCGCCTCGATGCAGCGCGTCTCGATCTGGCGGACGATCTCGGCATAGAACGGATCGACGATATGCGGGACGATGATGCCGATGTTCTTGGTGAACTTGCGGTTCTGGTTGATGGCGAACAGGTTCGGCCGGTAGCCGTAGCGGGCGATGGCCTCTTCGATCCGCTCGCGGGTCGAGCGGCGGACGCTGGACGGGTCGTTGAAGTATTTCGAGATCGTCGGCCGCGAGATGCCGCTGACCGCCGAGAACTCTTCCATGTTCTTGATCTTCTGCTCTTCCATGCCGCCTCCCCTTCGGAACGCGTCCGAAAGCAATATATTGTCTCGCGTAAAGACTTATCTTGACAATATCGGCCGCGAGGCGGCGAGGGTCAATAGCGGCGATCCCCGACCCGATGCGACATGGCGGGAACGACGCAAGGGCCGGGAGGATCCCGGCCCTTCCAAAAGCCGGCAGGGCCGTTCAGGAACAGCAGGCCGCGACATAATCCTGCGCCAGCCGCTCGACCGCCGCCAGCGCCAGATCCCTGGCGCGCGGCGGCAGGCGACCGGCCCGGACTTCGGGATAAAGCCCGCCCAGATATTGCGCGATCAGCGTCTCGGGCAGTTCCACCCCGTCCAGCAGCGCAAAAAGCTCGTCCACCGCACGTTCGGCCCCCGGCTGCGGCCAGTAATAGCGGATGCGGTCGCTATAGGAGAAATGCCGTTGCAAGGCGCGCTCGGCCTCTGGCCCGTGATAGTAGCGGTCCCAGTTGCCGGGCGCCTCCAGCATCACCGCCTCCGTCGCCTGGCGCAGGCTGCGCTGGCGACGGCCGGGAAACAGTTCCTCGGCGATGGCGTCCAGCCCATACAGCGCCTCGCGCAGCACGAAGGTCAGGCCCGGCCCGACCTTGAGGATGGCAAAGCCGTCACGAACCAGGGCGGTCAGCGCCCCGCGGGTCTGGTAATCGGTCGAATGCGCCTCGAACACCACGCCCGGCATCTGCGCCAGCACGGCGGAGAGGTCGCGCGCCGCCGCCGGGTCATAGTCGATGACATTGTGATTTCCGAACTCGACGCCGGGCTGGACCACCAGTCCGACGACGCGGGTGAAGGCATCCTGCTGTCCGGCATCCGCGAAAGCCCGGCAATGCACCTGGAATGTGGCCAGGGCCGCGCCGGGGCTGGTCAGTTCCAGCCCCTCGATCTCTTCCATCGCGCCGCCGGGGATCGGAACCTCGGTGCCGATGACATAGACCGGGGCGATGCCGCCTTGGGGCCGCGCCTCCTCGGCCGCCGCCGCCAGCCGCGCCGCGCGCGCCGCCGTCTGCGCATCGTCCAGCGCCACCGGCTCGCCGGCGCAGCCCATGGAGCAGTCCAGATGCAGCTTGGTGAAGCCTGCCGCGGCAAAGGCGCGGATCATCACCTCGGCCTTTGCCATCGCCTGATCGGCAGGCAGGCTTTTCCAAGGGTTCGGACCAAGGTGATCGCCGCCCAGGATCAGGCGCTCCAACGGAAAGCCCGTGCGGGCCGCGATTTCCTCGACGAAGCGGCGGAAATCGGCGGGGGTCATGCCGGTATAGCCGCCATCCTGGTTGACCTGGTTGCAGGTCGCCTCGATCAGCAGCGGCAGGGGGGTCGGCGCGGTGCAGCGCATCGCCGCCTCGATCGCCATGGGATGCGCGGTGCAGATCGAGGGGATGCCCGAGGGGCCGGGTCGGTCGCGCCATTCGGCGATGGATTTCAGAGGATTGTCGGTCATGGGTCTCAGCCTTTCCGTTCCGAAAGCAGCGCGTCCAGTTCCGCGCGGGTCGAGGTTCCCTCCATCGGTCCCAGCCGGGTCACGGCGCGGGCGCCTGCGGCATTGGCAAGGCGCAGCGCCTCGGCCGGGTCGGAACCGGCCAGCCACAGGCTGAGGAAGGCGCCGCCGAAGGTGTCGCCGGCGCCGGTCGGGTCGACCTCATCGACCGCCAGCGGCATGGCATCGAGGCGCAAGCCCCGCTCGAACAGGCTGGCGCCGGCCGCGCCGCGCTTGACGACCACGGTGCGGATGCCGCGATCCAGCAGGGCGGCGATCACGGCGGCCTCATCCCGGGCCGTATCGAACAGGAACAATTCCTCGCCCGAAGGCATGAACAGGTCCGTCATCGCCAGCACCGCATCCAGCGCCGCGCGCATGCCGGGCACGTCCAAGAGTTCGGGCCGCAGGTTCGGATCGAACGAGATCGTGCCGCCCCGCGCCTTGATCCGCCGCGCCGCGTCCATCACCATCGCGCCCAGTTCCGGCGCCGAAAAGGCCGAGCCCATGACATGCAGATGGGTGCAGCTTTCGACCAGCGCCTCGGACGCCGCGGTCGGTCGCAGCTTGCCGCAGGCGGCATGGCGGATGTTGTAGACGAAGGCGCGGCTGCCATCGTCGCGATAGCGCACGAAGGCGCTGCCGGTGCTTTCGCCCGGCGCCACCTCGATGCCTGAGACATCCACGCCGTCGGCCCGCAGCCGCTCGATGTTCACGCGGCCGAAATCGTCGTCGCCCACGCGCGAGATGATGGCGCAGGGCGTGCCCATCTTGCCGACCTGGTCGATGAAGATCGCCGGCGCGCCCGAGGGAAAAGGGCCGACCAGCGGCTGCGCCTCGAGAAAGCCGTTGCCGCGGGTGGTCGCCACGATCTCGACGAGAACCTCGCCGATGGTCAGAACCTTGCGCATCTTCTCAGCTCCGCCGCTGCTTGGCACGCACGTCCAGCCAGACGGCGATCAGGATCACCAGGCCCTTGACGATCAGCTGGTAGAAATAGGGCACCGACAGCATGTTCATGCCGTTGTTCATCACCCCGATGATCAGCGCACCGATCAGCGTGCCGACCATGGTGCCGACGCCGCCCGCCAGGCTGGTGCCGCCCAGCACCGCCGCCGCGATGGCGTCGAGCTCATAGCTCATCCCGGCATTGGTCTGCGCCGAATAGAGGCGCGAGGAAAGCAGGATCCCCGACACCGCCGCCATGACGCCGGACAGGGTGAAGATGGCGATCTTCAGCCGGTCCACCTTGATGCCGGAATAAAGTGCGGCCTCGCGATTGCCGCCGGTCAGATAGGCGCGCCGGCCGAAGGTCGTGCGCGACAGCAGGATATGGTTGAACAGGAACAGGGCCACGACGATCCAGATGATGATCGGCAGGCCGAGCCAGCTGCTGCCGCCGATCGCCGTCCATGCCGGGTCCGAGATCATCGCCGGCGCACCGTTGGTCGGCAGGCTGACCAAGCCGCGATAGATGCCCATCGTCGCCACCGTCACGATGAAGGAGGGCAGCATCAGCTTGGCGGTCAGCACGCCGTTCACCAGGCCCATCGCCGCGCCCGCCGCCAGCGTGAACAGCAGCGCCGGCGCGAAGCCCCAGCCGAAGGCCAGTGCCTGCGCGCCCGCCATCCCCGCCACCGCGATGATCGAGCCGATGGAGAGGTCGATTTCCCCAAGCAGGATGACCCAGGTCATGCCGAAGGCGGCAATGGCGACCACCGCCACCTGTTGCAGGATGTTGGTCAGGTTGGCGACCGTCATGAAGCGTTCGTTCAGAACCGTGAAGATCACGCAAAGCACGATGAGCGAGACGAGGATGCCGCCATATTGATGCAAGGCGGCGCGCAGCTGCTCTCGCCCGGCGCTGATGGTCGTGTCGGTTGTCTGGGTCATTGATGCGTTCCCGTTGCATGGGCCATGACAAGCTCGGGCGTCAGGTCGCCGCGCGCGACCGTGGCCTTCAGTTCACCCTCGGCCATGATGGCGATGCGATCCGCCAGCCCGAGCACCTCGGGCAGTTCCGATGAGACCAGCAGGATCGCGGTCCCCTCGGCGGCAAGTTCGCGGATGATGCGATAGATCTCGAATTTCGCGCCGACATCGACGCCGCGCGTCGGCTCGTCCAGGATCAGGACGCGCGGCCTGGTCAACAGCCATTTCGCCAGCACGACCTTTTGCTGGTTGCCGCCGGACAGTTTCCCCGCGAGCGTTTCTAGCGAACTGGTGCGGACCCCGAGGCGCTGCACCTCCGCCCTGGCCGCCCGGCGTTCCTTGCCGAAGCGGAGGAAGCCGGCTTTCCCGGCAAAGCCGTCCAGCGCGGCCATGGAGATATTCGACCGCACAGGCGCGTCCAGGGCCAGCCCCTCTTCCTTGCGGTTCTCGGTCACGAAGCCGATCCCGACCGCGATGGCGTCGGCCGGATTGCGCAGCCGGACGGGTTTGCCGTCGACGCGGATATCCCCGCTCGTGGATCGCATTCCGAACAGGGCGTTCATCACATCCGAGCGGCCGGACCCGATCAGGCCGAAAAAGCCCAGAATCTCGCCGGGGCGAACCTCGAAGCCGACATCCCTGAACCGTCCCGCACAGGACAGGCCCCGCACGTCCAGCACAGGTCGAACATCCGCGCCGGGCGCGGGCGCAAGACGCGGCGGATAGATCTCATCCATCCTGCGGCCGACCATCAGCGCGATAAGCTCCTCGATGGAGGTCTCGTCGCGCTTGCGCATCGCGACATAGGCGCCGTCCCGGATGACGGTGATATCGTCGGATAGCCGCATGATCTCTTCCATGCGGTGCGAGATATAGATGATGGCGGTGCCCCGCGCCTTGAGGCGGTCGATGATGCCGAACAGGATCTCGGCCTCAGAATCCGACAGGGACGAGGTGGGCTCGTCCAGGATCAGCACCTTGGCGGGCTTGCTGAGACCTTTGGCGATCTCGACAAGCTGGCGCTGCGCAATCGACAGGTGCCCGACCTTCGCGCCCACATCCACGGGCAGGCCCAGGTCCCGGACCAGCGCCCTCGCTTCCGCCCGCAGCTTCCGGTCGTTGATGAAGCCGAGGCGTGCGGGTTCATGCGTCGCCATGATGTTCTCGGCGACGGACAGGTTGTTGCACAGGCTGAGTTCCTGAAAGACGATCGCCAGCCCCTGGGCGGCGGCGTCTTTCGGACTGTGCGGCGCGTAAGGCCGCCCATCCAGCACCATTTCCCCGCCCGACGGCTGATGCACGCCGACCAGGATCTTCATCAAGGTCGACTTGCCGGCACCGTTCTCGCCCAGGATCGTGTGCACGCGGCCCGGCCGGACATCCAGCCGCATGGATTTCAGGGCCTCGACCGGGCCGAAGCTCTTTCTTATATCGCGCAAGGACAGCACGAATTCCGCCGCTTGGTTCATCCGCTCCACTCCCCCGTGACCACACCGCAAGGCATCCCCGACGCCCTGCGGCGCCGCGGTTCATTCCTTGACGTAGACGCCCGGAACGATGGGCTGCTCGGCAGGCACGTCCTGGCCTTCGATGACCGCCGCGGCGGTATCCACGGCGGTCTTGCCCATCTGGTCGGGGAATTGCTGGATCACGCCGACCATGACCGGATTGGCGTCGACCGCGTTGCGGGCCTCTTCCATGCCGTCGAAGCCGATCACCTTGACCTGGCCTTCAAGTCCCGCAGACTTCACCGCCACGGCAGCGGCCAGCGCGGCATCGTCGCCGAAGCCGAAGATGCCGGCGATGTCAGGGTTGGCCTGCAGCATGTTCTGCGCGACAGCCAGCGCCTCGGCCCGGGTGATGCCGGTCTGCTGGGCGACGATCTCGATTTCCGGGTGCGCCTCCAGGGCCTTCCTGAAGCCCTCGACCCGCGCGACCACCGATTGCACGGTCGGGTAATCGATGATCGCGACCTTGCCCTTGCCGCCCAGAACCTCGGCCATCAACTCGCCGGCCTTGACGCCGCCGGTATAGTTGTCGGTGCCGATATGCGAGGTCACCTTGGCATTCGCGGCGGGCACGTCCACCGTGATGACCTTGATCCCCGCCGCATCCGCCTTGGCGATGGCGGCCATCACCCCCTGGCTGTCCACCGGCGAGATGACGATCACGTCGACGCCCTTGACGATGAAATCCTCGACATCGGCCAGTTGCTTGTTCAGGTCCTGGTTGGCGATACTGATCTCCAGCGGCACGCCCTTGGCCTCGGCCTCGGCTTTCATCGCATCGGCAAGCTCGATGTAGAACGGGTGCTGCTGGGTCAGCAGCGAGGCGCCGATGCCATCGGCATGTGCCGTGCCGCCCGCGCTCAGGGCAACAGTCGTCAGCAGCGCCGAAAGCGCTTTCTTGAAACTCATGGAGTCCTCCCAGGATCTCGATTTCGAGGAGATGGTGCCGGGGAAAAACCCGACTCGCCGCCAAAGCCCTCCCCTATGGCGGTCCAAGTGACGCTACTTATATATTTTACGCGTGTCAAATTTAAAGTTTGTTCGCGAAGTACCATTGTGATCCATTGATGGAAACCTCTTTGATTTCAAAGTGAAATCATCCCCGCGACGCGCAAGGAGCCGCGTGCTGCCCGGAGCGATCTGACAATGAGGACCAAGCGGCGCAAGGCGCGCATGCAGCGCCAGGCGAATCGTGAGACACGGCTACGCTGCGCCATCGGGGGAGGTCTCGCGCGGCCGCCGCCTGCCATGGCGGCAGGCGGCTTTCTGCCTGATCGGGGACGGCGCTGGTCCGCCGGGCCGCCTTGCCCGCCTCAGATGCGCCGGACGGATGCGCGAGGATTGCGGCGCGACCGGACTTGCGCTGCCCGCGTCAGAACAGATCGACGCGCGGCGGGTTTTGCACCCACCAGGCCCGGGCCCCCATCAGCAGGCGCTCTTGCGCCCCCGCATCGGCAGGCAGTGCCCCCAGCCCTGCCCGATTGCCGGCCCGGACCAGCGCCTCGATGGTGGCGGGACCGGCCCGCCCGTCCACGGCGACCGCTTCGCCCAACTCGTTCAGGATCATCTGCGTGGCCCGGTCCAGATCGGCGGCGGCAATCCCGTCCAGCAGTTCACGCGCCCGGCCGGCCGCGTCGGGCGCCGGCAGATACAGCGCCTTGGCGGCGCGCAGGGCGGCATCGGCAGGGCCCAAGGGCCGGGCATCGCCCTTCAGGATGATACCGGCGGCATTGGCGCCGCCCCAGCCGTCGCCGCGCGCCAGCCCCATGTCATACCAGCGCACCGCCGCACGCGGATCGGGCTTGCCCAACTGGCCGCGCATGATCATCCGCCCCAGATTCGAAGGCGCAAAGGGATGCCCGCCCTGGGCCGCACGCTCGAACCAGTCCCGGGCGGCGGCATGGTCCGGCTTCACATCCTCATAGCCGCGCAGCGCCACCAGCCCCAGGTTGTTGTAGCCATAGATATCCTTGCGCTCGGCCGAGGCGCGCAGATAGGTCAGCCCGCGTTCCGGCCGGAACCAACGGCTGTCGGGATCAAGGAAATAGGCGCCCAACTCGTTCATGGAATAGGTATGGCCAAGCTCGGCCGCGCGCTCGAGCAATTCGAAGCCGCGCTGGCGATCGTCCTCCGCAGGTCCGTTGCGCAGCAATCGCAGGCCGCGGCTATGCATGGCGAAGGGGTCGCCGCTGGCGATGGCCTGGTCCAGAAGCGCATTGCCCTGCGCCTCGTCCAGCGGAATGGGCACCGCAGCGCGGTCCACGCGTGGGCTGAGCAGCAGCATGGCGGCCGCATGACCGGCGCGGATATGGCCGGCCGCGGCGGCGGCGCGAAAACTGTCATAGGCCGATTTCAGGTCGCCCGAAGCCTGCTGGGCGCGGCCCAGCTGGTAGAGCAGCCGCGCAATGCCGGGATTTTCGGTCACGGCCTGCGTGCAATCGGCCAATGCGCGCCGGGGTTCGATCTGGTTCGGCAGCCGGTAAAGGCCCACGCCCTGAAGATCCAGCGCATCGCCCGCCTGGACGTCGCAGGCCAGGGCCGTCATCTCGACCGAGACGTTCAGGATGCGCGGCTCCGCCCCGCCGATGCCAAGGCCGAAGCGGTCGCGGACGGCATATTCCGTCTTGCCCGCCATCGAGGTCTCGGCCAGGTGCGGGCGATAGGTCAGGGCACCGCCGGCAAGATCCAGCTGCCCATGCTGCGGGGCCTCGATCACCGAGACATCGCCCTGAAACCCGCCGATCTGCCCGGCAAGCCTGTCGTCCAGCGGCAGTTCGCGCGCGAAGGGCATCGCCAGATCGACCGCAATTTCCTGCACCGGCGCTGCGCTGCGGTTGGGCTGGGAGGTCGTGGAATCCGAGGGGGCCGGAGTGGAAACCGCCCCGCCCTGGACCAGATAGAAGGGCTGCACCAGGGTCGAGCTTTCCCAAGGCACCTGGCGGCCGCTGGTCGATTGGTAGACACGCTGGCGCACATCGGCCAGCATCGTCAGGATATTCTCATCCGAATATTGCCCTGCCGAGGCCAGGATCGCCTGCGTATAGGGCCCGTTTCCGCCCGCTTCGCCGTCATAGGCCACCTGCCCGGGCGAGGTCGAAAAGGCGACCAGCGAGTTGATGGGGGTCGAAAAGACCTCGAAGCCGGACTTGGCCTCGAACAGCGTCGCATCAAGGTTTGCCGCCAGGCGCAGGTTCGGAAACGGATTTTCGCGGCAAGCGTCGATCATGGCGACATGGCTTGAGCCGCGGGCCGAAAGCAACTCGACCACCCGGTCCAGGGTGATGGACTGCACCGGCAGGTCATAGACGCTTTCAAAGGCCACATCGGTCGGCAGCAGATAGTTCCGGCGCCCGATCTGGATGCCGTGGCCCGCATAGAAAAAGACCAGCTCCGATCCTTCGGGAATGTTCAGCAGCGCCGTGCGCAGGAAGGTTTCGAAACCCGCCCTGTCAAGGTCGTGGGACTCCTGCACGGTAAAGCCGAAGTCGCGCAGCATGTCGGCGATGTCGCGGGCGTCGCGCACGGCGTTGTCCAGGGCCGGGATACGCTGGTAATTCCCGTTGCCGACGACCAGCGCGATGCGGGCGCCTTCGGCCTCGGCCAGTGTCGTCAGGCCCAGCGATACCGCCGCCGCCAGCAGCAGCAGGGACCTTGCTGGTCGCCCGACGGACATCGCTAGCCCCAGCCTCCTCCACCGTCGTCGCCGCCCCCGTCGTCGCCACCTCCGCCGCTGTCGCCACCGCCGGACCCGTCGCCCGAGCCGCCGTCACTGCTGCCGCCGCTGGAACCGCCGCCGGTGCTTCCTCCACCGGACCCGCTGCCCGAGCCACCGCTGTTGCTGCCGCCGGAGCCGCCCCCGCCGGTTCCACCGCCGCGACCGCCGCCCGAGCCGCCGCCGGACCCTGTCGAGGAGATCGTCGCCTGCGATTGCTGGCCGGGTTCGGATGCGGAGGGGACCTCCTCACAACCGGAAACAAGCGCAATTGTTGCTGTCGAGAGAGTTAGGGCCAGAATGATACGCATCTTTGCCGCCCCGCATTGCAATACGGCGATGATAGTCCAAATCGCGCAATTCAGCCAGAGATTCTCTGCCCGGCAAGAAACGCCGTGCCGGCCGATCCGGCCTGCCAGCCGCACCGCAAGACCATCCAGATCGCAGCGGACCCAGGGCCCAGCCACAACCGCCGGGAACCCGGATGAGCCAAGCGGACCGAGGGGATCGGATACCCTGCCGAGAGGCCAAGCACCGCTGAACCCCAGCACAACCGGGCGCCCGGGTTGAAGGAAACATACTGCCAGCATCGGCGATGGCCATGCTGCACCAAAGCCGAAAGCCAGTGCCGGGGGCGCAGGGCTCGCCGCTCTCTGGTCTTATGGCAGGTCCGGCTTCCGCATCCAGTCCGGCATGGTCCCCGGCGCCTTACCCGTCAGCGCCGCCCGAACGCATTGCGCAAGGTTGCCGAACCTGACGGCGCGACCGGACAGCCCCGGCCCGTAATGGGCATACTTCCCGGAATTGGTCATCACGGCATGCGTCTGGACCGGAAAGACCGGCTCGGAGATCGAGCACCAGCACAGATCGGGCAGAACCGTCACGCCGCTTGCCTCGAGCATTGCCAGCACCCCCTCGGCGCGGGCCAGCGCGAGCGTGTCGCGGCCGGTGGTCAGGATGGTGGGGATGACGACCCTGTCCCCCGCAAGCCCTCGTGCCAGGGCACGGCATTCGTTCAGCGAGGCGTGGGGACTGCCCAGGGCCACAAGGTCGACATCCTCGGGACCGTCGTTCAAAAGCCGCCAGCCATCCTCCAGGTCGGCATGCGTGATCCGGCAATGATCGGCATCGTCGGCGATCAGTTCGGCCTCGGGCGTGACGGCCTCGACATGCAGCATCGCCGCGCCCGAGGTGGTGCCGAAAGCCGCGCAAAGGGCCTTCAACTCGTCCGTGCCGGGCTGCGCCGGCGCAAGGCCGCGCAGCAGCGGAATGCGATCGGGCGACACCTTGCCCGCAAGATAGCCCACCAGCGGCCAGAACGCATCATCCGCATCGGGTGGAAGGTCCACGTCGATGATGCGGCGCGCCTTGCGGTTCTCGTCCAGATAGACGCCGGACAAGGGCGCCCTGCCGGTGATCGCAATGCACAGATCCAGAAAATCCGGATGTTTCGCCGTGCGTGCGCCAAGGACGCTGTTGGCATGGATGACGGCATTCGATTCCGCCCAGGCGATGGCCTCGCCCCTGCCCGGCGCACTGTCCAGAAGATAGGGAGAGCAGGTAAAGGTCGGCCGGCATCCCATCCTGACATAGGCATTGGCCAGCCGCTGTGCCGGATTGCCAAGGCTGGGGGGAACGCCTTGCCGGCGCCAGTTCTCGCGATCGACGGAAATCGCGTTCATCGTCGTCGGAACCGTCACCCGGGCGCCCATCTCGACCATGCGCTCGGCAAAGGTCAGGTTCGCCGGGCTGGCATAGATGCAGCCGTCGATATGCGCCTGCGTGACATCCACAAGACACCGCGCCCCCTGCTGGGCCGCCATCGCGCAGATGATCCGCATGGCCTGGGCGGCGGCCGTCCCGTTCCCGCCATCGAGGATCGCGCGATCCTGCCCGGTCAGGACCAGCGACGCGGTGCCGGGGGGCTGAACCGCAATCGACAGATCGCCGGCCGTGATCCGATCCAGGCCGATCCGCGCCGACGCCTGGCCGCTCAGCACATCGAATGCCGAAGGCGACAGGCGCAGGACCGGCAACGCCTTGCCGAACATCTCGGCGGCGATCAGGGCGCCCAGGGTGACCACATCCTCGGGCTCGGAAAAGACCAGGGCCGCCGGGCCGCGACCCGACAGGACCAGATCCAGCAGCACCCCCGATCCCGTGCAGGATCCGCGGGTCGAGGGCATCATCAGGACGCGCCCGGCAATGGAGCGCCCCTGCAACGGGTGATGCACGTCGATGATCCTGCCGGTGGCCGGATCCACCCCGCCCCAGAAGCTGAGCGGTTCGTCCGAAAACAGGATGGGCCCGTCTGCGATGCCCGGCAGGATGCTGGATGCGGTCATGGTCATCTGCTTGGTCTCCGGTCGGTCGTGGCTTTATTGGTTCGGCGTCGGCGCAACGCCCCGGGGTCTACTGGATCGACGAAATGGCGATGCTGCCCGGCGGGCCAGGCACCGACGACATCAAGGGAAAGGCGCGGGCGCATCCGGGTTCTTCCTTCTTCAGGCTGCGGGGCCGGGCATGAGCGCCTTGATGCGGCGCAGAAGATCGCTCGGCACGCCGACGCCGGACGCATGACTGCGCGAGCGGGCGACATATCGCCGCTCCGACGGCAGCCGCAGGCCCGGCTGCGCCTTCGCATCCAGAAAGAACCGCTCGGCGACGGCGGGTGCCGATCCGCCCAGCGAAGCGGGGTCCAGCGCGATGAACAGCTCGCCCCCTGGCGGCGGGCCGTCGTCCCGATGGCCAAGCGCGGCCACCTGCTTGCTGGTCAACTCGCCGATCAGGGGGCCCGCGATCAGCTCGACCATCATGGACAGCGCCGAACCCTTGTGCCCGCCAAAGGGAAGAAGCGCGCCGGAGAGGGCCTCGGCCGGGTCGAGCGTGAGCCGCCCCTCCGCGTCGATCCCCCAGCCCGCGGGAATCGGCTCGCCCGCAAGGCGTTTCAGCTCGACATCGCCCCGCGCCGCCGCGCTTGTCGCGAAATCGAAGATGAACGGGGCGCCGTCGGGCCGCGGCCAGCCGAAGCCGATGGGATTGGTGCCCATCAGCGGCGTGCTGCCGCCATGGGGTGCGACCGAGCATTGGCCCACAACGAAGCACCACGCCACCAGCCCCGCCTCGACCAGCGGTTCCAGATCGGCCCAGAGGGCCGAAAAATGATGCGTCCGGGCAATCGCCATCGCAGCGATGCCGTTTTCGCGCGCCGCCGCAATCAGATGCGGGCGCGCAAGGTTCGCCGCGAACGGGGCAAAACCCTTGTCGCCGTCGACTTGCAGCAAGGCCGGTCTCAGCCGCCGAACCCGTGGCTGCGCGGTCGGGTTCACGCGCCCTGCTCGCAGGCCCGCGACATAGCCCTCGACCCGATACAGGCCATGCGATCGGCAGGCGTCGGCCTCGGCCCGGGTGACGATGTCGGCAATGGCCTCGGCCTGGTCTCGCGACAGGCCGTTTGCCGTCAGCACCGACAGGACGAGGGCGAAGATCTCGTCAAGCCTCATCGTCACCTTGGTTTCCATCGCGCCCGTCCAGATCGAAAGAAGGGTGACGACGCGCGCCGGGATGGCGCGCATCGTTGCAGGCCGGCCCGCCCGGTTCAGGCGGAAAAGGCGCCGCTCACAGCGCCGCGCCGATTTCGCGCAACTGCTCGATCACCGGCGCTTTCGGCATCCAGATCTTGTCGAAGGCGGCGATGATCTCGGTCGTGTCCTCCTGGGGGACCTCGTGCATCGGCACCCCGGTCTGGCGGAGGTTCTCGATCAGCGCCGGCTCCTCGCCCGCCAGGCTGTCGATCTGCTCGTCCAGCACGGTCCTGACCGCCGCGGCGATCAGCTCGCGATCAGCCTCCGGCATGGCCGTCCAGACCCGGCCCGAGGCGACCGCGGCCGCCGGCATGAACACCGCGTTCATGCGCAGGATGGACTTTGCCACCTTGTCGAAGCGCTGGTTCCACGAGAACTCGATATCGGCCTCCAGCCCGTCGACCTGACCGTTCGACATGGCGTCGAAGACCTGCGGCGTCGGAATCGGCGTCGGCGCCGAGCCCAGCAGCTGGTAGAAGTCGCGATAGACCGGCGTCGGGTTGATGCGCAGCTTCATGCCGTTCAGGCCGGCGATGCTGTCGATGGGCTTGACCGAAAATACCGTGCGCATGCCGGTGATGGCCCAGCCAAGGCCGATGGTGCCGGTCTGCCGGGGCAGCACGTCGAACAGCTTCAGCACGTCCGGGTGGCGGACCAGCCTGGCCACGGCATCGGTCGAGCGCACCAGATAGGGCGCATTGATCGCCGCGATATGCTCGACGCGAGAGCCCAGTTCGGCGGCCTGGATGATGCCCATGTCCAGCGCCCCCGATTGCAGCTGCTGCATCATCGCAGGCTCGTTGCCCAGCTGGCCGGAGTGGAAGACGGTCATCGTCAGGCGGCCGTCGCTTTGCTGGGCAAGGCGCTCGGCCAGGCGCAGCGCCGCGTCGTTCCACGAATGGCCGACCGGGGTGATCAGGCCAAGGCGCAACTGGGTCGATTGCGCGCGGGCCACCAGCGGGGCCGCGAAAGGCAGGGCCGCAGCCCCGGCGACAAGCTGGCGGCGGGAAATCTTGATCATTGCAACGCTCCTCTGTTGGTTGGGTTTTATCCGATGAAGATCAGCGAGATGGTCGGGAACACCGACAGGATCACCAGAAGGACGCAGGTGATCAGGAAGAACGGCATGGTCACCATGAACATCCGCCCGGGATTGGCCCCCGTCGCGGCGGCGGCGACGAAGAAGCACAGGCCGACCGGCGGCGACAGCAGCCCCAGCACCAGGTTGATCACCACGACGACGCCGAAATGATGCGGGTCGATGCCATAGACCTCGGTGGCGATCGGCAGCAGGATCGGAACCGTCATGATCAGGCCGGGAATGCCGTCGATCACCGTGCCGATCACCAGCAGGATCACGTTGGCCAGCAGCATGAAGGTGACCGGGTCCTTGGCCACGGTCTGGATCCAGCCGGCGACCTCTTGCGGGACGCGCCCGAACACGAGGATCCAGGACAGCACCCCCGCCGCCACGACCAGGAACAGCACGATGGCCGAGTAAAGCCCCGCCCGGGTCATGATCGCCGGCATGTCCGAGAAACGCAGCCGCCTCGTCCAGAAGCGGCCGATGAGCAGCGACATCACCGCGCCGACGGCACCGGCCTCGGTCGCGCTGGCAAGACCCGAAAAGATCGAGCCGACGATGACGATGGGGATCGACAGCGACGGTACCGCCGCCCAGACCGTGGCGGCGCGCTGCTTGAACGTCTGCGGCTCGCTGCGCGGGAATTTCTGGCAATGGCCGATGATGGCGATCACCACGCAGAACAGCGCGGTCAGGATCAGCCCCGGCACCAGCCCCGCCATCAGCATGTCCGATACCGAGACCTGCGCCATGACGCTGTAGACCACGAACATGACCGAGGGCGGCATGATCGACCCCAGCATCCCGCCATAGGCGGTCAGCCCGGCAGAGAAGTCCTTGTCGTAGCCCTTTTTCTCCATCTCGGGGACCATGATCTGCGACATGATCGCCACCTGCGCCGTGGCGGAGCCGAGGATCGAGGCCACGAACATGTTCGCGATGGCGTTGACATAGGCCAGCCCGCCGCGCAGCGAGCCGACGAAGGCCATGGCCATGTCGACGATCTTCTTGGTGATGCCGCCCGCGTTCATGATCTCTCCGATCAGGACGAACAGCGGGATGGCGATCAGGCCATAGCTGTCCACCGCGTTGAACATCTGCAAGGGATAGCTTTGGAACAGCACCATGTTGCCGCTGGCCAGCACATAGACGATGGCCGCGACGCAGAGGCACAGGCCGATGGGCACGCCCACCAGCATCACGACCAGAAAGGCGGTTGAGGTCAGCATCAGTTCACCGCCTCCTCGGCGTTGATCATCGTCGCGCGCTGGACCCTGGGGACCGCGCCCACGTCTTCCAGCAGGTTGGCGATACCGTGGAGGGTCATCGTCAGGGCAAAGATCGGCAGGATCAGATACAGGACCCAGGTCGACCAGTTCAGGGTCTGCGTGCGCTCGGTATAGATGAAGTTGAAGGTCTGGCCGGCGAATTCGCGGGCGTCGAAACCCGCACGCGCGATGCCCAGGGGTTCGAACCAGAGCCAGCACATCACGGCAAGGCCGATGCCGAACAGGACGACGACGATGGTCGCCACTACCCTGGCCACCCGCGCCGCGCCGGGCGACAGCCGCTCGGTCAGCATCGTCACGGCAAAGTCCAGCCGCAGCCGCGTCATCGTCGAGGCGCCGATAAAGGTCAGCCAGACCATGCAATAGACCGCAAGCTCATCGATCCAGTAAAGCGGCATCCCCAGGTAGCGGGTGACCACGTTCAGCAGGATCGCACCGCTGAGCAGCGCCATCAGCGTTGCGACGGCACGGCGCTCGACGACCAGCAGGCCCTCGGACGCGCGGATCAGCGGGGACCATCTGCCTGGCGGGGCGGAGGGGCTTGGATGTCGTGGCATGGAGGGCACCTCTTGGGTGTGAGTGGTCTTCGGGAAGCGGCCCGCGGCGGCCGATCCCATGCTTTCTCATGCGCCCCGGCCAGCGGTCAGGACGTCGGTCTTTCGTTTGCATCGCGCCGTGGCGCGCAGGTCTGATCGCGCCGTCGCGCGTCGGTTTCAGCGCGCCGTCACGCGCTCACTTCACCACGAAGCCATGGGCGAAGGGGTCGCGCTCGGCATCGATGAAGATCGTGTTCAGCCCGGTCTGGCGCGCCCATCCGGCGATCGAGGGGATGATGGCGTCACGGCCCGCCACGGTCGCGGCGGCTTCGATGCGGCCCTTGAAGATCGAGCCGATGATCGACTCGTGCCAGAACTCGTCGCCGACCCCCAGCCTGCCCCTGGCCGCAAGCTGCGCCATCCGGGCCGAGGTGCCGGTGCCGCAGGGACTGCGGTCGATGGCCTTGTCGCCATAGAAGACGGCGTTGCGGGCATGGGCGCCGGGCACGGTCGGCGCGCCGGTCCACTGGATGTGGCTCAGCCCGTTGATCTGCGGATGCTCGGGATGGGTGAACTCGTATTTCTGGTTCAGCGCCGCGCGCAGCGTCAGCGACCAGCCGATCAACTCGCCCGCCGTATGGTCGGCCATGTCGCGGAAATTCTTCTGCGGCTCGACGATGGCATAGAAATTGCCGCCATAGGCCACGTCCACGACGATCTCGCCCAGGCCCTCGACCTCGGCCGTCAGGCCCTCGGCGTAAAGGAAGCCGGGCACGTTGGTCAGCCGGACCTCCTCGACATGGCGGCCCTCCTGCCGGTATTCGATGTCCACCTTGCCCGCCGGGGTCTCGATGGACAGGCGGCCGGGCGTGCGGGGGACGATCAGCCCGTTCTCGATCCCCATGGTGATCGTGCCGATGGTGCCGTGGCCGCACATGGGCAGGCAGCCCGAGGTCTCGATATACAGCACCGCCACGTCGCAATCCCCGCGCGTCGGCGGATAGAGGATCGCGCCCGACATCATGTCATGGCCGCGCGGCTCGAACATCAGGCCGGTGCGGATCCAGTCGAACTCGCGCAGGAAATGCGCGCGCTTTTCCAGCATGGTCGCGCCCTCCAGCCGCGGCGCGCCGCCCGCGACCAGGCGCACCGGGTTGCCGCAGGTATGGCCGTCGATGCAGGGAAAGATGTATTGGGTCATGATCGCCTCAGAAACGCGCGGGAGAGAACGGTGCCAGATCGATGCCGGGATCCTCGCCGGCCAGCAGGCCGGCCACGATCCGCGCCGTGCCCGCCGATTGCGTCAGGCCCAGATGGCCGTGCCCGAAGGCGCAGACGACGTTCGGATGGCCGGGCAAGGGGCCGATGGCGGGCAGGCTGTCGGGCAATGACGGGCGAAAGCCCATCCATTGCTGCCCGCCCGTAGTCCTGAGCCCCGGCAGGAACGCCTTGGCCTTTTTCAGCATCGCCTCGGACCGCCTGTAGTTCGGGGGCAGCTTCAACCCACCCAGCTCGACCGCGCCGCCGACGCGGATGCCCGAGGACAGTTTCGTGATGACGAAGCCGTGCCCCCCGAAGGTGACCTGGCAGCGCAGGTCGAAGGCATCCGCCGGCAGCGTGGTGTTGTAGCCGCGCTCGGTCTCCAGCGGGATGCGGACCCCCAGCGTCCGGGCCAGCAGATGCGAGAACGCCCCCGCCGCCAGCACCACCCGGCCGGTCAGCTTGCCCAAGGCGGTCAGCACCCCGTCATCGGCCAGCCCGGTCGCCTCGGCGATGACGATCTCGCCGCCCCTTGCGCGGAAACGGTCGGCCAGCGCCAGCGTGTAGTCGCGCGGATCGGCGATGGAATACCAGCCGGGCGTGAAGGTGCCATGGGTGAAGCGCGGCGCGAGGCCGGGCTGGACGCCCGCCATCTCATCCGCCGCCATGTGCCGGAACGCGATGCCATGTTCCTCTCGCGCGCGCCAGCCGGGCAGCGAGGCGTCGAACTCGGCCTGCGATTCATAGACCTGGAGGTTTCCCTCCTTGCGCAGCATCGGCAGGGTTCCGGTCGCGGCAAGAAAGGGCTCCAGCTCGGCCTTGGACAGGTCCATCAGCGCCGTCTGCGCGGCGGTCGAGGCGCGCACCCGCGCGGGCGAGCAGGCCCGCCAGAAGCGAAGCATCCAAGGCGCGATCCGCAGCGCGTAGGAAGGCGGCACGGTCAGCGGGCCCAGCGGGTCCAGCAGCCATTTCGGTGCCTGCCGCATGATCCGGGGCGAGGCCAGCGGCAGGATGTCGGTAAAGGCGAAGGCACCGGCATTGCCGGCCGAGGCGCCCGCCGCCGGCCCCTCGCGGTCGACCACCTGCACCGCGAAGCCCCGCGCCTGCGCCGCCAGCGCGACGGACAGGCCGACGACGCCCGCACCGATGACGACGACCTTGCCGGTCATTGCCGGGTGCTCGACAGGAACTTGCGCGTCTCGGGATGCTGCGGGTCGCCGAAGATCTGCTGCGGCGGCCCGATCTCGGCCATGACGCCCTGGTGGAAGAAGGCCACCCGGTCCGACACGTCGCGCGCAAAGGCCATCTCATGCGTGACCAGGATCATCGTCATGCCCTCTTGGGCCAGCATCTTCAGCGTGTCCAGGACCTCGCCCACCAGTTGCGGGTCAAGCGCCGAGGTCACCTCGTCGAACAGCATGTATTCGGGCGACATGGCCAGCGCGCGGGCGATCGCCATGCGCTGCTGCTGGCCGCCCGACAGCCGGCCCGGATAGGTCTTGAGCTTGTCGCCCAGCCCCACATGGGTCAGTTGCCGAACGGCGATCTCCTCGGCCTCGGCCCTTGCCATCCCCAGCACCTTGCGGGGCGCCAAGGTGACGTTTTCCAGCACGGTCAGGTGCGGAAAGGCGTTCCACTGCTGGAACACGATCCCGACCTTGCGGCGCAGCTTGTTGAGGTCGGTGGATTTCGCGTGAACCTCGGTCCCGTCGATCAGGATGCGGCCGGAATCGATCGGCTCCAGCCCGTTGATGCAGGTCAGAAGCGTCGACTTGCCCGACCCCGAGCCGCCGATGATCGTGACCACCTCGCCCTTGCTGACCGTCAGGTCGATGCCCTTCAGAACCTCCAGCTGGCCAAAGGATTTGCGGACATGTTCGATCTCAATCATTGGACCACCGTTTTTCCAGATAGCCGCCGAACCGGGCCAGCGGGAACGAGATGACGAAATAGAAGGCGCCGCAGATCATCAAGAGCAGCAGCGGTTCCTGAAGCCGCGTGATCAGGATCTGGGTCGAGCGCAGAAGCTCGGTCACCTGGACGACATAGACCAGCGCCGAGTCCTTCATGACGCCAAGCGCCAGCCCGATCCAGGACGGCAGCGCGACCCGCGTGGCCAGGGGCAGGACGATCTCGCGCATGTCCTGGCCCCAGCTCATGCCAAGCGAGCGCGCCGCGCGCCGCGTCGTCGCCGGCACCGCCTCGATCCCGCCCCTCACGATCTCGGCGCAATAGGCGGCGGTATACATCGACAGCACGATGCAGGCGACGGTAAAGCCCGACATGTTCAGCCGCAGGATCGTGCCCATGAAGGCATTGGCCAGCACAAGCTGGATCAGCAGCGGGATGGACCGGAAGATGTCCAGGACGAAGATCAGCGGCGCGGCCCAGATCGCGCCCAACTGATAGCGGATGACGCCGAAGACGATGCCCAGGACGGTGCCGGCGATCAC
This sequence comes from Paracoccus denitrificans, assembly GCF_900100045.1. Taxonomy (GTDB): domain Bacteria; phylum Pseudomonadota; class Alphaproteobacteria; order Rhodobacterales; family Rhodobacteraceae; genus Paracoccus; species Paracoccus denitrificans. The sequence continues at coordinate 44,068 of NZ_FNEA01000001.1, read as the reverse complement.
CGAGATGATCGTGACCACGATGGTCATGCCGGCGCCCTTGGCCAGAAAGACGAAATCGGCGGTCGTCAGTGCGGTATCGAACATCGGACGGCCCTCAATACCGGAACAGCCGGGCGGCGATCAGCCGCGCGCCAAGGGTGACGATCTTGGTGATGGCGTAGAAGATCACCGCGGCCAGGGCGAACAGCTCGAACGTGCGGAAGGTCAGCGCATTCAGGTCCTGAGTGACGCCGTAAAGGTCGGTATTCATCCCCACGGTGACGCCCAGCGAGGTCATCAGGATCGCCCAGACCATCTGGTTCGTCATCGGCAGGAACGAGATGCGCAGCATCTGCGGCAGCACGACATGACGGAACGCCCCCGCCGCCCCCATGCCCAACGACCGGGCGGCGCGGGTCTGCGTGTCGGGGATGGCCTTCAGCGCGCCGCGGAAATTCTCGGTCAGGTAGCCGGCATTGTTGAAGGTGATGCCGATCAGGATCGACAGGAACGGGCTCAGATGCAGGCCGAAGCTGCCCAGCCCGAAATGCGCCATGTAGATCTGGAACAGCGCCGGGGTGTTGCGCGCGATCTCGACCCAGGTCTTCGCGACGGCGGACAGGATGCGGATGCCCGACAGGCGGAACATGGTCAGGATGATCGCCAGCAGGATGCCCAGCACCATCGACAGGATCGCCACCTGCATGGTGACGACGGCGCCATCCAGCATCTGCGGAAGCCGCGCCATCGCCTGCTTCCATTGGAAGGTATAGTTGAACATGGCCGTCTCGCAGCTGCCAGGAAGCATCGGGGCGGCGCGACGACCGCGCCGCCCCGGCGATATCAGCGATGGACGCCGTCGACGGTCAGGGAAGGCAGGTCGCCTCCGACCCATTTCTCGTAAAGTTCGGCATAGCGGCCGGTGCGGACCTGCTGGTTCACGAACAGGTTCAGGTAGTTGATGAGGCCGTATTCCTCGCGATTGGTGAACAGGGCCACATAGTCGATGTCGAAGGGCGCCTTGCCCACCACCGAGATGCCGGGGAAATTGCCGGTCTTGACGTTCGACTGCGCCACGGTCGAGGTCGAGACGGTGGCGTCAAGCTGGCCCTGGCTCAGCGCCAGGAACACGTCCGCCTGGGTCTGGTAGGGGCGGAAGGTGCCCTCGCCCCATTCCTTGACCTGTTTTTCAAGCGCGATGGCCTCGAAGGTGCCGGCGGTCGCGCCGACCGTCTTGCCCTTCATGTCCTCGAAGCTGGCGATGCCCGACTTGTCGTTGGCCGTCACCGCCATCTCGAAGGCGAAATAGGGGATGGACATGCCGACCGTCTTGGCGCGTTCCAGCGTATCCGAGGTCGAGGCGACGCCGACATCGACCCGGCCCGACATCAGTGCCGGAATCCGCTCGGGAAAGGGCGTCTCGACGATCTCGGCCTTCACGCCAAGCGCGGCGGCCAGGTCGTTGCAATAATCGACGTCGAAGCCGACCGGGGTGTTGCTTTCGTCGCGCATCCCCATGGGCGGGAAATCCAGGACGACCGCGCAGCGCAGGGTGCCCGAGGCGATGATGTCGTCCAGCTTGTCGGCATGGGATGGCGCGGCAAACGCCGCAGCGGCGGCCAGCAGGCTGATCGCGAACGTGGGTTTCATGAACCTTCTCCTGTCAGTTCCCTGTCGGCCTTTTCCCGGCCGATTCCATGGCTGCCACTATCCGCAGGTTTCCCCCGCAACGCAAATTAAAAATACAACTAATATACAAAAAGTGGACGAAGCCCGCCGGACAGCGGGCTTCCCTTATGCTCAGCGCAGATCCTGGGGCAGCAATGCCTCTGGGAAGCCTTGGTAGCATACGGGTCTGAGGAACCTTCGGATGGCCATGGTTCCGACCGAGGTGGCGCCGAAGTTGGTGCTGGCGGGATAGGGGCCGCCGTGGACCATCGCGTCGCAGACCTCGACCCCCGTCGGAAAGCCGTTCACCAGCACCCGGCCCGCCTTGCGCTCCAGCACTGGCAAAAGCTCGCGCGCAGCCGCCAGGTCGGCATCCTCCATGTGGATGGTCGCGGTCAGCTGCCCCTCGAAGCCGCGCGCCAGGTGCAGCATCTCCTCCATGCCGCGCACCCGCACGACCAGGCCCAGCGGGCCGAACACCTCCTCGCCAAGCGCCTGGTCCTGCAGCCAGGCCGCGGCCGTGGTCTCGTAGAGGTTCGGGCTCGCCGTTCGGCCGTCGCTTTCGGTGGCCAGCAGCGGCTTCACCGCATTGCGCGCCTCGAAACGCGCCTTGCCGTCGCGATAGGCGCGGGCGATGCCCTCGGTCAGCATCACCTGCGGGCCGACCTGCGCCAAGGCCGTCCTGGCGGCTTCGGCGAAGCGGTCGGCATCCGCGCCGTCCAGGACCACCGCGATGCCCGGATTGGTGCAGAACTGCCCGGCCCCCATGCTCAGCGACCCGGCCCAGCCCTGCCCCAGCGCCTCGGCCCGGGCGCGCATGGCCTCGGGCAGAAGAAACATCGGGTTGACCGAGCCCAGCTCGCCGAAGAACGGGATCGGCTCGGGGCGCGCGGCGCAGAGGTCGAAGAGCGCCCGGCCCCCGGCCAGGCTGCCGGTAAAGCCCACCGCCTTGACCAGCGGATGCTGGACCAGCGCCTCGCCCACCTTGCGGTCGCCGCCCTGCACCAGGCTGAAGACCCCCGGATGCGTGCCGGTCTTCGCGATGGCGGCATGGATCGCCTCGGCGACGATCTCGCCGGTGCCGGGATGGGCGCTGTGCCCCTTGACCACCACCGGGCAGCCTGCGGCCAGCGCGGCGGCTGTGTCGCCGCCCGCCGTGGAAAAGGCCAGCGGGAAGTTCGAGGCACCGAACACCGCCACCGGCCCGATGGGCCGCTGCACCATGCGGAGATCGGGGCGCGGCAAAGGCTGGCGGTCCGGCAGCGCCGGGTCGTGGCGGCGGTCGAGATGCTCGCCCTTGCGGATATGCGCGGCAAAGAGCCGAAGCTGGCCCACGGTGCGGCCGCGCTCGCCCTGCAGCCGCGCCTCGGGCAGGCCGGTTTCCTGGGTGCCGATCGCGGTGATCGCCTCGGCGCGGGCCTCGATCTCGTCGGCGATGGCCTCAAGCAGCGCCGCCCGTTCCTCGCGCGGGGCATGGCCGAAGGACCAGAACGCCGCCTCGGCCGCCTCGCAGGCCCGGTTCACCAGCGCGACCGTGCCGACCGAGAACGCGTGCGAGGGGCCATGCGCCGGCTCGCTGGTGAATCGCTGCTCGCTGGCGATCCACTCGCCACCGATCAGGTGCTTGCCGTGGGGGGTAAAGGTCATCGCCGATCCTTCCTTTCAAGATCACCGGCAGGGGCCCGGTCCCGAATTGGGCCTCAACCGCCTTTGAGTTTTTGTATATTTCATGTATGCAAAAAGTCAATCACGGATGAACCACCGCGCCAGAGAGGAAATCATGGAGCAGACACTGACCTTCGAAGCCCTGCGACAGCGCATCGAAACGATCTTTCGGCAGGCCGGGATGAACGCGGTCCAGGCCGCCTCGCTTTCGCGCGTGATCGCGGCCGGAGAGCGGGACGGCTGCAAGTCGCACGGCATCTATCGGATCGAAGGGGTCCTGCGCACGCTGAAGGCCGGCAAGGTCAAGGGCGCGGCCGAACCGGAACTCGATCCCGGCAGCGACGGGGCCGTCGTGCGGGTCAATGCGCAGGGCGGCTTTTCCAACCCCGCCTTCGAACTTGGCCTGCCCGTCCTGGCGGATCGCGCGAAGCAATTGGGACTGGCGGCGCTGGTGATCAACGACTGCACCCATTTCGCCGCCCTGTGGCCCGAGGTCGAGGCGGTCGCGGATCACGGCCTTGCCGCGATGGTGATGTGCCCCAGCTATGCGACGGTGGCGCCGACCGGCGGCACGCGGCCCCTGCTGGGCACCAATCCCTTCGCCTTCGGCTGGCCGCGGCAGGGGCGCGAGCCCTATGTCTTCGATTTCGCGACCTCGGTCGCGGCCCGGGGCGAGATCGAACTGCACCGGCGCGCCGGCAAGCCCTTGCCCGAGGGTTGGGCGATGGACGCATCGGGCCAGCCCACCACCGATCCCGAGGCGGCACTGGCAGGTGCCATGCTGCCCTTTGGCGGGCACAAGGGATCGGCCATCGGCACGATGATCGAGCTGCTCGCGGGCGTCATGATCGGCGACCTGACCAGCCCCGAGGTTCTGGATTTTCTGGGCACCACGACGCTTGCCCCCTTTCACGGAGAGCTGATCCTGGCCCTGTCGCCCGAGAAATTCGCGGCCGGCCGCAAAGGCGATCCTTTCGCGCGGGCCGAACTGCTGTTCGGGGCGATCAAGGACCAGGGCGCCCGCCTGCCCTCGCAACGCCGGTTCGCCGCGCGGCAAAAGGCGCTGGCAGAGGGGATCGTCCTGACCGGGGCAGAGGTCGCTCAGCTTGATCGCCTGCTCGAACTGGGCCTCGACGCGATCGCATGAGGCGAAAGGAAAAGGCCCTTCCGACACCGGAAGGGCCCTGGACCGCGATCGTCAGGCCGCGTATTTCTGCACTGCGCCCGGCTGCTTGCTCCATTCCGCATACCAGGTCTTGAACTGGTAAAACTGCTTTTCGGCCCAGGCCCGCTGGCTGGGGGTCAGTTCGTCGGTTTCATTGAAGTGCAGGCTGTATTCCGCCTCGCCCAGCAGGACCATCATGTGCTTGTAATACAGCACCAGGTCCGTCCCCTCGTCCCAGGAGGACAGCACCTCCAGCGCCTCGCCCAGTTCCTGCGCGCGCTGCCGCGCGTCCGCGTCACCGGCGGCTGCCGCCTTCGACAGCGCGACGAAATGCAGGATCTCGCGGGGAAGGACGTTGCCGATGCCGGTGATGGTGCCGGTGGCGCCGCATTTGACATAGCCGTGATAGACGCCGGTATCGACCCCGGCCATCAGGATCACGCTTTCATCGGCGCTGGTGATATGCTCGGCGGCATAGCTCATCGCCCTGGCGCCGCCGAATTCCTTGAAGCCGACAAGGTTCGGATGCTCGGCCCGCAGCGCGAAGAACAGGTCCGCCTTGGTCTCGAACCCGTAATAGGGGCTGTTGTAGATCACCGCCGGCAGGTCGGGCGCGGCCGCCAGGATCGCCTTGAAATGATGGCGCTGCGCCGTGGCCGAGGCGCCGCGCGACAGCACACGGGGAATGACCATCAGCCCCGCCGCGCCGATCTTCTGCGCATGGGCGGCATGGGCTGCGGCCAGGGCCGAGTTCACCGCCCCCGTCCCCACGATCACCGGCAGCCCGGCCTTGACCAGCCGTTCCACCCCTTCCATCCGCTGCGCATCGGTCAGAAGCGGCCAGTCGCCCATCGAGCCGCAATAGACCACCGCCGACATTCCCGCCGCGATCAGTTCCTGCCCCTTGCGCACCAGGGCGTCGTAATCGGGCCGGCGGTCGGCGGTGCAGGGTGTCATCAGGGCGGGAATGACGCCGGTGAAGATCTGGGTGTTCATCGATGATGGCTCCTTCTGTCGCGCAGGGGCGGGATGGCTGATTCTCTCAGCCGCCATCTTAGTCCTTGCATTTTATTTGTCGACAAAGAATCGGCGTGGCCCCTACAGCGGCAAGGACTGCCGCTGGTCGCGGGCCAGGAACTGCTGGATCTGGCGGACGATCTGGTCCGCATGCGCCTTTGCCAGCCGGTCGCACAGCTCGACATCCCGCGCCTCGATCGCCGCGATCATCGCTTCGTGTTCATCGACATATTCACGCGGCAGGCGGTCGTTGAACGACTGGTAATACAGCCGCAAAAGGCGGCGCCCTTCGTCCAGAAGGCGCAGGAACAGGCTGAGGTAATAGGGATTGCGGCCGGCCTCGGCGATGGCCGCATGCAGGTCGCGATTGGAGGCGATCATCGCCAACGCATCCTGCGCCTCGACCGCAGCGGTGAACCTGGCCTGATGCTCGCGGATGATCTCCAGATCGGCGGGCTGGTGATAGCTCGCCGCCAGCCTGGTAGTCACGCGATACATCAGCGTCAGGGCGTCGAAGAACGTATGCATGTTGAGAAAGTCGATATTGGCGACCATGGTCGAGCGGTTCGGCAGCGTCTCGACCAGCCCCTCGCCCGCCAGGCGCACCAGAGCCTCCCGGATCGGCGTCCGGGACATGCCGAAGCGTTCGGCCAGTTGCACCTCGTCGATGGGGCTGCCCGGCGGCAGCACCAGGTCCAGGATTTCGTCGCGCAGCAGGTCATAGACCAGCTTGACGCCCGATCCGCGCCTGCGCTCGGGGAAGGTCTCTGTCTCGGCCATGGGCGCAACTCCTGAAATGCTGTCGGATGACGTCGACAACTTGAATACTTAGAGTTTGCTGGCCATTCAATCCTCCTGCCTTGGGCCAGCCACCTGTCGATCCCTGATCCGATGCAAGCCGGCGCCGACTGTGCCGGCCCGCTCCATCGACCCCCAGCAAAGATATAACCAAACGACATATTTTGGCGCGACCATGCGATGATATGACCGAACGCCCCACGATAGACTGGCAGGCATCACGAAAGGCTGCCCGGCAACAGGGCGCGCCTGCCGCAGGCATCGGCCGGAGGAGGGCCGTACCACCGCGACGGGATGCGGCGGATCATGGGAGGTTTGGCAATGCTCAACAGACGGACGTTCATCGCCTCGGGCGCGGCACTGGCGGGGCTGGGGCTGGCGCGGCCGGCGCTGGCGCAGGGCAAGGCGATCAGGATCGGCTATGTCAGCCCGCAGACCGGACCGCTCTCGGCCTTCTCGGCTGCGGACGCTTTCATGGTCCGGCAATTCCTGGCCGCCGCGCCGGGGCTTGGCATCGAGGCCGAAGTGATCGTCAAGGACAGCCAGTCCAACCCCAACCGCGCCGCCGAAGTGGCGCGCGAGTTGATCAGCCGCGACGAGGTGAACCTGCTGCTGGTCGCCTCGACCCCCGAGACCACCAACCCGGTGTGCAGCGTGGCGGAATCCGAGGAAATCCCGGTGATCTCGACCGTGGCGCCCGGGCGCCCCGATCCCCGCCGCCGTGCTGCGCATGCGCTGATCGAATTGAGCGGCCGGGCGCTTGATCCGGCAGGAAACACGCCAAAGCCGCAAGCCGGAGTCCCCTTGTCGGGTATGCGGCCTGTGGCGTTGCGATTCAGCGGGCGGGGCGGGATGCCCATGCAACTGGCCCCCGTCCCGCCGCAGCACGGTTTCCGCGTCCGGCCGCGAGGTGCGAGCGCGTCCCGGCCTCAGGCCGTCCGCGTGCCCAGCACCCAGATCAGTTCGGCGTCGACATCGCCCTGCGATGTCCAGCAATGCTCGGTCGAGGCGTCGTAATACATGCTGTCGCCGGGATAGAGCACCAGCGGCTCATAGATCCGGCTGTGGATGACCAGTTCACCCTTGAGGACGGTCAGGAAGATCTCTCCATCCGACACGCCCCATGCCTCGTAATCCTCGGGCGAGCGGGCCTTGACCACGGTGCGGATGGGCGTGAAGCACTTGTCCTTGAGATCCGCGCAAAGCAGCTTGTTGTTGCAGGTGGCGTTGTTCAGGTTGTCGCCCTGCCCGGCCCGGGCAATGCTGCGGCGGCCGGTGGTGGGCGCGTGGCCGGGCTCGTCGCCCAGCAATGCCGACAGCTCGACCTGCAGGCCGCTGGCGATGCGCTGCAAGGTGGTCAGCGTCGGCGAAAGGTCGTTGCGCTCGATCTTGGACAGCGCCGAGGTCGATACCCCGGTCAGGCGCGCGACCTCCTGCAAGGTCAGCTGCTGGCCCTTGCGAAGCGCCTTCAGCCGCGGGCCAAGCTCCAGCGGCCGCTCCCGCCGGGGACGGGCCGTGCGGCGCTGCCTCATTGCAATGTCACCAATCTGGTTCACGATCGGCATGTCTCTCCAGCCTTGCATTCCTGACGTCACGTTATCCGCTGTGCGGCACCCCTGTCCCGCGCGAATTCCCCCCATCCCGAACTTTCCCGCGCCCTGATGCCCTGTAAACATAGGACGGCGGGAAGGTCTCGATAAGGCGGGGGCAAGATCGGCGCCCGCCTATTGCCCCAGAGCGACCGAACGGTCGCGGGCCGCCTCTGCCGCCTGCGCGATCAAGTCCGGCAAGCCATCCGGCCGCATCAGCACCGCAAGCGCGGCCGCCGTGGTGCCGGCGGGGCTGGTGACTTCGCGGCGCAGCTCGGCCGCATCGCGGCCGCTGGCCACCATCATCGCGGCGGCGCCGCCGACCGTGCCGCGGGCAAGCTGCCGCGCCAGCGCCTCGGGCAGGCCCAGGGCGCGGGCCGCCTGTTCCAGCGCCTCGGCAAAAAGGAACAGATAGGCCGGGCCGGAACCCGAAATCGCCGTCACCGCGTCGATCTGGGCCTCGGCCTCAAGGGCGACGACCTCGCCCACCGCCGAGAACATCCGCGTCGCAAGCGCCAGATGCCCGGGCCCGGCATGGTCATTGCCGATGATCGCCGTGATGCCGCGACCGACCAGCGCAGGCGTATTGGGCATCGCCCGGATGATCGGGCGGTCGCCAAGCGCCGCGCCGTATTGCTGCAGCGAGACACCGGCCGCGACCGACAGCACCGGCACATCCGCGGGCAACGCCGCAAGACCCGCCAGCACCTCAGCCATCATCTGCGGCTTGACCGCCAGCAGCACGACCGCGGGCCGGGCAGGCCGGGGGGCGTTGACATGCGCGCCCTGCGCGGCAAGCGCCAGCAACCTGTCGCCGGGATGCGGATCCTCGATCCACAGGCTGGCGGGCTGCAATCCCTGCGCGATCCATCCGTCCAGCAGCGCCCCGCCCATCCGGCCGCAACCGACCACCAGCACGCCGCCATCGTTCAGATCTTTCATCGGGATCGCTCCTTGTGCTGCGGGCCATCGAAAGCCCTTGCCCCCTGTCTAGCGGATAAAGTTTCTCCACTAAAGTGCTTAAATTTTCCTATACGATAAATTTTTCTATCATTGCTCGATAATTTGAGTTAGGAGAACGGAAGGAACGATTCTGCGGACGAAGCATCGCGAAGATGTCGCCCCCAAGGGTCTGGAGGAAATCATATGACGTCTGCGACCCGGCACGAGACCTCTCGCACGCTTCTGATGGATAAGATCCGCGCAGTGCTCGGCCCCGGTGCCGTGCTGGAGAACCCGGCCGAGATCCAGGGCTATTGCACCGACGCAAGGCGCAAGTTCCACGCACCCGCCCTTTGCGTCTGCAAGCCGCGCGACACGGCCGAGGTCGCGGCGCTGGTCAAGCTGCTGCATGCGCATGGCTGGCCGATGCTGCCGCAGGGCGGCAATACCAGCCTGTGCGGCGGGGCGACGCCCGACGACCGCCTGCCGGTGATCGTCTCGACCGAACGGCTGAACAAGCTGCGCGCCGTCGACCCCTTCGGGCTGACCGTCGCCGCCGACGCGGGCTGCACCATCGCCCAGCTTCAGGCCGCCGCGGCGGCCGAGGGGTTGCTCTATCCCGTCAGCCTGGGATCGGAGGGCAGCTGCCAGCTGGGCGGCACCATCGCCACCAATGCCGGCGGCACGGCGGTGCTGCGCTATGGCACCACGCGCGCGAACACGCTGGGGCTGGAGGTCGTGCTGCCCGACGGCCGTGTTCTGGACATGATGCGGGCGCTGCACAAGGATACCGCCGGCTACGATCTGAAGCAGCTTTTCATTGGCGCCGAGGGCACGCTGGGCATCGTCACCGGCGCAGTCATGCGGCTTTATCCCGCCACCCCGGCGATCGGCATGTGCTGGCTGCGCATCGCAGGGCCGGCCGAGGCGCTGGAGCTTCTGCAACTGTTCCGCCGCCATGCCGGGCGCAGCCTGACCGCCTTTGAGCTGATGAACGCCCAGCAGCTTGCCAATGTGCTGGACCACGGCAGCCACGCCGCGCCGGTCGAGGGGCGAGAGGGCTGGCACCTGATGGTCGAGCTGGCCGATACCGCCTCTGCCGACCTCGACACGCTGATGGTCGGGATCCTGGAGCAGGCGTTCGAGGCCGGGCTGGTCCTTGACGGCAGCATCGCGCAGAACCTGACGCAGGCCGAGACGATGTGGGCGATCCGCCACAGCGTGACGGAATCGAATGCGCGGGTCGGGGTCAGCATCACCTCGGACACGGCAGTTCCGGTGGCCCGCGTCCCCGAATTCATCGCCCGCGCCACGGATGCGGCGATGCAGGTCCATCCCGGCATCCTCGTGACCGTGGTGGGCCATGTCGGCGACGGCAACATCCATTTCATCGCGCTGTTTGCGCATGACCTCTGGGCGGCGCTGCCCGACCGCCAGGCGGTCGAGACGCAGGTGCGCAACGCGGTCAACGACATCGCCATCGCGCTTGGCGGCACCTTCAGCGCCGAGCATGGCGTCGGCCAGACCATGACCGGGCTGATGGAGCGCTACAAGACCGGCCCCGAGCTCGACCTGATGCGCGCGCTGAAACGCTGCATCGACCCCGACGGACTGATGAACCGCGACCGCGTCATCGGCCCGGCCGCCTGACCACCCGACAAGACCAACCAACAGGAGAGACGTGACATGACGAAACCCACCATGCCGACGATCAAGCGTCGGACCCTTCTGCTGGGGGCGGCCGCAGGGCTGGCCGCGCCGGCGATCTGGCGCCCCTCGGGTGCGCGCGCCCAGTCCACCCGCATCGTGGTGCGCGACGACGGCGGCATCTATACCCAGGCCTATACCGAGATCTTCTATCGCCCCTTCACCGAGGCGACCGGAATCGAGGTCGTGCCCGCCCAGGCCCAGGCCGAACCGACCGCGCAGATCCGCTCGATGGTGGAAACCGGGACCTATACCTGGGACATGGGCAAGATCTCGGTCCCGGCGGTGCTGCAGCTGACCACGGGCGAGACCAAGTATCTGGAACCCGTGGGCCTGGATGCCGAGGCGGTGATCCAGTCGATCCCGGCGCATTTCCGCAACGAATACCAGGTCGGCACCAACGTCTATACCACCGTGCTGGCCTATCGCCGCGACGCCTTCGAGGGGCGCGAGGCGCCGGCCTCCTGGGCGGACCTGATGGACCCCGAAAAGTTCCCCGGCCGCCGCGCCCTGCGCCGCCACCCCTATGACACGCTGGAACAGGCGCTGATGGCCGACGGCGTGCCTGCGGACCAGGTCTATCCGCTGGACCTGGACCGCGCATTCGCCCGGCTGGACAAGGTGCAGCCCGCCACCGACATCTGGTGGACCAGCGGCGCGCAGGCCGAACAGCTGCTGATCTCGGGCGAGGTCGACCTGATCTCGACCTGGGTGTCGCGCGCGCAATCGGCGCAGGCGGCCGGCGCCCCGGTCGAGATCGTCTGGAACCAGAACATCTGGGGCTGCGACGGCTGGTCGATCCTGAAGGGCACGCCCAATGCCGATGCCTGCCGCGAGCTGATCAAGTTCGCCTCGGACCCGGCGCGCATGGCGCAACTGGTCAAGTTCTTCCCGGCCGGCATCGTCCAGCCGGCTGCCTTCGAGACCATCCCGGCGGACGTGGCCAGGAACTGCCCGACCTATCCGGCGAACATCGAGACCGGGCTGCAGATCGACGCCGCCTATTGGCTGGAGAACGCCGACCCGGTGATCGAGCGGTTCAACAGCTGGTTCATCGGCTAGGGCCCGGGGGAACGGATCGCGACATGAGCACTTTGGAAACGCAGGGCCTGGGCAAGGTCTATGGCGACTTCGTCGCCCTTGCACCGACCGACCTGAAGGTCGAGAAGGGCGAGTTCCTGACGCTGCTGGGGCCGTCCGGCTCGGGCAAGACCACGCTGCTGAGCCTGATCGCCGGGCTGGCCGAGGCCGACAGCGGGCGCATCCTGATGAACGACCGGGACGTGACCCATGCCGCGCCCTATCAGCGCGACATCGGCATGATGTTCCAGAACTATGCGCTGTTCCCGCACATGACCATCGCCGAGAACATCGCCTTTCCGCTGAAGATGCGCGGCACGCCTGCGGCCGAGATCAAACGGCTGGTGCAGGAGGCACTGGACATGGTGCGCCTGCCCCATATTGCGGACCGTTTCCCCAAGGAGCTGTCCGGCGGACAGCAGCAGCGCGTGGCCCTTGCGCGCTGCACCATCTATCGCCCCTCGGTCATCCTGATGGACGAGCCGCTGGGCGCGCTGGACAAGAAGCTGCGCGACCAGATGCAGTTCGAGATCCTGCGCATCCACAAGGAGATCGGCGGCACCATCGTCTATGTCACCCACGACCAGGAAGAGGCGATGACCATGTCGGACCGCATCTGCCTGATGAACGGCGGCAGGATCGCACAGCTGGGCAGCCCGGCCGACCTGTATTTCCGTCCGCAATCGCTGTTCGTCGCCGATTTCCTGGGCGAGGCGAACCTGCTGGAGGGCCGCCTCGTCTCGGGCGCGGACGGCGAGGGCGTGGTGCGGCTGGGCGATGCCAGCGAGATCCGCGTCACCCTGCCCCGGCCGCTGGACCATGGCGCGGCGGTCAAGGTCATGCTGCGGCCGCAGAACATCCGCCTTGAGGACACGCCTGGCGAGGGGCTGAACGCCAGGCTGCGCAGCTGGAGCGTGACCGGCGCCAGCACCAAGTTCTTCCTCGACGCGCCGGCGCTGGGGTCCGAGCCGCTGATCGCCACCCGCGCCACCGCGATGAGCCATGACGCGCCCGAGCCCGGCCGCGACTATCGCCTGAGCTTCGATCCGCGCGACGCCGTCGCCATCCCCGCCGACGAGGCCGCCTGATGACCGCCATCCCCGCCCCGGCCGCGACCCGCAGGCCGATGAGCCGCAGAAGCAGGCAGCTTCTGATGGCGGCGCCGATGGTGCTGCTGCTGGTGACCTTCCTGATCTACCCTTCGGCGCAGCTTTTCCTGCTGTCCTTCCAGAAGGGCGGCGGCTTCTCGCTGGAAAACTACCAGCGCCTGCTCGGCACGCCGGTCTATCTGACGGTGATGATGCTGACGCTGAAGATCTCGGTCGTGACCACGATCTTCGCCGTCATCGCCGGCTATCCGGTGGCCTATCTGATCTCGATCCTGCCGAAGGCGAAAAAGGGCCGGATCCTGTTCTGGATCCTGCTGTCCTTCTGGACCTCGTTCCTGGTGCGCGCCTTCGCCTGGATCATCCTGCTGGGCCGCAACGGCGTGGTGAACAAGCTGTTGCAGACGCTGGGCATCAGCGACGCGCCCATCGCGCTGATGTATAATTTCTCGGCCGTGGTCATCGGCATGGTCCATGCCCTGCTGCCGCTGGCGGTGCTGACCATGCTGTCGGTGATGGAGAACATCGACCGCAACCTGACCCGCGCCGCCTCGACCCTGGGCGCCAAGCCCGGCATGGCCTTCTGGAAGATCTACTTTCCGCTGTCTTTCCCCGGCGTGACCTCGGGGGCGCTGATGGTCTTCGTCACCGCCATCGGCTTCTTCATCTTCCCGGCCCTGCTGGGCGGCCGGCGCGAGACGATGATCACCCAGATCATCATCGAGCAGATCATCCAGACCATGAACTGGGGCTTTGCCAGCGCCGTCGCGGTGCTGCTGCTGGTGGTCGTGCTGCTGGTCTTCGTGCTCTACGACCGCGCCGTCGGGCTTTCGACCATGACCGGCGAATCCTCGGCCAGGAAAGGCCGGCCCGGCCGCAAGGGGATCTTCTCGCGTATCGGGGACGCGATCCTGACCGGGCTGGGCCATGCCTCGGACGCGATCATCGGACTGTTTCCGCGCCGCCGCGCGCGCGAAGGGGCGCCGCGCCCGCTGGTGGGCTTCGTCACCGTGCTGCTGGCGGTGATGACGCTGCCGGTGCTGCTGATGATCCCGCTGTCCTTTGCGGAAAGCGGGCTGAACTGGCCGCCGCAGGGCTTTACCCTGAAATGGTATCAGCAGATCTTCAACTCGCCGATCTGGATGAGCGCGCTGACCCGCTCGCTGGTCGTCGGCTTCAGCACCGCGGTCCTGGCGCTGCTGATCGGCACGCCCGTCGCCTTCCTGATGGTGCGCGGCAGGATGCGGGGCAAGACGGCATTGCTGGCCTTTACCCTGATGCCGGTGGTGATGCCGAACATGATCCTGTCGGTGGGGCTGTTCTACCTTTATGCCAAGATCGGGCTGGTCGGCACCAACCTGGGCCTGATCATCGGCCACACGGTCATCGCCGTGCCCTATGTGGTGCTGACGGTCATGTCGGTCTTGCGCAACTACGACACCCGGCTGGACCTGGCCGCGCAAAGCCTGGGCGCGACGCCGATCCGAACGCTGCGGCTGGTCACGCTGCCGATCATCGGCGCGGGCATGATCTCGGCCTTCCTTTTCGCCTTCACCATCAGCTTCGACGAATTGACCATCGCGCTTTTCACCTCGGGCGGCATGTCCGCGACCCTGCCCAAGCAGCTTTGGGACGAGGTATCGCTGTCGATCTCGCCGCTGCTCGCCGCGGTCTCGACCTGCCTGTTCCTGTTCGTGACGGTGCTGATCGTCGCGGTCGGGCTGCTGAACCGTCGCCAGAAATAAACTTGAACGGATAGACAATGCTGACTTCGAAAGACCTTCGCGGGATCATCCCCGCCCTGCCGACCCTTGTGAACGGCGACGACAGCCTGGCGCGCGGCGACATGGCGAAACTCGTCGATCACGTCTATGCCGGGGGCTGCACGGGCGTGCTGCCCATCGGCGGCACCGGCGAATACGGCGCGCTGCCGCATGCGACGCGGGTCGATGCCGTGGCCGTCTGCGCCGAGCGCAGCCAGGCCGGGAAGACCGTCATGGCGGGCGTGCTGGATGCCGGCTATTACGACGCCATCAAGGCCGGCAAGGACTACGCCGCGGCCGGCGCCGATTGCCTGCTGGTGCTGACGCCCTATTACACCAACCCGACGCCGATGGGGCTGCGCGACTATTTCATGCGCTATGCCGATGCCTCGCCGGTGCCGGTGCTGATCTACGAGATCCCCTATCGCACGCGCGTCGCCATCCCGCCCGAGGTCACGCATGAGCTGTCGCGGCACCCCAACATCGTCGGCATGAAGGCGTGCAACACCGACATGTATCACTTCCTGCAGGTCGCGGCGGGGGTCGGCGACGACTTCACCATCCTCAGCGGCGAGGATTCGCTGTTCCCCGTGCATATGGCCGCGGGCGCGCAGGGCGGGATCATCGTCACCGCCTCGATGCTGCCGGCCTTCTGGGTCAGGATGCACGACATGCTGGCCGCGGGCGACCTGGCCGGCGCGCTGGCCCTGCACCGCCAGGCCCTGCCGATGATGAACGCGGCCTTCGGCGAGACCAATCCAGGCCCGATGAAATCGGTGCTGGACCTGTTCGGCATCGACGCGCAAAAGGTGCTGATGCCGCTGGATGCCTGCCAGCCCGAACGCTCGGCCCGGCTGCGGGCCGAGGTCGAAAAGCTGCTGGCCGCATAGGGACCGCCGGGGATGGCGCCGCTGAACACGGACGATTTCCGCGCGACCGCGCGGCGGCGCCTGCCGAGGGGGCTGTTCGACTATATCGACCGGGGCACCGAGGACGAGGTTTCGCTGGCCCGCATCCGCGCCTCGCTGGACGGGGTCCGGCTCCGGCCGCGCATCCTGAACGGCGACTGCCCCGCCTCGCTGGAGACCACCCTGCTGGGCCGCCGCCATCCGACCCCGCTGGTGATCGCACCGACCGCGCTGGCCGGCATGGTCGCGGATAAGGGCGAGACGAAGCTTGCCCGCGCCGCCAGCCGCTTCGGCATCCCCTTCACCGTCTCGACGCAATCGGTCGAGCCCGTCGAGGACATCCGCCGCGGCGCCCCCGATGCCGAACTGTGGTTCCAGCTTTACGTCTGGAAGGACCGCGCCCGGACGGCCGAGCTGCTGCGCCGGGTCGCGGCTTGCGATTGCGACACGCTGGTGCTGACCGTGGACACGCAGATGCCGCCCAAGCGCGAATACAACCAGCGCAACGGCTTCGGCGTGCCGTTCCGGCCGACGCCCGGCAATGTCGCCGACATGCTGTGCCATCCGCGCTGGCTGTGGGAGGTGATCCTGCGGCCGGGCCTGCGCCGGGGGATGCCCAGCTATGGCCACTATCCGCCCGAGTTTCGCGCCGGCCTGCTGTCGCCCGTGACGGCCGAGGAGCTGCGCCTGGACCCGGCGCTGACATGGCAGGATTTCCGCGCGCTGCGCGACGGCTGGCAGGGCCGGATCATCCTGAAGGGCGTGCTGGGGACCGAGGACGCCATGCGCGCCAAGGCCGAAGGCGCCGATGCCATCGTGGTCTCGACCCATGGCGGGCGCAATTTCGACGCCCTGCCGACGACTGCCGAGGCCCTGCCCCGCATCGCCGCCAATCCCGCCGCGGTTCCCGAACTGCTGGCCGACAGCGGCGTGCGGCGCGGCTCTGACGTGCTGAAATACCTCGCCCTCGGCGCCTCGGCCGTCCAGCTGGGCCGCGCGCCGCTATGGGGCCTTGCCGCCGGAGGAGAGACCGGCGCCGCCACGCTGCTGGAGATCATCCTGGCCGAGATGCGGACGGGCATGGGCTTTCTTGGCGCGCGGACGCTTGCCGATCTTTGCCCCTTCGACAACTGAAGCCGGCCAAGCCGGAAGCGAAGCGACAAGCGCGCGGACACCCTTTCCGGCTGGTCGAACAGATCAGCGCGGCGCGGGGGATGGTGGCTTCCTCGAGCATTCGCAACCTTCCTTCCGGCTCTCGGACCGGCGGGGGCTATGCCGGAAAAATCGTTGACCGGAGAATAAACGCCTATGTCCGGGGCTGGCCCGTTATCGGTGCTGTGGAGCATGCCGTCCAAGCGTTCCCGCCAACAAGCCGGACGTGGCTCATCCTGCCCTTGCGCACACGGGTTCAGCCATTGGCCGTCCTGACCACGTCCATGCTGGAAAGCGCCAGGCGCGGCCCGGCCTTCATGACCTGGCCGGGCAGTTCCCTGCCCAGAATCCGCTCGGCTGTCCCGGCTGCCTCGATCAGCTTGCCAAGGTCGATCCCGGTCGGAAAGCCGGATTCCTCGCACATGTAGACGAAATCCTCCGTGGCGATATTGCCGGTCGCGCGCGGCACGAACGGACAGCCGCCGATCCCGCCCACGCTGGCCTCGAAATCGCGGATTCCGTGCAGCAGGCCGGCATAGGCGCAGGCAAGGCCGACGCCGCGCGTATTGTGGAAATGAAGCGCGATCCCCACCTCGGGAACCGCCGTCCGCAGCGCATCGAGCACCGGCACGACATTGCCCGGCGTCGCCATCCCGGTCGTGTCCCCCAGCGTGATCCGCGAGATGCCGAGGTCGCGATACCGCCTGGCCTGGTCGACCAGGTTGCCGACGGGCACGTCGCCTTCGAAGGGGCAGCCGAAGGCCGTGGCGATGGCGCCGTGCAGCGCGACGCCTGCCTCTTCGGCGATGCGCGCGATCTGCCGAAACCCGGCCATCGAGTCGGCGCGCGAGCGGTTCACGTTCTTCAGGTTGTGGCTTTCCGAAGCCGAGGCGAACATCACGACGGCATCGATTCCCGCCTCGATGGCGGCTTCGGCACCGCGCAGGTTCGGCACCAGCGCGCTGAAGCGGACACCGGCGCGACCCCGGAAATGCCGCACCAGCTCGGCCGCATCGCGCATCTGCGGCACGGCGCGCGGCGATACGAAGGATGTCAGCTCGACCGAACGGATGCCCGCCGCGACAAGGCTTTCGACAAGCCGGATCTTGTCCTGGGTCGGGACGAAGACCTTTTCGGATTGCAGGCCGTCGCGCGGCGAAACCTCGGTCACGGAAACCTGCCGGCCGGTGGCGGATACGGGGCCGGCCATGTCACGCCGCCTCGCCCGAGGGTGCCTTGGCTGCGGCTGCCACTTCCTCGGGCGTCAGGCCGAGACTGCCGAGAATCTCGGCATTGTGCCCGCCGATGCTGTCCACGTCGCCCCCGCCGGCCAACGACGCGCCGTCGATCTCGATCGGCAAAGCCGGCGCCCGGAAGGTCCGGCCATCCGCGGTCTGGGACGAGGCGAGCCCGCCCTGCCGCATGACATGCTGGTCGCGGAACAGATCCGAGGGCTTGGCCACCGGCGCGAAGGGGATCTCCATCTTCTCCAGCGCGGGCAAAAGCTCGGCCATGGGGCGCCTTGCGACGGCCGCCGCAACCAGGGGAACCACCCAGGAGCGGGCATTGATGCGGGCCATCCTGCTTTGCAGTTCGGGATGTTGCAGCAGGTCGTCGAGGCCGAGATAGCCGCACAGCCGGGTCCAATGGCCGTCGCTGACCGCACCGATGAAGATCTGGCCCCCTTCGGCATCGGCAAAGACGTCATAGATCGGCCAGCTGAACGCCCGCTCGGGCATCGGTTCGGGATCCCTGCCCTCCAACTCGAACTGCACCATGTGCTGCGAGACCAGCAGCAGGCAGTTCTCGAACAGGCCGACGCGGATGGTCCGCCCCCCGCCTGTCTTGCCCCGCTCGAACAGCGCCGCGATGATGGCGAAGGCGCCGAACAGCCCGCCCATGATGTCGTTGGCCGAGGTGCCGACGCGTAGCGGCCGACCCTTGGGGCCGGTCATGTAGGCAAGGCCGGACATCATCTGCACCACCTCGTCAAGCGCCGTCCGGCGCTCGTAAGGGCCTGAAAGAAAACCCTTGTGGCTGGCGCAGATCAGATGCGGAAAGCGTTCGTGCAGGGTTTCGGCATCCAGCCCCATCCCCTGCAAGGTGCTGTCCTTGAAGTTGTCGATGAACACGTCGGCCGAGGCCAGAAGCCGGTTCAGCGCCTCCTTGCCGGCCGGCGTGCGGCTGTCTAGGACGACGGATTTCTTCCGACGGTTGAACAGCGGAAAGAAAGCGCTGCCCATGCCGGTCAACTGGCGTGTCTTGTCGCCCCCGGGCGGCTCGACCTTGACGACCTCGGCACCCAGGAAGGCCAGGAACATGCCGCAGCTCGGCCCCATCACCATATGGCTCATCTCAACGACGCGGATCCCCTCGAGGGGTTTGAACTCGGCAGTCATGCGGCCTCCCATACCATCGGCGACAGGATAGGATTGCCCAGCCCTTCTTACAATTATATAATACTTACAGATACGTTCTAAAAAATAGCATCCATGCGAGGCACTCTTGGACCTGAAGCAATTGCGGTATTTCTGCAGCATCTACGACAACAAGAGCCTGTCGGCGGCTGCGGATGCCGAGAGAATCGCCGTTTCCGCGCTGAGCTACCATCTCGCCAATCTGGAGGCCGAGATCGGCGCTCCGCTGTTTACGCGAAAGTCGCGGGGCCTCGAGGCCACGGCGGCGGGCGAGCGGCTTTACTTTCATGCCCGGTCCATCCTGAAGACCGTCGAGGTGGCGAAAAGGGACCTGTCCACGTTTCGCGACAATGTTTCGGGCGAGGTATCGCTGGCCATGGCCTATTCCGCGATCCAGGCCATCGGCGTCCAGCTGGCGAAGGTCGTGGTCGAGGATTATCCGGACCTGCAGCTCAACATGATCGAAAGCCTTTCCAGCACGACCTTGCTGCACCTGTCCTCGGCGGATGCCGATCTGGGGCTGGCCTACAACCCGCCGCTGACCAGCACCTTCAAGGCCACGCCGATCCTCGAGGAAGATCTGGTCCTGATCGGCAAGCGCGAGATCATCGGCAGCGGATCGGAGCCGGTCACGGTGCCGGAGCTGCTGGATTTCAAGATCATCATGCTGCGCCAGGGCATGGCGGCGCGGGCACTGCTGGACCATCACAAGACTCTGGAACAGATCTATGCGACCAGCCAGTTGCAGATGAATTCGGTCCATGCGATCTCCGGCGCCGTCCGCGAGGGGCTGGGCTGCACCATCGGGACGACGCTGTTCATGGGCGACGAGATCAAATCCGGCAGGCTGCACTGGCGGCCGATCATCTCGCCGACCCTGACAAGGACGCTTTATCTTTGCGAACAGACGGATCGGCCGCCGACCATCGCGCTGGAGACGATCCGCGACCTGATCCGTGACCTGATGGTCCGCGCCGTCAACGACGGCATATGGCCGGCAAGACTGATCGAGGCGGAATGACGAAAGCCCCGTCCGGGCGGACGGGGCCTTCTTATCGGTTTCGCCGCTTACTGCTGCGCCGAGACCTTTTCGACATAGGCGTTGGTATAGGTCTTGCCGAGGTCGATGGTGGCGCCGGCCACCTCGGGCAGGTTGAAGCTCAGCATCGTCTGCACCGCTTCGGCGCCCTTCGCATCCACCAGCCCGGTTTCCGACAGCATTTCCATGCTGTTGTTCAGCGATTCGATATAGACCTGCTTGTCCGCACCGACCAGGTTGGGCGGCATCTTCGCCGCGATCTCCTCGGCGGGGGTGTTGTGGATGTATTCCAGCGTCTCGACGATGGCGGCGGCCAGCGCCTGGGCCTGTTCGGGATGCTGGTCGAGCCATTCCGTGCGGGTATAAAGCGCCGCGCCGGGGT
The DNA here is from genome assembly GCF_900100045.1 of Paracoccus denitrificans. Lineage (GTDB taxonomy): Bacteria > Pseudomonadota > Alphaproteobacteria > Rhodobacterales > Rhodobacteraceae > Paracoccus > Paracoccus denitrificans. The sequence continues at coordinate 23,691 of NZ_FNEA01000001.1, read as the reverse complement.
AATCGGCGCCGAACAGGGCGTGGGTATCCGCCGCCTTGCGGGTATCGACCAGGATGGGCAGGTCGGCGTGCCGGCTCTGCAACTGGGTGATCGCCGGATCGGGCGTGACCACCGCGTCGATCCGGCCCTGCTCAAGCGCCGCGACCGCGGTGGCGCCGACGCCGACCCCGACGACCGAGGCGGCATTCGGGTCCAGCCCGGCCTGCGACAGCATGTATTTGAGGAAGAAGTCGGTCGAGGAACCCGGCGCGCTGATCCCGACGGTCTTGCCGGCAAGATCCTTGATCGACTTGACCTCGTCCGTCTTGCCGGGCGCCACGGCCACGGCGATGCCGGGCAGCCGCCCCATCAGCACGAACGAGGACAGCTCCTGCCGCTTGGCCGCCAGCGTGATGGTGTGTTCGTAATAGCCCGAAACCACGTCCGCGCTGCCGCCGACCACCGCCTTCAGCGCCGCCGAGCCGCCCTTGAAGTCCACCAGTTCGACATCGACCCCGTGCTTTTCGTAAAGGCCCAGCTGTTCGGCCAGAACGACGGGCATGTAGCAGACGCAGCTGGCACCGCCGATCGCGATCTTGACGGTTTCGGCCGCCGCGGGCGTCGCGCCCGCCACCAGCGCAGCCGCAAGGATAGTCCTGAGCATCGTCATATTGCTCCTCCCTTCAGTGATTGTTGTCGGGCTGCCAGACCAGCAGCTTCCTTTCCACCATCGTCACCCCCCAGTCGATCAGAAGGACGAAGGCCGAAAGGACGAACATTCCCGCGAACACGCCGGCGATGTCGAACATGCCTTCGGCCTGCGCGATCAGGTAGCCAAGCCCGGCGGAAGACCCCAGATATTCGCCCACGACCGCGCCGACCACGGCGAACCCGATCGAGACATGCAGCGAGGAGAACACCCAGCTCAGCGCCGAGGGCAGATAGACGTGGCGCAGCAACTGACGCTCGGACATGCCCAGCATCCGGGCGTTCTGCAGGACGGTCCGGTTCACCTCCTTCACGCCCTGATAGACGTTGAAGAACACGATGAAGAAGACCAGCGTGAACCCCAGCGCCACCTTGGACCAGATGCCCAGGCCGAACCACAGCGTGAAGATCGGCGCCAGCACCACGCGCGGCAAGGCGTTGGCCGCCTTGACATAGGGGTCGAAAACCGCGGCCAGCTTCGGCCTGCGCGCCAGCCAGAACCCGGCGATCATCGCGGCCACCGCACCGATGACGAAAGCGAGCGCGGCCTCGATCAGCGTGATCCACAGGTGCCGCCAGATCTCGCCGCTCCTGAACCAGGCCACGATCTGCCAGAACACGTCGGCGGGCGTCGAGAAAAAGAACTGGATCCGGGCCGGATCGCCCAGGATCGACGTCTGGGTGATCACCCACCACAGCGCGACGGCAATGACCGCCACGAGGACCTGCAGGGTTGCAAGGACGGTCCTGCTCATGCCCGCTCCTCCCGGTTCTGGTTGCCATAGGCCTTGAGCACCTGCTCTTTCAGCAGGTGCCAGATGTCGCGGTGCAGTTCCTGGAACTCGGGGGACAGCTTGATCTCGGAAACGTCCCGCGGCCGCGCCAGGGGAATCGTGAAATCCCCGATCAGCTTCGCGTCCGGTCCCGTCGACATGATGACCACCCGGTCCGCCAGCGCGATGGCCTCTTCCAGATCATGGGTCACGAACATCACCGCCTTGCGGTCCTGCTGCCACAGGTCCAGCAACAGATCCCCCATGATCAGCCGGGTCTGCGCGTCCAGCGGGCCGAAGGGCTCGTCCATCAGCAGGATTTCCGGGTCGCGGATCAGCACCTGCGCCATGGCGACGCGCTTGCGCTGGCCGCCGGAAAGCATGTGGGGATAGCGGTGCCCGAAACCCTTCAGGCCGACCTTTTCCAGCCAGTTCTCGGCCCGCTCCAGCGCTTCGCGCCGCGGCGTGCCCGAGATTTCCAGCGCGATGGCCACGTTGTCGCGCGAGGTCTTCCACGGCATCAGCGCATCGGCCTGAAACAGATAGCCCGCGCGCCCGTTGAGGCCATCGAGCGGCTGGCCCTGGATCTCGACGGTGCCGGCCGAAGGCTTCAGCAGGCCGGCGGCCGCGTTCAGCAGCGTCGACTTTCCCGAGCCCGTCGGGCCGACGATCGCGACGAACTCGCCCTTCGCAACGCTGAGATTTGCGCCGGCAACTGCGCGGAACACGCTTTTCCCCGTCGCTCCGAAACTGATGTCGACATTGTCCAGACGCACGGCGTGCTGCATTCATCCTCCCTGACCGTCATCGCCGCCATGATCGGCCGGGCGGGATGCCGGGCTGATCCGACATGCCCCGACTGAATGCCGAGCGCTGACTGAATATTGCCTTGCCGCAAGCCTCCTCATGCGGTTCCCCTCACATTATCGAAGCCCAACCATGCTCACAATTATATAATTTCATACGTTTTGTTCTATTAATTAGAAATCTATCCACCGCCATCTTTCGACCGCTGAAAGGCGGCGGAATTGGGGGAACTTCGCCTTTCCCGGCAAAGCTCTCCGCGGCTGCTGTGACAGTGTGCCGCGTGCGGTGCAGCCGTCAGGCACAGCCACCCGGACAAGGAACTCGGCGACTTGACGGCCCGTGCGCCGCGGCTCCCGCCACCGGGGGCGGCTGGACGAAAAGAAATGCCTCGCCAGAGTGTCGGCGCGGCGGGGTAGCCCTGCGACTGGAATTGTTGCAAGATGAAGTCATACGACAGTTTTGCGATATGCGGTCCGGCGGAAGGACGAGCTCCGCCTCTGCTTGATGGCGCCTGAACCGTCTTCACGACGGATTCGTGCAAGCTAGTGACGAATTGGCGCAACTTGATGCCGTTTCAACCGGGCTATTCCGGGATATCGCTGATCAGGCCCCCATCTCTGCCCGAGGGAAAGAGGGATATGGAAATATTTGGTTTCATTGCGAATAACTGGCCGGTCATCCTGCGTCTGGCGGGCGAGCACATCTCGATCGTCGCCGTGGCTGTGGGGTTGGCGATCCTGACCGGCGTGCCCATCGGCATCGCCATCACCCAGAACCGGCGCGTCGCGGACGGGGTGCTTTATGTGGCCTCGATCATCGTCACGATCCCCTCGATCGCGCTTTTCGGCCTGATGATCCCGATCCTGTCCAAGATCGGCCAGGGGATCGGCTGGCTGCCCGCGGTGATCGCGATCCTGCTCTATTCGCAGCTGCCCATCGTGCGCAACACCTATACCGCCATCACCAATGTCGATCCCGCGCTGCGCGAGGCGGCCATCGGCATGGGCATGACGCCTTTCCAGCGGCTGACCCGGCTCGAAATCCCCATCGCGATCCCGGTCATCATGGCCGGCGTGCGGACCGCCGTGGTCATGAATATCGGCGTCGCGGCGATCGCCGCCTATATCGGCGCCGGCGGTCTGGGCGTGCTGATCGCGCGCGGCATTTCGCAGACCGATCCGCGCCAGCTGATCACCGGCGCGCTGGCCGTCTCTCTTCTCGCCATCTTGGCCGACTGGGCGCTTTTGCAATTGCAGAAGCGGCTGACCCCGGCCGGGCTGAAACGCTGACGCTTCCGAGCAAGGACCTTTGCGAATGATCCGACTCGAAGACCTGACCAAGAGATTCAAGACCCCCGGCGCCGACATCGTCGCCGCCGACCGGGTGAACATGGAAGTGCCCACCGGCGAGATCTGCATCCTGCTGGGGCCTTCGGGCTGCGGCAAGACCACGGCGCTGAAGATGATCAACCGGCTGATCCCGCCCACCAGCGGCAAGATCTATATCGACGGGCAGGACACCTCGCAGCTGGACGATATCCAGCTGCGCCGCAATATCGGCTATGTGATCCAGCAGATCGGCCTGTTTCCCAACATGACCATCGAGGAGAACATCTGCGTCGTTCCCCGGCTGCTGAACTGGGACATCCGCAAGGCCCGGCAGCGCGCGGCGGACCTGCTGGACCTGGTGGGCCTGGACCCGCGCCAGTTCCTGCGCCGCTATCCCAAGGAGCTGTCGGGCGGCCAGCAGCAGCGCGTCGGCGTCATCCGGGCGCTGGCCGCCGATCCGCCGGTCATGCTGATGGACGAGCCCTTCGGCGCCATCGACCCGATCAACCGCGAGATCATCCAGGACGAGTTCCTGAAGATGCAGGCCGAGTTGAAGAAGACCATCATGTTCGTCAGCCACGACATCGACGAGGCGGTGAAGATGGGTGACAAGATCGCCATCTTCCGCGCCGGCCGTATCGAGCAATACGACACGCCCGACATGATCCTGGCCCATCCCGCGAATGCCTTCGTCGCCGATTTCGTGGGCGCGGACCGCACGCTGAAGCGGCTGCGGCTGGTCACGGCCGAAGAGGTGGCGTCCACCGAGGTGCCGGTGACCGCGCGGTCGACCAAGGTGTCCGACGCGTTGCACCAGTTGACCGTCGCAAAGGCGCGCCGCGCGGTCGTCATCGACAGCGACCGCCGCCCGGTGGGCTTCGTGACCGCCGAAGAAATGGCCGGCGCCTCGGGCACGGTCCGGGACTTTGCCCATCCGCTGCCCGCCACCGTGCCGGTCCGCGCGGACCTGCGGGCCGTGGTCTCGGAGATGTTCGCCCATGACACGATGTGGCTGGCCTGCACCGACGATCACGGCCGTTTCGCGGGCGTCATCACCCAGCCGGACGTGACCGCGGCCTTGCGCGCGACCTATGGCCCCGACAAGGGCGCGGGACCGGAACAGGGGGCGTCATGACACGCTGGCTGGGTCTCGGGCGCGGGGCGACGATGCTGCTGGTCTTCCTGCTGGGCATCTGGGTGGCAACCTCGGGGTTGCTGGACCAGATCACGATATACTGGGACGACATCACCTACCTGACGCGCCAGCATGTGTTCCTGGTCGCCAGTTCCGGCGGAGCGGCGATCCTCGTGGGCGTGCCGGTGGGCATCTGGCTGTCGCGCCCCTCGATGGAACGCTATGCCGAAACGGTGATGCAGGTCTTCAACATCGGCACCACCATACCGACGCTCGCGGTCATCGCATTGTCGATGACGCTTTTGGGCATCGGCTTTCCGCCGGCCTTCTTCGGACTGTTCGTGGCCTCGCTCCTGCCCATTGTGCGCAATACCTATGCCGGGCTGCTGGCGGTGCCTTCGCACCTGAAGGAGGCCGCGACGGGCATGGGCATGACACAACGGCAGATCCTGATGCGGGTCGAGATCCCGAATGCGCTCTATGTCATCTTTTCGGGCATCCGCACGGCGCTGGCGATCAACGTGGGCACGACGCCGCTGGCCTTCCTGATCGGTGGCGGGGGCTTGGGCGAGCTGATCTTTACCGGCATCGACCTCATGGATACGGGCATGCTGCTGGCGGGCGCCGTCCCGACCGCAGCGCTGGCCGTGGCCGTCGATTTCCTGATGGGACAGGCGCAGTTGCGGCTGATCCCGAAGGGCGTGAATCCGCTTCGATAAGGCGGAACAAGAACCAACAACCAAAGGGAGCCAACAGAATGAACATCATCGTCAAGTCCGGCCTTGCGGCATTTGCCTTCGCGGCTTTCGCGACGGGCGCGCAGGCGGCCGACATCGTCGTCGGCGGCAAGAACTTCACCGAACAGCAGATCCTGTCCGCCATCACCCAGCAGGTGCTGGAGGCCAACGGCCACCGGGTCGACAATCGCGCTGGCATGGGCTCGGCCGCGGTGCGCCAGGCCATGGAGAACGGCCAGATCGACGTCTATTGGGAATATACCGGCACCTCGCTCATCACCTACAACAATATCGAGGAAAAGCTGGACCCACAGCAGACCTATGACACGGTCAAGGAGCTGGACGCCCAGAAGGGCATCGTCTGGCTGAACCCGTCCGAGGCGAACAACACCTATGCCTTGGCGATGCGCGCGGCGGATGCCAGCGAAAAGGGCATCGCGTCCATCTCCGACCTGGCGGGGGCGATCAACGGCGGCCAAAGCCTGACATTCGGCTCGAACGCCGAATTCTATGCCCGCCCGGATGGGCTGAAGCCGCTGGAGACGGCTTATGGCTTCGAGTTCGGCCGCGCCAACGTCAAGCGCATGGATACCGGGCTGGTCTATCAGGCGCTGCGGGACGGGCAGGTCGACGTGGGGCTGGTCTTTGCCACCGATGGCCGCATTCCCGCCTTCGACTTCACCGTGCTGGAGGACGATCAGGGCTATTTCCCCAGCTACGCGCTGGCACCCGTGATCCGCACCCAGGTGCTGGAGGCGAACCCAGATATCGGCGACCTGCTGAACGAGGTTTCGGCCAAGCTCGACGATCAGGTCATGGCCGCGCTGAACGCCAGCGTCGACGTGGACAAGGTCTCGGTCGAGAATGCGGCGGCGAAATTCCTGCAAGACAACGGCCTGAACTGAGGCGAGAGCGGCGGGGGCGGATGCGCCCCTGCCCTCGGGGTGGCGATGCGGAAGGGCCGAAGGCGATGACGACCAACAAGACGATCACCATCGGCGCCGCGCAATTCTCCAGCGAGATCGGCGATGTCGACGCCAACCTGGACCGCCACCTGCACTGGATCGCGCGAGGGCGCGAGGCCGGTCTGGACATGCTGGTCATGCCGGAGCTGTCGCTGACCGGCCATTACGGCTCCGAGAACCTGCTCGACGCCGCCATGTCGCGCAAGGATCCGCGGCTGAAGCGGCTGGCCGAGGCGGCGGGACCGATGGCCGTGACGCTGGGCTTCATCGAGGAAGGACCGGCCGCGCAATTCTACAACGCAGCCGCGATCCTGTGCGACGGGCGGATGATCCATCTGCACCGCAAGGTGAACCTGCCCACCTATGGCAAGCTGGAAGAGGGCAAGCATTACGCGCCCGGCCGCTTCGTCGAGACCTGCGAACTGGATGGGTATTGGCGCGCGGGCCTGCTGATCTGCGCCGATGTCTGGAACCCGGCGCTGACCCACCTGGCCTTTCTGCATGGCGCCACCCTGCTGATCTGCCCGGTCAGTTCCGGCGAGGAGGCGGTAGGCGTCGATTTCGACAATCCCGGCGGCTGGGCGCTGACCTGCCGGTTCTATGCAATGATCTATGGCGCTCCGGTCGTCATGGTGAACCGCACCGGGACCGAGCGCGACCTGACCTTCTGGGGCGGTTCGCGCATCATCGATCCCTTCGGGCGCGCACTGGCCGTAGCCGGTTCCGGCGAAGAGATGATCACCGCGACGCTGGATTATGACGTGCTGCGCCGTGCGCGCCACCTGCTGCCCACCGTGCGCGACAGCAATCTGGCGCTGGTCCAGCGCGAGACGGCGCGGCTGATCGACACGTTGGGCGTCCCGGATTTCGTCCGCGAATGAGGCAAGACGACGATGCGCGATTTCTTCCTGAATGACGAGGACCGGGCCTTCCGCACCGAGATCCGCGATTTCCTGGCCCGCGAACTGGCCCCGCGCGTGGACCGGATCGAGCGCGACCAGGATTTCGCGGCCCAGCTTGAGGTCGCGCGGGCCCTGGGCAAGGCCGGCTATCTGAAGCTGATGTTCCCCGACCTTTATACGGGCAGCCTGTCGCGGCCCGGCCTGACCCATGCGGTGATCGTCTCGGAAGAGGCCGCCTATCTGAACTATGCCTTCGAGACGACCATCGCCACGGCCCTGTCCTGCGCCTACCCGATCCACCGCCATGCCCGGCCGGCGATGCGCGAACGCTACCTGATGCCGATCCTGGAAGGCCGCGCCGTCGGCTCGATCTGCATGACCGAGCCGAACGTCGGATCGGACAGCGCCGGCATGGAAACTGCGATCCGCTTCGACGAGGCCAGCCGCGAATGGGTGATCGACGGGTTCAAACGCTATATCTCGAACGCATCCAGGGCCGATGTCTACATCGTCTGGGGCATCACCGATCCCGGTGCCGCCCCGCAGAAGGGCATGAGCGCGGTGCTGGTTCCCGCCGATACCCCCGGGCTGTCCTTTCCCCGCATCTATGACTTCATGGGCCGGCGCGGCTCGGTGGTGGGCGAGGTCGCGCTGGACGGGGTCCGCGTCCCCGAGGAGAACCTGCTGGGGCAGGCGGACGCCGGTTTCCGCATCATGCTGGAGGCCTTCAACTTCGAGCGGGTGATCCTGGGCGGTTCGGGCCTGGGCGTGGCGCGAGCGGCCTTCGACCTGGCGCGGGACCATGCGCAAAGCCGCGTCAGCTTCGGTGAGAGGCTGGGCCAGAAACAGCTGATCTGGGACATGATCGCGCAGATGAGCTGGCGGATCGACGCGGCCGAACTGCTGACCCAGCGGGCGGCCAGGATGTATGACGACGGCATCGGCGGCAAGGACCTGATGCGCGAGGCCAGCCAGGCCAAGCTGGTCGCGACCGAGACCGCCGTCTTCTGTTCCGACCGTGCGGTGCAGATCCTCGGCGGTGACGGCGTCACCCGCCAATATGGCCGTGTCGAGCAGCTTTACCGCGATGCCCGCGCGCTGCCCATCGTCGGCGGCAGTTCCGAGATGTGCAAATACCTGATCGCGGCACGCGAGATGCCGGCGATCCGTCCCAATCTGTGACAGGCAAGAGAAACCGATGCATATCGCCCGCATTCTCGAGGCTTCCGCCGACCGCTACCCGGATCATCTTGCGCTGGTCTTCGAGGACAGGCGCTGGACCTATGCCGAATGGCTGGCCCGCGTCCGCCGCTTTGCGCAGGCGCTGTCGGATCTGGGGGTGCGGCCGGGGGACCGCGTGGCCTTCTATGTCTCGACCTCGGAAAACTCGGTGACGACCTATTTCGCCTGCCAGATGCTGGGCGCGGTGGCGGTGCCGATGAACTTTCGCCTTTCGGCGGGCGAGGCCGCCCACATCCTGCAGGATTCCGGCGCCCGCGTGCTGATCTATGGCCGCAGCCTGACCGGGAACGTCGAACGGATCGCGGCGCAGATGCATTCGATCCACGATTTCATCGGCTGCGCCTACGACCGGGCACATATCCCCGCCGGCCACCTGCATTTCGAAACCCTGGCCGAGCAGACCGCGGATCGCGACGAGCCGCGCATCATTCCCTCGGGGGATGCGATTTCCTCGCTGGTCTATACCTCGGGGACGACCGGGCGGCCCAAGGGGGTGATCCACACCCATGCCAACGACATCGCCATCGCGATGAACTGCGTCATGGAATATTCGCTGAACCATACCGACAATGCGCTGCATATCGCGCCGCTTTACCATGTGGGCGGCATGCAAGCCTATTTCATTCCGCATCTGCTGGTCGGCGGCACCAATGTCGTGATCGGCCGCTACGAGGCAGAAAAGACGCTGGACACCATCGCGGCCGAGCGCATCACCACGCTGTTCGCCGTGCCCACCCAAATCCAGGAGATGCTGTTTCACCCGCGCTTCCGCGATCAGGACCTCACTTCGCTGCGGCTGATCACCACCGGCGGCGCGGCCATTTCCGCCGCGACGATGGAACGGGTGATGGCCGAGTTCTGCCCGGCGATCTTCAACGGCTACGGCATGACCGAAGCGTCGCTGACGCTGGTGCTGCATCCGCAGGACGCGCTGCGCAAGCTGGGATCCTGCGGCAAGCCGACGCTGATTTCGGAATGCCGGATCGTGACCGACGATCCCATGCGCGAGGTGCCGCCCTCGGAAACCGTGCCGCGCGGACAGGTGGGCCAGCTGATCGTGCGCGGCCCGCAGGCGATGCAGGGCTATTGGAACAACCCGTTCGAGACGCAGAAGAAGCTGAAGGCAGGCTGGATCTATACGGGCGACCTGTTCAGCCAGGACCGGGACGGGTTCTATTATTTCCACGGCCGGGCCGACGACATGATCGTCTCGGGCGGCGAGAACATCCATCCGCGCGAGGTCGAGGAGATCCTCTATCGCTGCCCCGGCGTGCAGGAGGTGGCAGTCGTCGGGCTGGCGGACGAGAAATGGGGCCAGGCGGTGACGGCCTTCGTCGTCCGCTCGGACCCGGCGCTGAGCGCGCAGGACCTGGATGCGTTCTGCAAGGCCAGCGACGCTCTGGCGCCCTACAAGCGGCCCCGCCGATACGAGTTTCTGGAAAGCCTGCCGCTGAACCCCAGCGGCAAGGTGCTCCGGCGCGAACTGGTCGCGCGCCATGCCCCGCAGCCGGCCTGCTGAGGACAGCATCATGACATCGCCCTTTCACGACTTCCTGCACGACATGCGTATGGCGGACATGCCGGAGCCGGTGCTGGACCTCGGCCGCCGTTGGCTTCTGGACCTGCTGGGGGTCGCGGCGGGCGGCAGCCGGACACGGCTGTCGCGCATCATCCGCGACCATGCGGCGGCGCATTTCGGCGCAGGCGGCCGCGCTGCCCCGATGCTGATGGATGGCCGCATGGTCAGCCCGGCGGGGGCGGCGCTGGCGGGCGGCATGACCATCGACGCGCTGGACGGCCATGACGGCCACAAGCTGACCAAGGGCCATGTCGGTTGCGGCAGCCTGCCCGCCCTGCTGGCGCTGATGCAGGCCGAAGGGCGGGCGGACGACCGCGAGTTTCTGGCCGGCCTGGTCATCGGGTACGAGGTCGGAACGCGCGCAGGCATCGCGCTGCACCGCACCGCCTGCGACTATCACACCTCGGGTGCCTGGATCGCGGTTGCGGCGGCGTCGCTGGGCGCGCGGGTGCTGGGACTGGACGCGGCACGGACGCGCGAGGCCGTGGGCATCGCCGAATATCACGGCCCGCGCAGCCAGATGATGCGCTGCATCGACCATCCGACCATGGTCAAGGACGGTTCGGGCTGGGGCGCGATGGCCGGGGTCTCGGCCGCCTATCTGGCGGCGGAGGGATTCACCGGCGCCCCGGCGATCATCGTCGAGGGCGCGGATGTCGCCGACCTGTGGGCCGATCTGGGCACGAACTGGCGCATCGCCGAGCAGTATTTCAAGCCCTGGCCGGTCTGCCGCTGGGCGCAGCCCTCCGTGCAGGCGGTGCTGGACCTACGGGCGCGGCATGGCGTGACCGCCGATCAGGTCGAGCGGATCGAGATCACCACCTTTCACCAGTCCCGCCGCCTTGCCGCCCGCAATCCGGCCAGCACCGAAGAGGCGCAGTATTCCACTGCCTATCCCGCCGCCGTGGCGCTGGTGCGGGGCCGCGTCGATCCGGCGGACGTGGCCGAGGACGGCTTGGCCGACCCGCTGATCCGCAGCCTTGCCGCCGGCATGACCGTCACCGAGCGCGAGGATTTCAATGCCGCCTTCCCGGCCCGCCGGTTTGCCGATGTGCGGCTGGTGATGAAGGACGGCCGGGTGCTGGAATCCGGCCCGACCGAAGCGGCGGGCGATCCCGAGGCGCCGGCCCCGATGGATGCGGTGCGCGCCAAGTTCCGCGCCTATGCCGCGCCGGTTCTGGGCAAGGCTCGCACCACCGATCTGGAAAGGGCGGTGGACCGGCTGGGCGACGGCGGCGGCACGACGGCGCTGTTCGGCCTGCTGGGCGCGACCTGAGCAGCGGGGTCGTGGGGCGGCTCAGGCGATGCGGCGCGACCTGGCCCGGGCAGCCCGCGCCTGTTCGCGCATCTCGCTTGGGCGTATTCCATAGAACTCCTTGACCCATTTCGAGAAATGCGAGGTCGAGGCGAAGCCCGTGGCGACGGCAATGTCGATGATCGGCTGTTCGGTATAAAGCAGCATTTCGCGCGCGCGCTCGATCCGCAGCGACAGGTAATAGCGCGCCGGCGTCATGCCCAGGAAATTGCGGAAGTTGCGCTCCATCTGGCGCTCGCTGACACCCGCCAGCTCGGCCAGCCTTTCGATCTGCAACGGCGCCTCGATATTGGCCTGCATCAGCCGGATGGCCATCTGCATCGTCCCGGGCAGGGTGCCGATCTGCTCGGCCCGGCCACCCTGCTGGTTCTCGCCCGCATCGCGCATGCGGGCATGATGGAACTGGTTGGCGACCCCGTTCGCCAGGTCGCGCCCGTGCAGGTCGGCGATGATATGCAGCATCAGGTCCATCGAGGCCGTCCCGCCCGAGCAGGTCAGCCGGTTGCGGTCGATCTCGTAAAGCGTGCCGGTGATCGGCAGGTGGGGGAAATCCTCCTCGAAGGCGGCGCGGTTTTCCCAGTGGATCGTGCAGCGATAACCGTCCAGCAACCCGGCGCGGGCAAGCAGATAGCTGGCCGTGGACAGGGCACCGATGGCCCGGCCGCGATGCGCTGCCCGCCGCAGGGCGGCAAGATAGGGGCGTTCGTCCTGCGGATCGACCCGCGCGCCGCCGCAGATGAACAGGGCATGGTTGCGCTCGATCGCCTGGTCGACATGGATCGCCGGAAAGGGAATGCCCGAGGACGGCATGACCGGCAGGCCGTCGATGCTGCACAGGTCCCAGCGGAAGACCTCGCGCCCCAGCAGGCGGTTCGCGGCGCGCAAGGGCTCGGTCGCCGAGGCAAGGCTCAGCATCGAGAGCCCCTCGATCATCAGGAAGGCGAAGCACAAGGGCTCGCCCGTGTCGTGGTAGAACATCGGCGGATCCGGGTTGCGATGCGCCATGTTGGGTCAAGCCGCTCCGCGCTTCAAGCCGCCCCGCATCCGGCCACCCGCATCAGGCCGTCGCCATCGAGGCGGGCAGCCAGCCCTGAAGCGCGTCCCAATCCGGCTCGAGCCGGCTGAAGCGGCTCAGCCGCAAGCTGGAGAGATCGGCGAAATCGCAGTGCCCCTGCATCACCAGTTGCATCAACGCCCGGCCCGAGGCGGGCGACAGGCCGAAGCCCACGCCGGACAGCGTGGCGACGGTCAGGTTCTCCCACGGTGCCGGGCGGTCCATGACCGGGCGGCCATCGGGGGTGTTCTCGATGATGCCCGACCAGCTGCGTATGACGCGGGCATGGGCGGCCTTGGGCAGAAGCTCGGCCACGCGCCGGGCGATGCTGCCCGCCAGCGGGGTCGAGGGGCGCGGCCCGCCCGGTTGCGCCTCGGTCTCGACCCATTCATGCGGACCGCCGCCATAGGCCAGGTTGCCGCGCAGGGTCTGGCGGCCATATAGCCCGTTGCCGTCAATCCCCCCCAGCGGCATCAGCGGCAAGGGTTCGGTGACGATCATCTCGGCGCGGGCCGCACGCATGGGGATGTCCACCTCCAGCATCGCGGCCAGCCTGCCGGTCTGCGGGCCCGCCGCGATGACCAGATGATCGCAGCAGAAGACGCCCTTGTCGGTCTCGACCGCCGTCACCCGGTCGCCCTGTCGCCTGAAGCCGGTAACGGTGACGTGCTGGCGCACCCGCCCGCCCCGGTCGCGCAGCGCCCAGGCATAGGCCTGCACGGTGCGGTGCGGATTCGCATGGCCGCCAAAGTGGTAATAATGCCCGGCATGGACGTTGTTCCCGGCCAGCGGCACCAGTTCGCGAACGGTCTGCGCGTCCAGATCGTCGGCGCGAAAGCCCTGCTTGCGGGCATTGGCCACGGCACGGCCGTAGAGCGTCAACTGCTCGGCCGACAGCGCGATGCGGATGCGGTTCGGCCGGAACTCGGTCGGATAGCCCAGCAACTCGTCCATCATCGGCCACAGCCGCTGTTCCTCGGCGAAAAGCGGGCTGTGGTGGTGCGAGCAACCGCCGCCATTGCGTCCCGACGCCTCCCAGCCGACGATGCCGCGTTCCAGCACCAGAACTTCGACGCCCGCCTCGGCCAGCCAGAAGGCAGTGGAAAGGCCAGTGACGCCGCCGCCGATCACGATGACCGAGGCGCCGCGCGTGTCATCATCCGAGTGGACGCCGGGGATGGGGTTATTCGCTGACATGTTCCTTCTCCGTCGCAAGCGCGGCGACCGTGTAATGTTCCTCGACATCCCAGAAGGGGATCCATTGGCGCGGCATTCCGAACCAGGAATCCCAGGCGGCGGCGATGGCGGGATCCTCGGGCATGGCGGCAGCGGCCAGGCTGATCGGCCGGACCGGGCTGCGATAGCCGGCCAGCGGCACTACCCCCAGCGACAAGTCCTCCTGCAAGGCCAGCAGCGCCTGGATCTGCTCGCGGCAGCGGCGGCCCTGGCAGGGGCCCATGCCGGCGCGGGTCAGCCGCTTGATCTGGTCGGGATCGGGCGGCCCCTCGCCCAGGATCTCGGTCAGGCTGCGCGTCAGGTTCGGCAGATGCGGCGCATTCAGATAGCGCGGCGGGCTGACATCCAGGATCTCGCGCGCCGTGACCTCCTCGCATTGGCAGACCGGCATTTCGGCGACGGCCTCCACGACCGAGGCGCGAACCCAGGCCTTGCGGTATTCGCCCAGATCGGCGGCGGGACCGGGTTGCGGTGCGACATCGGCCGGCGCGGTCGCCAGACCCAGCGCCGCCAGCGCGGCCCCGGCGGCCAGCCGGCCCTCGGCCACGGCCAGTGCCGGATCGGAGGATTTCGCGGGCCAGATGCCCGCGCAGTCACCAGCCGCGCGGATGCCGGGCAGGCTGGTCTCGCCGCCCGCGCCCAGCAGGGGCACGAAGCCGCCGCGATCATTGTCGAAGGCACAGCGCGCACCGGCGGCGTGCAGCAGGTCGATCATCGGCACCGCGCCCACGCCCAGCAGGACGGAATCGCAGGCGATGGTGCGGTTCCGCAGCACCAGCCCGGTAACGCCATCCGCGTCCGAGGTAACGCCGCGCGGCGCCTCGCCGGTGACGATCTCGACCCCGGCGGCGCGGATGCGGGCCACCAGATCCTCGGGTGCGGCAGGGGCGGCGGCCTGTTCGACCACGGCGGCGATGGCGACGCCCGCACTCACCAGCTCCAGCACCGCCAGCAGCGCCTCGGGGGTCGAGCCCAGCATGACCGCCCGGCGGCTGTCCAGCGCGTTATAGAGCCGCGCCAGCACCAGCGCGGCGCCGGCGCCCAGCACGCCGGGCATATCCCAACCGGGAAAGGCCAGCCCCATGTCGCGCCGCCCGGTCGCCACGATGGCCTGATCGAATCCGACCAGATGGCTGCCCTGTTCCTCGTCCGCCAGACCGGCGACCAGGCCCGGTATCCAACCCAGATTGGGCTGGTTGGCGAACAGCCCCCAGCAGGCCGTGCCCAGACGGATGTCGACGCCGGCCTCGAACAGCTCTGCCAGATCGGGGCGTGCTTCCAGCATCCGTTCGGTCATCGCATTGCGGTTGCGGACGCTGCCGCCCATCCGGCCGCCCCAGATCTGCGGGACGCTTTCGCCCATCGTCTCGAAGGGCACGGGGTGTTCGTCGACCAGCATCACCTGCGCGCCGCCTTGATGCGCATGGCGGGCGGCGGCGATCCCGGCGGGGCCGGCACCGACGATCAGGATCTGGGTCCGCTCCGCGATCTCAAGGCGCTTGCCTGCGACGGATCGGGGGTCTGTATTCATCTTGCGTCCTCTGGTGACTGCATCGCGGCAGGGCCATCCTTGGTGTAAAGCCCGCCGGGTCGGCAGCAGGTTTTCGACCCGAAGGGAAAGAAATCCGACCGCGATCCGGGGTCAGGCCAGCTTGATCTCGACATCCGACGCCGCGCGGGTCGAGCAGGCCAGCACATAACCCTCGGCCGCCTCTTCCGGCGTCAGCCCGCCATTCTGCCGGCTGTCCACCCGGCCCGAGACGAGTTGCACCATGCAGGTTCCGCACATTCCTTCGCCGCAGCCGCAGGGGATGACGACCCCCTGGCGCAGACTGGCCTGCAAGAGCGTCTCGTCCGGGCGGATGCCGATGGCGCGGCCGTTCACGGTCAGGCCAAAGGCGGGGCTGTCCGGCGCGGTTTCGATCATGGGCGCGGCGGCCGGGGCGGCGGCGCCAAAGCTTTCGGTGTGGAACTGCGTCCGCACGCCACCCTCGGCGGCATGGATCAGCCGGACCTCCTGCATGAAGCCCTGCGGACCGCAGCAGAACACCTCGCGCCGGCCCAGATCGGGAATGGCGGTGGCCAGCCGGGTCCGGTCGACCCGCCCGCGATAACCGAACCAGCCCGGGGCGGCCTTGCTGACGCCGACCGCCACCGTCAGGTTGGGCATCCGGCCCTGCATCTCGGCCAGTTCGCGGGCAAAGAGGATCTCGGCCGGATTGCGTGCGGCGTGAAACCACGCAAGATCGGCCTCGGGGTCGGTTTGCGCCAGATGCCGCAGCATCGCCATCATCGGCGTGGCCCCCGATCCGCCCGAGACGAAGGCCAGCCGGTCGTTGTCGCGCAGCCCCAGCGTGAAGGCGCCGCGCGGGGGGCGGGCCTCGATGCCGCTGCCTTCGCGCAGATTTTCATGCAGCCAGCGGGTCGCGCCGCCCGGTGCCTGCGCCTTGACCGTCAGTTCAAGCTCGGCCCCCGTGCCGCCCGAGATGGTGAAGCTGCGCCAGACCGGGCCACCCGGCAAGGGCACCTTCAGCACCAGCGCCTGACCGGGCACGAAACCTACCGGGCCGCTGTCCGCGCGCAGGCGAAAGGTCTTGACGGTGGGCGTCTCGTCGCGGACGGCGATGCAGGACAGCGACAGCAGGGCCGCCGAAGGGGCTTGCATGTCCATGCGCCTTACTCCGCCGCAATCCGCGCCTGCGGGCCGCCGGTGAAATCACCCATCTTGCCCGCATACCATTCCGAGAAATTGTTCAGCATGAATTCCGAAGGCGCATAGGGTCCGGGCCGGTAGGCGCGCGACAGGATGCCGCGATGGTTGTTCTCGGCCAACACGCGATCCTCGTCATTGGTGGCCAGCCACACTTCGGTCAGGCGTTGCAGGTCGTAATCCACGCCCTCGACCGCATCCTCGTGGACCAGCCATGTCGTGCGCACCTCGGTGCGGTTCGCCGACAGCGGCAGGACCCGGAAATGCAGGATGTGGTCGGACAGGAAGTGGTTCCAGTTGTTCGGCACCCGGAACATGCGGACCGAGCCCAGATCGGGTTCGGTGAAATCGGCCAGAAGCTTGTTGCAGGCGGGCTTGCCGTCCATGGTGAAGGACAGGCAGTCCTCGTTGAAGGGCAGGCGGATGCAGCGGAACTCGACGCCGCCCTCGGCCGGCTTGTGGGGCAGGTCCAGCGCGTCCCAGCGCGCGGCCGAGCGGTCCATCAGCCCCTGGAACTGCGCCTTGGCCAGCGGGTCGTCGGGCAGGGCGAATTCGACCAGCGTCACCAGCAGTTCGGGATGGTTGCCCGCGCAGTGATAGCATTCGCGGTTGTTCTCGATCACCAGCTTCCAGTTCGCTTCCTCGACGATGGTCGAGGTGAAGGCGACCTTGGTGCGGTCGGGCATGTGCGGGGCGATATAGGGCGTGACCCCGGCGCGGAAACGCGCAAGCGAGGGCGGCTGCTCGGCAAGACAGATATAGACCATGCCGCAGATCACCTCGACGTGGACCGGGGCAAGGCCGTGTTCGGCCCTGTCGAAATCTTCGGGCATCTGGCGGGCATTGATCAGGCTGCCGTCCAGCTCGTAGACCCATTGGTGATAGGGGCAGACCAGGCGGTTCGCCCGCCCTCTCTCCTTCTGGCAGATCAGCGAGCCGCGATGGCGGCAACTGTTGTGAAAGGCCGCGATCCGGCCCTCGCGATCGCGCAGCACGACGACCGGATTGTCGCCGACCTTCAGCGTAACATAGTCACCGGGGCGCGGAATCTCGACCACGTTGCAGGCAAAGACCCAGTCGGTTTCGAATATCGCCTGCATGTCGGCGCGAAAGATCTCGTCATCGACATAGAAGTCGCGGGGCAAGGAATGGCCGGGCCGGCGCTGGTCGAGCAAACCCGCTATCCGTTCTTTCAGCATTCTCGGTAACCTCTTGAGAAACCTTCCGATGGAGCCGCGTTTCGACGGTTTCGGGCATCTTGTCCTGCGCCGCTGGTCCGGCGCAGCAGCAATGCGACATCGGCCGTCAGCTTTCCGACGGGCCACGAGAGGGGCATCCGTTCAACGCCCCGCATGAGCCGTCCACATAGGCCAGGAGAATACCGAAGGCGATCACCGGAACATCAGAAATCGGCCGCCACCCTGATCGGAAGGTGGCAGCTCCGTGGCGCGGTTATCCGCGCATCACCCCCCGCCATCCGCATGCCGGGGGTGATCATGTTCCTAAACCAGTCGAGGCCAAAGTTCTTCAACCGCCTGCCGGATCACATCTTGGTCGAGATCAGAACAGGCCGAAAAACGACTCTCGTATTCCTCTCCCGATGACGTCACCCGGCTGTCGGCGGCGTAGGCTTACCGATCGAAAGCTTCAGCCGCTTGGCCCAGTTGAAGAAGGCGGCGGCGAAGATCAGGTCGGCAATCTCGTCATCGGCCAGACCTGTCGCGCGCAGCGCACGGATTTCGTCGGGACCGAAGGCCGAAGGAGTGCGCGTCAGCGCCGCCGCCGCATCCACCACCGCGTCCCAGCGGGGGCTGGTCCGGGTCGCGACGCCGCCGGCCAGCAAGGCGTCGACATCCTCGGGTGCCTTCGCGTGATGCGCGGCGAAGCGGGCGTGGACCGAGGCGCAGAAAATGCAGCTGTTGAGCCGCGAGACCGTCGTTGCAGCCAGTTCGCGTTCGGCCCGCGGCAGCCCGCCATCGGTATTGTAGAAGATGTCCTTGTCGGTGCGGGTGCGGGCGCCAAGCACCTCGGGGTCGCGCGCCAGAAGGGCGAAATACGGCGATTTCGCCCGGCCGCGGTCGACCAGCCCGTCATAGTGACGCTTGGTGAATTCAGCCTCGGGCAAGGGCGCGCGCCATGGCACCCAGCCCAATTCGGCACGGGTGAATTCGACGGGCTCGGCATTGTCGGGATGGGTCAGGACAGCGTCCGGCATGAAGGCACCTCAGACTCTGGAAAGAGCGCGCAGGCCGATGGCCGCGCGGATCTGGAAAGAAAGGAAGGCCACCAATTGGGACAGCGTGACCACGCCGGTCGTGCTCCAGCCCGCATCGAGCAGCGCCTGCAGCGCCCTGGGGGACGCATCGCGCGGATGCAGCACCAGGAGGTGCGCGTGTTCCAGTGCCCGGGCCAGCTTCGGTTCGAAGCCGGCCGCGTCGGGAATGGCCAGTGCGGGCCCCTGGATATCCTCGGCGCTCAGCGGCCCCACCGGGTAGCGCCCCCAGGGACCGGGCGCGACGGCGCGCTCTGCTTCATTGCGCAGGCCGCCGGCAAGCGGATCCTCGCCCAGCAACGCCTCATAGAAGGACACCGCCTCGGCATCGCCATGCAGCAGCGCCACGAAGAACGCGACCCTGCGCCGGTCGGCCACCGGAAAATCGCCCTCATCCGCCGGGGAAAGCAACAGCGTGAAGCTTTCTTCGGCCGATGTCTTTGCCTGCGCGCGCCGATTGCGCAACTGATCGAGGTGCGAGCCGGGGGCGATGCCCGCAAGCCGATTGATCGTATCGCTCATCTGGGTTCCTTCAGGCGGGTTCGGACAGGCAGGGCGCATCCGCCCAGCCAGGGGCGGGCGCAACGCGGGTGGCAAAAAGCTCGATCGAGCGCAGGATCAGCGGATGCGGGGGATCGATCGAATGGACCTGGATCGCAACTTCCGTCGCGTGATCCAGTGTCGGATCGGCGGCCAGGGACTCGGCCACCTCATCGGGGGTGCCGACATGGGAATCCGGCGTGCGGATCAGGTCGTCCAGCGTATCGCCGCGCAGAATATGCCCGCTGCCGGCAAAATGCGCGGCCACGCGGCGCAGGCCGATCTCGGCCAGCCGGCGGGCCTCGGCCCGGCTGTCGGCCACGAAGACCGAACGCGAGGCCAGAATGCGCGGAGCGGCCCCTGCGGGCAGGGCTGCATGATAAGCCTCGACGATCGGCAGTTGCAGCTCATGCAGATCCGCCGCCGGATTGTCCTTGCTGCGCGGCTGGGTGCGCGACAGCAGCAGCCCGTCGCCCGCCCTGCCCGCCCGGACCCCGCCGGGAACCGAGAAGGTCGCCTGCCAGATGCGCGACGCCAGATCTCCGGCAGCGGGATAGAGCCTGTTGCCGCCGCCCAGATCGGCTCCGGCCAGGGCCTTGCGCAGGGTCGCGATATATTCGTCGTAGATCGTCGCGCGGTCTGCATGGTCATGGCCGAAGGCGGCGTAGGACTCCGGCGTGCCCCCGGTGCCCAGCCCCAGGTCCAGCCGTCCACCCGACAGAAGGTCGAGCACCACCGCATCCTCGGCGACCCGCACCGGGTGTTCCAGCGGCAAGGTCACCACCCCGATCGCCAGCCGGATCCGGCTGGTCCGTGCCGCGACATGGGCAAGGAAAACCAGCGGCGCGGGAAGGCCGCCTTCGTCGCGATGGAAATGATGCTGCGCCACCCAGGCGGTATGATAGCCGAAACGCTCTGCCGTGCGGATCTGTTCGGTTACCAGGCTGTAACGCTCGGCCGGGCCGGCATCGTCCAGCAAACGGGTGAAAAAGCCCGGTTTCTTGATTCTCGCGCTCATGCTCGGTTCCTTGCCTGTGGTGCAATTCCGAAACGCTGCCCGGGAATCGCGTCGATCAACTGTCTGGTGTAATCCACCGAGGTGCCATATTCGGCCCGCAATTCGTCGATCAGGTCCAGAATGCGCTTCTGCACCGTCACATCCAGCGCGCTGGTCGGTTCGTCGGCAATCACCAGCGCCGGCTTCAGCGCCAGCGCGACGGCGATCAGCACCCGCTGGCGCATCCCGCCGGACAGCTCGTGCGGATACTGGCGATAACGCAGTTCCGGCCGGCTCAGGCCGACATGGTCCAGCAGCGCGATCACCTCGGCCCGGATGCCCTTGCGGTCGCGGCGTCCGTGCAGGCGGAAGATCTCGGATATCTGGCTGCCGATGCTGCGCACCGGATTGAGCGAAGTCCCCGGATCCTGGGGGATCAGGCTGACAACCGAGCAGCGGATGGCATCGAAGCGACGATCCGGCCAGCGCGAGACATCCTCGCCGTTCAACTCGATCCGGCCCGATTCGACCCGGCCGTTGCCAGGCAGCAGGCCGATCACCGATTGCGCGGTCGTGGTCTTGCCGGACCCGCTTTCACCGACCAGCGCCACCACCTCACCCGCGCCGACATCGAGATCGACCCCGTGCACCACCGGCATTCCGTCGTAGGAGACCACCAGATCCGAGATCCGCAGGACCGGCATGGCGGCACGCGCATTCTGAATAGAGATTGTCGAAGCCCTGCTCATCGCACCGCCCTTTCGACCGACCGGCCGATGCGGTTCGCGGCCAGCACCGTGGCGATCACCGCCAGGCCGGGAAAGACCGTCAGCCACCAGGCCGTCATCATGTAGTTGCGCCCCTCGGCGATCAGCAGGCCCCATTCCGGCGTCGGCGGCGGCGCGCCATAGCCGAGAAACCCCAGCGTCGAGATCTGCAGGACCGCCCAACCCAGTTGCAGCGCCGCATAGGCCAGCACCATGGTCAGCGAATTCGGCAGCACATGGCGCCAGATCACCGCCCAGAAGCGGCCGCCCGAACCGAACGCCGCCTCGACATAATCGGCGCGGCGCACGGTCACGACCTCGGATCTTACAAGGCGCGCGAAACTGGCGATCGAGGTGATCCCCACCGCAAGGGCGACCTGCACATGACCGAAGCCCAGAATGATGATGAAGGACAGCGCCAGCAGCAGGCTTGGGATGGCAAGCATGATGTCCACGACGCGCATGAGCACGGCGTCGGTGCGCCCACCGACCGATCCCGCCGAAACGCCGATCAGCGTGCCGAAGACAAGGCCGGTCCCGACCGCGATGAAGGCGCCCGACAGCGAATAGCGCGCGCCGTGGATGATGCGGGCCAGCACGTCGCGGCCGATCTCGTCGGTGCCAAGCCAATGGACCCCGCCGGGAGCCTTGAGTTGGTTGCCCGGCACGCCGGTCACGCCGCTGAACCCCGTGAACAGCCCCGGCGCCAGCGCCCATGCAAGGACCACGGCCAGCACCAGCCAGGCCAACGCAAGCCCCGGCTGCATCCTGCGCAGGCGCGGCCGGCGCGCCCCGTGCCGCTCTCAGCCCATGCGCTCGCTGGCGTAGCTGCCGGGCGAGGCGGGGAAGACCACGGTCTTGTTGCCGTTCAGGAACACCCGGCGATGGATATGGGCGTGGATGGCGCGGGCCAGAACCTGGCTCTCCACGTCGCGGCCCAGCGAGACGTAGTCCTCGGGCGATTGCGCATGCGTTACCCGGATGATGTCCTGCTCGATGATCGGGCCCTCGTCCAGGTCGGCGGTGACGTAATGGCTGGTCGCGCCGATCAGCTTCACCCCGCGCTCGAAGGCCTGCTTGTAGGGGTTGGCGCCCTTGAAGCTGGGCAGGAAGGAATGGTGGATATTGATGATCCGCCCCGACATCTTCCTGCACAGGGCATCCGACAGCACCTGCATGTAGCGCGCCAGAACCACCAGTTCGGCGCCCGAATCCTCGACCACCTGCATCAGCTGCGCCTCGGCCTGCGGCTTGTTCTCCCTCGTGACCTTGATGCAGTGGAAGGGGATGTCGTGGTTCACCACCACCTTCTGGTAGTCCATGTGGTTCGAGATCACCGCCACGATCTCGATCGGCAGCGCCCCGATGCGCCAGCGATACAGAAGGTCGTTCAGGCAATGGCCGAAGCGGCTGACCATGATCACCACCTTCATCTTCTCGGCCTCGTCATGGATGGCATAGTCCATGTCGAAGGGCTTGGCCGGCTCGGCCAGGCCCGCGCGCAACTCCTCGAGCCCCACGCCTTCCTCGGAGACGAAGCTGACGCGCATGAAGAAGCGCCCGGTCTCGATGTCGTCGAACTGGCTGGAATCGGTGATGTTGCAGCCGTGCTCGGCCAGGAAGCCGGCCACGGTGGCGACGATGCCGCGGGTCGAGGGGCAGGCGACCGTCAGCGTGTATTTCTTCATCTGGCTCTCCACTGAAAGGGCAAGGGCCCTGATTTCCTTCTTGTGCGCATATCCGGGGAACCGTCAGGCGGTCAGCCCCCCGCCTCTGCGAAATCGGGCTCGGGCAGGCCGTTGGCCCGGCAGCAGGCGGTCAGCGTATTCGCGAGCAGGCAGGCGATGGTCATCGGCCCGACGCCGCCCGGCACCGGGGTGATGGCGCCCGCCACCGGCGCGGCGCTGTCGAAGTCCACGTCGCCGACCAGGCGCGAGCGGCCCGCCTCCTCGATGCGGTTGATGCCCACGTCGATCACCGTGGCGCCCGGCTTGATCCAGTCGCCGCGGATCATCCGCGGCCGGCCCACCGCCGCGACCAGGATGTCGGCCGTCCGGCACAGCCCGGCCAGGTCGCGGGTGCGCGAATGCGCGATGGTCACCGTGCAGCTTTCGTTCAGGAGCAGCTGCGCCATCGGCTTGCCGACGATGTTCGAGCGCCCGACCACCACCGCGTTCAGCCCGGACAGATCGCCCAGCGTGTCGCGCAACAGCATCAGGCAGCCCAGCGGCGTGCAGGGCACCATGGCCTTCTGCCCGGTCCCCAGCAGGCCCACGTTCAGGACATGGAAGCCGTCCACGTCCTTCTTCGGGTCGATGGCGTTGATCACCGCCTCGGCATCCATGTGCCGGGGCAGCGGCAGCTGCACCAGGATGCCATGGACGGCCGGATCAGCGTTGAGCCGTTCAATCAGCGCCATGAGTTCGGCCTGCGCCGTCTCGGCCGGCAGCTTGTGCTCGAAGCTCGCCATGCCGGCCTCGCGGGTCTGGATGCCCTTGTTGCGGACATAGACCTGGCTCGCCGGATCCTCGCCCACCAGCACCACCGCCAGCCCCGGCACCACCCCGTGCGCGGCCTCCAGCCCGGCAACCGCCGACGCAACGCGGCCCCGGACACCAGAAGCAAAAGCCTTGCCGTCGATGATC
>NZ_FNEA01000041.1 GCF_900100045.1 Paracoccus denitrificans | reverse complement strand
GCTGGCTCGCCCTGCAACTCACCACGGTCTCAGGCAAATCCCCGCTTGCTTCGGCCATCCGCTATGCCCTGGCCCGCATGGAACGCATGCGCCCCTATCTCGACCACGGCATCCTCGAACTGGACAACAACGTCGCCGAACGAGGCGTGCGTGCTGTCGCCCTCGGCCGCAAGAACTACCTCTTCGTCGGCTCCGAAGCAGGCGGCAAGGCCGCCGCCATCGCCTATACGCTGATCGAAACGGCCAAGCTCAACGCCATTGATCCCCACGCCTGGCTCGCCGACACCCTGGCCCGCATCCCAGACTACAAGATCACAAAGGTCGATGACCTGCTGCCTTGGAAATGGCGCGGGTAGCGGTCAGAGCGGACGGTTACGACGCAGCGGGCTTACTCTCTCCTCTGTCATGGGAACCTCCTGTCTGATGATTGAGAGGTCCCAATCGTCAGGCAGGATCGTCCATTCCCAAATGCACGATGGTCAGATCAGCGCGCAACCTTCACCACAGGCACCATTGCCGCGCGAGCGGCTTCGTCCTCGGGCCGTCTTTGCCACCTTTGCCTCTCACGGCCACATCTGCGCCGCATGCAAGACCCGCAGGATCACCAGCGCTCCCCCGACCTCAGCATAGACCACAAGATAGTTAGGCCGGACGACCATTTCGCGTGTCCCTGTCACCCTGCCCGGCCGATACGCTCTAAGCCGATCAGGCAACTTGCCAACCTTTGCCTCGATCTCATCCAGCAGCGCAAGTGCCGCTGTCGGATTGTCATCGGCGATGTACTCGAAGATCGAACGCAGGTCCTCGCGCGCGGCTTGCCGCCATTCCACCTCAGGCACGGCGCTTCCGCTCGATCAGTTCGCGCATTTCCGCCATGATATCGACATGCGGGATGGTCGGCTGGTCATCCTCAAGCGCTTCGCGAACCTTGGCGCGGAACCACGCGTCATAGACGTCCGGGTCGGCTGTCAAACCGGCCGGCAACCCGCCCTCCCGCGCAACGCGGGTCAACAGGATGCGAACCGCATCCGACAGGGTCAGGCCGACGCCAGCCAGCGCCTCAGCAGCTTGGGCCTTGAGTTGGTCGTCCACGCGGACGTGCAGCATCGAAGTTTGTGCGGGCATGGTGGCCTCCTGTGCTTTCAGCATTGTATCTCAAATGAGATCCAGAAGCAAGGCATGGTCACCATCCGGTCACCCGCACCGGATTCGACCAGATTGCACGATCTTCGACGCCTTTGCACCTTCGCGCCGCCCGGCAGCCCGCTTCCCCGACGCCTCGCATCCTGCACTTTCATGCAGTCTCATGTCATCTCCTGCAATGGGGTGACAATTCAATTTCTGGCTTCACATCGAAGATGTCAGCGGTTCAAATCCGTTATCGCCCACCATGATTCCAAAGGCGCTAAGGCAGGTTCAACAACCCCTTAGCGCCTTTTTCATGTCTCTCCCGACATCTTGTCACCCTTTCCGAAGATGCCAGCGGTCACCGCTGTAGCATGACACGAAGTCTTGCAGGGCGTGACAGGAATATTTGCAGCACGATTATTGCCCTTCACCCCGCCGCCGAGAGCCTCACGGCGACCTCTGCGCTTCGAACCCAAGCTTTGCCCCCTGATGCTTCGTCAAACTGTTCGCCGAGCTTGACAATACGGCAAGACATCCACCGCCTGCCCAAGCGCGGAGTGGCGACCTGCCCTGCACCCGGCACGGATCGGGCCGAATACTCGGCCACAAGGCAACAACGCCGTCAACAAGAACGACAAGCAATCCTCCTACGCATCGTGGAAACAAGCCAGCAGATCTTCCCCGCCATGCGCGATCATCAAGCCAGCGTGTCCTCCGGCGGTCGATATTCGGCTGTGACAATGGCCATCACGTGTCCTATAGATTGTTTCGGATAGGTTTTTTTCAGAAGGAACAAGGCATGTGCCAGAGCTGTCTTGAGGCCATATCCGACACCGGCAGGTTGCATTTTTGTCATTGCGGCAGCCCCGAGACACTGGCCGCCATGCGCAAAATCGAAGCGGACATCTCGCGGCGGCAAATGCTGGGCGGAATGGCGGCGGTGGTCGGCATGTTCGCTGGCTTCGGCCTTGCTCCCACCGAGGTGCGGGCGCAGGCCTCCGGCATCCCCGTCCTGCTGACCAACCTGCGCCTCTTCGACGGCACCACCTTGACGCTGCGCGACGGCGTCGAAATCCTGATCGAGGGCGGGCGCATCTCGGCACTGCCCGCCCCGGGACAGGGGCCGGCCGAGGCCGAACGGATCGATTGCGGCGGGCGCACCGTCATTCCCGGCCTGATCGACACCCATTGGCATACGACGCTGGCCTCGGTCAGCCAGATCGTCGCGATGACGCAGGATATCGGCTTCCTGCACCTGATGGCGGGGAAAGAGGCCGGTGCCACGCTCCAGCGCGGGTTTACCACGGTGCGCGACGTCGGCGGCCCGGCCTTCGGCCTGCAGGCCGCAGTGGATCGCGGCGTGGTCGCGGGACCGCGCATCTTCCCGGCCGGTGCGATCATCAGCCAGACCTCGGGCCATGGCGACTTCCGCTTCCAGAACAGCCTGCCGATGATGCCCGCCGACCCGGCGGATTACGCCAGCGCCGCCGGCATGTCGGCGCTGGCCGATGGCGTGCCCGAGGTGCTGCGCCGCACGCGCGAACAGCTGATGAAGGGCGCGAGCCAGATCAAGATCACCGCCGGCGGCGGCGTCGCATCGCAATACGACCCGCTGGAATCGCTGCAATTCACCGAGGCCGAGATGCGCGCGGCGGTGGATGCCGCCAGCGACTGGGGCACCTATGTCTGCGCCCATGTCTATACTTCGGCGGGGATCCAGCGCTGCATCAAGGCAGGGGTCAAATCCATCGAGCACGGGCAACTCGCGGATGAGGACACCGTGCGGATGATGGCCGATAACGGCACCTGGTGGTCCATCCAGCCCTTCCTCGCCGATGAGGACGCCAACAAATACACCGATCCCAAGGCCGTCGCGGCACAGAAGATGGTGGCCGAGGGGACGATGCGCGCCTTCGAATGGGCCGACAAGCATCGGGTGAACTGGGCCTTCGGCACCGACATCCTTTATGGCGGCGGCGAAAGCCAGGGACGGCAACTGACCAAGCTGGCGCGCTTCATGTCGCCGCTGGCGGCGCTGCATCGCGCCACCGGGGCGGCGGGCGAGCTTCTGACCCTTTCCGGCGGCCGGGCGCCCTATGACGGCAGGCTTGGGGTAATCGCCGAGGGCGCGCTTGCCGATCTGCTGGTCATCGATGGCGATGCCGAGGCCGGGCTGGACTGGCTGGCCGATACCGACAATCTGCGACTGATCATGAAGGGCGGTCGCATGTTCAAGAACAGCCTGTGAAGGAGAGAAAGATGATCCGCAATCTGATGGCCGCCACCGCCGTTGCCGTTATGGGCTCGCTTCCTGTCCTGGCCCAGGACTGGTCGGGCCAGGTCACGCCCTATGTCTGGGCGGCGGGCCTTGGCGGGGATGTCACCCCGATGACCGGAGCGCCGACGCTTTCCTTGGACAAATCCATTTCCGAGGTGCTGGAGGACACGGATGGCGCGTTCTTCCTGTCGGGCTATGCGCGGCGCGACCGTCTGGTCCTCATGGGCGATTTCAGCTGGTCCTCCAGCTCCAAATCCGGGACCGTCCCGCCGGGCCTTCCGGCCGAGGGCAAGCTCAAGCAGCGCTCGCTGACCCTGCTGGCGGGCTGGCGGGCGGTCGAGAACCAGCAGTTCACGCTGGATCTTCTGGGCGGCGCCCGGGCCTGGAGCGTCAAGAGCAGCGTCACCGTGGCCGGCGGCGCGATGCAGGCCTCGCCGGGCAAGGATTTCGTCGATCCGATCCTGGCGGCGCGGGCGAATATCGCGCTGGCACCGCAGTGGTCGGCCATCCTCTATGCCGATATCGGCGGCTTCGGGGCCGGCTCGGAAAACACCAGCCAGATCCTCGCGACGGTCAACTACCAGGTCAATGACAATCTCTGGGTCTCGGCCGGCTATCGCCAGCTCAGTGTCGATTACCGCAGCGGCGGCACGGCGGTGGACGTGACCATGGCCGGGCCGCTGCTGGGCGCCACCTGGCGTTTCTGAGCAAGGATCGTCGCGATGCCCTGCCATCTCGCCCTCAGGCTGCTTTCTGCGCCGCGCCCATCCGTATCCTTTGCGCCGAAAGCGGGCGCCCGAATTTCTTGAGCGGGAGGCCGTTCGGTCCTAACATGACCCGGTGCGGCAGGCCCGCCCTGCCTTGCGTATTTCAGCCACGCAAAGGATCGGACCATGACAGTTCAGCCTCGACGCAGCTTCCTGAAACTCGCTTTCGCCGCCGGGCTCGTTCCCGTCCTGGGGCTGTCTCGCCCCGCCTTCGCGGCTGAACCGCGCCGCTTCGCGCCGCAGCCCGGCGACTGGCAGCACCATCGGATCGTCACGCGGATAGCCCTGCCGGGCGGCAAGCCCGCGCAGGTCTGGCTGCCCGTGCCCTCGCTTGAAACGGATTACCAGCGCAGCCTGTCCAACGATTTTACCGGCAATGCGACCAGCGCACGGATCGTCACCGATCCGGGTGGCGCGGCCTATCTTCATGCACGTTTCGACGGAAGCGTGCCTGCGGAATTGCAGCTGACCAGCAGCTTTCAGACCCGCAACCGCACCATCGACTGGCAGAACCCGACGAACCCGGCCGAGGATGCCGCCGTGCTGCAAGCCGCGCTGCGCCCGACGGGCAACAAGCCGCTTGACGGCATCGTCGCGCAGCGCGCCGCCGAAATCACCGCGGGCGCCACGACGGATGTGGACAAGGTGCGCGCGATCTATGCCTGGATCGTCGCGCATTGCTATCGCAACCTCGACACGCCGGGCTGCGGGCCGGGCGATACGGTGGCCACGCTGACCAGCGCCGGGCTGGGCGGCAAATGCGCCGACCTGAACGGGCTTTTCGTGGCGCTGGCCCGCGCCTCGGGTGTGCCGGCCCGCGACATCTACGGCATCCGCGTCGCCCCGTCGGAATTCGGCTTCAAGCAGCTTGGCGCAAACAGCGCCGCCATCTCTGGCGCACAGCATTGCCGGGCCGAAGTCTGGCTGTCCGCCTATGGCTGGGTCGCGATGGACCCCGCCGATGTGCTGAAGGTCATGCGCGCCGAGACCGAGACCTGGATCAAGGACCCGACCGATCCGGTCGTGACGCAGGTCAACGACGCCTTGTTCGGTAATTGGGAGGGCAACTGGGTCGGATACAACACGGCCGAGGACGTGACGCTTCAGGGCACCGATCACGCCCTGCCCTTCCTGATGTATCCGCAGGGCGAAATCGCCGGGCAAAGACTGGACGAACTGGACGCCGGCGCCTTCGTCTACGAGATCACGACCGCCTGACCCCTTCCCCGGCTGAGCGCCCCGCGGCCATGATCGGCGGCGCGTTCGGTCGAGGCAAGGCCCAAACGATCGTTCCGGGCGTTGCCCGCATCCGCACCGGAAAAACGGCGAATGCGGCACTGCTGGGCTCCCTTCGTCGGCGCCCGCCGTGATTGCGCCCGCCGCCGGGAAGGGTTCGGTATCGATCAGGTCTTTGCCGCGCTCTCCGCAATTCGGGCCGGGCTCTGGATCCTGGCTGCAATCGCAAAGCCCGCAACGCCGCCCGCCAGCTTGCCCAGCAGCAGCGGCAGGATGATGGTCGGCTGGAAGTTGGCCGAGAAAGCCAGGTGATCGCCGAACATGAAGGCACCGCAGACCGCAAAGGAAATCACCAGCACCTTGTCCCGAGGCGGCATGTCCTTGACCAGCCGGAACATCGCCAGCACGTTCGCCGCCGCTGCCAGCAGCCCCGCCGTGCCCGAGGGCGACAAGCCCAGCCGGGCGCCAAGCCATTGCATCGGCCGTTGCAGAAAGCGGTTCATCAGATAGACCATCGGGAACGCACCGCACAGCATGATGCCGATATACCCCGCGATCTCCAGCGCGCGGAACTGGTCCTCGGCATCGGCGATGATCGGGGCGAAACCCCAGCGACCGAAGACCGAGGTGAAGAAGCCGGTGAAATACTCGACGATCGAGAACACCAGCACCAGCGTGATCGCGGCATACATGACCCGGCCGAAACCGAGGAACAGCCGGATCATCATCCGCGGGAAAAGCTTCAGGCAGGTCGCCAGCACAAGGCAGAAGACGATCAGCGGTGCGATGTTGCGCATGACCTGAGCGATGTTCATCGCAAGGGCGTAGCTGGCCTCTCCGGTCGCGGCGATCTCGGGGCGGATCGCGATCCCCATGACCCCCAGCGCAAGGCAGGACACCAGCACCCCGATCGGAATCGCCAGCACGCCGCACATGATGCCGACGGCCATGTATTGATGATCCTCTTTCTCCAGCATGGCGAGCCCGACGGGGATGCTGAAGATGATCGTGGCCCCGGCCATGAAGCCGGTGATCGAGGCCATGATCCAGCCCTCATGCGTCTGCGCCAGTTCCTTGGCCAGCTGGTAGCCGCCCATGTCCACGGCTATGATCGAGGTCGCGGCCATGGCCGGGTCCGCATCGACCGCCTGGAACAGCGGCCCGATGAACGCGCTGGTAAAAGCCGAGAGATAAGGGATCGAGGCCATGATCCCCGCGACCGGGATGAAGATATAGCCTATGGCGTGAAGTCCGGCGTTGAACTCCTTGCCGAGTGGACTTTCGCTGTCGATGATCGAGGCGATGGCGCCGATCACCGCGCAGACCATGATGATGTAGATGACGAATGTGCCGATATGAGCCATGCGGCTGCTCCCTGTTGAAGGCCGGCCCAGGGTTCTGCGCCCCGGTTCCGGCTGCGGTTGGCGGTCAGCGGAAAAGCTGCGAAAGGTGGTCGTTCAGGTAAAAACCCTGCGGGTCCAGCTTGCGGCGCAGCGCGCGGAAATCGTCGGCGCGGGGATAGATGTCGGTCACGTCCTGCCCGGTCAGGAAATGCATCTTGCCCCAATGCGGCCGGGCGCCGTAGCCGCGCAGGATCTGATCCACGGCGCGCAGGTAGTCCCAGTAATCCTTGCCCGGCTCGCCCGAGACCGAGACGGTCACGCTGTCCTGGCGATGGAACGGGCTCATCCAGGCCTCGTCCCCCGCGGTAAAGCGGTATTCGATGGGATAGATCGCGTCGGGGAATTCCTCCAGCATCAGCCTGCGGACGGCGCGGACCGCATCCTTGCCATGCTCGCGCGGGACCGCATATTCCAGCTCATGGAAGTTCGCGACATATTCGATGGGATAGACATCCGAGCTGTAGGCGACCTTTTCGAACTCGGCCTCGAAGGGTTCCTCGTCGGTGATGTCCATCACCTTCATCTCGCAGACATCCGTGGTGCGGCCCGATTTCGAGGTGGCCGAGGTGTCGGGCAGGCAATAGCAATGCCGGCTTTGCTCGTAGGGGCACCAGAAGAAGCTGAAATGGCGGTGCCTGGCGGCCAGTTCATCGTGCATTTCCATCGCGGATTCGAAATCCTCGCGCCAGATCCTTTCGCGCAGGCGATAGCTGTCGGTCAGTTGCAGCGTCATTTCCGAGATCGCGCCCAGCAGGCCCAGCGACACCCGCCCGGCCAGCAGCAGGTCCGGCGTCGACTCGTCCACGGTGATGATCGAGCCGTCGGGCTGGATCAACTTCATCCCGACAATGGCATCGGCCAGCACCGGCAGCGCAGCCCCCGTGCCATGCGTGCCGGTGGTCAGCGCCCCCGCGATGGCCTGGCTGTCGATATCGCCCTGGTTGATCATCGAAAGCCCCTCGGCCTTCAGCACCTTGACCAGTTCGTTGATCGTGGTCCCGGCCGAGGCGGTGACGCGGCGCCTTTCATGGTCGATATGCTTGACACCCTTCATCTTGGCCAGCGTCAGGTGCAGCCCGCTGGTCAGGGCGACCGGGGTGAAGGAATGCCCCGAACCGGCGACGCGCACGTTCATGCCCTTGCCGGTCGCCCCGGCTATCAGGGCGCAAAGCTCGTCCTCGCTGGCGGGCGCGGCGCGCGCCGCGCGGACGCAGGACTGGTTGCCGACCCAGTTGCGCCAATGCGCATGTTCAAGGCCGAAATCGTTGACGGTCATGCCGTGCGATGAGGTGTTCATGTCGTTAATCCCTGTCGGTCCCTGTTTTCAGATTGCGGTGTAGCCGTTGTCCGCGAACAGATGTGCGCCGTTGACGAAGCTGGCGTCGTCGCTGGCAAGAAACAGCGCCGCCGCGGCGACTTCCTCGGGCTTGCAAAGCCGCCCTTGCGCCTGGGCGATCATGCCTTCGGATACGTCGACGCCCTGCTTGCCCAGCATCTCGATCTCGCGCAGCCCGTGGGCGGTGGCGATGAAGCCCGGGCAGATCGCGTTCGCGCGGATGCCGCGGTCCCGAAACTCGACGGCGATGGCGCGGGCGAACATGTGGCAGGCGCCCTTGCTGGTGCAGTAGAGCACCTCCATCGGCGTGCCGACCACCGCGGAGATCGACGAGGTGCAGATCACGCTGCCGCCGCCCGCCGCGATCATGCCGGGCAGCACGGCCTTCGTGACCAGGAACATGCTTTTCACGTTCACCGCCATCACGCGGTCCCATTCCTCTTCGCCGGTTTCAAGGAAGGGCAGCGCGGCCAGGATGCCGGCATGGTTCATCAGCACGGTGATCGGGCCGAACGCATCCTCGACCGTGGCGACGGCCCGTGCCACCTGCCCCGCATCGGACACATCGGCAGGCGCGAAGATCGCCTGATGGCCGGCCTCGCGCAGGCGCCGGGCTACCTCCTCGCCCTTGGCTCCGGGCAGGTCCACGATGCCCACCTTTGCGCCCTCGGCGGCAAAGCGTTCCGAGGCGGCCAGCCCGCACCCCCCGGCGCCGCCGGTGATCAGGGCGGTCTTTCCCTGCAATCTTGCTGTCACGTCTTCCTCCTTGGTCGGGCTTGCGCGCCCGGCATTTTTCCGTGTGAATGGCCAAGGTCCGGTCTCTCCCATGGCCGGATAGGAGGAAGCCTAGGATGACGGAACGGAAACGCCATATGGCGAAAGTCATATGATCGGGCGTGACCTGGCGCATGCATTGGCCGGTCTGTTCGGCGCGACCGGGACGGACGGATATGGCGCGGCGCTGGATCGGCTGACCCGCATCGGCGCGGATTTCGACATGAGCTGCATCTTCGGCTTCTCGACCTCGAAGCCGCCGGCGGTGATCCACGACGGCTATAGCGAGACGGTGGATCGCCGGGCGCTGCGCTCCTACCTGCGGGGCGCCTATCTTCTGGACCCTTTCTATGCCGCGAGCATCGGCGCGACGGCCGAGGGCCTGTGGCGGATGCGCGATCTGGCGCCCGATGCATATTACGACGCCGAGTTCGCCTGGTCGCAGGAGGTCCATCCCTGCATCTCGGACCAGGCGGGTACGCTGGTCGAGGAGATCGGCTATATCATCCCGCTTTCGGACGGGTTCGCGGCCACCTATTCGCTGATGCGCAATCGCGGCGGCACCTGCTTCGACGAGGCCGAGGCGGCGCGCTTGCAGGAGCTGCTGCCCGTCATTGCAGCCAGCCTGCGCCTGCACTGGAACGTCTCGCAAAACGGGGAACAGGCGGGCGGTCCCGCGCCGGACAGCGAAGAGGTTCTGCGCGCCGCCTTCAGCGCGCTGACGCCCGCCCAGCAGGCGGTGACCAAGCTGATCCTGCGCGGGCACAGCAACATCTCGATTGCCGAGAACCTCGGGATAACCGAGGGCACGGTGAAGCTGCATCGCTACAACATCTACAAGCGGCTTGAAATCTCCAGCCAGGCCGAGCTGTTCCAGCGCTTCATCGATTTCCTCGGCAAATAGCCCGGGCCACGGGGCGCGGCTTACGGCGGCAAACCGGCCGCCTGTCGCCTGAACGGAACATTTCCGCCGATGACCGCCGATAGCCGGTGATCGCCCTCAATATCCCTTCCCCGATGAGGTAGCATCGGCGGCATTTGACGCTCATGGAGATTTTCCAATGACACGTTCCACGCTGCTCCTTGCCTCATTCGTCCTGCTTGGCCCGTCCATTCCCGCTGCGGCGCAGGATGCCGATTTCAGCCTGACCTACCACATCGAGCGCACGCCCGCCGCGCAATTGAGCATCGAGACCTGCGGCAGCACCGTCGCCGATGCCGCGGCACAGGCGGGGTTGCGGGCAGTCAGCCAAAGCTTTCCCGGCCAGCTCGTGACCGTCAGCGGCGGAGCAGAGGGCCGCGGCGCATTCGTCGCCCAGTGCATCGCGGTCGATGACAAGACGGTCAGCGTCGTGCAGGGGATCGACTACCAGCAGGCGAAGGGCGCGATCGGCGACTTTGCCGATCAGGCATTCGCTGCCGTGCAGGCGACGGTTCGCTAGCGGGCCTTTGTCGGCCGGCCAGCGCAGCGCATCTCCGCACTCGTCCCGAGCCGCGGGATAATGCCCAAGATAGCCAGCCCCCTGGGCGGCGGTTATTCGGCCGTCCAGCCGCCATCCAGGATCACGGCGCTGCCGGTCATCAGGGCCGACGCATCGGATGCCAGGTAAAGCGCCGCACCGACGATATCGCCCACCTGCCCCACGCGGCCCAGCTTGATCATGCGCAGGCAATGCTCGCGGAAGGCAGGATCATCGAAATAGGGCCTGGTAAGCGGCGTCTCGATGAAGGTGGGGCAGATCGTGTTCACGCGGATGCGGAAAGGCGAAAGCTCGATGGCGCTGGCCTTGGTCAGCCCCTCGATCCCCCATTTCGTCGCGCAATAGACCGAGCGATCCGCCGCGCCGATATGCCCCATCTGCGAGGACATGTTGATGATCGACCCACCCCGCCCCAGGTCGCGCATCCGCCGCGCCACGCTTTGCAACGCAAAGAAGGCTGCGCGCAGGTTCAGCCCGGCGATGACGTCGAAATCCTCTTCGGTGACATCGACCAGCGGGCGCGGGCGATTGGTGCCGGCGTTGTTGACGAAGATGTCCAGGCGTTCCAACCCATCGGCCAGCGCGCGGAAATCCGCGACATCGGTCACGTCGCAGGGGATGGCGCGAGCCTTGAAGCCTTGCTCGACCAGCGCCTGGGCGACTTCCGCGATCTCGGTCCGGCTGCGGGCACAAAGGACGACCTCGGCCCCCGCCTGTGCATAGACCTCGGCGATGGCGCGCCCGATGCCGCGACCGGCGCCGGTGACCAGCGCGACCCTGCCCTTCAACGAGAAATCGGGAAGCGGGGTCATTGGGCGGCCTCGCCATAGGGAATGTTGTCGCCACCATAGCGGCGCACGCGGATATTGGCCTGTTCGGCATGGCCGACAAAGCCCTCGATCATGCACAGGCGCGAGCAATAGCGGCCGATATCGGCGGCGGCGTCATCCGTCAGGACGCGCTGATAGGTGTGGGTCTTGATGAATTTCCCGACCCAGAGCCCGCCGGTATAACGTCCGGCGCGGCGCGTCGGCAAAGTGTGATTGGTGCCGATCACCTTGTCGCCGTTGGCGACATGGGTGCGCGGGCCAAGGAACAGCGCGCCGTAATCGACCATGCTGTCCAGATACCAGTCGTCGCGGTCGGTCATCACCTGCACATGTTCCGATGCGATCTCGTTGGCGACCTGCAACATCTCTTCATGCGTGTCGCACAGGATCACCTCGCCGTAGTCGCGCCACGACGCGGCGGCGGTGACGGCGGTCGGCAAGATCGCCAGCAGCCGTTCGATCTCGGCCAACGTGCCTTCGGCCAGCGCACGCGAATTCGTCACCAGCACGGCGGGCGAGTTATAGCCGTGTTCGGCCTGGCCCAGCAGATCGGTCGCGCAAAGCTCGGCGTCCACGGTGTCGTCGGCGATCACCATCGTCTCGGTCGGACCGGCGAAAAGATCGATGCCGACGCGCCCGAACAGTTGCCGCTTGGCCTCGGCCACGAAGGCGTTGCCGGGGCCGACCAGCATATCGACGGGGGCGATGGTTTCGGTGCCAAGCGCCATCGCACCGATGGCCTGGATACCGCCGAGGACATAGATCTCATGCGCGCCGGCGAAATGCATGGCGGCGATCACGGCGGCATTGGGCTTGCCCTGAAAGGGCGGGGTCGCGGCGATGATGCGCGGCACGCCCGCGACCGAGGCGGTCAGGATCGACATATGCGCCGAGGCCACCATCGGGAACTTGCCGCCCGGCACATAGCAGCCCACCGCCTGAACGGGGATGTGCTTGTGGCCAAGGACCACGCCCGGCAGGGTCTCGACCTCGACATCCTTCATGGAATCGCGCTGGATCTGGGCAAAGCGGCGCACCTGCGCCTGCGCAAAGCGGATATCCTCGATCTCGCGCGGGGTCAGCGTCGCGATCAGCGCGTCGATCTGATCCTGCGACAGGCGGAAGCTGTCCGGGGCGTAGCCGTCGAATTTCGCCGCCATTTCGCGCACGGCAATGTCGCCGCGCGCGGAAATGTCGGCCAGCGCGGCCTCGACCGTCTCGCGGGTGCGGCGGTCGTCCTCGGCACGGGCCGAGTCGCTGCGGCCGGATTTCAGATAGGTGATGGCCATGATTTTTCCCTTAGAAATTGACCTGATCGCCACCCTTTAGCGCCAGCAGCTCGCGCGCCTCGGCTGGGGTCGCGACCTCAAGGCCCAGCCCCTCGACGATCTGGCGCGCGGCGCGGACCTGCTGGGCGTTGGTTTCCGCCAGACGGCCCTTGCCCGCCCAGAGGTTGTCCTCCAGCCCGACGCGGACATGCCCGCCCATCGCCGCCGACATGGCCGCGATATTGAGCTGGTTGCGCCCGGCGCCCAGCACCGACCAGCGGTAATCCTGGCCGAACAGCCGGTCGGCGGTGCGCTTCATGTGCAGCACGTCGTCGGGATGCGCGCCGATCCCGCCCATCAGGCCAAAGACCGTCTGAATGAACAGCGGCCCCTTGACCAGCCCGCGGTCGTAGAAATGCTTGAGGTTATAAAGATGCGAGGTGTCGTAGCATTCGAACTCGAACCGCGTGCCCCCCGCGCCAAGCGTGGTCATGACATGTTCCACGTCGCCGAAGGTATTGCGGAAGATGATGTCCTTGTTGCCCAGATAATTCCGCTCCCACTGGTGCTTGAGCTGGGATTCGTAGCGGTTGAGCATGGGGAACAGGCCGAAATTCATCGTCCCCATGTTCAGCGAGGCAAGCTCGGGTCGGTAATGCTGCGCGGGCTGGATGCGTTCGGCGATGCTCATGGTCGGCGCGCCGCCGGTGGTGATGTTCAGCACGGCGTCGCTCGCCTGCTTGATCACGCCGAGGATGGGGTTGAACGCCTCGACGCTCTGGTCGGGGCTGCCATCGCCTTCATGGCGGGCGTGCAGGTGGATGACGGCCGCCCCCGCCTCTGCCGCACCGATGGCCGCATCCGTGATTTCCGAGGCCGAGACCGGCAGATAGGGCGACATGGACGGCGTGTGGATCGCACCTGTCACGGCGCAGGTGATGATGACTTTTCCGTTGAGGCTCATGGGTTTGCTCCTGAAAATCTAATGTTGCGGCTGGTCGGCCAGATGGCGGGCCAGCGCGGCAAGGCGCCCGTCGCGCCAGTCCTGCCGGGCGCGGATGGCCTGCGGGGTCGCGGTATCGGGAAAGGCCGAGCCGACGATGGCGGCGGCCTGCGCCGTAAAGGCCTCGTCGCGCGCCGAGGTCTTCGCCAGACCGGCCATCATCCGGCCATAGCGGGCGAGGTAATCCCCCGCACCGCCGGGCGCGTTGAGGTTGATCGTCTCCATCGGGCCCATGAAGGCCCAGCGGCGGCCAAGCCCATGCCGGATGGTGTCGTCAAGCCCCTGCGGATCGACATAGCCCTGCTCGATCAGGCGCAGGCTTTCGGCCAGGACCACCGCTTGCAGGCGGTTGAGGATAAAGCCGTCGATCTCGCGCTTCAGCATGACCGGCACCTGACCGGCGCGGGCATAGATGTCGCGGGCGCGGGCGGTGATCACCGGATCGGTAAAGGGCGCGGGGGCGATCTCGACCACCGGCACCAGATGCGGGGGGTTGACCGGATGGCCGACAAGGCAGCGCGACGCCCCCGGCAGGCCCTCGGCGAAGGCCGAGGCCATCAGCGCCGATGAGCTGGAGGCAAGGATCACCCCCGCCGCCGCCAGCCCGTCCAACCGGGCGAAAAGCTCGCGCTTGATCGCCAGCACCTCGGGGCCGCTTTCCTGCACCAGCTCGGCGCCGTCCAGCGCCCCGGCCAGGTCCGGCACGGCGCGGATGCGCGCGGCGGTGGCGTCGGGATCCGCGCCCGCCTGCCCGAAGGGCGCGGTCTGCGCGACCATCGCGGCGATGTCGCCGTCCAGCCGTTCCAGCACCTGCGGGTCGAGGTCCCAGACCCGCACGTCGAACCCGGCGCGCGCAAAGACAAAGGCCCATGCGCGGCCGATCAGCCCCGCTCCGACAATGGCGATATGAGACATGCGCCCCCCTACATCCACAGCATTTCGCGCCGCAGCTCGATATCTTCGGCGATGCGGCGGGATTCGATTTCATGCAGCACGCGACCGCGCTCCAGCACGATGGTGCGGTCCGAAAGCGCCAGCGCCAGGTCGAGGTTGTGGTCCACGATCACGATCGACAGCCGGTCGCGCAGCTTGTCGAAGGTGCGGAACAGCTGCTCGACCACCGCCGGGGCCAGCCCCTCGAAGGGCTCGTCCAGCAGCAGGACACGGATATCGCCCGACAGCGCGCGGGCGACCGCGGCCATCTGCTGCTCACCCCCCGACATGCTGTCGGCAGGCGTATCCAGTCGCTCGCGCAGCCGGGGGAAGTATTCGAGGATCTCTTCCAGCGACCAATGCGTGCCCTCGCCCGTCTGGCGGCGGATGCGGCCCAGCTCCAGGTTCTCGCGCACGGTCATTCCGGCGAAAAGCCCCCGGCCTTGCGGCACATAGCCGATGCCCAACCGCGCGATCCGGGCGCTGGACAGGCCGGCAAGCTCATGCTCCATCAGCCGGACCGAACCCGAGGACGGCGGCACGATCCCCGTCACCGCCTTCAGCACCGAGGATTTGCCCGCGCCGTTGCGACCCAGCAGCGCCAGGATCTCGCCCTTGTGCAGGTCGAAGCTGACGTCCTGCAGGATGTGGCTCTTGCCGTAATGCAGGTTCACCTTGTCCAGTTGCAGGATCTTTTCCGCCGAGAACTGCCCCTGCCGCGCCGAGGCCGCGACCTCGCTGGTGCCCGAACCGATATAGATGTCGCACACCTCGCGCGAGTTGCGGGCGTCGTCCACCGTGCCGTCGACCAGCACCTTGCCGTCCGCCATGACGGTGACATGGTCGGCAAGCTCGAACACGCGGTCGATGTCATGCTCGACCAGCAACACCGGCAGGCTTTTCGAGACGTCCTTGATCAGCAACCCGACCCGCTCGCGTTCCGCGACCGACAGGCCGGCAAGGGGTTCGTCCGCCAGCAGGATGCGCGGCTCGGTCGCCAGCGCCAGGCCGAGGTCCAGAAGCCGCTGCCCGCCATAGGACAGCGAGCCCGCGCGGGCGTTCTCCATCCCGGCAAGGCCGACCCAGTTGATCATCTCCTCGACCTTTTCATGGACCTGGGCGATGCTGGCGGTC
Source organism: Paracoccus denitrificans (assembly GCF_900100045.1). GTDB lineage: Bacteria > Pseudomonadota > Alphaproteobacteria > Rhodobacterales > Rhodobacteraceae > Paracoccus > Paracoccus denitrificans. Next base: position 14,858 of record NZ_FNEA01000041.1, on the reverse strand, counting down.
GAACACAACATGTCACTGCGGCTGGGATCGCGGGCCTGGACGGCAAGGCGGATATTCTCGCGCACGGTCAGCTCGGGGAAAAGATTGGTGATCTGGAACGACCGCCCCAGCCCCAGATTCGAGATATGGTCGGCCGACTTGCCGGAAATATCCTGCCCCATGAACGAGACGCCGCCCGCGCTGGTCGGGATGATCCCCGACATCAGGTTGAAGGCCGTGGTCTTGCCCGCCCCGTTGGGCCCCAGAAGCGCGTGAAGCGTGCGATCCCTGACCCGCAGCGAGACATCGTCCACCGCCTTGATCGCATTGAAATGCTTCGAGATCCCTTCCGCCACCAGCACGTCGCCGCCACCGCCGTCGCGTTCCGCGATCGCGCGGGGCAAGGGATAGTCGCCGGTCCTGCGTTCCGCCATGGCGGCGCCGGTCTCGGGCTCGGGAAAGAAGCGGCGGCGAAGCTGCGTCCCGATGCCGATCATGCCTTGGCGCGCAAAGATCACGAAGCCGACGAAGATCAGCCCGAACCAGAGCAGCCAGTTCTCGCTATACATCGACAGGTATTCGCGGAAGAGGATGTAGAACAGCGCCCCCAGCGCCGGTCCCAGATAGCCGCGCATCCCGCCGATGACGACCATCGCCAGCAACTCGCCCGAGAAGATGATCGACATCGGCTCGGCCGAGGTCATGCGGTTCTTGTAAAGCAGCAGTCCCCCCGCAAGCCCGGTGATCGCGGCCGATAGGACAAAGGCTTTCAGCTTGTAGCGGCGCACGTCATAGCCAAGCGCCTGCGCGCGGCCGTCGTTCTCGCGGATGGCTTCGAGGACCGAGCCGAAGGGCGATTGCAGCACCCGCTGAAGCAGCGCGATCACGGCAAAGCCCAGCAGCGCCACGAAGATGTAGAAGCTGAGATTGGCGTCCAGCATCGCGGGACGCTCGATCCCGCCAAGGCCGTTCTCGCCGCCGGTCACGTCGGTCCAGCGGAAGGCAAGCTGGAAGCCCATCGCCGACAGCGCCAGCGTCATCAGCGAGAAATAGACCCCGCGCCGCCGCAGCACCAGAAAGCCGACAAGCGCCGCGATCAGCGCGGTGGCGACCACTCCGACGGTCAGCGACACGGCCATGCTGGCATTGCCCATCGACCGCGCGGTCAGCCCAACAATATAGGCCGCCGTCCCGAACCAGACGCCATGCCCGAACGAGACGAGGCCGGTATAACCCACCAGCACGTTCAGCCCCATCGCGGCCAGGGCATAGATCACCACCTCGACGGCGGAATTCGCGCCCAGCCCGATCCGGCCCAGCAAGACCGGCAGCAGCACCAGCCCTGCCGCCACGATCAGCAGATTCCTCATCGCCGCACGTTTTTGGGTATTCATCTGAAACCTATTCAAAGCGGGTGATGCGTTCGCCGAACAGCCCGCGCGGCCGCAGGAACAACACCACGAACATCAGCAGATAGATGGCCAGCATCGAATATTGCGTATAGCCGATGCCGATCATCAGCCCCTTGACCAGCCCGACCAGCAGCGCGGCGACGACCACGCCCCAGAACGAGCCCAGCCCTCCGATCACCACAACGACGAAGGCCGCCGTCCCGACCTCGACCCCCATCATCGGGTGGACGGGCTGCAAGGGGGCCATCAGCACGCCCGCAAGGGCCGCGATGGCGATGGCGATGGCGACGACCGCCGACAGGTAGGGCCGCAGGGAAATCCCCAGCGTGCCGAGGATGTCGGGATTCTGGATGCCCGCCCGCACGATCCGCCCGAAGGCGGTCCTGTTCAGCAGCACCCAGACCGCCGCCACCGTCGCGACGGCGATGCCGATCAGGAAGAAGCGATAGCGCGAATAGACGAAATCGCCCATGAAGACCTGCCCGCGCAGCTCGTTCGGCATGGAATAGGCGCGGGGAGAGGCGCCGAAATACCAGCGCAGGCTCTGCTCGATGATCATGGCAAGGCCAAAGGTCAGCAGCAGCGAATAAAGCGGATCCTCGCGATAGAAGCGCGTGAACAGCGTGCGCTCGACCACCATCGCGACGCCCGCCGCGATCAGCGGGCCGACGATCAGCGCCCCGAAAAAGCCGATATGCGGCGTCAGCACCAGCGCCAGATAGGCGCCAAGCGTGAAGAACGCCCCATGCGCAAGGTTGACGATCCCCCCGAGCGAGAAGATCAGCGACAGCCCCAGCGCGATCAGCATGTAATAGAAGCCGTCGAGCAACCCGTTCAGAAGCTGCGAAAGAAAGACCAATGTCATGAGGCATCCCCAATGGCATGAGAGATGATCGGGCGCGTCGCCGGGACGCGCCCTGCCCTTGCGGGTTCTTCGGGATCAGAACGTGCAGTCGCCGCCGACCGCGCCCTTGATCAACTCGTCCAGCGGCACCTCCGCTCCGGGCAGCGGCCCCGAGGTGGTGAAAATGTCCCATTCGTTCTGCACCTCGGACGGATCGAGGGCGGTGACGGCATAGACCTCTTGCAAAAGCTGGTGCGTGGCGGCGTCGAACCGGCCCTTGCGGTCCTTGAGGATGTCGAACTCGGTCGCGGGGTCTTCGAGGAACTCGATCAGCGCGGCCGTATCGGTGCCGCCGGTCTTCGCGATGGCCTCGGCCGCAATGCGCACGGCGATATAGTCGGAGTAAGCCTGGTTTTCTGCGGGCTTGCCGTATTTCGCCTGGAACGCCTGCGCGAAAGCCTGCGAGGCGTCGGTCTGCACCTGATGGGTCCAGATGCAGGGCCATGTGCCCTTGAAGTCCTGCGGACCCGTCGCCCATGCGATGGAGCTGTTGTAGTCGAAGCCGCCCAGCGGGATATCCAGGCCGAACTCGCCATATTGCTTCATGAAGCTGGCGCCCGAGGTGCCCGCGAGGTTTACCACGATCAGGTCGGGCTGAAGGTTGCGGATGTTCAGCAGATGCGACGAGAAATCCGTCGCGTCGGTCGGGATCAGCTCATCGCCGACCGCCTGCCCGCCATGCCGTTCAAGGAAGCCAAGCGCACCGTGGCGCAGATCGTGCCCGAAGGCGTAATCCGAGCTGAGAATGAACCACTTCTTGTCCTTCACCATGTCGTTCTGAAGGAAATACTGGCCCTCGGCGTTCACATACATGACGTTCTGCGCCTCGGTGTGGAACATGGTGCGCTTGCAGTCGCTGCCGCGCAACGTGTCCGAGTTCGCGCCGGTGTTGATGAACAGCTTGTTCGCCCGCGCGGTGACCTGCGCGATGGACAAGGCCGAAGCCGAGGAAATCTCGCCGATGATCATCGCCAGGTCGCGGCGCTCGACCAGCCGCTCCGCCTTGGTGGTGGCGGTCTGCGGGTTGACGGAATCCTCCTTCACCACGGTCAGCATGCGGCCGTTGATGCCGCCGTTGGCGTTGATTTCCTCGACGGCGAGATCGACGGCCATCACCGCATATTCGCCCATCGGACCCAGAAAGCCCGTGCGCGGCGTCAGGTGGCCCAGCACCACCGCATCGCCCTGCGCGCGCAAAAGGCTTGGCGCGGCCAGCGTCATCAGCCCCGCCGCCGTTCCGGTTTTCAGCAGTTGTCGGCGCCCCATCGTCTTGATCATGACACTCTTTTCCTCCCTGAGACCTGCGGAGCCGTCGCCTCCTCCGGCTTGACTTCCGGCTCCATCAGTGTGATCATAGATCATACTGGAATCGAAATGGGCCCTTTGTCAATGACCGAGCTGAGCAACCCGCGCCCACCCATGAAAACGGCGTCCCTGACCGGACAGGTCTATGACGCGATTGCGGAGATGCTGCTGGATGGGACCCTCAAGCCCGACAGCCGCACCTCGATCCGCGAACTGAGCGAATATCTGGGCGTCTCGGCCATGCCGGTGCGCGAAGCCATCGGCCGGCTGGTCGCCCAGGGCGCGCTGGCGATCCAGCGCAACAAGGCGGTGGTCGTGCCCCCGATGACGCCCGAGGATCTGCGCGATCTGGTCCGCACGCGCGTGCTGCTGGAATGCGAGGCGGCGCGGCTGGCGGTCGACCGCATCCCGGATTCGGCCATCCTCCGCATCCGCGAATTGCACGAACAGTTCAGCCGCGAACTCAGCGCCAACAACCGGGCCGCAGCCCTGACGCTGAACCGCCGGCTGCATTTCACCCTTTACGATGCCGCCGAATCGCCCAGCCTGCGCAACCTGATCGCCATGTCGTGGCTGCGCGCGGGCCCGATGATCTCGCTGGATCTTGGGCCGCACAACGCCATCGAGCGTGCCAGCCATTCGGTCGATGCCCACGCCCATCTGGTCGCAGCGCTGCAATCGCGCGACCGCGAGGCCGCCGCCAAGGCGATCGAACTGGATATCACCACGGCGGCCGGCATCATCCTGGAACACCTGGCACATGCAAGAGAAAGCCGAACATGACCTACCAACTCGAGGGCCAGCGCGCCATCGTCACTGCCGGCGCCTCGGGCATCGGCCGCGCCATCGTCGATGCGATGCTGGATTGCGGGATGCGCGTCGCGGTCTGCGACATCGATGCGACAGCGCTGGACAGCCTGCCGTCCGCGGTGTTCGCCCGCAAGATCGACGTATCAGACGAGGCCGCCCTGACCGGCTTTGTCGGTGAGGCGATGGATCACCTTGGCGGGCTGGACTGCCTGGTCAACAACGCCGGCATCGCCGGGCCGACAGCGCGGATCGAGAACATCGATTCCGCCGATTGGCGGCGGACGCTGGACATCGTGCTGACCAGCCAGTTCCTGACCGTTTCCACCGCCGTCGCGGCACTGCGGAAAAGCGAGAATCCCTCGATCATCAACATATCCTCAGTCGCGGGCCGGGTCGGCTTCGCGCTGCGAACGCCCTATGCCGCTGCGAAATGGGGCGTGATCGGGCTGACGAAATCGCTGGCGATCGAGCTTGGCGGGGACGGGATCCGCGTCAATGCCATCCTGCCCGGCCTGGTGGCAGGCGACCGTCAGCGCCGGGTGCTGGAATCCAAGGCGCAGCAACGCAATATCAGCTTCTCGGAAGTCGAGGCCGAGGCATTCCGCTATACCTCCATCAAGGAATACGTGCCGCCGCAAGCCATCGCCTCGCAGGTGCTTTACCTCGCCTCGCCGCTGGGGCGTTACGTCTCGGGCCAGGCGATCTCGATTTGCGGCGACACGCAGATGCTGGCCTGAAACCGCCAATCGGCGATTTTCCTCGCGAGCGCCTTCGCACATCGTCGCGGAAGAACGTGCTGGCAGGGCGCCCCACGAATGTATCCGCAGCGCCCGGACCTGGGAGCAGGCGGATCAACCGCGAACCCGATCCGCGACATACCGGGTCCTGGCCCCTAGCACTGGCCGAGCATCCAGCGCCGCGAGGTGGGCGGCGCCTTCTTCTTGCACAGGTTGCAGCCGCAACTGGGCAGGTGGCCGCGCTTGACCACGCGAGGCTCGGCCGAAGTCGCCTCGGCGCGACGCTCGGCCCGGCGCAGCGCGCTTGAAAGCGTGCTGACCAGCGGCAGGGCCGGCAGCACGGCGCCGGGCGCGCCGCAATGCGGACAGGGGGCGCCGGCAAGGCTGGCCTCATAGCTCATCCGCTCGGTGAAGATGCCATGTTCGGCACAGGCGAAATCATAGATCGGCATGGCAAAACCTCACATCAGGCCGTCGAGCAGCAGGAAACCGGGCAGCCAGCCGGTCACGATTCCGGCCAGCAACGTCACCCAGGCGGTCGGGCGCAGGATAGGCCGTCCCAGCGCCAGCAGCAGGAAATACATGAACCACAGCACGCCCCAGATCAGCCAGTTTCCTGCCAGCCAGATCTCGGCCGGCGAGCCGGCGGCGCTGATCGCGCGCAGAAAGACCGGAACGGTGCTGATCGCCACGAACAGGCTGAACCAGCCCAGGCCCCGGCCATCGACCGCAGCGACGCGGTTATAGGCCACCCAGAAATAGGTGGTGCTGAACATCAGCGTCAGCGCCGCCGCCCGGACCGTCTGCATATCCGCCCCCGAACCGAAGGCGCCCTGCACCACCACGCCCGCGGCGACCAATCCCGAGACCACGTTGATCACCACGATCTCGCGATCCTCGATCTTGCCCATCAGCCACAGCCCGTTGAGAAACAGCACCGCGCCCACATAGAACAATAGAAAACCAAGCAGCATGGACCTCTCCTCCTGTGGAGCCGCGCGCCCCGAAGGCCGGGACGCGGGCGCGTGGAACCGTCAGCTGGTTCTGGCGACCGAAACCTCGGGGACCGAGCGTTTCGGCCCGTCGCCGTTGGGCCGGATGTCGAAGTCGAAGATGCCGGTCGGGATCGCCAGCGTCGCGCAGACATTGGGGATGTCCACGATGCCGGCGATGCGGCCCTCGACCGGGGCGGTGCCGAGGATCATATAGGCCTGCTCGCCCGAATAGCCGAACTTCTTCAGGTATTCGATGGCGTTGAGGCAGGCCCGGCGATAGGCGACATGGGCGTCCAGGTAATATTGCTCGCCCGTGTGCTCGTCGACCGAGATGCCCTCGAAGATCAGGTAGTCGTCGAAATGCGGGTCGATGGGCGAAGGCCGGAAGATCGGGTTGATGACGCCGTATTTCGCCATGCCGCCCTTGATGATCTCGACCTTGATCTCGATCCAGCCGGCCATCTCGATGGCGCCGCAAAAGGTGATCTCGCCGTCGCCCTGGCTGAAATGAATGTCGCCCATCGAAAGGCCGCCGCCCTTCACATAGACCGGGAAATAGACCTTGGAGCCGCGCGACAGGTTCTTGATGTCGCAGTTGCCGCCATGCTCGCGCGGCGGCACCGTGCGCCAGGCCTCATCGGCGGCGCTTTGCGCGGCGGCGCCCTTCATCTGCCCCATCAGCGCGGTCGCGGCATGGGGCGGCGCCGCCAGCGGCGGGACGCGGTTCGGGTCGGTGGCGATCAGCGCCGCCTCGCGCCGGTTCGCCTCGGCCAGCAGCTTGTGGTCGGGCAGGCAGCCGATCAGGCCGGGATGGATCAGGCCGGGATAGCGCACGCCGGGGATATGGCGCGAGGTGGTGTAGATGCCCTCGAAATCCCAGATCGACTTGGTGGCCTGCGGGTAATGCTCGGTCAGGAAGCCGCCGCCGTTCTCCTTGGCGAAAAGCCCGTTGAAGCCCCAGCGCGAATCCTCGAGCGCACCGATATCGAGGATGTCCACCACCAGCAGGTCGCCCGGCTCGGCCCCCTCGAAGCCGAAGGGACCGGACAGGTAATGCACCCGCGTCAGGTCGACGTCGCGGATATCGTTGGCACTGTCGTTGTTGCCGATCTGGCCGCCGGTCCAGTCGTAGCATTCGATGCGCAGCACCTCGCCGGGCTTGAAGGTCTCGACCATCGGGATGTCGGGATGCCAGCGGTTGTGCGGCTTTTGCGCGGCGTCCTCGGGGGCCGTGTTGAGATCGACCTTGAATACGGTTTTCGACATGTTCTCCTCCCTCCTTGCGGACCGGCGGGCAGGCCGGTTCCCCGACCAGCCTGGGCCGGGCATGTAATCGCAATGCATGCCGAAAGCCGCGGAAATGTAATTCTTTGTAACCGCCGCTTGCGCGGCTCGCGGTTTCGCGGCGCCATGAAATGCAAGGGGAATTCCCAGCCCGGGCAAAGCCCGCTAGGCTGGCTGCGGCGGCCGCAGGGGGGCAGCCGGGGGGAGCGATGAACAGGCATAGCGCCATCGAGGGGGCCGACCTGCCGCCGCGGGACGAAACCGGCTTTCCCGGTCTCGAACCCACGCCGCGCAGCTATCAGTCCTGGGTCGCGGACGAGACCATCGAGGATTACGCACTGCGCTACGCCCCCGCCAGCCATCGGCGATGGAGCCCCACCACGATCACCCATACCGCGCTGGGGGGCATCTCGTTCCTGGCGCTCGAGGCGATCGGGGCGGCGCTGACCATCTCCTGGGGGGTGCATGTGACGGTGGTGGCGGTGCTGATCGCCTCGGTCTTCATCTTCGTCACCAGCCTGCCGATCGCCTATCATGTGGCGCGCGCCAATGTGGACATGGACCTACTGACGCGGGGCGCGGGCTTCGGCTATATCGGCTCGGCCATCACCTCGCTGATCTATGCCACCTATACCATCATCTTCTTCGCGCTAGAGGGGGTGATCATCGGCCAGGCACTGCTGGTCTGTTTCGGCCTGCCGCTGCCGCTGGGCTATCTGCTGTCGGCCCTGGCGATCCTGCCGGTCGCCTCGCGCGGCATGACCGCGATCTCGCGCTTCCAGGTGGCGACGCAGCTGCCCTGGATCGTGCTGGCCCTGCTGCCCTTTGCCGCCATCGCCTGGGCCGAGCCGGATGCGGCCGCGCGCTGGCTGGCCGCGCCCGGTCCCGCCTTCGGCCTGCTGTCGCTGGGCGGCGCCATCGGCGTGCTTTGCGCATTGACGCTGCAGATCGGCGAACAGGTGGACTACCTGCGCTTCCTGCCGCCGCGCGAGGCCGTGACGCGGCTGCGCTGGTGGGGCGCGCTGATCCTGGCCGGGCCGGGCTGGATCCTGATCGGCGGCACCAAGATCCTGATGGGCAGTTTCCTGGTCTGGCTCGCCATCGGCGACGGCATGGCGCCGGAATTCGCGGTCGAGCCGATCGGCATGTTCTGGCACGCCTACGAATACCTGTTCGGCCCGCGCACGGCGCTGCTGGTCGCGACGGTCTATATCCTGGTCGCGCAGGTCAAGATCAACGTGACCAACGCCTATGCCGGCTCGCTGGCGCAGTCGAACTTCTTCCTGCGCGTGGCGCGCTATCATCCGGGGCGGCTGATCTGGCTGCTGATCCATGTCGCGATCAGCTGCGCGCTGATGCTGATGGGGGTCTTTGCGACGCTTGAGGCAGTGCTGGCGATCTATGCCAACCTGGCGCTGGCCTGGCTGGGGGCGATCTTTGCCGATCTGGCGGTGCTGAAGCCGCTGCGGCTCAGCCCGGCACGGATCGAGTTCAGGCGGGCCTACCTGCCTGACTTCAACCTGGTCGGCTGCGGCGGCATGGCGCTGGGGGCGCTGGCGGGGCTGGCGCTTTACGCCGGGCTGGGCGGTCCGATCGCGCAGGCGTGGTCGGCGCCCATCGCCTTTGCCCTGTCGCTGATCGCCGCGACCGGCCTTGGCCTCATGCGGCACGGGCGCGGGTTCATTGCCCGCGAACCGCATGTCTTCCGGCGCCGCAGCCGCTGCGACTGCGCCATCTGCAGCCATGGCTACGAGACGCGCGACATGGCCTATTGCACCTTCTACGAGCGGCCGATCTGCTCGCTTTGTTGCAGCCTGGAGCCGCATTGCCGCGATTTCTGCAAGCGCAGCCGCACGCCCGGCGCGGTCGATCCCGCGGGCGCCCCTGCCCTTCGGCTGCATCGCATGCCGCCGCGGCTGGGGCGGCGGGCATGGCAGGTCGCGGCCATGTTCGCGGTGCTGATGGCGGGGCTCGGCATGCTCTACCTGATCGCGCGGCACCTGTCGGCCAGCCTGCGCGCCATGCAGGTCGTCGCGCATGTCTTCCTGGGCTCGGCGCCGCCCCTGGCCCTGCTGGCCTTCTGGGCGGTGATGGCGAACGAGCGCCGCCGCCTGACCGAAGAGGACCTGATCGACGCCCTGCGCCGGCTGGGCTCGACCCAGCGCGAGCTTGCCATCCGCCAGCGCCTTGCCGCCGTGGGCGAGGTCGCGGCCACGATCAGCCACGAGCTGCGCAACCCCTTGGGCACCATCACCAGCTCGGTCGAGGTGCTGTCGCGCAGCCCCGGCCTTGGCCCCGACGCGGAAGAGGACGTCCAGCGCATCCGCCGCAACATCGCCCGCTGCAGCCGCATCATCGACATCCTGCTGGATTTCGCCCGGCAGGGCGCGCATGAGACCGTGCCGGTCGATCTGCGCGACTGGCTTTCGGGCCTTGTGGCCGAACACCCGGCCGGCGCCCATGTCGTGCTGGAGGTGCCGGCCGGAATGCGGTTGCGCTGCGATCCGGCACGGCTGCAATTCGCCATCCGCAACCTGATCGAGAACGGCTGGCAGGCCGCCGAATCCGTGCCCGGCCGAGAGCCGCGGGTGATCCTGCGCGCCTTTCGCGACGGGCACCGCAGCATCATCGAGATCGAGGACAACGGCCCCGGCCTGCCGCCCGAAATCCGCGCCCGCGCCTTCGACCCGCTGGTGACGACCAAGGCATCGGGCGTGGGGCTGGGCCTGTCGCTGGTGCGCCGCGTCGCCGAGTTGCATGGCGGCGACGCCTGGATCGAGCGCACCGGCCCCGAAGGCACGGTCATGCGCCTGAGCGTCGCCGCGCAGCCATGACCCGGCGGCTGCTCATCCTCGACGACGATGCCGATTTCGCCATCTCGACCTCGCGCGCGCTGGCGCTCGAGGGCGTGGAATGCCGCATCGCGCCGGACGGGGCCTCGGCCCTTGCCCTGCTGGAGGTCGAGCCGGTCGAGGTGGTGCTGATCGACATCAGGCTGCGGCACGAGGACGGGACCGAGCTTGCCGCGCGCCTGCACGCGCGCCATCCCGGCCTGGTCATGGTGATCATGACCGCCTATGCCTCGGTGGACAGCGCCGTCGCAGCGCTGAAGGCGGGCGCCTACGACTATCTGCGCAAGCCCTTCTTCCTGGACGAGCTGATGCGCGCGCTGGAGCGCTGCTTCCAACTGGTCGAGCTGCGGGCGGCCAAGGCGCGGGCGGAACGCGAGCTGGCCCTGATGCGCCAGATCGAGGCGACCTCGCAACTGGCCGCCGGCCTGTCGCATGACTTCAAGAACATGCTGGCCGTCATCCGCGCCAATCTGGCGGTGATCGAGGAACGGCTTCCCGCGCAGGACGGGCTGAAACCCTATGCCGGCGACGCGCTGGACGCCGCCCTGACGGCGGGCGAACTCGTCACCCGGCTGATGGGGTTCGCCCGCCAGCCCGTCCTGTCCCCCGAACCCCGGGACCTGCGCCTGCCGGTCAGGACCACCGCCTCCATGCTGGCGCGCACGCTTTGCGCCGGGATGAGGGTCGAATGCGACCTGCCCGGCCATCCGCTGCTGGCGCCCGTCGATCCGGGGCAGATCGGGACCGCCCTGGTCAACCTGCTCATCAACGCGCGCGATGCCACCGATGGCCGGGGCCGGGCGCAGATCGCGCTGCGGCATGTCTGGCGCGGCGGCGATTATGCACGGCTCACCGTCGAGGATGACGGCCCGGGCTTCGACGCCGGCGGGCTGGACCATGCGCTGGAGCCGCTGTTCACCACCAAGCCCGAGGGGACCGGGCTGGGGCTGTCGATGATCCAGCAACTGGCGCTGGTCAGCGGCGGCGACTTTCGCATCGGCAATGCCGAGGGCGGCGGCGCGCGCGCGGTGCTGGACCTGCCCTGCCTGAAGCCGTGCACCGGGCCGGATCAGGGCTCGGGCGAGAACATGTAGCCGGTGCCGCGGATGGTGCGGATGCGGCGCGGCTCCGGCCCGTTGTCGCCGATCTTGCGGCGGATCTTGCCGATCATCACATCGACCGAGCGGTCGTAGGGCGACCAGTGGCGGCTGACGGTAAGGTCCAGAAGTTGGTCCCGGCTCAGCACCCGTCCGGGCCGCTGCGCCAGCACGCTGAGCAGGTTGAACTCCTGCGTGGTCAGGTTCTGCACCCCGCCCTGCGCATCCCGCAACACGCGGGCATCGAGATCCAGCAACCAGCCGTCGAAGCCGATCCGGCGCCCTTCGCCCCGCGGCCGGGCCGTGCCGGCGGGCAGGCGGCGCAGGATGGCGCGGATACGGGCCAGAAGCTCGCGCGGCTCGAAGGGCTTGACCAGGAAATCGTCGGCGCCGATCTCGAGCCCGACGATGCGGTCCAGCGCATCTTGCCGGGCCGAGAGGAACAGGATGCCGATGTCGCGCTCTTTCTTCAGTTCGCGCGCCAGCACATAGCCGTCCTCTCGGCCCGGCAGGCCCACGTCCAGCACCACGAGGTCGAACCCCTTGGCGGCCAGCGCCCGGCGCATCGCGGCGCCGTCATGCGCGGCCTCGACCAGATAGCCCTGTTCGGTGAAGTAGCGGCAGAGAAAAGCGCTGAGCTTGCGGTCATCCTCGACGAAAAGGATGCGCTGAGGGGGTTCCGTCTCATGCGTCAGGGCCGGAGTGCCGGCCGGCTGGGAAATCATGGCGGGGCGTTCCATCAGGCTTGGATGCGGCCGGTTCAGGCGTCGGGAAACCTGGAGCTTTCTCAACATAGCCGAGCGAAATCGGCCTTCATAGCCCCCTCGCAAGCTCCGGGGCGCCTCCGACCGCGACGCCTTGGAGAAAGCGCAGGACGATCGGCAGAGAGGGCGCGGCCAAGGCCCCGGCGCTCAATCCCGCCAGAACGGCATGCGCACGCGGCAAAAGCTTCCCACGGCCATCCCGGCCGACAGGGAGCCGTCCTGCGGTCCCGAACCGAACTCGGACAACCCGGCCCCTTCGGCCTTTTGCGCGGGATCGAGAGTGAAGACGATGCCTTGCCCCGCCTTGCGCGGCTTGGGCGTGGCGCGCCAGATCCGCGTCTGGCTGGGCTGCCCCAGGACCCGCCGCGCAAAGTCGCCCGCAGCGCACCAATAATCGGTGTCGTCTCGTCTTGCCTCATGGGCGACCGCGATCTCGGTCGGGCCGATCTGCGTTACCGTCATGCCGTTCTGGGCCGTAAAGGCCGCCGCCGGCATCGGCAGCAACAGCGGGACAAGAAACATCAGTCGCATCGCACATTCCCCTGGGACATCCAGAGTATACTGCTTCATGGGCAGGGACAGAGCCAATATTCGCCGGGTGCAAAGATTTCCGGAAACCCTGGGCGTACCCGGCAAGACGCTCAAGGCCCGACGAAGGTCCAGTCGACCAGCACGGTCTCCGGACGGCAGTAATGCCGCTGGATCTCGGTTTCGCCCGCGTCGCTCTGGAACGCTTCCTGGCTGTCGAAGACATGCAGCTGCGCGGCGCGGATCGGACTGCCGAAGATGCCCGTGATATAGAAGGCATAGAAATACCCCTTGTTCTCCAGGGCCATGCCGAGGGTCTCCGACACATTGCCGTTGCGACCCCGGAAGTATTTCGTCGAGATCCAGGGGGCGTCCGCGGTGAAATACAGCTCGGATACCGCCGCCCCATCGGCAAGGTTGTAGGTGTAATAGTCTGGCGAGCTGCCCTCGGTGACCGGCCCCTGGCAGAACTCCACCCGCTTTTGCCCGTCGCGCAGGGTGCAGGCGAAATAGGTCGAGGCAGGCGGCACGCAATTGGCCAGCCCCATCCCAGCCCAGAGGGCGCCGGCAAGGGCCGCGAAGGCAAGGCGCTTCAGCATCCGATTCACCTCCTCAGCCCGGGCCGAAATTGTCATTGTCGACCTCGATGGTGCTCGGGTCGCAGACGCGGCGGGCGACGGGCTTGCCGCTTGCATCATCCTGCAAATCCTTCAGGCTGGCATAAACCTCCAGCACCGCAGGAGTGGGGGACGGCGCGATCTGATCGGTGGTTTGCGGAAAGAACATCAGGTTCTTGTCGATCAGAAAGCCGTAATATGTGCCCTTGTTCGACGCGGCGGTGCCATAGCCTGGGCCGATCCCTGAACCGCGCCGGGTTTTCCGGAGGCTGATTTCGATTAGTTACGCGGCCATGTCTTCAGTTTCCAGAGCGGCGGAGAAGTTGGCCTCTGCTTCGGCTGGCGGGATGTTCCTGATCGGTTCGAGCAGGCGGCGATTGTTGAACCAGTCGACCCATTCCAGCGTGGCATGTTCGACAGCCTCGAAGCTGCGCCACGGGCCGCGCCGGTGGATAACCTCAGCCTTGAAGAGGCCATTGATCGTCTTGGCCAAGGCGTTGTCATAGCTGTCGCCGACGCTGCCCACCGAGGGTTCGATGCCAGCTTCCGCCAGCCGCTCACTGTAGCGAATGCTCAGATACTGCGAACCGCGGTCGCCATGGTGGACCAGCCCCATGCCCTTGGTTGGGCGGCGTTCGTGAACCGCCTGCTCCAAGGCATCGAGAACGAACCCCGCATGGGCCGAGGTGCTGACCCGCCAGCCGACGATCCGCCGGGCATAGGCATCGATCACGAACGCGACGTAAGCGAAGCCTTTCCAGGTGGCGACATAGGTGAAGTCGTCGTCCATTGGGCTCGGACCAATGGCGCCACAATGGACGACCCCAGAGCATGTTCGGCGCAGGCACGCGAAACTGGCGGTTGACCTTGTCCAGCGGGCATGGCGCCTTCTTGTCCGGGATCGTGGTCCGGTGCGGCTTGCCCCGGACAATGCCTTGAATGCCCATGCTCTTCATCAGCCGCGCTACCGTGCAGCGGGCGACATCGAAACCCTCGCGGCCAAGCTGCCGCCAGATCTTCCTCATGCCGTAGAACCGCCAGTTCTCTTCGAAAACCCGAAGGATCTCAGGGTGGAGAGCCTCGTCCCGGCGAGCCCGATCAGACAGCAGGGCCGGATCGGCCCGCTTGGCCAGACGTTCATAGTAGGTGGACGGGGCGATCGGCAGAACCGCGCAGATCGCCTCGACCCCGTGCGCATTCCGATGCGCGTCGATGAAGCCCACCATCACTTCGACCGGCGGTCGCGCTCCGCCATCGCAAAATATGCTGACGCCTTGCGGAGAACCTCGTTGGCCTGGCGCAACTCGCGGTTCTCGCGTTCCAGCGCCTTCATCTTCTCGGCCATCTCGGTCGGGATCCCCGCCCGCTGGCCGCTGTCGACCTCGGCCTTCTTCACCCACTCGTTCAGGGTATGGGCAGAACAGCCGATCTTCGCGGCAATCAACACGATCGCCTGCCATCGCGACCCATGCTGCCCCTCGTTATCGAAGACCAGCCGCACCGCGCGTTCACGCACTTCGGGGGAAAACTTGTTCGTCGTCTTGCTCATGATGCTCCATCCTACTCAGGAGTTG
>NZ_FNEA01000066.1 GCF_900100045.1 Paracoccus denitrificans | reverse complement strand
GGTTCGCCGCCTGCGGCGTCACCAGAAGCAAGGGCGTGTGGTTCCAGTAGGCCGTCTTGACCGGCGTCACGAACCCCGTCACCCCGGGACCGTTCTGCGCGATCGCCATCGACATCCGCCCCGTCGAGCGCGTGAAACCGTCCGCCATCATCCCGGCATTCGTCTCATGCGCACAGTCCCAGAACGTGATCCCGGCCCGCGGAAACAGGTCCGAAACAGGCATCATCGCAGAGCCGATAATGCCAAAGGCATGCTCGATCCCGTGCAATTGAAGGGTTTTGACAAAAGACTCCTCAGTCGTCATTCGCATTTTATTTTCCTTGTTTTCAGTCAATTAGCCTATCGCTGCGCGCAAAATTCGTTGTCGAATCAAATCCGAGACATGCCGACTAAAAAAGACATTTCGTATCGGTTCCGGTATTGATCGAACCTGTTCCAGGCTAACTTTCGCGCGCTGCTTGCCTTAGCGGCGGGGATCGGACCTGCCCGGCAGGGCAGGCCTCTCGTCATTTCGACACCGCGCTGGCCAGTTGCGGGGCACAGTCCAGATCCTCGTCGTCATCGTCGCGGAAGGGGCGGTCGGGGCGGATCAGCAGCGCGCAGGCCGCGCCCAGCAGCAGCAGGACCAGCGAGGCCGCGAAGGGCAGATCCCAGCGTCCGGTCAGGTCGATGATCAGCCCGAAGACGATGGGCGAGATCATCCCGGCCAGTCCGAAGCCGAAGTTCATGAAGCCGCTGGCGGTGCCCGAATATTGCGGTGCGATGTCCATCGGCGTGGCCCAGATCGGCGCCACGATCAGCTCGGCGAAGAAGAAGGCCGCGCTGAGGCTGATCGCCACCGTCACCAGATCGGTCGAGAACATCACCGGCAGCATGCAGGCGAATGCGCCGAGGAAACCCAGGATGATGACGCTGATCCGCGCCAGGGCGACATTGCCGGTGCGGCGCAGGATGCCGTCGCTGAGCCAGCCGCCCGCCAGGTCGCCCACTACCCCGGCCAAGAAGACGCCGGCCGCGAAGATGGCGGATTTCTTCAGGTCCAGCTCGTGCTGGTGCAGGAAATAGGACGGGATCCAGTTCAGGAACAGCCACAGCGTCCAGCCATAGCAGAAATCGGTGATCGTCACCGGCAGCATGCGCTTGAGCAGCCGGCCCCAGGGCAGGGTCTTGCGCTCGCCCACGATCTTCTGGTCGGGCAGGGTCTCCAGCTCTTCGGGGGTGATGCCCTTGTGGCTGCGGGGATCGTCGCGGAAATACCACCACCACAGCGCCACCCACAGGAAGCTGATCAGGCCGACGATGATGAAGGCATGCCGCCAGGACAGCGCGATGACCAGGAAAGCGATCAGCGGCGGCGTCAACGCGTTGCCGAAGCGCGCAAAGGCATGGGTGATGCCCTGCGCGAAGCCGCGCTTCTCGGCCGGCATCCAGTTCGACAGCGCCCGGGTAGCGGTCGGGAAGGCCGAGCCTTCGCCCATGCCCAGCAGCACACGCGCGATGATCAGCGAGACCGCGCCCTCGACGAAGCCGATCATCACCGTCGCGGCCGACCAGACCGTGCCGCAGATGATCAGCGTCTTGTGCGGCCCCAGCCGGTCGCCCAGGCGGCCGCCGAGAATCTGGAACAGCGCATAGGGATAGGCGAAAGCGGAAAACGCCAGCCCGAGCTCGAAATTCGTCAGGCCCAGTTCGGCCTGCATGGCGGGGGCAGCGGTGCTGATGTTCACCCGGTCGATATAGGTGACCAGATACATCAGGCAGATGACGAACAGAACGCGGTCCGTCGTCCTGAATCGGGTAAGCCTTAGCATGTCTCCTCCCTGGATTATGCTGGATGTGGTGGCACGTCCGTCTGCGGCCCGTTGCACGGTTCCCTGTTGAAGTCCCGTCCTCCTCCGACGGGTCTTCGAGCTTTTGGCGCCGGGCCGTATTCTTGGGAAATGAGGCCTCCTTCCTGCCCCTTGGGCGCTATTGCGTCAGCTGCGCCAGCTTCAGGCGCTGGATCTTGCCCGAGGGGCCCTTGGGCAGCTCGGCCATCAGGTGGATCACCTCGGGTGACTTGAACGCCCCCAGCCGCTCCTCGCAGATCGAGATCAGTTCGGGCGGCTGCAGCGCCGAGCCGGGGCGCAGGGTGACGGCCGCCTCGACCCGCTCGCCGTAGCGGGCGCATTTGCGGGCGAAGGCCGCGGCCTCGATCACGTCGGGATGGGTATAGAGCGCCTCGTCGATCTCGCGCGGGGCGATGTTCTCGCCGCCCTTGATGATCAGCTCCTTCAGGCGGCCGGTGACGAAGACATAGCCTTCCTCGTCCATCCGGCCCAAATCGCCGGAGCGCAGCCAGCCGTCCGCGGTCAGCGCGGCGGCGGTCGCGACCGGGTCGCCCAGATAGCCGCGCATGACATTGGGCCCGCGCACGGCGATCTCGCCCTCGGCGCCCGGCGGCAGCGGGCGCAGGTCGGGCGACAGGATTGCCACCTGGTTGCCCACCGCCCGGCCGGGCGAGCCGATCTTGCGCAGGCCCGGCGGCAGCGGGTTCGACAGGATCTGCGCCGCCGTCTCGGTCAGGCCCATGGTCTCGACGATGGGAATGCCGAAGCGGCCCTCGAAACCCGACTGCACCTCGGGCGCCAGCGCCGCCGAGGCCGAGCGGCCGAAGCGCAGCCGTGCCCGGGCCTGGGGCGACGGCTCGCCCTCGCCATGCAACAGATGCGAGATGATCGTCGGCACGACAGAGAACCAGCTTGCCCCGTGCCGTTCGCAGAGGCCCCAGAACTGGCTGGCCGAGAATCGCTCGCAGACCACCACCGAGCCGCCCGAGAGCAGCGGCGCCAGGATGGTCACGCAAAGCCCGTTGATGTGATAGATCGGCAGCACGCAGAGCGCCCGATCCTCGGGCTGCAACTCATGCGCCAGCGCCGTGGTCCAGCCGCCGGCCAGCAGGCTGGCATGGCTGTGCACTACCCCCTTGGGCCGGCCGGTGGTGCCCGAGGTGTACATCAGCAGCGCGTCATCCTCGGCGCCATGCGGATGCGGCGCCGCCGGTTCGCAGCCGGCGGGCCAGCGGAAGCCCACCCCGGCCTCGATGACCATGGGTTCGGCGGGATGGGCGGCCAGCGCGCTGTCGAGCAGCCCGCGCTGGCCGGGATCCAGCAGCAGCGCCCGGGCGCCGGAATGCGACAGCGCATAGCCGACGGCCTCGGCTCCGGCGACCAGGTTGATCATCGTGGCGCGGAAACCCCCGTATAGCGCGCCGAACAGGCCCAGCACCGCATTGCGGCCATTGGGCAACATCAGCGCCACGCTGTCGCCGCAGGACAGTCCCAGCCCGGCCAGGTGCCCGGCGATGCGGGCGGCCTCACCCTGCAGCTCGCGCCAGGTCAGCGCGCCGCCGTCGCCGGGGAAGATGTGGCTGGTGGCGTCGCCCCGTTCGGTGGCGCGGATGTCGAGCCAGTCGCGGACGGTGCCTTGCGGCGAGTGATGCGGGTCAAGCCTCATTGCCCGACCTCCTGCCAGTATTCGCCAAAGATCTCGTCCAGCGCCGGTTCGCGCGGCGGGATCGGACGCACGACGCGGGTGCGCTGCATGAAATGCCGCCAGTTCAGGTTGGTGTCGATGGAATTGCCGCCCCAGCTGCCGCAGCCCATCGACAGCGAAAAGGGCAGCCCGTTGTCGAAGGCGCCGCCGGTGGCGAAGCAATGCGCCTGATTGACGATGACCCGGCAGACCGGCAATTCGCGGCCAAGCGCCAGCGGGCGATCCGCGTCCCGCGAATGCAGCCCGACCGAATGGCCCGCCCCCTGATGCAGCAGGATGCGCCGCGCCAGTTCCGCCGCATGGCCGAAATCGCGGGCGCGGTAGAGCGCGGCGATGCGGCTGAGCTTTTCGCCCGACAGCGGATGGTCGGGGCCGATGCCCTCGGTCTCGACCGCGATCAGCCGGGTGCCGGGCGGCACCTTGCCGGCCAGCCCCAGCCTGTCGATCATCACCTCGGCATCCTGGGCGATGATCTCGCGGTTCATGTGCCCGTCCTGCCAGAGCCGGGCGACGATCCCCGGCGCTTCGGACGGCGGCAGGACCGCGCCGCCCTCCGCCGCCAGCGCCGCCAGGAAGGCGTCGTAGACCGCATCGACCACGATCAGTGCGTTTTCCGACGAGCAGGAGGTGGCGTTGTCGAAGGTCTTGGAGGCGGCGATCTTGCCCGCGGCAGCCGCCAGGTCGGCGGTCTCGTCCACGATAACCGCGACATTGCCGGCGCCGACGCCGATGGCGGGGGTGCCGCTTTGATAGGCGCGGCGCACGTTGTCCTGGCTGCCGGTCACCACCACCAGATCGGCGGTCTCCAGCAGGCGCTGGGTCTTGGCCTTGCTGCCATGGCCGGGCAGCATCTGCACCAGCTCGCGATCCTCGCCGATGCGGTCGAATTCGGCATGGATGAAGCCCAGCAGCATCTCGCAGCAGGCCACCCCCTTGGGCGAGGGCGACAGCAGGATGGCATTGCCGCATTTCAGCGCGTTGATGATGTTGTTGGCCGGCGTCGCCGCCGGGTTGGTCGAGGGCACGACCGCGCCGATCACGCCGATGGGCCGGGCGATCTCGGTGATGCCGGTCTCGGGGTCGTCGGACAGGATGCCATGGGTGGCCACGTCGCGGATGTCGCGCAGCAGGCCCAGGGTCTTGCGGTGGTTCTTGACGATCTTGTCGACGACATTGCCCAGCCCGGTGCTGCGGACCGCGAGTTCCGCCAGCTGCCGGTTGCGTTCGGGCTGCATGATGGCCCAGCCGGCGGCAAGGGCAGCCCGATCATAGCGGCGCTGGCTACCCCCCGCCTCGTATCCGGCCTGTGCGCTGCGCGCCCGCACCATCGCCGCGTCGACCGAAAGAATATCGTTCGAGATGTTCATACCTGTCACTTGCTCCTGCTCCCGGCAGGCCGCCTGCCGAGAAGGTGAATGGGTAGGCAGCCCGGAAAACCGGGTCTCGCCATGTCTGCAATGTTGGACTGGTACGGCTTCCTCTTGCCGTGGTCTTCGACCCTAGGTCATGAAAACAGTCTTGCAACTGTTTTCATTAAATTCTATAATTATCAAAAATATCCGTGGAAAATCTTATGATTAAGCCAGATATTGTTTTCGTTGCAAACCTTGCAGGCGTTTCACCGGCGACGGTGTCGCGGGTGATGAATCACCCCGACCTGGTGCATCCGGCGACCCGCAAGAAGGTCGAACTGGCGATCGAGAAATCCGGCTATATCCGCAATCGCGCCGCACAGGCCATGCATGGCAAGCGCAGCGCCACTATCGGCCTGGTGGTGCCGACGGTCGCCAACACCATCTTTGCCGAGGTGGTCCAGGCTTTTAACGACACGGTCAGCGAGCAGGGTTTTACCCTGCTGCTGGCCTCGCATGGTTATGATCTGGACGCTGAATACCGACTGGTCCGCAAATTGCTGGAACATCGCGTCGATGCGCTGGCGGTGGTCGGGCTGGATCACAGCGCCGGCACCTTCCGACTGATCGCGGAACAGCGCGTGCCGCTGCTGGCGCTCTGGAACTACCTGCCGGATTCGGCGCTGCCCTGCATCGGGGTGGACAACCGCGAGGCGGGGCGGATGGCAGCCGAGCATTTGATCGCACTGGGGCATCGCCGCATCGGCATGGTCTTTCCCACGACCTTCGACAACGACCGGGCACGGGACCGCAAGACGGCGGCGACGGCTGTTTTCCGCGCCGCCGGCATCGTGTTGCAAGACCGCTGGCAGGTCGAGGTGCCCTATAGCATCGCCCAGGCCAAGGCCGCCTGCCTGGAGTTGCTGGCTGGAAAGGACCGGCCGAGCGCCTTGCTTTGCGCCAATGACGTGATCGCGCAGGGGGCGATCTATGCGGCGGCGCGGCTGGGGATCGCCATTCCCGCCAGCCTGTCGGTGATCGGCATCGGCGACTTCGCCGGCTCGGCGCAGATGGAGCCGGCACTGACCACGGTGCGCATTCCCGCGCAGAAATTGGGGGCCACGGCGGGGCGAGAGATTATTACAATGATTGGAAAGTCCGACCCCAATTACATGGTTCACAGCAGAATTGAATTGGAACTGATCATGCGTAGCAGCACAGCGATTGCGGTCGAACTGTCCGAGTCGATCGTGTAGGTCATGTCGACAAATGGCGAAGCCATAGCCTGATGCAGGCAACATCGACGAAGCTCAGGAAGCTGTCTGCGGTTTTGTCGTAGCGGGTTGCTATCCGGCGGCTGTTCTTTAGCTTGTTGAAGCAGTGTTCGACCATGTTGCGCAGGGTGTAGATGGTCATGTCGACAGCCTTGCGCAGCTTTCGGTTCCTTCGCATCGGTATCATCGGCAGGGCGTTGCGGCTCTCGATATCTTCTCGAATTTCATCAGAATCATAGCCCCGGTCGGCGACCAGAACGGCTTGATCCAGCTCCCTTGAACGGTAACCATCCGTCGTAGCCCGTGGTTACGCAGCTTTGGCGCTCAGGGTGCGCTTCCAGTTCCACGGCAGTAGTTCTGGCAAGCGCGACAGCGGTGTATCGGGCAGTTGGGCCGGAACATCGGCAAGCCAAGCCTGGCGGGTCGACGTCGTTCATCCTGGCGGTTACGATCAGGGAATAGATGAAGGCGGCACGGTCGCCACCGCGGGCGAACCGGCGAAGAGCCAAGCCTTTCTCCCGAGGGCAACGCCCCGCAACGCCCGTTCGGAGGTATTGTTCGTCAGGCAAATCCGGCCGTCGTCGAGGAAACGAGTGAAGGCCTTCCATCGGTCGGGTTCCTCGAACATGTAGCTTATAGCTTTGGCGACAGGGTTGTACTTCGGCATCCTGGCGCGCTCGGAACGCAGCCAGTTGTGCAGGTCTTCTGAACCGCTCCGGGTTTTCCGGAGGCTGATTCTGGCTAGTTACGCGGCCATGGGTTCAGTTTCCAGAGCCGCGCCTCGGCTTCGGCCGGCGGGATGTTCCCGATCGGTTCGAGCAGATCGAGCAGGCTTCGCTGTCGAGAACCATCCGCCCCACACGTCCGCGCACCTCAGGGGAAAACTTGCTCGTCGTCTTGCTCATGATGCTCCTTCCTTCTCAAAAGTTGATGGAGTGGATGCCCCTCCCGCCGTGCCGAGGCGTGGCACAGTGGCAGTAGCAGGATGAGCTGCGGTGAAGAGGAGGAAGGACATGAACAACGCCACCATCATCGGCATCGATCTGGCGAAGCGCGTCTTCCACGCGCACGGAGCACACATCGACGGCAGCGTCGCGTTCAGGAAGCGGTTGACCCGAGCTCAAATGCTTCCGTTCCTGTCGGCGCAGCCGCGTTGCGTGGTCGTTATGGAGGCATGCGCCAGCGCTCATGAATGGGGCCGCGCGATCCAGCAGCTCGGCCACGATGTGCGGCTCATCCCACCCAGCTACGTCAAGCCAT
>NZ_FNEA01000039.1 GCF_900100045.1 Paracoccus denitrificans | reverse complement strand
ATCCTGGCGAAAATGCCTTTCTCGCTCCAACGCTTCCACCGGCTGTAGAGCGTCTTGTGCGGCCCATACTCCCTGGGGGCATCTCGCCAGCGCAAACCATTGCGATTGATGAAGATAATCCCGCTTAGAACACGCTTGTCATCGACGCGTGGCTTGCCGTGCGACTTCGGGAAGAAAGGGGCAAGCTTGGCCATCTGCTCGTCGGTCAGCCAGTACAGGTCGCTCATGTCACCGCTCCGTTTTCCGAGCCGTGAATCACGTAGCACACTGAAAATCAATGCATCCTGACCCTAGATATATGGGCATTCAATGCCCGCCGCCCGCACCAAGACCCCAAGCCCCATGCCTAAGACACGTGCCGCATCGCCCGGACGGCCTCGTCCCAGCCAGCGGCACATGGGCCGACGCGCAGGCAAGCGCCGTCAGATCACGGCCGCAAGCGCTCCGCAAAAAGGGCAGGAAGAGCGCACCGGTTCGCCCTTCCCTGCCACCCCACGGACCCTCACCACCACGCTCGGGTCGTCGGGGGCTGCTCCCTCTGCCGGCATGTCCTGCTTACTCCGGCCCCCGGTTCACCGCAAATCGCAACTGCGCGCGATTTTACACAAATCAGCCTTGGTTCCCCTGCGAGCCTCGGCTAGGTTCGCGCCGCAATCCGAACCCAGGAGAACACGATGGCGCAGCGCCTCCACCTCGTTTTCGGTGGTGAACTTGTCGATCCCACCCGGACCGAGTTCCGCGACACCAAGGACATCCACATCGTCGGCATCTTCCCGAACTATGCCGAAGCCCACGCCGCGTGGAAGGCCGAGGCGCAGCGCACCGTGGACAGCGCCCATACCCGCTATTTCATCGCCCACCTGCATCGGCTGCGCGACGAGGAGCACGAGGTCAGCCCGACCGAGGAACTGGGCAGCTAAGCCGCCGCGAATCGCGATGTCCCCCGCAGATGCAACCGCATCCCTGGCGCTCTGGCTGCATCTGCGCCGCCGCGCAGCGCTGGCCAGCGGACCGGTCGAGCCCGTCGACGCCCCGCAGGGCGAAGGGCCGCTGGTCATGCTGCATCTTTCGGAACAGGCCGACGAGCCGGGACAGTCGGTCGCGCTGGTCAAGGCGCTCCTGGCAAGGCGGCCGGGCCTGCGCTTCGCCTTTTCGGGCGCGACTTTGCCGCCCGAGGCCCTGCCCGCCGGACTGCGCGCCGTCACCCTGCCCGACCTCGGGGACCCGGCCGCGGCGCGCGAGGTGATCCGGGCGCTGCAACCGCGCGCGCTGCTGGTGCTTGGCGACCGGCTTCCGGCCTCGCTGATCTCGGGCATGGCCGAACGGCGCCTGCCGATCATTCTGGGCGAGGCGCGGCTTGTGACCTATACCCGGCGCGGCTCGTGGCGCGGGGCGGTCAATCGCGGATTGATAGGCAGGATCACCCGCGTCCTTGCCCCGGACCCGACCGCAGCGGCCGCCGCCCGGCAGCTGGGTGCCCCGCCCGACCGGATCGAGCTGACCGGGCCGATCACCGAGACGCGCCCGCCGCTGGTCGCGAACGAGGCCGAACGGCGCGCGCTGGCCCAGATCCTGGCCGGCCGCCACACCTGGCTCGCGGCTTGCCCCACCCTGCCCGAGGCCCGGCTGGCGCTGGCCGCCCATCAGGCGGCACTGCACCACAATCACCGTGCGCTGCTGATCCTGGCCGGCCTGCCGCCCGAGACGATCCCCGGGATCCGCGCCGAGGTCGAGGCGCTTGGCCTTGCGGCGGTGCTGCGTTCGGACGACGAGGACCCCTCGCCGGACGACCATGTGCTGATCGCCGAGGATACGCATGAGATGGGGCTGTGGTATCGGCTGGCGCCGGTCTGCTTCATGGGCGGCACCCTGCTGTCCGGCCCCGGCCTCGCGCCGCGCCACCCGTTCGAGCCCGCCGCGCTCGGCTCGGCCATCATCCACGGCCCGATCACCGAGGCGCATGGCCCGGAATGGGTGCAGCTGGACGGAGCCTCGGCCGCGCGGCTGGTCGCGGACGCAGTCGGGCTGACCCGGGCGGTCGAGGATCTTTCGGCACCGGACCAGGCGGCTATGCTGGCCGGGAACGCCTGGTCGGTCAGCACCGGCGGCGCCGCCGTGCTGCGCCGCATCGCCGAGATCGTCGTCGAGGCCATGGAGGATACGCGATGAGCCGCCGCGCCCCCGATTTCTGGTTCCAGCCGCCGGGGCTGCGCGCCCGCCTTCTGGCGCCGCTGGGCGCGCTTTATGCCGCCGCCACCGCCCGCCGCCTGGCGCGCGGCCCGCGCACGCGGCCGGGCGTGCCGGTGATCTGCATCGGCAACCTGAACGCCGGGGGCACCGGCAAGACGCCCACCACCATCATGCTGGCCCGGCTTTTGCAGGATCGCGGCGTGGCGGTTCATATCGTCTCGCGCGGCTATGGCGGCAGCGAAAAGGGGCCGCGGCGGGTCGAGGAAGCGCGCCACAGCGCGGCCGAGGTCGGCGACGAGCCGCTGCTGATGGCGGCCTTTGCGCCGGTCTGGGTCGCGGATGACCGGCTGGCGGGCGCACGGGCGGCGGTCGAGGCGGGTGCGCAGGCGATCCTGCTCGACGACGGTTTCCAGGATCCGGCGCTGGCCCATGACCTGTCGCTGGTCGTGGTCGATGCGGCCAAGGGCTTCGGCAACGGGCTCTGCCTGCCCGCAGGTCCGCTGCGCGAGCCGGTGGATCGCGGCCTGGCCCGCGCCGGCCTGCTGCTTTCGATCGGCGAGGCCGCGGCACAGGCGCGATTCGCCGCGACATTGGGCACGCGCCTGCCACTGCCGCATCTGACCGGGCGGCTTGCGCCCTTGCAGACCGGCATGGACTGGCAGGGCCAGCGCGTGCTGGCCTTTGCCGGCATCGGCCATCCCGAGAAATTCTTCGCCACCCTGCGCGGCCTTGGCGCCGATGTGGTCCGGGCCGAGGCGCTGGAGGATCACCAGCCCTTTACCCCGCAACTGCTGATCCGGCTGGAGACCGAATCGCGGCTGACCGGCGCGCAGATGGTGACGACGGAAAAGGATGCCGTGCGGCTGCCGCGCAGCTTCCGGCCCAAGGTGCTGGCCCTGCCGGTGCGGCTGCAACTGGACGATGCCGCGCCGCTCGAGGAACGCCTGGCATCGCTGGGCCTATGACGGCGGACCCCGGCCAAGCCGGGGTCGCCCAGGGGCGGTTCAGCCCTTGCTTTCGGCTTCGGCCAGCTTGGCGTCGATGATCTTCTTCAGATCATCCCAGGGCTGGTTCTGGACCTTTTCGCCGGCGATGATGAAGGTCGGCGTGCCCTCGATCTGGTCGGCGGTGGCATGGGTCTGGAAGGTGGTGACCAGGTCCGCGACCTTCTGCTGGTCGTTCCAGCAGGTATCCATCTGCTCGGGCGTCATGCCGGCCTTGGCGCCGATCTTGCGCAGGTTGGCGGCGATCTCGTCGCCCGATTTCGCGCTCAGCCAATTCTTCTGGTCGCCGAAGATCAGGTCCGAAACGGCATAGTATTTCTCGTCCCCGCCGCAACGGGCAAGGATGCCGGCCCAAAGCCCG
This sequence comes from Paracoccus denitrificans, assembly GCF_900100045.1. Classification (GTDB taxonomy): domain Bacteria; phylum Pseudomonadota; class Alphaproteobacteria; order Rhodobacterales; family Rhodobacteraceae; genus Paracoccus; species Paracoccus denitrificans. The sequence continues at coordinate 27,463 of NZ_FNEA01000039.1, read as the reverse complement.
ACCGCGTCGAAATAGACGTCGCGCTGGATGAACTTCACCTTGCCGGTATCGACATATTCCGCCTTGAGCTTGGGCAGGTTCTGGTCGTGGAAGGCCGCGCAATGGCTGCAGGTGAAGCTGGCATATTCGATGATCGTGACCGGCGCATCGGCCTGGCCCAGCGCGATATCGGGCAGAACCTTGCCCTCGGGCATCTGCTCGGCGGCCTGGGCGTTGTCGGCGGGTTTCGCCTCTTGCGCCAGCGCCGGCAGCGCGGAAACGGTCAGCGCGGCCGTGGCGGCGGCGATCAGAGAGCGGCGAAGCAGCATCATGGATTGGCCTTTCGGTCGTTGGTGTCCCGGCGGGACAGGATGTTCAGCGCCAGCCGCCGCATGGCGGCGGACAGCGCAGGATGGTCGAAGCCCGAAGCGATGTCGTCAGCCTGGGCGATCTTCTGCGGATCGGGCGGCGGCGGCGTTCGGGGCGGCGCGGCAATGAACTCGGCCTGCCCCTCGGCAAAACCGGTTGGTGCGGTCTGCGTAAGCACGATGCGCGAGACGGCGTTGAAGCCGTAGCAGGCGTTCACCCGCTCGCGGATCTGGTCCAGCTGCATGCCGATCAGCGGCGCCTGCGCACCCGGCACCAGCAGCGTCAGCGTGGCGCCCAGGCCCTTGCCATGGCTGATCTTGACCGGGCGGGTCCGGGCGGCAAGTTCGGGACCGACCACCTCGGACCAATGGGTCAACAGCCGGGCCGTGGCGAAGCCCCGGCTTTCGCCGACCGCCTTGACCCGCTGCGCGACCAGTTGGGCCGCCGCCTCGAAGCCGCGCATCCGGCGGCGGGGCTGGGTCTCGGGTTTCTTCTGGGCCATCGGGCAACCATATGGTTTATCTGGCGCGCAGTCTGGACCGCGACGCGCCCGGATACCAGAGAGACGAGGCTGAAAATTGCGTGACCTGAGGGTGATCCCGACCGAGCTGCTGGCATGGTACGACCGCCATGCCCGGGTGCTGCCGTGGCGCATGCCCCCGGGTCGCGGCACTGCCGACCCCTATCGCGTCTGGCTGTCCGAGGTCATGCTGCAACAGACCACCGTCGCCGCGGTGAAAGCCTATTTCGAGCGGTTCACCAGCCTTTGGCCCACGGTCCACGACCTTGCCGCCGCCGAGGATGCGCAGGTGATGGCGGAATGGGCCGGGCTCGGCTATTACGCCCGCGCCCGCAACCTGATCGCCTGCGCCCGCGCGGTCTCGGCCATGGGCGCATTCCCCGACACGCGCGCGGAACTGGCAGACCTGCCCGGCATCGGCGCCTATACCTCGGCCGCCATCGCCGCCATCGCCTTCGACCGGCCCGAAACAGTGGTGGACGGCAATGTCGAGCGCGTCGTCGCGCGGCTTTTCGCGGTCGAGACGCCCCTGCCCGCCGCCAAGCCGGAACTTGTCGCACTGGCCGCCGGCCTGACACCGTCGGAGCGGCCGGGCGATTTCGCACAGGCGATGATGGACCTGGGCGCGACCATCTGCACGCCCAGAAGCCCGGCCTGCGGCATCTGCCCGGTCATCGACCATTGCGCGGCGCGCGCGCAGGGCATCGCCGCCGACCTGCCCCGCAAGGCGCCCAAGAAGGCCAAGCCCCTGCGTCAAGGCATCGTCTGGATCGGTTTTTCCAAGGGGGCGGTCCTGGTCGAGACCCGGCCGGACCGGGGCCTTCTGGGCGGTACGCTGGCCTTTCCCTCGACCGGCTGGGACGGCTCGGACCTGCCGCCGCCTGCGCCGGGCGACTGGCAGGAGATCGGACTCGTCCGCCATGTCTTCACCCATTTCGCGCTGGATCTGACGGTAATGACCGCCCGCTTGACCGCCGCGCCGGAACGCGGCAATCTGGCGCCGCTCAGCGAGTTCAGACCTGCCGCCCTGCCCGGGCTGATGCGCAAGGCCTGGGCGCTTGCCCGCCCCGAAACCGCCACCCTGCCCGCGACAACCGGTCGCCGTGGCAAGACCGGGTAAAGCCCGTCATAGTCGCGTCCGTAACACGCATTCATTCGGCCGCTTCTGCCCTTCAACGATTTTCCAGTTTCCTTGTCATGCCCATGCAAACCGCGTTTCGTTCCCGCCTGATCGATGCCCTGCCCTTCTGGCTTTCGCTGGGCATGGTGCCGCTTGCCATCATCGCCGCGCGCCTCGGCGGCTGGTGGTTCCTGCTGATGCCCCTTTACGCTTGGTATCTGACCACCATGCTCGACACGGTGCTGGGGCTGAACGAGGAAAACCCCGACACCGAGACGCCCGAGACCCAGCTTTTCTGGTATCGCGCCATCACCATCATCTGGTTTCCGATCCAGGCGGCGATGATCTTCGGTGCCATCTGGCATGCCACCCGCAGCGGGCTGTCGGGCTGGGAAAAGCTGGGGCTGTTCTTCGGCATCGGCGTCGCCTCGGGCACCATCGGCATCGTCTATGCCCACGAATTGCTGCATCAGAAGAACCGGATGGAACGCTGGCTGGGCGACCTGCTTCTGGCCTCGACGCTTTATTCGCATTTCCGCACCGAGCATCTTCTGGTGCATCATTCCTGGGTGGCGACGCCGCGCGACGCGGTCTCGGCCCGCTATAACGAAAGCTTCTTCCGCTTTTTCCTGCGCGTGCTGGCCGATTGCCCGAAAAGCGCCTGGCAGGCCGAAACCCGGCGCCTGGCCCGTGCCGGCCGCTCGAAATTCGACCGCCGCAACCCGTTCTGGCGCTATGCTGCGCTGCAACTGGCGATGCTGGCGCTGGCCGCGGCGCTTGGCGGCTGGCAGGGGCTGTTGCTTTTCCTCTGGCAAGCCTTCGTCGCCGTCTGGCAGCTTGAACTGACCAATTACGTCGAGCATTACGGGCTGACCCGCAAATACCTGGGCGATGGCCGTTACGAGCATGTCCTGCCGCGCCATAGCTGGAACAGTTCGCACACGGCGACGAACTGGCTGCTCATCAACCTGCAACGCCATTCGGACCACCACTACAAGCCCGACCGGCGCTTTCCCCTGTTGCAGACCTATGCCGAGGACGAGGCGCCGCAATTGCCGATGGGCTATCCGGCCATGAATTTCCTGGCCATGATCCCGCCGCTGTGGCGCCGAAAGATGAACCCTCGTGTCAGGGCCTGGCGCCGGCAGTTCTATCCCGAGATCACCGACTGGCAGCCCTATGGCCGCGGCGAGTTGCCCATGCCGCGCGGCGCGCTATAGCGCCGCCAGCGCCGCGACGATCAGGTCGAGTTGCCGCGCACCATAGGCCGGATTGGCATGGCCGTATTCCCGCGCCTCATGCGGCACGTCGCGGCGCGGCTGCATGCGGACGGAACCGCGCATCCATTCCGGCGCGGTAAAGACCTCGTCGACCACGGTATCGGCGGGCTGGGCGATATGGATCGCGTCCCGGCCCAGTGCCTGATGCAATATCCGCAGATAGCGCGCGTGATAGGCGCCGCCGTCACCCCGCGCCGCCATGGCGACATGCGGCGCGAAATCCTGCGGATCGGTCCTGCATTCCACCGAAGGAAAAACCGTATCCATGAACAGCACCGGCCCTTGCCCAAGCCCCGCCAATGCCCGGATCAGGCGCAGCGTCGGCGAGTTCCCGATGCGATCGGCCAGCAGCGCCTCGACCAAACCGGAAGAGATCAGCCGGCACCGTTCGCCCCGCGCGACCGAGGGAAAGTCCGGACTGCGATGATGCTCTTGCAAGCCGGCCAGCCTGTGAAAGGCCAGGCAGCCGATCACCACGAAGGCATCGTAACCCGATAGCGGCAGGTCGGGGATGCCGTTATAATAGCGCATCTTCCTGCGCACCTCGGTATCGCTGGGATGAATCGCGCCGTCCCTGACCTCCAGCATGCCGATGGTGTCGCCCGGCATGGCAAACACATCGGGCTGAAAGCCGGGCCATGTTTCGGGACGGTCGCGCAGGGCGATGCGCGGGGCGGCGGTATGCGAATTGCCCAGCATCAGCACATTGCGCGGCATCATTTGCGGAATGCCTCCAGCAGGATTTCCTCGCAGACGACACCTTCGGCGGCGTCAGTCCCCGGCTCGGGGGTTTCGGTCCTGCTCGGCCCGGTTTCCGCCGCAAGTCCATGGGCGCCCAGAAATGCCCCCATCACCGCCGCCACGCCCTCGGCCGTCACCTCGCGCAGATCGGGGTGAAAGAAGCGCCCACGCGCCGCCGGGTTGGTCACGATCTCATAGGCGGGGAAATAGTCCACATCCGCATGGGCCGCCGCGAACTCGTCGGCCGCCGCGCGCAGCACCGCCTTGGAGCGCGCGGTCGCGGCCAGCACATGCCCGCCCGAAGCCGTCGCCGTCAGCGGCACGGGCGAGACGGTCAGGATCATTCGCATCCCCGGGTTCAGACCCTGCAACAATCCGCGCGCGCGCCCCAGATCCTCCAGCACCTCGCCAAAGCGCAGGTTGAGAAAGCCGTGGCGCTGGGGATCGAAACTGCCCGCGACCACGCCCGGACAGGTCGGCCAGACCCGGCCGCTGGCCCGGTCGGCCCAGCATTCGGTCAGCCCCAGCGTAAAGATGAAATGCGAGCTGCGCGCGAAAAGCCCGCGAACGGCCGCCAGATGCGTGCACCGCAGCGCCAGCGCCTCTTCGGCCGAGGCAAAGCCGCGCGGCTCGACGGTCGGACGCAGCGCATCGTAAAACCGGCCGTCCTGCTGCCAGACCGCCGCCGGCTCGACCCGCCCCTCCAGCGCATCCTCAAGCAGTTGAACCAGTTGCCGGCTGGTATAGATGTTGCCGTAGCGCGCAGAATAGACACGGTAATTATAGGCCCGGACCAGCGCGGGCGGCCAGCCGCGACCCGGCGGCTCGGCATCCAGGACATTCATCCCCGCCTCGCGCAGCGCCCGCCCCACATGCTGGGCAAAGCAACTGCCCGCGGTGGCGATGGCTGCGTCGCGCCCCAGCCCGAATTTCGGCGCGAAGATCCCGGCGGGGGCGGCGGGATCGGCCTCGGCCACGCCGCAGCGCCAGAAGGCATTGGCGGGAAGATCGGAATAGGGATGGCTCATGCCCCGCTCATCCCACATTCCGGCAGACGCGAAAAGGCCCCGCCCGGCGGATGCCGCAGGACGGGGCAAGGCGGTCCCGGCCGCGCCAGAGCTCGCAAGGATCCGGGACTTGGCGAAACCGGGAAATCAGTGGGCGCGGCCCTCGTCGGCCTCCATCTCGGCGCGGATCTGCTGGCGCAGGATGTCGATGGGCACCATCCGCCCCTCGCGCCGGAAGTGCCAATAGGTCCAGCCGTTGCAGCTTGGCGCCCCCTCCAGCGCGGCGCCGACCTGATGGATCGAGCCCTTCACGTCGTTGCCGATCAGGCTGCCATCGGCGCGCACCTTGGCCTTGTGGCGGTTGTTCAGCGAGTAAAGTTCTTCGCCCGGGCGCAGCATGCCGCGCTCGACCACCTGGCCGAAGGGCACGCGCGGCTCGGCGCGCTTGGGCTTGATGGTGGCGATGGCCTCGCTGTCGAACTTGCGGATGCGGGCGATGCGTTTCTCGGCCACCTCGCGATAGGCCGCTTCGCGCTCGATGCCGATGAAGTCGCGGCCCAGCATCTTGGCCACCGCGCCGGTGGTGCCGGTGCCGAAGAACGGGTCCAGCACCACGTCGCCCGGATTGGTCGAGCCGACCAGGATGCGGTGCAGCAGCGCCTCGGGCTTCTGGGTCGGATGCGCCTTGGCGCCACCCGCATCCTTCAGCCGCTCGCCGCCGGTGCAGATCGGCAGCACCCAGTCCGAGCGCATCTGCACGCCCTCGTTCAGCGATTTCAGCGCCTCGTAGTTGAAGGTGTATTTCGCACCCTCGGACTTGCTGGCCCAGATCATCGTCTCATGCGCGTTGGTCAGCCGCTTGCCGCGGAAATTCGGCATCGGGTTGGCCTTGCGCCAGACCACGTCGTTCAGGATCCAGAAGCCCTGGTTCTGCAACTCGGCGCCGACCCGGAAGATGTTGTGATACGAGCCGATGACCCAGATCGCCCCGTCCGGCTTGAGGATGCGGCGCGCGGCGGCAAGCCAGTCGCGGGTAAAGCGGTCATAGGCGGCAAAGCCCGAGAACTGGTCCCAATGGTCGTCCACCGCATCGACCCTGGAATTGTCCGGTCGATGCAGCTCGCCCTTGAGTTGCAGGTTATAGGGCGGGTCGGCAAAGATCAGGTCGACGCTGGCCTCGGGCAGCGCATTCATGATCTCGATGCAATCTCCGGCCAGAATCTGGTTGAGCGGAAGGGTTCGCGCCGCAGCGCGGGATTTCATGTCAAGCTTCGTCATCACTGCCTCGGGTTTCGGCTATTGGTTTGCCGATTTGATGAGGCCGATAATGAGTCACCGCCGATTCGCCGTCAAATTCTTTTTCGAATCAACGGGTTGCGGTTTCTTCTTTACACAATATCTTGTGGACGGGGGCAAAGCTGCGCCTATGATATGGGGTCACGCCCAGATCTAGCAGCGCTTGGCGATGCGCCGGCGTCGGATAACCGGCATTCGCCTCCCAGCCGTATCCGGGGTGCTGTTGCGCCAAATCCACCATGATGCGATCGCGCAACAGTTTGGCCAGGATCGAGGCCGCGGCGATGGACAGGCAGCGCGCATCGCCCCCGACCACCGCCTGTCCCGGCAGGTCCAGGTCGCGCGGCAGCATGTTGCCGTCGACCAGCACCAGGCAGGGCCGCTGGCGCAACCCGGCGATGGCCCGGCACATCGCCAGATGCGAGGCGCGCAGGATGTTCAGCCGGTCGATTTCCTCGACGCTCGCATGGCCCACCGCCCAGTCGCAGCGCGCCATGACCAGCTCGGCCAGCGCCTCGCGCCGCTTCGCCGTCAGCTTCTTGGAATCGTTCAGCCCCTCGGGGATGCAACCCGCATCCAGGATCACCGCCGCCGCCGTGACCGGCCCGGCCAGGGGGCCGCGCCCGACCTCGTCCACGCCGGCCACGAACCGCGCCCCGGAGCGAAGCGCGGCCTCCTCAAGGGAATAATCCGGCCAGTTCATGCCTCGACGGTGACGGGGGCGATCTCGACCTCTTCCAGGTTCACGCCCTCGCCCTCGCGATCCACGACCAGGAAATCGGCCGGGCGGTCCAGCGGCGTCAGCACGCCATGCCAGATCCCGGCACGCAGGTTCACCCCCATGCCCGCCGGCACCAGAAAGGCGATCGGCGCGCCCGGCCGGCCGCCCTCGTCCGGCGCCACGATCGACAGCCAGGGATCAGGCCCCAGCGGCACGAAGGCTTGCGACCCCAGGGGATGGCGCTCCAGCAGCGCGCAATCATAGGGCAGGCTCACCGGCTCGGAGCGAAAGATCGAGATGATCGCCTCGCCCCCGCCGCGCTCGACCGTGGCCAGCGCATGATGCCGCTCGCAGCGCCCGGCATTGATCATCTTCGAAGGCGCCTCGCGCGGGGACAGCAACTCGCCGAAGGGGGCGAACTCCTCGGCCGTGATCGGCCTTGCCTTGATCCTGCTCATCTTTCTCCGTTTCCCAAATACTCCGGGGGTCCGGGGGCGGCGCCCCCGGTCCGGCCTCTACAACCGCTCCATCCGCGGCAGGAAGATGGTCAGCAGACCCATCAGCGGCAGATAAGAGCAGATCCGATAGACGAATTCGATCCCCCTGGCATCCGCGATCACCCCCAGCACCGCGGCGGCGATCCCGCCCATGCCGAAGGCGAAGCCGAAGAAGATGCCGGCGATCATCCCGGTCCGCCCCGGCACCAGCTCCTGCGCAAAGACCACGATGGCCGGAAAGGCCGAGGCCAGGATCACCCCGATCAGCACGGTCAGGAACCCGGTCGCGACCAGCCCCACATGCGGCAGCATCAGGGTAAAGGGCAGGATGCCCAGGATCGAGAACCAGATCACCTTCAAGGGCCCGATCCGGTCGCCGATCAACCCGCCCAGCATGACCCCCGCCGCCATGCCGCCCAGGAACAGGAACAGCATCAGCTGCGCATGCTGCGTGCTCAGCCCGAACTTCTCGATCAGGAAGAAGGTGTAATAGCTGGAAATGCTGGCGGTATAGATGTTCTTGGTGAATGTCAGCAGCGCCAGCACCACGATGGCCAGGGCCACGCGTTGACGGGTGAAGGGCGAGGCTTCCGCCGGACGCGCGGACGCCGCCTTGCGCCGCCCGTCGGCCCAGCTGCCGATGCGCCACAGGATCGCCGATCCCGCCATGGCGGCGACCGAGAAGATGGCGACCGAAGGCCGGCCCAGAGGCACGACGACAAAGGCCGCCAGCAGCGGTCCCAACGCGCTGCCGAAATTGCCGCCCAGCTGGAACAGCGACTGCGCCGTGCCGAATCGGCCACCCGAGGCGATGCGCGCCACGCGCGAGCTTTCGGGATGGAACACGGCCGAACCGATGCCGATCAGCATCGCCCCCGACAGAAGCACCCAGTATTCATGCGCCAGCGCCAGCAACAGCACGCCGACGACGGTCGAGCCCATGCCCACGGCCAGCGAACGCGGCATCGGATTGCGATCCGTCACCATGCCCACCACCGGCTGAAGCAGCGAGGCCGTGACCTGGAAGGCAAAGGTCATCATGCCGATCTGCCAATAGGACAGCGCGAACTCCTCGCGCAGCAAGGGATAGATCGCGGCCAGCATGGATTGCATGATGTCATTGATCATGTGGCACAGGCTGATCGCGATCAGCACCGTCCAGGCCGTGGCGGATACGCCCTGGCCGCGGAACATCGAAGCTTCCGTCACGGCATCACCTCTTGAGAATCGCCGGATTTGTCCTGCCCGGCCGGCGGAATGTCAACCTGGACAGGCGGATCATGGCCGGCGCCTGCAATTGACCTTGACCCTCACGGGAATTTGCAATCAAAAACTAAACCAATAAGTTTACCAAATCCCCCCGGTCGGGCAGACCCGTCGCTTCGGCCCCGTCGCTTCGGCCCTGCCGAGCCCGGGCGAGGCGAGCCCGCTCGGTCGAGCAAACAGAGTTCTGCCGCAACCCCGACGCAAAGACATATTTTAGACATGATTGAGCTTCCCAGCTACGTGGCGCAGGCACTTTCGGCAGAACCGCAAGAGCGCAAACGCCGGAACATGACCTGGCAGGCCGTCCAGGAAGAGGTTCTGACCCGCATCCACAACGGCAACTGGCCCGAGGGAGAACTGATCCCGACCGAAGCCGAACTGGCGACCGAATTCGGCTGCGCGCGCGCCACCGTGAACCGGGCCTTGCAGACCCTGGCGCAAAGCGGCGTGCTCGAACGCCGGCGCAAGGTCGGCACCCGCGTCGCGCAGCATCCCCGCGTGCAGATGGTGCGCTTCCTGCTGCGGCGCGAGATCGAGGCCGCCGGCAAGACCTATGGCTATGCCCTGCTGGATTACGAGGAATGCTCGCCTCCGGCGGATGTCGCGCAGGCGATGCTGCTGCGCACCGACGACCGCCTCCTTCGCGTCCAGGCCAGCTTCAGCGCCGACGGCGTGCCCTATTGCTGCGAGGAACGCTGGATCAACAGCTACACCACCCCCGGGCTGACGCGCGAGGCCCTGGTGCAGATGAGCTCCTGCGAATGGCTGCTGGGCCATGTGCCGGTCAACCGTGCCAGCATGGCGATCGGCGCGGCGCTGGCCGGCCCGGCCCTGGCGTCCGAGGCGCTTGGCCTGGCGCCGGGCGACCCGGTCCTGCTGGTCGAGCGGATAGACTGGCTGAACAACATGCCGGTCTCGCTGACGCGGCGCTATTTCCCGCAGCATCATCGCTTCGCCGCGACGATCTGAGGGCCGCGTTCAACCCGAGTTGACCGGCACAAGCTTGCCTTGCGCGCACATTTGGCCAAATGTGCCCGACAAAACCAGAACACGACAGGCAAACAGACCGGATTCGAGCATGCCCCCGACCCGATCCCACACGGGCCTTGTCGCGCGCCTTTCACTGGCCGCGGCCGCCCTTGTCCTTCCGCTTTCGCCCGGCTGGGCGCAGGCCGCCCCTGCCACCCCGCCGGCCTCCGGCACCGCCGCGCAGGTCGCGGCCCCGAAGCCCAAAGCGCTGAGCACGATCAGCCCGGCCGAGATCGAGGTGGCCGGCTATGACGGCGGCGACCTGCCCGCCGGCCAGTCCGCGCTGACCGCCAAGGTGCAGATCCTGCTGGACCGCGCCGGCATCTCGCCCGGCGTGGTGGACGGCTGGCGCGGCGGGATGAGCGAAAGCGCCATCATGGCCTTCCAGCGCCGCTCGGGCCTGCCGATGACCGGCCGCATGGATCATGCGGTGTGGGACTTGCTGCAGGGCTATGCCGCCGCGCCGCTGACCACGGCCTATACCATCACCGACGAGGACACGACCGGCCTGGTCGACCGCATCCCCTCGGATTACGCCGAAAAGGCGGCGATGACCTCGCAGGGCTATACCAGCGTGCTGGAAAAGCTGGCCGAGCGTTTCCACATGGACGAGAAATTCCTGGCCAAGATGAACCCCGGCGCAGCCTTCCGGCCCGGCGAGACGATCCATGCCACCGTCCCCGCCAAGCCGATCCGCGCCACCGTCACCCGCATCATCGTCGACAAGGAGACCCGCCGCGTCGCCGCCTATGACGCCAAGGGCAACATGGTCGCGGACTATCCGGCCACGGTCGGCTCGGCCGACACGCCCTCGCCGCATGGCAATCACGTCGTGGATGCTGTGGCGCTGAACCCGACCTATACCTACAACCCGCATCGCAACTTCAAGCAGGGCCAGAACGACCGGGTGCTGACCATACCGCCGGGGCCGAACGGGCCGGTCGGCAATGTCTGGATCGACCTGTCCGAGCCGACCTACGGCATCCACGGAACCGCCACGCCCTCGCAGCTGTTCCTGAACCAGTCGCATGGCTGCGTGCGGCTGACGAACTGGGATGCGTGGGAACTGGCGCATATGGTCAAGCCCAAGGTCACGACGGTCGAATTCCTGCCCCCCGGGGTCAGGATCGCCGATGTGACCGGCGCCTCGCCCGTGGCGGCGGCGACGCAGACGGCAGCGGTCGCGGCCATCGCGGGCACCCGCCCGCCGGCCCGCGGCGACCGGGTGCCGCCGGCCATCGCCGCGGCCATCCCCGAGGTGCCGCCCGCGGTCGCTGAGACGACGGCCATTCCCACAGCCGCAACCGTCGTCGAGGCCGCGACAGAAGCCGCCGCGGCCGTGGCCACGACCGAGCCATTGGTCATCACCCCCGAGGTGCCCGTTTCACAGGAACCGCTGGTCTCCGACACGCAGCACCCCCTGCCGGTCGAGGAAGAGCCGGAATATCCCTCGGACGTCATGCTTCCCGAAAGCCTGCCGGGACAGGCGCCGGGCAGCGTGACGCTTTATCCGCAGGCCGGGCAGCCCTGAGATGCGTGGGCTGGCCTCGGTCCTGGCCTTGGTCCTGGCGGCTACGCTGATGGTCCTGCCGGGCCAGGCACCGGCACAGGACGCGCCCACGCCGCGCCCCGACCACCCGGCCGAGGAGCGCCCTGCCCCGCGGCCAGAAAACGAGGCTGCTCCGCCGGAAGGGGACGCCAAGCCCACCCCCGAACCCGGATCCCCGGCAGAACCGCCGGAGGATCCCGCGGAACCCGAAGCCCCTGCCCCGACCGGCTTGCCGGTTCACACCACCTTGCGGGAAAGCGATTTCGACTATTCCGCCTGCCTGCTGGAGCTGACCCTGCTGGGCGCCGATTACAGCGAAGCGCCGCCGATCCTCGACCCGGACCAGCGCGATTGCGGCATCGATCGCCCGATCCTGCTGCGCCAGCCCCTGCCGGGGATCGAGATCCCGGGCGGCGCCCCCATGCGTTGCGACCTGGCCCGGCATCTGGCGCATTGGCTGCGCGATTTCGTCCGCCCTGCCGCCGCCCTGCTGCCGGGCCAGCCGAGGCTTGTCGCACTGGAGCCGGGCTCGACCTATCAATGCCGGTCAACGGTAGGGAACCAGGGCGAAAACCTATCGGAGCACGCTTTCGGCAATGCCTTCGACATCGCCGCCTTCCGCTTCGACGACGGCACGCGCATCGCGGTCGAACCGCGCCAGGACAGCGGCGACCTGCACGAGGCCTTCCAGAGCGCAGCGCACGGCACCGCCTGCCTGCATTTCACTACGGTTCTGGGCCCCGGCGCCAATGCGGCGCATGACGACCACCTGCATCTCGACATCAAGGCCCGGCGCGGCGATTTTCGGCTGTGCCAATAGGGTTCAGCGCCGGACCCGCCCCAGATCCAGATATTCCGGGTCGAACCGCGCCAGCCGCACCAGCCTTTGCCAGTCGAGGATCTCGACTTCGCTGCCGGTCCAGCGGATCAGCCCGTCCGCGCGCAGGTCGCGCACGGCACGGTTCACATGGATCGGGGTATAGCCCAGGATATCGGCCAGCTCCTTCTGCAACAGCGGCAGCGTGAAGCGATGGTCCTGCGCCGCGCCGACGCTGGAGAGCCGAGTGTAAAGCTCGCACAAGAGATGCGCCAGATGCGCGCTTGAACGCAACGAGGCGGTCGCGACCAGCCATTGCCGGTGGATCGCGGCATCGATCACCGTGGACATCCACAAAAGCCGGGTCAGATGCGGAAAATCCTGCGTGATCCGCCGCAGGTCGGCATGCTCGACGAACTCCACCTCGGATTCGCCGACCGAGATCACGTCATGCTCCAGCCCGGCCAGCACGAAACCATGCAGATCGACGAAATCCCCCGGAACATGCAGGGCGGTGATGACCCGCTCGCCCGGGCGGCCGACCAGGTCGTGCCGGCGCGCCGCCATGCCGCGCAGCATCATGCAGCTGCGCGTCGCCAGCCGTCCCCGGGGCACAATCACCTCGCCGGGACGAAAGCAGACATGCACGGTCGGAATTGCGCGCAGGCAGGCGATATCGGCTTCGGAAAGCAGGTCTCTTCGTTGCAGGTATCGGACGAAGTATTCGGTGATGGCCATGATGCTCCTCGGCTCAACCGCAGGAGATTGTCAACGCGCCGACAGCTGTGCAATGACCTCGGGACTCGGGTTAACATTCATCAATCATGCCATAACCCCACCGGATTCATAGGGTTCTTTCACCGCAAGCGGAGATTGGTGGAGGCACCCCCAGCGCTTCGGCCAGCAACGCGAAGCTTTGGCGGGCATCGCCGCCCCGGCGGGTGAAGAAGGCGTCCAGCGCCGGGTAAAGCCGCACCGCCTCGTCCAGCGCGGGGTCCGAGCCCGGCGCATAAAGCCCGGCGCGGATCATCAGTTCGGATTCGGCATAGGTGCCGAGCGTCGCCCGCGCCCGGGCGATCAGCGCATTCTCGTCCGCACTGGCCGCCTGCGGCAACGAGCGCGAGACCGAGCGCAGCACGTCCACCGCCGGAAACCGCCCGCGCTCGGCGATGGCACGGTCCAGCACGACATGGCCGTCCAGCACGCCGCGCAGGATGTCGGCCACCGGCTCTTCCATGTCCGAGCCCGCGACCAGCACGCTGAAGATCGCGGTGATGTCCCCCGCCCCCGCCGGTCCCGGCCCCGAGCGCTCGGCCAGCGACATGATCAGATGCGAGGTCGAGGGCGGAAAGCCGCGATAACTGGGACTTTCCCCCGCCGCCAGCGCGATCTCCCGATGCGCCTCGGCAAAGCGGGTGATTGAATCGGCCAGGAACAGCACATGCCGGCCCTGGTCGCGGAAATGCTCGGCCACCGTCATCGCCGCCCAGGCGCAGCGCCGGCGCATCAAGGGCGGCTGGTCCGAGGTCGCCGCCACCACGACCGAGCGCGCCATCCCCTCCTCGCCCAGCGTTTCCTCGACGAATTCGCGCAATTCGCGCCCGCGCTCGCCGACCAGCGCGATCACCACCACATCGGCCGGAACCCCCTTGGCCAGCATCGAAAGCAGCGTCGACTTGCCCACGCCCGAGCCCGCAAACAGCCCCATCCGCTGCCCCCGCACCAGCGGCAGAAGCGTGTCGAAGACCGCCAGCCCCGTATCCAGCCGCCCGCCCAGCCGGTTGCGCGACGCAGCGGGCGGCGGCGGTGGGCGAAAGCCGCGCTCCTCGCCGCCCGCGACCAGGGGACGGCCGTCGAGCGGCCTGCCGAAAGGATCGATGATTCGCCCGATCCAGGCATTCGCCGGCGCGAGCATGGGCGCAAAGACCAGCTCGACCCGCGTGCTGATCGACAGCCCGTCCATCGGACCTTCGGGCAGGATCACCGCCTGATCGGAATGCAGCGCGACGATCTCTCCATTCAGCACTTGCCCGGAGCGCATTGAAAAGACGACGCGATCCCCCAACGACGCATGGCTGTTCAGGCCCCCTGCCAAGATCACCCCCGCCTGGATCGCGCTGACCTGCCCGAAATGCCGGGTCATGCGGACCCGCCGCATCCGCGCCGCGATAGATTGCATTTTATCCATTCCACCCTCGCTTTTCCCGGCGGGCTCCTGCGCCACGAAAGGGTTTCTAAACCTATTGAGGTTAAGACCCGGTTTATCGGAACCTGAGGAGACGCCTCGATGCTTGACCGGATCGACACCTTGCGGATGGCCAGCTCGCTGACGGCCCATGCCGTCGAACGGCAAAAGCTGATCGCCCGGAACGTCGCCAATGCCGACACGCCCGGCTTTCGCTCGCGCGATCTGGCGGGCTTTGCCGAAACCTATCGCAGCCATGGCCCCACGGGCATGCGCGCCTCGCGCCCGGGCCATCTGACCGAGGGCAGAGGGGGCGACGGAGCCGGGCGCATCACGGATGCCGGCGGCGAACCGGCGCCCAATGGCAACACCGTCTCGCTCGAGGAAGAAATGTTTCGCAGCGCGGCCGCCAAGCGCCAGTTCGACCTGTCGCTGGCGGTGACCAAATCCTCGCTTTCGCTGGTCCGCACCAGCCTCGGGCGCCGCAGCTGAGGGGGGTGGCCATGACGAATTCGCTTTCGGCCACTGAACTTGCCGTTTCGGGGATGAAATCCCAGGCCGTGCGCCTGCGCCATATCTCGGAAAACATCGCCAATGCCGATACGCCCGGCTATCGCCGCAAGCTCGTGGCCTTTCGGGAGCAGGTCGATTTCGGCCGCCCGACCGGCGCGGTCACCCCGGGGCCGCCCCGCTTCGACCGGCGCGAACTGCCGCGCATCCATGATCCGGCCCATCCGATGGCCGATGAAGAGGGGTATTATTCGGGCTCCAACGTGGACCTGATCATCGAAATCGCCGACGCGAAAGAGGCCGGCCGCAGCTACGAGGCCAATCTGCGCGTCTTTGAGCAATCCCGCCAGATGGGCAGCTCGCTGCTGGATCTGATCCGCCGCTAAGGGAAAATGCCATGATCTCACCGACATTTGCCGCCACCGCCTATGATCGCGCCCGCCATGCCGTCGCCCCGGCCCAGGGCCTGCCGCAAGGCGTGACCAATGCCGCGGCCGATTTCGCCCGGGTGATGGAGCAGGTCGACCTGGACGCGGCCGGCGCCATGACCGGGCAGACCGACACCCATGACCTGGTCCACAGCATCGCACGGGCCGAGATCGCGCTCGAAACCGTGGTCGCCATCCGCGACAAGGTGGTCGAGGCCTATCAGGAAATCCTGCGCATGCCGGTCTGAGGTAAGGGCGATGGACGAGAACCTGATCTTCGACCTGACCCGGCAGGCGCTGTGGATCGCGGTGCGCATGTCGGCACCACTGCTGATCGTGGCGCTGGTGACCGGCGTGGTCATCGGCCTGTTCCAGGCGCTGACCTCGGTGCAGGAGATGACACTGACCTTCGTGCCCAAGATCGGCCTGATGCTGGTGGTGTTCTGGGTCAGCATGAGCTTCATGACCGCGACGCTGGCGAGCTTTTTCACCGACCAGATCCTGCCGCAGATCGCGGGGTCATAGGCGATGGACAACGCGATCTATGCCGCTCTGACCCGGCAATCCGGCCTGATGCGCGAGATGCACACCGTCGCCAACAACATCGCCAACGCCAATACCACCGGCTTCCGGCGCGAAGGGGTGGTGTTTTCGGAATACATGGTCCCCCTCGACCGGCGCGGCGAGACGCTCGCCATGGCCAATGGCCGCGGCCGCATGATCGATCTCGGCCCCGGCGGCATGACCCAGACCAACGGCCAGTTCGACCTTGCCATCGACGGCGAGGGCTTCCTGATGGTCCAGACGCCGCAGGGCAACCGCCTGACCCGCGCCGGCGCCTTCATGACCAATGCCGAGGGCGAGCTGGTCAACCCCGACGGCCATCAACTGCTCGATGACGGCGCGGCCCCGATCGTGATCCCGGCGGGGGTGGGCAGCATCGGGATCGGCGCTGACGGCACGATCTCGGCCGACGGCAATCCGGTCGGCCGCGTCGGGGTATTCGCCAGCCCCGATCCCGCAAGGCTGCGGCACGAGGCAGGCACACTTTTCGATCCCGGCGGCGCAGTCGACCCCCTTGAGGGGGCGGTGCTACGCCAAGGCTTCCTGGAGGATTCGAACGTCGATCCGGTGCAAGAGATCGCCCGCATGATCGAGGTCCAGCGCGCCTACCAGTTGGGGCAAAGCTTTCTCGACCAGGAGGACCAGCGCATCCGACAGACCATCACCTCGCTGACCCGGTGAAAGGACAGACCATGAGAGCACTTCAGATCGCGGCCTCGGGGATGAGCGCGCAGCAGATGCGCGTCGATGTCATCTCGAACAACCTCGCGAACATGTCCACCACGGGCTACAACGCCCGGCGGGCGGAATTCGCCGACCTGCAATACCAGCAGGCCACGCGGCCCGGCACGCTGACCGCGACCAATGGCGCCATGGTCCCAGCGGGCGTACAGCTTGGCCTGGGCGTGCGCCCGGCCAGCGTGACGGTCATGCTGGCGCAGGGCACCCCGGTCCAGACCAATGGCGATCTGGACATCGCCATCGAGGGCAACGGCTATCTGGAGGTCACGCTGCCCTCGGGCATCTCGGCCTATACCCGCGACGGCAGCCTGAAACGCTCGGCCGAGGGGCAGGTCGTCACCTCCGAAGGCTATCCGCTGGTCCCCGACATCACCATCCCCGAGGATGCCCGCAGCATCGCGATCAACGCCGACGGCCAGGTCTTCGCCTATTTCGACGACCGCGTCGAACCCGAGAACCTGGGCCAGATCACATTGGCCAATTTCGTCAACGGAAAGGGGCTGGAGGCGGTCGGCTCGAACATGTTCCTGGAAACCCCGGCCTCGGGCGCGCCGCAAGTCGCCGCGCCGGGGCAAGAGGGGCTGGGCACGATCCGCGCCGGCTTTCTGGAGGAAAGCTCGGTCGATCCGGTGCGCGAGATCGCCGAACTGATCAAGGCCCAACGCGGCTACGAATTGAATTCCAAGGTAATCACGGCCGCCGACCAGATGCTTGGCACGACGGTGCAGGTGCGTTGATGCGGGGGCTGGTCCTGCTGCTTCTGATGTTGCCGCAATGGGCGATGGCAGGCTCGGTGGTGGCCAACCGGACGCTGCCGGCCGGAACGGTGATCGCGGCCGGGGACGTTTCGCTGGTCGACGACCAACCGGGCGGCGTCGAGGACATCGCCCAGGTCGTCGGCCAGCAATTGCGGGTGATGGTCTATCAGGGCCGCCGCATCGATCCCTCGACCCTGACCGCGCCAACCCTGGTCGGGCGCAACCAGATCGTCACCATCGCCTATGAAAAGGCCACCCTGCGGATCGAGGCCGAGGGCCGGGCGCTTTCGGCCGGAAGCGCCGGGCAGATCATCCGCGTCATGAACAACGCCTCGCGCGTGACCGTCTCGGGGCGCGTGGCCCCGGACGGGACGGTCATCGTCCAGCAAAACTGAAGGTTGCCCCATGCTCCAGCACATGCTTCCCCGTTTCGCCCTTCTGCTCGGTGCCGCGACCCTGACCCTGTCGCTCGCGGCCTGTGGCCGGGTCTCGCAGATCGGCCAGGCTCCCGGCATGACCGAACCGGAAAGCGGCGTCGAATTCCAGGCCATGACCTCATCGGGCCATGGGGTGCAGGACCTGCCCTACAGGCCGGACAGCGCCGCGTCGCTCTGGGCCGTATCGCAAAACGCACTGGTCGCGGACCGGCGAGCCTCGCAGCGGGGCGACATCCTGACCGTCGTGATCGAGATCGACGATCGGGCGGAAATCCAGAACAGCTCGGGCCGCAGCCGCAGTTCGGCCGACAATGTCGGCATTGCCTCAATGATGGGCCTGCCGCAACGCATCGACGAGATCCTGCCCGAAGGCGCCAGCATGGACAAGCTGGCCGAGGCCAAGGCTTCATCAAGCTACAAGGGCAGCGGCAATATCTCGCGCCGGGACAAGCTGACCCTGCGCGTCGCGGCCACCGTGGTGGACCGCCTGCCCAATGGCGTGCTGCGCATCCAGGGCACGCAAGAGGTCCGGGTGAACTACGAGGTGCGCGAGCTGACCGTCAACGGCTTCGTGCGCCCCTCGGATATCGGGCGGCGAAACGAAATCGCCTATGACCGGATCGCGGGTGCGCGCATCTCCTATGGCGGGCGCGGCCAGATCAGCGATGTCCAGCAGCCGCGCTATGGCCAGCAGCTTGCCGATATCGTCCTGCCTTACTGAAAAGGGCCTCGCCGTGAAAAAGATCCTGCTGATTCTCGTCCCCCTGCTGGCTTTTCTTGGCGGCGCCGTCGGCGGCGACATGCTTGGCGGCGCCAGGACCTCCGGGCAGGCAGGCCATGACGCCGGCGCCGCGGCAACAGGCGAGCATGAACCGCCGGCCGCACCCGACCCTGAGAAAAGCGCCAAGGATGGCGGGGACGGCAAGGCCGCGGATGGCGATGCGAATCTCGACTGGTTCACGTTCCCCAACCAGTTCTTCGTACCCGTCCTGCGCAACGGCACGTCCTCGGCCGTGATGATCCTGACGCTGAGCATCGAGATGCCCGCCTCGGCCCGCGCGGATATCGAGGCGCAGGAACATCGCCTGCGGGACGCGTTGCTGAACGCCCTGATGATCGAGGCGAATACCGGCGCCTTCGATGGCAACTTCACCGCCGAGCCGACCCTGCGACGCCTGCGCGACGCCCTGCTTGCAGCCGGCCAGAGGACCGCGGGGCCGAACGTGAAGCGCATCCTGATCGAGGATATCGGCAGGCAGTTCCAATGAGGACCGGCGAGAAGCCCATGCCACCGCGGCCACCGGATCGAGAGCGGGCAGCGAATCGCACCGCAGATCCCGGGCACCATGTCCCTATCGTCTGGAGCTTTGACGCAACGCCGCGACAGGACAGGGACAGACCGAATGCCGACCCAGCGTTGGTTGCCGGTGATGATCGGGTCAGGCCAGCGGAGGATCGTGCCGGTATCGGACAGGGCACCATCATCCACCGGAACCAGCCAATCGGGAGCGGGCCACAGGCGGACCTCACCCATCGCGTTGCCAAGGCACCGCACTCATGGCCGTCGCCGGAGATTTCGATGACCACGAGCCGCGGATCGCCCCGGCTTGCCAGCCAGTCACATATGCCGTCGCCCGAACCGTTTCCGACCGCCGCGCCGCGTTCGTGGGGCCCGGACAGCAGGCGGGTCAGCATCTTCTTCAGACGCGGCCATCGGTTGAACGCGGCTTGCCGGCTGCAACGACAGGAAAGGAGGGATCGGGCTGGCACAGGGCGGCTGACTGGACCGGCTTGGAAGGGGAGCGAACCGGCGGGAGCTTGCGAAACGCTCCTTGTCAGGGCACGAGCCGGAGAAGGCAGCACCGCCCGCTTGCGCCGTTCCGCAGAAGCGACCCGTGGCAAACAGCCAGCCAAAGACCTGACGACCGTCGGCGTGGCGGCAGGTATGCCGTCTCCACGGCTTCGCCGAAATGCGGGAAGGCTAGTCCTCCTCGCCCAGCAGGCGCATCAGATAGCGGCCATAGGCATTCTTCGAGAACTGCGCCGCCCTCGCCCGCAACTCGTCGGCGGAAATCCAGCCGGCTTCGAAGGCGATCTCCTCGGGGCAGCCGGTTTGCAGGCCCTGGCGGTTTTCCAGCGTCCGCACGAAGTTTCCCGCATCCAGCAGGCTCGCATGCGTGCCGGTATCCAGCCAGGCGAACCCGCGGCCCATCTTTTCGACGCTCAGCTGGCCTTCGTGCAGATAGCTTTCCAGAAGCGTGGTGATCTCCAACTCGCCCCGGGCCGAGGGCCGGACCTCGGCCGCGCGGCGCGGCGCGGTGCCGTCCAGGAAATAAAGCCCGGTGACCGCGAAATTCGACGGCGGCTGGGCTGGCTTTTCGATGATGGCCCGCGCACGCCCCGTCGCGTCGAAATCGACGACACCGTAACGCTCGGGGTCCGAAACCTGGTATCCGAACACCGTGCCGCCGGTTGCCCGGCGATCCGCGGCCTCCAGCAGCAAGGGCAGGCCATGGCCGAAAAAGATGTTGTCGCCCAGCACCATGGCCGAGGGCGCACCCGCCAGGAAATCCTCGGCCAGGAGATAGGCCTGCGCCAGCCCGTCCGGCGAGGGTTGCACCAGGTATTCGAATCTGAGGCCCCATTGGCTGCCGTCGCCCAGCAGGCGGCGGAACTGGGCCTGATCCTCGGGCGTGGTGATGATGACGATCTCGCGGATACCGGAGAGCATCAGCACGGTGATCGGGTAATAGACCATCGGCTTGTCGTAGATCGGCAGCAGCTGCTTCGACACGCCCATGGTGATCGGGTAAAGCCGCGTGCCCGAGCCGCCGGCCAGGATGATGCCCTTGCGATGACTGGCGGGCCTTTCGGATTTGGTCATGTTTTCAGCTCCTGCAATACCTTGGCGAGACCGGCGCGCCAGTCGGGGCGACCGATGCCGAAATCCCGCGATATGGCGGCGCAGTTCAGGCGTGAATTCACCGGGCGCCGGGCGGGGGTGGGATAATCCGCCGTGGAAATGTCGGTGACGCGGCAGGAAAGCCCCGCCTGCGCCATGATCTCGCGCGCGAAACCGGCCCAGCTGGTGTCGGGGCCGCCCGCGAAATGATAGATGCCGCCGCGCGCGGCATCGGCACGCATGGCCCCCAGCATGGCAAGACAGGCGGCGGCGATGTCGCCGGCCGGGGTCGGGCCGCCCTGCTGGTCGGCGACGACGCGCAACTCCTCGCGCTCGGCGCCCAGCCGCAGCATGGTCTTGAGGAAATTCGCGCCATGGGCCGAGAACACCCAGGACGTGCGCAGGATCGCCCATTGCCCGCCGGCCGCGGCAATGCCCCGCTCTCCGGCCAGCTTGGTCGCGCCATAGACACCCAGCGGGCCGGTCGGATCGGTCTCGGACCAGGGCCGCTCGCCCGAGCCGTCAAAGACGTAGTCGGTCGAGATATGCAGGAAGGGCACGCCGATCTCAGCCGCCGTCCGCGCCATGGCGGCGGGGGCATCGGCATTGATGGCGTGGGCAAGCTCGGGTTCGGATTCGGCGCGGTCCACGGCCGTATAGGCGGCGGCGTTCAGCACCGCCGTGCAGCCCGATGCGCGAATCGCCGCGGCGCAGGCGGCCGCATCGGTCAGCTCGGCCTGATCCCGACCCAGAAAGCGCGCTTCGGGCGCCAGCCGCGCAAGCTCGGTCGCGACCTGCCCGCTGCGACCGAAGACCAGCAGGCCCTTCATGCCTTGCCAAGCCTTTCGCCCACCCCCTGGCGAGTCAGGAGCGGTCGCCACCAGTCCTCGTTCGCCAGATACCATTCGACGGTGCGCCTCAGCCCCTCCTCGACCGTGACCGAGGGACGCCAGCCCAGTTCGGAGCGGACCCGGCCCGGGTCGATGGCATAGCGCCGGTCGTGGCCCGGCCGGTCGGTGACGAAGGTGATGAGCCGGTCATGCGGTGCGGCATTCGGCCGCAGCCGGTCCATATGGCCGCAGATGGTGCGCACCAGGTCGATATTCCTGGCCTCGTTCTCGCCGCCGATATTGTAGCTGCGGCCGATGCGGCCCTTTTCCAGCACCAGAAGCAGCGCGTCGGCATGATCCTCGACATAAAGCCAGTCGCGGACATTGCCGCCGTCGCCATAGACCGGAATCGGCCGACCGTGCAGCGCGTTCAGGATCACCACCGGCACCAGCTTTTCCGGAAAGTGGAAAGGCCCGTAATTGTTCGAGCAATTGGTCAGCACCACCGGCAGGCCATAGGTCTCGTGCCAGGCGCGGACCAGATGGTCCGAGGCCGCCTTGGACGCCGAATAGGGGCTGCGCGGGTCGTAGGGCGTATCCTCGGTGAACTGGCCGGTCTCGCCCAGCGAGCCGAAGACTTCGTCGGTCGAGATATGGTGGAAACGGAAACCCTCGGGGCGGCCCTGCGCGGTCCACCAGGCCCGCGCCGCTTCCAGCAGGTTGTAGGTGCCGGTCACGTTCGTTTCGATGAAGGCGCCCGGCCCGTCGATCGAGCGGTCCACATGGCTTTCGGCAGCCAGATGCATGATCGCATCGGGCCGATGCTCGGCCAGGATGCGGTCCAGCGCGGCCCGGTCGCGGATATCCGCCTGCTCGAAGGCATAGAGCGGGCTGCCGGAGACCGATGCGACATTCTCCAGATTGGCGGCATAGGTCAGCGAATCGAGGTTCACCACCCGGTGCCCCCGCGCCACCGCCAGCCGCACCACAGCCGAACCGATGAACCCCGCGCCACCGGTGACCAGAATCTTCATATTCCCGCCTCGTAACCGAAAGGCCCCTCATAGGTGAAAGGGCTGTCAAACTCGTTCAATACCGGGGCGCCTGCGTCCTTGGCCGACAGGATCGGCTGGCCGGAAACGCCCCAGTCGATGCCGATACTGTCCCAAGCCACCGCCCCATCGCAATCCGGCGCGTAATAATCCGTACATTTATACAGGATTTCCGTATCCGGTTCGCGGGTGACGAAACCGTGCAGAAAGCCCGGCGGAATCCACAGCTGGCGGCCGTTTTCAAAGGACAGCTCGCAGCCGGTCCATCGGCCATAGCTCGGGCTGCCCTTGCGGATATCGACCGCCACGTCGAAAAGCCGCCCGCGCCCGCAGCGCACCAGCTTGCCCTGGGCATGCGGCGGCGCCTGGAAATGCAAGCCCCTCAGGGTGCCCGCCGCGGCGGATAACGAATGGTTATCCTGAACGAATTCCGGCAGGTCGAGCCCCGCGTCATGCAGGGTCTTTCGGCTCCAGCTTTCGCAAAAGAATCCGCGTTCATCACCGAACCGCCGCGGAACAAGGACCAGAACGCCCGGAAGCGAGGTCTTTTGGATCTGCATCTGTCTCTACCAGATTTGCTTCACGCAGGGATGCGTATGGAGGAACTCCCGAATGCGCGCAAGCCGTGCGCCGGCGCCGAACCTATGCCTGCGGACATTAAAATGCACGGGGAATTCTGCGTGACTTCAAGGGGTGGTTGGGCACCTTGTCGGAACATTATCCCGACCCCCACAAATGAACCCCGCGATGCGCTACCGTCACATTGCCACCTATATCGGCCCGCAGGCGCCCTTCGTGACCAATATCGCGAATCTGCGGACCTATGCGGGGCCGGACGGCCATGCGCTTTACAGCATCACCCATGTCGGGGGCGGCATCGCCGCCTATCGGATCGCCTCGGCCGACCAGCCGATCGAGATGATCGGCACCCGGCCCCATGCCGCCTCGATGGGTTATGCCGGCACGCCGAACGCCAGCATCGTCACGCTGGGCGACGATCCGGTGCTGTTCGGCACCGGGCTGCGCGATGCGCTTGGCGCCGGCATCCGGCTGGACGGCGGGGGCGGATTCCGCGACGGCGCGCGACTGACGGGGCCAGGCGGGTTGCCGGGCGACGTGATCCGGCTGGGCCAGTTCCAGACCCCGCTGGGCGATTTCCTTTATTCTGCACGCGACGGGCAGACCGCCTTCGACATCTGGCGGCTGTCGGGCGACGGCAGGGTCAGCCATGTCACCCAGGCCGCGCTGCCGCCGGGCCCCAACGTCCAGGGCACCGAGATCGACGCCATGCTGGTCGCTACGCTGGGCGACCGCAGCTTCGTCGTCTCTGCCTCCGCCACCGGCAATTATGTCGCGGTGCAGATGATCCATGCCGACGGCTCGGT
Organism: Paracoccus denitrificans; assembly: GCF_900100045.1. Lineage (GTDB taxonomy): Bacteria > Pseudomonadota > Alphaproteobacteria > Rhodobacterales > Rhodobacteraceae > Paracoccus > Paracoccus denitrificans. Next base: position 3,480 of record NZ_FNEA01000039.1, on the reverse strand, counting down.
GGGGACGACGCATATGCTGTGATCCTGGCGCGGCCTTGGCATGGACCAGCCCAGCCATCTGGGCACGGTCACGGTCGGCGGCGTGACCTATCTGGTCGTCGCGGCATCGCAAAGCTCGTCGCTGACCACCATGCGGCTGACCTATGAGGGCGAGCTGCTGCCGGTCGATCACGTCATCGACGAACGCAGCACCCGCTTTGCCGGCGCCACCGCGCTGGAAACCGTCACCATGGACGGCCGCGCCTTCGTCTTCGTGGGCGGCGGCGACGACGGCATCAGCGTCTTTACCGTGCTACCCGAGGGCCGGCTGATGCATCTGGCCACGCTTGCCGATGCGCATGATCGGGCGCTGGCCGATGTCTCCGCCCTCTCGGCGCTGGTGATCGACGGCAGGATCGCGCTTTTCGTCTCGTCCCGCACGGAAAGCGGCATCACGCAGTTCGTTTTCGAGCCCGGGCGGATCGGGCTGACACGGGTCGTCGGCGCGGGCTGGCAATCCGGCACCGGGGGCAACGACATGATGATGGCCAGCGCCGGGACGCGTGGGCTGGACGGCGGCGCGGGCGACGACATCCTGATCGCCGGCGGCAGCCCTGTGCAGATGACCGGCGGCGCCGGCGCGGACACCTTCGTGCCGATGGAGGTCAACGGCAAGATCACCATCACCGATTTCGAGCCGGGCGTGGACCGGCTGGACCTGTCCTTCCTGGGCATGATCCGCAATGTCGGGCAGCTGGGGTTCAGGCCGGAAAGCTATGGAATCAGGATATTTTACGGAAATTCGGTTATCTGGGTCATGACACGCGACAACACGATGCTCCAGGCGAGCGCCTTCGACAATTCCCTTTTCCCCATCGCCCATTACGCACCGCCCGACATGCGCACGACGGTGACCGGCACCCCGCGCAACGACACGCTGAGGGCCGGCCGCAACGGCTCGGACGTCTTTGGCCAGGCCGGCCACGACCTGCTGCTGGGCGGGCTGGGCGAGGACAGGCTTTATGGCGCGCTTGGCAACGACACGCTGGAGGGGCGCGACAGCAACGATCAGCTTTACGGCGGCGACGGCAACGACCGGCTGTTCGGCGGCAAGGGGAACGACCTGCTCAATGGCGGCAACGGCAACGATTATCTCGTCGGCGGCGCAGGCGCCGATACGCTGCGGGGCGGTGCCGGAAACGACACCCTGGCCGGCGGCGACGGAAACGACCTGCTGTTCGGAGGCGCGGGGAATGACAGCCTGACCAGCGGAGCGGGTGCCGACACGCTTTATGGCGAAGGTGGCGACGATACCCTGGCCGGATACGCCGGCAATGACCGTCTTTACGGTGGCGCGGGCAACGACCTGCTGCTCGGCGGCGCGGGCCATGACAGCCTCGTCGGCGGCGCGGGCAACGATACGTTGCGCGGCGAGGCCGGAAACGACACCCTGGCCGGCGGCGACGGAAACGACCTGCTGTTCGGAGGCACGGGGAATGACAGCCTCACCGGCGGCGCGGGGGCCGATACGCTTTATGGCGACGGCGGCAACGACACGCTGGCCGGGTATGCCGGCAACGACCATCTCTTCGGTGGTGCGGGCAACGACCTGCTGCTCGGCGGCACAGGCCATGACAGTCTCGTCGGCGGCGCGGGCAACGATACGCTGCGCGGCGAGGCCGGAAATGACACCCTCGCCGGCGGCGACGGAAACGACCTGTTGTTCGGAGGTGCGGGCCATGACAGCCTGACCAGCGGCGCGGGCGACGATACGCTTTATGGCGACGGCGGCAACGACACGCTGGCCGGATATGCCGGCAACGACCGCGTGTTCGGCGGCGACGGCAACGACCTGCTGTTCGGAGGCGCGGGCCATGACAGCCTCGTCGGCGGTGCGGGCTCCGATACGCTGCGGGGTGGCGAAGGCAACGACACGTTGGCCGGCGGCAATGGCAACGACACGCTCTGGGGCGAGGCGGGCGACGATCTGCTGCAAGGCGATGCGGGCGACGATCTTTTGGAAGGCGGCCCAGGCAACGACACCCTGCTGGGCGGCGAGGGATACGATCGGCTGCGGGGCGGCGAGGGCAACGATATGCTGATGGGCGGTCGCGGCCACGACACGCTTTACGGCGAATCGGGCGCGGACGTGCTGCATGGCGACGAAGGGCATGACCTGCTGTATGGCGGCGATGGCGGCGACACGCTGTTCGGCGGGGCCGACAACGACACGCTGTATGGCCAGGCCGGCGATGATTCGCTTTCGGGCGGGCCGGGCAACGACGCCCTGTATGGCGGCTTCGGCAACGATACCGTCCATGGCGGTGACGGCCACGACCTGATCGAGGGCGGGCCGGGCAACGACATGCTTTACGGCGATGGCGGCAGCGACACGCTTCTCGGCGGTCTGGGCGACGACTTTCTGGACGGTGGCGACGGCAATGATGAATTGCATGGCGGCCTGGGCGGCGACACCCTGTCCGGCGGCGCAGGCCATGACAGCCTGTTCGGCGATGCCGGCGACGACCTGCTTGGCGGCGGTGACGGCCATGACCTGATCGAGGGCGGCGACGGCAACGATACGCTGGTCGGCGGACGCGGCTGCGATACGCTGGTCGGCGGGCTCGGAGCCGATGTGTTCGTCTTCTCCGCGCCCGAAGACCTGGACGGCAGCACCGATGTCATCCTGGATTTCACGTCCGGCGAGGACAAGATCGACCTTTCTGGCCTTGGGCTGACCTCCATCGGCACCGATGATTTCTCATCGTCTGACATTGTCATCTCGGTTCTTGGCCCTGATTTTTTTGTTGTTTTTGTTGACCTTGACTCAGACCGGCGCGCCGATCTCGTGCTGGAGGTCTCCGGGTCCGCGGGGCTTTTTGCGTCGGATTTTCTGCTTTAGCGTTCGAGGAGTTTTCGGTGGTTTCTTTCGAGCAGTGCCAGGCCGGCGAGCAGCAGGGTCAGGGCGACGCCGACCACGAATGCGCGGCTGAGATAGCTGGCCTCGTAGGTGGGATAGAAGCCGCGGCGCATCAGCCCGACGCAATGGATCAGGGGGTTGTACCACAGCAGGTCCTGCGCCTTGGCCGGCATCAGGTCGTAAAGGAAGAAGATGCCCGAGACCAGGAACAGCGGCCGGGTCAGGATGTGCCAGATATGCTCCCAGATCGGAAAGGCGGTCATCAGGTAGCAGTTCAGCACCCCCACCCCGCTGCCCAGAAGCGCCACCAGCAGCAGCGCCTCGAAGACCGAGGCCATGTCCACCGGCCCCGGCAGCTGGTAGATCACGAAGATGCCGCCGATCACGATGGCGATCACCGCGACATTGGTCAGCACGTTCAGCACCACCCGCGCGATCAGCGCATCGACGAAGGTCACGCTGGGATAGGCCAGGAAGGGCCGCGAATAGCGGATCGAGGCGGCCGTCTTGTTGGCCAGGCCGCTGAACATGGCAAAGGGCAGGTAGCCGGTGGCATAGAACAGCGGGAAGTTCGAGCCCAG
>NZ_FNEA01000028.1 GCF_900100045.1 Paracoccus denitrificans | reverse complement strand
ATAGAGCAGCAGGATGCGCGGCGGATGGGTTGCGCGCGGAACCGGGGGCAGGTCCGGCTGGTGGACCGCACCGGGCGACAGGTTCGGCAAGTCGGGGATCATGCGCGGGCCTCTTGCGGGGTTGCTGCGGGGAACCAGCGGCGGCCCAGCCACAGGGCGGCGTTGACCAGCAGGATCAGCACCGGCACCTCGACCAGCGGGCCGATGACCGCGGCGAAGGCCACGGGCGAGGTCAGCCCATAGGCGGCGATGGCGACAGCGATGGCCAGCTCGAAGTTGTTGCCGGCGGCGGTGAAGGCGATGGCGGTGCTGCGCGGATAGTCCCGGGCGATCAGGCGGCCCATGGCGAAGCTGACGACGAACTGGATGGCGAAATACAGCACCAGCGGGATAGCGATCCTGATCGTGTCGAGCGGCAGGCGCAGCACGTCGCCGCCCTTCAGGCTGAACATCGCCACGATGGTGAAAAGCAGCGCGGCCAGCGTGATCGGGCCGATCCTCGGCAGGAATACGTTCTGATACCAAGCGTCGCCCTTGCGCGCGATCAGCACATGCCGGGTCAGGAACCCGGCGGCGAAGGGGATGCCCAGGTAGATCAGCACCGCCTCGGTCACCGTCCGGAAACCCACCTCGATCACGCTGCCTTCCAGCCCGAACAGGGGCGGCAGCACGGTCAGGAACAGCCAGGCATAGGTCGAGAAGAACAGGATCTGGAAGATCGCGTTGAAGGCCACCAGCCCGGCGACATATTGCCCGTCACCGCGCGCCAGCTGGTTCCAGACCAGCACCATGGCGATGCAACGCGCCAGGCCGATCAGGATCAGCCCGGTCATGTATTCGGGATGATCGCGCAGGAAGATCACCGCCAGCGCGAACATCAGCACCGGCCCGATCAGCCAGTTCTGCACCAGCGACAGCACCAGCACCCGCCTGTCGGCAAAGACCCGGGGCAGGTCCTCGTAGCGGACCTTCGCCAGCGGCGGATACATCATCAGGATCAGGCCGATGGCGATGGGAATGTTGGTCGGGCCCACCGACATGGCGTGCAGCGCATCCGGCAGGCCGGTGAACACGGTGCCCAGCAGGATGCCGAACGCCATGGCCGCGAAGATCCACACGGTCAGGTAGCGGTCGAGAAAGGAAAGCCGGCGGGCCGGGCGGTCGAGGGTCATCATCTGTTCCTTTCAGGCCGGGCGGATACGGTTGCCCTGGGCATCCACGACTTGCTCGCCGTCTTCCTTGCTGAAGGCGGCGCGCTGCGGCGGCAGCAGGTCCAGCACCTGCTCCGAGGGCCGGCAGAGCCGCACGCCCCTGGGGCTGACCACGATGGGCCGGTTGATCAGCACCGGATGCGCCAGCATCGCCTCGACCAGCGCCGCGGCGGGCAGCGCCGGGTCGTCCAGGCCAAGCTCGGCATAGGGCGTGCCTTTCTGGCGCAGCAGATCGCGCGGCGCGATGCCCATGCGGGCGATAAGCTGTTCCAACATCGCGCGCGAGGGCGGCGTCTTGAGATATTCCACCACATGCGGCTCGATCCCGGCATTGCGGATCATGGCCAGCACGTTCCGCGAGGTGCCGCAGTCCGGGTTGTGATAGATCACGACATCCATGCCGTCCGCCGCCCCGTTCGCGCCTTCGGATCGCCCGATCTCGTGCAGCCTGGAGACGAGGCTGGCGCGATCGAGGGTGCCGATCGGCAGGGCGGCAAAGGTTTGGATGCGCGCCTTCATGTAGCGCAGCGTCTCGATGAAGGCCATGTCGCGCTGCAACTCGCTGCCGGTCGCGGCTGCCGGGTCTGGAAGGCCCCAATGCGCCGTCATCGGCTGGCCCGGCCAATAGGGACAGGCCTCGCCCGCCGCGTCGTCGCAAACGGTGAAGACGAAATCCATCACCGGCGCGTCGGGCCCGGCGAATTCGTCCCAGCTTTTCGAGCGCAGCCCTTCGGTCGGGTAATGGTAGTTCTGCAGGATCTTCAGGGTCCGCGGATGCACCTCTCCCTTCGGCTGGTTGCCGGCCGAGAAGGCGCGGAACCGCGCGTCGCCCTCCTTGCGCAGCACGCTTTCGGCGATGATCGAGCGGGCGGAGTTGCCGGTGCAGAGAAACAGCACGTTGAAGACACGAGGCGAGGCGTCAGCCATGCAGGGCATCCTTGCCGGGTTCACAGGAGCAGGACAGCGCGGCCGCGACCGGCGCGCAGATCTCGGGGTGGCCGTCGCAGCAATCCCGCATCAGGAATGCGATCAGCCCGGCCAACGTTGGGAATACGGCGCTGTAGATGATGAAGCGCCCTTCGCGCCGGGACCGGATCAGCCCGGCCTGTTCGAGATGGGTCAGGTGAAACGACAGCCGCGAGGTGCTGGCGCCCCCCAGAGCCTCGCCGATGGCCCCGGCCGCCATGCCCTCCGGCCCGGCCTTGACCAGCAGCCGGACGATGCGCAGCCGGGTTTCCTGCGACAGTGCCGCGAAGCCGGCAAGGGCGCGTTGCTCGTCCATCGAATCAACCTCTCAAGATATGTTGATATATAGCGCGCCGGGATGGATCAACGCAAGTTGAAATGGCGGGGTGATATCCTGCGCCGCTGCGAACGGCTGCAACCGTCGTGGTGATGAGATGCAGAGTCGCAGTTGCAGCCCTTGCTCGGACCTGGCTTGCCCGCTTCCGGAGGAGGGGCATCGTAAAACGGCCGTCCGGATGCGGCAGTGCCGCATTGCAACTCGGTTCGGATGCCCCCGCCTACTCTTGCCGAGGCGGAATGATGCCGGGGAACGAGGTCAGCGCATCAAGACGACAGGCACCTAGCAGGATCGGATCATGGCGGTGGTGGTGGGCCGATGATCAGGGCTGCGGATGCGCGAATGGCCGTAGGCCCCCATGACCAGCAGGTCGAAGAGCGCCTGCTCCACCAGCTTGCCGCGCGCGGTTTCCGGCTGCCCCGGCAGGATCGCGGTCTCGGCCATGAGCCCTGCCGCGTTCCTCCGGCAAGGCGGTGCGGGCGCCAAGCGCGATGGCCCCTGAGAGGTCCGGCCTTTCCGGCGCCTCGCGGCGGCCCAGCACGTGGATCAACTCGACCGGCGCGCCGGTGCGGCCCGACAGCCATGCGGCATGGTCGCAGACGCTGGCCGAATAGGCCGAGTCGCCGACAAGGGCGACGATCTTCTGCGGTTCTTCGCTCATGTCTTCCTCCCTCAATGCGCCATCAGCCTGTCCATCGCGCCGGGCTTGTCATGAATGGCAAGCCTGTCGACGATGGTTTCCGAGGCCTCGTTCATGCCGACGATCTCGACCTCGGCCCCGTCGCGGCGGAACTTCAGCACCGCCATGTCCAGGGCCTGCACCGAGGAAATGTCCCAGATATGGGCGCGGCTGACATCGATGATCACCTTCTCGACCGCCTCGTTGAAGTCGAAGGCTTCCATGAAATCCTCGACCGAGCCATAGAACAGCTGCCCCTCGATCACATAGCTGCGCAGCCGGCCATCGGGGGTGAGATGGGTCGTGACCTTGAACAGCTGCGCGATCTTGGCGGCAAAGAAGATGCCCGACAGCAGCACGCCCACCAGCACGCCGATGGCAAGGTTGTGGGTCCAGACCACCGAGGCCACGGTCGCCAGCATCACCATCGAGGAGGACCGCGGATGCGTGCGCAGGTTCTTCAGCGACGACCAGGAAAAGGTGCCGACTGACACCATGACCATGATCGCCACCAGCGCAGGCATGGGGATCTGCGCCACCCATTCGCCCAGAAAGACCACCAGGATCAGCAGCACGAAACCGGCGGTGAAGGTCGAAAGCCGCCCGCGTCCGCCGGATTTCACGTTGATCATGCTCTGCCCGATCATGGCGCAGCCGGCCATGCCGCCGATGAAGCCGGTGGCGGCATTGGCGATGCCCTGGCCGATGCATTCCTGGTTGCGGTCCGATTTCGTGTCGGTCAGTTCATCGACCAGGTTCTGCGTCATCAGGCTTTCCAGCAGGCCCACCACGGCGATGGCCAGCGAATAGGGCAGGACGATCAGCAGCGTCTCGCCCGTCAGCGGGATCTGCGGGATCATGAAGACCGGCAGCGTATCGGGCAGCACCCCCATGTCGCCCACCGTGCGCACGTCCCAGCCGAAGGCCATCGAAAGCGCCGTCAGCACGACGATGGCGACCAGCGGCGAGGGGACGGCCCGGGTCAGCAGCGGAAACAGGTAGATGATGGCCAGTCCGGCCGCGACCAGAACATAGGTCAGCCAGCTGACCCTGGACGGGTCCAGTTCCGGCAATTGCGCCAGGAAGATCAGGATCGCCAGCGCATTGACGAAGCCGATCATCACCGATTTCGACACATAGCGCATGACGAAACCCAGGCGCAGCAGCCCGGCGCCGATCTGGATCAGCCCGGCCAGCACGGTGGCGGCCAGCAGGTATTGCAGCCCGTGGTCGCGCACCAGCGTGACCATCAGCACCGCCGTTGCCGCCGTGGCAGCCGAGATCATGCCCGGCCGCCCGCCGGTGAAGGCAACCAGCACCGCGATGGAAAAGCTGGCGTAAAGCCCTACCTTCGGGTCCACGCCGGCGATGATGGAAAAGGCGATGGCCTCGGGGATCAGTGCCAGCGCCACGACCAGCCCGGCCAGCAGGTCGCCGCGGATATTGCCGAACCATTGGGTCCGGTAGGCATCAAGTGAAATCATGTCATCCGTTCCTGACCGATCAGGGCCCGGAATGGGGCCGCATGTCGAGTTTTCGATCTTGGGGTGTAGGTTCGGGTTGTCCGGCGGATCGGCGGCCGGAACAGCCAGCCGGGAGTTGCACCCGGCTCCATGCGTTTCGGGTGGCTGTTATGCGCAAACATCGCGCATTTGCAACCCGGAACAGCAAAACCGGAGCGGAGGCCAGCGATCCTGCCGGCATTTCAACCCTGTCTCCGCCGCTGCTTTGGCGAAGACGCTTTCCCCACGCCCCGCCTGGGCGGTCGTCGCGGAAAATGCCGATCGGCAACGGAGCAGGTAGAAATGTTCGGTTTGGGTCGGGACGTGATTTCTGCCCGCCCGTCCGCAGCCCATGCTGCAGCGCGGAATGCATGGCTGGTTTGCCGGCATTACGGCTACTTCCCGTCAGGTGCCCAGCCTATATCCGCCTTGTCCGAAACATGCCCGCCGGATGGGCAAGATGAAAAAGGTGCCGAGATGTCCGCTGTCGAGATGAGCCATAGCCGTGCTGCTGCCGGTGGCCTGGGTCAGGTTTTTGCCCGCGTGACCGCGATGGTCGCCGCCTGGAACGACGCCCGCATCACCCGCCGCGAACTGCACCGGCTGACGGATCGGGAACTGACCGATATCGGCCTGACCCGCGGCGATATCGAGCGCGTCGCCCGCGGCCTCTGAGGCCATCCCATCGATGAACGGACCCCGCGGCGATGCCTCGGGGTTTTTTCATGCGCGGGTGATGGAAAACCGAGGTTCGGCATGCTCGGAATTCTGGTCATGCGAGAAACAGTCCGCCATCATATCCGAGGCCGCGTGATAGGGGAATCGGAGGAGATGGCGGTCGATCTGCGGCATCGCCCTGAGCCGATCGCCGCGCGCTGTCGCATTCGGAGATCCACCGGGATGTCATGGCGCAGACGGCGTCCGGCGCCGCATCGCACACCTGACGGCAAGGGCGTTTCCGGCTATGATCCGGCGATGGACCGGATGCCGGTGAACTACCGCCCCATCGAGGCCGACGGCTTGACCGGTGCCGAAGACGGCATGGCACCCTAGGCCGTCAGACAGGAGGACAGCATGCTCGAGGCTCCACGCATCTACCCGACCTTCCGCTTCCGCAACGCGGCGGCGATGATCGACTGGCTGGAAAAGGCCTTCGGCTTCACCATCCACGCGAAATACATGGAGGACGGCAAGGTCGCCCATGCCGAACTGGCCTTCGGCTCGTCCATGATCATGTGCGGCGACGACAGGGACGACGCCTATGGCGAGATGGTGGGCCCGCCCTCGGCGCAGGGCGGCAAGTCGCTCTATATCGCCGTGGATGACGCTGACGCGATGTTCGCCCGCGCCCAGGCCGCCGGCGCGGCGATCGAGGAAGGGCTGACCGACCGCGACTATGGCAGCCGCGAATTCATCTGCCGCGACCCGGAAGGCAACCTGTGGTGCTTCGGCACCTGGTGGCCGAAGGTGACCGACAAGACCTGAGCATCATGGCACCGCGGATTTCGAACCGGATCGCGTCTTTCGTAGACGCTCTGCCGCTGGCGCCGAGCCATCGGGTGCTCGAGATAGGCTGCGGTCCGGGCGTGGCCGCCCGCGAGGTTTCCCGCCGTGTCGGGAACGGCTTCGTCCTGGCCATCGACCGCTCGGCCAAGGCGATCGAAAGCGCGGTTGCCGGATCGAAGGCGGAAATCGCCACCGGCCGCCTGCGGTTCCTGCGAGCGGCGATCGAGGATTTCGCATTGCCGCCGGGTGAAGAGCCTTTCGACATCGCCTTTGCGATGCGTGTGGGGGCGCTGGATGGACGCCACCCGGATATCGAGCAACGCGCCCTTGAACGATTGCGGGCGGTATTGAAACCGACGGGGCGGCTGTTCATCGACACGGGGCATCCTCTTCGGGAGATCGGGCTGCGAGGGCGGTGAGATATCCGCGAATTGCATGCGTCACGTAATGGGGATGAGATTTGCTGTCTGGCAGCCATTGGATTAAACCGGCGCCATAACAACAGGGAACGCTTATGACTGATATCGACCTGAATGCCTTGTCGCTGGCCGAACTGAAGCAGCTGGAAAAGAACCTGGCGAAGGCCATCGCCTCTTTCGAGGATCGCCGCAAGGCCGAGGCGGGGGCTGCGGCGGAAGCGGTGGCAAAAGAGCACGGTTTCTCGCTGGGCGAACTGGCGAAAATGACCCCGGCGCAAAAGCGCGCCGCCGTGGCGCCGAAATACCGTCACCCGGAAAACCCCGAGATCACCTGGAGCAGTCGCGGCCGCGAGCCTGGCTGGATTGCCGAGGCACTGGAGGCCGGCAAATCCCTCGAAGACTTCGCCATCTGACCGGGGAGGGCAGGGGTGTTCCAGCCTCCGAACGCGGTTCGGCTGCATGTCTCCCTGGCCGAGATCGAGCCGGAGATCTGGCGGCGGCTGGTGGTTCCCTGCGACTGGACGCTGGACCGGCTGCATCCGGTCCTGCAGGCGGCCTTCGGCTGGACCGACAGCCATCTGCACGAATTCCGCATCAGCGGGTTGCGCTACGGCGATCCGGTGCTGCTGGCTGACGGTTTCGGCGGCCCCCGCGTTTTCGACTCTGCCGAGGTGCGGCTACAGGATTTCGTCGGGAGCGACGTCGGTTTCACCTATGCCTACGATTTCGGGGACGGTTGGGAGCACCTGATCCGGATCGAGGATTGGCTGGCGCTCGATCCGGCGCCGCGCCACGCGCTCTGTCTGGAAGGCGCACGGGCGAGACCGCCCGAGGATGTCGGCGGGCCGTGGGGCTATGCGGATTTCCTCGGGATCATCCGCGACCCGACGCACGAAGAGCACCGCTCCACGCTGCGCTGGGCGGGCGGGCATTTCGATCCGGAATGGTTCGATCTTGATCTGATCAACAAGGATCTGCGCAATGCCTTGCGCGCGAACGCGCGACGCCGGCTGCATCAGCCGAAGCCGAAGGCGCCGAAGGGTTAACCGCGTCTGTTTCGCTGCCTCAGCGATTCGAGGTTGACACGGAAGGCTGGCCGGTTCTGGCGTCGGCTTGGATGGTCGAGGAAACAGTCGTCGGACATCAGCGCCTCGTTGTCCAGCACCTGCACCAGAGTGTCCCGCGCGGCAAGGCAGCCCGGATCAGGCTTTTCGTGCCGCGACCAGCAACATCATCGGGCGTTCCAACTCCTCCGCCAGAACCGGCATTGCCTCGATCTGCGCGGCTGTCGGCGCGAATTCCTGGACCCGGCGCAGCGCGAAGCCTGCGCCGATCAGCGTGTTGAGCGTGGTGGCCAGCGTCCGGTGGTACTTCAGAACGCCCTTGGCGAACCAGTCGGTGCGTCGCTCGCCCTCAACGGAATAGCCATTGACTGGCCAGGTCTTGCGACCGTCCTCGTCCAAGGTCCAATGCGGATGTGCCGCCGCCATGAAGATCGGATGCTCGATGGTGAAGACCAGATCCCCGCCCGGCGCCAGCGCCTTGTGGATCATGCGGATCAGCCGATCAAAATCCGCGACATAGTGAAAGGCCAGCGCGCTGTAGACCAGATCGAACACCGCCTGGGGCAGGTCCAGCACCTCCAGATCGGCGTTGCGGTAGTCGATGGCCGGATCGGAAGTGTCCGCCCGCGCACGGGCGATCATGTTGTGCGACAGGTCATATCCCGCGACCGAAGCTGCGCCCTGCTCGCGAAACCAGCGCGAAGCCCAGCCGAAGCCACAGCCCAGATCGGCCACGCGCTTTTCCGCCACATCCGGCAGCATGGCGCGGATGGCGGGCCATTCGGGCGCGCCGTCCAGCCCATGCACCTGCCGGGGCAGCTGGCTGTAGCCGGCGAAGAAGTCGGGATTGTCGTAGATGTTCTGTGCCATCGTCAGCGGAATACCGGAGCGCGAAGGCAGCGTCCATGCCATCCGCCCTAAACCATTCCCCGGCTTCACGGATCCTGCCTCTTATAGTATAGTCCCCCATGCCATATGAAGCCGAGGACCGCCGCCATGTCCCACACCATCCGCGACAAGCAGAAGCTGATCGCCCGGGTCCGCCGCCTCAGGGGCCAGATCGAGGGGATCGAACGCGCGCTGGAAGCCGAAAAACCCTGCGGCGAGATCCTGCGCCAGCTGGCCTCGGCCCGCGGCGCGATGAGCGGGCTGACGGCGGAGGTGATGGAGGATCACCTCCGCGAGCATGTGCTGCAGGCCGAAACCGATGCCGAGCGCCGGCAGGGCGGCGAGGAACTGATCGAAATCATCCGCACCTACATGAAATAGCCCTGGAGGGGGCCCATGTCCGCAATCGACATCTCCGCCCATACCCACGGGCACGACTTTCTCGGGCGGCACCACCGGCGCAACGAACGCCGGGTCTGGCTGGTCATCGCCCTGACGGCCGCGATGATGGTGGCCGAGATCGCCGCCGGCACGCTCTACGGCTCGATGGCGCTGGTGGCCGATGGCTGGCACATGTCCACCCATGCCGGGGCGATGCTGATCACGGCGCTGGCCTATGTCTATGCCCGCCGCCATGTCGGCGATGCCCGTTTCAGCTTCGGCACCGGCAAACTGGGCGATCTCGGCGGCTTCGCCAGCGCCGTCGTGCTGGCCCTGATCGCGCTGCTGATCGGCTGGGAGAGTTTGGTGCGGCTGGCCAACCCGGTCGAGATCCGCTTCGGCCAGGCCATCGCGGTCGCTGTGGTCGGGCTGGTGGTCAATCTGGCCTGCGCCTGGCTGCTGAGGGGCGACCATTCCCATCACCATCACGGGCATGGACGTCACCACGATCACGACCATGATCATCACCACGGTCATGCCCGGGACAACAACCTGCGCGCCGCCTATCTGCATGTGCTGGCGGATGCGCTGACCTCGATCCTGGCCATCGTGGCGCTGCTGGCCGGGCGCAGCTATGGCTGGACCTGGGCCGATCCGGCCATGGGCGTCGTCGGCGCGCTGGTGATCGCACGTTGGTCCTGGGGGCTGATCCGCGATTCCGCTGCCGTGTTGCTGGACCGGACCCCGCAGGACGCGGATCTGCCGCAAGAAATCCGCACGGCGATCGAGACCGGGACCGACCGGATCGCCGATCTGCATGTCTGGCAGGTCGGGCCGGGCCATCATGCCGCCATCGTCTCGCTGGTGTCGAGCGACCCGCAGGCGCCCTCGCATTACAAGTCGCGCCTGGCGCGGATCCACGCGCTTTCCCATGTTACCGTCGAGGTCGAGCGGGTGAGTGCCGCTTCCTGAAAGGACCATGGCGGGTTGGCGAGGCTGCAACCCGTTGCGGCCATTCGCCGGCCTGTGCGAAGCTGGTCCATGCTCCAACCCTTGCCCCGACAGACCCATGACCGAGATCGCACCGCAACCCCGGATCAAGCTGTCGAAGCTGCGCGATATCGGCTGGTCGTTCTGGGACCCTATCGGGTTGCTGGACCCGGAAAGCCCGGCGGGCAGATGGGACGACGAAGCCAACCTGTCCTTTGCGGACGAATACGACAGCTATCTGGTTGCGGCGGCCTCGCAACTGCGCCGGGGGACGCCCCGCGACGAGGTCGTTGCCTTCCCAGTCGAGATCGAAACGCAACATATCGGAGTGGGCGACAGCCCGAGCGCTGGCCCGAGGGCGGAAGTGGTCGTCGAGGCGATCCTCGCGGACGAGACCATTTGGACATGGCCCGATGCGCAGGGGCGGTTCAGGGTATGATACACCTGAAGCATGAGGAGGAGTTGCCGATGTCCGTGTCGATCAGGTGCCTGGGCCGATCCGACGTTTCCGTCCTGCGGCAGATGAACGCCTTGTTCGGGGATGCCTTCGACGATCCCGACACCTACCTGGGAGAGCCGCCGGACGACGCCTATCTGAGCGGCCTTCTGGCCGGGGATCATCTCATCGCGCTGGCGGCCATGGACGGCGCCGTCGTCGTCGGCGGCCTGATCGCCTACGAGCTCGAGAAATTCGAGCGGGCGCGTTCGGAAATCTACATCTACGATCTTGCTGTCGCCGAGACCCACCGGCGGCAGGGCATAGCCACCGCGCTCATCGGTGCCTTGCAACGGATCGCGGCCGAACGGGGCGCCTGGGTGGTTTACGTTCAGGCCGATTACGGGGATGAACCGGCCATTGCCCTCTATACCGGGCTTGGAAAGCGCGAGGACGTCCTGCATTTCGACATTCCGGTCGATGCGGGATAGTTGACGGACCTCATGAGCGCGTGGGCTGGCGGCTTGTCGCCGGCCATTGGCCATTGCCGGCAGCTATCCGCATCAATCCCCGGTCCTCCGCCTGTCGGCTTGACCCGTCGCAGGATGTTGGGAATGCTGCTATCCGCAGCAACGGCGTAGTGAACCTTGGTCGCAGGCGGAGCGCATCACCCTCTGGCAGCCTGTCGTGAACGATCCCTGATCCCTTTGGTCTGGAGGTTTCCATGACTCTGATCCTGCTTGCCCTCATGCTCACCGCGCTCACCTGCGTGATCGCTTGGTATCTCGCCACCTGGGCGCTGCCGGTGATGGTTTTTGTCGAGACGTTCAGCTTCATCCACGCGAACGAGACCGGATTCCTGCTCTCCGTCCTTGCGGCGGCAGCCGCCGCGCTGCTTTCCGTGGGGCTGGTGCTTCTGGTGCTGTTCAAGGCGAGGAACCCAATCCTCTGTCTGCTGGCGCGGGCGGTCTTCGTGATCCCGGCGATGATCGCCGGATATGCCGTCGTCCACGGCGTCACCCATGAGGCCATCGACTCCGCCATCGCGCTGACGCTGCTCTGCGGCACGGCCGGGCTGATCACCGGCATTGCCGCGCTGATCAACCTGAACGGGTTCGGGGAACTGGCGCCGCAGGTTTGATACCGGTAGCCAATCCGGCTCCCACACCTTGTCGCTTTGAACCAAGGTGATCCGCGCCGGGCGCGGATCGCGGCTGTCCAGAAGCCGTGCCGGCGGCTCGACCGGGCCTTGCCCGGCTCACCCCCGGCCCGACGGTTTTCTTATCTCGTGGATTTGTCCGCCACGCATCCGCCTGTCTGGCCGTCAAAGGGCAGGCGCCGCCTTGGGGCGTCGTCGGGGCGCAGGGCCGTGTCCTCGCCTGCGGCTGCGGGCCGCCCCACCCCTGCGCCCCGACCCATGACCGCCAGCCATGCGGCCGCGGGTCGGGCTGCGCCCTCGCCGCTCTGCCTCCGGGGAAACATGCGTTTCCCGAAGTCAGTCCGGTGAGGCGCGGCCCATCGGCGGATCAGGGCAAGGACCCTCCGCCCCGAACCCGAAAGGACAGAGACATGACCGCACAGGAAAATACCCCCCGCAACCTCGTCATCAACGGCGATTGCATCGAGGTGATGCAGGCGTTCGGCACCGGATCGGTGGATTTCATCCTGACCGATCCGCCCTATGTGACCCGCTTCCGCGACCGGCAGGGCCGCACCGTGGCCAATGACGACAACGCCCGCTGGCTGCGCCCGGCCTTCGCCCAGATGCACCGGGTCCTGAAGCAGGGCGGTTTCTGCGTCAGCTTCTACGGCTGGAACAAGGTGGATCTGTTCGTGGAGGCCTGGAAGGCGGCGGGCTTCCGCATCGTCGGGCATCTGGTGTTTCGCAAGCGTTACGCCTCCTCGGCGCGGTTCCTGCGCTACGAGCACGAACAGGCCTATCTGCTGGCGAAGGGCGATCCGGTTCTGCCCGCCCGTCCGGTGCCCGATGTGCTGGATTTTCCCTATACCGGCAACAAGCTGCATCCGACGCAGAAGCCGGTGGCGGCGCTGCGCAGGCTGATCGGGGCGTTTACCCAGCCCGGCGATCTGGTGCTGGACCCGCTCAGCGGCAGCGGCTCGACCTTGGCGGCGGCGCATCTGCTGGGCCGCGACTGGCTTGGGGTGGAACTGGACGTGGCGCATTACCAGACCGCCGGCAAGCGGATGGCGGCCCTGCAACAGCGAGACCGGAAGGCAGCGGCATAGGTCAGCCCCCGCCGAAGGCGCCTGTCCCCGAGGCGGGCGCCACACCCCTACAGCTTCACGGAAAGGATTGCGACATGCGTTGGATTGTCACGAAGGACCATCACGGCGGTTGCATCGGACTGGGCGAGGACGCAGACGGCGTTCCCGCACGAGGCAAGCCGGAAGATGGCGACGCCTTGCCGGTGGAGTTCCGGCTTTACACCGCGCGCGGCAGGCTGCTGTTCGAGGGCCGTTGCGGCGACATTGCCGCCGATTGGTGGCACGGCATGGAGCCGCTGCTTTACGCCTGGACCACGTTCCGGTGCCGCCGCCTGACCTGGCGCCCGGCCGAAACGGACGAACCGTGGCGGCCGCTGCGGCCATAGACCCCAAGCCAGCCCCAAAACATCACGGCCGCCGATCCATCGGATCGGCGGCCGTCGTGCGTGCAAGGCCGCAGGAAAAGCACCGCAAAAATCGCGCTCGCCGGGCATGGCCCGGCTCGCGAAGGTAAAGCGAAAACATCGGCAGTCGCCCCATGGCTGATGCGTCAGGGGCGAAAGGCGTGGCATGATCCGGACGGGCGGAGACGTCATCTATCGGAGCCCGGCCGGATCATGCCGGAGGCGGTACGAGGTGCGGCCCCTGTAGCGCATGGATTCCGGCGCTGGTAAGCACGGGCATGTTTGAGATTCGCACCTCCACCGATCAGGATACGGCCCGGGTCATGGACATCTGGCGCAGGGCTGTCGATGCCACCCATGACTTTCTCGCGTCGCATGACCGCGCTGCGATCGATGATGAGCTTTCGATCTTCCTCCCGCAGGTGCGCCTGTCGCTCGCTGTCGATCACACCGACAATCCGCTGGGCTTCATGTTTCTGCACGAAGGCCATCTGGAGGCCCTTTTCATCGATCCGGATCATCATGGCCGAGGTATGGGAACCGCACTCATCCGTGCCGCGCTCGCCGATCATCCGGACCTGACGACCGACGTGAACGAACAGAACCCCAAAGCACTCGGGTTCTATGAGCGTCTCGGCTTCGAGCGCACCGGCCGCTCGCCCTGCGACGGGCAAGGAAGAGCCTATCCGCTCATCCATCTTCGCTATCGGTCGCCGGCCTAGCGGCGGATCATCCCCTAGCACGATTGGGCCGATGCGGGCGCCCGCAACCTGCCGCGCCCATGGAAAACCCGGCGGCTGGAAGCGTCCGGCCTCTTGCCTCCGCACGGGGAATGTCATCGCCAACGAACCGCCGCTCGTCACCGGTCCCGGCCAGCCGCGCCCGGGACGGAAATCCGGTATCGTCGTCGACCCCACAGCCACAGCGGTCCTGGCCGTCCGCATCCGTCCATTTCGTGCCATGCATGCCCGCCGCGATGCGACCAGCTTCCTGCCGGCCCCGCAATACTGCCGGACGATCCGGCCCAGGGCCGATGAGATGGCAGCCATGCCATCCCGAGCCCCCGACCGACAGCCTGATCCTTCCCGCCCCGAACGCCCCGGCCTTCCGGCGGCGGTCGCAAGGGCGACCAGCAAAGGGAAGCGAAGCGGCATCGCCGCGGGTGGTGCCGCTTCCGGGGGGCTTTGCCGACGGGACGGCACCGGCGAGGACGCCGCCGTTCTGCGATCTGTCCCCGTCATGCCCCCGGACGAACCAATCCCTCCGCCTGTCCGATCCCCTAACTCCGTTCGGTTTTCACCAGCAACCCCCAAGGCTCCGGACCGTGTTGCCGCGCGGGGCGCGGCTGCCCGCCCCACTCCGAAGCCTTGCGGGCAAGCTGCCGCCCAGGGGCGTCAGTTGCAAGTGCCTCCCGACGGACTTTCCCGGGTCTCGTCGGAGGGAATGGTCCCTCCGGAGCAGCAACGGAGACAGACAATGCAGAACATCGTCATCCTCGCCGGCACCATCCGCCAGGCCCCCGAAACCCGCACCACCCGCACCGGCACCGACGTCACCCGCTTCAAGCTGGTCACCTCGCGCCCGCGCTATTCGGAAGGCCGGGTCGTGCGCGACGAGAAGGGCTATCGGGTCGAGGACGCGGAATGGCACCGCGTCGTCGCCTTCAACGGCCTGGGCCGGACCATCCGGCAATATTGCGAGTCCGGCACGAAGGTGCTGGTGCGCGGCCGCATCCACTACACGAAATGGCAGGATGCGGAAGGCCAGGACCGCTACGGCTGCGAGATCGTCGCCGAGACGGTGGATTTCCTGAGCCGGGCGCCGCAGTCCGAGACCGACGACGAGGACGAAGGCCGGTTCATCGACGAAGACGACATCCCGACCTGAGCGGGAGGCCAGAGGCCCGGCGGTTCCAGCCGCCGGGTTTTCCATGGGCAAGGCGGTTCGCCCCGAGGCCGCGCCGGCAAGAGAAGGCTTCCCGACCGGATTGACCGGCCGGAGATCCTCGGGCGGGGCCACCCCCGCAGACCTTCCTTCCCCAGATCCCCCAGCTTTCACCGGAGAAGAAGAAACAGGGGCTTGGGAAAAGGGGCTGGAAAGCGAGGCAGCGCCACGGCGCCACCGATGGGCTTCGCATGACCGTCGGCGCGTGGGCGGGCACGGCGCATTTTGCTTCAGAGCAGAAGGAAACGGATGCCGCCGGCGCACGGGGGCAGCCACCCGCGTGTTTCGGACGCTGCGCCAAGGGGCTTGGAAGCCGTCTAAGAGACTGAAAATAATTGATAAAACGCCACAATCCACTTGCATCAAGGCCTTGTTTTTGCTAGACTATTCTTAAGGCGCGCAGGTGGTCGACACCCGCCGGCGCCGTGCTCCCCCGCAATGCGGGGTCGGGGTGGTGGAAGGGGCCGGACGGATCGGCCCCCGAACCCGGAGACAGGCCCATGCATAACGCGACATTCGAGATCAACGTCCCCGCCAACCCGCTGGCAGGCCACATCAACCTCGAGGACATCGAGATGGGCATGGACGCCGATACCGGGGTCAAGGCCCGCACCAGCCGCGACAGCATGACCCTGATGGTCATTGTCCACGCAACCGATGCCGGCGATGCAGCGAACTGGCTTCAGAAGGCGGGCCTGATCTGACCTCACTGGCGGAAGCGCCGGAAACGGCCCACGAATACGCCAAGGAGAACCGCCATGACCACCGCCAAGATCGTCATCCCCTTCGCCGCCGCCCGCGCTGCCGCAACGAAGGCGGGCTGGCCGGTCGACGCATGCGCGACCGCATGGCTGGAAAGCAGGATCGAGGCCGTTTTTTCGCGCAGAAGGAACGGCGACATCAAGGTCGAGGTCGAGATCGAGCACCTGCCGACCATGGCCCAACTGGTCCACGATGTCATCGCCTGACCGCCACCACCAGCGCCCCGACAGGAGACCGACCATGCCCTGCGAAACCGAAACCACCGCCCTCGCGGCGAAGATCCACGCCGAATGCGAATTCGGCTTCGACCGAAACGATATCCATGAAGCCCTCGAATTGCTCGGCCAGATGGTCGAATACGGCGCGACCACTGCGGAAGAGATCGAAGCATTCCTCCGCCTGCGCCGAGCGCAATACGAGACCGACCTCTACGGCACCTGAATGCGCCAGCGAGATCGGAAGCCCCGCCAAGGCATACGCCTGGCGGGGCTGCGCCAGTGGAAGGGGCCGAATGGTTCAGCCCTGCAACCGGACCGGAGAACAACCATGAACCGCCCGACCACCGTGACCGAACTGATGGCCGAAGCGGCCAACGCCCTGATCCGCCGCGACCCGCACCGGCTTGAGGAACTGGAGCGGATCTCCAGAGGATGGATGCAGACCCACGACGAGGAACTGGCACAGATCATCCTTCTGCAGGCGATGACCGAAGCCGCCGATCTCCTCCTCGATACCCCGAGCGAGATCGAGAGCGCCTGACGCCGCCAGCGGAAGCCGGTTCAGCGTCGTCGTCGCACATCGCCGCGCAGCAACGTAAGATATTCGCCGCCGATCATGGCCCGTGCCTCGGCGAGGATGCGGGCCAGTTGCCGGCGTTCGGAGGCCGATTTCCACTCGGCGGCGCTGAGTCCGCTGAAATCCGACCGGAACAGCACGCCGGCGATGTCGCGGCGGGAGGCGCCGGAATCGGCTCCATCCCAGGCGCGCAGCATCAGGGTGGCGCGGTACCGCTCGGATGCCGACAGCGCCTGCAGGGAGGGGATCGGCCGGATCGGCTTGCCGGTCAGCAGGCGATGAAACCGCCGGATGCTGTTCAGCCGAAGCATCAGATCCTCGTCGAGCGGGACGATGATGGCCAGCCGGATCCGGGCCATGCCGTGAGGAAACCAGATCCGGTGATCACCGCTGTCGTCAGCGATAATGCCGTGCAGTCCATCACGGGCGTGCAGGATCGTCGCCAGCGGCAGATCGTCCGGGCCGAGCAGCACTGGCCGATCATAGCCTTCGGGTGCCGCAGTAAGGATCAGGGCGGCGGGGAACGCATCAGGACGCCAGAGCGGCTGGGCGTCCGATGCCGGAAGGGCAGGATCGACCGGGAAACATCAGCCCCCAGCGGCGGGCCATCCGGGCGATCTCCTCTCTTACGCTGTCAGCGGGGGGTACTCCGCGCCCGATATGTTTGCGGATCCGGGAATATTCCGCGCGATAGCGGCGGTTGCGGCGCAGGAACTGGAAGGTCATCCGGGCACGGTCGAGCGCCCGGAACCGGTCGTCATAGCCCGGAGACCTCCAATCGGTGGAAGACGGCATGGCTCTGTTCTCCATCGGAAGGAAAGGCGGGTCGGATGCCGGGAGTATGCGGACAACCGGCAATTGCGCGAAGATCGCGCCGGGGAATACGAAGCAGGTCGCAACCGACCCAAAAGCGCAGACAAATACGGCTGCCGTTCGGTGCGTTACCGCATGCGCGGTTTCAGGATCTGGCGGTAGCCGGCCTCGGTCATCCAGCGCGCCCGGGCGAGATGGCTGTCATGGATGCGCTTCGCCCGGTCGGGATCGGCAGCGACGTCGAGGCCGAAGACGATTCGGGCCACCTCGCGCCAGTCGGCCCCCTCCTCCTCTGCGTCAAGAAGCCGCAGATAGGTAGTCAGATGGGCCTCGTCGTAGCCAGTCAGCCGCTCGGACTGCGGCGGGGTTTCCTCGAAGGCGTCAGCAGCCATTGGGCTCTCCTCTATCCGATCCGTGCCCAGAATGAAGAACCCGGCGATCCCTTTCTAGGGGAACGATCCGCGCCGCGTATCGGGATTTTTCGAATACGCACATTCCGGAATGGACCTGAGCGCGTTTCGGCAATCGGCGCAAACCCGCGAATCCTCGCGTAAACGGGCGGGTCGCCGCTGACAGCCTAATCCTTGTCGCGGCGGAGTAGTTCCACCGGATCGACCTCCAGCACCGCGGCAAGCTTTTCCAGCATGTCGACGGTCGCGGCGTTCTCCTCGCGCTCCAGCATGCCGACATAGTTCCGGTTGATGTCCGCACGGTCGGCAAGCTCCTCCTGCGACAGGGATTTCTCCTGTCTCAGCCGGCGCAGATTCCTGGCAACTCGCTCCCGCAGTCTCATGCCGGAGGAGTCGCCGGGCACCCGATCCGGCACCACCCAGTATAATGGTGATTCGTGAGACGGCCAAGCTTTTCGTCGACCCGGCTCCGGCCCCCAACGAGAGGGGGTGACAAAAATTGGGCCGTCATTCTGTCACTCCGGCCTGATGCTGCTTTTGCGCCATCGTCGCCGCAATCCCGCCTCTCCGGCGGATCCTGCGACGGAGGCCGATGATGCAGAACGAACCCGATCCCGACTGGCCGCGCTTCGTGCGCACCGAGGAAGCCGCCCGGCTTCTGGACCTCTCGCCTCGCACGCTGGAAAAGCACCGCTGCGGCGGCACCGGTCCGGTTTACCGCAAGCTCGGCGGTCGTGTCGTCTACACGATTGCCGACCTGCGCGCCTGGATCGAAGGCTCGGCGCGGCAATCTACTTCGGAAATGGCAAAGATCGCCCGCAAGCCCGACCGGACGCTGGCCGAAGCGAGGAGGGCAGGGCGGTGAGTTCCCCCATTTCCGCGCGCCGCATCTGCGGCGGCCGGCAGATGGAACTGTTCCGGCCGGTCGCCAGCGACATTGCCGCCCGCGATTCCCGCGATCTGATGTCCTGGCCGTTCTTTTCGTTGGCCAAGTCCCGCCGCGTTGTGCCGATCGATTTCCACATGGGGCCGGTGTCGATCCGCGTGGAGGCGACGCCGGAACATGGCATGGCCACGATCTGGGATGCCGACATCCTGATCTGGGCGGCCAGCCAGATCGTCGAGGCCCGCAACCAGGGCTTGCGGACCTCGCGTCTGATGGCCGCGACGCCCTACGAGATCCTCACCTTCATCCGGCGCGGCGATTCCGCCCGCAGCTACCTGCGGCTCAAGGCCGCCCTCGACCGCTTGCAATCGACGACGGTCGCCACCTCGATCCGCCAGCCGGCGGAACGGCGGCGGCACCGGTTTTCCTGGATCAACGAATGGAAGGAACTGCTCGACGATCAACGCAGGCCGCTCGGGATCGAACTGATCCTGCCCGACTGGTTCTATGCCGGGGTGATGGACGATGCGCTGGTCCTGACCATCGACCGCGCTTATTTCGACCTCAAGGGCGGGCTGGAGCGCTGGCTCTACCGTCTGGTGCGCCGCCACGGCGGCCGCCAGCCCGGTGGCTGGAGTTTCGATCTCCGGCACCTGCACCTGAAATCCGGCAGCCTGTCGCCCTTTAAGCGCTTCGCCTTCGAAGTCCGGGCCATCGTCCAAAGACAGCCGCTGCCCGGCTATCGCCTGTCGCTGGCCGTCGGTTCCGACGGGCTGCCGCGGCTGTGTTTCCAACCAGCCCCCGCCAATCCCTTCGCCGCCGCGCCTCGCGCCGCGCGTCGGTGAACGGCCAACCTGTGAACAAGCTGTGGACAGAGCCGTGCTATCAGGAACCGACCGACCCGTGCTATCCGGAACCCGACTCCCGTGCTATCGGGAACCGAAACGCCATGTAACCATATTGAATCCGAACAAGGATTCGGCCTCTCCTAACTTACCTAACTTAAGGAATCCTAACCTTGTAGGCGCGCGTCGGTCGGTGGAGAACACCGATTTGTCCCTTAATTCGTGGACTGGCAGTGCCATGAATGGGGGTGACGAATGAGTGCTCGTCACCCTGAGCAGCCGAGGCCAGATCCTGGCTCGACCACCTTTGTCGACCTGATCTGGCAGGAGAAGCGGGTCGAGCACTGGCTGCGCTTCGGACGCTTCTGCCACGAGCACCGGATCGACCGTCAGCGCCGGACCGTCGGTTTTGCGTCGGACAGCACCTTCGCCGTCGTGCGCTGGGCGGGCAACGATTACGGCACCGTGGTCTCGCGTCTGGACATCCTGCGGGCTGTCGCGCCGGGCGAGCCGTTCCAGACGCTGCCCTTCATACGACCCGGCGCGGAGATCCTGCTGCGGGTCAGCGGCTGGCCGAAGGTCGAGCGGGTGCTGCAGGCGGTGGATGCCGTCGAGGCGCTGGGCATCGATCCCTGCTTGGTCTCGCTGGAGCACTGGCGGCACGTCCACAACCGCATTGCGGCAGGCGAGCCGTTCCGGACCTACGCCAAGGCCCAGCATGCCGCATGGCTGAAGCGCCGGAGGGTAGGGGCATGACCATGCCGCGTGCGTCTCTTTCCCTGCCGCTGCATGTGCTCGATCTGTTCAGCGGTGCCGCCGGCGGCTGGTCTCTCGGCCTGCACCGGGCGGGGTTCATGACCATCGCCGCCTGCGAGATCGTGGAATGGCGCCGCATCCTCTATTCGGAGAATTTTCCGCATGTCAGACTCTACGCCGATATCCGCGACCTCACGGCAACTCGACTTGTTTCCGACCTCGGCTGCCTGCCCGACATCGTCGTCGGCTCGCCGCCCTGCCAGGACATCAGCAGCGCCAACACGAAGGGGAAGGGGATCGAGGGCGAACGCTCGGGCCTCTACCTCGAGGCCGTGCGCCTGGTCGGAGAGTGCCGCCCTCGCTGGTTCGCTTTTGAGAATAGCTCTAACTTGCGAACTCGCGGCGCCGACCGGTTGCTCGATGCGCTGGAAGCGCTCGGCTACGCCTGCTGGCCATGCGTGGTGGGTGCTGCGGATATCGGCGCCAACCATGTCCGCAAGCGGTCCTGGCTCATCGGCTGCGACCCACGGCAGCTTGCCGACACCCGTGTCGCAATCCCAGCAGGGCGGCATGCGGCTGGAGGGCGGATCGGGGGCGCGGAAGGCGATGAGGGAGTCGGGGCTTTCCGAGCTGTTCCGCAATCGCCCGCTGCCGACGCCGATGGCCTCGGACGGGATGAAGGACGGGGCGGGTGGCGGGGCGGGCTCGACATATCCGCTGCGGATGATCCTGGCGACGCCGCGGAAGACGGACGCGGATCGCGGCGGCCGGGGCGATCTGCTGAGCCAGCTTCAGCGCCACAACAGCCGCCATGCGGGGATGATGGGCACGCCGACGGCGAATGCGGCGCCACGGGGGAGCGTGCTGCGGAAGCACAAGGGCAGGATGACCTCGGATCAGGACCGTTTCGACCGCAGCCCGACGATCGGCGAGGCGCTGCATTTCGACAGACCGCTGCACCGGGAACCCGAAACCTTACCGACGCCGACCAAGCGCGACAGCCGCATGGACGGCTGGAGTCCGGCCTACGACCGGCGCAAATCGCCGACCATGGACGCGGTGATGGCCAGAGCGATGGATGGTGCGATGACCGACCGGGCGCCGGACAAATGGGCGGGCGCGCGGGCTTTGGCGGCGATCTTGCGGAGCCATGGCCTCACTGGAACGGCGGCCTTGCCCATCACATACGGGTGGATGATGGGGTTTCCGCCTGGCTGGCTCGCACGCGCATTGCGCTCGGCAATCGCAAGGGGACATCTGCAGCCAGCCTGATCGTCGAGGCCTTCGGCGATGCGGTGGTGCCGCAGATCCCCGAGGCCATCGGCCGCGCCATCCTGCGCAGCGAGGCCGCGCTGAACGCGGTGCTGGGTGGCGCGCCGGCGAGCGATGCTGCCGCCGACGACAGTCCGACCATGAGCACAGTCGCAGGTGATGCCGCGACCGACGGCGATGCAGTCGGCAACGCGCCCACCGACAATCCTGCGGACCACGGAGGCGCGTCATGACCCGCAGAAACCGCATCACCTATCTCGCCGCAACCGCTCTCGCGGTTCTGGTGATCGGCGGCATCTCCGTCACCGAGATCGCGCCCCGGCTGATCTGGAATGCTTCCGCCAGCCTGCCGCTCGGGCTCTATCGCGTAGAGCCGCCGATCAACCTCGCCCTCGGCGATCTGGTCGCGGTCACGCCGCCCGAACCTCTGGCGCAGTTCGTCACCGCGCGCGGCTATATCGGCCCCGGCGTGCCGCTGCTGAAGCGCGTCGCCGCGCTTCCCGGCACGCGGGTCTGCCGCGAGGAAACCACGATCACCGTCGACAGCCAGGCCGTCGGCGAGGCGCGCGAACGCGACAGCCTCGGCCGGCCGCTGCCCGTCTGGCGGGGCTGCCGGCTGATCGTCGGGGGAGAGATCTTTCTCATGAACCGGGACGTCGGGGACAGTCTCGACGGCCGCTATTTCGGCCCGCTCCCGCTCGGCAGCGTCACCGCCCGCATCGTCCCGCTCTGGACCGATACGGCGGGCGACGGCCGCTTTCGCCGGCCCGCAATTGGGGCGGAAAGCGGCCTCTGATCCCACTACCAACCATCAAGCGAAGGATATACACGATGCCACAGATCGGAGAATTCACCCGCACGCAATCGGGCTACGAGGGCCGCATCCGTACCGTCACCCTCGACCTGAACCTGGTCTTCGTGCCCACCCACAATGCCGATATCGAGAAGGCCCCGGATTACCGGATCCATCTTGACGGCGAGGACGGCCCGGAGATCGGCGCCGGCTGGACCCATAGCGGCGAGAAGGCCGGAACTTATATCTCGGTCGCCCTTGACGATCCCGCCCTCGTGCAGCCGATCCGCGCCCGTCTGTTCCAGTCCGACGAGCAGGGCCGCAGTTGGGGCCTGCACTGGTCGCGTCCCAGAAAGCGCGACGAGCGGGACTGAGCCATGCCGCAATCTGTTCACCGAATTGCGGACGGGCGGGCTGGCGCCGCCCGTTGTGCCGCAGTCCTTCTTCTTTCCGGCCTGTCCTTCGCCGCCGTCCCGGCTGCCGGCCTGCTGACGCAGACCGTGCAGCCGGCCGCGCAACAGACCCGCGATCCCTTCGCGGCCCATGTCGCGGAAGCCTCGCTGCGCTTCGGCATCCCGCCCGGCTGGATCCGCGCCGTGCAGCATGTCGAAAGCCGCGGCAATCCGCGCGCT
This sequence comes from Paracoccus denitrificans, assembly GCF_900100045.1. Lineage (GTDB taxonomy): Bacteria > Pseudomonadota > Alphaproteobacteria > Rhodobacterales > Rhodobacteraceae > Paracoccus > Paracoccus denitrificans. The sequence goes on along the minus strand of NZ_FNEA01000028.1, from coordinate 31,383 downwards.
GTCTCACCCAAGGGCGCCATGGGGCTGATGCAGATCATGCCGAAGACATGGGCGGCGCTGCGCGCCCGCCATGGTCTCGGCGGCGATCCGTTCGACCCCCGCGACAACATTCTTGCGGGCGCCGCCTATCTCCGCGAGATGCATGACCGCTACGGCACCATCTCCGGCATGCTGGCGGCTTACAATGCCGGGCCGGGACGCTACGACGAGCATCTGGTCTCGGGCCGGACCCTTCCGGCCGAGACCCGTGCCTATGTCGCCACGCTGGCGTCGATGCTGGGCGGTGATCCGCTTCTCGGCACGAGTTCCGTCGCCGCAGCGCCGCCGGATTGGCGCGAGGCGCCGCTCTTCGCCGGCAGCACGACCGACGGCCCGGATGCGGAACGACCACAGCTCGGCGGTCTGTTCGTGCGCCGGTCCGCTGCAGAACCAGTGCTGTCCGATGGTGCATTGGCTGCCGATCCGGAACCGCCTGCTGAACCGTCCGACACCGCTCCAGACGCCGCCGCACCGCAATCCGACACCCTCTTCATCCGCCGATCCGACGCCGGGTCAGCGCAATGAAAAATCATTCCATTTGTCTTGCGATGCGTGCATTCGGAGGGCCCAACCCATGAGGATCGCCTATGCGGACCCACCCTATATCGGCTGTGCGCATCTCTACCGCGACCGTTCCGATTACGCCGGCGAGGTCGATCACGCGGCGCTGATCGAACGGCTGGAACGGGACTACGACGGCTGGATCCTGCACGCCGCCGCGACGCCGCGCTCGTTCGCCGTGCTCGCGCCGCTGGTCGAGCGAACCGGCGCGCGCTGGATGGCCTGGGTGAAGGGTTTCGCGGCCTTCAAGCGCAATGTGCCGGTCGCCTATGCCTGGGAACCAGTGATCGTCAAACCCGCGCGCAAACCGGTGGTCAGCAAGCGTCTGGTGCTGCGCGACTGGGTGCAGGAAAGCATCACCCTGCGCCGCGGCCTGACCGGCGCCAAGCCGGAAGCCGTCTGCCACTGGGCCTTCGAGATGGTCGCCGCGCGGCCCGAGGACAGGCTCGACGATCTGTTTCCCGGCACCGGTGCCGTCACCGCGGCGTGGCATTCCTGGCAGCGGAAATTCACCCTGCCGGACGATCCGCTTCCCGATTTTCCTCAGCCCGACAGCGCCCGCCGGGGGCGATCCCGCCTGGGAGGTCCCTCATGATTCCCAATTGCGGAAATCGCACTGCGGCGAATCTCAGCGAAGAATGGCGCGCCGCGTCCCGGTGGGTCGCGGCGCTTTTAGGACGGCAAGATAAAAGCCCGCGAGGTGCGGGCAGGGCGGTCGGGGGTGTTTGCAGGGTTTTCGAGGCATTTGCGCACCTCGCGGCGCCAAACCGCACCTCGCGGCTTCGCAGATTATGCAGGTTTTTGAACGAATCCCGCACCTCGCAGGAGATCGGCCGATGAGCAACGAGGACGATTTCCGCATTCGCTCGGGGCGCATCCGCTCCAGCCGCAGCCAGCGTGCCCGGCCTTTCGTGGCCCAGGCGCTGGCCGCCGCCCAGAAGGCCGGCGGGCGCGTCTCGCGCAGCGGCAGGATCGTGTCGCCGGGTGCCTCGCGCTTCGGCCGGGGCCGAACTGCTGCCGTCCGCGCCAACAGGCTGATCACCCGCCGCACCCGGCTCTGCACCGTCAAGGTCCGGGTGGTGCGCAGAATCGGGCAGGCCGCCGCGCTGCCCCGGCATCTGGGCTATCTCGGCCGCGACGGCGTCGCCCGCGACGGAGAAAAGGCCCACATGTTCGATCCGAGCAGCGACGATGCGGACATCAGGGAATTCGCCGAGCGCAGCGAGGACGACCGCCATCATTTCCGCTTCATCGTCTCGCCCGAGGATGCCGCCGACATGGCGGACCTGAAACAGTTCGCCCGGGACCTCATGGCGCAGGCGGAAAAGGATCTCGGCACCGAACTGGACTGGATCGCCGTCGATCACTGGAACACTGACAATCCCCATGTCCATGTCATCCTGCGGGGGCGGGCGGATGACGGCAAGGACCTGGTCATCTCCCGCGACTACATCCGGGAAGGCTTGCGCGACCGGGCGCAGGACCTGATCACCCGGGAACTGGGGCCGCGCCATGACCACGAGATCCGCCGCAGCCTGATGCGGCAGGTCGAGGCGGAACGCTGGACCGCGCTCGACCGCCAGCTGGTCCGCGACGCCGGCAAGTCCGGCGTCATCGACATGGCGCCGGGCATCGACGGTCCGCGCGACGATTTCCTGCCGCAGAAGGTCGGCCGGCTGCGGCATCTGGAACGCCTCGGCCTGGCCGATCGGGTCGGGCAGGCGCAATGGGTGATCCGGCGCGAGGCCGAGACCGTGCTGCGCGATCTCGGCGAGCGCGGCGACATCATCAAGCGCATCCATCGGGCGCTGTCGGGGCAGGGGATCGATCGCGGGGTTTCGGACTACGTCTTCGCCAGCGAGAAGGCCGATGGTCCGATCCTCGGCCGGCTGGTCGAGCGCGGCCATGACGACGAGTTGAAGGGGACCGCCTATGCGGTGATCGACGGTGTCGATGGCCGCACCCATCATATCCGGCTGCCGCATTTCGACGCCGCGGGCGACAGCGCGCCCGGCTCCATCGTCGAGCTGCGGTCCTACGAGGATGCGAAGGGCGTGCGCCGCACCGCCCTGGCTGTCCGCTCCGATCTGGATATCCGCGCCCAGGTGACCGCGAGCGGCGCCACATGGCTTGATCGCCAGGCGGTCTCTCGCGATCCCGCGGTGCTGTCGGAGGCCGGTTTCGGCGCCGAGGTGCGCCAGACGATGCAGCGGCGCACGGAACATCTGATCGGGGAGGGTCTGGCCGAACGGCAGGGCAGCCGCATCGTCTTCGCCCGCCGGCTGCTCGACCGGCTGCGCGAGCGTGAGATCGGCGCGCTGGCCGAGAAGCTTGCCGCCGAGACCGGCCTGTCGTTCGAGCGCGCGGCCAGGGGCGACACCATTGCGGGCACCTATCGCCGGCGCTTCGCCCTGGCCTCGGGTCGCTTCGCCATGATCGACGACGGGCTGGGTTTCAAGCTGGTGCCCTGGACGCCCTCGCTCGAACGCCATCTGGGCCAACACGTCTCCGGGGTCGTGCGCGGCGATGGCGGCGTGGATTGGAGCTTCGGCCGCAAGCGCGGGCTGGGGTTGTAGAGCCGATCACCTTGACGATCAGCGGGACCATCCCATATGACTACAGATAGTCATCGTGAGGATCAGCCATGAAGGAACTCCAGCTCAGGGATGCGAAGGCGACGCTCTCTGCCGTGGTCGATCAGGCCGTGGCTGGCGAGCCGACGGTGATCACCCGGCACGGCCGCAAGGAGGCGGTGCTGCTGTCCTTCGAGGAATGGCAGCGCATCTCCCGGGTGCCGGATTTCGCCGATCTGCTGCTGGCCTTCCCCGGCGATGCGGAGGACATCCCCGAACGCGCCCGCAAGCCTGCGCGGGCGCTGCGGGATCCGGGCCTCTGAAGCTTGTATTTGCTCGACACCAATATTCTCTCGGCCTTCGCGCCGACGCGGCGTGATGCCGATGCCGAGGCTCTTGCCGCCTGGATGCGCGCCCAGAGCGACCGGCTCTATCTCTCGGCCATCTCCATCGCCGAGATCGAGGCCGGCATTGCCCGCGCAATCAGGATCGGCGCGAGTACCAAGGCCCCGGCGTTGCGCCGCTGGCTGGCCGCCGTCGAGCATTTCTATGCCAGCCGGATCCTGCCTTTCGGCATTGAGGAAGCGCGTCATGCCGGCGCGATCCTCGACCGGGCGCGCGCCCATGATCCGGGTTTCGAGGATATTGCTATCGCCGCCACGGCCGCCGCGCATGGCCTGACGGTGATGACCGCCAACGAACGGCATTTCGCACCGCTGGGGGTGCCTTACGTCAACCCACTGAAGGAACTGCCCGCATAGCGGCAGGGGGTGCGGGGAAGACACCGCTTGATGACAGTCGGGAAACCGGAGAGCAGCGCTCAACGAAACCGGGTATGACCAGCGGGGCGGCTATGCGGGACAAAACTGCCGTGCGCAGTCGCAGCATCGGAACCAGCTTCATCGCAACTTAATCGCCCGACGGGGCGGGAAGCGGAAGTCCGCTGGGTTTGCGAGCGGATTGAGACATCGCTATTGTGCGTCTTGTGGTGAGAATGCCTCGAACAATCCGACCCAACGATCTACGAAATCGTGCGGGATCGCATTCAATCCCCGCGTCAACATTCGCTGTTTGACTTTGATCGAAAGCGGTACTTTCCAGTGCTCATCGAGGTTTACGCCTTGCGCTTGTGCCCACGCTTCGATCTGGCCAACAATCGGCTGACCAGCCTGCACAACATCCGCGAGCCCCGCGACCTTCCACCGCCATTTCAAGGTGGTCACGGCGATGACGCCGGTTCAGTACCAGAAACAGCTTCGGCTGCAGGAGGCGCGCCGCCTGCTGCTCTCAGACGACGCCGATGTCGCCCGGATCGGCTACGCCATCGGCTATGAGAGCCCGTCGCAGTTCAGCCGGGAATATCGCCGCCTGTTCGGATCACCGCCGGGACGGGATGGGCAGCAGATCCGAAGAAGCCTCACCTCGCAGGTAGAGGGCTGAGGGGGGCGGCGACATGTCAGGCGGGAAGCGGGCCTTCGCTGCGGAGGGGACGAACGACCACACCCGCCCCAGCAAACCCTGATCGACAGAGAAGGTCGAGCGATGCCTGTCTGCTCTGGACGGTTGACCCTTCTTCGATCTTTGCCGGTGCAATCGGCGGGTCACATCCAGAATGCCTCCCTCATTTCATCTGGCACATCAACACCGAGGCAGCGCTGCAACGCCGGTCGCACGCACCTCATCCGGCAGAGCTGATCGCGCTCAGCCGATCGGCCTCGGCCCGTGGCAGGATATTCAGTTTGCGCTCCTGCAACATCAGATGAAGTTTCGCCGTCTCCTCTAGTTCCTCGGCTGCATATTGTGCATCGAGCAAGGTTTTTCCCGCCACCACGGGCCCGTGGTTGGCCAGCAGCACAGCATGTGCAGAGCCCGCCCGCTCTTTCACCGCCAGGGCCAGAGCATCATCTCCCGGCGCGTAATAGGGCACCATCGGCAAATGCCCGACCCGCATGGCGTAGTAGGCCGTCAGCGGCGGCAGGGCATCTTCGGGATCGGTATCTGCCAGAATGCTGACCGCCACCGCATGGGTGGAATGCAGGTGCACCACGGCATTTGCACCGGCGCGTCGGCAATACATGCAGCCGTGCAGAAAGGCTTCCTTTGTCGGCTTGTCGCCTGACAAATGGTTGCAATCCGCATCCAGCAGCGACAGCCGGGCCGGGTCCAGCACGCCGAGGCTGGTATTGGTCGGCGTCATCAGCAGCCTGCCATCGCCCAAGCGGACGCTGATGTTGCCAGTAGAGCCGGCGGTCAGCCCACGGTCGAAAACGGATTTTCCGACAGCCGCGATCTGATCGCGCATCCGGGTTTCCTCCGACAGGATCGCCGTCATGCCAACATGTCCCATGCCTTGGCGAAGAAGTCCTCGCAGCCGAAATTGCCCGATTTCAGGGCCAGCGCCATCGGGGCCACGGGATCGGTCGAAACCACCCATGGAACGCCGGGGTCGATCTCGGGGCCGATGCGGACGGCCATGGCCTCCAAGGCCTCGACGACCGCGCCTGAGGTTTCGCCTCCGGCCACGATGAAGCGGCGGGTGCCCGCCTCGGCCAGCTTGCGCGCAACACCGGACAGGAAGGCCTCGACCACCACGCCCGCTTGGGCGCGGCCCAGCTTTTCCTGCGCCTGCGCCACTGCCTCTGGATCCGCAGAGGAGTAAAGCAGCGGCGGCCGGGGATCGCCTGCATGGGCGGCGATAAAGGCCAAGGCGTCTTCGATGCGGGTCTCGCCACTGGCAATCGCCAACGGGTCCAGTGCGAGTGTGGCAATACCGTTGGCCTCGGCGCGGGCAACCTGCTGCCGGGTTGCGGCAGAGCAGGAACCGGCCAGCATGATGCCTGGCCCTTTCGGGGCGGTGAAATCGGCATTGCCCGCGTCTTCGGCAAGCAATCCGGCGGCGCGGAAGTTCTGCGGCAGGCCCAGGGCCAGCGCCGACCCGCCGGTGACAAGGCCATAGCCTGCCAGCGCCTTGCCCAGCGTCATCAGATCGGCGTTGCAGATCGCATCGGTGATCGCGATGCCCTGGGCTCCCGCCAGTGCGGCGGCGACGGCTTCGGCGCCCTGCGCCACCGTCGCATGCGCCACCAGATCGACGGGCCGCGCCGTCTGCGCCGCCAGCACGCGGCGCAGATCGGCATCGCGCATCGGCGTCAGCGGATGATCTTTCATCGGGCTGTCGCTGAGCAACTGGCTGCCGACGAAAAGATGACCCTGATAGACCGTGCGGCCATTCTGCGGGAAAGCCGGACAGGCCACCGTGCGCGTCTCGCCGATCAAGTCGAGCAGGGCATCGGTGACGGGCCCGATATTGCCCTCGGCCGTGGAATCGAAGGTGGAGCAGTATTTGAAATACAACTGCCGCGCGCCGCGCGCTCGCAGCACCCGGGCCGAGGCGAGCGATTGCTCCACCGCCTCTGCGGCCGGGATGGTTCGCGATTTCAGCGCCACCACGACGGCATCGGCATTCCCGAAATCGTCCCCTTCGTCCGGTACGCCAACGACCTGGATCACTGACATTCCGGCCCGAGACAGGATCAGCGAGAGGTCGGTCGCCCCGGTCAGGTCATCGGCGATTGCACCCAGAAGCATGCAGCTATCCTTTCAGATCAGTAGAACCAGTTCGCGGGCACGATCACCAGCTGTGGGAACAGGGCCAGCAGCAAGATCAGGAAGGCCTGCACGATCAGGAAGGGCACGACACCCCGCACGGCATCCGTGTAGCGCATGTTGCCCACGGCGCAGACCACGTTCAGCACCGCGCCCACTGGTGGCGTCAGCAGGCCGATGGCGCCTGCCATGATGAACATGACACCGAAATAGACCGGATCGATCCCCGCGCTTTTGGCGATCGGCAGCAGCACAGGCGTCAGGATCAGGATGGTCGGGATGAAGTCCAGCGCAGTTCCGACGACCAGAATGATCGTCATGATGACCAGCATCAGCAGCACCGGATGTTCGCGCACACCGCTGAGCATGTCGCCAATCACGCCGGGAATGTTGGCGATGGCCACCAGATAGGCGGTGATCGAGGCCGCCGCGACCAGAAGCATCACCGAGGCCGTGGTGCGAACCGCGGCGATCATGACGTGATACAGCATCTTCGGGTGCAGTTCGCGGTAGACGAACATACCGATGAAGATCGCATAGACACAGGCCACGACACCGGCCTCGGTCGGGGTGAATATTCCGGCTTTCAGACCGACGATGATGATCACCGGAAGGATGAAGGCAAGGCTTGCCTGACCGGCTGCTTTCAGCACCTCGCGCAGCGGCGCACGCTGCGGCACGCTGACCTCGGAGTTCCGGGAAAGGAACCACCAGGTGACGGCAAGGGTCAGCGCCATCATGATGCCGGGGGCAATGCCCGCCATGAACAGCTTGGTGATCGACACGCCACCCGCCACACCGAAGACGATGTAGCCGATCGAAGGAGGCAGGATCGGCGCGATGATGCCGCCCGAAGCGATCAGACCGCCGGAATGATTGATGTCGTAGCCCGCCTGCCGCATGATCGGCAGCAGCATGCCTGCCAGAACTGCGGTATCAGCCACGGCGGATCCGGAAAGGCTGGCCAGCAGCAGCGCCGCGACGATGGTCACATAGCCCAGACCTCCGCGCTTGTGGCCGACAAGCGTCATGCCGAAGTTGACAAGGCGCTTGGAAATGCCGCCGGCATTCATCGCCTCACCGGCCAGCATGAAGAAGGGGATCGCCAGCAGGGGGAAGCTGTCGGCGCCATTGGTCATCTGCAGCGCGATCAGCTGCCAGTCCAGCGCACCAAGCCACCACATCATGACGATGCCGGACAGGATCAGGCCGAAGGCGATCGGGATACCGATCAGGATCGCTGCAAGAAGCGACAGGATGAAGACGAGGAGGATCATTCTGCCTTGCCCTTCTCTGTGATGTGTTCGACCGTATTTTCGGCGGGGGGGCGCGGCCCGCGGATCAGCAGGGAAATAAGTTCGGTCAGGCTGACCAGCCCGATGCCCACAGCGCCCACGAAGGGGGCGGCATAGGTCACGGCGGTCGGCAGGCCCGAGGCTGGAGCGATATTGCTGGTGTTGAACATCGTTTGCTGCCAGGCCCCTACACCCAGAACGACACAGCAGACGATGACACCCAGCAGCGCAACCATGCGGGCGACATGCGCCGTAGCCGGCGACATATGCGCGGTCAGCAGGTCGACGTCCAGATGCTCGTTGCGGCGGGCCACGACGATGGCGCCCAGAAAGCAGATCCAGACGAACATCATGCGCGATACTTCATCGGTCACGACAAGCCCGGTGTCGAGCAGATAGCGCATCACCACATTGGAAAAGACCAGCACGATCAGCCCGGTGAAGATCAGGACCAGCACCGCTTCGATCAGGCGGAAGCCGAGATCGGCGATCCGCTGCAGCTGTGTCCCCAAGGGGGACGAATTCGGGGAAGCGTTCATAGCGGCAAGCCTTCGATTGCATAGATCCGCGCCGGAGCACCGTCGGCATTCTCGATCTTCAGCGGAGCCGCGCTCAGGAAGACACGCGACTGCGTCAATGCGGCCGTGTTCACCACATATTCGATCAGCGTCACGCCGTTGCGCAGCAGCACGTCATGGGTGACATGCTCGGCGTCCGGCACCTCGATCCCGTCCAGCAGCAGGCGGATCGGATAATCCTGCGGGAAGTCCACCGCCAGCGCACGGGGCCGCAACGTCCACAGCCATTCGGCCGCCGCCCGGTTCAACCAGGGGGCCTCTGTCCAGAAGGCCCGGGTTTCATGGTCACGCCTGGTGTCCCAGCGGGTGGCGAGCAGGATGATGTCACCCTGCTTGCCGCCGGGATCGGCGGCGGCCAGGATTTCCGGCGTGATCTCAGTGTCAGGGCCGATCGCCGACAGGTCAAAGACCCGCGCCGCGCCTACGACCTGATCCAATGGGGTGGCTTCGATGGTCGGGCCATCCGCGATGAAATGTGCCTGCGCATCGACGTGGCTGAACCCGTGGCAGGTGGTGCCGAGGCGGGTCACCCGGAACTGGTCGCCGGCACTTTTGTTGCCTTTGACGGTGATCTCCGGCTTCCATCGGAAATGGTCCCGGACCGGCATGCTCAGATCGACGATGCGCATCACATTCTCCTCGTGATCAGCTGGCCAGAGCGGTGATCCGGTCGATCAGCTCGGGCCCGAACTTGGCCGAGAAATCTTCCTTGATCGGCGCTTCGACGATGGCGCGGAACGCGGCCTGATCGATATCCTCGACCGCTTCCATGCCATTTTCCTTCAGCGCGGCCAGCGCGGTGCCTTCGCGTTCGGTGTTCATCTGGCGCTGCAGCTTGGCCGCCTCGGCCGCCACGGAAACCAGGAGGGTCTGCTGATCCGCACCCAAGCCGTTGAACTTGGTCTCGTTCATCACCAGCGGCGACGAGGTGAAGGCATGGCCGGTCAGCGAGATGTATTTCTGGATCTCGTAGAAGTTTGAATTCAGGATCAGGGTAGTCGGATTTTCCTGCCCGTCGATCGAACGCATTTCGAGCGCCGTGAACAGCTCGGTGAAGGCCATCGGCGTCGGCACGGCGCCAAGCAGCTCGAACGCCATGATATGCGCCGGGTTCGGCGTGGTACGGATCTTCAGACCCTTCACGTCGTCGGGCGTGTGCACGGGGCGGCGGCTGTTGGTGATGTGGCGCCATCCGGTTTCCCAGGTGGACAGCGCCTTCAAGCCCGAACCGGCCAGGCCCATGCGCAGTTCGTCGCCCAACTCGCCGTCCAGAACGGCCCCAACATGTTCGCGGCTGTGGAACAGGTAAGGCAGGTCAAGAACATTCAGCTGCGGCGCAAGCCCGGTGAAGAACGGATTTCCCGTGACCATCAGGTCCAGCGTGCCGCCGCGGACCGAGTTGATCATCGTCGAGTCATTCCCGAGGATGCCGTTCGGGAAAATGTCGAGGCTGATCTCGCCGCCGCTCCTCTCGGCCAGCTGCTCGGCCATCCACTTGCCGGCATCCTGCCAGCTGTCGGTTTCGGGATGCGGGTGGCCGAAGCGCAGCTTGACGCTGCCTTGCGCACGCAGGATCTGCGGGGTGGCCAGAATGCTGGCCGCCGATACGGCTGCCGCCCCTTGCACGAACAGCCGGCGATTGATCTTGATCATGTCTCTCTCCCTCTGAAAACCTATGCGCAATGCGGGCTCAGCCCTGCATGCCTTTCGCCTTGGCGAAGATTGCATCCTGACGCTGGCGCAGCGTCAAAAGCTCCGTATTGCTCCGATGCTCCAGGTCGCCCATGCGGATGTAGCTGCCCGCGGCCACAGGACGCCGGATAGTCTGGTTGGACGCCAGATAGAAGGGAGCGGGGCTTTCATCGCTCAACGGGCCTGCGGCAACCATGCGTGCGCTGACCCCCGGAATGCTGTGGTGGTGACCGCCCATGACCAGCGCTTCGCCTGCCGCCAGATCACGGTCGGCAAAGGCCACAAGGTCGATGTGATGTGCCGGGGCGTGGCCGCCAGTGCCGCGCGCCAGAAGGCCCAGCGACAGGATGGTTGTCGCCGCCTCGAGTCCCAGGAGGTGGCGTGGGTTGTAGATCATCGCGGTGTTGCGATCCCGGGCCACCACATGGCCCTTGCCTTCCAGCATCTTCCAGGTCTCGGCATCGTCGCAGCGTATGACGACGAAAACACCGCCGGCAAAGCTGACCTCACCTGGTTCACGCAAGCAGTGGAACACATCCAGCACGCGGCGGCCGTCAAGGATTCCGCCCTCATCGCGCGTCGAGAACAATGTCGGCACTTCGGTGATGCGCGCGATCGGGGCGTGCAGAGGGGCGGCATCGGGGGCAAAGCCGGTGGCATTGGCGACCACGGTCAATTCGCATAGGTCCGGAACGGCCCGCTGCGGCAGAGCAGAGGCAGCATTGGCCCGGCCTGCAACCACCTCGGCCGCGGGACGGTCGTCAAGATCGGCCCATTGCGCAAAATCGGGGGCCGATACCATGCGGCCATCCGAGGTCAGCGTGCCCGCCGCGGCGTCGAAGATGAAATCATATTCGCTGGACTTGCCGGCGGCGATGATCTCGAAGCCCAGAAGCTCTGCCCAGGTGATCAGCTCGATCAGCAGGCTGGGCTGATCGCCATCAACAGGGCTGACCACGCAGCCTTTTTCCCGCGCCAGCGCGGCAAGGCCCGGGCCAACCACGCTGTCCACCTCTTTCGAGACCAACGCCACATGGTGCCCGGCCTCGACCGCGAGCCTGCAGTGCCGCGCCCCGGCTTCCGGGTGGCCTGTGGCCTCGATCACCACATGGACCGGCAGCGCGGCCACATGGGCGAAATCGCCCGCCGCGATGAAATCGCCTGCCGCCCAGGCCGCTGCCGCCTCTTCGGCAGTGTCGCATTTTCTGATGCGCGCCTCGGGATAGCCCACCTCGATCATGGTCCGGGCGGCCTGTTCGGCCGTGACATCCACAGCGACGCGCGCCTCGAGCAACGGCACCTTCCGGCACTGCGCCAGATAGCTGCGGCCGAACCCGCCGGTGCCGATGATCGTGGTCGCAACCTTGTCGGAACTGGGGGGGAACTGGATGTGGTAGTTCATGTCGGGCCGTCACCTTCCTGTCCGGGGACCGTCATCCTTCCGCAAAAAGCACCTTGCAGCCTGACCGAACGGGTCAGGGCAACACTCGCCCGAGCCACATTGCATGCAATGTGGCAACGAAAGGCAAGCTTCAGGCAGTCTTTCCTCTGGAAAGCGCAACGAATCCGCTTTATGGCGGCTTGTTTGCATGCAACTGCCCGATGGAGTCAATCAAAATGTTGATCCCGCCAACGCCCCTCCCTAGATTGCATGCAACTTTCGTGTCAAAGCAGAGGCGATCTTGGATATCGAAAAACAGTGGCCGCGCGGACAACGCGCCGCCTTTGTCGCAAATTTCATTCGCGATCAAATCGTCTCGGGCGAGCTTGCCGCCAGCACCAGGATCAATGAACGTGTGCTTACGGAACAACTGGGCGTGTCGCGCACGCCACTGCGTGAAGCCTTTAAGATTCTGGAAAGCGAAGGTCTGCTGACTATCGAGCCGAACCGCGGCGCAATGGTGACGGCGATCTCGCCGCAAGAGGTGGAACTGGCGATCGAGGTGCTGATCGCGCTGGAGAGCGTGGCCGCCGAACGCGCCTGCAAACATGCCACCGACGCCCAGATCGACGAGATCCAGGCCCTGCATGACGAGATGGTAGGCGCCTGGAAGGCTGGGGCGCTTATGCGCTATTTCCACATCAACCAGACCATCCATCAGAAGATTGTCGACTGCGCAGCCAATCCGACGCTTTCAAGGCTCTACATGGCTGAAAGCCAGCGGATCCGCCGGTTCCGCTATGCGGGCAATCAGATCAGCGACCGCTGGGCGCGCGCGGTCTACGAGCACGAGCAAATCCTCGATGCCCTGCGCCATCGCCAGGGCGCCTTGCTGCGCGAGGTCCTGCGCAGCCATCACCTCAGTGGCTGGCGTACCACCCGTGCGGTGCTGGAAGGCGAGATCCGGCTTTAGGCGGCGTTCGCTTTCCGTACTGGGCATCGGTGCGCTACGCGCTTCAGATCGAGCAGCCACGCAAACCATGGCCTGACGTTTGCAAGGCTTCAAGGACGAGGAGATCCGCAATGCGAAGCACCATCCCGCATCACGACCACGACACAGTGGGCTTTGCAGCAGAACGGGCGGACCGACCTCTTGGGGAAATGCGGCCACGCAGCACAAGGCGGGCCCCACGGGTCGGCTTGAGCTGCTTCCCTCATCGCTGATCGTCAACCCGCTGGCGTCACACAGAAGCTGCGGGTCGATATCGGGTTGCGCCAGCAGCGGCTGTTTCCCTCGGTCGCAGGATAATCCGTCCTGACCTCGTTCAACCGCCAGATACCATCCCGGATATAGGTTACGCTGCGGTCGCCATCCGGCCAGACATAGACATTGAGCCCGACCTGCTCGCGCGTCTCCTTCCGGGCCTCCGCTGCCTGATAGAAGATCAGACCGCGACAGGGTTTTTCCGACGTCACCTCTCCCGCCGCATTCCTGACCTGACAGATGAAGCGGTCATAGGGCAGATCGCCGGTGCTCCATTCCTCCAGGAGGCGCACATTGGCCGCGCAGGCGGGCGCGATGCTGTCGAGGCAGCCCATATCGAAGGCGCGTGACGCCTCGGCCAGCATCAATGGCGGCTCGGGCTCTTCGCCATCCTCACGATGCGCGAATGCCAGAGGTTCTGCCGGCTTTTCGCCCCTGCGGACGGCTTCGATCAGCATCGTGCCGTAATGCAGACAGGCCTCGCCATCGGTGGTCGCGACCCGCGGGTGGAAGCAGCCGCGCTGATAGGCGGAGAGGGCGCCGGCAGGATCGGCGGGCTGACCGAGGCCTTGCGCCAGCATGTTCCCCACCAGCTTGCAGCCGTAGGGTGAGACCGAGACATCCGCACCCCGGCAGACGTAATCTGCCCAGCGATGAGCACCCGGCAGTCGCTGGCTCTGATCCAGTGCCTGTTTGGCCGCATCGTAGCATTCCCACAGGTCGCGTTCCTCTCCTGCCGCGATCGCTCTCTCGCAGGCCTCGCCGCGAATATGGAGAGCGTTTTCGCCATCACCCTCGACAGTCATGAGGTCAGCAAGCTGGTCGCATGTGCTGCCTGCCTCGACCCCACCGCGGCAACCCATGCGCAATGCGGCGATTCGGGCTTCGGGGTCATTGCGACCCGGAATCGTCACGCCTGAAAGGGACTGGCCCTCGGTGCCGTAAAGCTGCGCCAATGCCGGGCAGCCCTTGATATTGGCCGGCCCGCAGGCATCTTTCAGCATCGCTTCGGCCGTGGCCAGGCCATCCGGCGCATCCAGCGCCGCGTAGCTGTGCAGCGCCCAGGCGCAATCCTGCGCGTCACCCTCGCCGGGGCTGAGGCAGGACCGCGCAAGCCGTTCATAGCGCGCCGCCATGACCGGACGGCTTTCCGGGAAGGTGGGGTCGAGGACACCGCCAAGGCTTTCGCAGATCGTATCCTTGGCGCTTTGCGCATCGCACAGGGCGATGGCACGGGCGGTTGCCGCGCGCCGATCCGCCTCTGGCCAGAAACCGGCCATGCCGGCCAAGGTGGCGCAGGCCGGGGGATCGCCCGCTGCACAACCGCTGCTCAGGAACGCGGTCGCCTGCGCCACGCGACCCGCATCCAGCGTGGCTGCATCGCTGTAGTTCAGGAAATCGCGGTAGAGGTAATAAGCGCCGGTGCAGCTGCGCTGATTGGGTTCACGCGGGCCGGGGGCGCATAGCCCTGCCTCGATCCCGGCCAGAGCATAGCGTTCATTGCCGGTCAAGCCGGAGCCACGGGCCGCGCTGACCGTTTTCAGGTCGTCGTTCAGCCCTTCGCAGATCCATGTGATGCCCTGCTGACAGGCCGTCAGATTGGCCGAGAAGTTCGACGATGCCTCCACCAGGGAGGGCGCCCGGTCGACAGCCGTCCCCCGCGCCAGCAGAACGCAGCCAAACCGATCTTGTGCGTCGCAAAGACCCTTTGAAATTTCCGTCGTCACGCTGCCATCATCCGGCCTGGCATCGGGCAGAACCTGCTCTCGCGTAAGCTCCAGCGTATTGCCCTGGCGGTTGATGGCCATCTGGCAGCCCTCCATATCTCCGGCCATGCAGCCCAGCAGCGCATAGCGGGTGACCACGGCAGGACCGCGCCCCGGGCCATCCGGCGCGTCATGGATCCGGCTGGCGAATTCGGTGCAGGCCGCGCCGAGGCCGAGATCGCAGGACCGTTTCAGCATGGCCGGATCACCGCTCTCAAGCCCCCGTGCGCGCAGGGCCTGTGCGGTGGAAAGCCGGGCAGCATCATCGGACAAGCCGCCGGGATCTGCCGGGGTAAGGACCGTCCCGTCATGGACCAGTGCTTCGGCGAAATCGGCGCCAGACACACAGGTGATGCCGGTCTGGAGGCGCGCAGCGGGTGAACCGATCCGATCGCGGAGGTTGGTGCTGACAAGTCCCAGCGACAGTGCATAGCCGCCCGAATGCAGCCGGTAGCCAGATATCACAGGGGCATAGGCGGGCATGGAGCGGGCTTGGCCGTTCAACTCCTCGACCGTATCGGCCCGGGCCGCCACGACATGACAGGTGTTCGGCGGCGCAAGATAGGATTGCAGGCGGCTGGTGCTGTCCTCGGGGGCCGCCCCCTCCGGCGCACAGAAATGTTTGACCGAGGACACCGGCAAATAGCCGATGGCACGCTCAAGCCCCTTGCCGGTGGGGTAATCCAGCGCAAACCATGCGCCACCCTCGGGGCCGAAGGTCACGTCCCGCAGCATGACCTCAGCGCCCGCACCCAGCACGCGCGCTTGCGTTCCGGCCGGGGTCTCATGAATAGGCTGTGCCGTGCAGACGTGGCGGGTTTCCAGCGACTGATAGGGCGGAAGATCCTGCGCCAGCGCAGGACCAATGGCCGCCAGCAGAAACGCGGTCAGGGCAGGCAGGGTATTTTTCGTCATGAAGGCCGCCAGGGATTGAATGACAAGGATGCCGGACTCGGCAAGACCCGAGAAGCGCGCGGGATGGACCTCGATTCGGCCCAACCCGGCAAGCCCAGGTTTCAGCACCATCTTGCCGATCACATATGGCCCACAAGTGCGCATCCCCGCGGTTGTGCATTTCACGGCTTTGGCCTTTTCTCAGCCAGTGCCGATGCTGAGGCGGGCAAATCGCCATGCCGACACGCCGATGACCGCAATGTCACCGTTCGGATAAGCCGCGATCGAGCGGATGTTGCCGATCTGTGCGCCATTCTCTCGCCCGACTGCTGCAAGACCAACGCGCCGGATGCCGTCGGGCGTGACCTCTTCCAGCATGTTGTCCCAGGGATCCGAAAGCCAAATCCTGCCGTCGGGACTGGCAACGATGCAGGGAAAGAATTTCGGCGTGGTCGCGATACGGCGCTGGAAACGGCCATCGGCATTGAACTCGAATATGCCATCGCGGCTGTCCTGATCCTCGCTGCGTCTCATCACGATGTAGATGGTGCCCGCACCATTGATCGCGATGCCGGTTGCCCTTGGTGCACTTGTGACCATGGGGTCGGCGGCTATCGCTTGTGCCATCAGCCCGGTCAGGCGGCGCTGTTCGGTCAGATTGCGGTCGAGAAGGATCAGCGTATCTGATGGCGGCAGGCTTGCGTCATCGCCGGCGCTGCGCGGTGCGACGCGGTAAATGGCCAGCCCCCCGTCCGGTGTGACGCAGGAGCCTTCACCGTTGCTCCAGTAGCTTTCCCCCTCCGGCATGGGCTGGCTGCCGGCGATCTCGCCGCTCGCCGGATCGATCCGCAAAATGCGGCGCGAACCGTCGGTGATGATGCTGCCATCCGGCAGCACGGCCAGCATCGCACCGCTGTCTTCCGGAGAAGGGAACTGGTTCAGAAAGGCGCCATCCGGGCCAAAGATGTAAAACCGCCTTCCGCCGTCCTGGATCATGGCCCGGCCAAGGCTGTCGATACCGATATAAGACGGATATTCTCGGAAAAGTCCGGGGCCTGCGCCTTCGCCACCGACATTGAAAACGGTCTTGACCGCAAGCCCTTCCTCGGGTGCTGCCCTGTGCGCGCTGCGCAGGAATTGCGGCAGCACCAAGGCCCCGCCACCGATCGCCATCACGCAAAGCCCGGCCGCAAGCGCCCCTCGGCGCGAGACCGGCCCTGGCAGGACAGCCCCAGCGGGCTGCCCGTCGGGAAAGCGGTGTTCCAGCACGACATGGTGGCGACCTTGCGTTTCGACCACATATTCGGATCCGCAACTGCCGCATCTGCCGATCAGGTGACCCTCTGCCGTGGTCACGAGACCGAGCGTCCCACCGCAGCTCGTGCATTTCAGTTTGCGCATCCGGTTTCCCTTTTTCCGAAATGGCAAACTAGCCCGCAGGAACAACTAGGCCAAGCCGGTTCAGGGCGCATCCGCGCAAGCCATGCGTGGGGCTGATATGAGCAGGATTCCCCGACGCTTTTCCTGTCAACTATAGATTGGCACAGTCATGCTTGCCGCACTCCTCTAGTTGATGTTCCGAACGTGCAAAACGCATGCAGATCCATCTCGCTACCATGATAACAGGACTTCGCCGCGGCACAGGCTGAATGGCTGCTCTGGCGAACGCGATCACGCGCCATCCAGCGGGCTAGACTGACGGCTAATGGGCCGCCACAGTTCAAACGGTCTGCATGATCCGGCAACGGCCCGCCGAATGAGGCGGCACCGTCGCTGGGAGCCCTTGGACGAAGCCGCTCGCGCGGCAATGGCGCCCGTGGCTGGTGTTCAGGGTTGTTGTGATCGTGGTGCATTTGGTGGCGGCCGTTTCTGCCTGTCGATTGAGACCTCTCAATCATCAGACAGGAGGTTCCCATGACAGAGGAGAGAGTAAGCCCGCTGCGTCAGCGGATGATCGAAGACATGCGCATCCGCGGGATGGGCGACAAGGCACAGAAGTCGCACATCCGGGCGATCAAGGATTTCGCGGCCTTTCTCGGACATTCGCCTGATACGGCCACGCCAGAGGAACTGCGGGCCTATCAGCTCCACATGACCGACAGCGGGGTCACGCCATCGACGTTCAACGTGCGGATCGTGGCGCTCAGGTTCTTCTTCGGCATGACCTGCGGGCGCGAGGATATGAAGCGCTACATGCAGTTCAGGATCGAGCCGCGCAAACTGCCGGTGGTGTTCAGCGTCGAGGAAGGCTCCGACATCCTGATGGCGGCGCCCGGGCCGGGGCTGAAGTATCGCGCCGCGCTGAGCATTTCCTACGTCGCGGGATTGCGCGCCGCCGAGGTCTGCAACCTGAAGATCGGCGATATCGATGAGCCAACCGGATGCTGATCCATGTCGAACAGGGCAAGGGCAGGAAGGATCGCAAGGTGATGTTGTCGCCGGGCCTCTTGAACCTGCTGCGCGACTGGTGGCGCGAGGCACGGCCCGAGGGCTGACTGTTTCCAGGCAAGCCGAAGATCAACCCGATCTCGCCGCGCCAGTTGAACCGGGCCTTCACGTCCGCCAAGCACATGGCCGGGATCAGCAAACCGGCGACGCTGCACACGGCTCGCGTCACAGCTTCGCCACGCATCTCCTGGAGGCGAACACCGATGTGCGGGTGATCCAGGTTTTGCTCGGCCATGCCAAACTGACGACCACGGCGCAATATACCCATGTCGCCACCAAGACGATCCGCGATACCGTCAGCCCTTACGAGATGCTGGCCAAGTTGCAGGATCAGACGGTGAAGCGAAGCCTGGAGTGACCGTCGCCGGGCGTGACCCGGTCCAAGCTGGAGATCGCTGACATCTTCCGACGATACGGCCCCGCGTGGCGGCGGGCCAATGCCGGGCATGTCAGCCTGACCCAGCTGAAGGTGATGTCGGCCATCGAGGCCTGCCGGATCGAGGCGCTTGGCGGGCATGTGGCTGCCTGCGGCAAGTGCGGCCACCACCATATTGCCTATAACAGCTGCAAGAACCGGCATTGCCCGAAGTGTCAGGCACCGGCAGCGCGTGACTGGATGGAGGCGCGCGCCGATGACCTGCTGCCCGTCGAGTATTTCCACGTCGTCTTTACCCTGCCGGCCAGGATCGCGCAGATCGCCTTCTGGAACAAGAGGGCGGTGTGTAGGCTGCTGTTCAAGGGTGAGGGCATGACTGCCATCGGTCCGAAGGAATGCCCGAACGCGGAAACGGTGACGACCATCGCCGCCGATCCAAAGCGGTTGGGTGCGCGGATCGGCATGACGGCGGTGCTGCACACCTGGGGATCGGCGCTGACACATCATCCGCACACCCTGCGCGAACCATGTCCTTGCTGCGGCGGCCCGATGCGCATCGTCGAGATCTTCCGTCGCGGGCAAAAACCCTCATCCCGCGATCCGCCC
This sequence comes from Paracoccus denitrificans, assembly GCF_900100045.1. Taxonomy (GTDB): domain Bacteria; phylum Pseudomonadota; class Alphaproteobacteria; order Rhodobacterales; family Rhodobacteraceae; genus Paracoccus; species Paracoccus denitrificans. The sequence goes on along the minus strand of NZ_FNEA01000028.1, from coordinate 12,304 downwards.
CGGGAGAAAGCCGCATGACGAGACGCTCGTCACTGTCGAAAGAAATGTCCCGGGGCTTGACCGCAAGCCGGATCACCTCCGGCTTGCCCGCTGCCGCGATCGGCCCGAAAATGCATCGTCATCTGCTGCGGCCGCCTCCCAAAACGGCGCCCCAGACCGACCCGGCAAGCCGCCGAGGCCTTCCTTTTCCCGCCAGCCGACGCCCTGGCCCGGCTGTCGCCACATCGCGCAGCACACTTTCCCCATAGACAGAGCCCGGACCCCCGCGGCTTCCACCTTGGGAGGATTTCCAACGCGGGTCGACCCCGCACCAAGCCGCACCATCGCGCCGCGGCCCGCATCGGAAATCCTTCACCAGAGCCGTCATTCCTGCCGACCAAAGCTCTCGCGCACATGATCCGCAAAAGCCTGCGCCGCCGAGCCGATATCGGGGTTCTTCTGAAGCCTCAGCTGATAGGAACCGATCGCGCCGAAGCCTTCCTTTTCCGTCAGCCGCCGATGCTGCTCGTCCACCAGGCTGACCGGCAGAGGCGCGATCGCCAGGTCGGCCATGACTGCCGCCAGCTGGCCGGCTGCGGCCTCCGACGTGTATGCGATCCTGTAACGGCGACTGGCCTTGTCGAGCGCGGCAAGGGCCGCAGCCCGCCAGGGGCATCCGTGTGAGGACAGCGCGAGCGGCACGGGGGTCCTGGAGAATGCCATGCCGTCGCGGGCACCGACCCAGACGAGAGGCTCCGAATGAATGACCTGTCCCGGCGCCGGATCGGATTGGGCCGAGACGGTGAGGATCATGTCGATCTCTGCCGCTTCGAACCGCCGGGCCAAGATCACGCTGGTCGACAGAAAGACCTCGACCTCGACAAGGGGATGGGTCGCGGCGAAGCGTGACAGGATCGCGGGAAGATAGCGCACGCCGAAATCGTCGGGTGCGCCGAACCGGACCCGCCCTTCAAGCTGCGGCACCCGAAAGCGGGACAGAGCCTCGTCATTGATGCGCAGGATGTCCTTGGCATGCACGAGAAATGCCTCGCCGTCCGCGGTCAGCGTCACATGGCGCGGATGCCGCACAAACAGGGCGCGCCCCAGCTGATCCTCAAGCCGCCTGATCTGCATGCTGACCGCCGAGGGGGTTCTGAATACCCGTTTCGCCGCGACCGTGAAGTTCCCGGTCTCGGAGATGGTCACGAATGTCTTCAGAAGGTCGGTCTCGAGAAGGTTGTTCTGTTGCGGTTGCATGGCTCATCGCGATCAATTTTCTTGAATGATACACTAAGAACTATGCGCTGTATTGAAGAATATCGCCATGCCACCCTGGCCTGAGCCAAGGAGGATTACGATGGCCAAGGAAATCTGCACCATGAGCCCGCCCTCACGAAGCCCGTGGATCGGGGCTGCCTTTCGCGCGCTGATGTCACGGCTGCGGGGTCTGTTTGAAACCTATCGTCGGAACAAGGAGAGGCGCGATGCGTTCCTGACCTTGCTCCGCCTGGACGACCAGATCCTGGACGATATCGGTGTGAGCCGGGCGGAGGTGGAATGCGCTGCCCGCCTGCCGCTTCGTTCGAACGCGTCGGATGCGCTGGCAGCCAAGGCCGATGCACGACGGAAAGGATAGACCGGCTACCGCGGGATAGCGGCCGATTGCTTTCCAAGGTTCGCTCCGTGCCGTATCGGCGACATTGCCCTGGAAAATCGCTGTGGCAAGCGTGCGTGCCCAGATTGGGGCAGTCCTACCGCAGCAGCATTGCCGACCTCCCGAACGTCGGCTCTGGGCTATCCGCTACGGGCCTCTCACGGTCGTCTGCAAGTATCAGGCGGACAGGAATCCGCACCTGTCGATGGCCGTTCACCATGTCACCGAGCCGTGAGCAAAGTTTATCGCGTCTTCAATGCTCCTCGGGTCAGAGCCGGCGAAAACGTGCTATGATCCAGCCACAGCCCTGTCTGTGAGCTGTCTTCGGCAGAGCAGCCGCGCGCCCGTACCGCGACAGGAGAGACCATATGACTGACGTCCTGACCAACCGTCGTACTCTTCTGATCGCCGCCAGTGTCGCCGTGGTGCCCGGCCTGTTCGTGCCCGCCCGCGCGCAAGGGCTCGCCCCGACGCCCTCGATGCGCGGCGGTGCCAACAACTACCTGCCGGGCGCGCCGATCGTGGACCGGATCGGCGGCGGCGGGTTCTGGATGACGGGCTCGGTCCGTCGTGTCGGCGATGGTGTCCCGCTGGCGGGTCAGCGCATCCAGATTTGGGCGCATACCACCGAGGGACATGAGCGCGATCCGCATAGCCACGGCGCCACGCTTACCGATGCGAATGGAGTGTTCCGGCTCGAAATGCCCCAGATCGTCCCCGCTTTCGGCCAGCCTCACGGCCACCTAGCCTATGACAGTGGCGACTTTGAAACCGTCTTTCTCCGTCCGGTCATGCGAAGCGCCCGCGATACCAGCCTCCACGCGGATTTCGTGCTCGTGCCGGTCTGATCGGGATGAGGATCGGATGGGCTGATCTGGTCCGCGGGATCCTGGTCTGGACAGGCCTGACGACAGCGGTTGCCGTGCCGGTCGCCGCCGCGGCGGCAAGCCCGCTGTTGGCATGGCGCGAACCGATCTATATCGCGGCCGGATTCACCGGGGTGATCGCGCTGGCGCTTCTGCTCTTTCAGCCCTTGCTGGCGGGCGGATACCTGCCGGGACTGCCCGCCCTGAAAGGCCAGCGCGTTCACCGACTTGTCGGCGGCGTTCTGGTCGCGGCGGTGATCCTGCATGTCGCGGGCCTTTGGGTCACCAGCCCGCCTGACGTGATCGACGCCCTTCTCTTCAGATCGCCCACGCCGTTCTCATTCTGGGGAGTGGTCGCCATGTGGGCCGTCTTCGCCTCGGCGCTCATGGCGGCATCCCGCCGGCGCTGGCGCCGTCACCCGCATGCCTGGCGTCTTGGTCATACGGTTCTGGCGGCGGTCATCGTCGTCGGGAGCGTCGTTCATGCGCTGCTGATCGAAGGGACGATGGAAACGAAATCGAAGGCCATCCTTTGCGGGCTGCTCATTGCAGCGACCATCATGGCGGTCGCCAAGATGCGGGGCTGGACGATCCGGGCACGCCGGGATTCATAAGGGTTTCACCGGATTCCTTGTAGAATATTCACCTTCCCCGGTGCGGCCGCTTCCATTCGCGAAGGTGCAAACGAGCCAACCTCGAAGAGGTTTTCCTCACGGCCGCCCCTGCCTCGCCAGTCTCGCCTACTGGCCAAGACCGCTCACGCTGGAAAACCCTGCCGCACCGGCACGATCTCGACCGGATCGCTGCCGTTTATCACGGTCTGTTCGGAATGGAGCAGGATCATCACATCCGCAAGCGCAAGATACCGCAGGCTGGCGGAACCCTGGTCAGGCAGCGGCTCGACGACCGTTGAGCGACCGGACGGGTCATGGCACAGCCGTCCCAGCAGAATCTGCGTCCGTCCCGCCGGCTTGGACAGTGAAGTGGCGACAGGCAGGCGCCAGCCCGTCCCGGCCGGGGGCCTGCTTTCGAGCCGGGCGAGGATCGCGCGCCCGATCAGAGCGAAACCGGCCGCCGCAGCCAGGGGGTTTCCAGGCTGCAACAGGGTCGGGCAATCGTCGACATCGCCGAAGCCGATCGGCTTGCCGGGACGCATGGCAAGCCTCCAAAACTCGAGATAGCCGCGGCGGGAGATGATCTGCGTGAGGTGGTCCGCGAAGCCCACGGGTGCGCCACCCGAGGAAATCAACAGATCATGATCGCTCGCCGCCCCGACAAGCCGCGCAGCAATCGCCGCGGGATCATCCTTCGCGATCCCGAGATCCGTGACCACCGCGCCGGCGGCCTGCAGCATCCGGGAAAGCATCGGCCTGTTCGAATCGTAAATCAGGCCCGCCTCGAGCGCCCCGGGGCTTTCCACCAGTTCGTTGCCGGTGGACAGCAGGGCCACCCTCGGCCGAGGGACCACCAGCACGGAACGCAGGCCAAGTGCCGTAAGAGGGGCCAGTTGGCCTGGGCCGATGCGGCTGCCGGCCTTGAGAACAGGCGTTCCGCGGACGACATCTTCCCCGATCCGGCGAATATGCGCCCTGCAGATGGTGCGACAGCACCGTGGTTCGCGCTCATCGTCGGGCAGAGGGCGCAAAGGGGGGCTCCGCGGCAGAGTTTCGGCCGTTCAAGAGCGTTCGGCGGGAAAACGATCCACTGGATCGTCTTCTTAACCACCTTCCACTTCACGACCAAGGTCCACCTCCGCGTCAACGGCGCGGGCCTGCCCATGAGGTCGGAGATCGCGCCGGGGCAGATATCGGACTATCTGGGCTTCGATCCGGTCATGGCCGACAATCAGCCCGAGCCCAGCGTCCCGCTGGCGGATCGCGGCCATGACTCCGACAACGTTCGCAAAGCCATGGAGGCGCACAACGTGGTGCCCGTCATCCCGATGCGCAAGACCCGCAAGTGCGCGTGGCGATGGATCGCACCCTCTACCGGCTGCGCAACCTCGTCGAGCGCTGCTGCAACAAGCCGAGGCACGCCCGCCGCGTCGCAACCCGCCATGGCAAGACCGCCGAAAGCTTCCTGGACTTCATCGACATGACCTCGATCCGCCTCTGGCTCCGCCATTCGTCAACATGACCTGGGGGCGAGTTTCAGGCAAGGTTCGCGTCACGTCCGGTCAGGCCCACCGGCGGCACAGCACCAGTTTCGCCGCAAGCCCCTGATCGGCCCGGAAGAATTCCAGCCGCCCGCCATGCTGCGCGGCGATGGTCGAGACGATGGCCAGCCCCAGCCCGACACCCGGGGCCGTGCCCGCATTGCCGCCCCGCTGGAAGGCGCCGGTCAGGCGGGCGAGATCTTCTTCCGTCAACACCGAGCCGCGATCGGTGACGGTGATCCACGCGTCATCCGCATCGCCATCCACCATCACCTCGGCCTCGCGCCCGTATTTCAGCGCATTGTCGATCAGGTTCGACAGCGCGCGGCGCAGCGAGGTGGGCTGGCCGCGCATCAGGATGGCGTGGGTCTCGACCGGCTGGCGGCGGCTGCGGGCAAACAACGTTCCCGCGCGGGCGGCCCGGATCGGCGCGGGGACAAGCCGCACGGGCATGTCCACGTCCTGATAATCGGCCACCACCGCCTCGGCCAGAGAGGTCAGAGAGAGTTGCCGGAACGGCTCGGCCCCGATCTCGGCGCGGGTATAGGTCAGCACGCCTTCGATCATGGTGGTCATCTCGTCGATATCGTGCTCCAGCTTGCTGCGCAGGGTATCATCCTCGATCAGTGTGCTGCGCAGCCGCAGCCGCGTGGCGGGGGTGCCCAGATCGTGGCTGACACCCGACAGCACCAGCGCGCGGTTCTCCAGCGCGGCGCGGTCCTGCGCGACATAGGCGTTCACCGCCTCGGCGGTCTGGCGCAACTCCTCGACGCCTCCCACCGGCAGGGCGGCGTTGCGCGCCCGGTGGTCGCGCAGCGCGGCGGCGAAGCCGGCGAAGGCGCCCGAGACCTCGGCCACCCAGCCCAGCAGCAGGATCAGCGCGCCCGCCAGCACCAGCGCCGCCAGCAACCGCCGATCCGGCGGCGCGGCGTCGCAGCCCCAGATCGCGGCGCCCTCGATGCGCATCCACGGCCCCGTATCGAATTGCACGAACAGCCGGGGCGTGCTGCAGAACCGGGCCAGCGTGCGCGTGACCGATGCCAGCCCCGCCGCCTGAGAACCGCCGCCGAAGCTCTGCACTTCGGCGACCGGGTATTGAATGTCGGGCGATTGGACCCGGATCGACAGCCGCGCGCCGCGCGACAGATCGGGTCGCCCGCCGCCGGTCAGCGTCAGCAGCGTCTCGCGCCATCCATTCGGCAGAGAGGGCGCGGCTCCCTGCTGCACCATCGTCACGCCCGCCGGCAGGGCGCTGCGATTTTCCAGTGAATCGTGCAATGCCAGCCCGGCGATATAGGCGCGGTCCAGATGCGTCTGCCAAGCCGCTTGGCTGGCCATCCACAGCCAGACGCCGCCACCCCCGGCCGCCATCGCCAGCACCACCCACAGGCTGGCCAGCCAGCGCAGGCTGAGGCGGCTAAGCATCGTCGCGGCTGACCTCGGCCGCCAGCACATAGCCGGTGCCGCGCTCGGTGCGGATCAGCGCCGGGTCGGTCTTCTGGCGCAGCCGGCCCACCAGCATGTCGATGGCCCGGCCCCCGGCGGCTTCGTCATGGTCCAGCGCCGCGGCGATTTCCTCGCGCGTCAGCGGGATCAGCGGGTTGGCCAGAAACACGCGCAGCAATGCGGTTTCGCGTGAGGACAGCGAGACCTGCCAGCCGCCCGGCGCCGTCACCTCGTCGCGCCGCGCGTCATAGCGCCAGCCCTGAAAGCGCAGGATCGCGTCGCGGCGGCGATGGGTCAGGCTGGGCGCGCGGCGGGCGCGGCGCAGCACGGCGCGGATGCGGGCCAGCAGCAGGTCGGGGTTGAACGGCTTGGCGATGTAATCGTCCGCGCCAACCTCGTAGCCCGCCATGCGCTGATGATCCGCCGACAGCGCCGAGACCATGACGATCGGCACATCCTGCGCCGCGCGGATCTCGGCGCAGATCTGCACGCCGTCATCCTCGCCCAGCGACACGTCCAGCAGGATCAGGTCGACCCGGCCCGCCCGCAGCGCCTCCAATGCGCCGGCGCGGCTGTCGGCGCGGCTGACATGAAAGCCCTGCCGTTGCAGATAGGCGGCCAGCATCGCCGCCATCTCGGCGTCGTCCTCGACCAGAAGCAGGCGATGCAGGCTCATGTCGTCCTCCCGGCCTTCGACATATCACTTCGTAACAGTTTGTAACATAACGGTGGGAAATCCGCCTTGCGCATGGCTGTGTTGCGTTGCGCGAATGGCCGCGGCTTTGGCATGATCCTTTCACGGCGCGGTCCCTGCAAGGTCCGTGCGATCAAGATCTGGGAGGATCCATGACCATGAAACCCCTTCTGGCGGCGTCGACCGCCGTGATGCTGGCCGGGCCGGTGCTGGCCGAGCCGCAGGCCGAAGTGCTGCACTGGTGGACCTCGGGCGGCGAGGCGCGCTCCGTCGCGGTGCTGCAAGAGCAGTTCGCAGCCGAGGGCGGCAGCTGGACCGACATGCCCGTGGCGGGCGGGGGCGGCGACGCAGCAATGACCGCGCTGCGCGCCCGCGTGCTGTCGGGCAATGCGCCGACCGCCGTGCAGTTGAAAGGCCCGGCCATTCAGGAATGGTACGAGGAAACCGGGCTGGCCGATATCGGTCCCGTGGCCGAGGAAAACGGCTGGGAAGCCGTCCTGCCCGTCCGCATCGCCGAGCACATGCAATGCGAAGGCCAATGGTGCGCCGCGCCGGTGAACGTCCATCGCGTGAACTGGATCTGGGGCAACAAGCAGATCCTGGACGAGCATGGCATAGCGATGCCGACCACATGGGAGGAGTTCAACGCCGCTGCCGAGACGCTGAAGGCGGCGGGCGTGACGCCTCTGGCCCATGGCGGGCAAAGCTGGCAGGACGCGACCGTGTTCGAGACCGTCGTCCTGGGCCTGGGCGGGCCGGAATTCTACCAGCAGGCGCTGGTCGACCTGGACCCTCAGGCGCTGAACTCGGATACCATGCGCCAGGTGTTCGACCAGATGCGGGTGATCCGCGGCTATGTGGACGACAATTTCTCGGGGCGCGACTGGAACCTCGCGACCGCGATGGTGATGAACGGCGAGGCCGCCTTCCAGATCATGGGCGACTGGGCCAAGGGCGAGTTTCTGGCCGCCGACAAGAAGCCGGGCGTGGATTTCGTCTGTGCCGAGACGCCCGGCGGCGGGTTCCTCTACAACGTCGACAGCTTCGCCTTCTTCAAGGTCGATGGCGATGACCGCCAGCAGGGGCAGGCGCTGCTGGCCCGCCTGATCATGGGCGAGGGCTTCCAGAAGACCTTCAACCTCAACAAGGGCTCGATCCCCGCGCGCACCGACGTGGCACTGGACGAGTTCGACGATTGCGCCCGGCAATCGGCCGAGGCGATGAATGCGGGTGCGGAAAACGGTTCCCTGCTGCCCTCCTATGCGCATGGCATGGCGCTGCGCGGCGCGCCCGCCGGGGCGATCACCGATGTGGTGACGGCGCATTTCAACAGCGACATGACCTCGGACGAGGCCGTGGAGCAACTGGCCAACGCCGTCGCGAGCGCGATGTAAGGCCGACAGCCCCGCATCCGGCCGCAAGCCCGGGTGCGGGGTTTCCTTTCTGGGGGAAATCGGGAAATGGAATGGCTTGAACGCAACGTGCCCAAGCTGGTCTTGGCGCCGTCTTTCGTGGCGATTCTGGTGTTCGTCTATGGCTTCATCGCCTGGACTGCCTGGATCAGCCTGACACGCTCGCGCCTGATGCCGCGCTATGAATTCGAGGGTATCGGACAATACGAGCGCCTGTTCGCCGCGCCGCGTTGGGATGTGGCGATGGACAACCTGTTCATCTTCGGCGGGCTGTTCATCGTGATCTCGATGGTGATCGGGCTGATGCTGGCGATCTTTCTGGACCAGAGGATCCGTGCCGAGGGCGTCCTGCGCACCGTCTACCTTTATCCGATGGCGCTGTCGCTGATCGTGACGGGGACGGCGTGGAAATGGATCCTGAACCCCGGTCTGGGCATTCAGGCCACCGTGCGAAGCTGGGGGTTCGAGAACTTCACCTTCGACTGGCTGATCCGCCCCGAGATGGCGATCTATACCATCGTGCTGGCCGCTGTCTGGCAGGCCTCGGGTTTCGTGATGGCGCTGTTCCTGGCCGGGCTGCGCTCGGTCGATACCGAGATCATCCGGGCCGCGCAGGTGGACGGCATCCCGACGCACCGCATCTATTCCGCGATCATCATCCCGACCATGGCGCCGATCTTCCTGTCGGCCTTCATCGTGCTGGCGCATCTGGCGATCAAGGCGTTCGACCTGGTGATCGCGCTTACCAATGGCGGCCCCGGCTATGCGACCGACCTGCCTGCGACCTACATGTACGCGATGGCGTTCTCGCGCGGCGATCTGGGTCAGGCGGCGGCAAGCGCGATGGTCATGATGATGGTGATCTTCGCCATCGTCGTTCCCTATCTCTATAGCGAATTGAGGCCCCGCCATGACAAGTAAGGCCGTGACCAGTAACACCATGCTGCGTTGGGGCCTTTATGCGGTCCTGATCCTGTTCGCGCTGTTCTACCTGATGCCGCTGTTCGTGATGCTGACCACATCGCTGAAAAGCCTTGAGGAAATCCGCACCGGCAGCCTCTTGTCGCTGCCGCGCGAACTGACATTCGCCCCCTGGGCCGAGGCCTGGTCCAGCGCCTGCGCGGGCACGCAATGCCAGGGGCTGCGGCCGTTCTTCTGGAACTCGGTGCTGATGGCGGTGCCTGCGGTCGCGATCTCGACCATCGTCGGCGCGCTGAACGGCTATGTCTTTGCGCAATGGCGCTTCAGGGGTGCGAACCTGTTCTTCGCGGCGATCCTGTTCGGCTGCTTCATCCCGTTTCAGGTCGTGCTCTTGCCGATGGCGCAGATGCTGGGGCTGATGGGCATCGCGGGGACGATTCCGGGGCTGATCTTCGTCCATGTGATCTATGGGATCGGCTTCACCACGCTGTTCTTCCGCAATTACTACGTCACCATCCCGCAGGAACTGGTGCGCGCGGCCAAGGTGGACGGGGCGGGGTTCTTTCGGATCTTCTTTGCGATCTTCCTGCCCCTGTCGCTGCCGATCATCACCGTTTCGGTCATCTGGCAGTTCACGCAGATATGGAACGACTTCCTGTTCGGCGTCAGCTTCAGCGGGCCGGGCAGCCAGCCGGTCACGGTCGCGCTGAACAACATCGTCAACTCCACCACCGGCGTGAAAGCCTACAACGTGGACATGGCCGCCGCGATCATCGCGGCAGCGCCCACGTTGCTGGTCTATGTCATCGCCGGCAAATACTTCATCCGCGGCCTGACCGCCGGCAGCGTGAAAGGATAAGCCATGCCGATCCTCGAAATCGACCATCTGCAGAAAGCCTATGGCGACACGCATATCCTGCATGACATCAACATCAGCATAGAGCCGGGCGATTTCCTGGTCCTTGTCGGTCCCTCGGGCTGCGGCAAGTCCACCTTGCTCAACTGCATCGCCGGGCTGGAGCCGATTACCGGCGGCACCATCCGCATCGGCGGGCGCGACGTGACCGGCGTGTCGCCCAAGGACCGGGACATCGCCATGGTGTTCCAGTCCTATGCGCTTTACCCGACGATGAGCGTCGCCAGGAACATCACCTTCGGGATGCAGGTGCGCGGCGTGGACAAGGCCACGCAGGCCGCGAAACTGGCCGAGGTCGCCCGGCAACTGCAGATCGAGCCGCTCTTGGCCCGCAAGCCCGGCCAGTTGTCGGGAGGGCAGCGCCAGCGGGTGGCGATGGGCCGGGCGCTGGTGCGCGATCCCAAGCTGTTCCTGTTCGACGAGCCGCTGTCCAATCTGGACGCCAAGCTGCGCGTGTCCATGCGGACCGAGATCAAGAAGCTGCACCAGGATCTGAACGCCTCGATCGTCTATGTCACCCATGACCAGATCGAAGCAATGACGCTGGCCACCAAGATCGTCGTGATGAAGGGCGGCGTGATCCAGCAGATCGGCGCTCCGGCGGAAATCTACAACCGCCCGGCCAACATGTTCGTGGCCGATTTCATGGGCAGCCCGGCGATGAACCTGATCCCGGCGCAGGTGCGCTCCGAAGGCGGCCAGACCCGCATCGAGATTGCGCGCGAGGGTGCGGCGCCGCTGGTCATCACCGACCCGGTGGCGCGCCAGCTTCCGGCCGAGATCGTCCTGGGCGTCCGTCCCGAGGATATCCACGAAGCGACCGGCAGCGCCCATCTGCCGGGGCTGGCGCAGGGCGCGGGCGGCGAGGTGATGATCGAGATCGTCGAGCCTGCGGGCGCGGATACCTTTGCCGTCACCCATCTGGGCGGCAAGCCGGTCACGGCGCGGCTGCGCGCGGAAAGCGCGGTTCGGGCGCGGGCGATGTTTCCGCTCGCCTTCGACCTCTCGAAAGTGTCCTACTTCTCGCCCGAGAACGGAGAGCGGTTGAACTAGGACAAGCGCGACGGCGTTGCTTCCGTGCGATCCGGGGCGCACCGATCAGCGACTGGGCGCGCCGTCGCGGGGCGGTCAGGATCTGGCGATCCGAGGATCGCGCGAAAGCGGCCCCGTATCGCCAAGGCAGGGGGTAAGCTGATCCTGGCCCCCTGCATGCTCTGCCGTCCCGCTGCCGGGGATGGAAAAGTTGCAATCTCGCATTCATGCCGCGAAGACCCGGAATCGGCATGATGCCGAGGCGCATCGCATCATCGACGGCACGGCCGATCAAGACGGATAAAACGCCCCGGCAGGCGGCCGAGTGTCTGGCGAGGGAGAAAGAGCGAGGAGTGCGACGCAATCCCGCATCCGTGCCGGAGGCGCGGCATCGAGTATCGAGATGTGACAGGGACAGGGTGGCCAGGCAAGTTCTTCATACTCGACCAGCATGGTTATACGGTTTTCCTCGCCAAGTCGGTGCGAAAATGGACAAGCCCTGGTTTAAGTGATGCCGGTGCGGTGTCCCGCATATATCTTGAAGCGCTTTCAACTTGCGTCATTCTTTTTTGCAGTCATGCACTCATGTTTCTCCGTAATCCTCAGGCTTTGTGTGATGCGAAAGAGTGCCATGCGCTCCTGTTGGCTTCTCGACAGATACGGTAGGCTTCAGCACAAGGGGTGCTGCGGTGTTGAGCTGGTGCTGGCCAGCTGCGAGAGTTCGACGCAGCCCCTCATTCGTCCAAATCCTGAGATTATCAAAACAAATTTTAGTCCCGCTGCAGCGGCGGATAGCCTCGTCGTCAGGAAACCGACGGAGGACGGATCTCATGACCGACGACATGCTTCATGTCATGGAATGGCATAATGGCGATAAGGATTTTCCCCTTTCTCGGATGCCGAGATGCAGCGGCGCCAGGACGACATGCGCCGCTGGATGGCCGGGAACGGCGTCGATGCGGCACTGTTCACCTCGTATCACTGCATCAACTATTATTCGGGCTGGCTCTACTGCTATTTCGGCCGCAAATACGGCATGGTCATCACCCAGGACGCGGCGACCACCATCAGCGCCGGCATCGATGGCGGTCAGCCGTGGCGGCGCAGCTTTGGCGGCAACGTCACCTATACCGATTGGCGGCGCGACAATTATTTCCGCGCGGTGCGGCAGCTGACCCCCGGCGTCAAGCGGCTGGGAATCGAGTTCGACCATGTCAACATGGACTTGC
>NZ_FNEA01000038.1 GCF_900100045.1 Paracoccus denitrificans | reverse complement strand
GGGGCAGGGGGTGCCGAACTCTGCCCGCAATGCGGCGACGATGCCTTTGGTGCAGACCTCGAGCAGCAACTCGCCCTTCTCGGCCGAGGCGTCCTTGGGCGAGGACAGCGTGCCCGATGCGGGCGTCCATTCCGGCTTGGCGGGGTAGACGTCGTAAGGCGGGAATTGCGCCGGCTCGACATCGACTGCACGGCTCAGATCGACCAGCGTCGGGTAAAGCGCCAGCATCAGCGAGGTTTCCAGCACCCCGCCATGCTCCAGTTCCCAGCCGGGAAAACCGTCGGGATAGAGCCGGGAAATATCCGCCTCGCCGACGATTTCGGCGGCGGGAGCGGTGCGCGCGACACGCCCGGGAAAGGGGCAAGGATGGATACGGCCCTTGCCCCTTGCGGTGACGGAACACCGGTTTCGGGAGCCTGTTTTTCCAACTGGTGATGATAGGCTTGATCCTACGTGTGCAGGAGAAACTTGGCCTGCCTTCCACCGGCTGAGCCCTAGGCCGAAGATCGCCCAGCCCGACCCCAATTCCCGTAACGGGTGGAGTTCGGTCCTACCGGCGGCGCTCGGAACGAAACGCCTTCAAGGCTCCGACGATCTGTTCCAAGAGATCCCCCAGCATCGCGTTGCGGTCGGCAAACAGCGTCAGGTCGCGCGGTGCAAAGACCCGGCCATTCACCGTCAGCTGATCCATGCCGGCCGTGCCCTGCCGCTTGTATTGCGCGGCGGGGGTCAGGGCCAGCATCCAGACCGGGCATCCCACCGCCGCGGCCAGCTCGAAGGGCAGCGAACTGATGCCCACCACCAGATCCAGCGCCGCGCAGCAGGCCGCGATCCCCTCCATGTCATCGAACAGGTCGAGTTCGGCCGGGATCAGGATGCCATGATCTTCGCAGAGCCGGCGTTCTTCCGGGCTCAATTGCGGCTGCAGCGAAACCCAAGTGCAGGGCAGCTCTCGGATCAGCGGCAGCATCTCCTCCAGCGAGAGGTAATTCGGGTTGCGGGAATGCGATTGCACCGCGCTGCGCCAAAGCAGTCCAACGACCGGCCGCTCGCCAGATCCACGGAACTGTGCGGCCCAATGGGCATGCCGGGTCGGTTCGGGGCGCAGATAACCGGCCCGGATTCGGCCAAGGTGGCTTTGCCAGAGACCGGGTTGGAACAGCTCCATCTGTCCCATGATCTCCTCGGGGAAAAAGACGTGATCGCAATCGCGCAGTTTGACCAGATAGTCCGCGTCGAGATAGCCCGACAGGATCCGCTCGGCGATCTCCTCGTGCATGATCGGCCGCTCCTGCCAGAGCAATGTCCAGCGCCGGCGCAGCGGATGGAAACGAACAAAGGGAAAGCTGCGGGCCAGCAGCGTCTCCAGCCGCGGCTCGCAAGAGATCACGATCTCACCGGCCCGATCCTCCAGCAGACCGTAGACTTGGGCCATTCGCACCTCGTCGGCGATGCCTTCCTAGGCCATCAGGCCGATCTTGCGGGCGCGTGTCCCGGGGATGAGCACCGGGCGGCGCAAGCCTGGATAAGCCTCTCCCAAGGCGGCAGCGAGGTAGTGGCAGGCCGGGCGGCCGCTGCGGTGCAGCAGCGCCTTTCCGAGCGCGCCACGCCGTAATTCGAATTCGTAACTTTCCTGGTCATAGGGCGGCAGCCCATCCGGTCCGGGCGGTTGGCGCAGCGCCTTCACCCGGTTGCGGCGCCGTCTCAGCAGCCTCTCCGTTTCGGCTTCAGTGCCCGGGCATTGACTGAGGAGTTCGTAATAGACGGCATAACCGCGCGGCAGTTGCGGCGCTTCGGTCAGAACGATGTCCAGTTCTGCCCGGGCTTCGGATGGCGCACCGGCCTGGCTCAGCAGCTCGGCCAGCGCAAGGCGCGCACGCACGAGAAAGGGATAGTGGCCGAGCAGATGGCGTAGCCAGCCCACGCCCCGTTCTGGCTGTCCGGTCAGCCCGGCCAGCCGGGCGATCTCTGCGATTTCCGTGTGATCCGTCGCCTGCGGCACTTTGGGGGGCGACCAGCCCTCCAGCCAGAGCGCAGCCGTCTCGGTCATACGGCGGAGGCCGGGAAAGATCCCCTCGCGTTCGCGCGCGAACCGCACCGGCCCCGACAGCGGGTATGGCAGGGCAAGGCAGCGCGCGATAAGTCGTTCCAGGATCTCCGCATCCTGCCGGAACCAGGCCGCGTGGAAGGCGCGTTCCAGCGCAATGGAGCGCGGCTCCGGTCCGTCGATATGGGCAAGCAGTTCCTCCAGAACCGGACCCAGGCGATTATACTGCTGCATTTGATTTAGGATCGCCAACCGGGTTTGGAAGGTGATCTGGGTCTGTAGCAAGGGCTCTGCAAATTCCAGCCACTCCAAGCCCACCGGGTCCTGTTGCGCCAGCAGAGCCAGATATTGCTGGAGAAGCTGCTCGTGATGTGGAAAGCGCTCACGATAGTGCCTGGCCAGTTTCAGGGCGGCGTCGTCGCCCCTGGCCTGTTCCGTCCATTCGATCTCCAGCCGGGCCCGGCGCCGGCGCTCCGGGGGGACAGATCCCTGGCAGGCAGAGTCCTCAATTCCTCCCCAGCCCTACGGGTTCGGCTCAGCCGCAGCAGCAGGTCGATCCGCAGGAGCCGCTCTTGCGAGTGCAGGTCTTTCCCGCCGCTGTCCAGTATGGCCAGTGCATCCGGCGCGAGATGGAGGCGCGCCATCGCCCGGGCCTGCAGCAGTCGCGGCAGCACCCCGACATGTCGCCAGTCCCCGGCGACCTGCTGCACATGGGCCAGAAGAAGGGCGGGATCGGACTTGTCGGTTATCGCTTCTGGCAGCACTGGAATCTCTACTCTCGGTTTGCGTTATCCGGCGTCCTTCCGGGGTGTCTTGAATTGGGGCAGCGGCCGAGGAGGGAAGCTCTCTGGCCTCGGGCACATGACGGCCCGTTCCGGCCAGTTTCATCAAGGCAGGACAGGCATGGGGTGCTCGTTGGAAAAGGGGGCAAATGGCGCATGCATCTCAGGCACAGCCGCAACTTGGCGTTGGCGCGTGTTCTGCTCCCCTGGTCGCACGCCATGGGCCGCCGCCATGTCGCGGCCATGAGCGGTGATGCGGGAACGATATGCGGTCATAGGGATATTTCCGACGCTGGCTCTTGGGGCGATGAGTGCGACGTCGGACGACAAAAATCAACCACCTGTTGCCGCTTTCGGCTTGGGTGTGAACGGTTTTGACAGAGTTGCGCATTGCCTGCCATCTTTCGCCGCATGGGCCGGCGGACATGCCGACGGCCCATCGGGAAGAAAACCTTGCACCATCCATCCGGGATGGGCACGCCTGTCAGGCACAGGTCATGTGATCGCAGAGAGCGGTATGGACGACCCTAGGCCACCGCCCGCCGGTAAAGGTGCCATGTCGCGTGGCCGAGGATGGGCAGCACGACGATCAGCCCGGCGAAGAGCGGGATCATCCCCAGCACCAGCGAGACGGTGACGATCACCCCCCACAGCGCCGTCGTGCCCGGGTTGCGGCGCGCGACGGCAAGCGAGGTCGCCAGCGCCACCGGCACGCCCACCGGGCGGTCGATCAGCATCGGGAACGACACCAGGCTGACGCAGAGCACCACGGCCGCGAAGACGAAGCCGACGCCGAACCCGGCGAGGACCATCGTCCAGCCCGCGCTGGTGGTAAGGGCATCGCGCAGAAGGACGGACAGGCTGTCATAGGGCCCGGGCCCCAGGGTGACGACCCAGATCGCATGCGCGGCCAGGAGCCAGAAGGCGAAGATCACCGCGAGCAGGCAGCCCAGCATCAGCACCGGTCCCAGCACCCGGCCGGTCAGGGTGGCCAGCACGGCGCTCCAATCCGTCTCTTCGCCCCGTTCGCGGCGCCGGCTCATCTCGTAGAGGCCGATCGCCGCGACCGGCCCGATCAGGGGAAAGCCCGCGGCCAGCGGGAAAAGCAGATGCACCTGCCCGGCGTTGAACGCCCAGGCGGCGAGGACGAAGCCGATCACCGGATAAAGCGCCACCGCCGTGATCACGTCGGTGCGCAGCGCGGCGAAATCCTTGACGCCCTTGCGAAGCGCCGCGCGAATATCGCCCAGGCCGATCCGGTTGACCTCGGGCAGGGTCATCTCGTGACTGCCGATCCCGTCCACCGCCGCCCCGGCGCTGCGGCCGATGCCAGCGAGCTTCTGCGCGCTCCAGCTCAGCGGGTTTCCAATCGTTTCTCGGTGCATGGCTGCATCCTCCCTTCCTGGAGGGCCCGGAACCGGGCGAGGCGTCAGCCGGAGAACCCGGCCCCCGCCCGCGAACATGCCGGGCCGAACCGTCCTCATGGGGAAGTCTAGCAGATGCAGCGCCAGGTTGCACTCTCGGAATCGAGCGCGCTGCTCTCAGGGGCCCTGCCCAAGCCGCCGGAATGCAGAACGGCCGGAGGCGCCTCCGGTCGTTGCGATTTCAAGCCTCTTCCTCCTGGAAGGCCTCTTTGCGCTTCTTGCGGAAGCGAACACGGTTTCATCGATGCGCCCCATGCGTGCCAGAATGCCGACCGGATCGGCCATGCGCACGACCTCGATCAGACCATCGCCGCTGACATAGGGCGGAACGTAGACCGGAACATAACCCGCTCGCGCCAGCTAAAGACGCTTCTCGCCATTGTGGAAACCGGCAGCTTCGCCCGTGCCGCGAACCGCGTTGCGCTGACGCCCTCGGCGGTCAGCCAGCAGATCCAGGCCCTTGAAAACGAAGTCGGAGTTTCGCTTTTCAACCGCGAGAACCGCCCGCCGACGCTGACCGCGGCGGGGCAGCAGATGGTCGAGGCGGCGGCAGAGCTCGTCAGGGCGGCAGAAAACGCCATCGACGCGATTTCAGGCCGCCGGATCGTGGGAAAGTTTGTCATCGGCTCGGTCCGCACCAGCGCGATAGGGCTGCTGCCGCAAGCGGTATCGCGCGTCGTGGCGAATCATCCGGGGCTGAAGATCCGGCTTCTGGTCGGGAACTCGGAAAATCTGGTCCAGGATGTCTATGCCGGCAGGCTGGACGCCGCGATCATCGCCGAGAACAGCCTGTCGTCGCGCGATCTCGACTGGTCGCCCTTTATCCGCGAGCCGCTGTTTCTGATCGCGCCCCCGGGAACCCCGGTCGTGGATGTCCGGCAGGCGTTGTCGGCGTTTCCCTTCGTGCGGTTCCGCAGCAACGTGCCCTTGGCGCGGCTGATCGAAACCGAGCTGGGCCGGATGAACCTGCCGCTGAACGACATCGCCGAGATGGACACGATTTCGGCGGTGACCGCCTGTGTCGAAAACGGGCTGGGGGTGTCGATCGTGCCGCGGATCGCCGCGATCGAGCGCGGGGTGGACCTGGTCATGTTGCCTTTCGGAGATCCGCCGGTCTTTCGCCAGATCGGGCTGCTGCAACGCCCGAAAGGGCCTCGTGCCGGGCTGATCGCCGAATTGCATGAGCAACTGGCCCAGGTCAGCGGCGAATATGGGGTGCCCAGGCCCTTGTCGTGATGGGTTGGGCGCTCTCGCAGGGCCCCGCACCCGGACGCTCCGTCACCCGGTTTCGCGGCGGAACAGCGATGGGGATGCCCGCTGGGGCTGGTCCCTGATTTCGCCGCGCAAGGTCTTGCTATGCGGCAGGGGATAGGCTGCCGAGGTCCAGGACACAATGCGCGCCCTTGCGACGGTTGACCATCTGGGTCACGCGCAGATCGGCCAGCAGGCTGCAATGGCGATAGGCTTCCCCGGCCGAAAGCGGCGTGTTGCGCGTCAGCCAGTGGACCATCCGGCGCGCCGCGGTCGTGGCCGCCTTGTCCAGGTCCTCGTCGAAATCCATGGTGATGATCCGATTGTCGCAGAGGATTTCGGGCGCCTCGGGGGCGGTGCCTTTTTCCAGGTGAAAGCGGAGCCGGCCATTGAGCGCGGTCTCCAGTGCCGTATCGCAGATTTCGCCGTCTCCTTGCAGCGCATGCCCGTCGCCGGCAAGAAACAGCGCCCCTTCGCAAAAGACGGGCAGGGCTATCCGCGCGCCCGCACGGCAATAGCGATTGTCCATGTTGCCGCCAAAGGGGCCGGGCACGACCGAGGTCACGCAGCCGCCCGAGGCATCGGGCGCAACCGCGAGAATGCCGAAGAACGGCGCCAGGTCGACCACCGGCCCCCAGGGCAGCCGCGCCTGCCGTCTGCTGCGGTCCAGCGGGACGGTCAGGGATTCGTATTCGTCCGCCAGGTCCGGCAGGATGCCGGCGCCCGGCTCTATGGCGTTCCAGCCGAAATCCTGCGCAAGCTCGATTGTCTCGATCTCGACCAGCAGCCGGTCTCCCGGTGCGGCATCCCTGATGAAGATCGGGCCGGTCAGCATGTGCGGCCCAAGGTGGGGTCGGCACCGGGCGATGACGTCGCGATGCGCGGCCAGGGCGTGGCAGCCTGTCTCTGGCGCGGGCAGGTTGCGCGGCCCGCCGGACAGCGTCTCGATGGTGACGCTGTCGCCGCTGGCGATGTGCAGGACCGGCGCTGCCGCCGGGTCGATATGGCCCCAGAGCACCGTTTCGGGCGTGGCGGCAAGATGGTGGTGCACCTGGAACTCCTGCGGGGCTGAGCGTCCTACTCGTCGATGACGCAGCGACGGCTGTCAACGGGCGATACCAGAATCCGGATGGGACCTCCCGGGACAAGATCCTCGACATCGGTGCCGTGCCGCAGCAGCCCCTTGACCAGGCGCGTTTCGCCGTGGTCGCGGAACGACACGTCGATCAGGGGCAAGGCGGTCCTTTCCGGGGCGGCGTAATAGGCCGCGTCGATGCGGGCGACGACCCGCCGCCAGTGCCGGCGCCGCCAGCGGTGCAGCAGCGCCGGCAGGATCGCGGCCGTCGCCATCAGGGTCAGGACGGCGATGACCGGGACCAGCTCGCGCATCCCGGTCGGTTACGGCTGGCCGGCCTTGAAGGCTGCGTATTTCGCCTTGTTCTCGGCATTGGGCGGATAAAGGCCGGGCAGGGGCACGCCCTGGTCCACCTGATCCATGATCCAGCCCTCCAGCCGTTCCTGTTCGGTGGCCTGCGCGGCGACCTCTTCGACCAGCGCGGCGGGGATCAGCACGGCGCCGTCGTCGTCGACGACAATCATGTCGCCGGGATAGACCGCGACGCCGCCGCAGGCGACGGGCTCCTGCCAGTTCACGAAGGTCAGCCCCGCGACCGAGGGCGGCGCGGCCACGCCGCTGCACCAGACCGGCAGTCCCGTCGCGCGCACGCCGGCCACGTCGCGCACCACCCCGTCGGTGACCAGCGCCGCCACGCCCCGCTTTTTCATCCGCGCGCAAAGGATGTCGCCGAAGATCCCGGCATCGCTGACCCCCATCGCGTCGGTGACGCAGATGCAACCCTCGGGCATGGCCTCGATGGCGGCGCGCGTCGAGATGGGCGAGGACCAGCTTTCCGGCGTCGCCAGATCCTCGCGCGCGGGAACGAAGCGCAGGGTGAAGGCGCGGCCGACAAGGCGGGGCTGGCCGGGGTTCAGCGGCGCCGCGCCGCGCAGCCAGACATTGCGCAGGCCCTTTTTCAGCAGCACCGTCGTCAGGGTCGCGGTCGTGACCTTGGACAAGGCTTCGATCAGCGCGGTTTCGTTTTCCGTGGTCATGGGTCCGTCCTGTTTCAGATGCTGGCGATCAGGCCGCCATCCACGCGGATGGTGCTGCCGGTGATGTAGGAGGCGCGGGTGCTGGCGAGATAGGCCACCGTGTCGCCGTATTCCTCGGGCTGGCCATAGCGGCCGACCGGGATCGCGGCGACGCTTTCGGCCGCGACCTCGGCGGTGCTGCGGCCCTCGCGCGCGGCCTTCTGCTCGTCCAGGAAGGTGATGCGCGGCGTGGCGATGCGCCCCGGCAGGATGATGTTGCAGGTGATGCCGTCGCGCCCGACTTCGCGAGCCAGCGTCTTGGACCAGCCGACCAGCGACAGGCGCAGGGCGTTGGACAGGCCCAGGTTCGGGATCGGCGCCACCACGCCCGAGGAGGTCGAGGTGATGATCCGGCCCCATTTGCGTTCGCGCATGCCCGGCAGCACGCGGTCGGTCAGCGCGATCACCGACAGGACCATGGACTGGAAGCTTTGCTGCCACAGCGCCGCGTCCTGGCCCGAGACGGTGCTGGGCCTGGGGCCGCCGGTATTGTTGACCAGGATGTCGACGGGGCCGAGTTCCGCCTCGATCCGGTCGACGTTCGGGCCGATCTGCGCCAGATCGCCCAGATCCCAGGTCAGGGGCAGCGCCTTGCCGCCCTCTTGCCGCAGGATGCGGGCGGTTTCCTCGACCGCCGCGCTGTCGATGTCGCCAAGCGCCACCCGTGCGCCCTCGGCGGCAAGCGCGCGGGCGATCGCCCGGCCCAGCCCGCCGCCTGCGCCCAGAACCAGCGCTGTCTTTCCTCTTATTCCAAGATCCATCATCGTCTCCGTTCCTGTTGTGGGCTCGCCCCTCGGGCGGTTCAGGACAGCTTCTTGCAGGCTGCCTCGATGCGGGCGCAGGCCCTTTCCAACTGCTCGGTCGCGGTCGCGAAGGAGATGCGGAAATAGGGCGCAAGCCCGAAGGCGCTGCCGGGGACGGCGGCGACGCCGGCCTCTTCCAGCAGCCACATGACGAAATCGCCGTCGCTCTCGATCACCCGCCCGTCGGGACGGCACCGTCCGATCATGCCCGCGCAGGACGGGAACAGGTAGAACGCGCCCTCGGGCTTGCGGCAGGACAGCCCTTCGATGGCGTCGAAGGCGGCAAGGCACAGGTCGCGGCGCTCGCGGAAGGTCCGGTTCCGAGCGGCCAGGAAATCCATCGGCCCGTCCAATGCGGCAAGCGCCGCCGCCTGGCTGACCGAACTGGGGTTCGAGGTCGACTGCGATTGCAGCGTGGCCATCGCCTTGACGATGTCCGCGGGCCCTCCGGCATAGCCGATGCGCCAGCCGGTCATCGAAAACGCCTTTGACACGCCGTTCACGGTCAGCACCCGCTCTGCCAGCCGCGGCTCGACCGCGGCGATGGTGGCGAATTGCCAGCCGTCATAGCGGATGTGTTCATACATGTCGTCGGTCAGCACCAGGATGTGCGGGTGCGCCAGCAGCACCTCGGCCAGCGCGGCCAATGCCTCGGCCGAATAGCCCGCGCCGGTCGGGTTCGAGGGCGAGTTCAGGATCAGCCATTTCGTGCGCGGCGTGATGGCGGCGCGCAGCGTGCGCGGGGTCAGCAGGAAGCCGTCTTCCTCGGGGCAGGGGGCGATGACCGGCGTGCCGCCTGCCAGCCGCACCATGTCGGGGTAGCTGACCCAATAGGGTGCGGGGACGATCACCTCGTCGCCCTCGTCCAGGGTGGCCAGCAGCGCGTTGTAGATCACCTGCTTGCCGCCGGTGCCGACGCTGATCTGCGCGGGCTCGTAGTCCAGCCCGTTCTCGCGCCTGAACTTGCGGATGATGGCCGCCTTCAGTTCGGGCGTGCCGTCCACGTCGGTATAGCGGGTCTTGCCGGCCGCGATGGCATCGTTTGCGGCGCGCTGGATATGCTCGGGCGTGTCGAAATCCGGCTCGCCTTGCGACAGGCCGATGATCTCCTTCCCCGCCCGGCGCATCTCGGCGGCAAGGCGGGTCATGGCGATGGTCGGCGACGGTTGCACCGCCATCAACCGCGAAGAGAGGCGTGAGGCGTTGGGCTTGGCTGCGATCTGCATCGGTGGTCCTTTGGGTGGGGTGCGGTCAGGTGGCCGCGACAAGCTGGATCTCGACGGGCGCGTTCCCCGGCAGGGACGCCACGCCCACGGCGGCGCGGCTGCCGATGCCGGCATCGCCCAATTCCTCGCGCAGATAGGCCGAGGCGAGGTCGGCGATGCGGGAATGGGCGGCAAATCCCGGCTCGGCGGCGACATAGACCGTCAGGCTCAGGATCGCGGCAAGGCTTTCGCCCGGAGCCAGCATCCCGTGCGCCGCCGCCAGCGCATTGCCGCAGGCCAGTCGCACCGCATCGCGATAATCATCGACGGGCGCGTCGGCCCGGACCGGACCGTGATGCAGCAGCACGCCATCGCGGCGCGGGGTCATGCCCGAGGTGAAGATCAGCGTGCCGTGGCGGCGGGCCGGGACGTAATCGCCCTGCGGCACCGGCTGGGGATGCGCGCTCATGCGCGATACCGTTCGACCAGTGCCGCCATGCGCTCGACCGCCGCCACGGCGGCGCGATGGTCCTGCGAGAAGTTCAGCCGCACGCAATCGCCGTGATGCGGGCTGAACTCGGTGCCCGGGGTGACGACGGTGCCGGCCTGAAGCCGCAGGATCCTGACGAAATCCGCATGGGAAACCGCAAGCGCGGGCAGGCGCGGGAACAGGTAGCTTCCGGCCTGCGGCGCGCGGGCGAAGCCGTCGTCGATGCCGCGCAGCACCGCAAGCAGGTCGTCGCGGATCGCCTGGTGGCGCCGGATGCGCTCGTCCATCCAGCCCTCGGGCTCGGCGAACCAGGTCCGCAGCACGGCCTGGCAATAGCCCGCGGCTCGCAGGCTGACGATGGCTTGCAGCTTTTCCATCCGCGCGATGATCGCGGGCGAACCGAAGGCCACGCCCAGCCGATAGCCGCTGAGCGATTCCGTCTTGGACGGTCCCATGATCGTGATGATGTTCTGCGGGTCCACGTCCTGCGCCCGCAGATGGGTATAGGTCACGCCGGAATAGCGCAGCCGCGAATAAAGCTGGTCGACGATGACCGTCGCGCCATACTGCCCGGCCAGCGCCGCGATCCGGGCGATCTCGGCCGGGGAATAGACCACGCCGGCGGGATTGTTGGGGTTCGAGAACAGAAAGACCCTGGCCCCGCCGCGAAAGGCGGCTTCGAGCTGGTCGAGGTCCAGCCCGGCGCGATCCTCGCCCGCCGTCTCGTAGTCCACAGTCTCGTAGTCTAGACGCACCGGGATCATCTCGCCTTCGAAGAACTCGACCAGCTTGCGGTTGGCGAAGTAATCGGGCTGGACGATGGCCACCTTGTCGCCGCGCGCCACGGTCGCGGCCACCGCCAGGAACAGCGCGCCCTGCGTGCCGGGGGTCACGATCATGCCGTCGCGGGCGTCGATGGGGGCGCCGGTGAAACCGGCCAGACGGGCGGCGACCGTCTCGCGGATCTCAAGATCGCCGCGGTATTCGGTATAGGCTTGGCGGCCGCCCCTGGCGACGCCTTGCGCAAAGACCTCGAAAGCGCCGGGCGTGGGTTCATGGGCATCGACATCGCCATGCGAGAAATCCACCGGGCGGCCCGGCAGGACGTCGCCGCGCAGCAGCGCCTGGATGCCGGCGGCGTTCTGGCGGACCTCTTGGCCGGGTGCGTTGTCGGTGGCCAATCTGGCGAACTTGTTCTGGATGTTCATCGCTCTGGTCCGTGAAGGTGTCGGAAGGGGCGGGTTGCGTTGGGGGCGGGCGGCGTTTCCCTGGGCGCATCTTACGCCAGTCGGAGCGCAAGAAAATCTGGCTTATTCTTGCTTCAGAAGATAGAAAAACCATCTTATGGATATTCGTTTTCTGGAAAGCTTCGTGACCGTGGCCGAATGCGGCTCGATCGCCGAGGCGGCGCGGCGGCTGAACCTGACGCCCGCCGCGCTGGCCCAGCGGCTGCGTGCGCTGGAGCAGGATCTGGGCCATTCGCTGGTCAGCCGGGTGGGGCGCACGGTGCGGCCGACCGCCTCGGGCCTGGCGGTGCTGCGCCATGCCGGGGCACTGATCGAGGGCGCGCGCGACCTGCGCGCCATCGCCGCCAACGACCAGCCCGAGGGACAGTTGCGCCTGGGCGCCACGGCGACCGCGCTGACCGGCCTGCTGCCCGCGATCATCGAGACGCTGGGCGCGCGCCATCCGCGGATCGAGCTGTTCATCCGGCCCGGCGCCTCGGTCGATCTTTATCACGGTGTCGTTGCCGGCGACCTGGATGCCGCGGTGATCGTGCGGCCGCAATTTCCGGTGCCCAAGGCCACGGGGTGGCTGACCCTGCGCGAAGAGCCTCTGGTGCTCATAGCGCGTGCCGGCATGGCGCTGGACGATCCGTTCGACGTGATCCGGCGTCACCCCTTCATCCGCTATGATCGCAACCAATGGGGCGGCCAGATCGTGGACCGTTTCCTGCGCCAACAGGGGCTGAAGGTGCGCGAATGGCTGGAGCTGGACGCATTGGACGCCATCGCCGCGCTGGTCAGCCGGGGGTTGGGCATCGCCATCGTGCCCGATTGGGCGCCGCCATGGCCCGAGGGGCTGCGGCTGGAAAAGCTGCCGCTCGCGGGTGCGGGCTCGCGCCAGACCGGCGTGCTGTGGAACCGTTCCGGCGCGCGTATCGCGGCGGTGCGCGCATTCGTGGATGTCTGTGGCGGTGGACAGGCCCCGACGCAGGGACGGGGCCTGTAGGGATCAGGCGGCCAGCCGGGTTTCCAGCCGGGCCATCAGCCGCTCGACCTCGGCGATATCGGTGGCACTCAGCCTGGGCCCCGGTGCGCGCGTGGCGGCCGAGGCGATGGCGCCCCGCCGCATCAGCACATGTTTGCGCACCGCCAGGCCAAAGCCGGGTTGCTGCTCGTGGCGCAGGATCGGCAGGTAGCGGTCGAAGAAATCTTCGGCCGCGTCCACCTGCCCGGCGCGGTGCAGGGCGACGGTCTGCACCAGCGCCTCGGGATAGGCAAAGCCGGTCATGGCGCCGTCGGCGCCGCGCTGCAATTCTTGCGGCAGGTAAAGCCCGCCATTGCCGACCAGGATCGACAGGCGCGGCGTACCGGGCGTTTCCTCATCTGCGCGGAGCGCGGTGATCTTGCTCAGCCCCGGCCAGTCCTCGTGCTTCAGCATCATCATCTGCGGCAGTTCCGAGGACAGCCGCCGGATCAGCGCAGCCGAGACGGGCAGGCCGGTCGCCAGCGGGAAATCCTGAAACACCATCGGCACATCCGGGCCGAGCGCCTGCGCCACGGCATGGAAATAACCCTCGATCCGGTCCTCTCGCGCGGGGCCGGCGGCGGGCGCGACCATGACGCCGGCGGCACCCCGATCCATGGCGTGACCCGCCAGATCGGTCAGGTTGCGCATCCCGGCGTCCGAGACGCCGACGATCACCGGCAGGCCTGCGGCCCGGTCGATCACCGTGTCGACGACGGCGCGGCGCTCCTCCGGGGTCATCTTGTTGGCCTCGCCCATCATGCCCAGGATGGTCAGGCCGGTGACGCCGTGGCCGGCATAGAAATCGACCAGCCGGCGCAGGCTGTCGTGGTCGATCTCTCCCCTGTCGGTGAAGGGGGTGGCGGCGATGATGAACACCCCGCCGCTGTCGCGTCCGATTCGCTGTGCCATGGCTGTTTCCCTAGATTGCCGCCGCGCGGCGGGTTTCGATGTAGATGTCGCGGATGCGCCGCGTCAGCGCGCCGGGGGCGCCGTCGCCGACGGCCTGTCCGTCGATGCGTGTCACCGGCACCACGAAATTCGTGGCCGAGGTGATGAAGGCCTCGCGGGCGGACCTTGCCTCGTCGGAGGTGAAGGCGCGCTCCTCGACGCGGACTCCGTGCGTGCCCGCCAGTTCCAGCACCGAGGCGCGGGTGACGCCCGGCAGCAAGGCATGGGACAGGTCGCGCGTGACCAGAACGCCCTCGGCCGTCACGATATGGGCCGTGGCGGCGCAGGCTTCGGTGACAAGGCCGTCCTCGACCAGCCAGGCTTCGTCGGCCCCGCGGGCCATGGCCTCCATCTTGGCCATCGAGGGATAGAGCAGCTGGATCGTCTTGATGTCGCGCCGTCCCCAGCGCAGATCCGGCAGCAGCGCGACCGAGATGCCTCGCTCGGCCGCCTTGTTTTCCAGCACGTTCTTGGCCTGGGTGAACAGCAGCAGCGTCGGCGGCGTGCCGGCCGGGGGATAGGCGAAGTCGCGGTCGGCGGCGCCGCGGGTCAGTTGCAGATAGATCATGCCCTGATCCAGCGCATTGCGCGCCACGATCTCGCGGTGGACGGCCAGCAGCGCCTCGGCATCGAGCGGGACGGTCAGCCCCAGTTCGCGCGCCGAGCGCTGCAACCGCGCGGAATGGCCGGCATATTCGACCAGCTTGCCGTCCAGCACGCAGGTCACCTCGTAGATGCCGTCCGCCATCAGGAAGCCGCGGTCGAACACCGAGACGCGGGCTTCGGATTCCGGCAGCCAGGCGCCGTTCAGGTAAAGGATTCTGCTCATCTCTCCCTCGGTCAGTTCTTGGCGAAAGGCGCGATCTTGATGCCGTTTTCGATCAGTGCGGCGCGCAGGGCCCGGACGATCCCGACGGCGCCCGGCGTGTCGCCGTGAACGCAAAGCGTCTCGGGCAGGACCGGCAGCCGCTTGCCGCCGGTGGTCGGGATATGCCCGTTCACCACCATCTCGAGCACCTGGTCCAGGCTTTGCCGCGGGTCGTGGATGACGGCACCGGGCTGGCTGCGCGGCGTCAGTTCGCCGGTGTCGGTATAGGAACGGTCGGCATAGATTTCGCAGGCCACGCGCAGCCCGGCCTTTTCGGCGGCCGCATGAGTTTCGGAATAGGGCAGGGTGACGAATGTAAGGCCGGGATCCACGGCGCGAATCGCCCGAACGCACAGCGCGGCCAGGTCGGGATCGACCGCCGCCATGTTGCCAAGCGCGCCATGCGTCTTGACATGGGTCATCGGGTGCCCCTCCAGCGCGCACATGCCCTGCATGGCGACGATCTGGTAGATCAGCTGGGTTTCGAGATCCTCGGGACGTTCGCCCGAGATGCGCCGGCGCCCGAATCCGTAAAGGTCGGCAAAGGACGGATGCGCGCCGACCGAGACGCCGTTTTCCCGTGCCATGCGGATCGTGCGGCGCATCACCACCGGATCGCCGGCGTGAAAGCCGCAGGCGACGTTCGCCGTGGTCACCAGCTGCAGCATCGCTGCGTCGTCGCCGATCGTATAGGCGCCGAAGCTTTCCCCCATGTCGCAGTTCAGATCGATTGTGCGGGCCATTCCTGCTCCTGTTGCTGCGCAAAAAACGTGCATTGCGGATTTTGGCGATTTTTTCGCGGCGAGTCCGAAGCAGTTGTTGACAGACCGGATTTCGCTGCGCCAGATTGGCATACAGGTGGTATACTGAAAATTCAAGCATCCTCCTCGCAATCCGACGAAAAAGGAAAAAATCATGAAACAGGGAAGAATCTTCGCTTTCGCGGCCGCTTGCGCCGTCGGGCTGGGCGTGTCGGCGGCTGTGGCCGAGACCGCCTGGGACATGTCCGTGGTCTGGCCCGAGGGCAATTTCCACACCCAGAACGCCATCGCCTTTGCCGAAGCGGTCAAGGACGTGACGGATGGCGAGGTGGTCATCACCGTCCATTCCGGCGGTGCGCTGGGCATCAAGGGCCCCGAGGGCATGGCGGCGGTTCGCGACGGGCTGGTGCCGATCGCCGACATCCTGCTGAACCAGCAGGTGGGCGAGGCGCCGATCCTGGGCATCGAGACGCTGCCCTATCTGGCGCCGACCATGCCGGACCTGGCGCTTCTGCACAAATTCTATCGGCCCAAGCTCGAGGAGGTGGCCGAGGGCATGAACCAGAAGCTGCTCTACCTGGTGCCGTGGCCGGGGCAGGCGGTGTTCGCACCCAATCCGATCAATGGTCTGGACGACATGAAGGGCCTGACGGTCCGCGTCGTGGATGCCAACGGTTCGTCCTATTTCGAGGCGCTCGGCGCCACGCCGGTGCAGATGCCCTGGGGCGAGGTGGTGCCCTCGCTGGCGGCAGGCACGATCAAGGGCGTGACGACCTCGTCCTCATCGGGCGTGGACGGCGCCTTCTGGGAGTTCACCAAGCACATGAACACCTTCAACTGGCAGGCGTCGTCGAATGCCGTGATGGTGAACCTGGATGCCTGGAACGCGCTGGAGCCCGAGACCCGCGCTTCCATCGAGGCGACCGCCGCCAGGATGGAGGGCCAGTTCTGGCTCAACAGCCAGGCCGAGGACGCCAAGAAGCTGGCCGTCCTGCAAGAGCACGGCATCGAGATCACCGAGCCCTCGCCCGAACTGCGCGCCGCGCTTCTGGAAAGGGCGAAGCCGCTTTGGGACGATTTCAAGGCGCGGGTGCCGGATGCGGCCGCCTATATCGACGCCTACCTGACCGCCCGCCAATAGACCGGCCCGCCGCAGACCGGCCCACCGCGCCCCGATTCCGTGACGGGGCGCCGCCTGTCCGCAACCGCGACAAGGACAAAGGACGGAGCCATGCTCGAAACGACTTTCCCTGAAACCCGGCCCTTCGGGTGCATCATCTCAACCATCGACTTCTTGACCGGCATCGGCGGCTATGCCGCGGCGCTCAGCCTGCTGGGCATCCTCGGGCTGATCCTGGCCGAGATATTCACCCGCAACTTCCTGGCCAGCTCGCTGCATTTCTCGTGGGATCTGGCGGGGTATCTGATGGGCGCCTGCTTCCTGCTGGGCTGCGGCTCGGCCATGAAGGCGGGCAGCCATGTGCGCGTGACCGCCCTGATCGAAATCTCGTCCCCCATCGTCGGGCGGGTTCTGGAGATCGCCTCGACGCTCGTGGGGCTGGCGATATGCGGCGCGCTCAGCTGGGCGCTGATCGACATGGCCGTTCTCTCGGGCCAGCGCGGCTCGACCGCCGCGACGACCTTCCGTGTGCCGCTGGTCTATCCGCAGGCGGTGCTGGCGGCAGGTGCGGTGCTGTTGACGCTGCAATGCCTGGCGCAGGTCCTGCGCCTGCTGCGCGGCGAGGCGCTGACCTCCGGTCCCGGTCTGGAATAGGGGAAGCCTCGCATGGCAACGATCGTCTTTACCCTGCTTTTCCTGATGGCCGTCCTGCTGGGGTCGGGCATGTGGATCGGCATCGGCCTGATCGGCACCGGCATCGGCCTGGTCGAGATATTCAAGCCCAACCTTCCGGCGCTGAAACTGCTGTCGCAGCAAAGCTGGAACACCGTGGTCTCGCCCGAGTTGCTGGCGCTGCCGCTGTTCATCCTGATGGCCGAGATCCTGTTTCGCACCCGCATCTCCGAGGCGCTGTTCAGCGGGCTGTCGCCCTGGCTGCGCCGGGTGCCGGGCCGGTTGAGCCATCTGACGGTGCTGGGCTGCACGCTGTTCGCCTCGGTCTGCGGCTCGTCGGCGGCGACCACGGCCACGGTCGGGCGCATCACCGCAAAGGAGCTGATCGACCGCGGCTACAACCGCGATCTGGTCACCGGCAGCCTTGCCGGGGCGGGCACGCTGGGCTTTCTGATCCCGCCCTCGACCATCATGATCATCTATGGCGTGATGGCCGAGGAATCGATCCTGAAGCTGTTCATCGCGGGCATCCTGCCCGGCTTCATGCTGGCTGCGGCCTATATGGGCTATCTGGCGATCCGCTCGATGATGAACCCGTCGCTGGTGGGTGCCCCGCCGCCGCCCAGTTCGCTTTGGGACAAGATCGTGGCGCTGAAGGACCTGGGTCCGCTGCTGCTCCTGATCCTGGGTGTCATCGGCTCGATGTATGGCGGCATTGCCACGCCGACCGAGGCGGCCGCCGTGGGCGTCGCCGCCTCGATGCTGATCGGCTTCCTGCAGCGGACGCTGGACCTGAAGGGCGTGCTGATCGCCGCCCGGCATGCCGCCGAAAGTTGCGCGATGATCGGGCTGATCATGATCGGCGCCATGTTCCTGTCCACCGCCATCGGCTATCTGGGCGTGCCGCGCTATATCGCCTCGGAAATCCAGGGCTGGGGCATGTCGCCCTTCATGCTGATCGTCGTGCTGCTGATCTTCTACGTCATCCTCGGCACGGTGATGGAGGGGCTGGGCATCATCGTCATGACCCTGCCGATCACCCTGCCTCTGGTCCTGGCGGCCGGCTACGACAAGGTCTGGTTCGGGATCTTCCTGGTGATCGTGGTCGAGATGGCGCAGATCACCCCGCCGGTGGGCTTCAACCTGACGGTGATCCAGCGTCTGACGGGCGACAGCATGGGGCGCATCACCCGCGCCACGATGCCGTTCTTCTACATCATGTCGGCATTCGTGCTGCTGATCGCGGTCTTTCCGGGGATCATCGACCTGCTGCCCGGCATGATGGCGGGACGATAGGGCAGGGATGCCCGCGGCCCGCACGGGGCCGCGGCGCACGTCACCAGAACAAGAAGAAATGATGCAACCCAAGATCCTACCCTGCGGCGATACCGCGCTTTCGCTGCAATTCGGCGAAACCATCGATGCTAAGGCCAATGCGCGGGTGATCGCCACCGCCGCGCGTCTGGAGGGCATGGCGGTGCCGGGCCTTGTCGATATCGTGCCGACCTATCGCTCGCTCCTGCTGCGCTACGATCCCGAAATCGTCAGCGGCGCCCGCCTCGAAACCATCCTGGCCGGACTGGCGCCGGATGATTGCGCAAGCGAGGCGCCGTCGCGGCTATGGGTCGTGCCCTGCCTCTATGGCGGAGAGGTCGGCCAGGATCTTGACGAACTGGCCCGGATGAAGGGGATGCCGCCCGACGAGATCGTCGCGCTGCACTCGGCGGCGGAATACCGCATCTACATGATCGGCTTCGCGCCGGGCTTCGCCTATCTGGGCGGCCTGCCCGAGATCCTGCACACGCCGCGCCTGCCCAGGCCGCGCCAGAACATCCCGGCGGGCGCGATCGGCATCGGCGGGCAGCAGGGCAATATCAACTCGGTTGCGGGGCCTTCGGGCTGGCGCTTCATCGGCTGGACGCCGCTGCGATCATTCGATCCGTCGCGGACCGAGCCCTTCCTGTTCCGGGCTGGCGACCGCATCCGGTTTCGTCCCATCGATGCTGCCGAGGCCCAGGTCCTGGCCGGCCGCGTCGCGGCAGGAGAGGCGATTCTCCAACCCGAGGCCATGGCATGAGCGTCGAGATCGTTTCCGCCGGGCCGATGCTGACCGTCCAGGACGCGGGCAGGATCGGGCTGCGGCATATGGGCGTCTCGGATGCCGGTCCGGTCGATGCCGCCGCCATGGCACTGGCCAACGCGCTTTGCGGCAATGCGTCGGGCATGGCGGCGCTGGAATTCGCCGGTCCGGCCGGCAGCTTCACCACCTCGCGCCCGGTGCGCTTTGCCGTCGCGGGCGGGGATTGCGACATCCGCATTGACGACCGCATCGTGCAGGCCGGCGAAAGCCACCGCCTGAAGCCGGGCGAGTTGCTGCGGATCGGGCTGGCCCGAGAGGTGGTCTGGGCCTATCTGGCCTTTTCCGGCGGCATCGCGACGGCGCCGGTCCTGGGGTCGCGGGCCACGCATCTGCGCAGCGGGTTGGGCGGGGTCGATGGGCGCTGCCTGCGCGGGGGCGATATCCTGCCGCTGGGCGCGGACCAGCCGGATGTCCCCTGCCTGCGCCCGGCTTCGCCGCTGCAAGGGGCCAGCCTGCCGCGCGGACAGGGGCCGATCCGCGTCGTGCTGGGACCGCAGCAGGATTATTTCGATGCCGGGACATTGGCCAGGCTGACGGGCGAGGAGTTCCTGGTCACGCCGCAACGTGACCGCATGGCCATGGTGCTGGGCGATGCCTGCCTGCCTGCCGCGCGCGGGCATGACATCGTCTCGGACGGGACCGTGCCCGGCTCGATCCAGGTGCCGGGATCGGGCCAGCCGCTGGTTTTGCTGGTGGAAAGCCAGACCACCGGCGGCTATCCCAAGATCGCCACGGTGATCTCGGCCGACCTGCCGCGCCTGGCGCAGCTTCCGGTCGGAAGCCGCATCCGCTTCGCCGCGGTCTCTCGCGACGAGGGTGAGCGGATCGGCATCGCCCGCGCGCGCGCGCTGCGGGATGCCCTTGCCGCACTGGTCGCCAAGCCCGAGGGCATCCTGCGCTCGGACTATCTGCTTTCCTGCGATCTTGTGGGCGGTATCGTCTTCCCCGAGGAAGTCGTCTGGGCGGAAGCGGTCATGAGAAAGGGGCGCAAGGCATGAGCATATCGTCGAACCTGTCGCAGGAAGCGCATCGCCGGATCATCGGCATGATCTTCGAGGGTGCGCTCAAGTCGGGTGATGCCCTGCAAGAGGCACCGCTGGGCGAGCGGCTGGGCATGTCGCGCACCCCCGTGCGCGAGGCGATCAAGCGTATCGAAAGCGAAGGGCTGGCCGAGACCTCGGGCCGTTTCACGCGTGTCCGGCACATGCGGCGCAGCGAGTTCGAGGAGATCTTTTTCCTGCGTTTGCAGCTTGAGCCCTTTGCCGCGCGGGCGGCGGTGCGCCTGCCGCCGGCACAGGTGGATGCGATGGAGGAGCGTATCCGGCGCCTGATGGCGGCAGGCCCGGAGCTGGATGGTAGTCATTTCCAGACCGACAACGACTTCCACGACATGATGCTGCAACCGCTGGGCAACCGGACGATCAGCGCCGTCGTCGCCTCGCTGAGGCGGCGCACCTGCGTCTTCGACCATACCCAGGTGCCCGACCGTTTCCTGCAGGGCTGCGACGAGCATCTGGATATCCTGAACGCGGTGCGCTCGGGCAATGCCGATGCCGTGGCCACCGGGATGGTGCGGCATCTGGAAAACGCACGGGATGCCGTCCTGGACCGCCTGGACCGGATTTCGGCAGAGACCGCGCCATGAAATGCCTGATCGTCCAACCCATCCACGAATCGGGCCTGGCCCTGCTGCGCGAGAACGGCATCGAGCCGGTGCCCTGTCCCGCGCCGGACATGGCGACGGTGGCGCACCACATCGCCGGCTGCCAGGCCGTCATCACCCGCGACGCCGGCCTGTCCGCCCCGGCCTTTGCCGCGGCCGGCGAGCTGCGCGTGGTGGTCGTCCACGGCACCGGCCATGATCCGGTGGACAAGGGCGCCGCCACGGCGCGCGGGGTCGTGATCGCCAATACGCCGGGCGCCAACGCGCAATCGGTGGCCGAGCTGGCGCTGGGCCTGGCGCTGGCCGTGGCGCGGCGCATCCCGGCGGCGGATCGCGCGCAGCGGGCGGGCGTCGCCGGATTTCGCGAATCCGCCCGCTTCGCCGAGCTGTCGGGCAAGACCGCGCTGATCGTCGGCTGGGGTGCCATCGGGCGCAGCTTCGGCCGCATGCTGGACCGGGCGCTGGGTATGACGGTGCTGGTCCATTCGCCGCGCGCCTCGGATACGGCGCCCTATCGCCGCGCCGCCGATCTTGCCGAGGGGCTGGCGCAGGCCGATCTGGTCTCGCTGCACACGCCGCTGCGGGCCGAGACGCGGGGCATGATGGGCCTCGCGCAGTTCCGGGCCATGAAGCCGGGGGCGATCCTGCTGAACCTCGCCCGTGCGGGGCTGGTCGACGAGCCGGCGCTTTGCGAGGCGCTGGCCTCGGGGCGGCTGGCGGGGGCCGGGCTCGACGTCTGGTCCGGTGATGCGCCGCAGGGGCCGCTGGCGGCCTTCCCCAATGTCGTCTTTACCCCGCATCTGGGCGGCACGACCGAGGACGCGCTGAAGCGCGTGGCCGAGGCCGCCGCCCGCCATGTCATTTCCGCGCTTTCCGGCAGGCTGCCCGAAACCGCGATCAATCCCGAAGTCTGGAGCCAGACCGCATGACCATCCTTGCCGCGCGCCGCCAGAACACCGTCATCGGCGACACGATCGCCCGCGTCCTGTCGCGCGTGAACGCGATCACGCAGGGCGGGCCGGGCCATACCCGCCCCTCCTACAGCGACGAGGAATCCGCCGCCCATGCCGTCGTCGAGGACGAGGCGCGGGCGCTGGGGCTGGAGGTCCGCCGCGATCCGGCCGGCAACCTGTTCGCCCGGCTCAGGGGCGGCGATCCGGTGGCGGTGCCGCTTTACGTCGGCTCGCATCTCGACACGGTCAGCCAGGGCGGCGCCTATGACGGGCAGGCCGGCGTCGCGGGCGGGCTGGCGTTGATCGCGGCGCTGCGGGCGCATGGCGCGACCCCGGCGATGGACATCGTCCTGACCGTGACCCGGGCCGAGGAAAGCGTCTGGTTTCCGGTTTCCTATATCGGCTCGCGCGCGGCGCTGGCCCGGCTTTCCCCCGAGGATCTGCAGGCCCGGCGGGTCGATACCGGCCGCAGCCTTGCCGATCACATGCGCGATCAGGGTTTCGATGCGGATGCGGTCCTGGCCCATGAACCGCCGGCCCCGGCGCGCTTTCTGGAGTTCCATATCGAGCAGGGCCCGGTGCTGGATGCCGCCGCCGAGCCCTATGGCATCGTGACCGCGATCCGCGGCGGGCTGCGCTATCGCGCGGCGCGGGTGCATGGCGCCTGGGCCCATTCCGGCGGGGCGCCGCGCCATGGCAGGGCGGATGCCGTGGCGGCATTCGCCGAACTGGTCGTGGCCATGCAGCGGGTGTGGGACGAATTGCTGGCGCAGGGCCGCGACCTGACGGTGACTTTCGGCCGCGTCGATGCGGCAACCCCCGCCCATGCCATGGCCAAGGTGGCGGGAGAGCTGGAGTTCTGCCTCGACATGCGCTCCGAGGACGTGGCGGCGCTGGATCTTGCCGACCGGCTGCTGCGCGCCGAGATCGCCCGGATCGAGGCCGCCCAGCCCGGCATCCGCTTCGAGCTGGGCCGGCAAAGCCGCAGCCAGCCGGCGGCACTGTCGCAGGCCATGGCCGATCTGGTGGCGCGTGGTGCCGAACGGCTGGGCGACCGGCCGCGCCGCATGCTTTCAGGCGGCGGGCATGACGCGGCCGCCTTTGCGGCGGCGGGCTGGGACAGCGTGATGGTCTTCATCCGCAACTGGAACGGCAGCCACTGCCCCGAAGAGGCGATGGACGAGGCCGACCTCGCCCGGGCGGTCGAGGCCGTGTTCCTTGCCCTTGCGGAGGACCGGACATGACGGCCGAGACCCTGTCGCAAACCGCCTATCGCCGCATCAAGCAGGATATCCTGGAAGGGCGCATCGCCCCGGATTCGATGCTTTCCGAACGGGAACTGGCGTTGCGGCTGGGCATCTCGCGGACGCCTCTGCGCTCGGCCCTGTCGCGGCTCGAGAACGAGAACGTCATCGGCAGGCTTGCGAATGGCGCGCTGATCGTGCGCTCGGTGACGGTCGAGCAATTGCTGGAAATCGTGCAATTGCGCCAGGTGCTGGAACGCGCCGCCGCCGCGCGCGCCGCCGAGCGCGGCATCACCGACGAGCTGCGGCAGGTCTGGGACGAGATGCTGCCCTATGCCGAGGGCCGTTCGGTCGGCTTCGACGAGTTCTGGCAGGTCGACGAGCGCTTCCACGCGGCCGTGGCCCGTGCTGCCGGACTGGAACTGCTGCCCGCCATCCTGGCCGAGCAGCGCGCCGTCGCCCGGCGCTGCACCATCACCCGCGTGCATGACCGTTTCGACGAGCAGGCGCGCGAGCATATCGCGGTGCTGGAGGCGATTTCGCGCGGGGACGCCTCGGCTGCGCGCGACGCCATGTCGCTGCATTTCGAAAACGTCCGCAACCGCTTCCTTGGCTGGTTCTCCAAAGGCTGAAAAGATGAAGATGATCGACGACCTTATCGCCGCGCCGCCGGCCGACCCCCTGCAAGGCGGCGATGCCGTTTTCCCCCAGGCGGAATTCACCGGCCGCCTCGCGCGCCTGCGGCTTGCCATCCAGCCGCTGGGCGCGGACGCCGTCATGCTGACCGGGCCCGAGAACATCTTCTGGGCCTGCGGTCGCCAGACGGCGGGGTATTTCGCCTTTCAGGCGCTGATCGTCCCGCTGGAGGGGGAGCCTGTCCTGCTGGTGCGTCAGTTGGAGACGACCGGCGCCCGGGCCTCGACCTGGCTGCGCGACATCCGCGCCTGGCAGGACGGCGAGGATCCGGCCCGGGCGTTGGCCGAACTGGTCGCGGATCTGGGGATCCGCCGCCTGGCGGTCGAGCGCGACGGCTGGTTCGTCAGCCAGTCGCTGGGCGCCCGCATATCGGCCGCGCTGGAAGGCGTGGATCTGTGCGACGGCGCGTCGGTGGTCGAGGGGCTGCGTGCCGTCAAGTCCCCGGCCGAGCTTGCGGCGATCCGGCTTGCGGCGGGCTATGCCCAGGCCGGTCTGGGCGCGGCCATCGAGCGCTGCGCCGCCGGCGTCAGCGAGAACGACCTGGCCGCCGCCATGTTTTCGGCGGCGATCTCGGCCGGGTCCGAGGCGATGGCGATGGAGCCCTTGATCTCGTCGGGGCCACGCTCGGGCGTGCCGCACGCGACCTGGCGCCGGCGTGTGCTTCTGGAGGGCGATCCGGTTTTCCTTGAGCTTGCCGCCAGCCACGACCGCTATCACGCCGCCCTGATGCGCAGTGTGTGGATCGGGTCGCCGCCGGCCGAGGCGCGGCGCATGATGGATGTGGCCCTGCGGGCGCTGGATGCGGCGCTGGCGTCGATGCGGCCCGGCGTGCCTTGCAGCCTGCCCCATGATGCGGCGCAGGCCGTCATCGACGATGCGGGATATGCGGCGGCCTTTCGCAAGCGCATCGGCTATTCGATGGGGGCGGCATTCGCGCCGGACTGGGGCGAAGGGGCGATCCTGTCGCTGTTTTCGGGCGTGTCCCGCGAACTCGAGCCGGGCATGGTCTTTCACCTTCCGGCCACGCTGCGGGCCTATGGCGCCTTCACGGTCGGCGCTTCCGAGACCGTGATCGTGACCCGATCCGGCATCGAGATCCTTTCCGACCTGCCGCGCACCCTTTGCATCCGTTGAGATTTCTGACAGGAGCGACGCCCATGACCCATGTTCTTCCCTTGCCCGCCATCCCCTCGGTTCCCGTCGCCGGCAGCGACGACCGCTTTCCGGTGCGCCGGATCTTTTGCGTCGGGCGCAACTATGCCGATCATGCCCGCGAAATGGGCCACGACCCGGATCGCGAACCGCCGTTCTTCTTTTCGAAGCCTGCGGACGCGCTGCTGACGGACGATGCGCCCTTGCCCTATCCGCCCAGGACCGCAGACCTGCATTACGAAGGCGAGTTGGTGGTGGCGATCGGCAAGGCAGGCCGCGACATTCCCATGACCGAGGCGGCACGGCATGTCTGGGGCTATGCGGCCGGCAACGATTTCACCCGCCGCGATCTTCAGGCCGAGGCGAAGAAACTGGGCCGGCCCTGGGACATGGCCAAGGGCTTTGACCATTCGGCGGCCTGCGGGGCGATCACGCCCGCGGCGCAAGCGGGACCGATGGATCGCGGCCGGATCATGTCGACGGTGGACGGTGTCGTCCGGCAGGACGGCGACCTGGGGCAGATGATCTGGTCGATCCCCGAGATCGTGGCGATCCTGTCGGGCTATGTCGGCCTGGCGGCGGGCGACCTGATCTTTACGGGCACTCCGGCGGGCGTCGGCGCGCTGTCCCGCGGTGCACGGGTGGCCGTGCGGATCGACGGCCTGGCGCCGCTGGTGACGGACATCGTCTAGACCTGTCTCGGCCCTTCGATCGCGGGTTCTGGTGAGGCCCGTTTTCGATCCGTGCCGGGGGCCATGGTCCTTTTCGAGACCATGACCCCCGAACGCGGAACCCACTTTTCGCTTTGCCGCTCTCATTTTAGAGCCTCAGATGCGCAAGGCGCCCGATCTGCCGAGGGTCAGGACCGGCCGGATTGTGCGCAGGGCAGGGTGCAGATCTGCAAAAGCCCGCGCGGCTCGCGGTTGCGGATGGTGATCCGGCCCAGATGGCGCTCGACGATCTCGCGCGCGATGGCAAGGCCGAGCCCGGCGCCGGGAAAGGATTTGCGCCGGGCCTGATCGACGCGGAAGAAGGGCTCGAAGATCTGCGCCAGCAGTTCGGGCGGCACGCCGGGGCCGTCGTCCTCGATCCTGATCACCGCATCGTCGCCCTCGCGCGCCAGCGCCACGCGCGCCCCGCCGCCATGGGTCGCGGCATTGGCGATCAGGTTGCGCAGCGCGCGCTTCAGCGCGATGGGGCCGGCATGGACGGTCAGCGGCGGCAGCGCGCCCAGCTCGACCTTCTGGTCCAGCGCGTGCAGTTCCAGGGCGATCTGGCGCAGCAGACGGTCCAGCCGGATCGGTTCGCCCCCGTCCAGCCCGACCTCTTCGCGCACCAGCCGGATGGCGCTGTCGGCGATCATGTCCAGCTCTTCGAGATCCGAGAGCCATTTCGCCCGCTCGGCATCGTCCTCGATGAACTCGGCGCGCAGCCGCATGCGGGTCATCGGCGTGCGCAGGTCGTGCCCCGCCGCCGCCACCAGCCGCATCCGGCTTTCCATCGCCTGCCTCAACTGCGCCGAGAGCCGGTTCAGCGCCCGTGCCGCCGTCCGCACCTCGCCCGTGCCGGTTTCGGGGATCTGCTCCAGGACGCCGTCGGGGCCGACGCGATCCACCGCATCCTCGAGCAGTTGCAGCGGCCGGGTCAGCCGGCGCGCGGCATGGATCGAAATGGCGGCGCTGCCCAGCACGATCAGTGCCAGCCAGATCACCAGCACCTTCCAGCGGCCGGGGGGTGGCGACAGGTCCGGTATCTCGGTGATGAACCAGCGGCCGTCGCCGACCCGGATCGAGGCGGTGAAGGATTCCTGGCCCGGCAGCTTGCTGACCCGCGCCTCGAGCGGCTGGCCGGTATGGCGCAGGGCGCCGCCGAGAAAGCGCGACATCCGCTCGTCCGGCTCGCCCCCCGCGGGTGCGGGCTGCAAGGCGCCCGGTCGGTCCTGGGGTTGGCCGTGGCCCAGCAATGCCAGGGTCGCATGGATCTGCCGCGCCACCGGCTCCATCGTGGCCTGCGGCAAGGGCGGGCGCATCACGCTGGTCGCGGTATAGGTCGCCAGCACCACGACGCTGACGATGGCCGCGATCAGCAGGGCGGCGATGCGGGTCTGGAGCGAGCTCATCCCCGCATCGCCCCCATGCTGACCGGCACGGCCAGTTGATAGCCCCCGTTGCGCACCGTGCGGAAGATCGGCGTCGGCTCCTTCTCGGCCAGCTTGCGGCGCAGCCGGCTCATCAGCACGTCGATCGAGCGGTCCAGCGGATCGCGGTCGCGGCCCTGGGTCAGGTCCAGAAGCTGGTCGCGCGACAAGAGCCGGCCCGGACGTTCCAGAAAGACGCGCAACAGGTCGAACTCGGCGCCGGTAAGCTCGATCTCGCTGCCGTCTGCGGCCCGCACGCGGCGCTGGCCGGGATCGACATCGAAACCGGCAAAGCCGTAGGTCCGGGCCTCAGCGGCGGCGGGCTCGTCCTGCCCGCCGGTGCGGCGCAGCACGGCCTTGATGCGGGCGACCAGTTCGCGCGGGTTGAAGGGCTTGCCCAGGTAGTCGTCGGCACCGAGTTCCAGCCCGATGATGCGGTCCACGTCCTCTTTCAGCGCGGTCAGCAGGATGATGCGCAGTTCCGGCCGGTGTTCGTGCAGGCTGCGGCAGATGTCGAGGCCGGAGCCGTCGGGCAGCATCACGTCCAGAACGATCAGGTCCGGGGCACCGTCCGTCACGCGCGCCTCGCATTCGCGGCGGTCGGCGGCGGTCGAGACGCGGAAACCCTGCCCCTCGAGATAGCGGCGCAGCAGGTTGCGGATTTCGGGATCGTCGTCGACGATCAGGATATGGTTCATCGTCACCACCTTGATATGCGTCCGTTCTAGCGGATTTCGGCACGCGTCGCTCAGGCAAATTTGTGACGAAACATTGCTGAATCGGCCTTCGGAAACACTCGTTTGCAAATCTCGGCCGCATGGAAAGAATTCGTCACCGGCAAGACCTAAGCCGGACAAGCGGCAACTGTAGCTTCATCGGCATCGCAACCGATGAAAGGTCTGTCCGATGAAGAATATCCCGATGAAAGCCCTGGCGGTGGCCGCCCTGCTGGGCGCAGCCGGCACTCCCCTCGCCGCGATGGCGCAGAATGCGGGCGAGGCACCCCCCGCCAGGGCGGAGGAACCTGCCCGTCCGATGCTTGGTCCTGCCGCAGCCCCTCATGGTCGCCCCGACGCCTTCCGCCTCGATATCGGGCGGCCCGGTCCGGGGGGCATGTCGCCGGCTCTTGGCCTTTCCGCGCATCTTGCCGCAACCGAGACGTATCTTGGCATCACCGGAGAGCAGCAGGATGCATGGCGCGATTACAGCCAGGCGTTGATCGCCTTCATCGAGCCGCCGGCTGCCGATGCCCGCGCCGAGGGCGATGAGCGACCCGCCGATCAGGCCCGGCCACTGGCTGCCGAGCGCATGGCGCAGCATGCGCTGGCCCGCGCCGAAAAGGCCCGCGCGCTGCTGGCTGCAACGACCGCGCTGCGCGGGACGCTGGAGCCAGCCCAGCTGGAGAGGTTGCAGCAGGTCGATCCGGGTTTTGGTCCCGGCCCGCACGGCCCGCGCCATGAAGGCCCGGAACGGCAGCAGCCTGGTCCCCGGCATCAACCCGCGCCGGCGCGCTGAGCCGGCCCGCGTCGGGCAAAGGCGCCCGACGCGCCCTTCTTCCAGACCGCAGAACAGCAAGGACAGATGCAATGCGTCGCTTTTTCATGATCACCGCGATCGCGGCAACGACCTTGGGCAGCAGCCAGATGGCCATGGCCGAGACCCGCCCGGACGGCCCGCCGCCGGAATGCCGGCAGAACGACCGCAAATGCCCCGCGCCCCCGTCCAAGGACGCTCGCAAGAAAGGGGAACGGTCCAAGGGCGAGCACCGGCCGCCGCCTTCGGCAGAAGCCCGGCGCGACGGGCACAAGCCGCGCCAGGCGCCGGATCACCGCCCGGGAGAGGGGCGGGAAGCGAAAGGCAAGCCTCCGGCGGATGGGCGCCAAGCCCTGCGCGTGGGCGACAGCGGCCGCGACGGCCGTGCCTTCCAGCGCGCCGGCAACAGCCGCTATGCCCCTGCACCGCGCGGGCAGGAATATCGCGTGATCCGCGACCAACTCGTGCTGGTGGACCAGAAGAGCAAGCGGATCGTTTCCATCCTCGGCCCGATCCACGCGCAACGCTGAAGGGGAAGCCCATGAAAAGGATGATGATCCTGGTGGCCATGACGCTGCTGAACCTGGCCACGACTCCTGCCTTGGCCGAGCCCGCCGCGCATTGCGGACAGGCCGACCAGCGCTGTGCGGTCAAGGCCGAGCCGGCGAAAAAGGCCCAGCCGTCGAAGAAGGTCGAGCCCGTGCAGAAGGCCCAACCGACGAAAAGACATACCCCGTCCGATGCCAGGGCGCAGACCCGCAAGGGCCCCAAGGTCGGCGAGATCATGAATGGCGGCCGTGCGCTGAAGACCGCCGAGGCGCGCAAGCTGGCAAGACCGGCAACCGGGCGGGCCTATCGTGTCATGGAGGACCGGGTGGTCCTGGTCGATGCCAGGACGATGAAGATCGTTCAGGTGCTGGGGCTGGCTTCGGACATTCTTCGCTGATCGGCTCATGCGGCAAAGGGAAGGCGGCGACCGGGTGCTCCGGCCGCCGCCTTTTTCGTTCAGCGGCCCGAGTAAAGCGCCGGCACGGTCGAGAGGACACGCCCCGAGGCATCCACCAGCAGGAAGGCGCCGGGCTGCAACTCCCAGCGCCGGCCTGCCTCGGGTTTGGGCAGCGCATGGTTGTGATAATCGA
This sequence comes from Paracoccus denitrificans, assembly GCF_900100045.1. Taxonomy (GTDB): domain Bacteria; phylum Pseudomonadota; class Alphaproteobacteria; order Rhodobacterales; family Rhodobacteraceae; genus Paracoccus; species Paracoccus denitrificans. Next base: position 3,275 of record NZ_FNEA01000038.1, on the reverse strand, counting down.
CCACCAACCCGCGGCCGCTGCGTGCCGCAGGCTCGACGGCTGCGGGCTCCGTGCCGTCGGGATAGCGGAAGATATGCCCGGTCGGTTCATCCTTCTCCGAACAGGCGGCCAGCGTGGCCATCAGGGCAAGCAGGGGAATGATTTTCACGCTATTTCCTCTTTTGCATTTTCTTGGAACCCGAATTCCCCCCCCATTCACCCTTTTTGGAGTGCTTTGACGGGGTCGAGTTTTGCGGCGTTGACGGCCGGGAGGTATCCGAATGCGAGGCCGATGGCGCAGGCGCTGGCGAGGGCGGCGAGCATGGAGAGGGGGGAATAGACCAGGGTGAAGTCGCTGCTCATGCGCTCGAAGGCCAGGCCGAAGCCGAGCGCGGCCAGGATGCCGGCGATGCCGCCGATGACGCAGACCAGCACCGCCTCGATCAGGAATTGCGCGCGGATGTCGCCGCGCCGGGCGCCGACCGCCATGCGCAGGCCGATCTCGCCGATGCGCTCGGTGACCGAGACCAGCATGATGTTCATCACCCCGATGCCGCCGACCACCAGCGAGATCACCGCAATGGCCGCGATCAGCAGCGCCAGGGTCTGCGTGGTCGAGGTGATGGTCTGGCGGATCTGGTCGTTGTTGACGATGAAGAAGTCCCTGGTGCCGTGGCGCCGGGTCAGGATGTCGGCGACCATCTGCTCGGCCAGCGCCATGTCCACGTCGTCGGCCACCCGCAGGGTCAGCCCGCTGACGCTGGTCGAGCCCAGGTAGCGCGCCTGCACCGTGGTATAGGGGGCATAGACGGTCAGGCTGGTCGAGCCGCCGGGGCCGCGGTTCTGCGCCTCGGCCACGCCGATCACCCGCAGGGGCACCTTGCCGGCCATGAAGACCTGCCCCAGCGCCGGGCCGTCGCCGAAGAGGCTGGTCCGGGTGTTCTCGTCGATGACGACGTTCTGGCCCATCGCCGCCACGTCGGCCTCGTCGAAGCCGCGGCCCTGGGTCAGCGCGACGCCGGCCACGTCGAAATACTGCTCGCCGACGCCGCTGATCTGGGCGCTGGCCTCGGTGGCGCCGTGGCGCAGGGTGGCGCTGGTGCCGACCGTCGGGCTGACCGAGGCGACATGGGGCTGGCGGGCCAGCGCCGCGGCGTCGGCGGTGACCAGCGTCGTCACCCGCCCCGAGCGCATGTCGCCGAAATCGCGGCCCGGAAAGATCTGCAGGGTGTTGGTGCCCAGCCCGGCGATGTTCTGCAGCACCTGCCGGCGCGAGCCCTCGCCCAAGGCCACCACCGAGACCACCGAGGCGATGCCGATGATGATGCCCAGCATGGTCAGGAAGCTGCGCAGCTTGTGGGCGCGCATGGAAAGCAGCGCCATGCGCAGCGCCTCGGCCAGCCGGCCCAGCACCGGCACGGCGGCGCGGGCCTGAACGCGGGCCTGAACGGGGGCCTGAACGGGGGCCGGTTGCGGGGCGGGTTGCGGGGCCTGTGCGGGGCCGGGCCCGGGATCGGCGGCCGGCGCCCCGGTCCGGCGGTCCGCGACGATGCGGCCGTCGGCGATCTCGACCACGCGATGCGCCCGCGCCGCGACCCTGGGGTCGTGGGTGACGATGACCACGGTGCGGCCCTCGGCGTTCAGCCGCTCCAGGATGCCCAGCACCTCGTCGCCGCTGCGGCTGTCGAGCGCGCCGGTGGGCTCGTCGGCCAGGATCACGCGGGCGTCGTTGACCAGCGCCCGGGCGATCGAGACCCGCTGCTGCTGGCCGCCCGAAAGCTGGCCGGGCCGGTGCCCCGTCCGGTCGCCCAGCCCCAGCCGCTCCAGCAGGTCGCGGGCGCGGGCGCGGCGGGCATCGGCGGGCAGGCCGCGATAGATCGCCGGCACCTCGACATTCCCCAGCGCCGTCATCTCGGAGAGCAGGTGGTAGCGCTGGAAGATGAAGCCGAAGGTCTCGCGGCGCAGCGCCGCCAGCTCGCCCGCGCCCAGCCGCGCCACCTCGCGCCCGTCCATCCGGTAGCTGCCCGAGCTGGGCCGGTCGAGGCAGCCCAGGATGTTCATCAGCGTCGACTTGCCCGAGCCCGAGGCGCCCATGACGGCGACGAACTCGCCCTGGCCGATGTCGAGGTCGATGTCCGTGAGCACGCGCAGCACCCCCTCGCCCGAGGGGTATTCGCGGCCGACGCCGCGCAGCCGGATCAGAGGGGCGCCCGTCTCAGCCACCCAGCGGCCCCATCATGCGGCGGCTGCCGCGGGGGGCGGCGGCGGCCGGGGCGGCGCCCTGCTCGCCGGTCACCACGCGCTCGCCCTCGGCCAGGCCCGAGACCACCTCGGCCGCCACCTTGTCGTTGAGCCCGATCACCACGTCGCGGGTCTCGATGCCGGCGCCGCCCAGCACCCGGACCTGGTGGCTGCCGTCGGGATTGCGCCGGCCGAGCGCGCTGGACGGGATGGTCAGCACGTCCTGCGCCGCGCCCAGCACGATGCTGACCTGGGCGGTCATGTAGCTGCGCAGCCGGCCGTCGGGGTTCTCGACCGGGACGATGCCGGTGTAGTAGATCGCGCCGCTGCTGCTGTCGGTGCCGGTGCCGCCCTGGATGGCGCTGTCGTTGACGATGCTCTGCGGCGCCGGCGCGATGCTGTCCAGCACGCCCTCGTAGCTGCGGCCGCTGTCGTCGAGCAGGCTGAAGCGCACCTTCTGGCCGGGCCGGACCTTGCCGATATCGGCCTCGGAGATCTCGGCATGCACGTCCATGCGGTCGAGCTGGCCCAGCACGACGATGGTGGGCGAGGACTGCACCGCGTTCACCGTCTGCCCGGCCTGGCTGACGATGGCCAGCACGGTGCCGGCCATGGGGGCGGTGATGCGGGTATAGTCGAGGTCGGTGCGGGCGATCTCGATGGCGACCTCGGCCTGGGCGATCTGGGCCTGCAGCGCGGCGATCTGGGCGCGGGCGACGTCGACATCCTGCTGGGCGCTGTCCATGGTGCTGCGCGAGGCGGCGTTCGAGCGGATCAGGTTCTGCTGGCGTTCCAGGGTCTTTTCGGCCAGGGCCAGCACGGCGCGGCGCTCGGCCATCTGCGCCTTGAGATTGGCCAGCGCCGCCTGTGCGGTGCGCAATTCGTTGGCCTGCTGGACCGAGTCGATCCGCGCGATCAGGTCGCCCTGCTCCACCCGCTGGCCCAGAACCACCGCCAGCTCGGTGATCCGACCCGAAACCTGCGCACCCACCGCAACAAGGTTCGAAGGCTTCAAACGACCCTCAGCAAGAACCGATACCTCAAGAGAACCGCGC
>NZ_FNEA01000040.1 GCF_900100045.1 Paracoccus denitrificans | reverse complement strand
GGCGCTTTCGAGCCAGGACCGCAATAGAGCCACATCCGGCCTCCTTCTTTCTTGTGCAAATATCCCCGGCTCTCGGCCCTCGGCCCTCGGCCTTCGACCTTGGGGCCTCACTTGACGCCTGGCGTTCCGTCGAACTTCTTCTCGAGCCGGTTCCAGACTTCGATATAGTCCTTCTGCATCGGGGCCTCGCGCGCAGCGAATTCGGTGAGGTGCTGGGGAAAGCGGGTCTCGAACATGAAGCTCATGGTCTCCTCCAGCTTCTCGGGCTTCAGATCGGCGTTGCTGGCGCCCTCGAAGGCGTCGCGGTCCGGGCCGTGCGGCAGCATGCAATTGTGCAGGCTGATGCCGCCCGGCGCAAAGCCCTGCGGCTTGGCGTCGTAGATGCCGTAGATGTTGCCCATCAGCTCGGACATGATGTTCTTGTGATACCAGGGCGGGCGGAAGCTGTGCTCGGCCACCATCCAGCGCTCGCGGAACAGCACGAAGTCGATATTCGCCGTGCCCTCCTGGCCCGAGGGCGCGGTCAGCACGGTGAAGATCGACGGGTCGGGATGGTCGAACAGGATCGCGCCCACCGGCGAATAGGTGCGCAGGTCGTATTTGTAGGGGCAGTAATTCCCGTGCCAGGCCACCACGTCCAGCGGGCTGTGGTCGATCCAGGTCTCGTGGAACCGGCCGCACCACTTGATCACCACGCGCGAGCGCGCCTCGCGGTCCTCGAAGGCGGCGACCGGGCATTTGAAGTCGCGCGGATTGGCCAGGCAATTGGCGCCGATCGGGCCGCGGCCCGGCAGGTCGAACTTCTGGCCGTAATTCTCGCAGACGAAGCCGCGGGCCGGGCCCTCCAGCACCTCGACGCGGTAGACCAGGCCGCGCGGCAGGATGGCGATTTCCCGCGGCTCCAGGTCGATCACCCCCAGCTCGGTGCAGAAGCGCAGCCGGCCCTCTTGCGGGACCACCAGCAACTCGCTGTCGGCCGAGAAGAAATATTCGTCCTGCATCGAGCGGGTGACCAGGTAGACATGCGACGCCATGCCGACCTGGATGTTCACGTCGCCGGCCGTGGTCATGCTGCGCATGCCGGTGATCCAGGTCAGCTCCTCCTCCGGGACCGGGATCGGGTCCCAGCGATACTGGCCCAGGCTGACGATGTCGTCGCGCAGGTTCGGCGCCGTCTTCCAATGCGGCAGATCGATCGCCGCGAAATCGCCGGTATGGCGGACCGAGGGCCGGATGCGATAGCACCAGGTCCGCTCGTTCTGGCCGCGCGGCGCGGTGAAGGCGGTGCCCGACAGCTGCTCGGCATAAAGCCCGTATTCGCATTTCTGCGGGCTGTTCTGGCCCTGCGGCAGGGCGCCGGGCAGCGCCTCGGTCTCGAAATCGTTGCCGAAGCCGGGCATGTAGCCCGGATGCGTGCCGGTGGCGACGGCGGCGCGGGTCATGCCGGGGGGCAGGTCGTGCTGGGTCATGGGGCTCCTCCCTGCGGTGTCATTGCAGTTGCAACGATTATGTCATTGCGATGGCAACGATGTCAATGCGGATCTGCATCCGGGCCGATCTTTATTGCAGGCGCAACGGCTTTCTGCTGTTCTGCCGGCCAAGGAGAAGCGCATGTCATTCGATCTGGACCGGTTCCTGCCCTATCGCCTGTCCGTGGCGGCCGCGCGGCTGAGCCGCCGCTTTGCCGCGCTTTACGAGGCCGAAGCGGGGCTGAGCACGCCCGAATGGCGGGTTCTGGCGCATCTGGCCCATTCCGGCGCGGTGAGCGTGCGCGACATCACGGCGCGGGTGCATCTGGACAAGTCGATGGTCAGCCGCGCCGCCTCGCGGCTGCAAGAGGCGGGGCTGGTGCGGAAATCGGGCAACGCGGCCGACCGCCGGCTGGTCGCGCTGGAGCTGACGCCTGCGGGCCGGGCGCTGATGGCGCGGCTCGGCCGCATCGCCGAGGCCTTCCAGGCGGACCTGCTGGCCGAGCTGGGACCGGAGGCCGAAGCCCTCGACCGCGCCCTCGCCAAAATCGACCAAAGGGAAAACCGCGACTAAACAGGGCGAACAGCCGGCCCAGGGCGGGGGAACGGGCGAGGACGGATGCCATGCTCTGTCCTCACCGAAAAAGATCGGCGCAGCGCCTGGTCCGGCGCTATCTGCTCAATAAGGTGCCGGCGCCCCCGCCGGCGGCGCATAGGGGTCGACGGGTGCCACAGGGGCCGCCTGTCCCATTTGCACCTGGCTGTTTGCGGCCTGATCGCTCAGCAATTGCCCGGCGGTCTGCATGTCGCGTCCCGCGCCCTGCATCGTCTCGCAGCCAGCGACCGCCGTCGCTGCCAGACACAGGCCGATCGTCACCATCCGACGCATGCTCTTTCCTTTCGTTTTTCTGCTCGATTGGCGGCAAAGCCTAAACCAGCCTGCAAGCCGCTCAAGCCGGAGACGCGCCGCTGCATCGCCGATCGGCAAGGAATTTCCCGAAACGAAGAGGATGCCGGCGGATCTCGGCCGATTGCGCGGAAAGGGGACTGCCAAAAATGCCGTGACAAATTGACGCAAATCAAATGCAGCACCGTCCAGGCGTGTCAGAAATTGCGACAGCTTACAGGAGAAAATCCATGGATCCGGTTGCCCGCAAGGCCCTGCTGACAGCGCGTCGCCAGGCCCTTCTTGTCGATCTGGCCAACATTCGGGACCAGCTTGACGATCCCTTGCCCCAGGACTGGGACGATGCGGCCATCGAGCAGGAAGACGACGAGGTTCTCCAGGCTCTCGGTCATGCCCACCAAGCCGAACTGAACCGGATCGACGCTGCCCTCAGGCGCATCGACAGTGGCGATTACGGCTTTTGCGCCGGTTGCGGGGATGTCATCCTGCCGGCCCGGCTGGATTTGCTGCCCGACACGCCGCTTTGCGCGCATTGCGCCGCGGGGGCGTGATTTTCCGGCCTACATGCCTGCCTGGGCTTCCTGGCTTTCCCGACTGATCGCCTGTCCTGCGCTTTGCAGGTCGTGCCCGGCGCCTTGCACCGTCTGGCAGGCCGCCAGGGTCAGCAGTGCGAGTAAGGGCGAAACCCGAAGAATCCGACGCATATTCAATCTCCTGCAAGGGTTTTGGTTTCGGGGGTCAACGCTTGCGTCGGGTCGTGGTTCCCAGACGTCAAGGGTTTCTTAACCGATGGCGGCTAGACAGGCGGCATGCCTGTGATTCTGCTGCTTGTCCTGTTCCTTTCAGCCTGTGCCTCGCCTGCGCCGCAGTTTTTCGGTGCGGTGCGGCACGACATCACGCTGGAGGGGATTCGTTTCGTCGTCCTCCACGATGGTTCCCGGGCCGAGGTGATCCGTCTTGGCTATCTCGGCCGGCGGGCGCGTGCGCCGGTGCCCGACTTGATGGCGATCGCCGCCGAACGGACGACCGGCTGCACGGTGATTGCAAACAGCCTGCGCAGCCGCATCCCCGGCGATACCGGAGAGGCGCGGCTGTCGCTGCGCTGTCCTGCGGGCCGGGGCGGCCTGACCGCTCCCCGCCGGCACAGTCGGATCAGCCGAGGAATGCGGCCACCACTTCGGCGACCTCGGCCGGGCGATCGGCATGCAGCCAATGTCCCGCGCCGGGGATGACGCGGATCTCGGCCTGGGGGAAATGCTCGCGGATCGCCTCGACCTGCGGTTTGCGGCAATAGTCGGAGTCTTCTCCGGCCAGGAACAGCACGGGGCCGGCAAAGCTGCCCTTGGGCGTCTCCGGCCAGCCGACCAGTTGGGGCATCTGGTCGCGCAACGCGGTCAGGTTGAACTTCCAGCGCGGCGGATCGGCCTTCAGGTCCAGCGATTGCAGCAGAAAGGCGCGCACGCCCGGATCGGCGACATGTTCGGCCAGCCGCGCGTCGGCTTCCGAGCGCAGGCGAAGGCCGGCAAGGTCCACGGCCTCCATCGCGTCGATATGGCTGCTCTGGCTATGGCCATAGGCATAGGGCGCGATGTCCATGACCACGAGACGGCGCACCGTTTCCGGCCGCGTCAGCGCCAAGGTCATCGCTGCCTTGCCGCCCATCGAATGGCCCAGCACATCGGCCCGGCCGCCTTCTGCGGCGATCACCTCGGCCAGATCGCCGGCCAGCGCCGCATAGCTGTGATCGGGGTCGTGGAAGCTGTCGCCATGGTTGCGCATGTCGACCGAGATCACGCGCCGGCTTTCGCCCAGCCGCCGGGCGAGGCCGCCCAGATTGCGTCCCGACCCGAACAGCCCATGCGCCAGCAAAACCGGCGGCTGACCCGAATCTGTTCCTGTCACGTTCATGTTCAGCATCATGGGTGCAACCTAGCGGCACTGGCGAAGCGGCGCCAGAGGCGCTAGCCTTGGCGAAAACGGGATGAGGGCGATGGGCATCGAAAGGATCAGGCCGATGGCCGACGAGGTGGCCAGCCTGATGGCGGCGCGTTTTGGCGGTTTGCGGCGCGGCCAGCAGGCCGATCTGGAAAGCATGTTGCGCAAGCGCGGCGGGGCGTTGCCGCGGCGGCTGCGACGCGAGGCGCGCATCCTGGCCGAGGCCGACCGCAAGGCCGGCCAGCCGAAACTGGCCCGCCAGGTGGATTTCGCGCAGCTGGACCATGCATACAAGGCGCTGACGGCCTATCTGCGCCCGCTGGGGCAGGGGATGCGGTTGCGGGGCGGGGCGGCCGGTATCGCGGCAAGCGTGCTGTTCGGCCTGCTGCTGCTGGCGGCCGTCGCCATCTGGATCATGATGCGGCGCGGATTGATCTGAAAGGCAGTCACGGGGATGCACCGTGCCGGAGCCAACTGGTGCCGTGCATTCCAGAAAATCGCGGCAGCCGGTTCCGTCGTGATGTGAGCCGGGCATCGGAACAGCGTCCATACCCGTGCCGGACCGACGGAGTGTTTGGCGGCTGGAGGGGCGCAGCGGTCGAGCTTGCCGAAAGCGGCGGCGAGAAGAGAATTTCTTTGGATCAATAGGTTCCGAGGAACTGTCCCGGGATGCGGCCATCATGGAATTGCACCCGCGACGGCCGGAATCGCCGGAATATCGGTGCCGCGGGCCGTTCGGAGCGGTCGCGCTTCGACCTGCACCTGACTCCTCACGCCAAGCTCTGAGCAGAGCCGCAACGGCTGGTTCTGCTTGTCTCAAGGCACCGCCCGAAGCGTCGGGCAGGATGGTGGGCGGCGCGGATCCGGCCGGACCCGCACCGCGCCGGGATTACAGGCCGTTATAGAGCGGGAAGCGGGCGCAAAGCGCCTCGACCTCGGCCTTGACGCGGGCCTCGACCTCGGCATTGCCTTCCTCGCCATTGGCGGCAAGGCCGTCGACGACCTCGACGATCCAGCGGGCGATCTGGCGGAATTCGTCCTCCTTGAAGCCGCGGGTGGTGCCGGCGGGGGCGCCCAGGCGGATGCCCGAGGTCACGAAGGGCTTTTCGGGGTCGAAGGGCACGCCGTTCTTGTTGCAGGTGATATGGGCGCGACCCAGCGCCGCCTCGGTCGCCTTGCCGGTCACGCCTTTCGGGCGCAGGTCGGCCAGGCAGAGGTGGTTGTCGGTGCCGCCCGAGACGATGTCGATGCCGCCCTTCATCAGCTCGTCCGCCATGGCACGCGCATTGGCGACGACTTGCGCGGCATAGTCCTTGAAGTCGGGACGCAGTGCCTCGCCGAAGGCCACGGCCTTGGCGGCGATGACATGCATCAGCGGGCCGCCCTGAAGGCCGGGGAAGACGGCCGAGTTGATCTTTTTCGCGATGTCGGCGTCGTTGGTCAGCACCATGCCCCCGCGCGGGCCGCGCAGCGACTTGTGGGTGGTGGTGGTCACGACATGGGCATTCGGCAGCGGCGAGGGATGCTGGCCGCCGGCCACCAGGCCCGCGATATGGGCCATGTCCACCATCAGCCAGGCGCCGACCTCATCCGCGATCTTGCGGAATTCGGCCCAGTCCCAGACGCGCGAATAGGCGGTGCCGCCGGCCAGGATCAGCTTGGGCTTGTGCTCATGCGCCTTCTTTCGGATCTCGTCCATGTCCAGCAGCTGGTCCTGCTGGCGCACGCCGTAGCTGACGACGTTGAACCATTTGCCCGACATGTTCACCGGCGAGCCGTGCGTCAGGTGCCCGCCCGAGTTCAGGTCCAGCCCCATGAAGGTATCGCCCGGCTGCAGCAGCGCCAGGAACACCGCCTGGTTCATCTGGCTGCCCGAGTTCGGCTGGACGTTGGCGAATTCGCAGCCGAACAGCTGCTTGGCACGCTCGATCGCCAGTTCCTCGACGATGTCGACATATTGGCAGCCGCCGTAATAGCGTTTGCCCGGATAGCCCTCGGCATATTTGTTGGTCAGCACCGAGCCCTGCGCTTCCAGCACGGCCCTGGAGACGATGTTTTCCGATGCGATCAGCTCGATCTCGTCGCGCTGGCGGCCGAGTTCCTTGCGGATGGCGCCGAAAATGTCGGGGTCGCGGCTGTCCAGCGTCTCGGTGAAGAATCCGGTGTCGGTCATCTGGTCCTCATGCAAAAAGCGGCTTGCCGGCCTTCTAGCGCCTTTCCTCGCGCCCCGCTAGGACGGATGCGACGCCTTGGCGGTAGATCTTCCATGCGTTCACTGGGACTTGCTTCCGTTCGGCGGCTGGCCATGATGGCCGCATGAAGATGCATTTCATCGCCTCAAGCACCGAAACCGCCGTGACGGCCGCAGAATCGCTGTCCGCGCGCTACGGCCATGTGCCGATCCGCGAGGCCGAGGTGATCGTGGCGCTGGGGGGCGACGGGCTGATGCTGAGCGTCATGCACCAGAATCGCGGCCTGCCGGTCTATGGCATGAACCGGGGCACCGTGGGCTTCCTGATGAACGCCTATTCCGAGGACGACCTGCCCGCCCGCATCCGTGCGGCCGAGGAAACCGTGGTCAATCCGCTGGCCATGACCGCCGGCACCACCGACGGGCACGAGCATTGCGCGCTGGCCATCAACGAGGTCAGCATGCTGCGCGCCGGCCCGCAGGCGGCGCGGCTGCGCATCAGCGTGAACGGCCGCGTGCGGATGGAGGAGCTGATCTGCGACGGCATGCTGCTGTCAACTCCGGCCGGTTCGACCGCCTATAACTATTCGGCGAACGGGCCGATCCTGCCCCTGGGCTCGGACGTGCTGGCGCTGACCGCCATCGCGCCGTTCCGGCCGCGGCGCTGGCGCGGCGCGATCCTGCCCAAGTCGGCGACGGTGCGCATCGACGTGCTCGACCCCGACAAGCGCCCGGTGATGGCCGATGCCGATTCGCGGGGCGTCGATTCGGTGCTCTGGGTCGAGATCCGCTCCGAGAACTCCATCCGCCATTGCCTGCTCTTCGACCCCGGCCACGGGCTCGAGGAACGGCTGATCCGCGAACAATTCGTCTGAGGCCCGATTCCATTCGAGCCTCGATTCCATTTGAGACTGCGCGCGGCGCGCGCTAAAGGGCCGGGCATGATGAACCGTCCCGATCTTCCGCCCGAAATCGCCCGCCGCCGCACCTTTGCGATCATCTCGCACCCGGATGCGGGCAAGACCACGCTGACCGAGAAGTTCCTGCTGTTCGGGGGCGCGATCCAGATGGCCGGGCAGGTCCGCGCCAAGGGTGAGGCGCGGCGCACGCGCTCGGACTTCATGAAGATGGAGCAGGACCGGGGGATTTCGGTCTCCGCCTCGGCCATGAGCTTCGATTTCGGGCAATACCGCTTCAACCTGGTGGACACGCCCGGCCACAGCGATTTCTCCGAGGACACCTATCGCACGCTGACGGCGGTGGACGCGGCGATCATGGTCATCGACGGCGCCAAGGGCGTCGAGAGCCAGACCCGCAAGCTGTTCGAGGTCTGCCGGCTGCGCGACCTGCCGATCCTGACCTTCTGCAACAAGATGGACCGCGAAAGCCGCGACACGTTCGAGATCATCGACGAGATCCAGGAGAACCTGGCCATCGACGTGGCGCCGGTCAGCTGGCCCATCGGCATGGGCCGCGACTTCATCGGTGTCTATGACCTGCTGGGTGACCGGCTGGAGATCATGGACCGCGCCGACCGCAACAAGGTGGCCGAGTCGATCCGCATTTCCGGCCTGGACGATCCCAAGCTGGCCGAGCACATCCCCGCCGACCTGCTGGAAAAGCTGCGCGAAGAACTGGAAATGGCGCGCGAATTGCTGCCTGCCTTCGACCGCAAGTCCTTCCTGGAAGGGCACATGACGCCGATCTGGTTCGGCTCTGCGATCAACAGCTTCGGCGTCAAGGAGTTGATGACCGGCATCGGCGAGTTCGGTCCCCAGCCGCAGCCGCAGAGCGCCGCCGAGCGCCAGATCGCGCCCGAGGAAAAGCCGGTGACCGGCTTCGTCTTCAAGGTCCAGGCCAACATGGATCCCAAGCATCGCGACCGGGTGGCCTTTGTCCGTCTTGCCTCGGGACATTTCGAGCGGGGAATGAAGCTGCTGCATGTCCGGTCGAAGAAACCGATGGCGGTGTCGAATCCGGTGCTGTTCCTGGCCGCCGACCGCGAACTGGCCGAGGAGGCATGGGCGGGCGACATCATCGGCATTCCCAACCACGGCCAGCTGCGCATCGGCGACGCGCTGACCGAGGGCGAGGCGCTGCGCTTCACCGGCATCCCCTCCTTTGCGCCCGAGCTTCTGCAGACCGTGCGCGCGGGCGACCCGATGAAGGCCAAGCATCTGGAAAAGGCACTGATGCAATTCGCCGAAGAAGGCGCCGCCAAGGTGTTCAAGCCGATGATCGGCTCGGGCTTCATCGTCGGCGTGGTGGGTGCGCTGCAATTCGAGGTGCTGGCCAGCCGCATCGAGCTGGAATACGGCCTGCCGGTGCGTTTCGAATCCTCGCAATTCACCAGCGCACGCTGGGTTTCGGGTCCGAAGGACAAGGTCGACACCTTTGCCAATACGAACAAGGGTCATATGGCGCAGGACCATGACGGCGATCTGGTCTATCTCACGCGTCTGCAATGGGACATCGACCGCGTCGAGCGCGACCATCCCGAGCTGAAGCTGACGGCGACGAAAGAGATGATGGTGTAAACCTTTATCGCCAAAGATCGGTGGTGCGCCCGGAAGGGGCCGGGCTTTCTCAATGGGCATTTTGCCGAGTTCCGGCACTTTCGCCGCGGCTTGTATGTCGCGCCAATCCGCTATTATGTCTGTTTTATTTAATCAGTGAGGTCGTTTCATGTATCGCAATCGCTTGCTTGCCGGATTTGCGCTGACCCTGATGCTGGCGGCTTGCGGCGAAGCGCCGACCGCTACGCCTTCGCCCGCAGCGGCGCGGGTGGATACCAGCACGATGAGTCTTGCCGCCCAACGCTTCGATCAGTTCTGCATCGCCAGTATTGGCGGCAAACCGGATGGCGTGGATCTTGCCAATGCTTATTACAAGGCGAGCCCGATTCCGCCGCTCGGCACGCTCAAGGTCAGCATTGGCATGAAGGCCGAAGACATCGGCGTTCAATTCGATACGCGCCGCAACGGCTGCATGGTGACCTCGTCGCAAGGCAAGGCGCCGAACGGCAAGGCGGAGCTCAGGGCACTTGCCGACGCTTACGCTGCCCGAAACGGCGGCACGGTCCAGGCACATTCCGACGCGGTGATTACGGTCAAGACACCGGCACGTTCGGCAAAGTTCCAGTTCTGGGACTCAAGGGGCGGCCTGTCCTTCCTGGTCGAGTCGTAAGGGGGAAGGTCGAGAACGGTAGCGGCATTCCGCAAGGGCCGATGATCGGTGCCATGCGGCGCACAGCCGCGCCGCATGGCATGGCCGCTCTTACCCCACCGTCACGTCCATCGTCACCTCGGCATTCAGCACCTTGCTGACCGGGCAGCCCTTTTCGGCCTTGCGGGCGCATTCCTCGATCACCGCCTTGTCGCCGTCGCCCCAGACCCTGGTGTTCAGATGCGCCGTCTTGATGGCAAAGCCGTCGCCCTCCTTGGCCAGCCCGATTTCCGAGGTGGTCTCGATGCGGACATTGCCGATCCCCGCCTCCTGCAGGATCGCCGACAGCGCCATGCTGAAACAGGCGGCATGGGCCGCGCCGATCAGTTCCTCGGGGTTGGTGCCGGGCAGGCCCTCGAAGCGAGTGTTGAAGCCATAGGGCTGGTTGCTCAGTGCCCCGGACTTGGTGGAAAGCGCGCCCTTGCCGTCCTTGAGCCCGCCTTCCCATTTCGCCGAACCGGAATTCACGATCATCGCCGTTCTCCTTTTCTGCCGTGACCTGCCGGCTGAACGCGCGATCCCTTGCGCGGGTTCAATCGCCGGCCTATCCCGCATGGGGAACGAGGGGAGAGAGGGCGCGGATGCCGGTGCATGAACTCGCCGCATTGGGCGCGGCGGCCTGCTGGGCGATCACCGGCATCCTGTCGCAATCGGCGGCGCAGGCGCTGGGGCCCTTTGGCTTCAACCGGCTGCGCCAGGCCATGGTCGCGGTCATGCTGGCGGCGATCGTGATCGCCACCGGCCGCTGGCAGGGCATCTCGGCCGAGGACCTGTGGCGGCTGTCGCTCTCGGGCGTGATCGGCATCTTTCTGGGCGATACGCTGCTTTACGTGGCGCTGATCCGGCTGGGGCCAAGGCGCTCGGGGGCGTTGTTCGCGCTGAACGCGCCCATGGCCGCGCTGATGGGCTGGCTGGCGCTGGGCGAAGAGCTTTCGCTGCCGGCCGTGCTGGGCGTCGCGCTTTCGACGGCGGGCGTCGCCATGGCGGTGCTGGGCCGGGCCGGGCGCTCGGGCGGGCATCGTTTCGAGGCGGTGCAGGGCTCGGTCTGGATCGCCTCGGGCTTCGGGCTGATGGCGGCGGCGGGGCAGGCGCTGGGGTCGCTGATCGCGCGGCCGGTGATGGCTGCGGGCTTCGACCCCTATGTCGCCTCGCTGGTGCGGGTGGGCGTGGCGGTGGCCTGCCTGATCCTGCTGATGGCGCTGCCGCTCCGCGCGGTCCAGCCACTGGGCCGGCCCACGCCGCGCGTGATGGTGCTGACGGCGCTTTCCGGCCTGATCGCCATGGTCACCGGCATGACGCTGCTGATGTTCGCGCTGCAAGGCGGCAAGGTCGGTATCGTCTCGACGCTTTCGGCGCTGTCGCCGGTGCTGATCCTGCCGGTGCTCTGGGCGATGACCGGGGCGCGGCCCTCGGCGACCTCATGGGCGGGGGCGCTGATCGCGGTGGCGGGCATGGCGCTGCTCTTCTTGCGCTGACGGGTTTGTCATTTGCCGCCGGTGCCTTGCCGCGCTTCTCTCTGCGCATCGTCACGACAGGAGAAAACCATGCGTCTTGCCACATTCGCCCTTGCCGCGCTGATCGCCTTGCCGGCGGCCGCCCAGGATCATTCGGCCATGGATCATGCGGGACATGGCGACAGCCCCTCGACCGCCGGCTACCAGCAGGCCATGGAGCGGATGCATGAGGACATGATGATCGACTACAGCGGCGATGCCGATGTCGACTTCATGCGCGGCATGATCCCGCATCACCAGGGCGCCATCGACATGGCCAGGGTCGCGCTGGAGCACGGCAAGGACCCGGAGGTCCGCAAGCTGGCCGAAGAGGTCATCAAGGCCCAAGAGGCCGAGATCGAGATGATGCAGCAATGGCTGGAACAGCACGACAAGGCCGAATAGCCCGTCCTTCCTGCTCAAGATGGCCGGTCCGGCCCTGAGGGGTGGGACCGGCCGGGCTAAGGCCCTTGCCCTCAGCCCAGCAGGCGCTGCGCTTCCTGGATGGCAAAGCGGTCGGTCATGCCGGCGACGTAATCCAGCACCACCCGGGCGCGCCCGGTCTCGTCCCCCGCGGCCTCGGCGGCCTGGAACCAGGTCCGCGGCATCTTCGAGGGGTCGTCCAGGAACAGCGGGAACAGCCCGTTCAGCATCTCGGTCACCCGCCGCCGCTCGACCACCACCGAGGGCGCGCGATACATGCGCTGGAACAGGAACAGCTTGATCGCCTTGAGGTTCTGGTAGAGCGGCTTGGAAAAGCGGATGATCGGCCCTTCCATGTCGCGAATCTCCTGCACGTTTTGCGGCTGCAGGCTGGCCAGCCGGTTCTGCGCCACTGCGATCACATCCTCGACCATGACGCCAAAGACCCGGCGCAGCGCCTCGTGCCGGCGTCGCATCGGCTCCAGCCCCGGGTGCAGCGCATCGACGCGGGCAAGAGCCTCGCCGACGACGGGCAGTTCCGCCAGGTCCGCCTCGGTGAACAGCCCCGCGCGCAGCCCGTCATGCAGGTCGTGATGGTTATAGGCCACGTCGTCGGCCACGGCCGCGACCTGCGCCTCGGCGCTGGCATTGGTATGCAGCTCCAGATCCCATTCCGCATTCACCTCGGCCAAGGCATAGGGCAGATCGCCCGTCACCGGCCCGTTATGCTTGGCGATCCCTTCCAGGCTTTCCCAGGTCAGGTTCAGCCCGTCGAAATCGGCGTAATGCCGTTCCAGCCGGGTGACGATGCGCAGCGCCTGGGCATTGTGGTCGAAGCCGCCATAGGGCGCCATCAGCGCCGCCAACGCATCCTCCCCGGTATGGCCGAAGGGCGGGTGGCCCAGGTCATGCGCCAGCGCCACCGTCTCGGCCAGGTCGGTGTTCAGCCCCAGCGCGCCGGCGATGGTGCGGGCGACCTGCGCCACCTCGATCGTATGGGTCAGGCGGGTGCGGTAATAATCCCCCTCATGCTCGACGAAGACCTGGGTCTTGTGCTTGAGCCGGCGAAAGGCGCTGGAATGGATGATGCGGTCGCGGTCGCGCTGCCAGGGGCTGCGAAAGGTGGACATGCGCTCGGGCCAGCGGCGGCCGCGGCTTTCTTCGGGCTGGCAGGCATAGGGTGCCGTCATCTGGTCCTGCATTCCTTGCGAGGGTTCGGGCCAGAGCCTATATTCCAGACCGAAAGACGGAAACGGGAACGCCCCATGAACACAGGTCTGAACCTGCCTCCCAAGGTCACCGAACGCGCCTTCGCGCGCCTGGCCGAGATCAATGGCGACGGCCCCACCCGGCCCTTGCGGGTCGCGGTCGCGGGCGGCGGCTGCTCGGGCTTCCAGTATGACATCCGGCTGGACGAGGCGGCCGAGGACGATCTGGTGCTCAGCGGCGCCGGCCAAAGCGTCGTGGTCGATCCGGTTTCGCTGCCCTTCCTCGCCGGCGCGACCATCGACTTCGCCGACGAGTTGATCGGGGCCCGCTTCACCATCGACAACCCCAATGCCAGTTCGTCCTGCGGCTGCGGCACGTCGTTTTCGATCTGATCTGGCCTCGGCGCGCAGGGCCGGCTAGTCTCGCGCGCATGAAGATCGCGACATTCAACATCAACGGCGTCCGCGCCCGCATCGAGACCCTGACCGGCTGGCTGTCCGAGGCCCAGCCCGACGTCGTGGTCCTGCAAGAGATCAAGGCCCAGGACGAGGGCTTCCCGCGCGAACCCATCGCCGACCTGGGCTACAATATCGAAACCCACGGGCAAAAGGGCTTCAACGGCGTCGCCATCCTGTCGAAGCTGCCGCTGGAGGATGTCAGCCGCGGCCTGCCGGGCGACGAGACGGACGAACAGGCCCGCTATATCGAGGCGACCGTGGTCGGCCACCGTGCGGTGCGCATCGCGGGGCTCTATTTGCCGAACGGCAACCCGCAGCCGGGGCCGAAATTCGACTACAAGCTGGCCTGGATGGAGCGGTTGCGCGCGCGGGCCAAGGCGCTGCTGGCGACCGAGATGCCGGTGGCGATGATGGGCGACTACAACGTCATTCCCGAATCCCGCGACGCCGCCTTTCCAGAAAAATGGCTGGACGACGCGCTGTTCCAGCCCGAAAGCCGCGCCGCGCTGCGCCGCATCCTGTTCGACGGCTGGGCCGATGCGGTGCGCCTGCGCCATCCGGGCAGCACGCGCGGCCCCTTCACCTTCTGGGACTATCAGGCGGGGGCCTGGCAAAGGGACAATGGCATCCGCATCGACCATGTGCTGCTGTCGCCCCAAGCCGCCGACCTGCTCATCGATGTCGGCATCGACCGCGACGAACGCGCCAAGGACAAGCCCAGCGACCACGTCCCGGTCTGGGTCGACCTGGACGCCTGACGCGTCTTTCCGTTTGGAAAATACCCCGGGGGACGCCTTTCCGGCCCCGTCCAGGGGGTGGAAAGGCGGGGGGCGGAGCCCCCTTGGGCCGCTTCCCCGTCAGGTCGGATCGTTCAGGTCGCCGTCGCCCCTGATCTCGTCGTCGTCGCCGAAACGGGCATCGTCGTCGTATTCGTCCTCGCCCTCGCCGACATATTTCGCCGACAGCGCGATCGAGTGGTTGTCGTGGATCGGATCCATGACGATGTCCGAGGGGATCTCGCCCGCCAGCCATTCGCGGATCTCGTCCTTGGTCTCGTCGATCTCCTGCCCGGTGACTTCGGCGATATAGGCGATGAAGGCGCGCTTGTCGCCGTCGATCTCCTCCAGCTCGCTCTCATCGGCCGCCGGCCATTTCTCGAGGATGGCCTCGAAGAAGGCGGGCCAGTTGTCGCGGACGTGAACCCATTTCATCGGTAGCCTCCTCCGCCCAAACCGCCCTGCACCATGCGCGAAGCGCCGGAGATATCCTCGCCCACGCCGGCCACGGTATTGCACGCGGTCAGCGCAAGAACGGTCAGGACGATTGCGATCCGACTGAATTTCATTCTCTTTCCTCCTGCCACCAGGTTTCTGGCATGAAGCCGGGCCAGTCACCGTAAAGCGGCGTGTTTTCAGGATAATCCAGGTCGGCGCGATGGGCCAAGCGGGAAATCCGTGAATAGCTGACCGGGATGACATAGCGTCCGGCGGTTAAGATCCGGTCAAGGGCCCTGACCGCGGCGACGAAACCCTCATGCGTGCGGGCCTGGCCCATCTCGGCGATCATCGCCTCGGCGGCGGGGCTGTCCATGCCCATCCAGTTGCGGCTGCCCGGCTTGGACACGCCCTCGCGCCCCCAATAAAGCCGCTGCTCGTTGCCCGGCGACAGCGACAAGCCGCGCTCATACCAGGTCATGTCGAACTGGTAGTTGTTCGTCCGCTCGACATATTGCGCCGCATCGAGCAGCGTCACCGTGGGCCGGATGCCGAGGTTGCGCAGCGATTGCACGAAGATGTCGACGATCTGCCGCATCTCGGCGCTGGTGCGCATGGCGCTGCCCGACTGGTTCAGCAGGATCTCGAAGCTGAAGGGGCGGCCATCGGCATCGCGCAACTCGCCCCCCTGCACGGTCCAGCCGGCCTCGCCCAGCAGGTCCAGCGCGGCGCGGATGCCCTTGCGGTCGATGGCCCGCTCGCCGCCCTCGGGCAGGGCATAGCCCTCGACGGTGCCGGGCGGCAGCTCCGCCGCGAAGGGCGCGAGCAATTCGGCCTCGCGCCCGGTGGCCGCGCCGGGCTGCATCGCAAGTTCGGAATTGGCGAAATAGCTGGTGATGCGGGGATCCTTGCCGCCGGTCAGCGTCATGTTGATGAAGCGATAGTTGAAGGCCTCGATCATCGCCTGCCGCACCCGCCAGTCGGCGAACAGCGGATTGCGGGTGTTCATCACCATCCCCATGATCCCCGAGGGGCGGCCATGCGCGATCTCGGATTTCACCATCCGGCCTTCGCGCATGGCGGGGAAATCGAAGTCGCGGTCCCAGCGCGCCGCGACCAGTTCGCGCCAGACATCGATCTCGCCGGCCTTGAAGGCTTCGAACATGGCCGAGGCATCGCCGAAGTAATCATAGCGGATCACGTCGAAATTATGCATGCCCCGGGTCACGCCCAGGTCGCGCCCCCAATAGTCCGGGTTGCGGCGAAAGGTGATCGCCCGACCCGGATCGACCCTGTCGATCACATAGGGCCCCGAGCCAATGGGAACCATCAGGCTGGACCGGCTGAAATCGCGCCCGTCCCATTGCGCCTTCTTCAGTATCGGCCGCATGCCCATCAGCATCGACAGCTCGCGGTCGGCGGTGTTGAAGGTGAAGCGGACCGAGCGCGGGCCGGTCTGCTCCATCTTCTCGACCTTGGACCAGACGGTGGTATAGCGCGGATGGCCCTTGGTCCCCAGCACCTCATAGGACCACATCACGTCCTCGACGGTGACGGGGGTGCCGTCCGAAAAGCGCGCCTCGGGGCGCAGGGTGAACTCGACCCAGCTGCGATCCGCATCGGTCTCGACGCTTTCGGCCAGCAGGCCGTAAAGCGTGAAGGGCTCGTCGATCGAGCGGGCCATCAGCGACTCGGTCACAAGTCCCGGCTGGGTAAAGATCGGCCAGACCGGGTTGCCCATCAGGATCCAGGGGTTGAGCGAATCGAAGGTGCCCGTCTCGGCCAGGCGAATCGTGCCGCCCTTGGGTGCGTCGGGATTGGCATAGGGCAGGTGGGAGAAGCCGGGCGGCAGCGCAGGTTCTCCATACATTGCAATGGCATGCATGGGTTCGGCGGGGCTTGCCAGCGGCATGGATGCAACACACATGCACAGCGCGATTCGCCGCCAGATCGCGGATTCGTTAGCAAACTTGAAGAATCGCATGCTCGATTGCCCTGATTTCCGGGTCGTTGGTTCTGCCTGCGCCCAGATTAACCGCGCGTTCACCGCGAAGCAAACTTACGCCTTGGACTCATGGGGGGAAAAGCGTATAGATAAGGCACTGCTCGATAGGTTTCTTGCCTGTATGAAACCTGCCTCATGACTAGCGCCCGCCTTGTGCGGGCGCTTTTTTTACTGGGGTTTTCCGGCTTTCCGCGGCCTCCCGCCATGCCGGGCATTCGCGCCATGCGCCGGGGGGAATCGATCACGCGAAAATGTGAACGGATCGCGCGGTTTCGCCGCGCATCGACGGGCTCATGCGCCTTGCCAGCCCTCTGCGCCCGGCCTTGTGCGGTCCCGGCTTTTTGCTCATGCTGCGGCTGCAACAACAATGCGGGCGTCAGGAGGCAGCGATGTTCGAGAAATTCCTCAGCGGCAAGACGGCGGTGGTGACGGGCTCCAATTCGGGGATCGGGCTCGGGATCGCGCATGAACTGGCGCGCGCGGGCGCTGATCTCGTGCTGAACAGCTTTACCGACATGCCCGAGGACCACGCCCTTGCCGAAAGCCTTGCCGCCGAGCATGGCGTCGAGGTGCGCTATGTCCAGGCCGACATGTCCAAGGGCGCCGACTGCCGCGCCCTGATCGAAAAGGCCGGCGCCTGCGACATCCTGGTGAACAATGCCGGCATCCAGCATGTCGCACCGATCCCGGATTTCCCGGGCGAGAAATGGGATGCGATCATCGCCATCAACCTGAGTTCCGCCTTTCACACCACGGCGGCGGCGCTGCCCCTGATGCGCAAGGCAGGCTGGGGGCGGGTGATCAACATCGCCTCGGCGCACGGGCTGACGGCCAGCGAATACAAATCGGCCTATGTCGCGGCCAAGCACGGCATCGTCGGCCTGACCAAGGTGACGGCGCTGGAGACCGCGAAGGAGCCGATCACCTGCAACGCCATCTGCCCCGGCTATGTGCTGACCCCGATCGTGGAAAAGCAGATCCCCGACCAGATGAAGACCCACAACATGAGCCGCGAGGACGTGATCGCCAAGGTCATGCTGCAGCGCCAGCCCTCGGGGCAATTCGCCACGGTCGAGCAGATGGGCGGCACGGCGGTCTTCCTGTGCTCGCCGGCGGCGGAGCAGATCACCGGCACGACCATCTCGGTGGACGGGGGGTGGACGGCGCTTTAGGCGCCGCCCGGGCCAGGCCGGTCACATTTCCAGTTCCGGGCCGGAATATTCGGTCGAGACCTCGATCTCTCCGGTCACGATCTGCTCGCGCAGGGTGTCGATGCGGTCGCGGATCTCGGCCGGAACGCTGTCGGAGAGGGTCAGCGAGACCGCTTCGGGGTTTTCCAGCCCGATATGCTTGACGGTTTCCGGCTTCCATGTGCCGTCCACCAGGTCCTGCACCGCCTGCACGCTGGGAATGCTGACATCGGCGATGGCCGAGGCGATGAAGACGTCCGGCTCGACCTTTGTCCAGTCGATGACATTGCCGATCTGTTTCGCGCCCGCCTCGCGCATGGCGTCGGTGGCGCCCTGGCGGCCTGCGTTCAGCATGGTGAAGATGATGTCGGCGCCCTGGTCCGTTTCGGCCTTTGCCACCCGCGCGGCCAGTTCGGTGTCGTCCTGGTTGCCGGCAAAGATCGTCAGGAACGTCGCGTCGGGCCTGGTGTGCATCAGCCCGTGGTAGAACCCGCCGCGGCCCTTGAGCCCCGGCGTCACCCGGATGCCCGAGATATGGCCGACCACGCCGGATTGCGTCAGCAGTCCTGCGGCCGCGCCGCCAAGCCAGGCGCTGTGTTCCTGCAGCACCTCATAGCTCGACAGGTTCGGCCCGGTCACGCCGCCTTGCACCACGACGAAGGGGATGTCGGGGAATTCGGCCGCGACGGTCTTGGCGGCCTCGTTGTTCTGGCCGCCATGGGCGATCACCATGTCGGGGGTCTGCCGGGCCAGGGCGCGCAGCGCCTCTTCCAGCTTGTCCTGCTCCGGCTGCACCTGATCGGTATAGGCGATCTTCGCGCCGAACTGCTTTTCGATCTTCAAAAGGCCATTATAGCCGGCCTCCATGAAACCGTTGTCGTCGATCTTGCCCGGAATGAGCATGGCGATCGAAAGCTCGCCGTCCTGCGCATGGCTTGCGCCGGCCGCCAGCAGCGAGGCGGCCAGGGCCAGCCGAATTGTCGCGTTCATCCTGTTCGCTGTCCTTTGTCGGGGGTTTGGGTTCCGACAGGGGAGGCGTTGGGTGACGTAACGTCAACGCGCAATGTGTTAAGGGTGTCGCAAGAAAATCTTGAAAATCCTTTGCTCAGTCCCAGACCGCCTCGAACTCGCGCCATTCGCCCTTGCTCATGCCGCTGTTTTCCTGCGTGACCACCTCGCCCGACAGGCGGCGCTTCAGCGCCTCGACGCCTTTCGCCGAAAGCTGCACCCCGCCCAGCCGGTAATCCTCGAAGGCGGCATAGGCGAAGGGCACCCAGTCGCGGACGATGCCGCACATGGTTTCGGCATAGGCGCGGATCTCGTATTGCGCATGGGCATCGGCGCGCAGGCGCAGGAAGTGGAACAGGTTGTGCAGGTCCACCTTCCAATACCACTGCGTATAGATATTGGCCGGCAGGTTCATGCGCGCCAGTTCGCGGGCCAGGCCCTGCTGGCCCTCCTGGCTCAGCATCTGCTCGTAATGGTCGTAGCTGCGCATCGCGTCCTCGCGCAGCAGGTCCAGGACGCGGGCCGCCTCGTCGCCTTCCAGCACCTGGCCGCGGCCCTGGTTGTTCACCGTCGATTGCGCGGCAAGATGCTCGGGGGCAGGGATGTAGAATTCGCGGTCCAGGATCGAATAGCGCGCCGAATATTCGTTCACGTTGGCGGTGCGGTGGCGGATCCATTGCCGGGCGACGAAAACCGGCAGCTTGACGTGAAACTTGACCTCGCACATCTCGAAGGGGGTCGAGTGCCAGTGCCGCATCAGATAGCGGATCAGCCCCTCGTCGTTGCTGACCGATTTCGTGCCGCGGCCATAGCTCACGCGCGCGGCCTGGGTGATCGCCGCATCGTCGCCCATGTAGTCGATGACCCGGACCAGCCCGTGGTCCAGCACTTCATGCGCCCGGTAGAGGTGCCGCTCCATCCCCTCGGAGACGGCGCGCAGGGTGGGGCGCGGGTCGGCGCGCTGCTCGTCGATCTGGGCCTGTTGTTCGGGGGTGATGGGCATGGCGGAATCCTCGGATGGTATGGCCATATCTTGTGGCACCTGCGCGGGTTTCAATCAACCGGCTGTATGAGCGTTCCGGGTGCAACCGTTTGCCGCGCGTTGCGGTTGATCCGGCGAGATGCCAGTCTGAACCAGCAAACAGGCCCGGAGCGGCCGGAAAACAGGAAAGAGAAACGATGAAGATCCGCTATCTGCATACCATGGTGCGCGTGCTCGACCTTGAAAGCACGATGGCCTTCTTTCGCCTGCTGGGTCTTGAGGAGATCCGGCGAATCGACAATGAGAAGGGGCGCTTTACCCTGGTCTTCATGGCGCCGCCCGGCCAGCACGAATGCCCGGTCGAGCTGACCTGGAACTGGGACGGCGACGACGGCCTGCCCTCGGACAGCCGGCATTTCGGTCATCTCGCCTATCGGGTCGAGAATATCTACGAGATGTGCCAGAAGCTGATGGATGCCGGCGTGACCATCAACCGGCCGCCGCGCGACGGGCACATGGCCTTTGTCCGCAGCCCCGACAACGTCTCGATCGAGCTGCTGCAAGAGGGCGAGCACCTGCCGCCGCAAGAGCCCTGGGCCAGCATGGAGAACACCGGCCACTGGTAGGCGAAGGGCCGGATGGCCGACCGCGGGAATGGCGCGGTCCTTCGCGCGCCGATCCGCGCCGCCGCAAGACATGGCTTGCCGGTTCCGGTCGGGCCGGCGAAGCGGGACATGCCCTTGGGCCGTCGCACCGCGGCACGGGCATCATGGCGCAGCGGCCCCTCCGGCGCGATCTGGCGGGTTCAATAGATATAGCGGATCTGCTCGGCCCAGAACCGCTCGACCCGGCGCCATTGCAGGTTCACCGCCTCGATCGGCGGGTCGTCCAGCACGCCCGACAGATCCAGCCCCTCGGCATGGCGGGCGAACAGCTGCGCCACGCAGTCGCGCACCTCTTGCCCCGCCTGCGTCAGCCGCACCCGGACGGCGCGGCGGTCCATGTCGCAGCGTTCGTGGTGGACATAGCCCAGCTCGACCAGTTTCTTGAGATTGTAGGACACGTTCGAGCCCTGATACATGCCGCGCGACCGCAACTCGCCCGCCGTCACCTCGGACGTGCCGAGGTTGTAGATCAACAATGCCTGCACCGGCGTCAGGTCGGATCGGCCCAGCCGCTCGAACTCGTCCTTGACCAGATCCAGCAGCAGCCGGTGCAGTCGCTCTAGTATCTGCAGGCTTTCCAGATAAGCCTCGGTCCGGTCGGTCTGCGGCGGCGGGGGCCGCAGGGCGGGCACCGTTTGGGCAGAGCTGCGCTGTTGCATGTGCGGGTTCCGTTCGTCGCCTCGTTTCCGCCACCATGCCGCAGATTTCCCAATCTTCGGTTAATCCGCCCGCAATTTCCTAAAATTACGCCTATTTCCGGGCCAGACGGGCGTGGGCAAAGGATGCCACGCGGTCCAGGATGGGCAGCAGGGCCTGAGGTCCCGGGCGTGCATCGCCCAGCCGGGCGGTGATCCAGGGATACAGATCCTGGTCGTTTTCGGTCAGCAGGGCCTCGTAAAGGTCCAGTTCCGCCTCGGTCAGCCGTTCCAGCTCGCTGTCCGAGAAGGGGCCCAGGATCAGGTCCATCTCCTTGGTGCCCCGCCGCCAGCTGCGCATCCGCAGCCGCTTCAGCCTCGTCTCTTTCTCGTCCACGCTTGCCCCCGGCTTGCCTGTCCGCGGTGGTGCCCCTATGACGGGACGGCCAGCCGCAGGATGAATTCGATGAGCTTTTTGTCGCAGACGCTCGCCCGCGTCAAACCCTCGCCCACCATCGCCATCACCGGCCGCGCCCGCGAGCTTGCCGCCGAGGGCCGGGACATCATCAGCCTGTCCGCCGGCGAGCCCGATTTCGACACGCCCGCGCATATCCGCGAGGCTGCCAAGGCTGCCATCGATGCCGGCCATACCCGCTATACCGCGGTGGACGGCATCCCCGAACTGAAACGTGCCATCTGCGACAAGTTCGCGCAGGAAAACGGGCTGGACTACGGCCCGGCGCAGGTGACGGTCGGCACCGGCGGCAAGCAGATCCTCTACAACGCGCTGATGGCGACGCTGAACCCGGGCGACGAGGTGATCATCCCGGCACCCTATTGGGTCAGCTACCCGGACATGGTGCTGCTGGCCGGCGGCACGCCCGTGGTGATCGAGGGCGCCATGGCCAACGGCTATCGCATCACCCCCGAGCAGCTGGAGGCGGCGATCACGCCCCGGACGAAATGGGTGATCCTGAATTCGCCCTCGAACCCCACGGGCGCGGGCTATGGCGAAGAGCATATGCGCGGGCTGACCGAGGTGCTGATGCGCCACCCGCATGTCTGGGTGCTGTCGGACGACATCTATGAGCATCTGGTCTTTGACGATTTCCGCTTCGTCACGCCGGCGCAGGTCGAGCCGGGGCTGACATCGCGCACGCTGACCATGAACGGCGTCAGCAAGGCCTATGCCATGACCGGCTGGCGCATCGGCTATGGCGCCGGACCCGAGGCGCTGATCCGCGCCATGGCCAAGCTGCAATCGCAATCGACCTCGAATCCCTGCTCGATCAGCCAATATGCCGCGCTGGCCGCGTTGCAGGGGCCGCAGGACTATATCCAGGAAAGCCGCGCCGTCTTCCAGCGCCGCCGCGACCTGGTGGTCGAGGGGCTGAACGCCTGCCCCGGCATCGACTGTCCGGTGCCGCAGGGCGCTTTCTATGTCTATCCCTCGATTTCGGCGCTGATCGGCAAGACCTCGGCCGGCGGGGCGGCGATCGCCGACGACGAGGCCTTCGCCACCGCGCTTCTGAACGAGACCGGGGTCGCCGTGGTCTTTGGCGCAGCCTTCGGGCTGTCGCCGCATTTCCGCATCTCCTACGCCACCTCGGACGCGGTGCTGGCGGATGCCTGCGCGCGCATCAGGGCGTTCTGCGAAGGGCTGCGTTGATCGGCCCGAACCCCGGCCAGCGCTTGGCAGGCCGGGGCAGGGGAGCCTTGTCCCGCCTCAGTTGACGAAAAGCTGCGGCCTGGTCAGGCTTTCGGGGCGCAGGATGGCGTCCAGCCGTTCCTTCGGCAGCAAGCCTTTTTCCAGCACCAGTTCATAGACGCCGCGGCCGGTCAGATGCGCCTCGGTCGCGACCTCGGTCGCGGCGGCATAGCCGATATAGGGGTTTAGCGCCGTGACGATGCCGATCGAGCGGCGCACGGTTTCCTTGAGCACGTCGCGATTCGCGGTGATGCCGCGCACGCAATTGTGCTCCAGCGTGTCGCAGGCCGCGATCAGATGGCTGACCGAACGGAACATGCTGTAGGCGATCACCGGCTCGAAGGCGTTCAGCTGCAACTGCCCGCCCTCGGCGGCCATGGTGATGGTCATGTCGTTGCCGATCACCTCGAAGCAGACCTGGTTCACCACCTCGGGGATGACCGGGTTCACCTTGCCCGGCATGATCGAGGAGCCGGCCTGTTTCGCGGGCAGGTTGATCTCGTTCAGGCCGGCTCGCGGACCCGAGGACAAAAGCCGCAGGTCGTTGCAGATCTTCGACAGCTTCACCGCCACCCGCTTCAGCACGCCCGACACCTGCACGAAGGCGCCGCAATCCTGCGTCGCCTCGACCAGGTCGGGGGCGGTGACGACCGGGATCACGGTGATCTCGGCCAGCCGCGCCCGCACCCGCTCGGCATATTCGGGGTGGGTGGTGATGCCGGTGCCGATGGCGGTGGCGCCCAGGTTGATCTCGCAGATCAGGCTGGCGGCCTCGGCCAGCCGCACCTCGTCCTCGCCGATGGTGATGGCGAAGGCGTTGAATTCCTGGCCCAGCGTCATCGGCACCGCCTCTTGCAGCTGGGTGCGGCCCATTTTCAGGATCTCGGCGAACTCGCCGCCCTTCTCGGCAAAGGCGCCGCGCAGCGAGGCCAGCGCCGCGATCACGTTCTGCAAGCCCCGCCACGAGGCCAGCCGCAGCGCGGTCGGATAGACGTCGTTGGTCGACTGGCTCAGGTTCACATGCTCGTTGGGGTGCAGGTATTGGTATTCGCCCTTGGCGTGGCCCATCAGCTCCAGCGCCCGGTTGGCGATCACCTCGTTGGCGTTCATGTTGGTCGAGGTGCCGGCGCCGCCCTGGATCTGGTCGACCACGAACTGCTCGTGCAGCTTGCCCGCCCGGATCTCCTCGCAGGCGGCGACGATGGCGTCGCGGCGCTCGGCCGAGAGCAGCCCCAGATCGGCATTCGCCAGCGCCGCGGCCTGCTTGATCGCGGCCAGGGCGCGGATCAGTTCGGGAATTTCACCGATGGGCCGGCCCGAGATCGGGAAATTCTCGACGGCGCGCAGGGTGTGGACGCCCCAATAGGCATCCGCCGGCACCTCGCGGTCGCCAAGCAGGTCGTGTTCGATACGGGTCTTGTTCATGGTCACCTCGGGCGCAGGCGCACAGGCCCGCCCCCGGGGACGGTGCTGGCGCGATGCGCATTCTGTCGGAATCTGTTGCGATGATAGGGCATTGGCCTGCCCCGTGTGTCAAAGATTTAGGCAGGATTGCGCGTATTTTCCAATGCCAAGTCGCGCTGGGTTATTCCGGTTTTGCATAACCTTCGCCCAGCTCGCGCGCCGCTTGCCAAACCCGCCCGGTGATGCCGCGTCCGCGCGCGGCGTTGCGGTAAAGCCTGATCTCCATCGGCAATTCGGGGGCAACGACCTCCAGCCGGCCGGTCTCGATCTCGGCCTCGACCAGCAACCGGGGCAGCCAGACCATGCCGTGGCCGGCGACCGCCATGCTCTTCATCGCCTCGGCCATGGATGCCTCGTCGGTATGGGCAATATAGACCTTGGGCGCACCGGGCTGGGCCAGGGCGATGCGCGCCATGGCGTTCAGGAACGAGCCGCGCGAGTATTTCAGCATCGGCATGCCGTCGGTCAGCCATTCCTCGGGCCAGCCCGGGCGGGCGACGGCGACCAGGCTGTCATGGCCGACCACCAGATGCGGATAACCCGAGGGGTCCAGCGGGATGTTCACCTGCGGATGGGCATAGGTCAGGAAGAAGTCGTAGCCGCCCTCGGTCAGCGCCTCGATGCAGCGGTCGAAGTTCTCGGGCTTGACGCGGCTGGTCATCTGGCCCGCCGCCGCCTTCAGCCGCATCAGCCAGCCCGGCAGGAAGGTCACGGTCAGGCTGTGCAGCGCCAGGAAGGAGATCTCTCCGCCTCGGCTGCGGGCATGGTCGCGGAACTCAGCGCGGCGGGCGTTGATCATGCGCACGGCTTCCTCGGCCGTTTCGCGGAACAACACGCCTTCGGGGGTCAGGGTTACCGGATAGCTGTCGCGCGACAGAAGGTCGGTGCCCAGCCATTCCTCCAGCGCGCGGATGCGGCGGCTGAAGGCGCTTTGCGTGACGCCGCGCAACTCGGCCGAGCGCGAGAAGCTGTGCGTCTCGGCCAGCACCAGGAAGTCCTCAAGCCATTTGAAGTCCATGCGCCCCCCTTTTCCGCCGCTTTAGCCGAGGCTTCGCGGCCGCGCCACAGAAAGACGATTGCGGCCGGGCCGGTAAGGCGATCACCGCAACGCTGGCCGAGGCGCGGATGCTGGCCTGGGATGCCGCGCTTTGGGACGCGGCCCGGCCCTGAACGCTTGCCCCTTGCCGGAAAATCCGGTTTTCTGGCCGGCACCAGACAAGGGACGGGCGTATGGATGATGTGACGATGGTGTCGGTGGCCGAGCTTGGCCGGATGGTCGAGTCGATCTTCATGCGCGCGGGCTTCAACGCGCAGCAGGCCGACGCCATCGCCCGCATCATCACTGCCGCCGAGCGCGACGGCGCCAAATCGCACGGCATCTATCGCATCGAGGGCTGCCTGCGCACGCTGGCGGCCGGCAAGGTTTCGTCCGGGGCGCGGCCCGAACTGATCGACGAGGGCAGCGCGGTGATCCGGGTCGCGGCGGATGGCGGCTTTTCGCCCGCGGCCTTCGAACTGGGCCTGCCGGCGCTGGCGGGCCGTGCCGAAAAGCTGGGGCTCGCGGCGTTGGTCATCAACGATTGCGTGCATTTCTCGGCGCTCTGGCCCGAGGTCGAGGCGGTGGCGTCGCGCGGCCTTGCCGGGCTCGCCATGTGCCCCAGCTATGCCGCGGTCGCGCCGGCGGGCGGCACGCAGCCGCTTCTGGGCACCAATCCCATCGCCTTCGGCTGGCCGCGGTCGGGGGCCGCGCCCTATGTCTTCGACTTCGCCACCTCCTGCGTCGCGCGGGGCGAGATCGAGTTGCTGGCGCGGGCCGGCGAGCCCTTGCCCGAGGGCTGGGCGCTGGATGCCGAAGGCGCCCCCACCACCGACGCGGAGGCGGCGCTCTCGGGCGCCATGCTGCCCTTTGGCGGGCACAAGGGATCGGCCATCTCGACCATGGTCGAGCTTCTGGCCGGGGTGATGATCGGCGACCTGACCAGCCAGGGCGCGCTTGCGGAACTGGGCACGCTCGACCTGGCGCCGAAACATGGCGAGCTGATCCTGGCCTTTTCGCCCGCGCGCTTTGCCGCCGGCCGGCCGGGCGATCCGCTGGCGCGGGCCGAAGCGCTGTTCGACGCCATCCTGGGGCAAGGCGCGCGCCTGCCCGGCCAGCGCCGCCTTGCCGCCCGTGCGCGCTCCGAAGCCGAGGGCATCGCGCTGAACGCCGAGGAACTGGCGCTGATCGACCGCCTCCAGCGCGACGGGCTGGCTGCGCTCGGCTAGATCGCGGTCCAGTTCTGCTCGACGACGGCCTCCATGGAGACGTGGCTGGAGGTATTGCTGACATGGGGCAGGACCGAGATCTTCTCGGCCAGGATGCGGCGGAAATCGGCCATGTCGCGCGAGCGGACCTTCATCAGGTAGTCGCAGCTGCCGGCGATCATGTAGCATTCCTCGATCTCGGGGATGGCGCGGACGGCGGCGTTGAACTGTTGCAGCGCATGTTCGCGGGTGTCGTTCATGCTGACCTCGACATAGGTCACATGGGTCAGGCCCAGCTTCAGGGGTGACAGGATGGCGCGATAGCCGGTGATCAGGCCGATCTCTTCCAGGTGCTTGATGCGCAGCGCCACCGGGGTCTTGGACAGCCCGACCCGCCGCGCCAGTTCGGCGATGGGGATGCGTGCGTTCTCGGTCAGTTCCGCCAGGATCTTGCGGTCCTGCGTATCCAGGTTCAGGTCCATTCTGAAAATCGCCTCGAATTTGTTCTATCGGCCTAGAGCGTGGCGCATCTTCAGGCGCACCGCCTAGCCGGCATCTGATAATACTGTCGCATCGAATAAGGAGATCGGCATGAATCGTGTCAACCCCACCGTGCGTTCGGACGTGTTTTCCGCACAGGCGAAATTCGCCGACGAGGCGGAGCTGCTCAGTGGGCTGGTCGCGCAGGCGGGGCTGGACGACGCGCAGCGCGCCGCGATCACGCGCCGGGCCGCCGATCTGGTGCGCCGGATCCGCGACGAGGCGAAGCCGACGATGATGGAGCATTTCCTGGCCGAATACGGGCTGTCCACGCGCGAGGGCGTGGCGCTGATGTGCCTGGCCGAGGCGATGCTGCGCGTCCCCGACCGCATGACCATCGACGCGCTGATCGAGGACAAGATCGCGCCCTCGGACTGGGGCAAGCATCTGGGCGAGGCGTCCTCGTCGCTGGTCAATGCCTCGACCTGGGCCCTGATGCTGACCGGCAAGGTGCTGGACGACGACCAGGCCGGGATCGCCGGCACCCTGCGCCGCGCCGTGCGCCGGCTGGGCGAGCCGGTGATCCGCACCGCCGTCGGCCGCGCGATGAAGGAGATGGGCCGCCAATTCGTGCTGGGCCAGACCATCGAGGCGGCGCTGGAACGCGCGGCCAAACGCGAGGCGCAGGGCTTCACCTACAGCTACGACATGCTGGGCGAGGCGGCGATGACCGGCGCTGATGCCGCGCGCTACGACCGCGCCTATTCCGACGCCATCGCGGCGATCGCGAAAGCCTGCACCAGGGGCTCGGTCGAGGACAATCCCGGCATCTCGATCAAGCTGTCCGCCCTGCATCCGCGCTATGAGGTGGCGCAGGAATCCCGCGTCATGACCGAACTGGTGCCGGTGGTGCTGAAGCTGGCGCGCCAGGCCAAGGCCGCCGGCATGGGCATGAACATCGACGCCGAGGAGCAGGACCGGCTGGTACTGTCGCTCAAGGTGATCGAGGCGGTGCTGTCGGACCCCTCGCTGGCCGGCTGGGACGGGTTCGGGGTGGTGGTGCAGGCCTATGGCAAGCGCGCCGGGCAGGTGATCGACTGGCTTTACGAAACTGCCACGCGGCTGGACCGCCGGATCATGGTGCGGCTGGTCAAGGGCGCCTATTGGGATACCGAGATCAAGCGGGCGCAGGTCGAGGGCTTTCCGGGCTTTCCGCTGTTCACCAGCAAGGTCGCGACCGATGTCAGCTATATCGCCAATGCCCGCAAGCTGATCGGCTACGCCGACCGCATCTATCCGCAATTCGCCACCCATAACGCCCAGACCGTCGCGGCGATCCTGGAGATGGCGGGCGAGACCCGCTTCGAATTCCAGCGCCTGCACGGCATGGGCGAGCGGCTGCATGATATCGTGCTGCGCGACCATAATGGCCGCTGCCGCATCTATGCGCCCGTCGGCGCGCATCGCGACCTGCTGGCCTATCTGGTCCGGCGGCTGCTGGAGAACGGCGCCAACAGCAGCTTCGTGCATCAGATCGTGGACGAATCCGTCTCGCCCGAGGAGGTCGCCCGCGATCCCTTCGCGGCGCTGGCCGAGGCGCGCCCGCCCTTGGGCCTGATCACGCCGGATGCGCTGTTCGGCGCCTCGCGCCGGAACTCGACCGGGTTTGATCTGACCGACGAGGAGACTCTGGCCCGCATCTACACCGCCCGCGACGTGGCGATCCCGGATGCGATGCCGCTGACCGTTTCCGAGCCGACCGGCAAGATGCAGGACGTGCTGAACCCCGCGACGGGCGAGAAGATCGCCCGGGTGATGATGGTCGATGCGGATACTGCCGCCCGCGCCATCGCGGACGCGCGCATCTGGGACGCATCGGCGGCCGAGCGTGCCGCGGTGCTGCGCCGTGCCGCCGATCTTTACGAAGATCATTACGGCCCGATCTTCGGCATCCTCGGCCGCGAGGCCGGCAAGTCGCTGGCCGATGCGGTGGCGGAACTGCGCGAGGCGGTGGACTTCCTGCGCTATTACGCCGCCGAGGGTGAGGCCAGCCCCGGCGCCCCGCGCGGCATTGTCGGCGCAATCAGCCCGTGGAACTTCCCGCTGGCGATCTTTACCGGCCAGATCGCGGCGGCGCTGATGGCCGGCAATGCGGTGATCGCCAAGCCGGCCGAGCCCACCCCCGTCATCGCCGCCTATGCCATCGGCCTGCTGCATCAGGCGGGCGTTCCGAAAGCCGCGCTGCAACTGCTGCCGGGCGCTGGCCGCGTGGTCGGCACGGCGCTGAGCTCGGATCCGCGCGTCTCGGGGCTGGTCTTTACCGGCTCGACCGGGACCGCGCAGACCATCGCGCGGACCATGGCTGCGAACCTGGCGCCCGGCACGCCGCTGATCGCCGAGACCGGCGGGCTGAACGCGATGGTGGTCGATTCCACCGCGCTGCCGGAACAGGCGGTGCGCGACATCGTGAACTCGGCCTTCCGCTCGGCCGGCCAGCGCTGCTCGGCGCTGCGCTGCCTCTATGTGCAAGAGGACGTGGCGCCGCATCTGGTCGAGATGATCAAGGGCGCCATGGACGAGCTGCGCCTGGGCGACCCTTGGGATCTGACCACCGATGTCGGCCCGGTGATCGACCCCGGCGCGCAAAAGGAAATCGCCGATTACATCGCCGCCAATGCAAATCGCGTGCTGCACAAGCTGGCGGCCCCCTCGCGCGGCTGGTTCATCCCGCCGACCATGCTGAAAGTGTCGGGCATCGCGGATCTGGAGCGCGAGATCTTCGGCCCGGTCCTGCATGTCGCCACCTTCCGCGGCGACCAGCTGGACCAGATGATCGCCGACATCAACGCCCGCGGCTTCGGCCTGACCTTCGGGCTGCACACCCGCATCGACTCGCGCGTGCAGGAGGTTTCGGACGCCATCCATGTCGGGAATATCTACGTGAACCGCAACCAGATCGGCGCGGTGGTGGGCAGCCAGCCCTTCGGCGGCGAGGGCCTGTCGGGCACCGGCCCCAAGGCCGGCGGACCGCGCTATGTGCCGCGTTTCTTCGCGCCCGCCGCGCCCTCGGCCGTGCCCGGCACCTGGCAGGGCGAGGGCGACGAGGCGCGGCTGCGCGGCGCCCTGGCCGATGCATCCCCGAAGAAGATCGACGAGCGCCTGATGCCCGGCCCCACGGGTGAACTGAACCGCCTGACCGCGCATGCCCGCCCGCCGGTGCTGTGCCTCGGCCCCGGGGCCGAGGCCGTGGCGGCGCAGGTGGCGGCGGTTCAGGCACTTGGCGGTCAGGCGGTGGGTGCGGACGGCGCCCTGCCGCCCGAGGCGCTGACCCGTCTGCCGCAGCTTTCCACTGTGCTCTGGTGGGGCGACGAGGCGCAGGGCCGCGCCCATGCCCAGGCGCTGGCGGCGCGCGAGGGTGAAATCGTGCAGCTGATCACCGCCATGCCCGACCTCGCCCACATCGCGCATGAGCGCCACCTTTGCGTCGATACCACCGCAGCGGGCGGCAACGCAGCATTGCTCGCAGGGTGAGGGGCGGGGCTGCCGAGGTCGTTATGTTGGTGAGCTGCGTCGCTGACGTTCCCGCCCTTCAGGAGGGGGTTATGTGTCGCCTGTCCTGATTGGGCCTTTCAGGATCCGGGGTGGCATCCGACCTTTCTTTTGGCCGAGGGGATGCTGAACGTTCTGGCGTGTTTTCTGTCTGGTGCCTTTGACGCGCGGCTGGAATTCGCGGTGCGCAGCTGGGCCTTGCAGGAC
>NZ_FNEA01000035.1 GCF_900100045.1 Paracoccus denitrificans | reverse complement strand
CATGACCATTGAAACTTCTGGGAAACATCCGATTCCGCCGGGTTTTGGGGATGCCCTGGTCCAGCCTGGCGATTACGCCCGCATGTATGCCGAATCGATCTCGGACCCTGACGGGTTCTGGGGCCGCGAGGGCAGGCGGCTGGACTGGATCCACCCCTATTCCAGGGTGAAGAACACCGATTTCGCCATGGGCCAGGTCTCGGTGAAGTGGTTCGAGGACGGCATCCTGAACGCCTCGGTCAACTGCATCGACCGCCACCTGCCCGGGCGCGCGAACCAGGCCGCGATCATCTTCGAGCCGGACGACCCGGACCAGCCGGCGCGCCACATCACCTATGCGGAACTGTCGGAAAAGGTGAACCGCTTCGCCAACGTGCTGCTGAGCCAGGGGGTGATGCGCGGCGACCGGGTGGTGATCTACCTGCCGATGATCCCCGAGGCGGCCTATGCCATGCTGGCCTGCGCGCGGATCGGCGCCATCCACTCCATCGTCTTCGCCGGCTTCTCGCCCGACGCGCTGGCCAACCGCATCAACGACAGCGGCGCCAAGCTGGTGATCACCGCCGACACCGCGCCGCGCGGCGGCCGCAAGACGGCGCTGAAGTCGAATACCGACGCGGCGCTGCTGCATTGCTCGGACCGGGTGCGCTGCCTGGTGGTCAGGCATACCGGCGACCAGACCAGCTGGATCGACGGGCGCGACGTGGACGTGCTGGCGATGATGGAGCAGGTCAGCCCGGATTGCCCGCCGCGGCCGATGAATGCCGAGGACCCGCTGTTCATCCTCTATACCTCGGGCTCGACGGGCAAGCCCAAGGGCGTGGTGCATTCGACCGCCGGCTACCTGCTTTATGCCGCGATGACGCATCAATACGTCTTCGACTACAAGGACGGCGACATCTTCTGGTGCACGGCCGACGTGGGGTGGGTGACGGGGCACAGCTATATCGTCTACGGCCCGCTGGCCAACGGCGCCACGACGCTGATGTTCGAGGGCGTGCCGACCTGGCCGGATGCCGGCCGCTTCTGGGCGGTCTGCGAAAAGCACGGGGTCAACCAGTTCTACACCGCGCCGACCGCCATCCGGGCGCTGATGGGGCAGGGGCCGGAATGGGTCGAGAAGCACGACCTGTCCAGCCTGCGGGTGCTGGGCACGGTGGGCGAGCCGATCAACCCCGAGGCCTGGGTCTGGTACGACCGGCATGTGGGCAAGGGGCGCTGCCCGATCGTCGACACCTGGTGGCAGACCGAGACCGGGGGTCACATGATCACCTCGCTGCCCGGCGCGATCGAGGCCAAGCCGGGCTCGGCGACGCTGCCCTTCTTCGGGGTCAGGCCGGTGGTTCTGGATGCCTCGAGCGGGGCGGTGCAGGAGGGCGACGGGGTCGAGGGGGTGCTGTGCATCGCCGACAGCTGGCCGGGGCAGATGCGCACGGTCTGGGGCGACCACCAGCGCTTCATGGAGACCTATTTCCAGCAATATCCGGGCTATTACTTCACCGGCGACGGCTGCCGGCGGGACGAGGACGGCTATTACTGGATCACCGGGCGGGTGGACGACGTGATCAACGTCTCGGGCCACCGGATGGGCACGGCCGAGGTGGAATCGGCGCTGGTGGCGCATGAGAAGGTGGCCGAGGCGGCGGTGGTGGGCTATCCGCACCCGCTGAAGGGCCAGGGCATCTATGCCTATGTGACGCTGATGAACGGGGTCGAGCCCAGCGACGAGCTGCGCGCCGACCTTGAGAAATGGGTGCGCACCGAGATCGGCCCGATCGCCAAGCCCGACCTGATCCAATGGGCGCCGGGCCTGCCCAAGACCCGTTCGGGCAAGATCATGCGCCGCATCCTGCGCAAGATCGCCGAGGACGATTTCGGCGCCCTCGGAGACATCTCCACGCTCGCAGACCCGGGCGTCGTGGACCAACTCATCGAAAACAGAATGAACCGCGCCTGAACCCGGGCGCGGAAGACGCCCCCGGCCTTTTTCGCCGGGGGAAACGGAGGGGAAAACACGTCGAAAAAGACGGAACGACATGTCTGAAAAAGGGAGGATTTTAAGGACATGAGTGACAGACAATCGTCAAACGCATATTGGCAGGCCAATCTCAAGCTGATCTGGCTGTGCATGATCATCTGGGCCCTGGTGTCCTATGGCTTCGGGATCATCCTGAGGCCGATCCTGGCGGGCATCTCGGTGGGAGGAACCGACCTGGGGTTCTGGTTCGCGCAGCAGGGCTCGATCCTGGTCTTCATCGCGCTGATCTTCTTCTATGCCTGGCGCATGAACAGGCTCGACGCCGAACACGGCGTGGACGAGTGAGGAGCATCCCATGAGCCAGTTTACCCTTAACCTCATCGTCATCGGCGCGTCCTTCGCGCTTTATATCGGCATCGCGATCTGGGCCCGCGCCGGTTCCACGGCGGAATTCTATGCCGCCAACCGCGGCGTCAGCCCGGTCATGAACGGCATGGCCACGGCGGCCGACTGGATGTCGGCGGCCTCGTTCATCTCGATGGCGGGCCTCATCGCCTTTACCGGCTATGACAACTCGACCTATCTGATGGGCTGGACCGGCGGCTATGTGCTGCTGGCGATGCTGCTTGCGCCCTATCTGCGCAAGTTCGGCAAGTTCACGGTGCCGGAATTCATCGGCGACCGCTTCTATTCGGGCACGGCGCGGATCATCGGCGTGATCTGCCTGCTGATCATCTCGATCACCTATGTGATCGGCCAGATGACCGGCGTCGGCGTGACCTTCTCGCGCTATCTGGAAGTGTCCAGTTCGACCGGGCTGTGGATCGGCGCGGCGCTGGTCTTCGTCTATGCCGTGCTGGGCGGGATGAAGGGCATCACCTATACGCAGGTGGCGCAATATATCGTGCTGATCATCGCCTATACCATCCCGGCGGTGTTCATCGCGCTGCAACTGACCGGCCATGTGCTGCCGCAGACCGGGCTGTTCGGCACGCTGAACGCATCGGACACCAAGTTCCTGGCGACGCTGGACCAGGTGGTGACCGATCTGGGCTTCCGCTCCTATACCGGGCATCACCAGTCGACGCTGGACATGGTGCTGTTCACCATGGCGCTGATGATCGGCACTGCGGGCCTGCCGCATGTCATCATCCGCTTCTTCACCGTGCCGAAGGTGGCCGATGCGCGCAAATCGGCAGGCTGGGCGCTGGTCTTCATCGCGCTGCTCTATACCGTCGCGCCGGCGGTGGGCTCGATGTCGCGCTTCAACCTGACCGCGACCATGTGGCCGGGCGCCGAGACGGGCCAGACCTTCAGCCAGCCGGCCGTGTCGCTGGAGGACATCCAGAACCGCGATGACCTGCACTGGATGCGCAACTGGCAGGTGACGGGCCTGCTGAACTGGGAGGACAAGAACGGCGACGGCCTGATCCAGTACTACAACGAGGCGGGGGCGGCGAACGAACAGCTGGCCGCGGTGATCGCCGAGCAGGGCCTGCAGGGCAACGAACTGACCACGGTGAACAACGACATCATGGTTCTGGCCAACCCGGAAATCGCCAACCTGCCGGGCTGGGTCATCGCCATCGTCGCCGCCGGCGGCCTGGCGGCGGCGCTGTCCACCGCGGCGGGCCTGCTGCTGGCGATCTCGGGCGCGGTGAGCCACGACCTGATCAAGGGCGCGATCAATCCCGGCATCAGCGAGAAGGGCGAGCTGTTCGCGGCCCGCGTCTCGATGGGGGTCTCGATCCTGGTGGCGACGATCCTGGGGCTGAATCCGCCGGGCTTTGCCGCGCAGACGGTGGCACTGGCCTTCGGGCTGGCGGCAAGCTCGATCTTCCCGGTGCTGATGATGGGCATCTTCTCGACGCGCATGAACAAGGAAGGCGCGATCGCGGGGATGCTGGCCGGGGTCATCGCGACGCTGGTCTATATCTTCACCTACAAGGGCTGGTTCTTCATCTCGGGGACCAACATGCTGCCGGATACGGCGGATGCCTGGCTGTTCGGCATCTCGCCGGCCTCGTTCGGCACCATCGGTGCGGTGATCAACTTCGCGGTGGCCTATCTGGTGTCCAGCGCCACCAAGGAGCCGCCTGCCGAGGTGCGCGACCTGGTCGAGTCGATCCGCGTTCCGCGCGGCGCCGGTGGGGCGCAGGCCCACTGACGAACGGCCGCGCCCCCTGCGGGGCGCGGCCTTTCCGCCAATCGGCAGGGCAGGACCATGACCGACATCGCCGCATTCATCGCCTCGGTTCATCCCTATGACAGCCTGCCGCAGGACGAGCTGGCGCGGGCCGCGGCGTCGTTCAAGCGCAGGACCTATCCGGCCGGCAGCGTGATCTATCGCCATGGCGACCGGCTGGCGGGGCTTTACCTGATCGAAAGCGGTCTGGTCCGGGTCTCGGATGCTGCCGGGGATTCCGTTTCGGAACTGGTGGCGCGCAATTCATTCGGCGAAAGGGGGCTGCTGCGCGACGGGGTGGCGGTGACCACGGCGACCGCCGTCGAGGATACGACCGTGCTGATGCTGCCGCGCGCCGAACTGATGCGGTTGATCGGCAGCCATCGCGCGGTGGCGCGTTTCTTCGACCGCAGCGGCCTGCCCGGCGACCGCGAGAGCGCTCTGGCGCTGCTGAAGGTCGGGGATTTGATCGGCGGGCAGGTGCCGCTGAGCTGCACCCCCCAGACCCCCGCCATCGAGGCCGCCCGCGCCATGCGCGACGCCCGCGTCAGCAGCATCGGCGTGCTGGACGGGGACCGGCTGGTCGGGCTGGTCACCATCCGCGACATCTCGAACCGCATCGTTGCCGAGGGGCGCGACGCGAATGTGCCGGTTGCGCAGGTGATGACGCCCGACCCGATCACGCTGTCGCCCTTGGAGCTGGGCTATGACGTGCTCAACATCATGCTCGAGCGCCGCATCGGCCATCTGCCGGTGGTCGAGAAGGGCCGCTTCGTCGGCATGGTCAGCCAGACCGACCTGACGCGGGTGCAGGCGATCTCGGCCTCGGCGCTGATCCGCGACATCGCGCAATCCGAGGATGTCGGCGACATGGCGGCGGCGACCGCACGCATTCCCGAACTGCTGCTGCAACTGGTCAACGGCCATCACCGGCACGAAACCATCACCCGCATGATCACCGACATTGCCGATGCGGTGACCCGGCGCCTACTGGTCATGGCCGAGGTGCGCCTGGGTCCGCCGCCCGGCCCGTGGCTGTGGGCGGCCTGCGGCAGCCAGGGGCGGCAGGAACAGACCGGCGTGTCGGATCAGGACAATTGCCTGATTCTCGGCGACGATTGCGACCCGGACGATCCCTGGTTCGCCGAGCTTGCGCGCTTTGTCTGCGACGGGTTGAACGCATGCGGCTATGTCTATTGCCCGGGCGAGATGATGGCCATCACGCCGCGCTGGCGCCAGCCGCGCCGCGTCTGGCGCGGTTATTTCCACGACTGGATCACCCATCCCAGCCCCGAGGCGCAGATGCTGGCCTCGGTCATGTTCGACCTGCGCGCCATCGGCGGCGATGCCGCGCTGCTGGACGGGCTGCAGGCCGAGACGCTGCGGATGGCGGCGAAGAACTCGATCTTCGTGGCGCATATGATCTCGAACGCGCTGAAGCACCGCCCGCCCCTGGGGCTGATCGGCGGCTTTGCGACCGTGCGCACCGGCGAGCATCGCAACCAGATCGACATGAAGCTAAGCGGCGTCGTGCCGGTGTCCGACCTGGCGCGGATCTATGCGTTGCAGGGGCAGCTGACCCCGGTCAATACCCGCGCCCGGCTGGTCGAGGCGCAGGGGGCGGGCATCATCTCGGGCAGCGGCGCGCGCGACCTGATCGCGGCCTACGACCTGATCCAGACCACGCGGCTGGAGAACCAGGCCGCGCAGATCCGCGCCGGCGAACGGCCGGGGAACCACCTGTCCCCCGCCGCGCTGCCCGATTTCCAGCGCAGCCACCTGCGCGACGCCTTCGTGGTGGTGCGGGGGATGCAATCGGCGCTGGGCCATGGCAAGGGAATGTTGGGATGAGGGGCATATGACCGGGATCGGGGTCGAATTGCTGGGCGTGATCGCGGTCGGCGTGGGCGCGGCGGCGTTGCTTTATGCCGGGATGCACCTGTTGCGCAAGCTGGGGCTGGCGCCGGCGCGCTGGCTGCTGCCGGCGGGCATCGGCCTTGCGATGGTCTCCTATGCGGTCTGGAACGATTACGCCTGGTATGACCGTGCGGTCGCCCGGCTGCCCGCGGACGCGCAGATCCTGCTGGTGGGCCGCGACAGCCAGCCCTGGGCGCCCTGGACCTATCTGGCGCCGGTCGTGATCCGCTTTGTCGCCCTTGATCCGGCCGGCATCTCGGAGACCGCCGAGGGCATCCGCCGGGCCGGGATCACGCTGGTCGAGCGGCGCGGCCCCACGCTGGTCGTGCCGCAGGAATTCGATTGCGCGAAGGGGCTGGTCCGGCCGGCACGCGGCGCATGGTCGCCGCCCGGCCCATCGGACCCGGCCTATTCCGTCGTCTGCGGGGGAGGAGGCTGATGGCAGATATCCTTGTGGTCGAGGATGAGGACAATATTGCCACCGCCCTGGATTTCCTGCTGTCGCGCGACGGCCACAAGCACCGCCGCATGGCCACGGGCGCCGGCGCGCTCGAGGAAATCCGCGCCAGTCATCCCGATCTGGTGCTGCTGGACGTGATGCTGCCCGACGTCTCGGGCTACCAGATCGTGCAGGACGTGCGCGCCGATCCGGCGCTGAACGACGTGCGGGTGCTCTTGATGACCGCGCGCGGCTCGGTCGTGGAACGCCGCAAGGGGCTGGCGCTGGGGGCGGACGGCTTCATCGCCAAGCCCTTCGAGCTGTCCGAGCTGCGCGCGGAACTGGCGCGGCTGCTGGGGGGACGATGCTGACGCGGCTGTCGCTGAGGGCCCGGGTTCTGCTGATCTTTGCCGGGCTTGCGGGCGCCGTCCTCGCGGTCCTGGCGGCGGGGCTGTGGGTGGCGGGGGCAAGCCTCGCGGGCCGGGGCGTCCCGGTCCAGGCGATGCTGGACGCGCTGGCGCTTGCGGCGCTGATCGTGGGGTTCGGTGCGCTGGGGATGATCGTCTGGATCTGGTTCCTGTTCGACCGCAACGTGGCCCGCCCGATCGAGCTGCTGGCCGGGGGCTTGCGCACCGGCCAGACCCCCGAGATCGAGGAGGCCCGCTATCTTGCCGATCTGGGCCCCGCCGCACGCGACGCCGCCGAGGCGCGGGCGCGTTCGGCAGAGGCACTGGCCGATGCGGTCGCCGAACATGCCGCCGACCTGCAACGCGAAAAGGAGACGCTGGAATCCATCCTTGCCGATATTGGTGCCGGCGCGGTGATGACCGATCCGGCCGGCCGGGTGATGTTCTACAATGCCTCCGCCGCGCATCTTCTGCCCGGCATCGCGCTGGACCGCCCCATCGAGCGCCATCTGCCCGGCGGTGCGTTGGAGGCCGGGGCGGCGCGGCTGGCGGCGGGGGCGGCGGCGACCGACCTGACCTGCCTGACCTCGGCCGGGCAGCGGCTGTGGGGGCGCATGCGGCGGGTCGATGGCGGCACGCTGCTGATCCTGAACGACCGTCCGCCGCAGCACCCCGCGCCGCGCGACCTGCTGGAGACTCTGCGCCGCCATGCCGCGACCCTGGTGCCGATGCTGGGTGCGTTGGAGGGACCGATCCCGCCCGCGCTGGCGCAGGCGATCCAGAGCGAGGGGCAGGGATTGGCCAACGTCCTGCGCGAACTGACCGAGGCGATGAGCGGCGACGCCACGCGCGGAGGGGCGGGGCTGAACGAACTGGCTGCCGGGCTGGACCTGGCGCCCGACCAGCCCCGGCTGGTGCTGCTGGCCGACGCGGCCGGCGTGAACGGGCTGCTGCGCCATCTGGACCGCCGCCTGCGCGAGCAGGGTGCGGCCCCCCGCCTTGCCGCCGAGGCCGGGGCCGAGGCCGAGGCGTCCGAGGCGCGGCTCTTGCTGCTCTGGACCGGGGCGGCGCTGCCCATGGACCGGCTGGAGGCCTGGCTGGCCGAGCCGCCCGATCCGGCGCAGCCCGAACTGACCGGGCACGAGATCCTGGCCGCGCATGCCACCGGCATCTGGACCGAGGCGCGGGACGGTCAGGCGCGGCTGGTCCTGCCGCTGCCGATCGCGGCGGGCCGGCCGGACAGCGCCGGGCTGACCTATGACTTTGCCCTGTCGCGGCGCGGCGCGACCTCGTCGCGGCTGGCCGATCTGACCTGCGTGGTCTTCGATACCGAGACGACCGGGCTTGACCCCGTCGCCGACCGCATCGTGCAGATCGCCGGTCTGCGCATCGCCCGCGGCCGCCTGACCGGCGAGCGTTTCGACACGCTGGTCGATCCCGGCCGGCCGATCCCGCCCGCCTCGACCGCCGTGCATGGCATCACGGATGCGATGGTGGCCGGTGCGCCCGACATGACCGCAGCGCTGACCGCCTTTCACCATTTCGCCGAGGATACGGTGCTGGTCGCCCATAACGCGCCCTTCGATATGGGCTTCCTGCGCCGCGCCGTGCCTGAGACCGGGGCGCATTTCGACAACCAGGTGCTGGATACGGTGCTGCTTTCGGCGATGCTCTGGGGCCAGTCGGCGCCGCATTCGCTGGATGCGCTGACCGAGCGGCTCGGCATCGTCATCCCGCCCGAGGCGCGCCACACCGCCATGGGCGACGCCCGCGCCACGGCCGAAGCCTATCTGCGGCTGATCGCGGCGCTGGAGGCCAAGGGCCTGGATCGGTTCGAGGACGTGCTGGCCGAGGCTCGCCGCCACCGCCGCCTGGTCGATGATGCGAACAAGCCGGCGGGCGATGCCGCCTCCGGCTCGGGTCCGTCAGCAGGCTGACCGTGCGGTCCTTGCCGAGCCATGGGGGATGGATGTGCGCCGTCCGGGGTCGTCGGTAAGGCCGTCAACCCGCCGCCCAGCAAGGGCGCGATGGTGATGAGGCCCATCGACTGCCGGAAGATTTCCCGGTGGGCCGTCGCGTTCAGTTCCGGCATTCGGCCACGGGTTGGACAAGGCCGTGGCCGAAGATCTCGTCGGGGCCGGCCTTGCCCAGGTCGCGCGCGGTTTCCTGCAATTGCGCCCGCACCTCGGCCGGGGTCAGGCCGGGCCGGGCTTGCAGGATCAACGCCGCTGCGGCGGTCACGAAAGGCGTCGCATAGGAGGTGCCGGTCTTGGTCCGCGCGCCGCTGATCGAGGCCGCGGTCCAGACATTCACCCCCGGGGCTGCCAGGTCGATATGCTCGCCCCGGTTTGCGCGGCGATAGACCTGTTCGCGGCGGTCCACGGCAGTCACGGCGATCACGGGGGCGAAGGCGGCCGGGAAAGCCGGCTTGGCC
The DNA here is from genome assembly GCF_900100045.1 of Paracoccus denitrificans. Lineage (GTDB taxonomy): Bacteria > Pseudomonadota > Alphaproteobacteria > Rhodobacterales > Rhodobacteraceae > Paracoccus > Paracoccus denitrificans. The sequence goes on along the minus strand of NZ_FNEA01000035.1, from coordinate 28,716 downwards.
GCCGGGCCGCCATTGCCCGCCGCCGCGACAAGCACGATGCCCTGCCGGTCCATGCGGCGGATCTGCTGGCCAAGGGCGGTGTTCCGGGGGCCGGCCAGCGACAGGTTCACGATGTCCACCTCCTGCGCCGCCAGATAATCCAGCGCCTCGATCAGGGCGAAGGCGTCGGCGCGTTCGTCCCCGCGCCGCTTGTGGAAGGCATCGACGGCGACGAGTTCGGCCCCCGGCACCAGGCCGGGCGTGCGGCTGTCCGCCCGCCCGACCAGAAGCGCCGCGATGGCGGTGCCGTGCAGCGCGTCCGAGGCGTCCAGCCCGTCGCCCGGATCCAGCCGGTGGACCCGGATGCGCGCGTCCTTCAGCACCGCATGATCCGCGTTCAGCCCGGTATCGACCATGCCGATGCGCACCGGCCCGCCGCATCCGGTCGTATCCTGGGGCCAGGCGATCATCTGCCGCGCCGGGCAATCCGCACCGCGACACGAGGATGCGGCGGCGTTGCCAGGGCGGTAGAAATGGTTGAAATCCGCCGCCTCGGCCGAGCCCATCCGGCGCACCGTCGCGCGCGCCGCGTCCATCGTCATCGCGTCGGGCTTGCGCAGCCGGTGCAGCGGCCGGTCGGCGGCCAGCGTGACCTCTCGCAGCACGCGAAAGCCCGTATCCTCCAGCACGGTCAGGTCAGCTTCGGACAGCCCGCGCGCGATGACCTCGTTCGGGGCGCGGGTGGGCAGGGGCGCGGGCTGGACCCGGGGCGCGCGTCGGCGGACCGGCGCGTCGTCGTCATCATCGTCGTCGTCGTCATCGTCGTCGTCATCCGCCCATGCGGCGGATATCCACCAGCCGGCCGCCTGCGGGCGCATGTCGGCCAGCAGAACGGCCAGGACCAGGGACAGCAACAATATCGGCAGGCGCATCGGCATCACCTTGCTATGAGACGGCTTCGGGACTTTCTACGCATTGCAGATTCCATTATTCCCTGCTCTGGTCAATTTTCCGACGCCGTGGAGAGGGTGAATGGACGCAGGCTTCGGCGAGGCCATGATCGCATTGCTGCCCAACCTGCGGCGCTATGCCCTGTCGCTGACCCGGCGCGGCGACCAGGCCGACGACCTGGTGCAGCAAACGGTCGAGCGCGCCATCGCCAACGCGGCCAGCTTCGACCGGGCGCAGCGGCTGGAGCCCTGGCTGTTCCGCATCATGCGCAACGCCTTCATCGACCAGACCCGCCGCCAGCGCCGGGAAGGCACGAAGATCGACATCCATGAGATCCCCGAGGCCCTGCCGACCGACCCCGGACCGGGGCTGGAAGCGCGGCTGATGCTGCAAAGCGTCGAGGCGGCGATGGCCGAACTGCCCCCCGACCAGCGCGAGATCCTGCACCTCGTCTGCGTCGAGGAGATGAGCTATGCCGAGACGGCGCGGATCCTGGACATTCCCATGGGCACGGTGATGAGCCGCCTGTCGCGCGCGCGGCTGGCCCTTTCGGAAAGATTGGGAATAAGATGACGCCGGGTGCGTATTCGGGGCAGGACCGCGACAAGGATGGGGCGATGCAGATCGACGACGAAACCCTGATGGCACTGGCCGATGGCGAGTTGGACCCCGCTCGCGCGGATGAGATCCGGCGTGCCGTCGCGGGCGATCCCGACCTGCAGGCCCGCCTGCATCGCTTTGAAGAGACGCGGCGCCTGCTGGGGGGCTTGCGCAAGGACGCCACCGGCGAAGACCCGCTGGCCGCGATGATCCGCGCTGCCGCCGCCGCACCCCATCCGGTGCAGGAAGCGCCGCGTCCCGCCAATCTCAACCGCAGGCCCTGGCTGGCTGCGGCGGCCTCGGCCGCCGTCGTCGCGCTGGGGCTTGGCTGGTGGCAATGGACGGATGCCCCCGCGCCGGGGATCGGCGCGGCGGAACTGGCGGCGCTGGAAAGCCTGTCCTCGGGCCAGGTCCAGCCGCTGGAGGATGGCGGCGAGCTGGCGATGATCGCGTCCTTCCGCGCCTCGGACGGCAGGCTTTGCCGCGAATACGAGACTGCCCGGGACGAGGTGCTGCGTATCGTGCTGGCCTGCCGCGAAGGCGATGGCTGGCAGGAACGCTTTGCCGCGACGGCGCAGCAAGGCGGCGCGGACTATCGCCCGGCCTCGGGCGAGGGGTCCATAGACGCGGCGCTGGTCGCCATCGGCGCCGCCGATCCCCTGACGCCCGAGGAAGAAGCGGTGATGCTGCGGGAATAACCTGCCGGGGCGGTCGTAATCCTGTCATGGAAATGCACAGGAGAACGCCATGACCGCCCGCAGCCTGTCCCCGCTTGCCGCCCTGCCGCAGCCAAGCCGGCGCCACCTTAGCGTCGCCGTCCTGGCTGCCGCCATCCCGCTGCTGGCCGGCCTGCCCCAGACGCTCTCGGCCCCGGGCCGGGTTGCCCTGGCCGTCTCGGGCCTCGCGGTCCTTGGCTGGGTCGGCACGCGCCTGCCGGAATCGCTGGTGGCGCTGGCTGCCGTGCTGGCGCTGGTCCTTGGCGGCGTGCTGACCGAGGCGCAGCTTTTCGCGGCCCTGGGCAGCGAGTTGATCTGGCTGCTGCTGTCGGCCTTTGTCATCGCCGCCGTGGCGAAAGAGGCGGGGCTGACGCAACGGCTGGTCGCGCCGCTGCTGGCGCGGGGGATGCGGGTCGTGCCCTTCTTCCTGTGGCTGACGCTGGCCATCGCCGGCACGGCCTTCGTGCTGCCTTCGACCTCGGGGCGGGCGGCGCTGCTGCTGCCGGTCTTTGCCGCCATCGCGGCGGCCTTGCCCGATCCGCGCCTGCGCCGCCCGCTGGCCCTGCTGTTCCCGACGGTGATCCTGCTGTCGGCCGGCGCCTCGCTGATCGGGGCGGGGGCGCATCTGTTGGCGGCGCAGGCGATCCGGGGCGCGACCGGCATCCATCTTGGCTATGTGGAATGGGCGATGCTCGGCCTGCCGTTTTCGCTGTTGGCCAGCCTTGCCGGCGCGGGCCTGATCCTGTGGCTGTTCGTCCCGCGCGAGGCGCTGCTGGCGCCCTTGCCCCGCATGGCCACGCCCGCCCCGGACGCCGCCACCCGCGCCCGCCAGCGCCGCATCGGGCTGGTGCTGGCGCTGGTCGTGGGCCTGTGGCTGACGGCCGGGCTGCACGGGATCGGCATGGCGCTGGTCGCGCTGATCGGGGCGCTGGTGCTGCTGACCCCACCCTTCACCAGCCGCAAGCCCAAGGAGATCTTCCGCGCCGTCGATACCGAGCTTCTGCTCTACATGTCCGCGACCGTGCTGATGGCCGAGGCGATGGTCGCGACCGGGGCCGACCGCTGGCTGGCGGGGCAGGCGCTGGCGGCCTTGCCGCCCGGCCTGTCGGGCAGCCTGCCGATCGTGGTGGTGCTGCTGTCGGCGGTGGCGGTGCTGGCGCATCTGGCGATCACCTCGCGCTCGGCCCGCGCGGCGGTGCTGATCCCGGCGGTGGCCCTGCCGCTGGCGGCGATGGGGCACGACCCGGCGCTGATGGTCATGGTCGCGGTGATGGGCACGGGATTTTGCCAAAGCATGATGGCTTCGGCCAAGCCGGTGGCGATCTTCGGCCAGGCCGAGGAAGCGGGCTTCGGCCAGCGCGACCTGATCCGGCTGGCGCTGCCGCTGGCGCCGGTCGTGACGGCGCTGCTGGTCGGCTTTGCCCTGCTGGTCTGGCCCGCGCAATTGGCGCGGATGCGGGACGATGCGCAACCGGCGCCCGTTCCGACCCTGTCCGCCGCCATGCTGGTCTCACCCGCCGTGGCCTTGCCGCCCCCTGCCGCCCCGGTGATCGAGGCAGCGCGGCCCGTGCCCCGACCCCAGCGGCTGGCCCAAGCCGTCCCGCAGCCGCCCAAGGTCCGCAAGTCGCGCCCCGAGCCCGATTTGCGGGCGCTGAACCACATCCTGCGTCCTGCGGGCATCCGGCTCGTCATCCGGTAATCCGCTGCAAACGCGATGACAGGGCGGCACGGGGCGGCCTTTTTCACGCCTGGGCGGAATTTTTCGCCCCTGCCGGGAATAAGGCAGGGGGCGCGGGCGTAACCCCATCAGACAACCGGAAAGGATATGAAAATGTCTCTCACCGTCCTGATCGCGCCTTCGGGCTTCAAGGAATCGCTTTCAGTCAAGGATGTGGCCGAGGCCATCGCGCGGGGCGTCCGCCGCGCCGCCCCCCATGCGACCATCCTGACCGCGCCGATGGTCGATGGCGGCGAGGGCACGACCGAGGCGCTGGTCGCCGCGACCGGCGGACGGTTAATGCAGGCCGAGGTGACCGGCCCGATGGGACAGCCCGTGGACAGTTTCTGGGGGCTGATGGGCGGCGATGGGCCGCGCACCGCCGTGATCGAGATGGCCGCCGCGGCCGGCCTGTCGCTGGTGCCGCGCGACCGGCGCGACCCGACCCTGACCACCAGCCGCGGCGTGGGCGAACTGATCCTGAAGGCGCTGGACCATGGCGTGGACCGCATCCTGATCGGCTGCGGCGACAGCGGCATCAACGATGGCGGTGCCGGCATGGCGCGCGCGCTTGGTGCCCGGCTGCTGGACGGCGAGGGGCGCGAGTTGCCCGAGGGCGGCGGCGCGTTGCAGGATCTGGCGCAGATCGACGTCTCGGGGCTGGACCCGAGGCTGGCCGGGGTGGGGATCGACGCGGCGGTGAACTGGCACAACATGCTGCTGGGACCGCGCGGCGTGGCCCGCGTCTTCGGCCCGCAAAAGGGCGCGAGCCCCGAGCAGGTCGAGCAACTCGACCGCGGCATGACCCGCTATGCGCAGGCGATCATGGCGGCCACGGGCCGGGACGTGGCGCCGATGCCGGGCGCCGGGGCCTCGGGCGGGCTTGGCGCCGGGCTGGTCGCCTTTGCCGGTGCGGTGCTGCATCCGCGTTTCCAGATCATGCTGGATTACCTGGATTTCGACCGCCTGCTGGGCCGCGCCGACCTGGTCATCACCGCCGAGGGTGCGCTGGATGCGCAAAGCCCCTTCGGCAAGGTTCCCTGCGAGGTCGCCCGCCGCGCCGAGGCGATCGGTATCCCGACCGTCGCGCTGGCGGGCACCATCGGCAAGGGCGCGCGCCAGACCTATGAGCACGGGATCGGCGCCTATGCCTCGATCATGCGGCGGCCCTGCTCGCTGGAAAAGGCCATCGGCGAGGGTGCGAAACTGCTGCGCAACGCCGCCGAGAACACGATGCGGATGCTGCTGGTCGGCCAGCGGCTTGCCGCCCGTGCCTGAGGCACGACCCATTCCGCGCCCGGAGGAACCGGCAGCCGGGCGCGGATCACGGTTCGTTCATGCCGGTCCAAACCAAAGTGACGGAGAGAAACCATGGCCAGAATCCGTGGCAATGACGACGACAACCGCCTGGTCGGCACCAAGTTCGCCGACCAGATCTGGGGCCGCTCGGGCGACGACCTGCTCTTTGGCCGCGCGGGCAACGATACGCTGGACGGCGGCGAGGGCAATGACCGCATCGACGCCGGCTCGGGCCACAACCGCATCATCGGCGGCTCGGGCAATGACGTGATCAAGGCGCTGGGCGGCAACGACCGGATCACGGCGGGCGAGGGTAACGATGTCGTGCAAGCCGGGGGCGGCAACAACACGATCTCGCTCGGCTCGGGCAACGACCGCTCGGTCAGCGGCGGCGGCCGCGACACCATCAGCGGCGGCGAGGGCAACGACACCATCCGCGCCGGAGGCGGCAACGACCTGATCCGCGGCGGCGAGGGCGACGACCGCCTGTTCGGCGAGGCAGGCCACGACCGCATCATCGCGGGCGAGGGCAACGACACCCTGAACGGCGGCCGGGGCAACGACACGATGACCGGCGGCGAGGGTGCCGACGTCTTCGTCTGGAACGGCGGGCGCGACCGGATCACCGATTTCGACCATGACGACGACGTGATCGACCTGTCCTTCTATGGCCGCTTCGACAGTTGGGCCGACATCCGCGGCGCCGCCAGCCAGGTCGGCGACAATGTCGTCATCAGGGCGGGCGCCGACCGGCTGGTGATCGAGGACACGCGCCTCGGCCAGCTTCGCAGCGACGATTTCGACTGGTAGAGGCCGAAAGATCGCGGGGGCCGGCGTGGCAGCGCCGGGCCCGGGCTGCAAGGCCGCCGTTCCGACCGGGCGTCATCCTCGTCGCCCGGATCGTGATCGCCGCCTGTTGCGGCTGAAGCCCGCCGCCTCGCCGCGACTCGTTCCGGGGCGCAGCACCAGGGACGTAACGGAACCGGCGGCAGGCCATCGTTTACCCTGCTGCATCGCTTTCACAAAGCCGCATCAGCACCTTGGCGAACGTGCTTGCGGCGGGGCCGAAGGGCTCGTCGAGGCGATGGGCGAGATAGCTTTGCGAGGTGACCTGGGCGTTGCGGCCAAGCGCGGCCGTATCCAGCCGGACCAGCCTGCCGGATCTCAGGTCGTCCGCGACCAGCCAGGACGGCAGCCTGCCCCAGCCGACGCCCGACAGGATCAGCGCATGCTTGGTGTCCTGGGTGTTGACCCGGCAGGATTGCGGCGACAGCACGCCGAAATCCCGCCCCTCCGACAAGGGCGAGGGATCGGACAGCACGATCTGGACATGGTCGGCCAGATCCGGGATGCCGATCCCGCGCCCGGCCGCCAGGGCATGGCCGGCCGCGACCACCGCCACCTGCGAGACGGGCGACAGGGCCTCGAAACTGATGCGGGGATCGCGGAAATCCTCGCCGACCATGATGGCAAGCGTGCAGCGTCTTTCGGTCAGCGCCTGCAACGGCCCGCCAAGCGGCTGGATGGCAAGCCTGAGCGCCACCGAGGGGTAGGCCCGGCGCATCTCGGCCAGTGCCACGCCGACCAGCGGGATCGGAAACAGCGTATCGGCGGTGATGGACAGTTCCAGCTCGACGCCCTCGCCGAAGCCGCGCGCCCGGGCCCGCATCGCGTCGACCCGCAGCAGGATGTCGCGCGCATCGGCAAGCAGCGTCTTGCCCTCGGCCGTTAGGACCGGGCGGTGGCCGGAGCGGTCGAACAGCTGCACGCCAAGCTGCGCCTCCAGATTGGCCACGCTTGCGCTGACGCCGGACTGCGCCCGCGACAGGCTGCCTGCGCCGGCGCGAAAGCTGCCTTTGTCGGCGACCGCGACGAAGGTGCGGATTTGGTCGAGGGTCAGGGCGTCCAGCATGATCGCTTCAGATGATCGGAACCATCGGAATTATATCACTCCTGCCGGTCATTCGTCACCCCTATCCTGGACGCGACAGGAACAGGAGAGAACCGATGACCGATGTGCTGGTGCTTTATTATTCGTCCTATGGGCATGTCGAAACCATGGCCGCTGCGGTCGCCCAGGGCGCGCGCGAGGCAGGGGCGAGAGTCGCGGTCCGGCGCGTGCCGGAACTGGTGCCCGAGGCCGTCGCGGAAAGGGCGGGCTACAAGCAGGACCAGCGCGCACCCGTCGCGACGGTGGGCGAACTGGCCGATTACGACGCGATCATCATCGGCACGCCGACCCGCTTCGGCAACATGGCCTCGCAGATGAAGAATTTCCTGGACCAGACCGGCGGGCTGTGGGCCGAGGACCGGCTGGTCGGCAAGGTCGGCAGCGTCTTCACCTCGACCGGCAGCCAGCATGGCGGGCAGGAAACGACGATCCAGTCCACTCATACGGTGCTGCTGCATCTGGGCATGATCGTGGTCGGCCTGCCCTACAGCTTCAAGGGCCAGATGCGCATGGACGAGATCACCGGCGGCTCGCCCTATGGCGCCTCGACGCTGGCCGACGACGGCGATGGCGGCGACCGCCAGCCAAGCGCGAACGAGCTGGACGGGGCGCGCTTCCAGGGGCGGCATGTGGCGGAAATCGCCGCGGCGCTGGTCGCGGGACGCAAGCGCGAGGCGGCGTGATGGCGACGCGCTGGGGTGCCGTCTCGCTGATCGTGGCGGCGGGGATCGCCGCCGCGTTGCAGGTCGGCAAGGCGGCCATCGCCGCGCCGATGCTGCGGGCCGATCTGGGGCTGGGCCTGTCCGCCATCGGCTGGCTGACCGGAGTTTTTGCGCTTCTCGGGCTGGTCGGCGGCATTCCGGCCGGCGCGCTGGTCGCTGCCATCGGCGGGCGGCGCATCCTTGTCCTTGGCCTGCTGGTGACGGCGGCCGGATCGGCGCTTGGCGCATCCGCCGGCAGCTTCGCCTGGCTCCTGGTCTCGCGCATCGTCGAGGGCGCGGGCTTTCTGCTGATCACCGTCGCCGCGCCGTCCATCCTGGAGCATGTGGCCCAGCGGTCGCGCCGCGACCTCGCCTTTGCGCTGTGGAGCTGCTTCATGCCCGCCGGCATGGCGATCGCGATGCTGGCCGGCCCGCTTTTCGACGGATGGCGCGACATCTGGTGGGCAAGCGCCGGCCTGGCGCTGGCGGTCGGGATCGCGGTCCGGTGCGTGCTGCCGCCGGACGGCCAACGCAGGCGCTGGTCGTGGCAGGGCCTTGCCGTGGATGCGACCGCCACCGTCAGGGCGGGCGGGCCGCTGGGCCTTGCCGCCGCCTTTGCGCTTTACAGCCTGATGTTCTTTGCGCTGTTCGGCTTCCTGCCGGTGCTGCTGATGGAGCGGATGCAGGTCACGCATCAGATGGCGGGCCTGCTGAGCGCGCTGGCGACGGCGGCAAATATCCTCGGCAACCTTGCCGCGGGCCTGCTGCTGTCGCGCGGCGTCGGGCGAGGCACGTTGCTGGCAGGGGCGAGCCTTGCGATGGGCGTGGCCGGGCTGGGGATATTCCTGCCGGTCTTGCCGGACATGCCGACCTTTGGGCTGTGCGTCCTGTTCTCGGCCGTCGGCGGGCTGATCCCGGCGGTGCTTTTGTCCTCGGCACCGCTGGCGGTGCCGACGGCAGGGCTGGTTCCCATCGTGCTTGGCCTGATGGTGCAGGGCAACAACCTGGGCCAGATCGCCGGGCCGGTCGCGGTCGGCAGCGCCATCCAGAGCCATGGCTGGCCCGCGGCGGCGGTGATCGTCGGCGTCGCGGCGCTGGCCGGCATGGCGACCGCCGTCACGCTTGGCCGCGCGCTGCGGCCCGTCTCTTATCGGGCATGAACCTGCCTTGACGGCGTGGCCCGCTGGCTCAGCCAGATGCTGGCGACCACGACCGCCGCGCCGATCATCTGCGATGCCGACAGCGCCTGGCCAAGGATCGCCCAGCCAAGCAGGATCGCCGTCAGCGGGCTGAGAAAGCCCAGCGAGGACACCGCCGCCGGCTCCAGCCTCGCCACGCCGCGAAACCACAGGATATAGGTCAGGGCGGTGAACAGCACCAGATAGCCCATGCCGGCCGCATTGGCGGCATCGAGCGGCGGCATCGGCGGGTCCAGCAGCAAGGCCAGCGGCAAAAGCAGCAATCCGCCCGCCGTCAACTGCCATGCCGTCAGCACTAGGGCGGAAACCGGCGGCCGCCATTTGCGGGTCAGCACGGTGCCGAAGGCCATCGAAAAGGCCCCGCCAAGCGCCGCCGCGATACCCGGCATGTCCGGCACGGCGCCATCTTGCAGCACCAGCAGCGCTACGCCTGCCATGCCCATGACCGCCGCCAGCACCGACAGCACCCTGATCCGCGTGCCAAGCACCGCGCTTGCGGCAAAGACCACGATCAGCGGCTGCACCGCCCCCACCGTCGCGGCGATGCCGCCGGGCAGGCGATAGGCCGCCACGAACAGCAGCGCCCAGAAGACGGTGAAGTTCAGCGCCCCCAGCACGAACGAGCGCCAGAGCCAGTCCCCCTTGGGCAGCTGCCGCACCAGAAGCAGCAGGATCAGCCCCGTAGGCAGCGCGCGGATCGCGGCGACGCTCAGCGGCGGAGCGCCGGGCAGCAGCTCGGTCGCCACGATATAGGTGCTGCCCCAGACCGCCGGGGCCAGCGCGGTCAGCAGGATGTCGGATGGTTTGGGCATGTCGACCTCGGGCTGCTGGAGCGTCGTCAGGATCTGCGCCACCGGAAGGCGCGGCTTTTGCGGCCGGTTGCCCTCTGCGGCATGTCCGACGGCGACAAGCAGGACGGGGATCTCATCGGCGGCCAGCGCGAATTCCCGCGCCAGCCGTTCCGCGTCGAAGCCCACCATCGGGCAGGAGGCGAGCCCATGGGCCTGGGCCGCGAAGATCGGGAAGGCGGCGCCCGGCGTGGCCGAGCGGATCGCCTCGTCGCGCCGCATTCCGGCATCGGCGGCATAGGTTTGCTCGACCGCCGCAACCCAGGAGCCGACGGCCAAGGGCGGCATGATCCCGGCAATTCCAGGCCATATGTTCAGCGATGGCGAAGGGCGACCGATGAACGTCCGCCCTTTGCCCGGTCGGGCCAGCCCTTCAGAAATGGACCGACCGTGAGGTCTCGGGCTTTTCCAGCGGCGGGGCGAACCTGGTAAGGTCGATCCCCTCGACGGCTGCCTTGTATTCCTCGGCACTGGGCGTCCGGCCAAGGATCGCGGACAGCACGACGACCGGCGTCGAGGCAAGCAGGGATTCCCCCTTCTTCTCGGCGGTGTCCTCGACGACCCGTCCCTGGAACAGGCGCGTGGAGGTGGCCAGGACGGTGTCGCCCTTCGCGGCCTTTTCCTGGTTGCCCATGCACAGGTTGCAGCCGGGCCGTTCGAGATACAGGATGTTCTCGTATTCGGTGCGCGCCTTGCTCTTGGGCAGCAAGTCATCGAACTCGAAGCCCGAATATTTCTGCAAGATCTCCCAATCCCCCTCGGCCTTCAGCTCGTCGATGATGTTGTAGGTGGGCGCGGCGACGACCAGGGGCGCCTTGAACTCCACCTTGCCCTGTGATTTCTCGAGGTTCTTGAGCATCTGGGCGACGATCTTGATGTCGCCCTTGTGCACCATGCAGGAGCCGACGAACCCGAGATCGACCTTTTTCCGGGCACCGTAATAGGAAACCGGCCGAATCGTGTCGTGGGTGTAGCGCTTGGAGACATCCGCGTTGTTCACGTCCGGGTCGGCGATCATGGGCTCGTCGATCAGATCGAGATCGACGACGACTTCCGCGAAATACTTCGCGTTCTCGTCGGGGGCGAGCGCCGGCTTTTCGCCGGAGCGGATTTCGGCGATGCGCTTGTCCGCCTTGGCGATCAGGCCATGCAGCGTCCCCGCCGCGTTCTCCATGCCCTTGTCGATCATGATCTGGATACGGCTTTTCGCGATTTCCAGCGATTCGATCAGGGTCTCGTCCTGCGAGATGCAGATCGAGGCCTTGGCCTTCATCTCGGCGGTCCAGTCCGTGAAGGTGAAGGCCTGGTCGGCCAGCAGCGTGCCGATATGCACCTCGATCACGCGGCCCTGGAACACGTTGTCGCCGCATTGCTTCAGCATCTGCGCCTGGGTCGCGTGGACCACGTCGCGGAAGTCCATGTGGGGCTGCATGGTGCCCTTGAAGGTCACCTTCACCGATTCCGGGATCGGCATGGTCGCCTCGCCCGTGGCCAGCGCCAGCGCCACGGTGCCGGAATCCGCCCCGAAGGCTACGCCCTTGGACATGCGGGTATGGCTGTCGCCGCCGATGATGATCGCCCAGTCGTCTACGGTGATGTCGTTCAGGACCTTGTGGATCACGTCCGTCATCGCGTGATAGACGCCCTTCGGGTCCCGCGCGGTGATCAGGCCGAAATTGTTCATGAAGGCCATGAGCTTGGGGATATTCGCCTGGGCCTTCGCGTCCCAGACCGAAGCCGTATGGCAGCCGGACTGATAGGCGCCGTCCAGGATGGGCGAGATGACGGTGGCCGCCATGGCCTCCAGTTCCTGCGCGGTCATCAGCCCGGTCGTGTCCTGCGAGCCGACGATGTTCACCCTGACCCGCACGTCTGATCCGGCGTGCAGCACCTTGCCGGGCGTCACGCCGACGGCATTGCGGTTGAAGATCTTCTCGACCGCCGTCAGGCCCTGGCCCTCGCGCGAGATTTCCTTGTTGGGGGCGAATACCGGCGTCGGCTCGATGCCCAGGGTTTCGGCCGCGAAGGTTTGCAGTTTCTTGCCGAAGACGATGGCGTAAGAGCCGCCGGCCTTCATGAACTCCACCTTCTGGGGCGTGAAGGCCGAGGCCACGTCGACCAGGTCCCTGGTGCCGGTTTCGTCGTAAAGCTTCTTGTCCCGGGTGTTGATGGTCAGGACCGTGCCTGTCTCGACGGAGTATTTCTGTTCGAGGATCGGGTTGCCGTCGTTGTTCAGGATCGGCTTGCCGTCCTCATCCGTTTTCCTGACCCAGTTCTTCAGGTCGATGCCGATGCCGCCGGTCACGCCGACCGTCGTCAGGAAGATCGGCGAGATGCCGTTGGTCCCGGCGACGACCGGGGCGATGTTGACGAAGGGCACATAGGGGCTGGCCTTTTTGCCGGTCCAGAGGGCGACGTTGTTCACGCCGGACATCCGCGACGAGCCCACGCCCATCGTGCCCTTTTCCGCGATCAGCATCACGCGCTTGTCGGGATGCTGCTTTTGCAGCGCCTGGATTTCCCTTTGCGCCTCGGGCGAGATCATGCATTGACCATGCAACTCCCGGTCCGAGCGCGAATGCGCCTGGTTGCCGGGCGACAGCAGGTCGGTGGAGATATCGCCTTCCGCGGCGATATAGGTCACGACCTTGATCTCTTCCTCGATGCCGGGAAGCTCGGTGAAGAACTCGGCCTTCGCATAGCTTTCCAGGATGTCCTTCGCGACCGCATTGCCGGCCTCGTAGGCCATGCCCAGCCGGGCCATGTCCGCGTCGTAGAGGAAGACCTGGGTCTTGAGCACCTCTGCCGCCTGCTGTGCGATCGCGGCATCCTCGCCAAGCGCGAGGTCGAGGAGGATCTCGACGGACGGGCCGCCCTTCATGTGCGACAGCAGCTCGAAGGCGAAGGCGGGGGCAATCTCGGGCACGATGGCCTCGCCGACGATGATCTTCTTCAGGAATGCCGCCTTGACACCCGCGGCGCTCGTGGTGCCGGGCAAGGTGTTGTAGATGAAGAAGTTCAGGGAATCGTCGCGGTATTCGCTGCCGGCATCCTCGATCTGCGCGATGAGTTCTGCTACCAGAGCCCCGTCCTCGATGGGTTTGGGATGCAGGCCCTGACCCTTGCGCGTTTCGATTTCGGTCAGGTAGTCCGTGTACAAGCTCATGACGATCCCTACGGTTCAGTGCCGGATAAAGCTGGACCCCCGGGCCGTGAGAACTGTTGGCGAGCGGCGGCAAGCTTATTGTATGCTGATGTATACCGAAATGGCTCCGGTAGCAAGAGGCGCGCTGCGGGTATGTTGCTGCACAGGTTCGACCGCCCCTGGCAGGCTGTCCCGCATCCCTGAGATTGGTTTGAACCGCAGCGCCTGCCCAGCCGGTTTGATGGCCTATGGAGGATCTGCGGCGTCGCCGCAATCGTCATGTTCTGGCCATGTGATCCAAGTGTGGGAAGCGAGAACGCGATTGATGGCGCTGATTCCCGTTCCTGTCCATCGGTCCGGGGGTCGCGCGCATCCGGATTCTTGCCGCTGCAAGGGTTGCTGCGGGGAATGCTGCTTGGCGAGGGGCTGGTGCCACGGTCGCCGCCACAAGGCCAACGCCCAGAAGGACTGGCACATGTGCGAGAGCGGTTCCGACAGGTTCACGCTTGATCACCTGACGGATTTCTAGCGATGCGCCCCGTGCTGAAGAGAATTGCGCTCCTCCTCGGCAGCCTGGTCGCGCTTGTGCCCCTATGCGGGGTTCTCGGCTATGCCATCGGCTACTTCATTGCATTGTTTGTCTTTTCCGCAACATTGGAGCCCCATACCTATGAGCACGACCGCGACCTGTTCGCCGCCATTTACGGCATCATGTTTATCGGCAGCTTCCTCTATGCCGTCTCGGCCGGCTTCGCGATATTCCGGTTTGTTCGCAGCTTTCGATCAGGCCGATAGAGCTTGAGCGTTGCGCGACGGATGGACCGGACGGGGTGATGCAGGTTTCCCGGGATGGATTTCGTGGTGTCGTCTCTTGCGGCGGGGGCAGCTCTATGGTGCGACGGCAAACAGCGCGACCGAGGCGTTGATCTTTGGCACGACGAGGTCGTAGGGCGTCTCCCACATCCCCCGGAAGGTGATCGCCGCCATGGCGGCCTTGTAGCGCGCCACCTGGTCCGCGCCGACCGGCACGCAGCGCGGCATCACGATGCCGTCCCAGCCGTCATAGGGGATGAACCAGTCGCCGGGCCGCATCTCCGCATGTTCCAGATAGGCTTGCAGCACGAACAGCATCTCGCTGTGCAGCGCGCCCATCCGGGCCTCGTTTTCCGGGCCGATCTCGTCATGGCCCTCGGCGCTGCGCATCACGGGCAGGCCAAGCGCGCGGGCCATGTCGATCTCGAAATGCACATAGTCGCCATAGGGCCGTTTGCAGTCGATCACGCTGCCCCGCCAACTGGTCGTTTGCAGCAGGCGGATGTGATCGGCCGTCACGGTGAAGCCGGTCCGACCCTCGACGGGCTGGCGAAAGGCGTAAATGCCGGGCGTGAAGCGGGCATGCAGGAAGAAGGCGCAGACCAGCCGCTCCATCCGGGCGATGACGGCAGAGGAGGGCGTGCCGAACTCGGCGGCGTAATCCTCCAGCGTCATGCCGCCGGGGACGATGCCGGGCGCGCCGGATTCGCAGTCGATCCAGACGGCGCGGCAGGCCCGGAACCAGGCGATGTCGTCGGCGGTGATGGCGACAGGATCGATATGGCGCCATTCCGGGGCCGCACTGGCCGGACGTAGCGCAAGGCAGGCCAGCCCGGCACCCAGTAGCGACCGCCGCGTCAGCCTGCTGAGCGGCGTGGTCGTCATACCTGCATCTCCTTCCAGGGTTCGAAACTCTCCCGTGCGGCATTTGCCCGACTCCATGCAGCCAGCCTGTCCATGAGGGCGCATGCTTCGCAAGGGACGGATACAGCCCCAGCCCTGCCTTGGCGACATCAGGAATGGCCGATGAACGGTTTCCGGCGCAGGAAGCGCGCGCCCTCCAGACTGTCGAGGATGAAGCCGGCGACCTCGGCGCGGGTGATGGATCTCAGCTGCAACCCATGGGGAATTTCGGTGTGGACCTGCAAGGGTCCGCTTCCCGCACGCGCGGAAAAGGGTGCCGGCCGGACGATGGTCCAGTCCAGGCCGCTTTGTTCGATGATTGCCTCCTGGCGATCCTTGTCGGCATAGCGATTGCGGGTGAAAAGCGGATAGATGATGCGGTTGTAGAGCCATCCGCCATGGCCCTTGCTGTCGCCGGCCCCGATCCCGGTCACCGCCACGAGGCGCCGAACGCCAGCCGCCTGCATCGCCTCCACCACCGCCTTCGTGGTCTCGGAGAACAGGGTCGTCCTGCCTTGCCTGTCGATCCCCAGGCAGATGACCACCGCGTCATGCCCGGCGATATGCCGGCGCAGGAATGCTTCGTCGGTGGGCGAGCCGACCGCGACGGCCACGGCCTCGGTTTCCGTCAGCTTGGCCGTGCTGCGGGTCTGCGCGGTGATGCGGTGCCCGCGGGCGACGGCCTGCTCCAGCAGGCACGATCCCACGCCACCCGAAGCACCCAGAACGAAGAATCGCATATTGCCTCCGAACATCGCCGCCTCTTGCGGCCTGCCCGACGATGCTATCATCGCTCGATGTCAGAGATCATCCCCGATCACCGGCATCAAAGGTGGAACCGCCGCTGCCGGAGCGCGATCCACAGCATGGCGATGCCCGAGAGGCCGGCACCGATCAGGAAGGGCGCCTGCGATCCCGCGCTGTGCCAGAACCATCCGGCGGCAGTATTGCCCACCAGCATCACCACGCCGGCCACCAGGTTGAACGTGCCGAAGGCGCTGCCCCTGATCGCATCGGGCGTGGCGGCGGCGATCATCGCCCCCAGAAGCCCTTGGGAAAATCCCATGTGCAGGCCCCAGAACACGGTTCCCAGGATATAGGCCCAGACCGTCCCGGCGAATGCCAGCGTCAGATGCGCGATCGTCAGGAAGACCAGGCTCCACGACAGCAGCCCCGCCGTCCCGATCCGGTCCGAGAGGCGACCGACCGGCCATGCCGTCAGCCCATAGGCCGCATGCATGACCACCATGGCCAGGGGAACCCAGGTCGGGGCAAACCCGGCCTCCAGCGCCTTCAGCAGCACGAAGGCCTCGCTGAACCGCGCGAGCATGATGATGGCGGCCAGCCCGATCACCGCCCAGACGGCGCGGTTCAGCCGGAATGCGTCGGCAAGGCGGAAGCCTGATCGCTTTGCCACACGGCTTGGTTCGGGCTCATGCACGGCCAGGACCAGCACCAGCATGGCGAGGGCGGCGGGAATCGCCGCGATCCAGAAGACCGCGGCGATGTCGCCCGCCAGCAGGATCATCGCTCCGACCGCCACCAGCGGCCCCAGGAAGCCGCCCACCGTGTCCAGCGACTTGCGCAATCCGAAGCTTGCGCCACGGATCTGCGGCGGGGCGACGGCGGCGATGATGGCGTCGCGCGGCGTGCTGCGGATGCCCTTGCCGACCCGGTCCAATGCCTTGGCCAGCACGATCTGGTCGATGCTGATCGCCAGCGGAAAGATCAGCCGCGACAGCGCACCCAGCCCATAGCCCAGAACCGCCAGCGGTTTCGCCCTGCGGCTCCAGTCGGCGAACACGCCCGAGAGGAACCTGGTCGCGGTGGCGATGGCGACCGAGAGCCCCTCGATGAAGCCGATGGCGAGGGCCGACGCGCCAAGCCCGCCCGCCAGCCAGAGCGGCAGCAGGGTGTTGATCATCTCGGACGACACGTCCATCAGCAGGCTGACGATGCCCAGCATCCAGACCGTTGGCGGGATGGGCGGGGCGGGGTTCTGCAAAGACTTGGGCATGGCGTTCCGTTGGCTGGTCCGGGCGAACTGATGCATGGTCCGCGGCCATGGCGCAATGTCCGCAAAGTCCCGCGGCGCCGACGAAGGGCCGGTCCCGCGGCCGGCCGGAGTGGGTGGCGTGCAAGGGCGCGGGCTGATAGCAACCCGGGCAAAGGTCTTCTTACCACTCATTGGACGAGCCCATCCATGGAACGCGTTTTGGCCCCTCCGCAAGAAACACCGGCCGCGCGCACGCGCCATGCCGCCAACCTTGCCGGCGCCTTGTGGATGGTCGCGGCGATGGCAGGATTCACCTTCGAGGATGCGCTGATCAAGGGCGCATCCTCCACCGTCCCGATCGCCCAGATCCTTGTCACTTTCGGGGCAGGCGGCGCGTTGGTCTTTGCCGGCCTGGCCCGATGGGCGGGCGAAAGCCTTTTCACGCCCGAGGTGCTGTCGTTCCCGATGCGCCTGCGGGTGGTGTTCGAGATCGCGGGCAGGCTGTTCTATGTTCTCGCGCTGGCGCTGATACCGTTGTCAGCGGCCACCGTCATCCTTCAGGCGACGCCGGTCGTGGTGGTCGCCGCCGCCGCCCTTGTCTTCGGCGAGCGGGTCGGATGGCGCCGGTGGAGCGCCATCCTGCTTGGCATGGCGGGCGTGCTGGTGATCATCAGGCCGGGCACGGACAGCTTCTCCATGCTCTCGCTCCTCGCCGTCGCGGGCATGCTGGGATTTGCCGGACGAGATCTTGCCAGCCGCGCGGCCCCCGCGACGCTGGGGACCAATGTCCTTGGATTTTACGGCTTTCTGGCGGTGGCGCTGGCCGGCGTGATGGTTTCCTTCTGGTCGGATGCACCGTTCGTCCTTCCTGAAACGCGGGCCGGCCTGTTTCTGGGCGGTGCGGTGCTGTGCGGCGTGTGTGCCTATGCCTGCCTGATGAAGGCGATGCGCACGGGCGAGGTATCTGCCGTCACGCCCTTCAGGTATGTGCGGCTGATCTTCGGCGTCGCGCTGGGCGTCCTTCTGTTCGGAGAGCGCCTCACCACCCCGATGCTTCTCGGTTCGGCCATGATCGTCCTGTCCGGGCTGTTCATCATGTGGCGAAGCGCGTCCAAAGGGGCTTAGATCGCCGCATCGAGCATGAGACGCCGGGTCAGTCAACGGGCACCAGTGCGGCGCCCGGATGCCGAACGCTGACGATAAGGTCGCTTTCGCTTGACGGGCGGGGCAGGTCGCGCTTCCCTGCCGCACCGCGGCACAGGAGGCAGGAATGGAACAGAGACGGCTCGGCAACCGCAATGTCGCCGCCATCGGCTTCGGCACGATGAGCTTTGGCGGCATGTTCGGCGCAACGGACGAGGCGACCTCGCTGGCCTGCCTCGATGCGGCGGTGGACGCGGGCATCGGCCATTTCGACACGGCCAATATCTACGGCATGGGCGTATCGGAACAGATCATCGGCCGCTGGGGGCGTCCCGACCTGCATCTGGCCACGAAATGCGGCATCGTCAACGGGCCGCCGCGCGCGGTGCGCAATGACGAGCCCTATATCCGCCAATGCCTTGAGGAATCGCTGCGCCGGCTGAAACGCGAGCATGTGGATCTTTACTACATCCACCGCCGCCAGCCCGACATCCCTGTCGAGGACGTGGCCGGGACGATGTCGAAGCTGGTGCAAGAGGGAAAGATCGGCGGCTATGGCCTGTCCGAGATCGCGCCATCGACCTTGCGCCGCGCCCATGCCGAATATCCCGTGACCGCGGTTCAAAGCGAATTCTCCCTCTGGACGCGGCTGCCCCAGCTGGGCCTGATCCAGGCCTGCCGCGAGCTTGGCGTCGCCTTCGTCGCCTTTTCTCCGCTGGGCCGGGGGATGTTCGGGCGCGAGCCGCTGAGACGGGATTTCCGGGCCGGCATCGACTTTCGCGAAACCAACCCGCGTTTCACCGAGCCGAACTTCTCGGCGAACCTCGCCGCCATTGCGCCCTTCCGCGCCCTCTGCGCCCAGCGGGGCTGGACGGTCCCGGGCGCGGCGCTGGCATGGGTTCTGGCGCAGGGGGATCACATCGTTCCGATCCCGGCCACCCGGACGGCGGATCACCTTCGCGACTGGCAGGTCCCGGATCTTGACGCCGCGGATATTGCGGAAATCGAGCGCATCCTGCCTGCGGGGTTCGCCCATGGCGACCGCTATGGCGATCATCAGATGGCTTTCGTGGAGCGCTATTGCTGAATTCGGCGCTGGCCTGCTTTGCGCTGCGCGCCGGCCTGGCATGTGTTTCGGCCTGCGGGTGAAGCTGCCTCAGTTCCTTTGCGCCGCCATCTCTCGCGCCATCGCAAGGAATGCGGTGAGCCCCGCCGAGGGGTTCCTGCGGCCGGGGTAATACAGGCAGAAGCCGGGGCGTGGCGGGGTCCAGTCCTCCAGCAGGCGGATCAGGCGGCCGGCGGCGATGTCCTCGGCCACGTTCTGCTTGATGAAGAAGCCGATGCCCGCGCCCTCCAGCACGGCGGCGCGGGCGATGGCGGCCTCGTCCAGGATCAGGCGGCCGCGGACGTCGATCTGCACCACCTCGCCCTGCCGCTCGAAATACCAGCGGAAAAGCTCTCGGTTCGGCAGCCGCACCCGGATGCAGTCATGCGCCAGCAGATCGGCCGGCACCAGCGGCAGGGGCCGGTCCGCCAGCCAGGCCGGAGTCGCGACGACCGCATAGCGCTGCGGCTTGCCAAGCGGCAGGGCGATCATGTCGCGGGGGACCAGGTCGCCGGTGCGGATGCCCAGGTCGAAGCCTTCGGCCACGATGTCGACCAGCCGCTCCTCGGTCACCAGATCGACCTGCATCCGGGGATGGCGGCGCAGGAAGTCTAGCACCAAGGGCGAGATGATCTCTCGCCCCGCCACCGCCGAGGCATTGATGCGCAACATCCCCGAGGGCGTCTGGCCCTGCGCGCGCACGCTGTCCATCGCCCCGCGGATCTCGGCCAGCGCGGGCGAGACGCTTGCGACGAACTGCCGCCCGGCATCGCTCAGCGACACGCTGCGGGTGGTCCGGTTGAACAGCCGCACGCCCAGGCCCGCCTCCAGCCGGGCGATGGCATGGGACAGCGCGGTCGTCGACATGCCCAGCTCGATCGCCGCCGCCCGGAAGGTGCCCCGGCGCGCGATGGCCAGCACGGCCTCCAGATCCCTCAGCCCGGCATCCTTCATTGTCCCGATCCTGTCATCACCAGATGCAACCTTATCCCGCTTATATCGATAATGGTCGAGGCCCATCTTCCACCTGCAAGCAACAGAAGGAACGGAACATGCAGCTTCCCGCGCCGATCAGAACCTATTTCCAGGCCCAACCCCCGCAGGATGCCGAGGCTCTGGCCGCGGCCTTCGCGCCTGATGCCGTCGTGCATGACGAACACCGGACCCATCGCGGAGCCGAGGAAATCCTGGCCTGGTGGCAGGCGGCCAAGGCGCAGTATCGCCACAAGGCCGAGCCGCTGGACCTGACCCAAGCGGCGGGCAAGACCGTGGTCCGCGCCCGCGTCAGCGGCGATTTTCCGGGCAGCCCGACTGTCCTGACCTTCACCTTCGGGCTGGCGGGCGACCGCATCACCGATCTGGAGATCCGCTGATGACCGGCTTTCTGACTTTGCAGGGCAAGCGCGCCCTGATCACCGGCGGCACCCAGGGCACCGGCGCCGCCACCGTGGCGCTGTTCCGCGAGCTTGGCGCGCAGGTGCTGACCACGGCCCGCTCTCGCCCCGAGAACCTGCCCGAACAGATCTTCGTCGCCGCCGACCTGACCACCGCGCAGGGCTGCCGGGCCGTGGCCGAGGCCGCGCACAGCCGGCTGGGCGGCGTCGACATAATCGTCCATGTGCTGGGCGGATCGAGCGCGCCGGGAGGCGGTTTCGCCGCGCTGACCGACGAGGAATGGCAGAAGGAGCTGGACCTGAACTTGCTTTCTGCCGTCCGGCTGGATCGCGCGCTTGTGCCGGGGATGGTCGCGCAGGGAGCAGGGGTGGTCATCCATGTCACCTCGATCCAGCGCCTCATGCCGCTGCCGGGCTCCACCACCGGCTATGCCGCCGCCAAGGCCGCGCTCTCGACCTACAGCAAGAGCCTTGCGAAAGAAGTGTCGCCCCAAGGCGTGCGCGTCCTGCGCGTCGCCCCCGGCTGGATCGAGACCGAGGCCGCGGCCCGCCACGCCGAGCGGCTGGCGCAGGAGGCGGGCACGGACTACGCGGGCGGCAAGCGGATCATCATGGAGGCGCTTGGTGGCATCCCCTTGGGCCGCCCCGCGAAACCGGCCGAGATCGCCAGCCTGATCGCATTTCTTGCCTCGGATCGTGCAGCCTCCATCACCGGCACGGAATATGTGATCGACGGGGGAACCGTGCCGACGGCGTGAGGCACGCGCCCGGCCGCCGCCCCACGGCCTCGTTCCGGGCCGGCGGTGGGCAACCGGGCTGCGGAAACCGGCCATTGGCAGGCCGCATGATCGTCCCGCGCGATCATCCTGCGATGAACGCGGAAAAGCGACCCCCGCAGGCTCTTGCGGACCCTTGCGCTAAGGGCGAGCGCGTCGATCAACGCCCGCACGTCGGTGATGGTGGGTTCGGGCGGCGCTGACCGAGCCGGGCCGTGCCGTGCCGTCCGCACCGACGCCATCGCCCGCGTAAAACAGGTGAGCGATGCGCTTCGGCGATGAGGTAATCGCAATGGTGGAGCGCTGGCTCGGGGCGGTCGGGCAGCGCCATGCGCCGTAATCGCGGAACGCTGGGACGACGGTCCCGCCGCCTTTCGATCAGATGGGATTGCGTTCGGCAGCCGTAGCGGCATCGCCGGTATTGGACGTGCCGGTCGGCTCGATCAGCAGCAGATGGGCCTCCTTGCGGGCGACGGGGCAATGCTCGACGCCCTTCGGGACGACGAAGATTTCGCCGGCCCTCAGCGTCACCACCCGGTCCCGCAGCCGGATCTCGATCTCGCCTTGCAGGACAAGGAAGAAATCGTCCGTGTCGGGATGGGAATGCCACCTGAACTCTCCCTCGACCTTGACGACCATCACGTCATGGCCGTTGAACGTAGCCACGGTCCGGGGCGACCATTTTTGGTCGAAGCTTGCCAGTTTCTCCGCCAGGTTTATCGCGTCGCTCATCGGCTTTTTCCGTTTGTCGCCATCATGCCATCCCTTCCTGCGCGTCATAGCGGCGCTTGGCCGCCTGGACGTTTTCCAGTTCGCGCCCGATCCAGCCGGTCAGCCCGTCCATGACGCCCAGCAATCCCTCGCCCAGGCCGGTCAGGGCATAGCTGACCTTCGGCGGGACGCTCGGCTGGACATGGCGGGTGATCAGCCCGTGACGGCACAGCTTCTTCAGCACCTCGGACAGCACGCGCTCGCTGATGCCCTCGACCGCATTGCGGACCTCGTAGAAACGCTGCGGGCCGCCCCGCAGCGACCAGAGGATCAGCAGTGGCCAGCGGCTGGTGATCAGTTCGAACAGGTCCCGGCCCGGGCAGTCGCTGTGCATCGGATCGGCGGGGTCGGAGGAGGGGCTTACGTCCATGTCGGCTCCTGAGATTCATATCCGCTCTTCCACTGGTAAGCGGCTTACTTATCATAAGCCCATATCGGAATGCATCAAGAAAGGTTGGTTGCCATGGATGCGATCAGGAGCGACGCCTATACGCTGGTCAACGTCTTTACCCCCAAGCCGGGCGAGACGGATCGGTTCCTTGACCTGCAACTGCGCGAAACCGCCGCGCTGCGCGAGGGCGCGGCGCAGAAAGGATGGCTGGGCAACGAGGTCTATCGTGCGCGGGATGGCAAGCGGGTGATCGTGGTCACGCGCTTTGCCGATGCCGGGGCGCAGCGGGGCTGGGCGGCCAACCCCGCCTTTGCCGCGCATCTCGACCGCATCGGCCCCTTGCTGGAAACGGTCGAATCGATCCCGGTCGATCAGGTCGCCCGCCATAGCGGGGCCGTGGCGCCGGATCGCCCCCTGAGCCTGGGGGTCATCGTCGGCAGCACCCGCGCGGGCCGCTTTGCCGACAGGCCGGCATCCTGGATCGCGGCAAAGGCCGAGGGCGCGGGTTTCGATGTCGCGCAGGTCGACCTGCGCGACTTTGCCATGCCGTTCCTGGGCGATCCGGCGGCCACCAAGGCGCAGCAGGCCGCCGCGCAAGCCTTTGCCGACAAGGTCTCCACCTTCGACGCCTATGTCTTTACCGTCGCCGAATACAACCACGCCCCGACGGCGGTGCTGAAGAACGCGCTGGACCATGCGGAATGGGCCAGGAAGCCCGCGGGCCTGGTCGGCTATGGCGGCGTCGGTGGGGCGCGCGCGGTCGAACATGTCCGGGCCATCGCCGCCGAGCTGGAGATGGTCGCGATGCAGACGGCGGTTCATATCCCCTTCGGCGACTACCTGGCGATCTCGAAGGGCGAGGCCCGGATCGACAGGCTGGATCATCTGGAACGCTCGGCCGACAAGATGCTGGCGCAACTGGCATGGTGGGCACGCGCGTTGCAAGCCGCCCGCAGCAGGGAAGAATCGCTGGTGCCTGCCTGACGACGGCTCAAGCCTGTCGAAGCTATCGCCGCTCCGAATATGCGGCGAGGTTTTCGGCCAGATGGTCGAACAGCAACCGCATCCGGCGCGTGTCGCGCAGGTCTTCGTGCATGGCGATCCACATCTCGTAGCCGAACTCCACCATATCCGGCAGCACGCGCACCAGTTCCGGCTCATCGGCCGCAAGTCCAAGGTGGCAGGCGCCGATGCCGAAGCCGGCCCTCACGGCCATCAGCTGTGCCACGGCGCTGTCGCAGCGAAAGGCGAAGCTCTCGCGCGACAGCGGGTGGCCGCCGAAGGATATGCCGGCGACAAGGCCCTCTTCCTGATCGATGCCGATCAGCGGGTGGGAGAACAGCGCCTCGACCGTCTCGGGCAAGCCGTGGGCGGCGACGTAGCGGCGATGGGCGAACAGGCCGACCCGCACGAACCCCACATGGCGCGCAACGATGGCCTGCTGTTCGGGGCGAACCATGCGCACCGCGATGTCGGCCTCGCGGCGCAGAAGGTTCTCGTTGCGGGTCGACAGCGCCAGCTCGATGTCGATCCCGGGGTGGCGCTCGTGAAAGGCGGCCAGCATCGGCGGCAGCACGAAGGTTCCGACGATATCGACCGCCGCCAGCCGGACGGTGCCGCGCAGCTCGTCCCGCTCGCCCGAGGCCGTGCGGACCAGGTCGTCCGCGATCATGGCCATGTCCCTTGCCTGCGACACCAGCGCCAGCGCCAGCGGCGTCGGGTCCAGGCCGCCCCGCGAACGGGTGAAGAGCCTTGCCCCGATCCCGTCCTCGAGCGCGTCGACATGACGGCCCACCGTCGGCTGGGTCAGCCTCAGGGCTCTGGCCGCCCCCGACAGGCTGCCCTCCTCGACCACGGCCAGAAAGCTGCGCCAATGATCCCAGCTATCCACACGACCAGACATACGATTTTGTATATCTTCCCTACGCCATTCGTCAATTTTCGTTCCACTTTGTGCGGCCTATGTCTTGTCCACGGACAGGACCAGTGCGGAGAGACGCCATGAACATCCCGCTTGCAGCCGCTTCGGTGGCCGCCATTCTGGTGGCGGCGGCGTTCGCGCTCGCTCCGCGGCAGGAAGTGGTCACGGAGGTCGGGATCGACGCCACGCCCGCGCAGGTGTGGGCGCTGCTGGGCGATCCGGGCAGCTATCGCGACTGGAACCCCTTCATCGTGTCGATGGAGGGCGAACTGGCCGAGGGCAAAACGCTCGTCAACAGGCTGCGGCCCGAAACCGGCAACGAGATCGCCTTCAAGCCGGTCGTGCTGAAGGTCGAGCCGGCAAGGGAGTTGCGCTGGCTTGGCCGCCTGTTCCTGCCGCGCGTCCTCGACGGCGAACATTACTTCATCCTCGACGAGCGTCAGGGCGGCACCCATCTGATCCATGGCGAGAGGTTTCATGGCGTGCTGTTGTGGTTCATCGACGCGAAGCGGTTCGGTGCCGATTTCGAAAGGATGAACGCGGCGCTGAAAGCCAGGGTGGAGGCGGGGCAGTCGTCCCCGGAAAGGAGCGGTGATGCGCAATAGGAAAATCGCTATCGGAATCGCGGTCGGCCTGGCTGTCGGCGCCGGAGTGGGCAGCGCGATGGACAATATCGGCATGGGCGTCGGCATCGGCCTGACGCTGGGCATCGCCATCGGATCGGCCTGGAAAGCCTGGACCGGGAAAACCGGCGGCAAATAGGCATCGGGTCCGGGCATTCCACCCGTTCCCCATGAGGGCGGCGCAGGCGACCGGCGTCTTCCCGCCGGGCCGGGGTTCATGTGCTAGCGCCGTCGGCCGGCGCTCAACCGATCACACAGAGAAGGAGATCTACCCATGGCGAGCTATGCCGTTGCCCATCTGCATCATGTCGAGATAGGCCCCGATATCGTTGCCTATCTCGAAGCCATCGATGCCACGCTCGCGCCGTTCGCAGGGCGGTTCGTGATCCATGGCGGCGACAAGGAGCAACTGGAAGGCGCATGGTCGGGTGATCTGATCGTCATCGGTTTTCCCGACCGTGCCGCTGCGCGAGCCTGGTATGCTTCGCCTGCCTATCAGGCGATCCTGCCGCTGCGCACCCGCAATTCCCAAGGGGATGTGATCCTGATCGACGGGGTCGGAGACGATCATCGCGCCACCGATATTCTCTCGCGGCAGGCGGTGGGACCGGGCGTGGCATGACGCGAAGGGGCGCGACTGTCCGGGCCTTGCCTGAAGCCGCTCTTTTCGAAGGCAAGGAACGGGAAGCGGCCTTCGCGGCCTCGCGGCTAGACAGCCATGGTCCGATATTCAGGAGAACGGATCATGGAACTGAAAGGCAAGACGATCATCGTCACAGGTGCCAGCAGCGGGATCGGCGCATCTGCCGCCACGCTGTTCGCCGCCGAGGGCGCCAATCTGGTGCTGACGGCGCGCCGGCGGCACGAACTTGATGCCCTTGCGGCCTCGATCGACCGGGACGGTGGCCGGGCCGTCGTCCTGGCGGGCGATGTCAGGGACGAGGGCCATGCCGATGCTCTGGCCGATCTCGCGCTGCGGGAATTCGGCGCATTGGATGGCGCCTTCAACAATGCCGGCATCGTGGGCCGGATGGGGCCGGTTCCAGAGATGGAGCCCGGAAACTGGCAGGATGTCATCGCAGTCAACCTGACGGCGGCCTTTCTGGCGGCAAAGGCGCAGATCCCGGCGATGCGAAAGGGCGGCGGCGGCTCTATCGTCTTCACCTCGTCCTTCGTCGGCTTCAGCAATGGCGGCATGCCGGGCATGGGCGCCTATGCAGCATCGAAGGCGGGGATGATCGGCCTGGTGCGGTCGCTGGCAGCGGACCATGCCGCCGAGGGCATCCGCGTCAACGCGCTGTTGCCGGGCGGCACGATCACGCCGAGCGGCGGCGAGGGAAACCCGGATGTGCTGGATTTCATCGCCGGCCTGCATCCGGTGAAGCGGATGGCAAGGCCGGCCGAGATCGCGCAGGCCGCGCTGTTCCTGCTGTCGGACCGCTCAAGCTTCGTGACCGGCAGCCCGCTGATCGCCGATGGCGGCATTTCGGTCCGGCTGACCTGAACGCGCCGACAGTCTGGGTGCGGGGCGGTGGTATGTGCCGCCCGCATCCAGACTGTCGGCAAGCTGCCTTTGGTCGCTGCTCCCATGTCCTGCCGCCGAGGGCGAATACGAAGATTGCCAGCCCGGAAAACAGGGCTTTCACAAGAGAAATAACGCGTTGCATCATGCAGCACGCTTCGACCAACCGCAAATATCGCTGGTGGCCTGGGCTGCTATCCATGCCGACTTGGGCAAGGCTGCGATGAACTCCGCCGACCTGCGGCATTTGCAAAGGCCGCCCCATTTGGGGCGGCCTGCTTTTTTCACCCGGTTGTGGGCTTGTTTACATCATGCCGCCCATGCCGCCCATGTCGGGCATGCCGCCTGCGGGGGCCTTGGGCTCGGGCTTTTCGGCGATCATCGCCTCGGTGGTGATCAGCAGGCCGGCCACGGACGCGGCGTCCTCCAGCGCGGTGCGCACCACCTTGGCCGGGTCGATGACGCCGAACTTGAACATGTCGCCATATTCCTCGGTCTGGGCGTTGAAGCCGAAGGCCTTGTCCGAGGACTCGCGCACCTTGCCGGCCACCACGGCGCCGTCGACGCCGGCATTCTCGGCGATCTGGCGCATCGGCGCCTCCAGCGCGCGGCGGATGATGGCGATGCCGGCATCCTGGTCCGAGTTCGCGCCGCTCAGGCCCTCGAGCACCTTGGCACCCTGCACCAGCGCCACGCCGCCGCCGACCACGATGCCTTCCTGCACCGCCGCCCGGGTCGCGTTCAGCGCGTCGTCGACGCGGTCCTTGCGCTCCTTGACCTCGATCTCGGTCATGCCGCCGACGCGGATGACGGCGACGCCGCCGGCCAGCTTGGCCACGCGCTCCTGCAGCTTCTCGCGGTCGTAGTCCGAGGTGGTCTCCTCGATCTGCTGGCGGATCTGCGACACCCGCGCCTCGATCTCGGCCTTCTCGCCGGCGCCGTCGACGATGGTGGTGTTGTCCTTGTTGATCGAGACCTTCTTGGCCCGGCCCAGCATGTCGATGGTGACGTTCTCAAGCTTCATGCCCAGGTCTTCCGAGATCACCTGGCCGCCGGTCAGGATGGCGATGTCCTGCAGCATGGCCTTGCGGCGGTCGCCGAAGCCCGGAGCCTTGACGGCGGCGATCTTCAGCCCGCCGCGCAGCTTGTTCACGACCAGCGTCGCCAGCGCCTCGCCCTCGACGTCCTCGGCCACGATCAGCAGCGGCTTCTGCGACTGGATCACCGATTCCAGCAGCGGCACCATCGGCTGCAGCGAGCTGAGCTTCTTCTCGTGCAGCAGGATGTAGGCATCCTCCAGCTCGGCGATCATCTTGTCGGCATTGGTCACGAAATAGGGCGAGAGGTAGCCGCGGTCGAACTGCATGCCTTCGACGACCTCGACCTCGGTCTCCATGCCCTTGTTTTCCTCGACGGTGATCACGCCCTCGTTGCCGACGCGCTGCATCGCCTCGGCGATCTGCTGGCCGATGAAGCTCTCGCCGTTGGCCGAGATGGTGCCGACCTGCGCCACTTCCGAGCTGTCGTTCACCGGGCGGGCGGCGGATTTGATCGCCTCGACCACCTTGGCGGTCGCCACGTCGATGCCGCGCTTGAGGTCCATCGGGTTCATGCCGGCGGCAACCGCCTTCAGGCCCTCGCGCACGATGGCCTGGGCCAGAACGGTGGCGGTGGTGGTGCCGTCGCCGGCCTCGTCATTGGTGCGCGACGCGACTTCGCGCACCATCTGCGCGCCCATGTTCTCGAACTTGTCGGAAAGCTCGATCTCCTTGGCGACCGAGACGCCGTCCTTGGTGATCCGCGGCGCCCCGAAGGACTTGTCGATCACCACGTTGCGCCCCTTCGGGCCAAGCGTCACCTTGACCGCATCGGCCAGGATGTTCACGCCCTTCAGCATCCGGTCACGCGCGTCGCTGTTGAACTTAACTTCTTTCGCAGCCATTTCGAAATCGCTCCTAGAATGGGTTATCGGAAGGGGACGATCAGGCGATGATGCCCAGGATGTCGCTTTCCTTCATGATCAGCAGCTCTTCGCCGTCGACCGTGACCTCGGTGCCCGACCATTTGCCGAAGAGCACCCGGTCGCCGGCCTTGACCGCGGGCGCGATCAGTTCGCCAGAATCCTTGCGCGCGCCTTCGCCAACGGCGATGATTTCGCCCTCGGCCGGTTTCTCCTTGGCGCTGTCGGGGATGATCAGCCCGCCCTTGGTCTTTTCGTCCGACTGGACGCGACGGACCAGAACACGGTCATG
>NZ_FNEA01000048.1 GCF_900100045.1 Paracoccus denitrificans | reverse complement strand
TGCACCATGGGCGCCGTCCTGCACCACGGCCGCCTCACCCTGTGCACCGACCTCGAGGAGGCCATCAGAATGCACGAGGAAATCCTCAGGGTCCCCCCGGACACGCAGGACGAGTGAGAACCGAGGGGCACGAACAGCCACACCCATCACCAAAAAGACCGACGTGACGGGGGCGGCCGGCCGCGCTAGACGAGGCGAAACCAAGGAGTTTTCGATGGATACCAAGGCCCTGATCGCCGCCTATTACGACGCCTTCAATGCCGGTCGCACCGACGAGATGCTGGGCTACCTGCATGACGAGGTCGAGCATCATGTCAACGAGGGTGGCGTCCGGCGCGGCAAGGCGGCATTCGCCGAGTTCAACGCCCACATGACCCGCAGCTATCACGAAAACCTGACCGACATGGTGATCTTCGCCAACGAGGCGGGCGACCGGGCGGCGGCGGAATTCGTGGTCAATGGCACCTATCTGGCGAACGACGAGGGCCTGCCCGAAGCCAGGGGCCAGACCTACGTCCTGCCCGCCGGCGCCTTTTTCGCCATCCGGGACGGCAAGATCGCGCGGGTGACGACCTATTACAACCTTGCCGAATGGATGCGGCAGGTCTCGGCGTGATCCGCACCGCCTGCCTGACCGGGGATGCCGTGGCGGCCGTGCTGGACGATCTGGCGCGGCTACGCATCGCGGTGTTCCGCGACTGGCCCTATCTCTATGACGGCGACCTGGATTACGAGCGCGACTATCTGCGGGCCTATCAATCCCCCGGTGCGGTGGTGGTCGCGGCCTGGGACGGCAGCCGCATGATCGGTGCCGCGACCGGCGCACCGATGGAGGATCACGCGGGCGATTTCGCCGCCGCCTTCGCCAACCGGCCCGAGCGGCTGGACCAGATCTTCTATTGCGCCGAATCGGTGCTCTTGCCCGAGTATCGCGGCCAGGGGCTGGGCCACGCCTTCTTCGACGGGCGCGAGGCGCAGGGCCGCGCGCTTGGCCGCCGCTACAGCGCCTTTTGCAGCGTGATCCGCCCCTCGGACCACCCGCTGCGGCCCGCAGGCTATCGCCCGCTGGACGGATTCTGGCGCAAGCGCGGCTATGCGCCCCTGCCCGGCGTGATCGCCAGCTTCGACTGGAAGGACATGGGCGAGGCCGAAACAACCCGCAAGCCACTGCAATTCTGGATGAAAACCCTGTGAGCCGGATCGTGAAACTCGCCGCTGCGGCCTATCCCTTCGACTGGCTGGCGGATCTGGACGCCTATCGCGCCAAGATCACCGCCTGGGTCGAGGAAGCCGCCGATTGCGACCTGCTGGTCTTTCCCGAATATGGCGCGATGGAGCTGGCCTCGCTGGGCGGGCGCGCAGTCGCGGGCGATCTGGAGGCATCGCTGCACGAGGTCGCCCGGCACGAGGCGGCGCGCGATGCGCTGCATGCCGATCTAGCGGCACGGCACGGGCTGCATATCCTTGCCGCCTCGGGACCGCATTTCGACGGGCCGCGCCCGGTCAACCGCGCGGTGCTGTTCGGACCCGAGGGGCGGATCGGCCATCAGGACAAACAGGTCATGACCCGGTTCGAGCGCGAGGACTGGGACGTGATCGGCGCGCCCGGCCTGCGGGTCTTCGACACCGCCGTTGGGCGCCTGGGCGTGCTGATCTGCTATGACAGCGAGTTTCCGCTGCTCGGCCGGGTGCTGGCCGAGGCGGGCGTCGAGATCGTCCTGACCCCCTCCTGCACCGACACGGTGGCGGGGTTCAACCGGGTCCACATCGGCGCCATGGCCCGGGCGCTGGAGAGCCAATGCGTCGTCGTGCAGGCGCCGACGGTGGGCGATGCGGCATGGTGCCCGGCCATCGACGAGAATCGCGGCGCGGCGGCGATCTATGCACCCCCGGACGGGCTATGGCCGGAAAGCGGCGTTCTGGCCGAAGGGCTGATGGACGTCCCCGGCTGGGTCAAGGCCGAGGTCGACCTGGACCGGGTCGCCGAAAGCCGCCGTAACGGGCGCGTGCTGCCCTTTGCGCATTGGCCGGAAAGCGCGGCGGTGCGGGTGGCGGAGTAAGGCGGGTTTGCCGGAGGTCTGGTCAGGACGGCAGGACGGGAGAAAGTGGGCGGCCCATCGCCCCTCCCTGCCAACGGGTTTCAGAGCTTGAGGGTCCAGAACTCGCGGTCAAATGTTTGGCCATAAAGCGAGATTCCGGGCGTTACCTCGGTCAGGCGAAACCCGAGCCGCGAATAGAGCCTTCTTGCATCCCCAAGGCAGCTATAGGTTTCCAGGCGCAGTTCGGCCATGCCATGATTGCGGGCGTGCCTGAGCGCCGTTTCCATCATCGCACGAGCAATGCCCTTGCCGCGGCAAGCGGGCAGAACCAGCACAAAGTTCAGGAACGCCGAATTGCCAGGACGCTCGGAAATTGCGATCGTCGCCACCGGGCCCCGGTCGACCTCTCCGATCCAGATCCGGCTGAAATCGGTCCTGTTCCTGACGAATGCCGCGAGTTTCCCGGCTATGGCATCCCTGAATCCGCTGTCGAAGCCGAATTCGGCCGAATAGACCGCACCGTGTTGTTCGACCAGCCAGTCAAGATCGGCTTGATCGGCAATACGGATGCATGTGGTCGAATCGGTCATGGCATGTGGCCGCTATCGGTTTTCGGAAACGGAGCAAGGCGCCGGCGATGTCCGGGCGACCTCCGCCCTTGCCAAAGGTTTCTTGCAGCCGCAGCGACCGTCCACCCTGCCCAGCCAATGGCCAGGCCCGCCGCCTAGCCGTTCCCCCGCACGAATCGCGCCGCTTCTTCGGCTGCGCGGCGCAGCGCGCGGCTCTTGTTCACCGTTTCCATGAATTCGGCCTCGGGATCGCTGTCATAGACCACGCCGCCGCCGGCCTGGATATAGAGCGCGCCGTCCTTGATCACCCCGGTGCGCAGGGCGATGCACATGTCCATCTCGCCATTCGCGGCGAAATAGCCGACACCGCCGGCATAGACGCCGCGCTTTTCCGGCTCCAGTTCGTCGATGATCTCCATCGCGCGGACCTTGGGCGCACCCGAGACCGTGCCCGCCGGCATCCCTGCCAGCAGCGCCGACAGCGCATCCTCGCCTTCGTTGAGCTCGCCCACCACGTTCGAGACGATATGCATCACATGGCTGTAGCGCTCGATGGTGAACTGTTCGGTCGGGTGGACCGTGCCGATGCGCGCCACCCGGCCGACGTCGTTGCGGCCCAGGTCCAGCAGCATCAGGTGCTCGGCCAGCTCCTTCTGGTCGGCCAGCAGGTCGGCCTCCAGCGCACGGTCCTCCTCGGGCGTGGCGCCGCGCGGGCGGGTGCCGGCGATCGGACGGATCGTCACCTCGCCTTCGCGCAGCCGCACCAGGATCTCGGGCGAGGCGCCGACGATCTGGAAGCCGCCGAAGTTCAGGAAGAACATGAAGGGCGAGGGGTTGGTGCGCCGCAGCGCGCGGTAAAGCGCGAAGGGCGGCAGCGGAAAATCCATCGCCCAGCGTTGCGAGGGCACAACCTGGAAGATGTCGCCGGCGCGGATATAGTCCTTGGCCTTCTCGACCGCCGCCAGATAGGCCGGTTTCGAGAAGTTCGAGCGCAGCTCGCCGATCTTCAGGTCGTGGCCCAGGGCGCGCGGCTCGCTGGGCTGGCGGTCCAGCGCACGCAACGCCTCCATCACCCGCTCGGCGGCCTGGGCATAGGCGGCGCGGGCCGGCGTGTCCGCATCATGCCAGGCGGGCGCGCAGAGAGCCACCTCGCCCTTGACGCCGTCCAGCACGGCGACGACCGAGGGCCGCATCATCATCGCATCCGGCAGCCCCAGCGGATCGGGGTTCACGTCGGGCAGCCGCTCGACCAGCCGGATCATGTCATAGCCGAGATAGCCGAAAAGGCCGGCGGCACCCGCCGGCACGCCGTCGGGCATGTCGATGCGGCTTTCCGCGATCAGCGCGCGCAGGCTGTCCAATGCCGGGCGGTCGTCACCCGCGAATTCGTCCGAATAGCGGGCGTTGCGGTTGATGCGCGCCCTGTCGCCGCGGCATTCCCAGATCAGGTCGGGCTTCATGCCGATGAAGGAATAGCGGCCGCGGATCTCGCCGCCGGTGACGCTTTCCAGCATGAAGGAATTCGGCGCCGCCTCGGCCAGCTTCAGCATCAGGCTGACCGGCGTGTCCAGATCGGCCGCCAGCCGGATGGTCAGAAGCTGGTTGCGCCCCTTGGCCCAGCCGCGTTCGAATTCGGCGAAATCGGGGGTGATGTCCATTACTGAACCTGTGCGTTTACCGCATCCACGGCGGTCTGGTTCAGCGTCACGCCGCCCTGCACCTGAAGGGCGCGTGCGAAATAGTCGAAAACGTCCTGGCGCAGCGAATCCGCCAGCCGGGCCGAGATGCCGTCGCGGATCTGCGCGGCCTCGTCGCCCGCGGTATCGGCGGGATGGATCTTGTCCAGGGTGATCAGGAAGACCCGGTTCTCGGCATCGACCACCTCGGTCGCGCCTTCCTCGGCGATCTCGAATGCCTGGACCACCACATCCTGCGGCACGCCGTTGATGAAGCCGCCCCGGTGCAGGTTGGTGGCGGGCGTGCCCAGATCGGGGGCGGGCCGGGCCGTTGCCGGCGCGTTGCCGCCGGTCGCGTTTGCAGCGCCGGTCGCGGCCGCGCCCAGGGCCTGGGAGGCCGGCGCGGTCGCCGCCGCCGGGGCCGGCTCGATCTCGGGCTCGGCGGCCGCCTCGGCCTGCACGCGCAATTCCTCGGCCAGAGCAAGCAGCAGGCGATGCCCCTCGTTGCGCGACCAGTCTTCGGCCACGCGGTCGCGCACGTCCTCGAAGGGGATCAGCGCCGGCGGCTCGATCTTGTCCAGCCGCATCGCGAAGACGCCGCCATCCTCGGTCTCGAACAGCTCGGGAAAGTCCTTTTCGGTCAGCTGCGCCGCGCGCTCGCGGAATTCGGGATAGGCGTCGATGCCGTTCGGATCGGCCTCGGCGCCCTGGCTCCAGTCGATCCGGCCCAGTTTCATCGGCGTGTCCTGCGCCATGTCCTCCAGGGCGGCGCCGCCGGCCAGCAGGTCGGCGAACTCGCCCGCGCGTTCCTCGATCTGGCGGCGGGCGCGATCGACCGCGGCCTCGAGCCGCAGGTCGTCCCGGGCCTGCTCGAAGGGAATGTCCAGAGGCTCAAGGATCGCATTCATCGAGAACAGCGCCGGCCCCAGGTCGGAACTGGCCGGGCCGGCGACGCCGGGCTCCTCCAGCGCAAAGACTGCCTCGCCGGCGGAGCCCAGATCGGCCCGGGCGACCTCGCCCAGGTCAATGTCGGCCAGGCTCAGCCCGCGCTCGGCGGCGAGTTGCTCGAAGGTGACCTCGCCGCTGTCGATGCGCGCCTTGGCCTCCTCGGCGGCGGCCATGGTCGGAAAGACCAGGCGCTCGACCATGCGGCGCTCGGGCTGCTGGAATTCCTCGATCCGGTCCTGATAGAGATCGCGCAGCGCCTGTTCGTCGACCTCGACCTCGCCCTCCAGCATCTCGGGGGTCAGCCAGACATAGGTGATCTGGCGGATCTCGGGCGCAGTGAAACGGTCGGCATTGGCCTTGTGCCAGGCTTGCAGCGTCGTCTCGTCCGGGGTGGCGACCGGCGTGGGCAGGTCCTCGGCGGTCAGTTCGCGCCAGTGGATGTCGCGCGTCTCCAACAGCCAGCCCTGGGTCTGCGCCACCACCGGCTGGGGCGCGCTGACCCCGGCCAGCGCCGCGTCCTGCAGGATCAGCCGGGCCATGTCCATGCGCAGGTCATGCTCGAACTCGGCCTCGCGCATGCCCTCGCGGCGCAGCGCATCGGCATAGATGGCGCGGTCGAACTGGCCGTTCAGCCCGCGAAAGGCGGCGATGCCGGTGATCTGTCCGGCCACCGCCTGGTCGCCGACCGAGACGCCCAGCCGGTTCGCCTCGGCCTCGAGCGCGGCGGCGGTGTAAAGCCGCGCCAGCGCCGCCTGGTCGACGCCGATGGTCTTGGCTTCGGCGGCGCTGATCTGCCGGCCGGTGCGGGCGGAAAACTCCTGCATCTCGGCGCGCAGGGTGCGGGCATAGTCCTGGGCCGAGATCTCGACACCACCCACGCTGCCGATATCCGCCGTGCCGCCCGAGAAGTTGGTGACGCCGAAGCCGCCAAGCCCCAGAACCAGCATGCCCATCAGCAACCAGACGATGGTCGATTTGCCCTTGCCCCGCATCTTGTCGCCGTGCCCCGCCAAATTGTTCTTGTCAGTCAGCGCAAGTCTTTAGGGTGCCGAAGGCCCGGCGGCAAGGGCCGCGAGGCCGCACCGCCCCTCCCGCGGTTCACAATCCGGTCGGCCAGTCAGGGCCGGAACGCCTCCAGCCGGCGCATCAGCGCGGCGATGCCGTCCCGGTCGGCATTGGCAAAGGCGATGCGGACATGGCGCGCGCCCTCGGCGTCGCCCTCGGGCATGAACATGGTGCCGGGCAGCAGCAGCACCCCCGCCTCGCGCAGCAGGCGCTGCGCCAGTTCCGACGAGGGCATGTCGAACGGGTGCTCGGCCCAGGCGAAATAGGCACCGCAGCCCTTGACGCGCCAGCCCGGCAGCGCCGCCATGCCCTCGGCCATGGCCGCCCGGCGGGCAAGGATCTCGGCCCGCTCGCCCGCCAGCCAGTCGCGCAGGTTCGCCATACCCCAGGCCGCGCCGATCTGGCCGATCTGGCCGGCACAGATCGCGACGGTATCGAGGAACTTCTCGATCTCGACCATGTGGGCCGGACTGGCGATAACCGCGCCCACGCGATGCCCGGTCAGGCGATAGGCTTTCGAGAAGCTGTAGAGATGGATCAGCACATCGCCCCAGTCGGGATCGGCGAACAGGTCGTGCGGCGCACCCTCGCGCGCATCGAAGTCGCGATAGGTCTCGTCCAGGATCAGCGCCAGCCCGCGCGACCGCGCCAGATCGAAAAAGCCGCGCAAGGTTTCGCCCGGATATTCCGCCCCCGAGGGGTTGTTCGGACTGACCAGCACGATGGCGCTGGTGCGGGCGGTGATCAGCCTTTCGGCCTCGGCCGGGTCCGGCACCATGTCCGGGCCGCAACGCAGGGGCACGGCGCGGATGCCCTGCATGTCGAGCCACATCTTGTGATTGAAATACCAGGGCGTCGGCAGGATCACCTCGTCCCCCGCGGCGGCCAGCGTCTGGATCGCGGCGCAGAATGCCTGGTTGCAGCCCTGGGTGATCGCGACCTCTTCGGGGCGGATGGCACCGGCATAGGCGCGCGACCATTCGCCGGCCACGGCCTCGCGCAGTTCGGGGCGGCCAAGGACGGGGCCGTAGAGATGCGCGTCGGGCCGTTCCAGCGCCGCCTCGGCCATGGCGCGGCGCAGGGGGTCGGGCGGCGGCTCGACCGGCGCGGCCTGGCTGAGATTGATCAGCGGGCGCTCGGGCGGGAAGGACAGCCCGGCGAGCCAACGCCGCGCCTCCATCACCGGCGGGCGGAAGGTCGCGGCAAGGGCGGGATTGAGCGGCAGCATGAACGGGTCTCAGTCGTTGAGGCGCAATGCGCCGAAATCGGGCGGCATGGAGAGGTCGGGGGCCGAATCCGCGGCAGGCTGCGGGGTCGCGTCCCTGCCCTGCCCCGAGCCAATCGCCGGGGCTTCCGCTGGCACGGCGGTCTCGGGCAGGGCTTCGGCTTGCGGCGCAGGCTCGGACGTGACAGCCGGGCTGGCGGTCTCCTCGGTTGCCGCCCCTGTCTCGGGCATAGCGACGGCTGGCTGCGGCGGCAGGTCGGGGGCGGACGGGGCAGGTTCGGGCGCGCGGTCCAGCGCCGGCACCACCACCTTGCCGGGCGGCGGCACCGGGATCGGCGCCTCGGTCGCGGGATCGGGCAGATCGACCGGGTCGGGCTCGGGCAAGGCGATCTCGGGCGCTGCCGGACCATCGGCGGGGGCCTCGGGGCGCAGGCCGACCGGATCGGCCTGCACGGGCGCGGATTCGTCGGCCGGGCGCTGCACCATGGGCGTTTCGGCCGGGCGCCGGTCGTCGGCGGAAAGCAATGCCGGCGCCTGGGGCTGCATGTCGCTGGCGCGGTCGAATTCCGATCCGGCCGGGATGGACAGCGTCTCGGCCGCCGGACCTTCTTCGGCGGAGGGCGCCTGGGAACGCGGCGGCTGCGGCAGCGCAAGCGACAGCCCGACCAGCGCCGCGCCGCAAACCAGCGCGCCGTGAACCAGACCTGTCGCGAATCCCCTTGCCATGCCTCGACCGTCCCGCCCCCTGGCCGCACGCGCCCCGCGCGGTTTTTCTTGCCCCGCGGGCTTGACCCACCGCCGGGCTTTAGCCCATCTATAGCCGCAGATTTTCCAGGGTTCACCCCCCAATGCAAGGCGCCCCAGCCGGAAGGCCCAGACCATGATCCTGCTCATCGACAATTACGACAGCTTCACCTGGAACCTCGTGCATTACATGGGCGAGGCCGGGGCCGATGTCGTCGTCCGCCGCAACGATGCGCTGAGCGTCGATGAGGCATTGGAGATGGGCGCGCAAGGCATCGTGATCTCGCCCGGCCCCTGCGATCCCGCCCATGCCGGTATCATCGTGCCGCTGATCAGGGCGGCGGCCGAGCGTGGCCTGCCGCTTTTCGGCGTCTGCCTGGGCCACCAGGCCATCGGCGAGGCGTTCGGCGGCAAGGTGGTGCGCGCCAGCCGCATCGTGCATGGCAAGACCGACGCGATCAGTCATGACGGCACCGGGGTCTTTGCCGACCTGCCCTCGCCCCTGACCGCGACGCGCTATCATTCGCTGACGGTCGAGCCGGAAAGCCTGCCCGACTGCCTGCGCGTCACCGCCACCGCCGCGGACGGCACCATCATGGGGCTGGTGCACCGGACCCTGCCAGTCGAGGGTGTGCAGTTCCACCCTGAAAGCATCGCCTCGGAACATGGCCACGACATGATCCGCAACTTCCTGCGCCGCTGCTCGAACCTGGACCGCGCCGCATGAGCGCCGCCACCGACATCCGCCCGCTGATCGGCCTGGCCGCCACCCGCCCGCTGACCGGAACCGAGGCCGAAGCCGCCTTCGGCGCGCTGTTCGAGGGCGCGGCCACCCCCGCCCAGATCGGCGGGCTGCTGATGGCGATGCGCGTGCGCGGCGAGACGGTCGAGGAGATGGCCGCCGCCACCCGCGCCATGCGCGCGCGGATGAACCGCATCAAGGCCCCCGAGGGCGCGATGGACATCGTCGGCACCGGCGGCGACGGCAAGGGCACGCTGAACATCTCGACCGCCACGGCCTTCGTGGTCGCGGGCGCCGGCGTGCCGGTCGCCAAGCACGGCAACCGCAACCTGTCCTCCAAGTCGGGCTCGGCCGATGCGCTGACCCATCTGGGGCTGAACGTGATGTCCACGCCCGAGATCGCGGAGGCCGCGCTGGCCGCGACCGGCATCTGCTTCATGATGGCGCCGGTGCATCACCCCGCCATGCGCCATGTCGGCCCGGCGCGGGCGGAACTGGGCACCCGCACCATCTTCAACCTGCTGGGGCCGATGACCAATCCCGGCCTGGTCAAGCGGCAGTTGACCGGCACCTTCGACCGGGTCTGGAACCGCCCGATGGCCGAGACGCTGCGCGAGCTGGGCTCGGAATGCGCCTGGCTGGTGCATGGCGGCGACGGCACCGACGAGATCTCGATCGCCGAGCCGACCTGGGTGGCACAGCTCAAGGACGGCGAGATCACCGAGTTCCAGATCTCGCCCGAGGATGCCGGCCTGCCCGTCCATCCGTTCGAGGCGATCCTGGGCGGCGATCCGGCCCGGAACGCCGCGGCGCTGCGGGCGCTGCTGGACGGCGCGCAGGGGGCCTATCGCGACGCGGTGGTGCTGAACGCCGCTGCCGCGCTGCTGATCGCGGGCCAGGCGGCCGACCTGCGCGAAGGCGCCGAGATCGCCCGCACCTCCATCGACAGCGGCAAGGCCAGGGCCAAGCTTGCCGCGCTGGCCGCCCAGGTCGGCGCGCCGGCGGACCCCAATGGCTGAGGGCATCCCTGTCCCGCACGCCTGGGCCGATCTGCCGTTCTTTCAGCAGGACTGGCCGGCCATCGCCGCCCGGCTGCGCGACCGCGACTGGCTGCCCGGCCCGGGCCGCGTCTTTGCCGCGCTGGAGCTGACCCCGCCGGAAAAGGTCCGGGTGGTGATCCTGGGCCAGGACCCCTATCCCACGCCCGGCCATGCCAACGGGCTGGCCTTTTCGGTCACGCCGGAAACCGCCCTGCCGCGCTCGCTGCGAAACATCTATGCCGAAATGCGCGAGGATATCGGCGCCGCCCCCCCGAACGGCGACCTGAGCCATTGGGCACGGCAGGGGGTTCTGCTGCTCAACACCTCGCTTTCCGTGCTGCCCGGGCAGGCCGGCGCCCATGCGAAATGG
This sequence comes from Paracoccus denitrificans, assembly GCF_900100045.1. Lineage (GTDB taxonomy): Bacteria > Pseudomonadota > Alphaproteobacteria > Rhodobacterales > Rhodobacteraceae > Paracoccus > Paracoccus denitrificans. The sequence goes on along the minus strand of NZ_FNEA01000048.1, from coordinate 11,288 downwards.
GGCTGGGAGAAACTGGCGCGCCAAGCCGTCGCCCGTGCGCAGGCCGAGCGCCCGCTGGCCTTCATCCTCTGGGGCAGCCACGCGCAAAAGGCGCTGGCAGGCCTGCCGCGTCCACAGGACCTGGTGATCGAAAGCGCGCATCCCTCGCCCCTGTCGGCGCGGCGCGGCTTCTTCGGTTCGCGCCCCTTCGGCCGGGTGAACGACTGGCTGAAGGCACGGGGCGAGCCGCCGATCGACTGGGCCCTTTCCGAAACCGCCGCCGCGGAGTAAAGCTGAGCCATGGATATTCTCGACCGCATCAAGGCCTACAAGCTTCAGGAAATCGCCGCCGCCAAGGCCGCCCGGCCGCTGGCCGGCATCGAGGCCGCGGCCCGCGAAGCATCGCCCCCCCGCGGCTTTGCCGCCGCGCTGACCGACAAGGCCGCGCAGGGCCATGCGCTGATCGCCGAGATCAAGAAGGCCAGCCCCTCCAAAGGGTTGATCCGCCCGGATTTCGACCCGCCGGCACTGGCCCGCGCCTATCAGGCGGGTGGCGCCGCCTGCCTTTCGGTGCTGACCGACGGCCCCAGCTTTCAGGGCGCGCCGGAATTCCTGACCGCCGCGCGCGATGCCTGCGACCTGCCGGCGCTGCGCAAGGATTTCCTCTACGATCCGTATCAGGTGGCCGAGGCCCGCGCCTGGGGCGCCGATTGCATTCTGATCATCATGGCCTCTGTCGATGACACGCTTGCCGCCGAGCTGGAGGACGCGGCCCTGCATTGGGGCATGGATGCGCTGGTCGAGGTTCACGACCGCGAGGAACTGGACCGCGCCTTGCGGCTGAAATCGCCGCTGATCGGGGTGAACAACCGCAATCTCAAGACCTTCGAGGTCAGCCTGGACACCACGCTGGACCTGGCGCCGCATGTGCCGGCCGAGCGCGATCTGGTCTGCGAGAGCGGGCTGTTCACGCCTTCCGACCTGAACCGCATGGCCGAGGCGGGGGTCAGGCGCTTCCTGATCGGCGAAAGCCTGATGCGCCAGCAGGACGTGACCGCCGCCACCCGCAGCATCCTGGGCCTCGCGGCATGAGCCTGACGCATTTCGACGCCCAGGGCCAGGCCCATATGGTGGACGTCTCGGACAAGCCCGAGACCGCACGCGAGGCGGTGGCCGAAGGCGTGGTGATCATGGCACCCGAGACGCTGGCGCTGGCACAAGGCGGCGCGGCCAAGGGCGACGTGATGGGCGTGGCGCGACTGGCGGGCATCATGGGCGCCAAGCGCACCTCGGACCTGATCCCGCTTTGCCATCCGCTGCCGATCACCAGGGTCTCGGTCGATCTGGCGGCCGACCCCGCCCTGCCCGGCATCCGCGTCACCGCCACGGTCAAGACCGCCGGCAAGACCGGGGTCGAGATGGAGGCGCTGACCGCCGTCTCGACCGCCTGCCTGACCGTCTACGACATGCTCAAGGCCGCGCAAAAGGACATGCGGATCGAAGGCATCCGCCTGCTGTCCAAGACCGGCGGCAAATCCGGCACGTTCCACGCCGCACCCTGAGGGGGAACCGATGATCAGCGTCGAAGAAGCCCGCACCCGCGTCCTGGCCCTTGCCCACGCACCCGAGCCGGAACAGGTCGCGCTGACGGATGCGCTCGGCCGCGCCATGATCGCGCCCGCCCTGGCGCGGCTGACCCAACCACCCTTCGACTCCTCGGCCATGGACGGCTATGCCCTGCGCTCGGCCGACCTGCCCGGCCCGTTGGCGGTAATCGGCACGGCAGCGGCCGGGGTGCCCTATCAGGGCGGGACGCCCCCCGGCAGCGCCATCCGCATCTTCACCGGCGCCCCGGTGCCCGCAGGCTACGACCGCGTGGTCATGCAGGAGATGGTCACGCGCGAAAGCGACCGCATCACCATCGCCGAGGCTGGGAACAACCTGAATATCCGCCCCAAGGGCAATGATTTCGCGCAAGGTTCCCGATTCCAGCCACAGCGCCCGCTGCGCCCCGCCGACCTGGCCCTGCTCGCGGCGATGAACGTGCCGCAGGTGACGGTCGCGCGCCGTCCGCGCGTCGCCGTGCTGGCCGGCGGCGACGAGCTGGTCCCTCCGGGCACCGACCCGGCGCCGGGCCAGATCATCAGCTCAAACGACATCGCCATCGCCGCGCTGGCCCGCGAGGCGGGCGCCGAGCCCCTCGTCCTGCCGCTGGCCCGCGACACCGAGGCAAGCCTGCGCGACCGCTTCGCCCAGGCCGAGGGCTGCGATCTGATCGTGACCATCGGCGGCGCCTCGGTCGGCGACCACGACCTGATCGGCAAGGTCGCGGCCGATCTGGGCATGGAGCGGGCCTTCTACAAGCTGGCCATGCGCCCGGGAAAGCCGCTGATGGCCGGGCGCATCGGTGCGGCCGCCATGCTGGGCCTGCCGGGAAATCCGGTTTCTGCCGTGGTTTGCGCGAAACTCTTCATGCAGCCGCTGATCCGCGCCATGCAGGGCCTGCCGCCGGGACCGGAGCCGCTGCAAGCCGTGCTGGGCCGCGATCTGGCGCCCGAGGGCGACCGGCAGCACTATCTGCGCGCAAGGCTTTCCCCCGGCGAAACCATGCCGGTGATCGAGCCCTTCCCGGATCAGGATTCGGCCCGGCTCTGGCTTCTGGCCGAGGCCGACGCGCTGCTGATCCGCCCCGCCCAGGATCCCGCCCGCAAGGCGGGCGAGCGCATGGGCTATCTTCTGCTCTGAACGATTAACCGGAAATTTACCCGAATCGTCATAAAGATTGACGCATCGGGTCGCCCGCGCTAGAACAATCAACGAACATGATGGCGGCCGCAGCAGATCGGGGCAGAACATGCTGACCAGGAAACAGATCCAGCTTCTTGAATTCATTCAGGCGCGAATGGCCCGCGACGGGGTGCCACCCTCGTTCGACGAAATGAAACTCGCGCTGGACCTGCGCTCGAAATCGGGAATTCACCGCCTCGTGACCGCCCTTGAGGAACGCGGGTTCATCCGCCGCCTGCCGCATCGCGCCCGTGCGCTGGAAATCGTCCGCCTGCCCGAAAGCCTCAGCAAGGGCCCGGGCTTCCAGCCCCGCGTGATCGAGGGAACCATGCCCGACCGCCCCGCCCCGCTGCCGCGCGGCGCGATGGAGGTTTCCGTCTCGGCCATCGAACTGCCGGTGATGGGCCGCATCGCCGCAGGCGTCCCGATCGAGGCGATCTCGGAAATCTCGCATCACATCGCCGTGCCGACCACGATGCTCTCCGGCCAGGACCGCCATTACGCGCTGGAGGTGCGCGGCGATTCGATGATCGAGGCCGGGATCAACGACGGCGACGTGGTGGTGATCCGCGAACAGAACGCGGCCGAGAGCGGCGACATCGTCGTCGCTCTGGTCGATGGCTACGAGGCCACACTGAAACGCTATCGGCGCAAGGGCAACATGATTGCACTGGAAGCGGCCAACCCCGCCTATGAGACCCGCGTCCTGCCCGAGGATAAGGTCCGCATCCAGGGCCGGCTAGTGGGGCTGATCCGCAGCTACTAGCCTCCGCCTGCCAGGTCTCCCGCCGCGCAGCGTTCACTTGCGCGGCACAGATCGCGGGGCAGCGTTGCGACTGCTGGCCCGCTGCGCTAACCATGGGCCAAAGGCGACAGGTCAAGGATAATCCATGCGCGCTCTGACGTTTCGCATCTTCGCTCTGCTCATGGTGCTGGCGCTGCCCGCGCGGGCCTTCGACACCAACGCCCGTGCGGCCTGGGTCTATGACGTGGCGACCGGCACCGTGCTGATGGAAAAGAACGCCGACGAGCCGCTGCCGCCCGCCTCGATGTCCAAGCTCATGACGCTGAACATGCTGTTCGAGGCGCTGCACGACGGCCGCGTGGCGATGGACACGACCTTCCCCGTCTCGACCAAGGCCTGGCAGATGGGCGGGTCGAAGATGTTCGTGGAACCCGCGGATCGCCCGACCGTCGAGGATCTGATCCACGGCATCATCATCAACTCGGGCAACGATGCCTGCGTCGTCGTGGCCGAAGGGCTCGCCGGGACCGAAGAGGCCTTCGCCCGGCTGATGAACGAACGCGCCCGGCAGCTTGGCATGGCGAATTCGCATTTCGTCAATTCCTCGGGCTGGCCGGACCCCCAGCACCGGATGTCGATGCACGATCTCGGCCTGCTCGCCACCCGGCTGATCACCGAATTCCCTGAACTCTACAAGAATTTCGCCCTCACCGAATACAACTACAAGGGGCGGGTGCCCTCGAATGCGGGCAACCGCAACCCGCTGCTGCGGCTTGGAACCGGCGACTGGAAGGCCGACGGGCTGAAGACCGGCCACACGCAGGAGGCGGGCTACGGGCTTGTCGGCTCGGCCGTGCAGGGCGACCGGCGCATCGTCTTCGTCATCACCGGCCTCTCCAGCGAAAAGGCCCGGGCCGAGGAAGCCGAGCAGATCGTGAACTGGGCCTATCGCCAGTTCACCATGCGCACCATCATCCCCAAGGACGAGATCGTCATCCAGGCCCCGGTCTGGCTGGGCGACAAGGGCCGGGTCGGCCTGACCACCCGGGATGGCGTCCGGGTTCTGATCCCCGCCGGCTCACAATCCGGCGTGAAGGCCGAGGCGGTGTTCAAGGGCCCGATCGAGGCCCCGATCACCAAGGGCGACCAACTGGGTGAACTGATCGTGGACATCCCCGGCGCGGGGCAATCCCGCCTGCCGCTGCTTGCCGCCAGCGATGTCGCCCGCACCGGGGTATTCGGCCGGATCCAAAGCGCGGCCTTCCGCCTGGGCGAACGCGCGATCCAGTCGGTGCGAAACTGAAGCCGCTCCCCATGTTCATCAGCTTCGAGGGCATCGACGGATCGGGAAAATCCACCCAGGCGCGGCGGCTGGTGCAGGCGCTGACGGCGCAGGGCACCGAGGTGTTGCTGACCCGCGAACCCGGCGGCAGCGAAGGCGCCGAGGAGATCCGGCGCCTGCTGGTCGAGGGCTGCGGCGAGCGCTGGTCACCCGAAACCGAATTGCTGCTTTTCACCGCCGCCCGCCGCGACCATGTCGAGCGGCTGATCCAGCCGGCGCTGGCCCGCGGCGCCTGGGTCGTCACCGATCGTTTCGCCGATTCCAGCCGCGTCTATCAAGGGCTGGCCCGTGCCGAACTGCGCCAGTTGGTCGAGGAACTGCACCGGCTGACCATCGGCATCGAGCCCGACCGCACCTTCATCATCGATATAGACCCGGCGGTGGCGCTGGCCCGCGGCCAGGCCCGCGGCGGGGTCGAGGATCGGTTCGAGACGCTGGGCCTGGGTTTCCAGCGGAAGCTGCGCGAGGGCTTCCTGGCGCTGGCCGCCGAAGCCCCCGGACGCATCCGGGTGATCGACGGCAACGGCAGCGAGGATGAGGTGGCCGCGCGCGTGCTGGCGGCCCTGGCATGAGAAAATCCGAGATGAGCGACGCGCCGCTTCCCGAACCCGACCGCGTCCCCGGTGCCCCGCACCCACGCGATGCGGCGCGCATCATCGGTCAAGACGCCGCGGTGGCGGACTTCCTGGCCGCCGCCCAGGCGCATCGCCTGCACCATGCCTGGCTGATCTCGGGACCGCGCGGCACCGGCAAGGCCACCCTGGCGTGGAACATCGCGAAATGGCTGCTCAGCGGCGCCGGCACGCCCGACCTGACCGTGCCGCCCGACGATCCGACCATCCGCCGCATCCGCGCCTTGTCCGAACCGCGGCTGCATCTGGTCCGCCGCCCCGTCGATGAAAAGACCCTGCGCCTGCGCGCCGAGATCACCGTGGACGAGATCCGCCGCCTTCAGGGCTTTTTCCACATGAGCGCGGCCGAGGGCGGGCATCGCGTCGCCATCATCGACGCCGCAGACGAGATGAACCAGGCCGCCGCCAATGCGCTGCTGAAGCTGCTGGAGGAACCGCCGCAGGCCTCGACCCTGCTCTTGGTCGCGCATCAGCCGGCGCGGCTCTTACCGACCATCCGTTCGCGTTGCCGCGAGTTGCGGCTGCATCCGCTGAGCCCCGAGGACATGGGCCAGGTGCTGCACGACCTTGGGCTCGACCACGACGCGGCACGGCTCTCGGCACTCTCGGGCGGCTCGATCGGCGAGGCGCTTCGGCTCGCCGGACAGGACGGGCTGGCCGTCTATCAGCGCATCACTGGGCTTTTTGCCGATTATCCGCGCATGGACCGCCGCGCCGCCGCCGCCTTGGCCGAGATGGCCGCCGGCCGCGCGGGGGCCGAGGGCGACCCCTTCGACCTGGTCGTGACCCTGCTCGACCGCTTCCTGACCCGGGCCGCGCGCAGCGGCCTGCTGGGCGCCCCCCTGCCCGAGGCGGCCGAGGGCGAGGCCGAGGTGCTCAGCCGCATTTCCCCCGACCCGGCGGCGGCACGGCTTTGGGCGGCCGCCCAGGCCCAGCTTTCGGCGCGGGCCCGCGCCGGGCGGGCGGTCAACCTTGACCCTTCCGCGCTGGTGTTGGATATGCTGATCGGGCTTGCGAACCAGCCTGCCGTCTGACGGAACCTGCCTATGTCCGAATCCGATCCTCCCCTCCTGGTGGACAGCCATTGCCACCTGGACTTTCCCGATTTCGAGGGCGAGCAGGCCGAACTGGTCGCGCGCGCCCGGGCGGCGGGCGTCACCCGCATGGTCACGATCTGCACCCGGCTGCGCAACGAGCCCGCCGTGCGCGCCATCGCCGAGGCCCATGCCGGCGTCTTCTATGCCGCCGGCACCCATCCGATGCACGCCGCCGAAGAGCCGCTGGCCACCGTCGAGGAACTGGAGGCCCTGTCGCTTCATCCGCGCTTCATCGGCATCGGCGAGACCGGGCTCGATTACCACTATACCGCCGACAGCGCCGCCGTGCAGGCTGAAAGCCTGCGCATCCATATCGAGGCCGCACGCCGCACCGGCCTGCCGCTGATCGTCCACTCCCGCGATGCGGACCAGGACATGGCCCGCATCCTGACCGAGGAACATCGCGCCGGCGCCTTCAACGGCGTCATGCATTGCTATACCAGCGGGCAGGAACTGGCGCGGGTGGCGCTGGACCTGGGCTTTTACCTGTCCATGTCCGGCATCGCGGCCTTCCCGCGCTCGACCGAGATCCGCGAGATCTTTGCCGCCGCGCCGGCCGACCGCATCCTGGTCGAGACCGACGCGCCCTATCTCGCCCCGCCGCCCTATCGCGGCAAGCGCAACGAGCCGGCCTATGTCGTCCATACCGCCCGGGTCGGCGCCGAATTGCTGGGCATGACCGAATACGAATTCGCAAGCCTCACCACGCTGAATTTCGAGCGGCTGTTCCGCAAGGCCGTGGCATGATCCGGGCCACCGTCCTGGGCTGCGGCTCTTCGGGCGGCGTTCCGCGGCTGGGTAATCGCTGGGGCGAATGCGACCCGGCCAATCCGCGCAACCGGCGCCGCCGCTGCTCGCTTCTGGTCGAGCGTTTCGGCCATGACGGGGCAACGCGGCTGTTGATCGACACCGGCCCCGACCTGGTGCCGCAATTGCTGGATGCGGATGTCGCCGAACTGGACGCAGTCGCCTATACCCATGCCCATGCCGACCATATCCACGGCATCGACGACCTGCGGCAGATCGTCTTCAACATGCGCCGCCGGATGCCGGTCTGGGCCGACCAGCCGACCGCCGCCGCGCTGAAGACCCGCTTCGGCTATATCTTCGAGACGCCGCCCGGCTCTTCCTATCCGCCGATCTGCGACATGCAACCGATCCGCGGTCCCTTCGCCATCGAGGGCGCGGGGGGCAGCATCGAACTCGCCCCGTTCGAGGTCAACCACGGCGACATGAACGCGCTCGGCTTTCGCATCGGCGGGGTCGAGCAGAGCCTGGTCTACCTGCCCGACGTGCTGGCGATCCCCGAGGAAGCCTGGAGCACGATCATGGGCTGCGACGTGTTCATCTGCGACGCGCTGCGACGCATCCCGCATCCCAGCCACGCCCATCTGGCGCTGACGCTGGAATGGATCGCGCGTTCGGGCTGCGCGCGGGGCGTGATCACCAACATGCATGTCGACCTGGATTACGACGCCGTCATGCACGAGACGCCCGAGAATGTCGTGCCCGCCCATGACGGCATGCGGATCGAGCTGATATGACCGCTCTTTTCGACGTCATCCTGCCCGTCTTCCTGGTGGTTGGCTTCGGTTACCTGGTCTGCTGGCGCAAATGGCTGACCGAAGTGGCGGTCGATGGCGTCATGCGCTTCGCCCAGAACTTCGCCCTGCCGGTGCTGCTGTTCGGCGCCATCGCCCGGCTGGACCTGGGCGCCAACTACAACCCGCTCTTGCTGCTGGCCTTCTACAGCGGCGCGCTTCTGTCCTTTGCGCTAGGAACCGGCCTCTCGATCTATTGGCTGAAGCGACCCATCGAGGACGCCATCGCCATCGGCTTCGTCTGCCTGTTCTCGAACTCGCTGCTTCTGGGCGTGCCGATCACCGAGCGCGCCTATGGACCCGAGGCGGTGCTGGCCAACTTCACCATCATCTCGGTACATTCGCCGCTGCTTTACACCTTTGGCATCACCGCGATGGAATTCGCCCGCGCGCGGGGCCAGAACCTGTCGGTGGGCGGGGTGGCGCTGCGGGCGCTGTCGGGGGTGCTGCACACGCCGCTGGTCATCGGCATCCTCGGCGGCTTTGCCCTGAACCTGCTGACCCAGGCCGGGCTGGTCATGCCCGAGGGATTCTGGGCGGCGGTCAGGATGATGTCCAGCGCCGCGCTGCCTGCGGCGCTGTTCGGGCTGGGCGGTGTACTCTATCGCTATCGCCCCGAGGGCGAGGCGCGGGCGATCGCGATGTGCTGCTGCATCTCGCTGCTCCTGCATCCGGCCGTGACCTTCGGTCTGGGCAAGCTTTTCGCACTGAGCGTCGCCGAGATGCGCTCGGCCGTGGTGACGGCCGCCATGCCGCCGGGGGTCAACGCCTATCTCTTCGCCCTGCTTTACGGGGTGGCCAAGCGGGTCGCGGCCTCGGCGGTGCTGGTGGCGACGGCGCTTTCCATGCTGACGGTCTGGTTCTGGCTCAGCGCCCTGCCCTGACATGAAAACGCCGCCCCGAAGGGCGGCGTTCGGTCTTACCCTGGGGTCAGCCCTCTGAGTTTTTCGGATCTTCTTCTGAGCATCTCGACGGTTGTGAGGAGCGCGATGGAGAAGATGACCAGCAGCGTGGCGACGGCGAGGATGGCGGGCGAGATCTGCTCGCGGATGCCGTTCCACATCTGGCGCGGGATGGTCTGCTGGTCCGGCCCGGCGATGAACAGCACCGCCACCACCTCGTCGAAGGAGGTCACGAAGGCGAACAGCGCCCCCGAGATCACCCCGGGCAGGATCAGGGGCATGGTGATGCGGAAGAAGGTCGTGCGCGGGTTCGCCCCCAGGCTCGCCGCCGCCCGGTTCAGCGACTGGTCGAAGCCGATCAGCGTCGCCGTCACCGTGATGATCACGAAGGGAATGCCCAGCGTGGCATGGGCCAGGATCACCCCCAGATAGGTGCCCGCCAGCCGGCCGCATTGCGGGTCCAGGCCGATCCAGGTCAGGGGCTCGCAGGGGTTCGAGTAGAAGAAGAACATCCCCGTCGCGGTGATGATGATCGGCACGATCATCGGCGAGATCAGCACCGCCATGATCGCCCGGCGATACGGCATCTCGGGCCGCGACAGCCCCAGCGCCGCCAGCGTGCCCAGCACCGTGGCCAGGATGGTCGAGAAAAAGCCGATGATGATCGAGCTTTTCGCCGCATTCACCCATTTCGCGTTCCGCCAGGCATCCGCCCACCAGCTCAGGTCGCGCGGCGCGTCCGGCCGCGCCATGCCGAAGGTCAGCAGGCTGTCGTACCAGCGCAGCGAATAGCCGTCCGGGTCGAAGGACAGCATCCGGTCGGTGAAGGTGAAATAGGGCTCGGCGTTGAAGCTCAGCGGGATCACCACCACGATCGGCGCGATCAGGAAGAAGAAGATCGCCGCGCAGATCGCCAGATAGGCGTAGTGCCAGGTCTTCTCCAAGGGCGAGGCATAGGTCGGAAGCGCCATGGCGGTTACCCCAGTTTCAGGTTGTCGATGCCGACGAGACGGTCGTAGACCCAGTAGAGGATCAGCACCCCGCCCAGCAGCAGCGCCGCCAGCGCGGCCGCCATGGACCAGTTCAGCGTCTGCGTCATGTGCATCGCGATCATGTTGGAGATCAGCTGCCCCGACGAGCCGCCGACCAGCGCCGGCGTGATGTAGTAGCCCACCGCCAGGATGAACACCAGCAGCGCCCCCGCCCCCAGCCCCGGCAGGGTCTGCGGGAAATAGATGCGGCGGAAGGCGGTCCAGCTGGTCGCGCCCAGGCTGCGCGCGGCGCGCACGTAGCTGGGATTGATGGTGCGCATCACCGAATAGAGCGGCAGGATCATGAAGGGCAGCAGGATATGGGTCATGGCGATGATCGTGCCGGTCTGGTTGAAGATCATCTGCAGCCGCTGGTTGTTGCCGATCACCCCCAGCCAGACCAGCACGTCGTTGACCACGCCCTGCTGCTGCAACAGCACGATCCAGGCCGTGGTCCTGACCAGCAGCGAGGTCCAGAACGGCAGCAGCACCAGGATCATCAGCAGGTTGGACTGCCGCATCGGCAGGGTGGCCAGCAGATGCGCGACCGGAAAGCCCAGGAGGAAGGTGGTGGCGGTGATGGCCAGCGACAGCCAGAAGGTGCGCAGGAACAGCTTGCCGTAGATCTGCTGCTGCGCCGGGGCGGAGACGATGTCGCCCTGGTCGTCGCGGGTGCGGTCCACCGCCGCGAGGTAGAAGTTGGCGGTATAGGGCGAGGCGGCCTCTCGCATCACCGACCACAGCCGGGGATTGCCCCACCGGGCGTCCATCTCCAGGATCGCCTCGCGATAGGGCGGCTCGATGCCGCCGCGCGCCTGCCGCCCGGCCGAGGTGAACAGCGACCGCGTGCCCGGCATGTCGTAGTTGATGCGGGTGCCGACCACGCCGATGGTGCGGGCCTGGGCGGCGGCGGTCAGGTCGGCGGCCAGCGCCGCCCAGGCCGCATCGTCGGGCTCGGTGCCGCGGGGGTTGTCGTGGAACCAGGCGCTGAGCTGCGGCATGTTGGCCGAGAAGCCCTCGTTCTTGACCGAGCGCTGCAGCATCTGCCCGATCGGCACCACGAAGGTGATCAGCACGAAAAGCAGAAGCGGAAGCACCAGGAAAAACGCACGACGACGCGCACGACGCGAACTCCGCGCAAGCGCAGATCTCAACGGACGACCGTCGGCGGT
>NZ_FNEA01000034.1 GCF_900100045.1 Paracoccus denitrificans | reverse complement strand
CGCCCGGCCGATGTTCCTGCGCATGGGCGAGCCGTGGAAATCGTCTTGCAGGTTCGTCGCTTTCGCTGCCGCGCGCCCGGCTGTCCGGCCCGGATTTTCGCCGAACGGTTTCCGTCCGGCGTCACCCGACCGCATATGCGACGCACCTCGCGCTTGCAGGATCTTGTGCGTCACCTCGGTCTTGCCCTCGGCGGACGACCTGCTCAGGCGCTCGCCCGGCGCCTTCTCGTGCCTGCAAGCGAAGACACGTTCTTGCGTGGGGCGCGGAGCCTGATGGGCCCCGTCTCCGAACCACCGCGTGTCATCGGCATCGATGACTGGGCATGGCGCAAGGGGCAGCGTTACGGCACGATGATCTGCGACCTGGAACGGCGGCAGGTGATCGACCTGCTGCCCGATCGCGAGCCTGCCACCGTGGAAGCGTGGCTCCGCGCACATCCCGGCATCCGGATCATCGCCCGCGACCGCAACGGCGGCTATGGCGGTGCCGCCACCCGTGCCTTGCCACAGGCGGTTCAGGTCGCCGATCGTTGGCATCTGCTTGAGAACGCGAGTGCCGCATTCCTGGCGGCCGTGCAGCGCAGCATGCCCGTCATCCGCAGGGCGATCGGGGCGAAGACGCTCGATCCCGCGCTGCTGACGGCAGCGGAAAGGCTGCAATACGAAGGCTTTCGGCGTCGCCAGCAAACCAATCGGATGGTGAGGACGATGGCCGATGAGGGCCTGCCCATCAAGCGTATCGTCCGCTCGACCGGCCTCAGCCGCAAGCTCGTTCGCCAGATCCTGCGTGGCGAGCGCGAAGATGTCTTCCGCATCCGCGAAAGCAGTCTGACACCCTGGCTGCCACGGCTGGAGCGGGAATGGAACGGTGGTTGCCGGAATGGCGCCGAGCTTTGGCGCCGCCTCAGGGAGGATGGTTTCCGCGGCAGTCTTCGGGTCGTCGGAGAATGGGCGACACGCCAGCGCCGCGCCGAGCAAGCTGTGCCGAACGGGATGGGGAAATCGCCACCTGCCCGCAGGATTGCGCGGCTCCTGACCATGGGGCGGGATCACCTGTCCAGAGCCGATGCGCTTCAGGTCGCGCAGATCGAAGCGGCATCGCCAGCCCTTGCGACCGCCCGGGCGCTCGCCGACAGGTTCACGGATATGGTTCGAAACGGGCGTGAGGATGTCTTGGCCAGCTGGCTCGATGAGGCGGCAGACAGCATGATCGCTTCCTTTGCCCGTGGCCTTCGCAGCGACTGCGCCGCCGTTGCCGCCGCCTTGCGCGAACCTTGGTCGAACGGGCAGACAGAGGGGCAGATCAATCGGCTGAAGACCCTCAAACGCCAGATGTATGGCCGCGCCAACATCGATCTGCTCAGGGCACGGCTCCTCGCCCCGGCGTAAACCAGAAAATGCACCAACTTTGAGTCAGACCCCCTTTTGGACGCCGATAAGGGGGCACTCTTCAACGCCGATTGACAGCGCCATCGACGGATGCAGCAGGGGCGGGGGCTCGTCGGACGTGGCGAGGAAGTCCTGCAGCTCCGCCTTGCGGGCGCAGCTTGTCGCCGCGCTCCTTCACCGCCTCGATCGAGATGGCGTCCCGCATGTAGAGATCCATCAGCTTCTCCTCCTCGCGGGAGATCCGCTTCAGTTCGGCTTCGGCCTTGTCGATGCCGGCGCCGCTCTCCATGCGCAGCCGGCTGGTCTCCCGCGTATATGCGTCGCAGAACTCGGCGAAGAGGTCGGGGTCGACCAGGCGGGTGCGCAGGGAGTTCAGCACCCGCGCCTCCAGCGCGTCGCGGCGGATGTTCATCCGGTTTGCCCTCGGTAAAATGTAGCTGCCTGATTTTTGCGTTCGCCACTGGGCTCGAACCAGTGGCGCCTCACTGGCTCACTCTCCACGATCAGCATCCCGCGCTCGGCCTCCGATAATCCTCGGAAGCACAATGGACCCAACCCCCGGTCGGTGGGGTCCCTTTTGGGGCTTTGTCCTTTCGAGATCAACATTCTGCGCCCCTTACATAAAGATGCATCCTGTTCCGGCGGACACAGCCAGCCCAATGGTTTTCAGATCCGTTGACCGGTTATCGGCTCAACGAAAGACTGCGCTCGCCTGGCGAGGCGGTGTTGGTTGCCGTGAAGCCGTGGGCAAAATCACCGCCGCTTCAAAGCCGGACGAGCTTCCCGGTCTCGGCGACTGCAAGGTGAGCTTTGACGAAATCCGGTCCGCAATGCTGGCGACGATGGCAAGGCCAAGCCCGCTGCCTTCCGTTCCGGCTGTCCCCCTCTCAAAACGGCGGGCCAGCCGGCCAAGTGCTTCTGTCGGCACGACGGGGCCTTCATTGGCGACGCGGTACGTGCCATCCTCACCGAGGCTTACCTCGATCGGCTCGTCAGATGCGCCGTGCCGCAGGGCGTTCTCGACCAGGTTGCGGCAGATGATGCCAAACGCATCGGGGTCGAGGTCGGACATTACCGGGTGCTCCGGCAGAGCGAGTGCGATCCGGTTCGGTGCGGTCCTCTCGATATCGTCCACAACCAGGCGGGCGGTGATGCGAAGATCGGATAGGTGATCGAGCCGCAACCGCCCGCCCTCCGCCCGAGCCAGTTGCAGCAGCCGCTCGGCGATCCGGGCCAGCCGCTTCAGCGAGGCCTCGATCTCGGCGGCCCTGTGGCCGGCGCCGGTATCTTTCGTTTCCACCTGTATCCGCTGGGCCTGCGCGATTGCGCCTGCCAGCGGTGTTCGCAATTCATGTGCGGCGTTGGCGGCGAAGGTGCGTTCGGCCTCGAATGTGGACTTGAGTTGCGCCAGCAGCACATTGACCGCCAGCCCTACCGGCGCGACCTCGACGGGGAGATCGTTGCAGGCGACGGGGGCAAGGTCGCGCGGTGAACGCGCGGCCAGCCGGTCGCGGTAGTGGCGCAGCGGGGCCAGGCCCGAGCGGACGGTCAATACGATCGCCAGCAGAGCGGCAGGGATGAACACCAGCAACGGCAGTCCCAGGCCCGCCCAGACATCGCGTGCCGTCGTCGCGCGATGGGCAAGCGGCTCGGCGACCGTGAGGCGGATCGTGCCTTGCAGGGCGTCCTCGCCATACAGGCGATGGGTTGCGGTCGTGTGAAAGCCCGGCCCATCCCATTCCGGGAAGATGGCGGGGTCGGCCTCATGCGATTGCAGAAGGATCCGCCCCTCGTCGTCGCGCACGATATAGGTGAGGAATTCGTCGTGGTCGCGCAGGTCGGCAAGGTGTTGCGTCACACCTTCCTCCTCACGTCCGACGATCTCGACAGCGGCCAGCGGCAATAGGCGCTGCGCCGCCTCCTGTAGTGACGAGTCGAAGATCCTGTCCATCTCGTGCCGCAGCATGACCGCCGTGGTGGCGGCGGCGGCGATCCACAGCAGCGTCAGAAGGATGCCCAGCGACACCCCCAACCGCATCTGAAGGCTGCGTGGCATCGTCATGGCGAACCCAGCCGGTAGCCCAATCCGCGCTCGGTCTCGATCACCGCGGCGCCCAGCTTCTTGCGCAGCCGGCTGACATGAACCTCGATGGTGTTGCTTTCCACCTCGGTATCGAAGGCATAAAGCTTTTCCTCAAGTTGTGCCTTGGACAGAAGCTGGCCGGGGCGGGTGAGGAACGCCTCGAACAGCGCCCATTCGCGCGCCGTCAGTTGCACCGGCCGGCCGTCGCGGCGGATGCTGCGCAAGGCAAGGTCGACGGCAAGTGCGCCGTGGACGATGATCGGGTTGGGATTGCCGCTATAGCGCCGCGCGACCGAGCCGATGCGCGCGGAAAGCTCGGCCAGATCGAAGGGCTTGACCAGATAGTCGTCGGCACCGGCATTCAAGCCTTCGATCCGGTCCGAGATTTGGTCCAGCGCGGTCAGGATGATCACCGGCGTCACGTTGCCGCCGGCGCGCAGCGACCGAAGGAAGGTGATGCCGCGTCCGTCGGGCAGCATCAGGTCCAGCAATATCAGATCATAACCGGCACCGGCCATCGCATCGCCGGCCGCATCCAGGCGCGTGACCCAGTCCACCGACTGGCCACCCGCGGCGATCTGGTCCCGCACGGCGGCGCCCAGAACGGTGTCGTCCTCGATCAGCAGGATTCGCATGATCTTCCTACTCATTTGCCTCTGGCCATTATGGCGATCCGGGCTGACGCAAAGCTGATGGCGGGACGCCCCAGGCTTCAGCATCCCGTCAGGTTCGCGACGCAGAATGTCATCCGATGACCGTTATACGGAGTGTGGTCCATGAAGAGATCGCTGACAATTCTGACCTTTCTCGTGGTCCTTCCGTCCGGGGCTGCACTTGCCGGCGACGACTGTGCCGTGCCGCTGGCAGACTGGCAGCCAAGAAGTGCGGTGGTGCGGCTTGCGGAAGAAAACGGATGGGTGGTGCGGCGCATCAAGATCGACGACGGCTGCTACGAGATAAAAGGCACGGACCGGGAAGGACGCCGCATCGAGGCGACGGTCGATCCCGGCACGCTTCAGGTGATCGAGGTCGAATACGAGGACGGAGGTGAACGGCACTTCCGTGAGGGCAGGGGGCGCAAACATGATTGAGGCGAAAAGGGACGGCGGTATTTCGGACGTTGCCGATACCATGCGCGTGGTGCGGGTCTGGGATCCGGTGGTGCGCAGCTTTCATTGGGGCCTGGTTGCCGCCTTTGCAGTGGCATGGCTCGCGGCGGACGAGGTGCAACCGCTTCACGAGCCGGCCGGCTATGCGGTGGCGGCATTGCTTGTGCTCCGCCTGATCTGGGGTTTTGTCGGCAGTCACCATGCCCGCTTCGCGCAATTCATGCGTGGCCCTGCCGCGACGCTGGTCTATCTCGGAGACATGCTGCGCGGGCGGGAGCGGCGCCATCTCGAGCACAACCCGGCCGGCGCCGCGATGATCGTGGCACTTATGGTTACGCTTTCCGGCACCGCGCTGAGCGGCTGGTTGCTCGAACAGTCGATCGAGGAAGCCCGTGCCGTGACGTTTGTGGGCGAGCATGGCAGCCGGGAAGTCAGGGGGGACAAGACCTTGAAGGAGGTGCATGAAACGCTGGCCAACTTGGCGTTGGTCCTCGTGGCCCTGCATGTCGGAGGTGTGGCGCTCACCTCATGGCGCCATCGGGAGAACCTGCCCCGTGCCATGGTCACGGGCCGAAAGCGCCCCCCTGGCGCAAATGACGTGACCTGATCGTTACGCATTCCCGCTGTTGTTGCGGCCCCGCCTGTCTGGCGGGGCCGGTTTGTTTCGCGCGACCGTTGCGGTTCGTCGGGGCAGGCTGACGGAAAGCTGACGCAGGTTTTTCGCGGCGATCAGGATCACGTCAGCCGCGCCCTCCAGATTGGTTTCATCAGGCAACCAAGGCTGAGGAGCATAGCCATGAAAACTATCCTGACCGCCACCGCATTCGCCCTCGCGATCCCCGCCGGGGCCGCGCTCGCCGACGAGAAATGCAACGTGCCGACCGAGAACATGCAGTCCTGGGAAGCTCTTGTTCAAGTGACCGACGAGTTCGGCTGGACCATCTCGAAAATGGAACTCGACGATGGCTGTTACGAGTTGAACGTCATCGACCAGGGCGGCAACAGCCTGAAGATGACCGTCGATCCGGGAACGCTCGAGGTGATCGACGGCAAGGTCAAGCGCTGGAGCGACGGCACCAAGCCCGAAAAGCGCAACTGATCGCCGCAAGGCTCCGCCCCGTCATCGCGGTGGAGCCTTGCCCACGTGGGCGTTCGCCGCGGCCATAGCCGGGAAAATGCCCCCGAGATGATCGTAAAGGACATTCGAACCATGAAAACTCTTTTGATCGCCGTAGCCGCTCTCGCGGTATTGCCCGCGGCGGGGGCGTTGGCGGGCGACGACTGCCATGTGCCTCGCGGCGCCTGGCAGCCGCGCGAGGCGGTGATGCAGGCCGCCGCCGGCCTCGGCTGGCATGTCGAGAAGGTTGAGGCCGACGACGGCTGCTGGGAGGTCAAGGGTCGCGATGCCCAGGGCCGGCGCATCAAGGCCAAGCTGGATCCCGCGACATTGCAGGTCGTCAAGCTGCGCCACAGGGACGGCGAGCAGGACCGCAAGCGGGATCGCGGCGGTGCAACCCCTGTCGCCCCCTCGGCCCCGCCCGCCAATCCGCTGTTCCAGAACGGCACCCCGCCCGTGGTGCGGGTGAACTGACAAATCATGCAGAAGAGAGCAGAGACATGAAATCCTTCCTTGCAGCCCTTGCGCTGACTTCGGCCCTGGTGGCCCCCGGCCTTGCCATGGCCCGGCCTGTCACCCTCACCACCACGCTGAACACTTACGGCGGCGATGGCGCCTATCTGGTTCTCTACGTTACCGATGCGCAGGGGGCATATGCCGGAACCCTGTGGATGGCCGGCGGCAAGTCGAAATATTACGAACATCTCAGCGACTGGTATCGCGCCACCGGCGGCGACCTGGCGCAGATCGACGGCATCACCGGCGCCAGTGTCGGCGCGGGCCGGTCGCTGGAAATCACCCTCGACCTTGCCGATGCGCTGTTCGATGCGGGCTACACGCTGCATGTCGATGCCGCCGTCGAGGACATGCGCGACAGTCCGAACGACATCGCCGTGCCGTTGACGGCGGCAGGAGCGGGGCAGCCCGTGCCCGGCCGCCGCTATGTCGCCAGCCTCCGCTACGACATGTGAGATGCCGCCATGATCCGCATGCTGCATCGCTGGCCGGGTCTGCTGGCCCTTGCTCTCGTCATGGTCCTCGCGATCAGCGGGGCGGCGCTCTCGGTCTTTCCAGTGGCCGAGCGGTTTTCCACGCCGCAGGCCGAGGCCGGCCTGACCGTTGCCGATCTCGCAGAACGCATCCGGACTGCCTATCCGGGGGTGGAGCAGATCCGGCGTGCGCCCTCGGGCCGGATTACTGCGTTCTGGTTCGACGACGGCACGCCCGGCGCGGCGGTGATCGACCCCGCGACCGGCAAGGGCATCGCCAGCGCCGATCCGAACCCGGTCGAACGCTGGCTGACCAGCCTTCACCGCTCGCTGTTTCTTGGCGATGCCGGCCGTATCGTCATGGCCGCCGGTGCGGCGGCGATGCTGGTCCTGTCGGTCTCCGGCGCGATGCTGGTCGCGCGGCGCATGGGCGGCTGGCGGCGCTGGTTCACCCCTTTGCGCGGGCCGGCATCGAGCCGCATCCATACCGGGATCGCCCGCGTGGCGGTCGCGGGGCTGATTCTGTCCTCGGCGACCGCACTGTGGATGGCCGCCTCGACCTTCGATCTTCTGCCGGATGGCGCCGCACCGCCGGCCTTTCCGACCGAGGTCAGCGGCAGCACCGGGGTCTCCCTTGCTGCGATGGAGCCGCTCTCCGTGATTCCTGTCACGGAGTTGCGCGAACTGAGCTTTCCCTATCCGGGCGACGCCACGGACGCCTTCACCCTGAAGACGGATCGCGGCACCGGCTATCTTGATCAGGGGACGGGTGAGCTTCTGGCTTGGGCCGAGCTGACGATGTGGGAACGGATATCTGAAACCATCTACATGCTGCATACCGGACAGGGGGCCGCATCTCTCGGCCTCGTGCTGGGTGTGATGGCGCTCGGCGTGCCGGCAATGGGGGTGAGTGGTCTTGTGCTCTGGTTCGCGGGGCGGCGGTCAAGGCCGCGTCTCCGTGGCAATCATCCTGCAAAAGGCGCTGGGACCATCCTGCTGGTGGGCTCGGAGGGCGGCAGCACCTGGGGCTTCGCTGCGACGCTCCAACATGCGCTGACCACGGTGGGCCAGCATGTCCATGTCGCGCCGATGTCTGGCTTCGATCCGGCGCGCTATCCGCGGGCCGAACGGTTCATCGTCCTTTCCGCCACCTGGGGCGAGGGACAGGCTCCCGCCACGGCGAAGGGGTTCATCGAACGCCTCGCGGTGCTGGACTCCGCGCCCCGCGCCCCGCTTGCCGTGCTGGGTTTCGGTGATCGCAGCTTCCCCGCGTTCTGCGCGTTCGCCGATGAAGTCGCGCGGCTGGCTGCTGCCAAAGGCTGGGCGCAATTGATGCCCTTCGACACGGTCGATCGCCAGTCGCCGCAGGATTTCGCCCGCTGGGGCCGCGCCCTGGGGGCGGCGCTGGGGATCGAGCTTGCGCTCGAACATGTGCCAACCCCGCCGGTGACGGAGCGGCTCACCCTGATCTCGCGCCGTGATTACGGGGCCGAGGTGCAGGCGCCGACCACGATCCTGCGCTTTGCCCTACCCGAGGCGACGTTTTTGCAACGGGTGATAGCTCGGGGGTTTGGCCGGTTTCAAGCCGGTGATCTCCTCGGCGTTCTGCCCGAGGGTGCGGACCTGCCGCGCTTCTACTCGCTGGCGTCCGGACGGCGCGACGGATTCGTCGAGATCGTGGTGCGCAAGCATCCCGGCGGCCTCTGCTCGGGTCAGCTTCTGGCGCTGGAGCCGGGCCAGGCGATCCGCGCCTTCGTCCGGCACAATCCGGCTTTCCATGCCGCAGCAGGACGCTCGCCGCTGATCCTGATCGGCGCTGGCACCGGCATCGGCCCGCTTGCGGGCTTCATCCGGGGCAACAGCCGCAAGCGGCCCATCCATCTGGCCTTCGGGATGCGCCGCCCAGACAGCGATTTCCTGTATCGCGACGATCTGGCCGGCTGGCGGGTCGATGGCCGTCTGGCGCGATTGACCACCGCGAACTCGCGCGGGGCAAAGCCGCGCCATGTCCAGGACGCGCTGCGGGCCGAGAGCGCTGAGCTGATCCGGCTGGTACACGAAGGCGCGCGCATCATGGTCTGCGGCGGGCGCGACATGGCCTCGGGCGTGGCCGAGGCGCTGACCGACATCCTCGCGCCGACGGGTCTTACCCCGCTCGCGCTGAAAGCGGAGGGGCGCTATGCCGAAGATATCTACTGACCCGGGCCGCCACGCGCTGAACGGCCCGACCATGGGTACGCGCTGGTCGGCGCTTTTCCATGCCGATGCCGGGCTGGACCCCGCCCCGGTGCAGGCGGCCTTGCAGGCGGCCGTGGCGGATGTCGACGCCCTGATGTCGACATGGAAACCCGACAGCGACCTGATGCGCCTGAACCGGACGCCCGAAGGTGTCCGGGTGATCGTTCCCGCCAGGTTGGCCGAGGTGCTCGACCTCGGGCTGAGGATCGGGACCGCATCGGGCGGCGCGTTCGACATCGGCATGGGCGATGCGGCGCGCGCGTGGGGTTTCGGGTCTGAGCCGGCCAATGCCGAGGCTATGCGCGCGGCGATGGCCACCGCGCGCCGGCCCGCGCAGGAAGCGCTGGAGGTCGACCCTCTGGCCGGGCTGGCGCGAAAACACGCGCCGATCGCGCTCGATCTCAACGGCATCGCCAAGGGGCATGGCGTCGACAGGCTGGCCAAGACGTTGCAGGGCTTCGGCATCACCGCGTTCCTTGTCGGCATCGACGGCGAAATGCGTGCATCCGGGCTGCGACCCGATGGCATGCCGTGGACGGTCGCCGTCGAGATGCCCGATCCCGAACGCCGCGCGCCTCACTCCATCCTGAAGCTCGCAGATGCCGCCGTCGCCACGTCGGGCGACTACCGCCACTATGTGACCCTTCGCGGCCGACGGCTGTCGCACACGATGGACCCGACGACGGGCGGGCCGCTTCGCTCGTCGCCGGCCTCGGTCACCGTCGTCGCCCGCACCTGTGCCGAAGCCGACGCCTGGGCGACCGCGCTGATGGTGCTGGGTCCGCAAGCCGGCGGCGAACTGGCTTCGCGTCTCGGCCTCCATGCGCTGTTCCTCATCCGCGAGGCAGGCGTCATCCGGACCCATGCCGTCGGGGCGCTGTTCGACAGCCCGATGGTATCGGCGGCAGGCCGCGAGGGTCTGGTTCGTGCCTGATGTCTGTCCATTCGTGCAATAGGTCTTTGCAGGTTTCGTCAATTTTCGTGCGAAAACGGACAGTCTATGTCTATCCCAAGTCCGGCGGCGTCTGTCGATGCCCGTCGCGGCCAGAACCACTTGGCAGATACAGGAGATCACTATGCGGACTGTAAAATCTTTCACCACCGTCGCTGTCGCTCTCGCCCTCGCGCTGGGGTCGGCTGGCATTGCCGCCGCGCAATCCCATGATCATGACAGCCATGGCGCGGGGGCTATCGAGATCACGCTGAACGATGGCGCCAAATGGCAGGGCGATCAGAACATGATCACCGGCATGACCGCGATTCACGGAACCATGGCCGCGAACCTGGACGCGATCCACAACGGCACCCTGCCGGCAGATGCCGCGAATGGGGTCGCTGCCGATATCCAGAAGCAGGTCGATTTCATGGTCGAGAACTGTGTGCTGGAACCCGAGGTAGACGAGCAGTTCCATATCGTCCTTGGCGAGGTGATGACAGGCATCTCGGCATTGGAGGCCGGCGAGGTCGAGACTGGCGCGGTGACGATCGTTCAGGCGTTGAACGCCTATGGCGAGCATTTCGAGCATCCGGGCTGGCAGATGATCGACTGACGCCACGGGCGCAGGCATGGGCCGGCGCGGGCGTCACGCCTGCGCCGGCCTTGTCCTGCACGGGCAGCGCCCCTCCAGCAGGTCGGCATCGGCCGCCAGGGCCGTCGCCATGAAGTCCAGAAACAGGCGGATGCGCGCGGTTTGGCGCAGATCCTCGTGAATCAGCAACCACAGGTCCAGCATGAAATCCTCGGGCAGCGCGGCGGCGCGGATCAGGCTGGGGTCGCAATCGGCGATCACGCAAGGCAAGGCAGCAAGTCCGATCCCCACCTTCGCACCGGCATGGGCGGCGATGATCGAGTTTGTCCGGTAAATCTGTCGCGCATCCGGCCACCAGCGGGCCAGATTGCGGCTGAGCGGGCCATGCGCAGATCCGTAGCCGATCCAGTCACCCTCGGCAGGATCGCCCGGCGGCCGGTCCGCCGCGCCATAGGCGGCAAAGGCCAACCGCCCGACCCGCCGCCCGATCAGCGTCTCCTGTCCCGGATTGCCGATGCGCAGGGCCACGTCCGCCTCGCGCCGGGTCAGGTCCAGCACCGTATCCGCAACGATTACCTCGATCTCGATCTCGGGCCATTCGGCGCGGAAGGCGGCGACATGGCGGGGCAGCACACCCACCGCCAGCAGGTCGGTCGTGGTGATGCGGATCGTCCCAGTGGGCCGCTGGTCCTGTCCGGTAACCTTCAGCGCCAGCGCGGTGATTTCTTCCTCGATGCGGATGACGGAATCGCGCATCTCCTCGCCGGCCTGGGTCAGCGCGTAACCGCCGGGCAGCCGGTCGAACAGGCGCACCCCCAGCCGCGCCTCGAACGCACCGATGCGGCGAAAGACGGTGGAATGGGTAACGCCAAGGCTGCGCGCCGCCCCCGAAAGCGACCCCGCGCGCGCCACGGCCAGAAACAACCGCAGATCGTCCCAATCCTGCGCCTGTGCATTCATGCAATGATCCCTTGTCGAAATTGCCACTCCTGATCCTGAAAGGACAGCATATCTTCAGGTCACAAGCAATGACCGCCCCGCCGGGCGGCGACATGAAAGGAACCAGCCATGACCAAGACCATCCTGCGCAGCGACGAGTTTTCCTGCCCCTCCTGCGTGGTCAAGATCGAAAAGGCGCTGAAGGCGCTGCCCGGCGTCTCCGAGGCCAAGGTGCATTTCAACACCGGCCGCATCGAGGTCGCGCATGACCAGACCGCCGCACCCGTCGATACGCTGGTGCAGACGATCCGCGCCACCGGCTACGAGGCCCGCCCCGCCGCTTTCTGACCCTTTTTCTGCCCGGCCGCGCCTGCCCGCGCGGCCGGGCCTTCAAATTACGAGGCCCCGCATGTTGACCCCTATCCTGACAACCCTTCGCCAGCCGGCCAGCCGGCGCAAATGGCTGACGATCATCAGCGGCGCATTGATCGTGCTTGGCCTGATCGCCCTTTACGGGTTCGGCCTGCGCGGGCTGTGGGCCGCCTCGATGGTGACGGCGGCGTTTGTCGCCGGCTCTGACATCGCGTGGCGGGCGGTGCAGGCGCTGCGCATCCGCCATTTCTCGATTGAACTTCTGGTCACGGTCGCCGCTGTCGGTGCGCTGTTCATCGGCGAATACTGGGAATCCGCCGCCGTCACCTTTCTGTTCAGCTTCGGCGCCTGGCTTGAGGCGCGCACCCTGCGCCAGACCCGCGGCGCGCTGGCCGATCTGCTGAAGGCCGCGCCCGAGATTGCCACGGTGATCCGCGACGGCCAGCCGGTCGAAATCGCCGCCAGCGCCGTGCAACCCAATGAGACCGTGCTGGTGCGCGCCGGCAATCGCATTCCCGTCGATGGCGAGGTGATCGAGGGCGCCGCCGCCGTCTCCGAGGCCGCCATCACCGGCGAGCCGATCCCGGCCGAAAAAGCCCCCGGTTCCCACGTCCATGCCGGCACCATCGCGGAAAACGGCGTCTTGCGCATCCGCGCCACCGGCATCGGTTCCGACACCACGCTGGCCCGCATCATCCGCCGCGTCGAAGAGGCGCAAGAGGAACGCGCCCCCAGCCAGCGCATGATCGAACGCTTCGCCCAATGGTACACGCCCGGCATCATGGTGCTGGCGCTTGGCGCCTGGGCGGTGACGCAGGACATTCGCCTGGCGCTGACGCTGCTGGTGGTGGCCTGCCCCGGCGCGCTGGTGATCTCGACGCCCGTCTCCATCGTGGCCGGCATCGGGCGGGCGGCGCGGTCGGGCATCCTCATCAAGGGCGGCCAGCATCTGGAAAGCGCGGGCCGCATCGACATGCTGGCGCTGGACAAGACCGGCACACTGACCGAGGGCCGCCCGAGTCTGGTCGAGGTGCTGCCGCTGGCGGGCGTTGATCGCAAGGACCTGCTGCATTGGGCGGCGATCGCCGAATCCGGCTCGGATCACCCGCTGGGCCGAGCCATCGTCGTCGCCGGCCGGGCCGAAGGTGACATTCCCGCACCCGAGGCGGTCGAGGAAGTTGCCGGCATGGGCCTTGTGGTCAACCATGAGGGCCGGCAGGTCGCGGCCGGCAACCGGCGCCTGTTCGACAAGCTGGGCATCGGCTTTGAGCCCGAGGCCGAGGCCGCCATGGCCGGGGTTCTGGAACGCGGGCGCACGCCGATCATCGTGGCGCTGGACGGGCGGATCGCGGGCATCTTTGGCCTTTCCGACCAGCCCCGGCCCTCGGCCAAGGGCGCCATCGCCCGGCTGCGCGACATCGGCGTCAGCCGCATCGCCATGCTGACCGGCGACCAGCCGCAGGCCGCAAGCGCCATCGCCGCCGAGATCGGCATCACCGAAGTCCACGCCGGCCTGCTGCCCGAGGACAAGCTGGACCTGATCCGCGGCTTTCAGGCCGAGGGCCGCCATGTCGCCATGATCGGCGACGGCATCAACGACGCCCCGGCGCTGGCCGCTGCCGACACCAGCATCGCGATGGGCGCGGCGGGGTCCGATGTGGCGATCGAGACCGCCGACATCGCGCTGATGGGTGACGATCTGGAAAAGCTGCCCGAGGCCATGGCGATCTCTCGCGCGACGCTGCGCAACATGCGCCAGAACCTTGTCATCGCGCTGCTGACGGTGGCGGGGTTGCTGTTCGGGGTCTTCAACGGCGACGTGCATATGGCCGAAGGGATGCTGATCCACCAGCTTTCGGTGTTGGTGGTGATCGCCAACGCCATGCGCCTGCTGCGCGTCCCGCGCGGGCTCGGCGGGCGCCGACCTGTGCCGGCAGCGGTGCCCGCGACCGCCTAGGCGCTTGTGCCTCATCTACAATTCCGCTCCCGTGCCCATGGCGCGGGGGCGTTTTCATGGGGGATGACATGACCGATAGCAATGATGCCAGACAGATCGGTGAGGTTCTGGATTTCTGGTTCCCCGAGGGCCGCGCGCTGGATATCGACCCGGACCGCCATGCCGAACTGTGGCGCTGGCGGATGCATGGCGGTGCGGATGGGGCGATTGCGGCCCGCTTTGGCCCGTTGACCGAACGTGGCGCGGCGGGTGGGCTGGACCACTGGTCCGCCACGCCCGAGGGCCGGCTGGCTCTGATCGTGGTGCTGGACCAGTTTCCGCGCTCGCTGTGGCGGGGCAGCGCGCGGGCCTGGGCGCAAGACACGGAGGCGCTGGCGCAGGCCGAGGCCGGGCTGGACAATGGCGACTGGACAGCGCTTGGCCTGTCCTGGTTCCAGATTACCTTCACGCAGCCGCTGGGCCATGCCGAAGGGCCGGAGCATCTGGCCCGCATCGACCGGCTGATCGCCCTGCGCCGCGACATCGCCACCCGCGCGCCGGCGCCGTTGCGGCCGCTCTATGCCTCGCTCGTCGATCAAGCGGGGCAGGTGCGCCGCATCATCGCCAGCTTTGGCCGCCACCCGCACCGCAACGCCATCCTTGGCCGCAGATCGACGCCCGAGGAGGAGGCCTATCTGGAAAAGGGCGCGTTTCCGCATCAGCGCGTCTTTCGGGGATGAGCGCATCCCCACGGGTCAGGCCGGCCGCGCGACACCCGTCGGCGCCTGTCCGGCAACAGACGCCTTCGGCCGGCGGATCGGGTCCGACAACAACCGCAGCCCGTTCAGCACCACCAGCACGGTGCCGCCTTCATGGCCGATCACCACCAGCGGCAACGGCAGATCGAAGAACAGCCCGCCGATGACCAGAACCACCATGGCGCCGATGGCGAAGGTCAGGTTCTGCCGGATCACCCTTGACGTTCGGCGCGACAGGCGGTGCGCGTCCGCAAGCCGCTCCATATCCTCGGACAGCAGCGCCACATCGGCGGCCTGAAGCGCCACCTCGGACCCGGCCGCGCCCATGGCGATGCCGACATCGGCGCGGGCCAGCGCCGCGGCGTCGTTCACGCCGTCGCCGACAAAGGCAACGCGGCCGGTTGCGGCCAGTTCGCCAACCGCGCGAACCTTGTCCTGTGGCAGCATTTCGGCGTGAGTCTCTTCGGGCCTCAGCCCAAGCCGGGCGCCGATGCGCAGCGCCACCGGCCTGCGATCCCCGGTCATCATGACGATGCGGCGGACACCACTGTCGCGCAGGGCCGTGATCGCCCCTGCGGAACTGGCCCGTGCCTCGTCCGCTACGCTGACGGCGCCCAGCAGGGTGGCGCCGCGACCCAGATAGACGACCGTATTGGCGCCATCCGCCAGCGCCTGCAACGCGGGGTGATCCGTTGCAGCCTTCATGTCCTCGGCAAGATAGGCATTGCCCGCCCAAACCGGGCCAAGTGCATCGGCCCCTTCGATACCGATGCCTGGCCGGGCGTTCACATCGGCAACGATTGCTGGATCAAGCCCGCGCGTGGCAACTTCCCGGCGGATCGCGGCGGCGATATGATGCTCGGAATGCGCCTCCAGCCCCGCCAGCAGCGACAGGAACCCGGCCTCGTCGCCATCCAGCGCGACGATTTCCGTCACCTCGGCGCGGCCGGTGGTCAGGGTGCCGGTCTTGTCGAAGGCGAAGATATCGACCTCGGCCAGCGTCTCCAGCGCGCCGCCGCCCTTGAACAGAACACCGCCGCGCGCCGCCGCCGACAGGGCCGACAGGATCGCGGCGGGGACGGAAATGACGATGGCGCAGGGGCTGGCGGCGACCAGCAGCGTGGCGGCGCGGTAAAGCGCCAGTTCCCAGTCGCCGCCCAGCCACCAGAACGTGGCAAAGGCGATCACCGCACCCGCCAGCACCGCGACCGTGTAGCGCTGGCCGAACCATTCGCTGAACCGCTCTGAGGGTGCGCGGGCGGCCTGCGCCTCGGTCACCAGGCGGATCATGCGGGCGATGGTGCTGTCGCTGACGCTGCGCGTGACCTCGACCTCCAGCACGCCGTCCAGATTGATCGTGGCCTCGAACACCTGCGCACCGGCCTCTTTTGACACGGGCATGGATTCGCCGGTGATGTTGGCCTCGTCGATGCCGCCGCGCCCGGTGACGACCACGCCATCACTGGGCACCCGGGCGCCGGGGCGCAGCACCACCACATCGCCGACGGCCAGCACCTCGGCGGGAACTTCCTCGACAGCGCCGTTGGCGGTCTTGCGCAAGGCGGTCTCGGGGCGCAGCGCCATCAGCGCCTCGATGGCGCGGCGGGCGCGGCCAAGCGCGCGTTCCTCCAGCGTGGTCGAGATGCTGAACAGCGTCAGCAGCACCGCACCCTCGAACGGGGCGCCGACGATTGCGGCGGCGATTGCCGCGACGATCATCAACAGGTCGATGTCAAGCACGCGCGCGCGCCACAGTTCCGACAGCGCGCGCCAGCCGGTGGGCAGGCCGCCAGCCAGATAGACTAGCACCAGCCCCGGTAGCTCCAGAGCGTCGAAAGCTCCGCTGGGCAGCCATCTGCCGGCTGCCGCCATCGCCATGCCGAGCACGGTGACGAGCGAAAGGGTCAGTGACAGGTCAACGGGTGGAAAGCGCTTCATGTCGGGCTCCTGGCGGACGAGGTCGCGGCTGGCAGCCGCCATCGCTGGCTGGGTGAGTGGATCAATCGGATGGCTTATGGCACCGCAATGCAAAGGCCGCGATGGCTATCCAGATGGCGCTGCGCAGGATCATCGCGCCCATGGTGCGTGCTTCCCATGCGCCGCCGGCACCGACATGCCACAGGAAGGCAGCGAAGACGGCCACCGTGGCCGTGGCAATGGCAATCGCCAGCATCGGTGCCCAGCCCGCGCCGCGCCACAGGCCGATCCCAGCCAGAACATAGGCAAAGCCCGCGCCGAAATTGAACCACAGCACGAATGGCACCACTGCGCCCATATCGACGCCGCCGAACAGCGCCCTGCCGCCCGAGACGAGGGTGAGCAGGCCGAAGATCACTGCGACGGCGGCGGCGATAGCCAGGGCGCGGGTTCTTGCGGGCATGAGATGTCTCCGGATCAGGCGTCGGCGAGGCGGCCGTCGCGCAGGTATATCAGGCGGTCGAAACGGTCGAAGATCTTTTCGTCATGGGTGACTGTCACGATGCAGGCTTCCTGTTCGACCGCGAGCTTGCGCATGAGGTCCATCACCAGCCCGGCGCGCGCGCCGTCGAGCGCGGCGGTGGGTTCGTCGGCCAGGATGATGCGGGGACGGTTGGCCAGCGCGCGGGCAATCGCCACGCGCTGCGCTTCGCCACCCGACAGCAGCGCCGGCTTGACCATCGCGCGATGGCCGACTTCCAGGTAGTCCAGCAGTTCGCGCGCCCGCGCCCGGCCCTCCTCGGTGGGGCGGCCGGCAAGATCGAGCACGACAGCGACATTCTCCTGCGCTGTCAGAAAGGGCAGCAGGTTGTGGCTCTGGAAGATGAAGCCGATCTTGTCGAGACGAAGCCGCCTCAGGTCGCGCCGCAGCCATTTGCCGTCGAACACCGGCTCACCGTCCAGCACCACCCGTCCCCCCGAGGGGGCGAGAATGCAGCCGATGATGTTGAGCAGCGTCGTCTTGCCCGAACCGGAAGGGCCGAGCAGCGCGATCACCTCGCCGGCCCGCACGGTCAGATCGACCGCCCGCAGGGCATCGACGCGGGTTTCGCCCTCGCCGAAATGCTTGGCCACGTTCGAGACCTTGATGAGGATGTCGCCGAGCGCCATGTCGGTCAACTTCCGAGCGCGGTGGCCGGGTCGACCTTCATCGCCGCCCGCACGCCGAGCGCCGAGGATAGAAGGCAGACGGCGGCGATAATGCCGGCAAGGACCATGACGTTGAACGGCTCCAGCACCACGCGGCGGGGAAAGTAGTCCTTCACCGTCAGGATCAGCATCAGCCCGATCCCCCAGCCCGCGGCACCAAGGATCAGCGCCTGCTGCACGATCAGCGCGATGATGGTGCGGTCGGGGGCTCCGATCAGCTTCAGCGTGGCGATCTGCTTCAGCTTCTCCATGGTCATCGTGTAGATGATGAGGGCGATCACCACGGCGCTGACGGACAGCAGGATGCCGAGGAACAGCCCGATCTGGCGGCGCGCCTTGTCGACCACCGAGGCGAGCAGCAGCTCCTCCTGTTCGACCTGGGTCATCGCGGCGAGGTGCTTCCACTGGCGCACGGTGGCGGTCAGCAGATCGACATCGGCGCCCGGCGACATGCGGGCAATTATGGTGGCGACCGAGGCGGACTTGACGGAAACTGCGCCACGCGCGGTCTGCACCCGCTGGGCCGCCGGGTCGAGTTCGGTTTGCAGCGCCATCGCGTCGGCCAGCGTCACATAGACTGCCGGATCGCCGCCCGAGTTCATCGCGCCTTCCACAAGCCCGACCACGGTGAAGCGGTCGCGCCCGAGCCGGATTGTCTCGCCCGGCAGCAGGCCGGTCTTGCGGTCGGCCACCAGTTCGAAATGGCCGGCGCCGATGCCGCGCCCCTCGGCGATCGCCTGCGGCCCGCCCGGACGCCCCGGCTCGTATCCGATGACGTAGAGACGCAGCGTTTGCCCGGTGTGGGCCGCTTCGACGTTCTGGTAGTTCACCGCGCCGGCCTCGGCCACGCCGGGCATCCGCGCCACTGCATCGCGCGTGTCGGCGGGAATGCTGGAGGCTTCCGCGAACGGTCCCTTGGTGCCGGCCTCCACCACCCAGACATCCGCCGCCGGCGCCTTCACCACCGCCAGCGCGTCCGAGACGAGGCCGTTATAGATACCGATCATCGCCAGCACGACCGTCATCAACAGCCCCAGCCCGAAACAGGTCAGCACGAAGCGGAACAGGCCATGGCGAATGTCCTTGAGCGCGAGGTTCATGGCGCCTCGCCGACGCGGGCGCGCCGGCCCTCTGCGGCGCCCTTCGGCGGGCTGGTGACGATGGCGGCTCCTTCGGGCAGGCCGCCCGTGACCTCGACGCGGCCGCGATCATCGCGGGCGCCGAAGGTCAGCCCCACCCGCGCAAGGCGGCTATCCTGCACCGTCCAGACCGTGCCGCGATGGCCGTCGAAGCCGGTGATGGCGACCTCGGGCACCATCAGTGCGCTCGCGCGGGTGCCGGTCAGGATGCGTACTTCGGCCTGTTCGCCAAGAAACATCTCGGCGGGGCAGTCGGCGCAGGTCAACCAGACGCGGCGTTCCTCGTTCACCCGGTCGCTTTCGATGCCGATGCGGGCAATGGTGCCGTGAAACTCGGCCGCGGGCTGCGAGCGCAGCCGGATGGTGCCGGGTTGGCCAAGGGCAAGCTGACCGGCGCGTTCTTCGTCGACATAGGCCTGGATCCAGACGGTGGCCGGGTCGATCAGGGTGAAGATCGCATCGCCGGCCTTCACCACCGTGCCCGGCTCGGCATGGCGGGCGACGATCAGCGCGTCATAGGGCGCGACCAGCCGGTGATGGGCGAGAAGGGCTTCCTCCTGCCGCAGCGCCGCCGCCGCATCAAGACCCTGTGCCCGGATCACCGCCACATCCGCCTCGGCCACGGCCAGATCGGCGCGGGCCACATCCTCGTCGCGCTGCGCCTCCTCGGCGCGCTGGACCGAGGCGACATCGCGCAGCGCCAGTCCCTGCTGGCGGCGGTTCGCCGCCTCGCGCTGCGCCAGGACGGCGCGGGCGCGCACGACCGCGGCATCGGCCTTGGCAAGATTGGCCTCGTTGGCTGTCACCGCTGCGCCGGCGCGGGCAACGCGCGCTTCCTGTTCGGCAGAGTGAAGGATGGCCAGTTCCTGCCCCTTGGCCACACTGTCCCCGGCATCGGCGGAAAGCCGGGTCAGGGCGGCGCCCACCTCGAAGCCGACGCGGCTGAGTATTCGCGCCTCGACAGTGCCGAGCCCGTAGATGCGAAGGGCCACATCATGTTCGGGCTGAACGATCGCCACCGTCAGGGGGCGTTCGGTGAAGAACAGAAAGCCGGCAGCGACAGCCGCCGCCAGAAGAAGACCCGATAGCCAGATGCGCCGCATCGTCTATTTTCCTTCCGCGGCCAGAAGCCGGCACTGTACGTCGAACAGGCGCAGCCCCTCGGCTCGCAAATCGAAATCGCGGGCGCCGAGCGCCCAGCGGATCGCCACGCCCTGCACGAGCGAGGTCAGCAGCACCGCCGCATCGTTTGCGGGCATGTCGCCGCGCAGAACCCCTGCTTCCTGCGCGGTTCTGATCTCCGTCGCCAGAAGGCCGTGGAAGGTCGTGAGCCTACCGTGAAAGGTGGCGCGCAGCTCAGCGTTGGTGACATTCAACTCACGCGAAAACAGCAGCATCGGCAGGGCGGGGGTGGCGGCGATCTGCGCGAACTGCGCGGCGATCAGCGCACGCAGCCGGACAAGCGGCCCGTCGCCGAGGTTCAAGGCCCCATCCCAGGCCAATGCAAGCCCTTCGGCCACATGCTCGGCCACGGCCTGCCACAGCGCGTCCTTGGTCGGGAAATGCCGGAACAGCGCGGCCTGCGTGACGCCAATCTGCGACGCGACCGCCCCCGTCGTCACCCGGTCCGGCCCGATCCCGTCGGCCAGGTCGAGCACGGTGGCCACGATCTCGGCCTTGCGAAGCTCCGCTGATTTTCGCACGGGGCACCTACTAGTTAGTGAGTAGTCACAAACATATTTAGGCAACCTCATGCGATGCGTCAATCACGAGGTGTCATTTTCTGCATGCATTGATTGCCACGACACCGGGAACGAGGTGGGCAAGATAGAGGCCGGCCTATCTCTGCCCGCGACGCGGTGAATACGGAAGACAACACGTAAGTTCGTCTAATGGACGCTAAGCCGCGACTCTGAAAATTGCAAAACCGTCTGGTACAAGTTGTTTTATTAGGAGGACTACGTTTGGTACGGGGATCGGCGTACTCTCGGTGAGTAGATCGAACCGGAGGATCCCGAGGAAGCGCAGGATTCGCGCGATGCTGTTCTTCACCTGCTAGCCCACCATGTCGAGGAACGGCGTCACGTCACCAGCACCGCTAGTCCAATCGGAATTGCAGACCGGGCAGCCGTCGCGGTGCGGATGGGCGATGAATCGGTCGTCGCGGGCATGCCAACGGCGAACGCGGTTCGGGATCATGCCCTCCATTCCGTGGAAGCCGGTGAGCGCGGCGATCAGCTCGTCGACGGCCACCGAGGCCATCTCGGTGGTGAAGGTGACGACCGCCGGCGCAGGCTCGCCTCCACCGATGACGTATGCCTCGTCCTTGCGACGCTGATACTCCTCGGGACGCGTGCGCTCCAGGTCCTCCTCGTTCGCCCGCGCGGCATTCACTACGCCCGAGCAGATCAGGCACGGGCGTCCGGGCAGTACAGTGGTCACGCGGCCATTCAGATCGGCGCTGTACGTCTCGGTGGGTGCGATCATGCGGAGACCGACATCAATCACCGGGATGCCATAGAAGTAGGCGAGGCGATTGATGAAAATTCGGCCCGAATTGTCGTCGGTGCAACCGAAGATGAAGTCTGACGCCTTGAGAGCGTCGCAAACCTCCACCGACTTCACCCAAGCCTTGCTGGTGAGGACGTGGCACTCGACGCCCATGGCCGCGATCTCGCGCTTGAGGATATCGACCTTGGGAGTCCCAATATCGGACCCGCGGGAGCCATGTACGCGGTTGAGATTGCTTTCGGCCAGGGTGTCGTTGTCGATCAGATAGATGCGACCGACGCCGAGCCGAGCCAGCAACAGCGCTACCGGACTGCCGGTGCCGCCGCAACCGACGACGCAGACCCGGTTCCTCTACTTGGTGGCGATCATGGACTGGCATACCCGCAAGGTTCTGTCCTGGCGGATCTCGAACACGCTGGAGGCCGACTTCTGTGTCGAGGCGCTGACCGAGGCCATCCACAAGTTCGGATCGCCCGAGATCATGAATACCGATCAAGGATCCCAGTTCACGTCGTTTGCCTGGACGGACCGGCTCCGCCGATCTGGCGTGCGCATATCGATGGATGGGAAGGGCCGGTTCCTCGACAACATCTTCATCGAGAGGCTGTGGCGCACCCTGAAATACGAGTGCGTCTACCTGCATGCCTGGGAGACCGGATCGGAGACGAAAGCGGCCATCCGGAAATGGATGACCTTCTACATGGGCGATCAGACAAAGGAGAAACTCTTTGATCCGTGTGCTTTCCTGCGGGGGCAATGCTGGATCGAGACGGAGGCGGCAGAAGTCGGAGATCTTGCGGGCAAGCAGTTTGGTATGCGGAAGGTCAGGCATGTGGGTAGGCTATGAAGATTCTCTGCGGTGATTGATGAGGACGGCGGTCCTATCCGATTCGTCGCACCAGATGCTCCATCCGCTGTCGATCGGACGGCTTTATCCTTCTGTTGGAGTAGGCGGAGAGCGACGAGCCAATTTAAGCTCGCTTACGTTAGCATGCCCGTTATTTAAGTATCGATGGGATTGTTTAAATAGCGCCATGCTGCCAAGATGGCGCTATGACCGATTCCAACCCAGATCAGCGCCTTGGCCGATATGTCGAAACGCCTGTCGCAGGCGAGATGGTGCGCGCTTTCGTTCCGCCGCCTCTGCCGCCGAAGCCGCAGATCGACGTCCTGGCGCTTCTGGACCGGCTGAGCCTCGCAGAGCGCGCGCTCGGGCGACTGGATGGCATTACCATGCTACTGCCGCGCCAGGAACTCTTCCTCTATATGTATGTGCGCAAGGAGGCGGTGCTCTCGTCCCAGATCGAGGGGACGCAATCCACACTGACCGATCTTCTGCGCTTCGAGACCGAGGCACAGGCGGGGGAACCGATCGACGACATCCGCGAAGTGTCGAACTACGTGGATGCGATGATGTATGGGCTGGAACGGCTAGAAGAGCTGCCGCTGTCCTTGCGTCTGATCCGCGAGATGCACGCCCGACTGCTGCAAAGCGGACGCGGTGACACCAAAAGCCCGGGTGACTTCCGCCGTTCCCAGAACTGGATCGGCGGCTCACGTCCCGGAAATGCGCTCTACGTACCGCCGCCCGTCACCGAACTCGATGCCTGCCTCGATGCGCTGGAGCGTTTCATTCACGAAGACGGATCGCAATTGCCGGCATTGATCAAGGCCGGACTGCTGCATGTCCAGTTCGAGACCATCCACCCGTTCCTCGATGGCAACGGCCGCATCGGTCGCCTTTTGGTGACGCTGTATCTTTGCGTCAACGGGGTGCTCCGCAAGCCGCTGCTCTATCTCAGCCTCTATCTGAAGACGCATCGTGCCGACTATTATCGGCTGCTGCAGGAAGTGCGGGAGAACGGCAATTGGGAGGCCTGGCTCGACTTCTTCTTGGCGGGTGTAGCCGAAACGGCGAATCAGGCTTTCGAGGCGGCCACCCGGATTGTCGACCTCTTCAAGGAAGATCGCGAGCGGATCACGAACGAAAGCGACCGCGCGGGCTCGACGCTCCGCATCCACGATCTCTTCCAGCAGAACCCGTTCCTGACCTCCAACCAGCTTGTGCAGAAAACGGGCTTGTCGGCGCCGACGGTCAATGCGGCATTGGCCGATCTGGAGAAGATGGGAATCGTCGAGGAGGTCACCGGGCGCAAGCGGGGGCGGGTGTTCAGCTACCAGCGCTATCTTGCGATCCTCAGCGAGGGAACTGATCCTTTGCCTGCCGCCACCTGAAATCTTCCGTCAGCCGCCCTAACTCTCATTGAGTCTGTTCCCTACGCTGCTGTGCGAAATAATTCTCCAAGAAGCGCTGTGTCCATCTGGAGCAGCATGAGATGAAGAGGAGAGGGCGTAAGCGGCGGCGGCACCGCACCTGCTTTCAGCTTGACGGCTTGAAGTTCCAAGGCAGCAGATCGTCGATCCTCGCTTGCGGGTGACTGGCGGCCACAGCTTCCAAGGTTGTCTTGAGGTAGGCGAAGGGCTCGACGCCGTTGACCTTAGCGGTAGCGATTAGGGATGCGATGCGAGCCCATGATCGACCGCCCTCGTCATGGCCGGCGAAGAGTGCATTCTTGCGGGTCAGGGCGATCGGGCGGATCAGGTTCTCGACGCTGTTGGAGTCGATCTCGACCCGGCCATCGTGCAGGAAGGTCTGCAGCCCGTCCCAGTGACGATGGATATAGGCCAGTTTCTCCCCGAGGCGGGACTTCATCGATATGCGCCGGCACTGCAGCTGCAACCAGTCGCCAAAGGCGGCGACCAGCGGCGCACTGCGCGCCTGGCGAGCCGACAGTCGTTGGCCGGGGCCCATGCCACGGATCTCAGCCTCGATCCGGTAAAGCTCAGCGATCCGGCGCAGGCCCTCGGCCGCGATCTCGGAGCCGTCGCGCTCGAAGATCTCCTTCAGCTTGCGCCTTGCATGCGCCCAGCAATGGGCGACGATGATCGGCGCGCCGCCTGTCCGGGACGGGCGCGTAGGCGGTTGTAGCCGGTATAGCCATCCAACTGCAGGATGCCGTCAAATCCCTGCAGGATATGCTCTGCGTTCTGGCCCGCGCGGTCGGGCGCATAGGTGAAGACGACGCCAGGGGGATCCCCACCACCCCATGAGCGGTCATCGCGCGCCAGCGCCCAGAGGTAGCCCGTCTTCGTCCGCCCCCGGCCGGGATCCAGCACGGGTGCGGTAGTCTCGTCCATGAACAGCTTGCTCGACGTCTTCAGGTGTTCGGCCAATCGATCGACCACGGGGCCGAGGTGGAATGCCGCAGTGCCGACCCAATCGGCCAGCGTGCTGCGATGCAGTTCGACCCCGGCTCGAGCCATGATCTGGCTCTGACGATACAACGGCAGGTGGTCCGCGTATTTGCTGACGAGGACATGGGCGAGGGCACCCTCGGTGGGCAGTCCGCCTTCGATCAGGTGCGCGGGGGCCGGTGCCTGGGTCACGCCGTCGGCACACCGGCGGCAGGCATACTTCGGGCGCACGGTCACGATAACCCGTAGCTGCGCGGGCACGATGTCCAGCCGCTCGGTCCGATCTTCGCCGATGCAGTGCATCTCACCACAGCCACACGGACAGAGCAGGCTGTCCGGCTCGATTACCTGCTCGAAGCGCGGCAGGCTTGCCGGAAGATGTCCGCGGTTGCGGCGTGCGGCTCTACGCGAAGGCGTGCGGGGGCCAGCCTCCGCATCCTGCCGGCTCTCGGCCTCGGCCACGGCAGCTTCGAGATCCTCGAAGGCCAGCTGGCGCTCGTCGTCGTTCAGCTTTTCCGAGCGTTTGCCATGCACGGCCTGGTTCAACTCGGCGATCAGATGCTCCAGCCGCCGGTTGCTTTCCCGCAGCGCGTCCCGTTCGCGCAGCACCGCCAGCACAGCTGCACGCTGGCTTTCAGGGATGGCGGACAGGTCGATGGACGGGGCTGCGGACATGTCACAATCATAGCTCGGTCCACTTGATATTGCCCGTCTTTTCTATTGTTTAAGTCATTCTGCAACGGCCGGCTTTGGCGTTTCCAGAGGCCGGACCCGGCGCCAGTCGAGGCCGGCAAAAAGCGCCTCGAACTGCGTTCGGCTCAAGGTCATGGCACCGTCCCGAACGGCGGGCCAGGTGAAGCTGTCGGCCTCGAGGCGCTTGTAGACCATCACCAGCCCACTGCCGTCCCAGAACAGGATCTTCAATCTGTCAGCGCGTTTGGAGCGGAACACGAATATCGTGCCGGTGAAGGGATCCTCTGCCAACATCGACTGCGCCAGTGCCGCCAATCCGTCGTGCCCCTTCCTGAAGTCCACCGGCTTGGTCGCCACCAGGATCCGCATGCCCTGCGACGACATCAGCACGGCGCTGCTCCGAGGGCTCGGACGATCTCGGCCAGCCGAACGGCAGACGTGTCCGCGGCCAACTCGAGCCTCACCTCGCCGATCACGATCCGGATCTGCTCTTCAGCCGGCCGCCTGTCGCAGGAAGGTGGTGCTGGCGCCGGATCGCAGACCACCAGCGGGGCAAAGACCGGCTCGTCGGTTGGTGCAGATGGCAGCACCAGCTTGCCTTGCTTGGCCAGCCGCCGCCACGCCGATAGCTGGTTCGGCTGCACACCATACCGATCTGCAACAGCATTCACCGTGGCACCCGGCTCAAGCGTATCGGCGACAACCAAAGCCTTCACCTCAGTCGGCCACCGGCGATGCCCCGATGCATAGATCTCGACGCCCAGAGACGTGAGAAACGAATTCTTGGCACACATTGCGAAACGCACTCCCACCGGTCGATGGGAAAAGACTGCGCAGCAGCGCGTCAGCCAAGCAATGTGGGGTTCAGCCGTCGGTTACTGGCCTTCGACATGGACTCCAACCTTGTCGAGAACGCGATCCGCAGCCCGGCCATGAACCGCCGCAACGCGCTGTTCGCCGGGCACGACGACGGCGGGCGCTCGTGGGCACGCTTCGCCAGCCTGATCGGCACATGCAAGATGAACGGTGTCGAGCCCTACGCCTACCTGCGCGATCTCTTCACCAAGCTCGCCAACGGCCATCTCGACAAGGACATTGATGCGTTGATGCCCTGGGCCTACGCCGCGGCGCCCCACTCCTCACAATGAGCTCATCCGGGTGTCCCCAGTGAGCTCATTCTGAGCGCGCACAAGGGCGAAAGCGGCAGCCGGATACGCCGAGCGATCCCGACCGCAAGCGAAAACCCAATGGGGCGGAGACGGCACTTACAGATATTCAATGCGCCGCTTCACTCAGGTCACCGGCTGCGCCAGTGGTACTGACAGAATCAACGCCACCAGTTCCGCCTGCCTTTGCACGCCGGTCTTGGAGAAGATGTTTCGCAGATGGAATGCGACGGTCGTGCCCGAGATCGCCAACCGGTCTGCAATCTGGCTGCGGCGCAGCCCTTCTGCCAACAAACACGCGACCTGGGCTTCCATCGGCGTCAGGCCGAACAACTGGCCAAGCGTCGCAGTGTCCATAGGAGGTTTGCTGTCTGTGCCGCTCAGTATCAGCATGGCGACCGCCTCATCATGGTGCGAGTGCGCTGGCAGCGACATCCCGATAATCATGAGCCGACACCCATCGTCCAAGCGCAACCCCGTCGGCGCCATCCCTTTACCCGGGGCCAACCCTGCGATCAACGCGGACAGCTTCCGGCCATTTTCGCCGCTGGCGGCAAAACGCCCACTCAGCGAGATTCCGGCCGCGCCCGACAAGCTTTGGGCCAGAGGATTGGCATGGACCACGCCGCCATTGGCATCGAGCAGCACCACGCCAAGAGCCAGGCGGTCGAGGGCGGCCAGGCCAGATCGATCTCCCGGCATTGCGCGCAACCTTTGCATCCGGTTCAGGCGCGCTTCAACGGTGGCACGAAGCAGGTCGTAATCAATGGGCTTGGTCACATAATCGTCGGCCCCCGCCATGCGCCCATCGATTACCTGCTGGCGCGAGGACAGGGCAGTCAGAAAGACAAAGGGCACGTCATCAAGATCGGGTCTCGTCCGGCGCAAATGGGACATGAACCTCTTGCCGTCCATGCCGGGCATCAGGATGTCACAGAGGATCAGATCGGGGCGCTGCCTTTCCAGACAGGCCAGCGCCTCGCGCGCATCTCCGGCGGCGCTCACGATGTAACCGGCCTCGTGCAGTTCGAAGGCGATGTCGTCGCGCAGGGATGGTTCATCCTCGACACACAGGATCAGTGGCGCGGTCATGCGACGTCATCCTTCGGCAGGTAAAGCGCGGCTGTCAGGCCTCCCCCGTCACGCTGCGACAAGGTCACGTCTCCTCCCTGTATTCGCGCCAGATCGCGCGCAAGCGTCAGCCCCAATCCGGAGCCGGGCAAAGTCTCGTGCCCGCTGCCTCGGTAGAACCTGTCAAAAGCACACTCAATCTCTTCGGGCGACATACCCCTCCCTCTGTCCTCGATCCGACAGACGATGCAGTCCCGCGACTGAAAAACACTCACATCGACGCGGCAATCGGGCGGAGAATACAAGAGCGCATTGCGCAGGAGGTTGGACAGGATTTCGGCGGTCAGCATCGGATCGCACAGCGCGACAGTTGGTTCTGTTTGCACCGACTGCCGAATACGGGCCGGGTCGCGGTCCCACGCCGTCGCCATCAGGTCATCAATGACTGAAGATACAAGATCGTTTAGGTCATGGGCGCGCAGGCTAGGAAGAACCGCATCGCGTTCCAGCCGGGACATCATCAATGCGGTATCTGTCAACTTCACGAGCCGCGCGACCGCCTCACGGGACACCGCCGCCTTTTCCGAGATCAGTTCTGGTGGAACCGGGCCGCCGCTGCGCCGCGTCAGGCGGTGCATCGCGCTGTCGATTACGGCTAGCGGCGTGCGGAACTGATGGGCAATCAGGTCGGCGAACCGGCGGTGGTTCTCGGAGGTTTCGCGTTCGCGTTCCAGATCGCTGGCGAGCTTCTCAGCCCGCAGGTGGTCCAGCTGTCCGCTCATCAGCCGCCTCTCACGATCGATCAGGATTGCCACCAGCCCCAATCCCGCTACAGCAGCCCCCAGCACTGACATCAGCGCAAGCAAATGCAGGTGCCTCAGGCTGTCCAGGCGCGTGGCCTGACTCTGCCATTCATGGGACATCACCAGACTCGCCTTGGTCCTTAGTGCAGCGACCAGCGCCGTGACATGTGCCCGCAGCGCGGCCGGATCGGCACCTTGCGCGGGGTCAAGCGCCAGAAGCCCACTGCGCCAGCGTGCAAGTGTTTCGGACACTCCCGCATTCTCGAGAAAGCGACGTTGCGGCCCATCTTCCAACAGCGTCAGCCGCGAAACCAATATATCAAAAC
Organism: Paracoccus denitrificans; assembly: GCF_900100045.1. GTDB lineage: Bacteria > Pseudomonadota > Alphaproteobacteria > Rhodobacterales > Rhodobacteraceae > Paracoccus > Paracoccus denitrificans. Next base: position 14,265 of record NZ_FNEA01000034.1, on the reverse strand, counting down.
GGGTCTGGATCTGTTGCAGCGCAGCCTCATCCGAGAGCGCCAGCGCAAGGTTCAAGGCCTCGATCTGCGTCTGGCCAAAGACCCAGATCATGTTCTCGGTTGCGGCAATGCGCATCTGGCGTTCCAGCACCACAAGCTGCCACGCAGCCAGCGCCAACAGGCCCAGGCAGATCGCCACCAGCCCACCAAGCCACAGATAGCGGGCCCGCCCGCCTGTGCCGGTCATTGCACATGCAGCGCGACAAGCTGCCAGACCCATCGCATGTCATACCGTATATCGGCCAGAACGCCGTGATTGTCGCGCGGATAGACGATCCAGACTGGACCCTTGTCACGCGGGGTCAGAGGCACGTCATCCATGTAAAGCGCGGCTAGAACATCAAACCGGTGAAAATCCTCGACAGGTATATCGACGACATAGTCGTTCAACGCTGTCGCGCGCACACTACTTCCCTCGGCTCCGGCATGGGCGAGGGCGTCTCGCATCAGCACACCGCGGAACTCCGGCCTGCCATCTGTGACGCTGGTCGATGTCGAAAACTCATGCCAGTCCATCGTATCGAAATCCGCGCGCGTCATCTCCACTCTGCCGTCCGTGACCGCGCCGGTCAGGGTCAGCAGGACGTCCTCGGCAGCCGCTGGTACGGCCATGAACACAAGTGCCGTCATCAACGCGGTCTGAACGATGTGATACCGCAAGCTCATCACCACAACCCAAAATGAAAACCAGGTTCCGGACTGAACTCTATCACAGGAGACTACATGTTCCCCGTTCAAACGAACGGGGCGGCCAGTCTTGAGCAGAACTAAACTCGGAATCAAACAGCAGGAGGATCTACGCTTGACCATCTTCTCGACCATGCGAAGAGCGGGCATACCTGTTCTGGCCTGTCTTCTGGCGCTGCCGGCGCTGGCCGACGAGCCTGGAGGGCTGGTTACCGGCAGTTTTGGCGATCAGCCGCTGGAGCTGACTGTTGCCCCCGAATTGTCCGGCGCGACGATCATCGGCAACTATGCCGATGCCTCCTTGCTTGCCTCACAGATGGAGGGCGATCAGGGGCCGGTCAATCTGGAACTGACGATCAATGGCGAATTGCCCGCGCCCGGCGAAATGGCGCTGACGATCACCTTTGCGCGCGACATGGGACGGAATTGGACCGGCGATCAGGACAGCCTGACACTGACCCTGGAGGAATTCACGCCGGGCGACGGGATTGTCGCCTTGAAGGGCACGCTCACCGGGCAAGTCAGTGGCGGCCCCTCATCCGAAACCCGGCCCGTCACCTTCAGCTTCGACACCCGGCTTGAAGAGCTTGACTGAGATGGCTGGACCCGCCTTTGCCCGAACTGCGGCCCTGCTGCTGATCGCTACGGCAACCTCAGCACTGGCCGGTGAACCGTCCAACCCGGTCTGCCACGCAGACGTCCATCGCGCCGGTAATTTTGACCTGCGACAGATTGGTCCGCTGATCGCGGGAACGTGGACCGAAGCCGCCATCGGAACGAGTGTGGCAATAGGCGTTCAGGAGAGCACCTTCGAGATCATTTATGATCGGAACCGCAACCGATTGTATCTGGGTTCGGACGGCATTCAGACCGAACTGGTGCCGGTTCGAGGTGGCAACAAGCCGCTGCGCTTTGACTTTGTGCGTGGCGAGGCAATGGACCCGCAGTTTTATATGTTGACTTCAACGGGTTCCGAGCCCGGCGCGGAGCCTTGGGAATGGGCGTTGGTTCAGGATTGCCAGATTGCCTCGGCGCCGCAATTCGAATGGCAATTCGGCACCGGTGCGCGGCGCTCGGACGGGATCATCAGTTTCTTCTCGGCCAATGAGGCGATGGGAACAAAACGCAATTCGGCGCGGGGCGTCCGCGAACAGCTGATCAGCCGATAGGAATGCCAATGAAGGTGCTTGTCCCGCTTGTCCTGGCCCTCGGAATCGCAACCCCCGCTGGTGCATTGGACGCCATCGGCGAGATCGGGGCAAACTTGGACGGTGAAGAACTGAACTGGCAGGTGATGCGTCAGGATGATGGCTCGGCGATGGTGCAGATCACCGATATCGGCCCGCTGACCATGATCGAACTGCATGCACTTGGTGACGGCAGCATTTCTATCGGCCTGATCTTTCACGGCAAGCCTTCCGGAGATACGCCGCCCGCCGGTCTGACCATCGACATGCGGCCCGATCGCGGGGCGATGGCGGGCGCGGTCTGGGAAAGCGAGGAAGAGCCGCCGCAGATGTCGATCGACCTGCTGGATCTTGAGGATGAAGGCCGCATCCAGGCCAGCTTTGCGGCAACCCTATGCCGCCGGGATGCCCCGGACGACTGTCGCGACGTCGAGGGGCGGATCGACACGTCGTTGGGTGCAGGCCCATGACACTGGCCGAGTTTCTGGCTGATCCGCTGCGCGTGACGCAAATCTCCGACAGCGTGCTGGAGATCGAGAATCGTCCGGTCCGGCGGGCGGTGATTGCTGCGGCGGTGATATTGGTGGCGATCGCGGCGGGCCTGGCAGCCATCGGGGATGGTGCGACCGGAACGGGGATCATCGTGCTTGCCGTGGTGGGCCTGATCGGTTGGCTCTACATGCACGAGTTGGTGCAGCTGACTCAACTGAGCCTGGACAGGCATGCCGGTCTTGTCCGGCTGCGTGTGACCACATTGCGCGGGCGGCGTGAAGAGACATTCGCACTCTCGGACCTGCACAAGCTGGAAAGCATCGCGCACTATGGCACGGCGGCAGGAAACGATGAGACCCGGCTGGTGCTGATTTGCGGATCGGGACCAGAGCGGCGCGAGATCATAGTGCCCATGTTCCGCCCGGATCCCGAAGAGGTGGCGCATCTGACGGGCGTCGTCAATGGCTGGCTTTCCCGCCAGGGAAAGGGAAACCCGTCATGAGTATTGAGACGAATACGCCCGAACGACTGGAACTGGAACTGGCGATACCGCGCTTTATCCTGTGGTTCGTCATGCTGCCTGTCCTGCCGATCACCCTGATCGGGCTGGCCAATCTGATCGGGGGAGAAATCCTGACCGCGCTGGTGCTGCTGGTCGGGCTGAACGGGGCCTTTCTCGCGGGATATATCGCCCTGTCCGAGCGCACACGGCTCAGGTTGGACGCAGGGTCGGGGCTGGTCAGCATCATCCGGACATCGCGCCTCGGCACGCGTCAGCGGGACTATCCGCTCGAGGCGCTCGACAGTGCCGAACTTGACCGCAGCCATACCTCGCGAGAGGACCGCAGCACCTCGAAGGTGGTTCTGGTTTTTCGCAACACCCGCCCGGCAACACGGGTTCCGTTGTCACGTTGGGGCGTATCGGGCGATGGACCTGGGCAGGTCGCCAATGACATCAATGCCTGGCTGCGACGCCATTTCGGGGGCGAACAGACTGCCCCCGCATCTCAACCTTCAAGCTGATTGCCCCAAAAGGAACCGGAGCCATGTGGGATTTCAATATCGGACAAGCTCTCGGACTGTTGGGCCGAACATTGCCTTTCGTGCTCCTGCGTGCCGCCGTCTATTTCGGAATCACACTGGCCTATATTCTGGCCACCGGCGCCGGTATCGGGGTCGGCTGGGGCGTTGGCGCCTTCGGGGATGACGAGTTCCGCGCGACCGCGATGGCTTGGGGCGGCATTGCCGGCTTTGGCCTGACCGGCGCTGTAATGTACTGGCTTCGGGAATACATTCTCTACATCGTCAAGGCAGGCCATGTCGCGGTTCTTGTCGAACTGATTGACGGCAAGCCCCTGCCGGAAGGACGCGGCCAGATCGCCCATGCAACGGCCGTGGTGAAGGGGCGCTTCGGCCAGGCCTCACTGCTCTTCGCGCTGGACCAACTGGTCAAGGGAGTCATTCGCGCCGTCATCGGCCTTGTGCGCGGTGTATTGTCCATCCTGCCGATCCCCTATGTCCGGCAGTTGATGGGCATTGTGCAGGCCTTCCTGCGCGTGGCGGTGGGCTTCATCGATGAGGTGATCCTCGCCCATGCCATCCGCACCCGCTCGACCGATCCCTGGGGATCCGCACGCGAGGCGCTGGTGCTATATGGCCAGAACTGGAAGGCGATGCTCCGGAACGCCGCCTGGCTGACGCTCTTCACCTATGGTCTCGCCTTCCTGATCTTCCTCGTGATGCTCGCCCCGGCAGCGGCACTGGTCTACGTCATGCCCGGCGCCTGGTCGGCGGGCGGCTTCGTTTTCGCGTTGCTGTTCGCCTGGAGCGTCAAGGCTGCCTTTCTCGAGCCCTTCGCCGTCACCTGCCTGATGCAGGTCTATTTCAGGATCACCGATGGCCAGGAGCCCGACCCTGAGTGGGATGCGCGGCTGGAGCAGATGTCCTCACATTTCCGCAAGCTGAAAGAGCGCGCCGATGCCCGCTTCGGGACAGCGCGCGATGGAGAAGCCGCATGAGATCTCTTGTGACCGCCGGGCTTATCGCCCTGACATCCGCCCTTGCGCCGGCGGCGCTTGCCCAGGAGCGCCCCAGCACGATCCTTGTTTTGGACGCCTCGGGGTCGATGTGGGGGCAGATCGATGGGATAAACAAAATCACCATCGCGCGCGATGTCGTCGGGGACATTGTGTCGGATTTCCCCGCCGATCAGAATCTCGGTTTCGTCACCTATGGCCATCGCGAGCGCGGGCAATGCGCGGATATCGAAACCTTGGTCGAACCCGCGCCCGGCACTGCGGCAGAGATCGCCGGCATCGTTGAAGGGTTGAACCCGCGGGGCATGACCCCGATGACCGATGCCGTCGTCACCGCGGCTCAGGCGTTGCGCCACACCGAACAGGCGGCGACGGTGATCCTGGTTTCCGATGGGATCGAGACCTGCAATCCTGATCCCTGCGCCGCCGCCCGCGCATTGGAAGAAGCGGGCGTAGATTTTACCGCCCATGTCATTGGCTTCGATGTGCGGGGCGAAGCCGACGCCCTGTTGCAGATGCAATGCATCGCCGAGGAAACCGGCGGCCGCTTCCTGACTGCCGACAATGCCCAGGAACTCAACGAGGCCTTGCGCGAGGTCACTGCCGCGCCTGCCTCAGGGAGTTTCACCTTCACCGCAAATCTCGGAGGCGAGGAGATCGGCGACGAGACCGTCTGGGAGCGGCCAGCAGCGCCACCGGAGCTTCCGCTTCTGTCCGGCGAGGTGATCTGGGAGATATCGGATACTTCGTTCAACATGGTGCAGACCGGCACCGCGAACCCCTTCACCACGGACCTTCCGTTCGGCGACTATATCGTGACGGTCCATTCGACGGCGCAGGACGACTTCTCGCAGACCGAGGCCAGTTTGGCGTTGGACAGCGCGCGCAATGTCCACGCCATTTTCCCGCCCATCACGTCGCAACAGCCCGCCGCCCAGGTATTCGGCCCGGCACAAACCTTGGTTGGCTCCGCGTTTACGGTGAGCTGGGAAGGTGAGGGTCTGGCTCCGCGTGATTATGTGACAATTGTCCCCGCCGACGCCGAAGACGGAGCCTATGCGGACTATGACCGGCTGGAGAACCGTACCGAAGGCGAGCTTCGTGCACCTGCCGAGCCCGGTCTCTACGAAGTGCGTCTGCAATTGGACGCGGGGAACCGCGTGCTCGCCCGCACCCCGGTCGAGGTGGTTGATGCCGACGTCACGGTCTCCGCACCCGCCCAGGTCGTTGTCGGGTCGGCATTCCCGGTCACCTGGCAGGGCGAGGGCCTGCACCCGCGCGACTACGTGACAATCGTTCCCGCCGGTTCGGCGGACGGCACCTATGCCGACTACGATCGCACGCAAGGTCGGAGCGAGGGCGAGCTGCGGGCGCCTGCCGAGCCTGGCCTCTACGAAGTGCGCCTGCAATTGGACGTGGGGGACCGCGTGCTCGCCCGCACCCCGGTCGAGGTGGTCGATGCCGAGGTTGCTGTCTCCGCGCCGGCTCAGGTCGTTGTCGGGTCGGCTTTCCCGGTCACCTGGCAGGGTGAGGGCCTGCACCCGCGCGACTACGTGACGATCGTTCCCGCCGGCTCGGCGGACGGCACCTATGCCGATTACGATCGCATGCAAGGTCGGAGCGAGGGCGAGCTTCGCGCGCCTGCCGAGCCCGGCCTCTACGAGGTGCGCCTGCAATTGGACGCGGGGGACCGCGTGCTCGCCCGCACCCCGGTCGAGGTGGTCGATGCAGAGGTCACGGTTTCCGCGTCGGCCCAGGTCGTTGTCGGTTCGGCGTTCCCGGTCACCTGGCAGGGTGAGGGCCTGCACCCGCGCGACTACGTCACGATCGTTCCCGCCGGCTCGGCGGACGGCACCTATGCCGACTACGATCGCATGCAAGATCGGAGCGAAGGCGAGCTTCGCGCGCCTGCCGAGCCTGGCCTCTATGAGGTGCGCCTGCAATTGGACGCGGGGGATCGCGTGCTCGCCCGCACCCCGGTCGAGGTGATGGATGGTAATGTTTCGCTTGACGGACCGGACAGGGCGCGGGCCGGCGCCGAGATCACGCTATCCTGGACCGGTGCCATACATCCGCGCGACTACATAGCCATCGTTCCCGGCGGCACACCGGACGGCGAGCAAAGTGGCTATCGCCGTATTCAGGACGAAGATCAGGCCACGTTCACTGCACCCGCGGAGCCTGGTGCCTATGAAATCCGCTACCATTTGGACCGCGGCGATCGGGTCATGGCCCGGCGACCGCTCGAGGTGCTGGCGGCGGATGCGCCGATAGACGAGGGTGCCGGGCTTATGGTTCCTGGTACAGCAAGGCCGGGCGATATCGTTACAGTTTCGTGGACAATCGAAGCTGGCGATGCCGACCGGCGCGTGGCGCTGGCACGAGCTGATGCGCCCGACTTTACCTGGATTACAGTCGATCACGTGGGCGACGAAACCGAAACGGTAATCAAGCTCCCGGACGAGCCGGGACAATACGAAGTGCGGTTTCTCGACCTTCAAAGCCAGAGCGTTCTCGGACGCGCGATGATCACGCTCGGCGAATGAACTACGACAATTTCAAAGAATCGGGAGCACTCACGACCATGCTCAGATCAGCCATCGCTGCATTTGGCTTTCTCGCCCTTGTCGTACCCGTCATCGCTGCAGAACCGGGGGGAGCGGCGTCAGGGACGATCGCAGGCGAAGAGATAGAACTGTCGGTCTGGACAGAGCAGTCCGACTTCACGTCTTCAAGTTTTTCGATCTATTTTCAAGCACCGGCACTGAGAGAGCGCGGCCTGGGCAGCTTGTCCCTCGGCGCAGAGTGGATTGGCGATCTCGATGGTGACTTCTTTTCCGCAGAAATCGATATCCCAATTCTCGATACCGATCCGTATCGCATTTACCGTGCGGACCTGGACGATGAACTCTCCCTGACAATTACGAGCGCCTCGCACCAAGGCGGTGTGCTGGCTATCGCGGGCCAGGTGGAAGGTGTTCTAACCAGTGTGGACCGGATTGCCCTTCGAAATCCTGATCCCGACGATACTCTCAGCGTTAGCCTGACGTTTGAAGCCGTATTGGGTGAGTTGCAGTGAGGACCGCGGCGCTTTCCCTAATTGCGATCTGCCTGTCCGCGCCTGTGTTGGCCGATCAGCCGGGTGGGGATATGACTGGGTTTCTGGAAGAGACGCCTGTTTCATGGCGGATCGACGCCGAGCGGTCAGAATACCATTTCGAGAGCGAAGGCATTGGCTCTCTGCGGATTCTTGCCGAACCGCAGGAGGTGCCATCGGGCATCGGTTCCGTTCGGTTGATGGTGATGGTGGCCGATGGGACCACAAGTCTTCTCGAACTGCGGCTCGAGGACGAAGACGGAAATCCCGCTCTTGGACTGTCAAGCGAGGCCGGGGGCCAGGCAATGCTCGACATCGACCACGACAATGACGGTTCACTTCACTTCACCGGCGTGATCGAGGCAGGTCTGATGGCCTACCCGATGTCAGGCCGAACTGCCGGCGAACGACAAATGCTGGTTCTGGATGTGGATGGAGGCCGGATCACTGCTACCGGGCACTAGCGTTCTGCGGCAGGGAGGACAAATCCAATGAGACCGGTCATCGTTTTGACAGCCATTTTGTCCTGCGCCGCCGTTCCCGCGCTGGCGCAGCGCGCGAGCGACATTTCGGGCCTTTGCGGAACGTCCTCGCCGGCAACGTGGCAGGGGCTGCGGGAACACTTCGTGGGTGACTGGCGCGTTGACCACCTGTCCGGCTACGTCCATGCCGGCAGGATGGTCATCCCTATGGAGCCTTCCCCCGAAACAGAGACCATGTCGATCTGGGTATTGGGCGAGGATCTGCTGCTCGACCATGCGGAGATGACCGAGCCGATGGCTATCACCCTTGCCGACGAAGGCCGTTGGGTGATCGAGGCCAACCATCCCGAGATCCCCGAGCCGGCACTGACGCCGGACGAAGCCGTGCTGGCGTGGGCCGGAGACTGCGATCAGGAGGATCTGCCCCGTCTCATCGGTCAGAGCCATGTGGCCATGGCGGGGGCGGTCATGGACATGACGCTGCGCATGCTGCCCGTCGATATGGACACGATCTACGCCATCCTTGAGATCGAGGGTGCCGCCCAGGGCCAGTATGTCGTCGCGCGGCGTGTGGTCTGGCTGAACCGGGCCGGCGAATAGGAGGCATTGTGAAACGATATCTCGCCACTCTGTTGGCTGCGTTGATTTTCCCCGCGGCAGCGGCGGCCCAATCTGAGATCGCATTGGCGGGCCACCTGATCGCGTTCGACACTATCGACTACGATAGTCATGCGGACCTGCTGTACAAGCTCGCCGGTCAGGTGGTTGGGCATCTGCGCAGCTACCTGAGTACGGAAGATGACGTTGAGAACGTGGCGTTGAATCACGGCAAGGAATGGGCTGATTTCATCTTCCAGCAGATGAAGGACCACTACTGGGAGATGCCTACGGACTATCGGGCGAAGGTGACCAGAGGCTTCCGCGTCCTCAATGCGCAGAACTTCAATGTTTCGGGGGTGGACCGAATTCGCGACCTGAAAAACGGTGTGACGCCCCGGTCCGACACAAGGAAATATGTATTCAACGGTTTGCAGAAATGCGGATACCCATACCAGAAATTCGATTCCGATGACGAACGCCGGTTCGCCGTTCTGATCGACGGAGACTTTGAGAAGTCTGTCCGCCGTTGGATCAAGCCGGGCGCCCGGCAGTTCCAGATCGAGTATGCGTCCGGTCAAGCCTACGAGCCGGATTTCGTGGTTGAGACGGATACGGAAAAGCTGATCGTCGAGATCAAGGCGCGGAACGAAATGACCGACGAGATTGTCCTGGCAAAGGCCCGCGCCGCTGCCGAATGGGTGAAATACGCCAATGAACATGCCGAGGCCAACGGTGGAAAGTCGTGGGGTTATCTTCTGGTTCCCGGTGACTCGATCACCGAAAGCGCCACGTTGGCGGGCCTGGTCGCGTCACACCGGCGGGAATAGGAGGCGGCTGTGAAGAAGATCGAGAACGGAACAACCGGCGACTTTATTGATAGCCCCAACAAGGCCGCGCTGAAAGAGGTCAAGTGATCCACATGCTGACTCATATCAATCTCGTCAGAAATGTGGGCCGATTTGACTCCGTATCTGCAGGCGCCAACCTTCCGTTTCAGAAATTTACCGTGCTTTACGGCGAGAACGGGCGTGGCAAGACAACCCTTTCCGCCATTCTCAAATCCCTGGCAACGAATGACCCGCTTCTTATCGAACAGCGGCACAGGCTGGGCGCGCAGCACCCGCCTCACGTCGTTGTGGCGAGATCTGCCAACCAGCATGTCTTTCAGAACGGTGGCTGGTCGGCATCAGATGACCGGATCGTTGTTTTCGACGATGACTTCGTTGCCCAGAATGTTTGCTCCGGGATCGAGATTGCCAGCGAACACTGCAAGAATCTTCACGAACTGATTATCGGTGCGCGGGGAGTCGCCCTGAATGAAACGCTCCAGCAGCACATCAGGGAAATCGAAGAGCACAATGCCGAGATACGCAAGCTCGGCGGTAACATTCCGGCCAGCGTGCGCGGCGCGATGAATGTCGATCAATTCTGCGCGCTCGAAAAGCGCGACGACATTGATGCCGCGATCGCCGAAACGGAACGCAAGATCAATGCTGCCAAGGCTTCTGACGAGGTTCAGAAGCGTGAGTCGTTCAAGAACTTTGCGCTGCCCGAGTTCGATATCGACGGACTCAACGGGCTTTTGTCCCGCGGCTTGCCGGAGCTGGAAGCGGAAGCCGCTCAAAGAGTCCGTGATCATCTGTCCCATGCCGGTCGCAACGCAGAAACCTGGGTAGCCGAAGGGCTGCCGCGTGTCGCCGCGATGGCCGAGGCAACAGACCGGAACGATTGCCCGTTTTGCGCCCAGAGCCTGGACGCGTCCCCTGTCATCCGCCACTATCAGGCGTATTTCAGCGACGCTTATGCCAAGCTCCGCGAGGACGTGACCGAGGCGGGTAAAGCACTCACCCGTGATTTTGGCGGTGATATCGCCGCTGCCTACGAACGAGCCATTGCGGCTATCTCTGAATCCCGTAACTTCTGGGGCCGGTTCGCCGATATCCCTGAGCAAGAATTCGACACGGCGGCCACCGTCCGCGCCTTAAACGCGGCGCGCGAAGCCGTGCGCCAACAGCTTTTGGCAAAGCATGCGGCGCCGTTTGAAATCGCGCCCCTCAGCGAGGAAACCCTGAATGCGATCGGGGCTTATGATGCGCTTCGCCAGCAACATATCGAGGCGATGCGCGTGTATGAGGAGGCGAACGCCAAAATCGCGCTGATAAAGGAGCAGGCAGCTTCTTCAAATCTTTCGGCCCTGCAAACCGATCTGGATAATCTAAAGCGCATCAAGGTGCGCCACAGCGATCCCTACGATGAGATCTGTCGCAAATACCTCGAAGCAGCGGCGAAAAAACAGAAAACCGAACGGGCACGGGATGCTGCGCGCGAGGCCCTTAACCAGTATCAGCAGCAGGTGTTCCCCCGATACGAAGCGGCGATCAACACTTATCTCGGCAAATTTCATGCGGGATACCGGCTAGGCAGCGTTTCCTCCCGAAACACCCGATCCGGTGCGACATGTGATTACAAGGTTCTGATCAACAATGTTCCCGTTTCCTTATCAGCCAATGCAGGCCCCTCATTCAGGAACACATTGAGCGCCGGAGACAGGAATACACTGGCGCTCGCATTCTTCTTCGCATCGTTGGAACAGGATTCCGATCTGGCGTCGAAGATCGTTGTGATCGACGATCCGATGACGAGCCTTGATGAGCACCGTTCACTGACTACGCGGCAGGAAATCATCGCGCTGACAGGCCGGGTTACTCAGGTGATCGTCATGTCCCATGAAAAGCCGTTTCTGTGTGGGCTGTGGGAAGCGGCAAGCCGCATTAATCGCGCGGCTATAATGGTCATGCGGAATGGAGACGGCTCGACACTCGCCGAATGGAATGTCAATGACGACTGCATCACCGAGCATGACCGGCGACACAGGCTTGTTGCCGAGTTCCTGAACAGCTACTCAGCCACGCAGGAGAGGAACGTTGCCGTGGCGCTCCGGCATATTCTCGAAGCCTTTGTCAGGGTCGCCTATCCTGAGCACTTCCCTCCCGGCTCCATGCTTGGCCCGTTCGTCGATAAGTCCCGACAGCGGATCGGTGAACAGAACGAGATTCTCTCAAAGGCCGATACGGTTGAACTGCGCGCGATACTGGACTACGCGAACAAGTTTCATCACGACACCAATCCGGCCTACGAGACTGAACAGATCAACGATACCGAGCTGGAAAGTTTCGCCCGCCGGACTCTGGCTTTCACCAAGCGCACTTGATCTGCTGCGCGCGAATTCCCGCAAGCTGCAGATGCTCATCCACCATCCAATTCGGTGGGGGACAAGCAATAGGCGGCGAACGGAAACGAAATCCATGGCCATGTCCCATTCATGGTCAGTCAGGAGCGGGCCGATACCGGCGACAGAGGTCTTGTCGCCGAGCCATGCCTAAACCGGCAGGTAGCTATGCCGCAGTACGAAACACTTCGCCAAGGGTCGCTTCATCCACTCGGAGCAGCACGGAGTTAAGGGCAGGGGGCGGTCGCAAGTAAAGATGGTTGCGTGCCCCCGCAACCAACGATAATTGCGAAACCTCCGTAGCATTAAGCGCGGAGGTTTTTGCTTTTGTACGCCCCGGCTTCCGCGATACCGCCATCTGACCCAGAAGATTGTCCAGCGCCTCGGCCTCCGACAGGAAATCCGGATCCTTCTTTCCCGCCGCGAAGCGCAGGATGGCGCCGAGGTCGCCGCGCAGCACGATGGCCAACTCGCCCTCCTCCGGCAACAGCGTCACCTGATCGACCAGCGAGCGCAGGATCTCCGCCGCTTGCGCGCGGCTGTCCTCGTGCTGCAGGTTCTCGGAAAGCTCGGTGATGCGTTGGGCATAGAGCGCCGCCATGTTCGGGTGCAGCAGGGGCGGCGGCTCGTCGGCATTGGCCAGCTTCTCCGTCGCCTCGGCCTTGCGGGCCTCCAACTTGGTCATCTTCTCCTTCATCGAGGGGTGATACATGCCGTCGGTGATCGCCTCGATGATCTGGGAAATCTGCCTGCCGATCTTGTCCAGTTCCCGGCGTGCGACCTCCAGATCGGCGCCACGCTCCATCCGCAGCCGGTTCACCTCCCGGGTGAACTCGGCACAGAACTCACGGAACAGCTCCGGCTCCATCAGGTGTTTTTTGAGCCCGTTGAGGACCGAGGCCTCGAGCGCGTCGCGGCGGATGTTGACGCGATTGTCGCAGGTGCCCTTGTTGCGCGCCGTCGAGCAGCCCAGGAGATCCTTCGAGATCATCGAATAGCCACCGCCGCAGCAGCCGCATTTGACCAGGCCGGCGAAGAGGTGCTTCGGGCGCCGTCGGTCGTTCAGCGGATTGCCCTCCAGCCGGCTGCGGGTCGAGAAGGCCAGTTCGCCCTGCCGGGCCTTCACCGCGTCCCAGAGCGCCTGGTCGACGATGCGCAGGTCTGGCACGTCCTGGACCACCCATTCGCTTTCCGGGTTCAGCCGCGACACCCGCCTGCCGGTGTCGGGATCCTTGACGTAGCGCAGCCGGTTCCAGACCAGCCGGCCGACATAAAGCTCGTTGTGCAGGATGCCGGTGCCGCGCTCGCGGTTGCCGTGGATGGTCGACGGCCCCCATTCCCGGCCCATCGGTCCGGGCACGCCCTCGCGGTTCAGCGCCATGGCGATGGTGCGCGACGAGAGCCCGCTGTCGTAATCGGCGAAGATGCGGCGGATGACGGCGGCCTGCACCGCGTTGATCATCCGGTCGCCGCGGATCGGCTCGCCGCTGGCGTCGAACTTCTTGACCACGTTGTAGCCGTAGGAATTGCCGCCGCCGGACTTGCCGTCCTCGACCCGGCCGCGCAACCCGCGGCGGGTCTTGTCGGCCAGGTCCTTGATGAACAGCGCGTTCATCGTGCCCTTCAGCCCGACATGCAACTCGCTGATCTCGCCCTCCGACAGCGTGAACATCTTCACATCGGCATAGCGCATGCGCTTGTAGATGCCGGCGATGTCCTCCTGGTCGCGGCTGACCCGGTCCAGTGCTTCGGCCAGCACCATGTCGAAGCGGCCGCGCGCGGAATCCATGATCAGCGCCTGGAGGCCGGGACGCTGGATCATGCTGGAGCCCGAAATCGCATGGTCGGAATATTCCTCGACCACCTGCCAGCCTTCCTTCTCCGCCCGCAGCCGGCACATGCGGAACTGGTCGGCAATGGACGCATCGCGCTGCTGATCGGAGGAATAGCGGGCGTAGATGGCGACTCTCATGTGCAGGCCTCCTGTTCAGTCGGGGCGGTGTTTGAGATTCTCGCGCTCCTCGGCTTCGACGAACTCCCGTGCCGCGTGTCGGGCCAGCAGGCGGACCAGGTCCGCAAGGCGCCGGTCCGGGGAGGGCAGGGGCGCGGCAGAATCCCGGGCCGGTTCTGCGACCACCCGGAGCCGTTCCGCAACTGTCTGCCTCCGCCGTGCCATCGCCCCGTTCCGCTTCCCGCGCGGCAGGATCCGCGCCAACACGAGCGTGGCGCAGGGAAGGGCGAAATCACAGGCGGGTTCGGGCGCATCGCATCAAGCCTCGGCGCAGCACAGCGTAAACCGGCGCTGCCGCGCCTGCTGCAGGGAGCACTGCGCGGCGGCATCCACGTAGGGTGGCGTAAAAATACTGGAAAAGCGCGGGATATCTCGCGACAAGGGGCGAGATCGGCGGGGTTCCGC
>NZ_FNEA01000010.1 GCF_900100045.1 Paracoccus denitrificans | reverse complement strand
GCCAACGGCAAGGGCCGCTCCTTTTGGAGCGGCCCTGTCATCGCGATATCCCTTGCGGGATCACCGGATGGTCCCCGGCGGGGCCGCGGCCTTGGGCCGCCGCCCCTGACGGATCACTTCAGGATCTTCGACACGGAGCTTGCAGCGCGTCTCGGGACCCTTCCGTGATCCTGACGGATCACTTCAGGATCTTCGACACCACGCCGGCGCCGACCGTGCGGCCGCCCTCGCGGATCGCGAAGCGCAGCTTCTCTTCCATCGCGATCGGAGCGATCAGCTCCACCTCGAACTTCAGGTTGTCGCCAGGCATCACCATCTCGGTGCCTTCCGGCAGCTTCACCGTCCCGGTCACGTCCGTCGTCCGGAAGTAGAACTGCGGACGGTAGTTCGCGAAGAACGGCGTGTGACGGCCACCCTCTTCCTTGGTCAGGATGTAAGCCTCGGCCTCGAACTCGGTATGCGGCGTCACCGAGCCGGGCTTCGCAAGGACCTGCCCGCGCTCGACGCCGTCACGCTCCACACCGCGCAGCAGCGCGCCGATGTTGTCGCCCGCTTCCCCGCGATCCAGCAGCTTGCGGAACATCTCGACGCCCGTGCAGGTCGTCTTCTTCGTCGGACGGATGCCCACGATCTCAAGCTCGTCGCCCACGTTCACCGCGCCGCGCTCCACGCGACCGGTCACAACCGTGCCACGGCCCGAGATCGAGAACACGTCCTCGATCGGCATCAGGAACGGCAGGTCGACGGCGCGCTCGGGCGTCGGGATGTAGTCGTCCACCGCCTTCATCAGCTCGCGGATCGAGTTCTCGCCGATCTCCGCGTCGCGGCCTTCCAGGGCGGCCAGCGCCGAGCCCTTCACGATCGGAATGTCGTCGCCGGGATAGTCGTAGGACGACAGAAGCTCGCGCACTTCCATCTCGACCAGTTCCAGAAGCTCGGGGTCGTCCACCTGGTCGACCTTGTTCAGGTACACCACCATGTAGGGAATGCCCACCTGCCGGCCCAGCAGGATGTGCTCGCGCGTCTGCGGCATCGGGCCGTCGGCCGCGTTCACCACCAGGATCGCGCCGTCCATCTGCGCCGCACCCGTGATCATGTTCTTCACGTAGTCCGCGTGGCCGGGGCAGTCCACATGCGCGTAGTGACGGTTCTCCGACTCGTATTCAACATGCGCCGTCGAGATCGTGATCCCGCGGGCACGCTCCTCGGGAGCGCCGTCAATCTGGTCGTAGGCCTTGAATTCACCAAAATACTTGGTGATCGCGGCCGTCAACGTCGTCTTGCCGTGGTCAACGTGACCAATCGTCCCAATGTTGACGTGCGGTTTCGTCCGTTCAAACTTTGCCTTTGCCATCATGGCCTCCTATCGGGGGGGCCACCCGCGCGACAGCCCCCGTCGTGAAACATCCGCCGCGACTTATAATCGTGCCGGGGAAAAATCAAGGGCGCCCGGGCCTTTGCCGCAGGGCCTGTGGCAGTGGAACCGGAACCCGGCGAATACGTTGGAATTGCGCAGACAAGGCTGCCTGGCCGGGCGGTCGCAACCCTTTCGGAGTAACGAGATGAGCCTGATGAAATCCCTCGCCCGCGTCGCGGCCGGCGTCATGCTGGCCAAGGGGATCGGAACCATGATGAAGAACGCCCAGAACCGGCCGCAATCCGGCGGCGGGCGTGGGTCGGGCGGGCTGCTCGACGAGCTCTTCGGCAACAACACGGCCGGGGCCGGCAATCGCTCGACCGGCTCGGGCGGGCTGGGCGACATGCTGGGCCAGGTGCTCGGCGGCCGTTCGGGCGGCGCGGGCGGCGGGGCCGTCGTCGTTGGCGGCGGCGCGCCCTATGGCGGATCGCACTCGCCCCGCCATGCCGGCACGGCGCAAGGCGGGTTGGGCGGGCTGCTGGACCAGTTGACGGGATCGCGCGGCAGCTCGGGTTCGGGCGGCGGGCTTGGCGGGATCCTGGGCGGCGCGGCCGCAGGCGGGCTTGGCGGCATGCTGGGCGATCTGCTGGGCGGGCGCGGCGCGCATCAGGGCCAGGCTCCGCAAGGCGGCGGGCTGGCGCAAAAGGACGCCCAGCCGCAGAACGACGCCAGCTTCGGCGAGCTGTTCAACGAGGCGCTGGCCAGCGGCGACGAGCCCACGACCGCCCCCACCCCGGAACAGAACGCGCTGGCCGGGCTGATGCTGAAGGCGATGATCCAGGCCGCGAAATCCGACGGCGAGATCGACGAGAACGAAAAGACCAAGCTGATGTCGGAATTCGGCGAACTCGACGACGAAGAGCGCGCCTTCATCCGCGAGCAGATGGCGGCGCCGGTCGATGCCGCGGCCCTGGCGCGCGAGGTGCCGCAGGGCTTCGGCCCGCAGGTCTATCTGATGTCGCTGATGGCGATCGAGTTCGACAACCGCAAGGAGGCCGAATACCTGCACGCGCTTGCCGAAGGCCTGGGGCTCGACAAGGAGACGGTGAACGGCATCCACCAGAAGGTCGGCGTCATCAACCTTTACGCCTGATCGAACAGGCCCAGCTGGCGCGGCGGCTCGTCCTGCCGCGCCTCCTCCAGTCCCGACAGGGTGATGCCCAGCAGCCGCACGCCATGCGGATCGGCAAAGACCGGCGCCAGCAATTCGCAGGCCATTTCCAGCATTTCGTCGCGGCTCTCGACGGCGCGCGGCAGGGATCGCGCCCGGGTGATCTGGCGGAAATCGCCGTATTTCACCTTCAGCGTCACCGTCCGCCCGCGCAGGGCAGCCGTGGTCGTGTGGCGCCAGACCTTGTCGGCCAGCACCGCCAGCGCCTCATGCGCCGCAGCAATGTCGCGCAGATCCTCGAAATAGGTGTTCTCGGCGCCGATGCTCTTGCGGATGCGGTCCGGCTTGACCTCGCGCGTGTCGATGCCGCGGGAAATATTCCAGTAATAGGCACCCGACTTGCCAAAGCGCGCGGTCAGGAAATCCAGGCTCTGCCGGGCAAGGTCGGCGCCGGTCAGGATGCCATGCGCCTCCATCCGCGCCGCCGTGGCCGGGCCGATACCGTGGAAGCGGCCGATGGGCAGGCCCTGCACGAACTCTGCCCCCGCCTCGGGCGGGATCACGAACAGCCCGTCGGGCTTGCGCTGGTCCGAGGCCAGCTTGGCCAGGAACTTGTTGTAGCTGACCCCGGCCGAGGCGGTCAGCCCGGTCGCCTCGCGGATGCGCGCCCGGATCTCCTTGGCGATGCGGGTGGCGGTCGAGCCGTTCAGGTGGTCGGTCAGGTCCAGATAGGCTTCGTCCAGCGACAGCGGCTCGACCAGCGGGGTGTATTCGGCAAAGATCGCGCGGACCTGCTGGCTGACGGCACGATAGACGTCGAAGCGCGGCTTCACGAAGATCAGGTCGGGACAAAGCCGCATCGCCCGCATCGAGGGCATGGCCGAGCGCACGCCATAGCGCCGCGCCTCGTAGCTGGCCGCCGCCACGACGCCGCGCTGGATGCCGCCCACGGCGACGGGCTTGCCGCGCAGGGCCGGGTCGTCGCGCTGCTCGACCGAGGCATAGAAGGCGTCCATGTCCACATGCACGATCCGCCTTATGCGCTCGGTCGGATCGGGTGTCATGGCAGGATGCGGGCATCCCCCGCCACCAGCCCCTCACCCATGCGGTCGAAGCGCATATAGGCGATGGCGCGGTCCCCCGACTGGGTGAAAAGCGTGCCCACCTCGCGCCCATCGGCCATCAGGATCGGCGTGCCGACGGGGGCCGCGCCCTCGATGCCGACCGTCACCAGCCCCTTGCGCAATTCGGTCTTGTGCTTCATCCGCGCCGTGACCTCCTGCCCGACATAGCAGCCCTTGCGGAAATCGACGCCGTGCAGGCGCTCGAACCCGGCCTCCAGGATGAAGGTTTCGTTCGGGATCAGTTCGACCAGGGTTTCGGGGATGCAATGCGCGACCCGGATCGCGTCCCAGTCGCTGCCGTCGTCCCCCTCGCCGCCGTAAAGCCGCCAGCCCAGCGCGTCGTGCCGCGGGTCCATGATCGCACCCTCGGGCGCCGGGCCGGTGCCACGCGCCACGGTCAGGTCGGTCGGCTCCAGCGCGACCTTCGAGCGCAGCTTGTACATCGACAGCCGCCGCATCAGGTCGCCCTCCAGCCGCGCATCGACGTCGACCAGCAGCCGCTCGCCATCCGGCACGATCAGGAAATCGGCCAGATACTTGCCCTGCGGCGTCAACAGCGCCGCCCAGCAAGGCTCGGGGCCGACCTTGTTGGTCACCAGCCCTTGCAGGAACTCGACCCGATCCTCGCCCGAGACCGCCAGAATCCGCCGCATCACTCTTCTCCGAATTGCAACCTGACCAGCGCGGCATAGGCACCGCCCTGCGCCATGAGTTGGTCGTGATCGCCCTCTTCGACAACCCGGCCGGCATCGACAACCACGATCTTGTCGGCCTGCCGCACGGTCGACAGCCGGTGCGCGATGACCAGCGTCGTGCGCCCGGCCGACAGCTCGTCCAGCGCCTGCTGCACCACCCGCTCGCTTTGCGCATCCAGCGCACTCGTCGCCTCGTCCAGAAGCAGGACCGGCGCATTGCGCAAAACGGCGCGGGCGATGGCGACGCGCTGGCGCTGCCCGCCCGACAGCGCCGAGCCGCGCGGCCCGGCCGGCGTGTCCAGCCCCATGGGCAGCGCATCGGTGAAATCGGCGACATGGGCGGCGACGATTGCGCGGCGCAGCGCCTCGTCGTCCTGTTCGCGGCCCAGCAGGATGTTCTCGCGCAGGGTCTCGTCGAACAGCGCCGCGTCCTGGCTCACGGTCGAAAACTGGTCGCGCAGCACCCCCAGGTCGAACTCGCGCAGGGGCACGCCGCCCAGCGTGATCTGCCCCGATTCGGGGTCGATAAGCCGCGTCAGCAGGTTGAAGACCGTGGATTTCCCCGCCCCCGAAGGCCCGACCAGCGCCGTGGTCTTGCCCGCCTCGGCGGTGAAGCTCAGCCCGTTCAGCACCGGATGGTTGTCATAGGCCAGCCGCACGTCCGCAAAGCGGATGGTGGTGTCGGGCGGCGGCTCGCGCCGCGGACCCGAGACGATGGTGGGCCGCATGTCCAGCACGGCATAGATGCGTTCCAGGCTTGCCGCCGCGATCTGCCAGGTGCCGGTCAAGGCCCCCAGCCGGCGCAGCGGCTGGAAGGCCAGCGCCATGGCGGTGAAAAAGGACATGAAGTCGCCCACCGTGCGCTCGCCCCGCGTCACTTCGGCCCCGCCCAGCGCCAGGACGCCGATGAAGCCCAGCCCGGTCACGACGTCGACCAGCGCCGGCACCGTGGCGCCGATGCCCGACATCTTGACCTCGGCCTGGCGGATGCGGGTGACGATCTGGGCAAAGCGGCCGGCCTGGTAATCCTCCATCCGGTTCAGCTTGACGGCGTTGATGCCGTGCAGCACCTCGTCCAGCCGGGTGGCGCGCTGGCTGGCATTGACGCGGTTCTGCCGCATCTTGCGCCGGATATAGCGCTGCACCACCAGCGTCGGCAGGATCAGAAGCGGCGCACCCACCACCGCCGCCATGGTCCACCAGGGATCGACGGCCAACGCCACGCCGAACAGCGACACCAGCGAGACCATGTCCCGCCCGGCCCCGGCGATGAAGGTCGACCAGACCCCCTGCACGGCGATGGAATCGCCCTGCACCCGCTCGATCAGCGCACCGGGGGGGTTCTGCTGGAAGAAGCCTCCGTCCAGCACCATGATATGGCGCAAGAGATCCGTCTGCATGCTGGTCGAGACCGCCAGCGAGACCGAGGTCATCAGGCTGCGGTTGATGACGAAGGTCGCGGCGCGGATCAGGAACAGCGCAAAGATGACGCCGCCGACCCACCAGATCGCATCGGTGTCGCCGCCGACGAAGACCCGGTCGAACAGCGGCTTCAGCATCCAGCTGAGCAGGCCCAGCGTCGAACCCTCGATGACAAGGAACAGCAGCGCCAGCAGGATGCGCCCGGAATAGGGGTGCAGATAGTCGCGCCACATGCGGGCGAACAGATTGGCCGTCCTGTGAATCCTGTCCGCCATCGCACCCCCGGAAATTCGGTCAGGCCAAGGGATAAGCCGCAAGCCGCTCGGGGGCAACCCGCTGCCACCCCGTGCCCGCCACCACCGTCTGCCCGCCACCGGCACCCAACCCGCATGCGACGGCCCTGCGCTTCTTCGTTCCCCAAATACTCCTGCAACCGTGGAACCGGCGCCGGCTCCGCCGCCTGGCACCGCGCGCGCCCGTTGACCTTGCGCGGGGGTCGTCCTACCGATGGCGCATCAGTCGAAAGGCATTTTCCATGAGCTTTGCCCAGGGCCGCGCCGTCCTTGCCATCCCCGGCCCCTCGCCCGTTCCCGACCGCGTGCTGCGCGCCATGCATCGCGCCTCGCCCGACATCTACGGCCCCGAACTCGCGGCCGAGAACCGCGCCATGATCGCCGGGCTGAAACGGCTGGCCGGCACCGCGGGCCATGTCGCGCCCTATATCGGCAACGGCCATGCCGGCTGGGAGGCGGCCAATGTCAACCTGCTCGACCGGGGCGAGCGGGCCCTGGCGCTGGTCTCGGGCCATTTCGGCCGCAGCTGGGCCGCCTCGGCCCGCGCGCTGGGGATCGAGGTCGAGGAGCTGGATTTCGACCTCGCGCCCCCCGATCCGCAGCGCCTGGCCGACCGACTGGCGCAGGACCGCGAGGGGCGGATCCGGGCGGTGCTGGTCTGCCAGGTCGATACCGCAAGCTCCGCCCGCGCCGACATTCCCGCCCTGCGCGCCGCCATGGGCGACCATCCCGTCTTCCTGGCCGTCGATGCCATCGCCTCGCTGGGCTGCGAGCCGATGCGGATGGACGAATGGGGCGTCGATCTGCTGGTCTCGGCCAGCCAGAAGGGGCTGATGGTGCCGCCGGGCCTGACCTTCGTCTGGTTCTCGGACCGGGTGAAGGCGCGGGCGCGCAGCGGCCTTGCCACGCCCTATTGGGACTGGACCCCGCGCGCCGAGGCAGAGGAGCTCTGGCAGTTCTGGGGCGGCACGCCGCCCGTTCAGCACATCTTCGGCCTGAACGAGGCGCTGCATATCTTGCTGGACGAGGAAACCCTGCCCGCCGCATGGGCGCGGCACGAGGGGCTGGCGCAGGCGACTTGGGCGGCACTGGACCACTGGGGTGCGGGCGGCCATGGCATCGGCCCGCTGATCGCCGATCCCGCCGGTCGTGCCCGTTCCGTCACCGCGGCCCGCCTTCCGAATGCCGCCGCCCTGCGCGAATGGACCGCCGCCAAGGCGGGGGTCACGCTGGGCATCGGCCTTGGCGCCCCCGATCCCGACAACGCGCTGCGCATCGCGCATATGGGCCATGCCAATGCCCATCAGCTTCTGGGCGTGCTGGCCGTGATCGAGGCCGGGATGGCCGCGCTGTCCATCCCGCATGGCAAGGGCGCGCTGGAGGCTGCGGCGGCCGAGATCGCCCGGCTCGCATGAGCCCTTGCAGCATCGCGCCGGATACCCGACCTTTGCCCCCGAAGGCATGAAAGGCGACCGATGCGCATCACCCCCCTGCCCGAGTTCCAGTCCGAGGCCCTGCTGCCCGAACAGGACTTCGCGCCCATCGAGCGGCTGATCCGCGACGAGGCCCGGGAACACGGGCTGGACCTGCATACCGGCCATGGCCGCTCGATCTGGTGCCAGGTCGAGATGGGCGAGTTTGGCGCCAAGCGGCGCGGCGACGGCGTGCTGGTCTTTGCCCGGGCACATCGCGCCGAATGGCTGGATGCGATGCAGCAGGCGATCTCGGAGCATCTGGCGCATCACCTGCCCGGGGCGGCAGCGGCGCTGCGCTGGCCCTCGGCCGCGGATGCCGGCCAGTTGCCGGGGAATTTCAGCTTCGCCCAGGTCGCCGGCGTCCGGCCGCTCTGCCCCGGCTTCCTGCGCGTGCGGCTGGCCGCGCCCGACCTGCACCGCCTTGCCGGCGGGGATTCGATCCATTTCCGGCTGGTGCTGCCCCGGTCCCGAGACGCTGCGCCCGAATGGCCGCATATCGGCGCGAACGGCCAGATCGTCTGGCCAAAGGGCGACAAGGCGCTGCACCGCCCGGTCTATACCGTGCGCCGCATCGACGCCGATGCAGGCTGGCTGGACCTGGACGTTTTCGACCATGCCGGCGGGCGGGCGGCACATTGGGCGCGCACCGCGCCTGCCGGCACGCGCATCGGCCTTGCCGGCCCCAGCGGCGGCGGCATCCCGCAGGTCGCGCGCCTGATGCTTGCGGGGGACGAGACCGCCTATCCCGCCATTGCCCGCATCCTCGAATCGCGTGCCGCTCAGGCCCAGGGCGAGGTCTGGCTGCTTGGCGCGCAAGCGGACTATCCGCTGCCCCGGCCCGCGGGCTTCCGCTTTCGCCACCTGCCCGGCGGAACGGCCGCGCTTTGCGCGCTGCTGCGTACCGAGCCGCCCCCGCCCGACAGCTATCTGTGGATGGCGGCAGAGAAATCCGGCATCGCCTCGATCCGTGCCCTGATGCTGGAAACGCTTGGCCACGATAAAGCCCGCAGCCATCTGGCGGCCTATTGGTCGGCATAAAGCCCGGCGGACGGACCGCGGAATAGTTGACAATTTTACCTTGGTGATCGATACGAGCCCCAAACCGCGGCCAAAGGGCTGGCGGCATGCATGACATGCGCCGCGCCCCAGCAAGATGCGGACGGACCGAATGCCGGAACTATAAGGATCGCCATGACTCAGATGTCGCTGCCGCGCCACCGCGCGGGGACCGCCGTTGCGTTGACTTGCCTGCTGCTTACCGCGCCGCTCTCGGCCCAGGAAAGCACCACCAGCGGCCAGCCCGGCCCGGCGCCCGAGGTTCAGGCCCAGCCGGCCAGCCCGGCTGCACCCGAGGCGGCCGCACCGCAAACCGCCGCACCGGAAACGACAGCGCCGGCAACCCCTGCCCCCGCAACCCCCGAACCTGCGGCGACCGAGACCACCCCGCCGACCCAGGCGCCCGAGACGGCCGCCCCGGCGACCCCGGCAACCCCGCCTGCGGCAACGGAGCCCGCCCCCACCGCGACCACGCCGGAAACCGTCGAGCCGGCCCCGGCCACCCCGGCGCCCGCCGCCGAAGCACCGGCCGCCCAGACCCCCGCGACAACGCCCGAAACCCCCGCTCCGGCGACCCCGGAAGCGGCCGAGCCCGCCGGCTCGGGCTTCTTGCCGCAGGCGGTGCAGGACGCGCTGGCGCCGATGCTGACCCCACCGGAACGCGATCCGAACCTGCCGCATGACCTGTCCCCCTGGGGCATGTTCCTGGCCGCCGACTGGGTGGTGAAGGCCGTGATGATCGGCCTGGCCTTCGCTTCGGTCGTGACCTGGACGGTGCTGGTCGCCAAGGTGCTGGAGCTGCTGGGCGCCACGAACCGCGCGCAATCCGGCATCCGCCGCATCGAGCACGCCGCAAGCCTGCCCGCCGCCCTGGCCTCGGCCGGCAGCCGCCGCGACCCGGTCTCGCGCATGATCCGCGCCGCCGCCGCCGAATACGACCGCTCGGCCCCCGCGCTGGACCAGGCCGGCGACTCGGGCATCAAGGAGCGCGTCGATTCGCATCTGGACCGGATCGAGGCCATCGCCGGCCGCCGCATGAGCCGGGGCACCGGCGTGCTGGCCACCATCGGTTCGACCGCGCCCTTCGTGGGGCTGTTCGGCACCGTCTGGGGCATCATGAACAGCTTCATCGGCATTTCCCAGGCGCAGACGACCAACCTTGCCGTCGTGGCGCCAGGCATCGCCGAGGCGCTGCTGGCCACCGCCATCGGCCTGGTCGCCGCCATCCCGGCCGTGGTGATCTACAACGTCTTCGCCCGCGCCATCACCGGCTACCGCCTGCGGCTCGCCAATGCCGCCGCCGGGGTCAAGCGCCTCGTCAGCCGCGATCTCGACTTCCGCGGCTCCGTCTCGCGCACGGAGGTCTGAGCCATGGCCGGCGGCATCCGCGAAACCCAAGGCGACGATCTGGTCGAGAACCACGAGATCAACGTCACGCCCTTCATCGACGTGATGCTGGTGCTGCTGATCATCTTCATGGTGGCGGCGCCGCTGGCCACGGTGGATGTGAACGTGGACCTGCCGATCTCGAACGCGACGCCAGCGCAACGGCCCGACCAGCCGGTCTATATCACGGTCAAGCCCGACCTGACGCTGGCCATCGGCAACGAGGACGTGCCCGCAGGTGGCCTGGCCGCGGCACTGGCCACCGCCACCGAAAACAACCGCGAGGAACGCATCTTCCTGCGCGCCGACAAGGACGTGTCCTATGGCGACCTGATGGGCGTCATGAATACCCTGCGCGAAACCGGCTATCTGAAGATCGCGCTGGTGGGGCTTGAAACCACCGGGGCCGGGGCCGCCCTCGACCCCGCATCCCCGACCGGCGCCGAACCGGCGCCCGCGCCGGGTGCGGCAGCAGCGCCGGCACCTGCCGCGCCCGCACCCGCCCAGACCGCATCGACCCCGACCAGCGGAGGAGCACCCACGCCATGAGTTGGAAGCCTTCCTCGGCCCTGCGCGAAAGCGCATTATGGGGCACCGCTGCGGCGGTGGCCCTGGCCGCGCATATGGGAGGCGCGCTGTGGATCCTGCAACGCGCCGAAGCCGCGGCACCCCCCGGCCTGCCCGATCCCGTCTTCGTCGAGCTGGCGCCGATGCCCGAGGCCGCCGCCCCGCCGGACGAAGCCGAAACCCCCGAAATGGCCGAGGCGGAACCCGAGCCGGAGCCGGAACCCGAACCAGAGCCGGAGCCGGAGCCCGAACCGGAACTCGCCATGCCGCCGCTTGAGGAGCTGGAGCCGCTGGCGGACATGAACTCGCTGTTCCCGCCGCCGCCCGACGCGGTGGTGCTGCAAAAATCCGAACGCCCCCCCGAGCGCCCCGAACGTGAGCCGGAGCCCGAACCCAAGGTCGTCGAAAAGCAGCCCGAGCCGAAAAAGCGCGAGAAAAAGGAAAAGGCGCCGGAAGAGCAGCCGGCCCGCCAGCGGACGACCCAGGTCCGGGCGCCGCAATCCGAGCGCACCGCCGCACCGCAGGGCCAGGTCGGCACGCCCAGCCCGCGACAGGTGGCAAGCTGGCAATCCAAGGTGCAGTCCGCGGTGGCGCGCCACATGCAGCGCACCCGCTTCAGCGGGCGCGGCGGCACCATGACCGTGACCGTGCGCTTCAGCGTCGATCCCAGCGGTCGCGTGGCCGGAGCCTCGCTGGCCAGTTCGACCGGGGACGCGAGCATCGACTCGGCGCTGAACCGTCAGGCTTCGCGCATGCCGCGCCTGCCGGCACCGCCCTCGGGACAGACCACCTCGCTGGTGCTGCCGGTCAAGATCGTCCTGCGGTGACCCGGCGCCGCACCGGCTCCTTTGGGGGCAAGCCGGGCGCGGGGCGGGCAATCGGCTCGATCCCCAGCACCGGGGCAAGGCCGCGCACCGCCTCTGCCAGGGTCCGCGCATCCGTCTCTGCCTCGGCGTTGCGGCGCCAGACCACGGCCAGATCGCGCGAGGGCGCGGGCTCGGTAAAGGGCACGATGCGCAGCCGGCCGTCGCGGTTCTCGTCGGCCAGCGCCAGCCGGGGGATCAGCGTCATGCCCATGCCGCTGGCCACCATCCGCATCAGCGTGGCCATCGAGGACGCTTCCAGGTTCAGCTTGCGGCGCGGGCTGCGCATGCCGCAGACCTCCAGCGCCTGATCGCGCAGGCAATGGCCGTCGGCCAGCAGCAGCAAGCGGTCGGCCTCGATGCTCTCGGGATGGGCGGAGCCGGAAAGAAAGCTGGTGTCGCCGCCCGGCAGCGCGACCAGGAAGGCGTCGCGCAGCACCGCCTCGGCCTCGATGCCCGGCTCACTGACCGGCAGGGCCATGATCCCGACATCGAAACGATGGCTCAGCACGCCCGAGATCACCTCGTCGGTGGCGATCTCGTGCATTTCCAGGTCCAGCGTCGGGTGGTTGGCGCGCAGGGCCGGCACCAGATGCGGGATCAGATAGGGCGCAACCGTCGGGATGATCGCCAGCCGCAGCCGCCCCGACAGGGGCGAGCGCCCGGCCCGCGCCAGCGCATCCAGCCGCTTGGCGGTGTCGATCAGTTCCTGCGCCACCGGCAGCAGCCGCTCTCCCAGCGCGGTCAGCCGCACCGGACCTGCGCCGGCGCCGCGTTCGAACAGCGTCCCGCCCAGCCGCGCCTCGAGCTGGGCGATCTGGCTGGACAGGCCCGGCTGCGAGACATGCACCGTCTCGGCGGCGCGACCGAAATTGCCAAGCCGGGCGACGGCCAGGAAATAGGTGATCTGGCGCAGGGTGAAATTCATAACGCAAGGTTATCAACCCTGCGGAAAATCACAAGCACCCGTTTTTCTTGCGGGCTTGGCCGCGACCCCGGGGCCAGCGGATCAGGCCGGCAGGCGCTGGACCAGCAACTTGTCGATGCGGCGATGGTCCATGTCCACAACCTCGATGCGCCAGCCCTGCCAATCCACGCGGTCGCCCGCCTGCGGCAGCCGGCCGGCCAGATCCAGCACCAGCCCCGCGACGGTGGAAAAGTCGCGATCCTCGTCCAGCGGCACCGAAAGCCGGTCGGCGAATTCGTCGACCGGCATCCAGCCGGCCACCAGCAGGCTGCCGTCCTCGCGCTCGACCAGCTTCGGCTCGTCGTCGTCGAGCCCGGCGAATTCGCCGGTGATCGCCTCCAGCACGTCCATCGGCGTCACCACGCCCTCGAAATGGCCGTATTCGTCATAGACCAGCAGCATCTGCCCCGGCGCGGCGCGCAGGCGCGCAATGACCTCGGGCGCATCCATGGTCTCGGGGATGATCGGCGCGGGCTGCATCACCTCGCGCAGGTCCACCGCCTCGGCCCGGCTTTGCGACATCAGATCCACGCTGGCGATCACGCCGATCAGGTTGTTCGGATCGCCGTCGCTGACCGGCAAGCGGGTGCGGCGGCCGTCGCGGAACTTGCGCGCCATCTCTTCCCAGCTGTCGCCGACATCGACCGCCTCGATCTCGCGCCGCGGCGTCATCAGCCCGCGCGCGCTGCGGTCGGCGATGCGCATGACGCCGGCGATCATCTCGGTCTCGGCCCGGTGCATGACGCCCGCGGTCTCGGCCTCCGAGATGACCAGCTTGATCTCTTCGTCGCTGATGGTCTGCCTGTCCTCGCCCGATTGTCCCAGCGCGGCCAGCACCAGCTTGCCCGAACGGTCGAGCAGCCAGACCAGCGGCGCCGCCCCGCGCGAGATGGCCAGCATCAGGGGCGCCACGCGGGCCGCAACCCGCTCGGGCGCCTTCAGCGCCAATTGCTTGGGCACCAGTTCGCCCACGATCAGCGACAGATAGGTGATGGCGACGACCACGCCGCCCATGCCCAGGGGCTGCGCCAGCGAGGGCGGCACGCCCCAGCCCGGCAGCGCCCCCGCCAGCCGCGCGCCCAGCGTCGCACCGGAGAATGCGCCCGACAGGATGCCGACCAGCGTGATGCCGATCTGGACCGAGGACAGGAACCGCCCCGGGTCCTCGCCCAGTTGCAGGGCGGTGGCGGCGCCTCGGTCGCCGCGCTCGGCCAGAACCTTCAGCCGGGCCGGGCGGGCCGAAACGATGGCCAGTTCCGACATGGCCAGCAGCCCGTTCAACAGGGTCAGGACAAGGACGACAAGGACTTCGATCCACATCAAAGGGGCTCGCTCGGATCAGGGGAATGCCGGAGGACAGCTTGGCGCAGCCGGCGGCGCCTTTCGGAAGGATCGTCGATCATGCGCTTGTCGCGGCTGGCTCCGGCTGTGTCATGCCCCAATATATCGGCTGGCGCCGCCGTGGCAATCTCTCCGGCCGAAATCGCGCCGGACGCAGCGTCAACCATGGCGCCACGGTCGGATTTGCGAGTTTTTTTCTTTCGATTTGCCAGCACTTATGGAAACTTTCCGTCCCCGGGCATAGCGTGACGGGAATCAGACGGTGGAATTCGAGGGACAGATGAAGGACAGAACCGGGGAAATACCCGAGAAAATCGTGCTGGTCCTTCAGGGTGGCGGTGCCCTGGGGGCATTTCAGGCCGGCGCCTACGAGGCGCTTTGCCGCGCCGGGCAGGAACCGGAATGGCTGGCCGGCATCTCGATCGGCTCGATCAACGCCGCGCTCATCGCCGGCAACCGCCCCGGCAAGCGGCTGGACGCGCTGCGCCGCTTCTGGGAGGGGGTGACGGGCGCGCCCTGGCTTCTGGGATCGTGTTTCGAGGGCGGGCCGATTCACGAACAGATGCGCGCGATCTGCAACGAAGGCCGCGCCACCATGTCCACCATGCTGGGGGCGCCGGGCTTTTTCCGGCCGCGCGTCCCCGACCTGTTCTCGTTCCTGCCCGGGCTGATGCGACAGACCAGCTGGTATGACACCTCGCCGCTGCGCGAGACGCTGCTGGAACTGATCGACTTCGACTATCTCAACGACGAGGGGCCGCGACTGTCCGTCGGCGCCGTGGATGTCGAGACCGGCAACTTCACCTGTTTCGACAGCCGCGAAACGCGGATCACCGTCGATCACATCATGGCCTCGGGCGCGCTGCCGCCGGGCTTTCCCGCGGTCGAGATCGACGGGCGGCATTATTGGGACGGCGGGCTGGTCTCGAACTCGCCCCTGCAATTCGTGCTGGCGGTGCCAAGCCAGCGGCCGCTCTGCATCTATCAGGTGGATCTCTACCCGTCGCGCGACATCATGCCCCGCACCATGGCCCAGGTCGAACAGCGCGAGCGCGAGATCCGCTTTTCCAGCCGCACCCGGCTGAACACCGACGAGTTCCGCATCCGCCATGCGCTGGCCAGCGCCGCGCGCCGGCTGCATGCGCGCCTGCCCGCCGAGTTCCGCGGCGACCCCGACCTGGCCATGCTGATCGAATCCGGCCCCGCCCATCCGGTCAGCCTGATGCACCTGATCTATCGGCACGCGGATTACGAAAGCGCGTCCAAGGATTACGAATTCTCCCGCCTGTCGATGCTGGACCATTGGCGCGACGGGCTGCGCGACGCCGAGCGTTCGCTCGCCGATCCGCGCTGGACCGACCGGCAGGTGCCCGAGGATGGGCTGATGATCTTCGACCGCAACGACCCGCACCAGCAAAAGCAGGGCGCGGTCTGAGCCGGCGCCGGCCGCGGTGCCGGCGCCCGTGCGGCGATCACTTGCGGAACAGGTCCCGCAACCCCGAGGGCTGGCTGCGCCAGAATTGCGGCGGCGCCGAGACGCTGGCGCCCAGCTTCGCCGCCGCGTGCCAGGGCCAGCGCGGATCGTAAAGCACCGTCCTCGCCAGCGCGATCATGTCGGCATCGCCGGTGGCGACGATGGCCTCGGCCTGCTCGGGCTCGGTGATCAGGCCGACGGCGATGACCGGGATGCCGACCGCCTGCTTGACCGCGCGCGCCAGCGGCACCTGATAGTTGGGGCCGACGGGGATCTGCTGGCGCCTGTCCAGCCCGCCGCTGCTGACATGGATCGCGGCGCAACCCCGCGCCTCCAGCGCCTGGGAAAAGGCGATGCTGCCGGCGATGTCCCAGCCGCCCTCGACCCAGTCGGTGCCCGAGATGCGCACCGTAACCGGATAGCCCTGCGGCACCGCGTCCCGCACCGCCTCGAAGACCTCCAGCGGAAAGCGCATGCGGTTTTCCAGGCTGCCGCCATATTCGTCCTCGCGCCGGTTCGACAGCGGCGACAGGAACTGATGCAGCAGATAGCCATGCGCGGCATGGATCTGGATCGCATCGATGCCCAGCCGCACGGCACGGCGCGCCGCCTCGGCAAACCCGTCGCGCACCCGCGCCAGCCCCGCGCGATCCAGCGCGACCGGAGGGTTCTCGCCCTCGGCGAAGGGCAGGTCCGAGGCCGAGACGGTCTGCCAGCCATGCTCCGCATCCGGCGCGATCTGCGCGCCACCGTCCCAGGGCTTCGCGGTCGAGGCCTTGCGCCCGGCATGGGCCAGCTGGATGGCGATGGGCATGTCCGACCAGGCCCGCACGCCCTTCAGCACCCGATCCATGGCCGCCTCGGTCGCATCGTCCCACAGCCCGACATCGGCGTATGAGATGCGTCCCTCGGGCAGGACGGCGGTGGCTTCGATGGTCAGGATCGCCGCGCCGGAATGCGACAGCGCGCCCAGATGCATCAGGTGCCAGTCGGTCATCCGCCCGTCCTCGGCCGAATACATGCACATCGGCGCGATGACGATCCGGTTCGCAAGGGTCTGGCCGCCGATGGCGATCGGCTCGAAAAGTTTGGGTTGGGGCATGAGGGGAAAGTCCTTGCTGCTACCCGTTCCAGATAAGCCGCAGCCGCCCCGCCGCAAGCCCCCCGCCCGCGCGCTTCGCCGTTTCCCAAATGCTCCGGGGGTGAGGGCGCCCGGAAAAGATCCGGTGGATCTTTTAAGCGAGGAACGAAACAGACCCCCCGCGACGGCCCGGACAAGGGTCCGGCGCGGCGCAGGAGCAAAGCCCCGCCCTCCCCTCAGAAGCTGTTGCGCTCGTGATAGGTGCGCAGGAAGTTCCAGATCCGTTCGTCCTTCGGCGCATGGAAGATGCCTTGCGGGCTGTCCACCGCCACCAGCTCGCCCTTTTCCATGAAGGCCACCTGGTCGGCGACATGGGCGGCAAAGCCCATCTCATGCGTGACCACCACCATGGTCATGCCCTCGCTGGCCAGCGCCTTCATCACGTTCAGCACCTCGCCCACCAGTTCGGGATCGAGCGCCGAGGTCGGCTCGTCGAACAGCATCAGCCGCGGCTCCATGGCGATGGCGCGGGCGATGGCGACGCGCTGCTGCTGGCCGCCCGACAGGCGTGCAGGGTGATTGCCCATCTTGTCGGCCAGCCCGACCTTTGTCAGCGCCTCGGCGGCGCGGGTCTCCGCCTCGGATTTCGACAGGCCGCGCACGCGGATCAGCCCCTCGGCCACGTTTTCCTTGGCGGTCATGTGCGGCCACAGGTTGAACTGCTGGAACACCATGCCGATGGAACGGCGCATCTGCCGCAGCTTGCGCCCCGACATCTTGCGGCCCGGCACCTCGTAGCCGATCAGCTGGCCGTCGATGCGGATCTCGCCCGAGTCGTATTCCTCGAGGAAGTTGATGCAGCGCAGCAGCGTGGACTTGCCCGAGCCCGAAGGCCCGATCAGGCAGGTCACCTTGCCCGGCGGGATCGCCAAGTCCACGTCCTTCAGCGCGTGGAAAGGGCCGTAATACTTGTTGACCTTGCGAATATCGACGGCAGAAGCCTGCATCGGCTCAGGTCCTTTCGATCAGGTGTTTGGTGATGCGCGTCTCAAGCCGGCGGCCGACGCGCGAGATGGTCTCGACCAGCGCCCAGAAAAACAGCGCCAGCACCAGGTTCGCCTCGAGATAGCGGAAGGTCTCGGTGGACATGCGGCTGACCTGATACATCAGTTCGGGCACGGTGATGATGGACAGGATCACCGTCTCCTTGGTCAGGATGATCGAGAAATTGACCAGCGCCGGCAGCGACGAGACCAGCCCCAGGGGCAGCAGGACGCGGCGCACGATGGTGGGCTCGGCCATGCCGATGGCGCGGGCGGCCTCGATCTGGCCATGCGGCACGGCGCGAAAGCCCGAGCGGAAGATCTCGGCGAAATAGGGGCTGCCATAGATGGTCAGGCCCAGAAGCCCCGCCGGCAGCGCATCCAGCCGCAGCCCGATCAGCGGCCCGCCGTAATACAGCACGAAAAGCTGCACCAGGAAGGGCGTGCCGCGGATCACCTCGATATAGGCCTGGATGATCCAGCCCAGCCAGCGCGGCCCATAGCGCTGGATCAGCGCGATCATCAGGCCCAGCGCCATGCCGAAGATCGTGCCCAGGATCCAGCACAGCACGGTGACGCCGAACCCCCTCAGCAGGGCGGGGCCGTATTGTTCAAGGATGCTCCATTCCATCAGACGGCCGTCCTGTGTTCGAGATAGCGTCCCAGCGCCGCAAGGCACAGGTTGATCGCCAGGTAGATGCAGGCGGCGGCGAGATAGACCTCCAGCGGGCGGAAGGTGGTCGCGGCCTGCGCCTGGCTGGCGCGGGTCAGCTCGAGGATGCCCACGACCGAGACCAGCGAGCTGGCCTTGACCAGCAGGATCAGCTCGTTGACCAGCGCCGGCAGCGACATGGTGAAAGCCTGCGGCAGGATCACCCGCGTCCAGGTGTCGCGCGGGGTCATGCCGATGGCCACGGCGGCCTCGGCCTGTCCCCTGGGCAGCGCCGCGATGGCGCCGCGCCAGATCTCCGAGATATAGGCGCTGGCGCAGATGCCGACCGTCACCACCGCCGCGAAGATGGCGGGCACGTCGATGCCGATCACCGGCAGCGTGTAATAGAACACCAGCAACTGCACCAGCAGCGGCACGCCGCGCAGGAAGCTGACCCAGATCGCCGCGAAGCCGCGCAACGGCGCATAGGGTGAAAGCCGCGCGGCACAGACCAGCGTGCCGATCACCAGCCCCAGCGCGATGCCGAGGCCCGAAATCAGCAGCGTATAGCGTGCCGCCCAGAAAAGCGGCTCGAAGCTTTGAAGGAAGACCGGGATCGAAAACATGCGCGCCTCGCCTTGGCCCTTGGGGAACGGGCGGGGAAGGCCCCGCCCGCCAGCGACTTAGTTGGCCGGGACTTCGCGGGGCAGTTCGGTATGGCTGCCCAGCCATTTCTCCTGGATCGCCTTGACGCGGCCGTCGTCGGTCATCTTCAGCAGCGCGTCGTTGATGGCCTTGGCAAAGCTTTCGCTGCCTTCTTCCTTGCGCAGCACCCAGGCAAAATAGGTCGGCTGGCCGAACTGGGCCGGCTCGAACAGCGCGAAGGTCTCAGCGCGGTTCTTGACCAGATAGGTCAGGTTCGGCAGCGAGCCCGCCACCGCGTCCAGCCGGCCGGCGGCCAGGTCGGCATAGGCTTCGTCCGTGGTGCCGTATTCCTTGACGTTCACGCCGCCCAGGCTTTCGCCATAGGCTTGAAGCTGGCGGAACTGCGCGGTGCCCTGCTGGACGCCGACGGTCTTGCCCTTGATGTCCTCGGGCTTCGTCAGCTCGGTATTCGCGGCCGCGCGGACCAGCGAGACGGTGGCATCGGCGATCGGCAGGGTGAAGGTATAGCGCTCCAGCCGTTCGGGGGTGATCGTCACCGGGGCGATCACGATGTCGAACTTGCCGACCTCGAGGCCCGGCAGTTCGGCGGTCCAAGGAATGTCCTGATAGACCGGCTCGACGCCGATCTCTTTCGACACCTCGTCGAACAGATCCTTGGTCATGCCCTCATAGGTGCCGTTGTTCAGCATGTCGAAGGGGGCATAGTGCATGTCGGTCGCGGTGACGATCTTGCCGGCGGCCTTGATGTCGTCGAGTTGGTCGGCCGAAGCCGCCGAACCGAGCGCAAGCGCGGAAAGCCCGAACAGGGCGGCCTTGAGGCTGGTCTGGAAAGTCATGTCTGTCTCCTAGTTGGACGGTGAAGGGGCGCGGCCCGGTGCGTTGCGACGCCGCGCCTATGGATCAGAGAATGGCGGACAGATTCAACCCGTGCTCCCGCGCGCAGTCCAGTGCGATCTGATAGCCCGCGTCCGCGTGCCGCATGACGCCGGTGGCGGGGTCGTTCCACAACACGCGCGCCAGCCGCGCATCGGCATCTTCGGACCCGTCGCAGCAGATCACCATGCCGGAATGCTGCGAAAAGCCCATGCCGACGCCGCCGCCATGGTGCAGCGACACCCAGGTCGCGCCCGAGGCGGTATTGAGCAGCGCATTCAGCAGCGGCCAGTCGGAAACCGCGTCCGAGCCGTCCTGCATCGCCTCGGTCTCGCGGTTGGGCGAGGCGACCGAGCCCGAGTCGAGATGGTCGCGGCCGATGACGATGGGCGCCTTCAGCTCGCCATTGCGCACCATCTCGTTGAAGGCGAGGCCCAGCTTGTGGCGGATGCCAAGGCCGACCCAGCAGATCCGCGCCGGCAGGCCCTGGAAGCTGATACGCTCGCGCGCCATGTCCAGCCAGTTGTGCAGATGCGGGTCGTCCACCAGCTCTTTCACCTTCTGGTCGGTCTTGTAGATGTCTTCGGGGTCGCCCGACAGCGCCGCCCAGCGGAACGGACCGATGCCCTTGCAGAACAGCGGCCGGATATACGCCGGCACGAAGCCCGGGAAGGCGAAGGCGCGCTCGAAACCCTCTTCCAGCGCCATCTGGCGGATGTTGTTGCCGTAATCGACGGTCGGGATGCCCTGGTCGCTGAAGGCCACCATCGCCTCGACCTGCTTGCGCATGGATGCGCGGGCGGCGCGTTCGACGGCCTTGGGGTCGGTTTCCTGGCGCGCGCGCCATTCGGCGACGGTCCAGCCCTGCGGCAGATAGCCATGCACCGGGTCGTGGGCCGAGGTCTGGTCGGTCACGATGTCGGGACGCACGCCGCGCTTGACCAGTTCCGGGAACACGTCGGCGGCATTGCCGATCAGCGCCACCGATTTCGCCTCGCCGGCCTTGGTCCAGCGGTCGATCATCTCCAGCGCCTCGTCGAGGCTGTGGGTCTTTTCGTCGACATAGCGGGTGCGCAGGCGGAAATCGGCGCGCGTCTCGTCGCATTCGACGGCAAGGCAGCAGGCGCCGGCCATGACGGCTGCCAGCGGTTGCGCGCCGCCCATGCCGCCAAGCCCGCCGGTCAGGATCCACTTGCCTTTCAAGTCACCGCCGTAATGCTGGCGCCCGGCCTCGACGAAGGTCTCGTAGGTGCCCTGAACGATGCCCTGCGACCCGATATAGATCCACGAGCCGGCGGTCATCTGGCCATACATGGCCAGGCCCTTCTTATCCAGTTCGTTGAAATGGTCCCAGTTCGCCCAATGCGGCACCAGGTTCGAGTTGGCGATCAGCACCCGCGGGGCATCCTTGTGGGTCTTGAACACGCCGACCGGCTTGCCGGATTGCACCAGCAGGGTCTCGTCGGTCTCCAGCTTGCGCAGCGCGTCGACGATCAGGTCGAAATCCTTCCAGGTGCGGGCGGCACGGCCGATGCCGCCATAGACCACCAGCTCATGCGGGTTCTCGGCCACGTCGGGATGCAGGTTGTTCATCAGCATCCGCATCGGCGCCTCGGTCAGCCAGCTTTTCGCGGTGATCTCGGTGCCGGTCGGCGGGAAAATGTCGCGGGTGTTGTGACGGGGATTGTCCATGATGCTCTCCGTTCAGGCCAGCATGTTGCCGGAAATGATGATGCGTTGGATTTCCGAGGAGCCCTCGTAGATGCGCATGATGCGCAGGTCGCGGGCGATCCTCTCGATGGGGAAGTCGCGGGTATAGCCATAGCCGCCATGCAGTTGCAGCGCGGTGTCGGCGATCCTGCCCGCCGCCTCGCTGGCCGCGAGCTTGGCCATGCTGGAGGCAAGCGAAAAGCGCCCGCCGCCATGATGCGCCGCCTGCCTCTGCCGCGCCGCGTCCTGCGACAGAAGCAGCGCCTGGCGGAAGGCCACGCCCATGTCGGCGATCATCCAGCGGATGCCCTGCCGGTCGGTGAGCCGCTCGCCGCCGATCACGCGGTCCCTGGCATAGGCGATGGCCGATTTCATCGCCGCCTCGGCAAGGCCCAGGCATTGCGCGGCAACCTCGATGCGGCCGTTGTCCAGGACCTGCATGGCGGTGCGGAAGCCCCTGCCCTCTTCGCCCAGCAGGGCATCCTCGGGCAGATGGCAATCGAGGTTCAGGGTGAACACATGCCCGCCCTTCAGCCCCATGGTCTTTTCCGGCGCGCCCGGCTCCAGCCCCGGCGTGCCTTTCGGCAGGATGAAGGCGGAAATGCCGCGATGCGCCTTGTCCGGGTCGGTCACGGCATAGACGACGATGAAATCCGCCACCCCGCCGTTCGAGATGAAGCATTTCGCGCCCTTGAGGTGCCAGCCGCCATCCGTCCGGCGGGCGCGGGTCTTCATGTCGGCGGGGTCCGAGCCGGCGGTGGGCTCGGTCAGGGCGAATGCCCCCAGCGCCTCTCCGGCGGCGGCTTTCGGCAACCATTCCTGCTTTTGCGCCTCGGTCCCGCCCAACAGGATCGAATCGCTCGCCAGGTAATGCGCCGTCAGCGCCGAGGCGGTCGAGCCGCATGCCCCCGCCACGATCGCCACCGCCCGCAGCAGCGCCGGGGCCGAGATGCCGCTGCCGCCATATTCCTCGGGCAGGTTCGCGCCCAACATCCCCGCCTCGCCCAGCACGGCCAGCTGGTCGTGGACGAAGGCCGAGGTCTCGTCGGTTTCCGCCGCCTTTGGCGCGATCCGCTCGGCGCAGATGCGCTCCAGCACGTCGCAGAACAGCCGTTCCTCCTCGGCCAGCATGTGCCAGTCGTCGCTCATGCGGTCTCCTCCAATCCGAATTCGCGCAGGATGGCGGCGCGGTCGCCGCCAAGGCGCGGGGCCGAGGTCTCGGCCACGGGTTTCTCTCCGTCGAAGCGCACCGGCTGGCCGATGGTCGGTGCCAGCCCCAGCACCGGATGCGGCAGACGGCTGACCAGCCCGCGCGTCAGGGCGTGCTCGTTGCTTGCCGCCTGGGCGATGTCCCAGATCGGCGCGGCGGGCAGACCAGCCCCGGCAAGCGCGGCGACGGCCTCTTCGGTGGTCAGCCCGCGCGACCAGCCTTCGATCAGTCGCTTGAGCTCGGGCTCATGCGCGGTGCGGCTTTCGTCGCTGGCAAAGCGCGGATCGTCCGCAGCATCCGGCGCGCCGATCAGCGTGGCCAGCGCGGCGAATTGCTTGCCGTTCAGCACCGCGATCACCACCTGCCCGTCCCGCGTCGCAAAGCAGCCGAAGGGGGTGGACAAGGGATGGCGGTTGCCCACCCGCTGCGGCAGCGCCCCGGCATAGAAATGCAGCGCATGGCTGGTGGTCAGCATCGAAAACAGCGCGTCATACATGGCGACGTCCAGCGTGGCGCCCTGCCCCGTGGCGTTGCGATTGACCAGCGCCGCCATGATCGCCCAGCTTCCGAACAGGCCGGCGATCAGGTCGGCGACGCTTTCGCCGGTCTTGAGCGGCGCGCCGCCTTCCTCGCCCGTGCCGGCCATCAGCCCCGACATGGCCTGCACCACCAGGTCATAGGCCGGCAGGTCGCGGAACGGTCCCTGCTGGCCGAAACCCGAGATCGAGCAATAGACCAGCCGCGGGTTTTCCGCCCGCAGCGCCTCGGCGCCCAGGCCCAGGCGGGCGGCGACACCGGGGCGGAAGTTCTCGACCACCACGTCGACGCGCGCCGCGACGGCCTTGGCCAGCGCCAGATCCCCGGGGTCCTTCAGGTCCAAGACAAGGCTTTGCTTGCCGCGGTTGTTCAGCGTGAACAGCGCGCTTTCACCGTCCTTGAACGGGCCGATATGGCGGTAATCGTCGCCGGCCGGGGGCTCCAGCTTGATGACCTCGGCACCCAGGTCGGCCAGAAGCGCGGTGCAATAAGGGCCCGCCAGCACGCGGGACAGGTCCAGCACCTTGATGCCTTGCAGCGGCTTCATGCCCGGATCTCCGGCGCCAGCGCGGCCAGGCGTTCAAGGATCGCCTTCAGCGTCACTCGCAGGCTTTCGGCCTTCTGCTCATCATAGGCAAAGGGCGGGGTTTCGGTCGCCAGATGCGTCGCCTGCGCCAGTTCCATCTGGATGGCGTGGACACCCTGTCCCGGCTGGCCGTAATGCCGCGTCGTCCAGCCGCCCTTGAATCGGCCGTTCAGCACATGGCTGCGGCCGGTTGCAGCGCAAGCCTCGAACGTGGCCGCCTCGATGCGCTTGTCGCAAGCGGCGCCGCTGTTGGTGCCGATGTTGAAATCCGGCAGCACGCCTTCGAACAGGAAGGGAATCACCGAGCGGATCGAGTGGCAGTCGTAAAGGATCGCGACCCCGTGCTTCGCCTTCACCCGCGCGATCTCGGCGACCAGCGCGGCGTGATAGGGGGCGTGGAAACGGGCCTTGCGGTCGGCGATCTCCTCGGCGGTCGGCTCCACTTCCCAGATCGGCTCGCCGTCGAAATCGGTCAGCGGCACAAGGCCGGTGGTGTTCTGGCCGGGATAGAGGCTCGCGTCGTCCGGCCCGCGATTGGCGTCGATGACATAACGGTGAAAGGTCGCCCGCACCGTGGTCGCGCCGGGCAAGAGCCCGTCGTAAAGCCGCTCGATATGCCAGTCGGTATCGGCCAGCACCTGCCCGCGCGCGTTCAGCCGGGCACGGACCTCGTCGGGCAGCCATGTCCCGGTATGCGGCAGGCCGAGGATGACGGGGCTGTCGCCCCGGACCACTTCGACGGGATTCACGGCCGCACCTCGTCCAGCAGGTGGCTGGGAATGGCGCCGACCAGCACGCCCTCACGCACCAGCCGGGCGGATTCGGCCAGGTCGGGGGCAAGATAGCGGTCCTGCTCCAGCGCCGGCACCGTCTGGCGCAGCGCGGCGATCACCGCCTGCAAGGGCGCCGAGGTCGCCAGCGGCGCGCGGAACTCGACGCCGGCGCTGGCGCAAAGCGCCTCGATGCCCAGGATCTGCGCGAGGTTCGCGTTCATGCGTTTCAGCCGCCGCGCGCCATGGGCGGCCATGGAAACGTGGTCCTCCTGGTTCGCCGAGGTCGGCGTCGAGTCGGTGCTGCAAGGCGTCGCCAGGTGCTTGTTCTCGCTCATCAGCGCCGCCGAGGTCACTTCGGCGATCATCAGCCCCGAGTTCAGGCCCGGATCGGGGGTCAGGAAGGGCGGCAGATCATGCGACAGCGCAGGGTCCACCATCAGCGCGATGCGGCGCTGGGAAATGGCGCCGATCTCGGCGATGGCCAGCGCGATCTGGTCGGCGGCAAAGGCCACCGGCTCGGCATGGAAGTTGCCGCCCGAGACGATGCGGTCGGCGCCGACCAGCACCAGCGGGTTGTCGGTCGCCGCGTTCGATTCGATCTCCAGCGTGCGGGCGGCCTGCCAGAGCAGGTCGATGCAGGCGCCCGTCACCTGCGGCTGGCAGCGGATGCAATACGGATCCTGCACGCGGCTGTCGCCCTCGCGGTGGCTTTCGCGGATCTCCGAGCCGTCCATCAGCGCGCGGATCGTCCGCGCCGCGACGATCTGGCCGCGATGGCCGCGCAGGGTGTGGATCTCATCAAGGAAAGGCGCGGTCGAGCCCATGATCGCATCGGTCGAAAGCGACGACGTGACCAGCGCCGCGCGGGCCGAGGCGAAGGCCTCGAACAGCCCCGCCAGCGCAAAGGCGGTCGAAACCTGCGTGCCGTTGATCAGCGCCAGCCCCTCCTTGGCGGCCAGCACCACGGGCTTGAGGCCGGCGCTCGCCAGCGCCTCGGCCGAGGACATCTCGCGGCCTTCATGGACCGCACGCCCCTCGCCCAGCATGGCGGCGGCCATATGCGCCAGCGGTGCCAGATCGCCCGAGGCACCGACCGAACCCTGCGAGGGGATCACCGGCAGCACGCCGCGGGCCAGCATGTCCTCGATCAGCTGGATCACCTCGGGGCGCACGCCCGAGGCACCGCGGCCCAGCGACAGAAGCTTCAGCACCATGATCAACCGCACGGTTTCCGGCTCGACCGGCTCGCCCACGCCGCAGCAATGCGACAGGATCAGGTTGCGTTGCAGCGTGGCGGTGTCCCGCGCCGCGATCTTGATCGAGGCCAGCTTGCCAAAGCCGGTATTCACGCCATAGACCGGCGCCTCGCCATTGGCGGCGGCGGCAATGCGCGCGGCGGATTCGGCAATGCCGGGGCGGGCCGAGTCGGCCAGCCGCACGGCAAGGCCCTGGCGCCAGACCTGTTCGAGCTGCGCGAGCGTGGTTTCACCGGGGATAAGGATCAGTTCAGACAAGTTCGCCTCCGACGATGCGGGCATGAAGGGGATTGAAGCCGATGCGATAGGTCAGCTCGGCCGGATGCCGGATGTCCCAGACCGCCAGGTCGGCGCGCATCCCGGGCGTCAGCCGGCCGCGATCCTTGAGACCCAGCGCGCGGGCGGCGTGGCGCGTGACACCCGCCAGGCATTCCGAGGGCGTCATGCGAAACAGCGTCGCGCCCATGTTCATGGTCAGAAGCAGCGAGGTCAGCGGCGAGGTGCCGGGATTGCAATCCGTGGCCAGCGCGATCGGCACGCCGGCATCGCGCAGGGCGGCCATCGGCGGATATTGCGTCTCGCGCAGGGTATAGAAGGCGCCGGGCAGCAAGACGGCCACGGTGCCCGAAGCGGCCATGGCCTCGATGCCGTCCTGCCCCAGATATTCCAGATGGTCTGCCGACAGCGCACCGTGCCGCGCCGCCATGGCCGCGCCGCCCAGGTCGGAAAGCTGCTCTGCATGCAGCTTGACCGGCAGGCCCAGCTTGGCCGCGTGATCGAAGATGCCGGCCATTTCCTCGCGCGTGAAAGCGATGCCCTCGCAGAACCCGTCCACCGCGTCGATCAGCCCCTCGGCATGGCCGCGCTCCATGCCGGCGATCACCACTTCGCGGATATATCCCGCGCGGTCGTCCTTGTATTCCGGCGGCAGGGCATGGGCGGCCAGCCAGGTCGTGCGCACCGTCACCTTGCGCAACTGCCCGACACGGCGGGCCACGCGCAGCATCTTCAGCTCGCTGTCGATGTCGAGCCCATAGCCCGACTTGATCTCCAGCGTGGTCACGCCCTCGGCCAGCAGCGTATCGACGCGCGGCAGGGCGGCGGCCAGCAGCGCCTCCTCATCCGCCTCGCGCGTCGCGCGGACGCTCGAAAGGATACCGCCGCCGGCCCGCGCGATTTCCTCGTAAGAGGCGCCTTCCAGCCGCATCTCGAACTCGCGGGCACGGTCGCCGCCAAAGACGATATGGGTGTGGCAATCGATCAGCCCCGGCGTCACCAGCCGTCCGCCCAGATCGCGGCGCGTCGCATCGGCATATTGCGCAGGCAGATCCGTTTCGGGACCGATCCAGCTGATTCGCCCCGCCTCGATCACCAGCGCGCCCTGCTCGATCAGGCCGTAACCACCTGATTCTTCGTCCATCGTGACAAGTTGCGCGTGGTGGAGAAGCTGCATCGGATCGCATCCCGGATTGATTTCTCGGTCGTTCTATGTCTAAACTTATTTCAACTCTATGTCTAAACTTATTTTGGCACAAAGAAGGGCGACGGGATGACGGTTATCTGGGCGGAACGGGCCTTGCTGCCCGATGGATGGGCAGAGAATGTCCGGGTGACGGTCGATCAGGGCCGAATCGCCGCGGTGGAAAAGGACGCGGCACCGCAAGGCCATCGCACCGGCCTGCTGCTGCCGGCCCTGGCGAACCTGCATAGCCACGCCTTTCAGCGCGCCATGGCCGGGCTTTCCGAGGCGAAGGGCCCCGAGCCGCGCGATACCTTCTGGACCTGGCGGCAGATCATGTATCGCTTCCTTGATCACCTGACGCCCGAGGATGTCGAATCCATCGCCGCGCTGGTGCAGATGGAGATGCTGGAGGCCGGTTATGCCACCAATGTCGAGTTCCATTATCTGCACCACCGCCCCGGCGGCGGGCATTACGACAACATCGCCGAAATGGCCGAGCGCATCACCGCCGCCGCCGGCCGCACCGGCATCGGCTTGACCCTGCTGCCGGTGCATTACCAGTTCGGCGGCGTGGACCGCCGGCCGCTCGCCCCCGGCCAGAACCGCTTCGGCACCACGCCCGAGGAATTCGT
Source organism: Paracoccus denitrificans (assembly GCF_900100045.1). Lineage (GTDB taxonomy): Bacteria > Pseudomonadota > Alphaproteobacteria > Rhodobacterales > Rhodobacteraceae > Paracoccus > Paracoccus denitrificans. The sequence goes on along the minus strand of NZ_FNEA01000010.1, from coordinate 155,006 downwards.
GCGGCTGGTCGAGGGGGCCGAGGCCGCGCTGCGCACCCTGCCCGCCGACGCCGGCATCGGCATCGCGCCGCACAGCCTGCGCGCGGTCAGCCCCGAGGCACTGCAGGCCTGCGTGGCGCTGCGCCCCGGCCGGCCGCTGCACATGCACCTGGCCGAGCAGGTGCCCGAGATCGAGGAAATCAGCGCCGCCTATGGCCGCCGTCCGGTCGAATGGCTTCTGGACAACCACCAGCCCGACCGGCGCTGGACGCTGATCCACCTGACCCACATGACCGAGGACGAGACGCGCCGGCTTGCCGCCACCGGCGCCGTGGCGGGCCTCTGCCCGATCACCGAATCGTCCCTGGGCGACGGCATCTTCAACGGCACGATCTGGGCCGAGGAAAGCGGCCGCATCGGCTTCGGCTCGGACAGCAACATCCGCATCTCGCTGGTCGAGGAATTGCGGACGCTGGAATACAGCCAGCGCCTGCGCGACCGCGGCCGGGCGATCCTGGCCACGCCGGGACGCTCGACCGGCCGGGTGATCTATGAGGCGGGGCTGGACGGCGGCGCCACGGCGGCGGGGCGCGAGACCGGGGCGATCCGGCCGGGCCTCTGGGCCGATCTGGTCTCGGTGGGGCTGGACAATCCGGTCATGGCGGGACGCCAGGGCGACCAGATGCTCGACAGCCTGGTCTTTGCCGGCCATGACGGGCTGGTCCGCGACGCCTGGTCGGCCGGCCGCCATGTCGTGCAGGGCGGCAGGCATATGGACCGCGACCGCATCATCGCCGATTATCTGGCGACCATCGCCCGGCTTCAGGACCGCATGTGACCGAAAGAAACTCCTCCAAGGCGCAAGCCATCACCAGCGAGGTGCGCCGCCGCATCGTGGATCGCGAATGGCGGCAGGGCGACCGCATCCCGGACGAGGCGGAACTGGCCGTCGAATTCGGCGTCGCCCGCGCCACGGTGAACAAGGCGCTGCAAATGCTGGCCGAGGAAGGGCTTCTGGACCGCAAGCGCCGCGCCGGGACGCATGTGACGGTCAACCCGGCGCGCAAGGCCGTGTTGACCATCCCCATCGTGCGCGAACAGATCGAGCAGGCGGGGATGGAATACAGCCACCGCGTCGTCGCGCAACGCCGCAGCCCGCTACCGGCCGAGATCGCCGCCCGCATGTCCCTGCCCGAAGGATGCGAACTGATCCACCTGCGCACCGTGCATTACGGCGACGACAAGCCCTTCCAGGCCGAGGACCGCTGGATCAACCCCGCCGCCGCGCCCGGCGCCGAGGCGGTGGATTTCCAGCGCATCACCGCCAACGAATGGCTGGTCAGGAATTTTCCCTGGCTGCATGCCGACATGGCGTTTTCGGCCGAGAACGCCAGCGCCCGCGATGCCCGGCTGCTGGAGACCCGGCAGGGCACCGCGCTCCTGATCCTCACACGCACCACCTTCAACGATCTGGGCGCCATCACCTCGGTCCGGGTGGCCTTTCATCCCGGCTATGCCATGATCGCAACGCACTAGGGCCCGCGCCGGCTTCACTTTATGCGGTCCTTCGCCTAATAGGCTGGCAATCCCAAAAAGGAACAGCCATGGCCAGCGCCAATCTCAACATCATGATCAAGGCCGCGCGCAAGGCGGGCCGCAGCCTCGTCAAGGACTTCCGCGAGGTCGAGAACCTTCAGGTCTCGGTCAAGGGCGCGGGCGACTTCGTCAGCCGCGCCGACCGCGAGGCCGAGCGCATCATCAAGGAAGAACTGCGCACCGCACGGCCGAACTATGGCTGGATCGGCGAGGAAACCGGCGAAGAGGCGGGCGAGGATCCGACCCGCCGCTGGATCGTCGACCCGCTGGACGGCACCACCAACTTCCTGCACGGCCTGCCGCATTGGGCGGTCAGCATCGCGCTGGAGCACAAGGGTGAGATCGTCGCCTCGGTGGTCTTCGACGCCGCCAAGGACGAACTGTTCACCGCCGAGCGCGGCGACGGCGCCTTTCTGAACGACCGCCGCATCCGCGTCTCGGGCCGCCGGCAGATGATCGAATCGATCTTCGCCACCGGCGTGCCCTTTGCCGGGCGCGGCACCCTGCCTGCCACGCTGCGCGACCTCAGCCGGCTGATGCCGCTGACCGCGGGCGTCAGGCGCTGGGGCGCGGCCTCGCTGGACCTGGCCTATGTCGCGACCGGCCGCTACGAGGGCTATTGGGAACGCGGCATCAAGTCCTGGGACGTGGCCGCCGGCATCCTGCTGGTGAAAGAGGCCGGCGGTTTCGTCGAATCGATCCGCCCCGACCAGAGCCCGGTCGAATCGGGCTCGATCGTCGCCGCCAATCCGCAGCTTTTCGACGAATTCGCGGGACTGGTGCGTCAGCGCGACTGAGCCCGGCTTGACCTTTCCCGCCGGCAAGGGCATGGGCGAATCTCACGCCCGGGATTCGCACCATGCCCAATAATCGCCAGACGGGGCCGCTGATGGCCCCGGCAGCCCGTCCGCCTGCCGTGCCGCCGCCGCTTGCGGCGCCGCGCAACGACCGACAAGGCACGGCGATCCTGCTGATCTGCGCCTCGGCGCTGATCTTTGCGGCACAGGACGGCATCTCGCGCTATCTGGGCGCGGCCTATTCTCCGATCTTCGTCATCATGCTGCGGTTCTGGTTCTTCGCGGTATTCGTCATCCTGCTGTGCGCCCGCGCACCGGGCGGGCTCGGCCGCGCCATGCGCTCGAAGCGGCCATGGACGCAGATCTTCCGCGGCGTGCTTCTGGTGGCAGAGGTCGTGGTCACGGTCGAGGCCTTCGTGCGGCTGGGCCTGATCAACACCCATGCGATCTTTGCCTGCTATCCGCTGCTGATCTCGGCGCTGTCGGGGCCGTTCCTGGGCGAAAAGGTCGGCTGGCGCCGCTGGGTTGCGGTCGCGGTGGGCTTTGCCGGCATCCTGATCGTGCTGAAACCGGGCAGCGGCGTCTTCAGCGCCGATGCGGTGCTGCCCTTCGTCGGCGCGGCCATGTTCGCGGTCTATGGCCTGCTGACCCGGCTGGTCGGGCGCGACGATCCGGCCATGGTCAGCTTTTTCTGGACCGGCATCGCCGGGGCCGTCGCCATCACCCTGGTCGGCGTCTGGCATTGGGAACCCATCGCCGGGCGCGACATTCCCTGGCTTCTGCTGCTGTGCCTGACGGCGGTGGTGGCGCATTTCATGCTGATCAAGGCCTATGAGCTTGCAGAAGCCTCGGCCTTGCAGCCGTTTTCCTATACCCAGCTGGTCTGGGTCAGCATCTTCGGCGTAGTGATCTTTGGCGAGACGCTGGCGCCGAACGTCGCCATCGGCGGGCTCATCGTCGTCGGCGCCGGCCTGTTCACCTGGTGGCGCGCACGCCAGCGCGAGCGGGCCGGACAGGGTTGAGCGGCACGGCGCTGGCCTCCTCGACCGGGGCCGGGCCCAAGACCTCGGCCAGCACCCCGCCCGCGGCATAGCCGGCCAGCGTGCGCACAGGCATCAGCGGCCGGGCGGAACGCGCAAGCCGGACCGGCGGCTGCGCAGGCGCGGGCTTCACGCCGCCGCCCGTCAGATCCCAGCTCGGCACCAGCGGCACCGGCGCCCCCTTGATGCGGGCGCGATAGATGGGCAGCGCCTCGGCCACCCGCATGACATAGTTGCGGGTCTCGTCGAAGGGGATCATCTCGACCCAATCGACCGGATCGACCTCGCCGCGCAGGTCGCCGAACTCGCCCAGCCAGCGGGCCGAGCGGCCCGGCCCGGCATTGTAGCCCGCCGCGACCAGCGCGATCGAGGGGCCGAAGCGTTCGCGCAGCCCTGCCAGATAGGCCGCGCCCAGCCGCGCGTTATAGGCGGCGTCGCGGGTCAGCCGCGCCTGCTCGAAAGGCTCGCCGATACGCCGCGCCATGGAACGCGCGGTATCCGGCATGACCTGCATCAGCCCCAGCGCGCCGGCATGCGAAGAGACGGTATGGTTGAACTCGCTTTCGCGCCGGGCGATGGCCATGACCAGCTCGGGCGGCAGGCCCAGTTCGCTGTTCTCAAGACCCGTCAGCGGAAAATAGGCGGCCGGATAGACCGCGCCCTTGGCGGCGGCGGCCTTGGCCAGCCGCAGCGCGTGCCAGGGCAGCCGCATCTCAAGCATCATCCGCGCCATGCGGCCGATATCCTCGGGCGCAGCGGTCTCGGCCAGGTGCAGGAAGAAGCGCGCGCCCTGATCGGGCTCGCCCGCCGCGACCAGCCAGGTACCGGCCTGCCAGACCGGGTTGGTGCGCAAGAGGCTGCCGCGCCAGTCGGGCAGGCTGGCCTCGCTGCGCCCGGCGACGGCCAGGTCGGGCAGCATCGGCAGGCCCAGCCTTTCCGCGGCAAGCTGCCCATACCAGGCCGATTGATAGCCGGCGGCGCGGGCATAGGCCGCGTCCGCGCCCGGCCCGTCGCCCTTGGCCTCCAGCGCGCGGCCCTGCCAGTAATGGGCGCGGGACAGCGAGATCGGGCTCGCCACCGCCCTTTCCAGCGTCTGGAAATGCCCAAGCGCCCGGTCGGCCGCACCGCCGCGCAGCGCGCCGTAGCCCGCAAGCCATTCCAGATCCGAATAGGCATCGCTGCCCGGCGGCAGGAAATGCCCCGCCGCCAACCTTTCGGCCAAGGCCCAGTCGCCCTGCCGCAACGCCAGCCGGGCGTAATCGGCGCGCTTGCCGGCCCAGGCGGCGGGGTCGCGCAACGCCTCGGCGCTGGTCGAGCGTTCCAGCATCAGCTCGCGCGCCAGTTCCGGCATCTTGGCCCAGACCCGCCAGCGGAAACGGTCCAGCGCAAGCCCCGCATCCCCCCGTTGCGCGTCCGGCAGGGCCAGGATCAGCGTATCCACCCCGGCCTGCCCCGATTGCAGCGCCAGCCGCGCGCGGCCCAGGGCCTGCGCGGGGGCCGAGGCCATGGGCAGCACCACCTGCGCCGCCTGCCATTCGCCCAGGTCCAGAAGCCGCATCAGCCGCGCGTCGTGCAACCCCGCGACCTCGGTGCCATGCGCGGCCAGAAAGGCGTCGGCCTCGGGCTTGGTCAGCGCCTGCTCGGTCCAGAAGCGCGCGATCTCGGCCTTGGCGGCCGGCGGATCGGTCGCCTGCAAGGCCGCGATCAGCGCCATGGCACCATTCAGCGTGTCGGGGCGGCGGGGGCCGAACCATTCGATCACCTCGGCAGGCGGCAGGTCGGCGCGCAGCACCGCATCGCCGCGCTTCCAGAACAGCGCCATGCCGGGCCAGTCGCGGTTGCGGGCGGCAAAGTCGCGATATTCCGGCCAGCTGCCCAGCCCGGCCCGCAGCCGCTGCCACTGGATCAGGTCGCGGGCGATGGGACCCGAGGCGTCGGCCTCGGCCGTCGCGGTCGCCCAGTCGCGCATCGCCGCCGCGGCCAGCGCACGCGACAGGTGCCCGGCATCCTCGGCCCCGGCCGGTTGGGCAAGGCTTAGGGCAAGGGCCAGCAGCGGCGCCAGGAGCCTGTCACGGAAAGGATACATCATGCCCCCATTTCTGCGAGGTTCCGCCGGGCGGCGCAACTCACATCCTTGGCAATCCGCGCGCCCGGATGTAAGCCGCCATAAGAGGCAAATTCAGGATACCCACATGTTCAAAGGCTCGCTGCCCGCGCTGGTCACGCCCTTCACCCCGGATGGGGAGTTGGATCTCCCCGCGCTGGAAAAGCTTGTCGAGTGGCATGTCGAACAGGGCAGCCACGGGCTGGTGCCCGTCGGCACCACCGGCGAAAGCCCGACGCTGAGCCATGAGGAGCACCGCCAGGTCATCGAGGAAGTGGTGCGCATGGCCGCCGGCCGCATCCCGGTCATCGCCGGCGCCGGCTCGAACTCGACGCGCGAGGGCATCGGGCTGGTGCAGCACGCGCAGGCCGCGGGTGCCGACGCGGCGCTGGTGGTGACGCCTTATTACAACAAGCCGACCCAGGCCGGGCTGATCGCGCATTACACCGCGCTGCACGACGCCAGCGACCTGCCGATCATCATCTACAACATCCCCGGCCGCTCGGTCATCGACATGCTGCCCGAGACCATGGGCGAGCTGGCGAAGCTGCCGCGCATCATCGGCGTCAAGGACGCGACCGGCAAGCTGGAGCGCGTCTCGATGCAGCGCGCCGCCTGCGGCAAGGATTTCGTCCAGCTTTCGGGCGAGGACGCGACCGCGCTCGGCTTCAACGCCCATGGCGGAGTGGGCTGCATCTCGGTCACGGCGAATGTCGCGCCGAAGCTTTGCGCCGCGTTCCAGGAGGCGACGCTGGCCGGCGACTACGCCAAGGCGCTGGACTATCAGGACCGGCTGATGCCCCTGCATGTGGCGATTTTCCTGGAGCCGGGCGTTTCCGGCGCAAAATATGCGATGTCGCGGCTGGGTCTTTGCAGCGAACGGGTGCGCCTGCCGCTGGTCGGGCTGACCGACGCCACCAAGGTGCGCATCGACGAGGCGCTTGCCCATGCCGGGCTGATCTGAACGGCGGATCAGAACGGATGAAGGGGCGGGTTTTCCGCCCCTTTTCCATATCAGGGTTCCGCCGCCAGCCGCGCGGCGATCGCCCAGCCTTCGTTGTCCTGTCTGAGACGCCAGCTTTTGCGCACGATCCGGGTGCCGCGCGCGGTGCGATAGGCGGCGATGTCCAGCACCGGCCCGGACGTCTGGGTCACGGTAAGCCGCCCCGGCACCTCGATGCCGTCGGAAAAGCCCACGATCACGTCCCGGTCGCGGTCGGGCACGCCGTCCGGCAGCGCCAGCCGGCAGCCGCGATAGGCATGCGTATCCCGCAGCAGGACACGCATCGGTCCCTATTCGCCGGCGCGGCGATCGACCAGGCTTTCCTTGTCCGGGTCGCAGAAGGTCGCCCAGTCCTTGCCGGGCGCCGGGCGGGGCAGTTCGTCGCGGCTCCAGCCCAGATGCATATGCGCCTTGGCGATGAAATAGCCGGTGACCGGCGCGGTCAGGAACAGGAACAGCGTGATCAGCAGCTCGTGCCAGGTCAGCACCCCATGCCGCGCCGGGAACCAGATCAGCGAGGCGATCAGCACCGCCCCCACGCCCAGCGTCGCCGATTTCGTGGGCGCATGCAGCCGGGTCATCGGGTCGGGCAGCTTGACCAGCCCATAAGAGCCGACGAGGCCGAAGAACCCGCCCACCACCACCAGCACCGAGACGACGATTTCCGCGATCATGCCCGCCCCCTATTCGATGATGTCGCCGCGCAGGACGAATTTCGCGTAAGCCACGGTCGAGATGAAGCCGACCATGGCGAACATCAGCGAGGCCTCGAAATACATCGTGGTCCCCTTGTCGATGCCGAACAGCGTCAGAAGCGCGATCACGTTGATCGCCATGGTGTCCAGCGCCAGCACCCGATCCGACAGGCCCGGCGCGAAGACCACGCGGTAAAGGCAGAACAATAGCGCCAGCCCAAAGCAGCCATAGGCGAAGAAAAGCGCATAAGCGATCATTCGAAGATCTCCTTCAACCGGGCCTCGTAGCGGGTCTTGATCTCATCCAGCACCGCATCCGGGTCGGGGGCGTGCATGGCATGGACCAGCAGTGCGCGGCCGTCCTCGGACAAGTCGCAACTGACCGTGCCGGGGGTCAGGGTGATGGTCGCGGCCAGCGCGGTGATCGCCTCGGGGTGGCGCAGGTCCAGCGGCACGGCGATCCAGGCGGGCTGGAGCGCGCGGCGCGGCGTGAACAGCACGATCCGCGCCACGGCGAAATTCGCCTTGGCGATGTCCCACAGCACGATGGCCAGATAGGCCGGAATCCTGTGGGGCGCGCGATAGCCCTTTGCGCCGGGCCAATAGGGCGCGGTGATCAGCGGCACCACCACGCCGATGATCGCGGCAAAGACCAGCGAGCCCACGGCCCAGCGGTTGACCAGGGCCATCCAGACCAGGACCAGCGTGACCGACAGCCAGGGATGCGGGAACAGGCGGCGGATCATTTCGTGCCCTCCTGCCCTTCCAGCACCGCCGAGACATAGGCGTCGGGGTTGTGAAGCTGCGCCGCCGTCGCCTCGGCCAGCCGCATGGCGGGGCCGGCGAAAGCGGTCAGCGCGACGATGCCCGACAAGAGCAGCACCACCGAGGCGACCGCCAGCCAGTTCGCCGGCGCATCGCCAAGATCCTGGATCGGCTCGTCCGGCTCCAGCTTGGGACCGCCCGCGGTTGCGGGGGCGGGCACGGGTGGGGAGGCCGTTGCGGGGGCTGGACTAAGCTGGAAGCTTTTCCAGAACAGGATCGAGCCGGCGCGCGACAGGGCATAGATCGCGACCAGCGAGGTGATCAGGATGGTGGCCCAGATCCAGACCATCGCCGGCGCCGCCCCGGTCGCCTGCATCACCAGGAGCTTGCCGATGAAGCCGGAAAACGGCGGCATGCCGACCACGGCGATGGCCGCGGTGAAATACAGCGCGGCAACCAGCCCATTGCCCGGCATCACCCGATCCAGCCGCAGCCACAGATCGCCCCGGCGCGCTCCGACCATGTCCATGATCAGAAACAGCGCGCCCGCCGCCAGCGTCGAGTGGATCATGTAATAGACCGCCGCCGAGGTGCCCTGCGGCGTGAACTGCGCCACCGCGATCATCAGCGTCCCGATCGAGCCGATGGCGGCGAAACCGGCCAGCCGGCCCAGATGGCGGGTGCCGAGGATACCGATCTGCCCGATGGCCAGCGTGAACAGCGCGGCGGGCAGAAGCAGATCGGCCACCACGCTTTCGATCACCCCATCCTGCGGAAAGACCAGCGTGAAGAAGCGGATGATGCCATAGACCCCCACCTTGGTCATGATGGCGAACAGCGCCGCCACCGGCCCCGGCGCATTGGCATAGGTCGAGGGCAGCCAGAAATGCAGCGGCACCAGCGCCGCCTTGACGGCAAAGACCAGCATCAGCAGCACCGCGCCCACGCGCAACAGCGCGGTGTCCTCGGCCGGCATCGCCGCCACGCGCAGCGCCATGTCGGCCATGTTCAGCGTGCCGGTAACCGAATAGAGCACCCCCAGCGCCGCCAGGAACAGGGTCGAGCCGGCAAGGTTGTAGGCGACGTATTGCACCCCGGCGCGCAGCCGCATCTCGCCCCCGCCATGGATCATCAACCCATAGCTGGCGATCAGCAGGATCTCGAAGAACACGAACAGGTTGAAGGCGTCGCCGGTCAGGAAGGCGCCGCAGACGCCCATCAGCTGGAACTGCCAGAGCGCATGGAAATGCCGGCCCTTGCGGTCCCAGCCCGAGCCCATGGCGTAAAGCTGGACCGCCAGCGCCAGCACGGCCGTCAGCAGCAGCATCAGCGCCGCCAGCCGGTCCAGCATCAGGACGATGCCGAAGGGCGCGGCCCAGTTGCCCAGGCGATAGACCTGGACCTCGCCGCCCGCGGCGAGCACGTTCAGGTAAAGCGCCACCCCGGCCAGAAGCGCGGTCCCGACAATCGAGAACACCCGCTGCAACAGCAGGTCGTTGCGCATCCACAGGATGATCAGCGGCCCGATGACGGCGGGCAGGATGACGGGGGCGATGATAAGGTGGTTCATGCGTCACCATCCCCCGGCAGGCGGTCGGCGCGCGGCATGTCGACGCGGTCGTCGCCCCCCTCGAGGAAAGCCCCCAGCGCCATCATCACCACCACCGCCGTCATCCCGAACGAGATCACGATGGCGGTCAGGACCAGCGCCTGCGGCAGCGGGTCGGTATAGACCTCCACCCCCTTTTGCAGGACCGGCGGCGCGTTGACCACCAGCCGCCCGGTCGAGAACAGGAACAGGTTGATGGCATAGCTGAGCATGGTCATGCCCAGCACCACGGCAAAGCTCCGCAGGCGCAGGATCAGATAGACCCCTGCGGCGGTCAGCATCCCGATCGCGCTCGACAGCAGAAGTTCCATCAGCGCCTCGCCTCCTTGCTGGGGTCGATGTCCATGGGGTCCAGGTTTACCGTCTCGCCCGCCTGACGCGCGATCCGCGACAGCGAGTTCAGCGCCAGCATCACCGCCCCCACCACGCACAGGAACACGCCCAGGTCGAAGCCCATGGCCGAGGCCAGCTCGAATTCCTCGATCCCCGGCAGCTTCACATAGCCATAGGCCGAGCTCAGGAAGGGCAGCCCGGCGAACCAGGCGCCGATGCCGGTCAGACCGGCGGCGATGACGCCGGCGCCGATCAGGGCGTGATAGTTGATCTTTTGCCGCTCCTGCGTCCAAGCAAAGCCCGAGGCCATGTATTGCGACACCAGCGCCACCGAGACCACAAGCCCGGCGACGAAGCCGCCGCCCGGCATGTTGTGGCCGCGCAGGAAGATATACAGCCCGACCACCAGCGAGATGGGCAGGATCAGCCGCGTCACCACCACCAGCGTCAGCGGATGGCGGTCGCCAGCGCGGCGGCTGTCATGGACCCAGTTGCGCAACCGCCGGCCGCTTGCGCCCGCCAGCAGCGTCTCGGTCAGGGCGAATATGGTCAGCGCGGCGATGCCCAGCACGGTGATCTCGCCGAAGGTGTCGTAGCCGCGGAAGTCCACCAGGATCACGTTCACCACGTTGTCGCCTCCGCCCAGCTTGTAGCTGTTCGCCAGCATGTATTCCGAGATCGACGGAAACGCGAAATCGCTGCGCATGATGACATAGGCCAGCGCCCCGAAGCCGAGCCCGGTTACCGTGGCGATAAAGGCGTCCATGCCGCGCTTGCGGTCGCGGCTGTCGATCACGGTGAACTTGGGCAGGAAATTCAGCGCCAGCAGCAGCAGGACCACCGTGACCACCTCGACCGAGATCTGCGTCAGCGCCAGGTCGGGGGCCGAAAGATAAATGAAGCTGACCGAGACCATCAGCCCGATGATCCCGACCAGCACCAGCGCCAGGATGCGCCGGCGGTGAAAGGCGACCATGCAGCAGGTCGCCACCATCAGGGCCGCCCAGCCGACCAGCGGCACCGGCTGGACCGGCAGCATCGGCCGGGTCGCGCCCTGCCAGCCTCCGGTCGAAAAGGCCCAGAGCCCGCAAAGTACGACGGTCAGCGCAAAGGCGGCAAGGGCGCGCGACATCGACCCGTTGGTCAGCCGGTCGGTAAAGAACCCCGCCGCACAGGTCGCGGCGCGGGTGATGGCGTCGAAGATCGCCTTGGCGTCGGGCCAGGCGATGGCGGCGCGGGCCGCCAGCATCGGACGATTCAGCGCCAGCAGCACCGCCCCGCCGGCCAGGGCGGCGGCCGACAGCGCCAGCGGCAGGTTCAGCCCGTGCCACAGCGCCAGATGCGGATGCTGGGCGGTGCCGGTGACGGCGCTGGCCGAAACCTCGACCAGCCAGCCGGCCATGCTGGCCGGAAACAGCCCGATCAGCACAACCAGCACCGCCAGAAGCGCCGGGGCGGACCACAGGCCGAAGCCCGGATCATGCGGCTTGTGCGGATAGTCGTCCCGCTCGGGTCCGAAGAACACCTGCCAGACGAAGCGCAGCGAATAGCAGACCGAGAACAGCGCCCCCAGCGTCGCCATCGCAGCCATCAGCCACGGATTGCCCTGCCAGACGGCATGGGTCGCCTGTTCCAGCATCAGTTCCTTGGACAGGAATCCGTTCAGCGGCGGAATGCCCGCCATGGATAGCGCGGCGATGGTGCCGATGGCGAAGGTCACCGGCATCAGCCGGCGCAAACCGCCCAGCCGGGCGATGGAACGCGTGCCCGTCTCGTGGTCGATGATGCCGGCGGTCATGAACAGCGCCGCCTTGAAGGTGGCGTGGTTGATGATGTGAAAGACCGCCGCCACCGCCGCCGCCTCGGTGCCGAAGCCCAGCAGCATGGTGATCAGCCCCAGATGCGAGACGGTGGAAAAGGCCAGCAGCGATTTCAGGTCGTCGCGGAAGATGGCGATCCAGGCCGCCAGCACCATGGTCACAAGCCCGGTCGTGGCGACGATGTAGAACCATTCCGGCGTCCCCGACAGCACCGGCCACAGCCGCGCCATCAGGAACAGCCCGGCCTTCACCATGGTCGCGGAATGCAGATAGGCCGAAACCGGCGTCGGCGCCGCCATGGCGTGCGGCAGCCAGAAATGGAACGGGAACTGCGCCGATTTGGTGAATGCGCCCAGCAGGATCAGCAGCAGCGCCGGCAGGTAATACGGGCTGGCCTGGATCGCCTCGCGCGCCTGCAGAATGTCGCCGATGTCGTAGCTGCCGGCGATATTGCCCAGGATCAGCATGCCCGCGATCATGGCCAGCCCGCCCATGCCGGTCACGGTCAGCGCCATGCGGGCGCCCTGCCGCCCCTCGGGCAGATGCTTCCAATAGCCGATGAGCAGGAAGGACGACAGCGAGGTCAGTTCCCAGAACACCAGCAGCAGCAGGATGTTGTCCGACAGCACGATGCCCAGCATCGCGCCCTGGAACAGCATCAGATAGGCATAGAACACGCCCGCCGGATCGTTCCTCGACAGGTAATAGCGCGCATAGGCGATGATCAGCAGGCCGATCCCCAGGATCAGGATGCCGAACAGAAGGCCCAGCCCGTCGATGCGGAAATTCGCGTTCAGTCCCAACGAGGGCAGCCATTCGAACCGCGCCGTGATCACTTCGCCCGCCATGATCGCCGGGATGTGCAGGCAAAGGCCCAGGAGCGCGATGAATGTCGCCGTCGCGCAGGAGACGGCCGCGACATCGCGTCCCGAGCGGATCAGCAATCCGGGCAACAGCGCCCCGATGAACGGAAGCGCGGCGATCAGTGCTGGCGACATTGTCCCTCGTCCCTTTTCATGCACCTCTGTTCGCGGCGGGGGGCTCCGATGTCAAGCCAATGACAAAGCAACTAGGCGATGTTCGCCTTTCGTGCTAACCCTTGGCCAAAACAAGGGAACAGGCATGAAGATCATCGGCATAGACCCCGGCCTGCGGAACATGGGCTGGGGGGTGATCGCGGTCGAGGGGCCGCGCCTGCGGCATCTGGACAATGGCATCGTCCATTCCGAGGCTGGCGATCTGGGACCGCGCCTTGCCGCGCTTTATCGCGGGCTTTGCGCGGTGATCGTCCGGCACGCCCCCGATGCCGCCGCGGTCGAGCAGACCTTCGTGAACAAGGACGCGCTCGGCACGCTCAAGCTGGGCCAGGCGCGCGGCATCGCCCTCCTGGCCCCGGCCGAGGCGGGGCTGGAGATCGGCGAATACGCCCCGAACGCGGTCAAGAAGGCCGTGGTCGGCGTCGGCCATGCCGCCAAGGAGCAGATCCAGCACATGGTCCGCTTCATGCTGCCCGGCGTCGAATTCGCCGGGCCGGACGCCGCCGATGCCCTGGCCGTGGCGATCTGTCACGCTCATCACCTGCAGGGCCGCGCCTTGCGAATCAAGGCAAGCGCATGAGGGCCGGGCAATGATCGGACGCATCGCCGGAGTGATCCTGCATCGCGCGCAGGACCATGTGCTGATCGACGTGCGCGGCGTGGGCTACATCGTCCATGTCAGCGAACGCACCGCCGCCAACCTGCCCCCTGCCGGGCAGGCGACCGCGCTTTACACCGAATTGCTGGTGCGCGAGGACCTGTTGCAGCTGTTCGGCTTTCCCACGCTTCTGGAAAAGGAATGGCACCGGCTGCTGACCTCGGTGCAGGGCGTCGGCGCCAAGGTGGCGCTGGCGATCCTGGGCACGCTGGGACCGGACGGGCTGTCGCGCGCGCTGGCGCTTGGCGACTGGTCGGCGCTGAGGAAAGCCCCCGGCGTCGGCCCGAAACTGGCGCAGCGCGTGGTGATGGAGCTCAAGGACAAGGCGCCGGCCGTCATGGCGCTTGGCGGGGCGCTGACCGTCGATCCCGGCCCGCTGCCCGAGGTCGAGCTGGTCGAGGCCGCCGTCCCCGCGCCAGTCCCGGCCAAAGCGGCGCCCTCTTCGGCGCAGGCGACGGCGGATGCGCTCTCGGCCCTGGGGAATCTGGGTTATGCTCCGTCCGAGGCCGCATCGGCGGTGGCCGAGGCCGCGGCACGGGAACCCGCCGCGCCGACCGCGGCGTTGATCCGCGCAGCCCTGCGGCTGCTGGCGCCCAAGGAGTAAGGACGATGACCGGGAACCTGCGCACCTTCATCCTGATGGCCGCCCTGACCGCACTGGTCATGGGCATGGGCGGGCTGATCGGCGGCCGGGGCGGAGCGGTGATCGCACTGGCGATCGCCGGGGCGGGCAATCTCTTCGCCTGGTGGAACAGCGACAAGATGGTCCTGCGCCAGCAGGGCGCGCATCTGGTCACCCGCCAGCAGGCGCCGGAACTGGTCGACATGGTGGCGGCGCTGGCGCAGCGCGCGAACCTGCCGATGCCCAAGGTCTATGTGCTGGAAACCGAACAGCCCAACGCCTTCGCCACCGGCCGCAACCCGGAAAACGCCGCCGTCGCGGTGACGCAGGGCATCATGCGGGTGCTGAACCGCGACGAGCTGGCCGGCGTGATCGCGCATGAGCTGGCGCATATCAAGCATCGCGACACGCTGACCATGACCGTCACCGCCACCATGGCCGGCGCCATCGCCATGCTGGGCAACATGCTGATGTTTTCGTCCATGTTCGGCGGGCGCGACGACAATCGCGGCAGCGGGCTGGCGGCGATCCTCGCCATGATCTTCGCGCCCATGGCGGCGGGGCTGGTGCAGATGGCGATCTCGCGCACCCGCGAATACGAGGCCGACCGCATGGGCGCCGAGATCTGCGGCCGGCCGATGGCGCTGGCCGGCGCGCTGGCCAAGATCTCGCGCGCGGCAGGCCAGGTTGTGAACATCCCGGCCGAAAGGAACCCCGCCTCGGCCAGCATGTTCATCGTGAACCCGCTGCACGCGCTGCGCATGGACCGCCTTTTCGCCACCCACCCGCCGACCGAAGAGCGCATCGCCCGGCTGCAGGCCATGGCCTCGGGCGCCCCGGCCTCGGGCCCCTGGGGCGCGCGATGAGCCAGCCCGACCCGATGCTGCGCCCCGAACCGCTGGAAAGCGACGGCGAGGACCGCGCGCTGCGCCCGCAACGGCTGGAAGATTTCGTCGGCCAGGCCGAGGCGCGGGCCAACCTGCGCGTCTTCATCGAAAGCGCCCGGATGCGGGGCAAGGCCATGGATCACACGCTGTTCCACGGCCCGCCCGGCCTTGGCAAGACCACGCTGGCGCAGATCATGGCGCGCGAGCTGGGCGTCAACTTCAAGATGACCTCCGGCCCGGTGCTGGCGCGCGCGGGCGACCTCGCCGCGATCCTGACCAATCTGGAAGCTCGCGACGTGCTGTTCATCGACGAGATCCACCGCATGAACCCGGCGGTCGAAGAGATCCTCTATCCGGCGATGGAGGATTTCGAGCTGGACCTGGTGATCGGCGAGGGGCCGGCGGCGCGAACCGTGCGGATCGAGCTGCAACCCTTTACCCTGGTCGGCGCCACCACCCGCCTTGGCCTGCTGACCACGCCGCTGCGCGACCGCTTCGGCATCCCGACGCGGCTGCAATTCTATACCATCGAGGAGCTCGACCTGATCGTGACCCGCGGCGCCCGGCTGATGGGCATCCCCTCGGAACCCGAGGGCACGCGCGAGATCGCCCGCCGCGCCCGCGGCACGCCGCGCATCGCCGGCCGCCTGCTGCGCCGGGTGGTCGACTTCGCGCTGGTCGAGGGCGACGGCCGGCTGACCCGCAAGATCGCCGATTCGGCCCTGACCCGGCTTGGCGTCGATCACCTGGGGCTCGACACCGCCGACCGCCGCTATCTGACGCTGATGGCCGAGCATTACGGCGGCGGCCCGGTCGGGGTCGAGACGCTTTCGGCCGCGCTGTCGGAAAGCCGCGATTCCATCGAGGAAGTGATCGAGCCCTATCTGATGCAACAGGGGCTGGTCAGCCGCACCCCGCGCGGCCGGATGCTGGCGCGGCTCGGCTGGCGGCATCTGGGCCTCGACGCCCCCCGCACGCAGGAGAGCCTGTTCGATGAATGACCTGGAAAGCCGCATCCGCACCAGCTTCGACCGCCAGAGCATGATGCGCACGCTGGGCGCGCGGCTTGCCCTGATCGAACCCGGGCGCATCGCCATCACCGCGCCGATCCTGCCCACATCGCTGCAACAACATGGCGCGGGCCATGCCGGCCTGACCTTCAGCATCGGCGATTCGGCCGCGGGCTATGCCGCGCTGACCCTGATGCCCGAGGCGGCCGAGGTCATGACGGTCGAGATGAAGATCAACCTGATGTCCCCCGCGACCGGCGACCAGCTGGTGGCCGAGGGCCGGGTGATCCGCCCCGGCCGCCGCATCATGGTCGTCGCCGCCGATGTCTGGGCCGAAACCGGCAAGACGCGCAAGCATGTCGCCATGCTGCAGGGCACGATGATCCCGGTCTGACGCTTGTCGGGGCCTGATCTGCGGCAGGCTTGCCGCCTAGCCTTGCTTCGGGACGGAAAGCACCCGGTCCTCCTGGGCGATGAAATGCTCCATCATCACGCGCCAGAGTTGCTCGGCCAGGTCGGGGTCCAGCCCATGCTCGGCCGCCAGGGTGCGGGCATTGGCGGCAACCTCCTCGACGCGGCTGTCGATGCGGGCCGGCAGATTCTCGCGGGCCTTGATCCGCGCCGCTTCGTCGATCAGGGCCGAACGCTCGGCCAGAAGCGCCACCAGCCGCGCATCCAGCGCGTCGATGCGCGTGCGCAATTCATGCATGGCAGAGTTCGGCGGCAGTTCAGGTTCGGATCGGCTCATGCCCGTCCCATGCCCCGCCCCGCCGTCCTGCGCAAGCCCCGGCTGTAGCCAAATTGCCGCAGTCGATCGGCGGATTTCCGCTCAAGATGGAACGGCATGGCGAGAATCGGCGTTCTGGTTTCAACTGACAAAAGGGGATCTTCCCCGTTTCTTGCGAGGTCACCGGATGAAGGTTGCCAGCTTCGTGATCAATGTGGGTTTCGGCCTGGGCGTGGCCCTGGGTGCCGTGGCGCTTCTGCTGCTCTGACCAGTCGCAGCCCCGTTCAGCTTTCGCCAATGCAAAGCCCCCGGACCTGCGCCCGGGGGTTTCCCTGTTTCCAATACGCGTTCAGCCTTGGGGCTGGGGCGCCGCATCAGGCGCTGGCTTGGCCGCCCCTGCCCGCGGAATCGCGCTGACCGACGGAATCGTGGAGCCGGGCGCATCGTCGTCGCCCAGCGGCTCGCCCCGGATCACCCGGCCGATATCCTCGCCGGTCAGGGTCTCGTATTCGAGGAGCCCCTTGGCGAGGCGCTCGAACTCTTCCTCCTTCTCGATCAGGATGCGGTAGGCTTCGCGATAACCCTCTTCGATGAGGTCATGGACCTCTTTCTCGATCAGCTCCTTGGTCGCCGCCGAAACCGAGAAGCCGCCGGTATTGCCGGAATAGCCCTCATGCGCCTCGGCATAGTCGATGTTGCCGACCTTGTCGGACATGCCCCAGCGCATCACCATGGCACGAGCCAGCTGGCTGGCCTGCTGGATGTCGCCGGCCGGGCCGTTCGAGACGCCCTCCTCGCCGTATTTGATGATCTCGGCCGCCTTGCCGGCCATGGTCATGGCCAGCTTCTGCTTGGCCTCGTCCTTGTGATAGTTCAGCCGGTCCATTTCGGGCAGGCTGACCACCATGCCAAGCGCGCCGCCGCGCGGGATGATCGTCGCCTTGTAGACCGGGTCGCATTTCGGCAGCGACAGGCCGACGATGGCGTGGCCGGCCTCGTGATAGGCGGTCTTTTCCTTCTGCTCGGGGGTCAGGACCATGCTGCGGCGCTCGACACCCAGCATCACCTTGTCCTTGGCGTTCTCGAAGTCCTCCATGGTGACGAAGCGGCGGCCGATGCGCGCGGCCATCAGGGCGGCCTCGTTCACCAGGTTCATCAGGTCGGCGCCGGAAAAGCCCGGCGTGCCGCGCGCGATGATGCGCAGGTCCACGTCGGGACCGACAGGCACCTTGCGCGAATGCACGCCAAGGATCTTTTCGCGGCCCTTGATGTCGGGGTTCGGGACATAGATCTGGCGGTCGAAGCGGCCGGGACGCAGCAAGGCCGGGTCCAGCACGTCCTTGCGGTTGGTGGCGGCGATGATGATGACGCCCTCGTTGGCGTCAAAGCCGTCCATCTCGACCAGCAACTGGTTCAGCGTCTGCTCGCGCTCGTCGTTGCCGCCGCCGATGCCGACGCCGCGGGCACGGCCCACCGCGTCGATCTCGTCGATGAAGACGATGCAGGGGGCGGATTTCTTGGCCTGTTCGAACATGTCGCGCACGCGCGAGGCGCCGACGCCGACGAACATCTCGACGAAATCAGAGCCCGAGATGGTAAAGAACGGCACCCCCGCCTCGCCGGCGATGGCGCGGGCGAGCAGCGTCTTGCCGGTACCGGGCGGGCCGACCAGCAGCGCGCCTTTCGGGATCTTGCCGCCCAGGCGGCTGAATTTCTGCGGGTTGCGCAGGAATTCGACGATCTCCTCCAACTCTTCCTTGGCCTCGTCGATGCCGGCCACGTCGTCGAAGGTCACGCGGCCATGCTTTTCCGTCAGCAGCTTGGCACGCGACTTGCCAAAGCCCATGGCCCCGCCCTTGCCGCCGCCCTGCATCCGATTCATGAAGAAGATCCAGACGCCGATCAGCAGGATGAAGGGCAGCCAGACGCCCAGAAGCGACATGAAGCCCGATTGCTGCTGGCGCTCGACCTTGACGTCGACGCCCCGGTCGATCAGGCGGTTCGCGAGCTCCTCGCCCTGCG
The DNA here is from genome assembly GCF_900100045.1 of Paracoccus denitrificans. Classification (GTDB taxonomy): domain Bacteria; phylum Pseudomonadota; class Alphaproteobacteria; order Rhodobacterales; family Rhodobacteraceae; genus Paracoccus; species Paracoccus denitrificans. The sequence continues at coordinate 136,302 of NZ_FNEA01000010.1, read as the reverse complement.
GCCGGACGGTGGCGAACAGCTTGCCGTCCTTGTCGGTGATGCCGACATTCTCGCCATCTATGGTGACGGCGGAGATCTCATCCTTTTCCACCCGCTGGATGAAATCGGAATAGCTGATCTGGCGGCTGTTCATCTGGGCCGATCCGTCGCTGAACAGATTGAACAGCGCCAGGATCATCAGAAACAGCACGACCCAGAAGGCGATATTGCGCGCGTTGCCCAAAGGCATGTCCTCCGCGGGTAAACAGGCTTTCGCTTGAAAATAGGGATTCCGGCGTCAGGTTCAATGCGTATAGAGCAGGCCGCGGAATTCCTTCACCCCGCGCAGCGGCTTTGCGCCATATCCCGGGGCGGGACGCAGCACCGGCGCCGCGATCAGCCGGTCCCCCGCCCAGATGCCGGGGCTGGCCGCGGCCTCGTCCCGCATCAGCCCGGCGCCGCGCCAGTCGAATCCCGGCAGCGGCTCATGGCCAAGCGCGCGCACCTGATCGCCGGGCCGCAGGCCAGCGACCTGCCAGCGCCGGTCCCAGATCGCGTCGGCGCCCTCGGCGGCGGGACTGCGCAGGGCGGCGGCGGGTTCGCGGACCAGCCACAGAAAACCGTCGCGCGGCTCGGCGATCACGCCCTCCAGCGTCAGCCGCCCGCCGTCCTCCAGCACCGCCAGCGCATGCAGCAGCGGCCCGCGCCGGGGCGGGTAATCGGAACCGCCGACAAAGCGCAGCCCTGCGACAAGAAGCCGCCGCCGGATCTCCAGCGGCGCTGCGCGAAAGGCGTCCAGCGGCAGCGCCAGCGATCCGGCGCGGCTTTGCGCGCCCTCGGCCACCCGCGAAGCAAAGTCGCACAATGCATCCCGCGCCATGGCCAGATTCGCCGCCGATTGCGCCAGCTGCCGCATCGGCAGGTCCAGCGCTGCGATAGCCTTGCGGACCCGCACCCGCTCGAAATCCTCGTTCTCGTTCGAGGGGTCGTCGGCCCAACCCAGCCCGCGCGCGGCCAGCCAGTGCCGCAGATCGGCGCGGCCGATCTCCAGCATGGGGCGCAGCCAGGTCACGCCGAACGCCTCGCGCATAGGGGCCATGGCCGACAGTCCATCCACCCCGGCGCCCCGGTTCAGGCGCATCAGCAGCGTCTCGGCCTGATCGTCCAGCGTATGGCCCAGAAGCACGGCGGACAGCCCGTGCCGCCCGGCCCAACCGGCCAGCAATTGCAGCCGCGCCTCGCGCGCCGCCGCCATCAGGTTGCCGCCGCCCCGGCGCGTCCAGCGCAAGGTTTCATGGGGGATGTCCAGGGCGGCGGCAGCCAGCCCGGCCTGCCGCGCCTCGTCGGCCGAGCCGGGACGCAACCCGTGATCGACCGTCGCCGCCAGCAGGCGCGCACGGCCCCAGCCATGGGCCAGATGCATCAGGGCGGTGGAATCGCCGCCGCCCGACAGGGCAATGCCAAGCGTGGGGCGATGGCCGGCCAGACGGTCCAGCGCGGCGTGAACCCGCGCCGCGACCGGCTCAGCCGTCATCCGCCAGATCCGCCGCAGCCTCGGGGTCCAACTCCCCGGCAGGGTCCTCATCGACCGGCGCGTCGCAGCCGGTATCGGCGATGCGCCGCTCGGCCTCGGCAGCCTGCGGAGCGCTGGGGAAGCGGGCGATGATTTCCTGAAGATAGAAGCAGCCTTCCTGCGGGCCGGCCTTGGCCGACATGGCCCGCGACAGGCCCAGCAACGCATCCGCCGCCTGCGGGCCGTTCGGGTTGGCGGCAAAGCTTTCCAGCCAGGCCACGCCCGCCCCTTCCAGATCGCCTGCGGAATCAAGCGCCGTCCCGCGCAGGAACAGCGCCTCGGCGGTCAGCGGGCCGCCAACATGGGTTTCGGCAATGGCCGCAAAGAGCTCTGCAGCACGACGAAAGTCACCTTGACCGAGCACCTCCCGGGCCCGGTCGAAATCGGCCTTTTCCGCCGCGGTCGCGGCAGCCCCGGCCGAAGGGGGTTTGGACTGTGTCAGCGCGCCCTGCTGGTCCGAAGACGGCAAGGGTGCCGACCCGCCGCCCTGCGCGCCCAGCGTCGGCGTGGTCAGGCTGCCAAGGTCGCAGCCCTCCTCCATCTCGCAAAGGCGGAACTCGATGTCGCCGATGCGGGTGGTGCCGTCCCTGACGATGCGGTCGATGCGGTTCTGCAACTGCTCGGTCTGGCCGGTCAATTGCGCCAGCCGCGCCTCCATGGCGTTCATGCGGTCGATGGCGCTGTCGCCGCCCGCCGCCGCAAAGCCCGCCGGCCCCGAGGCGACAAGCTGCGCGCGCAGGCTTTGCAGGTCCGCCGAAAGCTGGTTCAGCTCGGTCCGGATGTCGGCCAGGGTCTGTGCGTCCTGCGCCGCCACGGGCCAGGCCGCCAGCGCGAGCCCCGCCGCGAGAAGCAACCCCCTGAAACCCCGGGCAGCCATCACATGCCCGCCCCGGGGCTGACCACCGTCACGGCACGGCGGTTCTTGGTAAAGCATTCCTCGGTCGAGCAGATCGCCAGCGGGCGCTCCTTGCCATAGCTGACGGTGCGCAGCCGGCCCGGCGCGATGCCTTGCGAGATCAGGTATTCCTGCACCGAATTCGCCCGGCGCGCACCCAGGGCGAGGTTGTATTCACGGGTGCCCTGCTCATCTGCATGGCCCTCGATCACGGCGGCGAAACCGGCATTCTGGTTCAGCCAGCCGGCCTGGTTGGCCAGGATCACCCGCGCCTCGGGGGTCAGGGTGGACTGGTCCAGCGGGAACAGGACCGTGTCGCCGACGCTGGCCTTGAAATACTCGGCGCTGCCCGGCAGCACCGAGGCGCCGACGCCCGAAGCGCCGCCCGCACCGGCATAGGGGTCCTGGATCTGCATGTCCTGCGCGGGCCGGGCGCAGGCCGCCAGCGCGAGAATGGCGCCAACCGCGGCAATTTTCATGAAAGTTTTCATTATCCTGTCCATCTCACGCAATTCAGGGCAGCAGCGGCCCCCAATCGGGGTCCGAAGCTGCGCCGTTGATCTTGACCGGACGCATATTGCGCCCCGTGATATCCACCGAATGCAGGCGCGGCTGGCCGTCGCCGCCCGGTGTCACCCGCGTGAACATCACGACGCGCCCATTGGGGGCCCAAGTCGGTCCCTCGTCAAGGAACGATTCCGTCAGCATTTTTTCTTCCGAACCGTCGGTGCGCATCACGCCGATGTGGAACTTGCCGCCGACCTGCCGGGTAAAGGCGATCATGTCGCCGCGCGGCGACCAGACCGGGGTGCCATAGCGCCCCTCGCCAAAGCTGATCCGCCGGGGTTCGCCCCCGTTCGCGCCCATGACGTAAAGCTGCGGCGTGCCCGAGCGGTCGCTCTCGAACACGATCTGCTTGCCGTCGGGGCTGTAGCTGGGCGAGGTCTCGATCGAGGGGGCGTTGGTCAGCGCCCGCTGCGCGCCGGTGGCGGCGTCCATCTGGTAGATGTCGGTATTGCCGTTCTGTTCCAGCGAATAGACAATCCAGCGCCCGTCCGGCGAAAAGCGGGGCGAAAAGCTCATCGTGCCCTGCTGGCCCGCGCCAAGCTGGCGGGCGGCGAGCGAGTTCACGTCCATCATCATCGCCTGAGGGAAGCCCGTGGCATAGCTGGTGTAAAGCAGCCGCGAGCCGTCCGGCGAAAAGCGCGGCTTCAGGACCAGCGTCGAATCGTCGGTCAGCCATTTCACGTTGGCGCCGTCGTAATCCATGATGCCGATGCGCTTGCGGCGCGCGTCCTTGGGGCCGGTCTCCTGCACGAAGGCGACGCGGCTGTCGAAATAGGGACCCTCGCCCGTCAGCCGCGAATAGACCTGGTCGGCGGCCTTGTGCGCGGCGCGGCGCCAGTTGCCGGTCGAGGCATCGAACTGCATGCCGTCGCCCAGCGGCTGGCCGGCAAAGACGTCGAACAGGCGGAACTTGACGACGACCTTGCCGCCCTGGACCTTGACCGAGCCGGTGATCAGCGCCTGCGCGTTGATCGCCTTCCAGTCCTCGTAGGACACGGGCGCCTCGAAGCTTTCGGGACGCGCGATATGGGCGCTGGCCGGGATCTCGCGGAAAAGGCCGGTGCCGGTCAGGTCGGCGGCAATCAGGTTCTGCACCTGCGCCAGGTATTCGCCCGCCCCGCCCTCGTCGTGAAAGCGGGCGATGGCAAAGGGCATCGGCTCGATCACGCCATCGGTGATCTCGATCCGCAACGGCCCGTCCTGCGCCAGCACGGGCGCGGCAAGACCAAAGCCGGCAAGGGCCATGACGGAAGTCAGCAGGAATTTACGCAACATGTTTCGCCCTCTGGAGGTCTTGGTTGCAGGATAGAGCGTTGCACGGAGAGATGCCATGTCACTTCACCCGCGCACCGCCGCTGGCGTTGAAGTCGATGATGACATCCTTCCAGCGGTTGTATTTCTCGGGCGGCAGCTTGTAGCCGCCCTTTTCGCACATCAGGATCGCCCGGCGCGCGGCCTCATAGGCCTGTTTCGCCGCCGCATCCGAACCGCCGTCATGGCCGATCATGCGCAGCGAGCCCTTTTCGACCGTGCCGTCCGGGGCCATCGAGAACTGCACCGAAACCGTGGTCCGGCTGGCCTCGGTCGAGAGCGAGCCGCGGTTCCAGCATTGCTCGACCGCGACGCGGAAGCCGTCCTTCTCGCCCTGGCTCAGTGGGGGGCCGCTGGCCGCCGCCCCGCCGCCGCCCGACCCGGCCGAGCCCTGGTCCTGCATCGCCTCTTTCAGTGCGGCCTGCTTGGCGGCCTCGGCGGCCTTGCGCTCGGCCTCGGCCTGTTCGCGGGCCTTGGCCTCGGCGGCAGCCTTCTCGGCCGCCTTCTTCTCGGCGGCGGCTTTTTCGGCCGCGGCCTTTTCCTCGGCTTCCTTGCGGGCCTTGGCCTCGGCGGCCTTCCGTTCCGCCTCGGCCTTTTCAGCAGCGGCCTTTTCGGCGGCAGCCTTCTCCGCAGCCGCTTTCTCGGTAGCCGCTTTCTCCGCAGCGGCGCGGCGTTCGGCCTCGGCCTTGCGCTCGGCGGCGCGTTTTTCGGCCGCGGCCTCCTCGGCGGCGGTCTTCTCGGCTGCCTGGGCAGCAGCCTGACGGCGCGCGCGCGCCTCGGCCTCTTCGGCCTTGCGGGCGGCTTCCGCGTCGGCGCGGCTGCGCTCGGCCTCGCGGCGTTCCTCGCGGGCGCGTTCTTCGGCGGCGCGGCGGGCGGCGGCCTCATCGGCCTTGGCGGCCGCGGCGCGTTCGGCGGCAGCCTCGGCCTCTTGCCGCGCCAGCAGTTGCTCGCGCTGGCGCGCGGCATCGGCGGCGGCGCGGCGGGCCTGGACGGCCTCGGCCAGCCCTTCGGGGCGACCGCGGGGGCGCGAGGATTCGACCGGCGCCAGCGCGGAACGCTGCGGAATCGGAGCCGGGGATTGCGGCTGCGCCGGGTTGCGCGCCGGATCGGGCCGGTCGCTGCTCTGCGGCAACGCCGCCAGTTCGACCGTATTCTCGGGCTCGGCAGGACGCGGCGCATCGGTCGCCACGGCGACGGGCCGGTTGGGGGTCTGGAAATCCGACAGGTCCGGCCGCGCCTCGGGCCGGTCCGAAGGCGTGGACAGTTCCGCCGCCTGCGCATCGGGGGCCGGGGGACTGACCGCCTCGACCTCGCCCAGCCGGTTCTCGTCGGCGGGCGGGCGCGGCTGCGCCGGCGTGGTCGCGGCGACATCGGATACCGGCCCGCGCCCGGCGGCAGCGGCGGCCAGCGACTGGAACTCGGCCTCGGACATGGTGGCGACCTCGGCCATGCGCACCGCCTCCAGCGGCTGCGGTCGGAACAGCGCGCCGCCGACCAGCGCCGCGCCCAAAAGCCCGGCATGGGCAAAGCCCGAAACCCAGAAGCCGATGCGTTCCGCGCGGTCCATGGCTCAGCCGTCCGTGCCCGCGTCCATCCGCGGCCCGCCGGCCTCGGTCACCAGGACGATATTGTTGAAGCCCGCCGCGTTCAGCGCGCCCATCACCTGCATGATCCGCGCATAGGGGATCGAGCCGTCGGCGCGCAGATAGATCTTGTCGCTCTGCCGCTCGGCGGCGACGGCGCGCAGCCGGGTGACCAGCTCATCCTCGGGGACCTCGGTGGTCATGACCAAGATCGGCCCCTCGGGCGTGACCGAGACGCTCAGCGGCTCCTCGGGCTCGGCCGGCACGGCCTGCGCCGCGGTCTTGGGCAGTTCCAGCGGCACGCCCACGGTCAAGAGCGGCGCCGCCACCATGAAGATGATCAGCAGCACCAGCATCACGTCCACGAAGGGCGTGACGTTGATTTCCGCCATCGGCTGGCTGCGGGCGCGGCCCTTGCCGTTGCGGCTGCGTTTGACGACCCCGGCACCCATCTTATTCGTCGTCCAGCTGGCGCGAGAGGATGGTCGAGAATTCGTCGGCGAAAGTCTCGTATCCCCCGGTGATGCGGTCGGCGTCCGAGCTGAGCTTGTTGTAGAAGATCACCGCCGGAATCGCCGCAAGCAGGCCAAGCGCCGTCGCCACCAGCGCCTCGGCGATGCCCGGCGCCACCACGGCAAGCGAGGTGTTCTGCGAGATGGCGATTTCCTCGAAGGCGGTCTTGATGCCCCAGACCGTGCCGAACAGCCCGATGAAGGGCGCGGTCGAGCCCACCGTGGCCAGGAAAGGCAGGCCGCGCGTCAATCGGTCGTTCTCGCGGTTGATGGTGACGTTCATGGCGCGGTCGATGCGCGCGGTCACGCCGGCGATCAGGTTGCCGTCGTCGCGATGGCTGCGGCGCCATTCGGCCATGCCCGCGGAAAAGATGCGCTCGGCCGGGCCCGAGGGCGTCTCGCCGATGCGGTCGTAGAGATCGTCCAGCGGCTGGCCCGACCAGAAGGCGCGGTCGAAGCGGTCCGCCTCGCGCCGGGCGGCGTTGAAGCTGATGAATTTCTGGATGATGATCGCCCAGGCCCAGAACGAGGCTAGGATCAGGATCACCATGACGATCTGGACCGTCAGCGAGGCGCGCGCGAACAGCGCGATAAGCGAGAAATCGACCGGCTGCCCGGCTCCGGCGAGTTGTTCCATGGAATTCGGCCTGTCCTTTGGGCCGCTGAGATGCGGCTTCTGCTAGAGCGCAGTTAGCAGAACCGCCCAGCGGAGCAACCCCGGGACGCGTCAATTCTGCGTCAATTGCCCGCGAGATCGGCCGCCGCAAGCCGCGCCGCCACCTCGGCCGGGATGCGCGCGGGCCGGCCGGCAGCCGTCAAGCAGGCCAGAGTGACGCGGGCCTGGAACAGCGTCCGGCCGTCGCGGACGATCGCCTGGTCCAGCACGATCCGCGCCGGGCTCAGCGCATGAAGCTGCGATTCGACGGCCAACAGGTCATCGAAACGGGCGGGCGACAGGTAGTCGGCCTCGACCCGGCGCACGGCAAAGACCAGCCCGGCACGCTGCAAGGCCGCCTGGTCGATGCCAAGTTCGCGCAGCCATTCCGACCGCGCGCGCTCGATGAACTTCAGGTAATTCGCATAATAGACGATCCCGGCAAGGTCGGTGTCCTCGTAATAGATGCGGATCGCGAAACGGTGCATGGCGGCCCCGGCTGGCAAGGGAAAGGTCAAGGCTGCAAGTCCCGGCAAGAATATTGAGTGGGGACCGGCATGCAAACGGTCATTGCCGCAGGCGCGCGGCAAGCCGCAGCGCATGCGAGGGATCGGTCGCCACGGCCGGCATCACCGGGTCATAGGCGGCGCGGATCAGCGCCGCCAGCTCCTGCGTCGGCGTGACGTCGCGGGCAAAGCTCAGCATGGCGCGCACGGCGACGGTCTCGGCCAGCTGGCCCGGATGCGCCTCGGCCAGCCGCCCGCCCATGTTCACGAAGCCGATGCAGGCCCGGATGGCGCCGTCGGCGTCAAAGCGGAACAGCCGATACTGGTCGGCATCGCTGCCCTGCAGCCGCTCGGCCAGGCCGGGCTGGCCGGTCAGCCGGTCGAGATCGGGCAGGTCGCGCAATTCCTGCCAGCCGCGCAGGAAAAAGGTCATCATGTTCGCGCCCATCTCGGGATCGGTCTCGGCGATCGGATGGCGGGCATGGGCCAGCACCGCACGAAGAGCGTCGCGAAACACCGCCAGGCTGTCGTCGGCCAGGCCGAAGATGACCGGCGCCACCGGCCGCCCCCAGCGTGCGCAAAGATAGCGCCCGTCGCGGGTGAACAGGCCGGCAATGGCTTCAGGGGTCAGGGTGGTCTGCGTCATGCCGCGACCTTAGCCCGGCCCAGCAGCGGAAGAAAGCGCCGCCGTCCGATCCTTTATGCGGGCGAGCCGAGAAGCTGGTCCTTCAGGCTGACCGAGGACACGGGCGGAAGATCGAAATTCAGCTCCGCCTCCAGATGGCGCAGGTGCTCATCGGTCAGGCGCAGCAGCAATTCCTCGTCGCGGGCCATCAGGGCATCGACGATTCCGACATGGTCGTCGCAGTTCGAGCAAGCATGTTTCGCACTGGGATACATACCCAGGATCAGGGTGCTGCGCATGGTCAGCTCGGCCAGGAAGCGTTCCAGCACGCGGTTGCCGGAAAGCCGCGCAAGATACATGTGGAACTGCTGCGACAGCCGCAACTCGGCCGGCTTGTCCCGGCGCGCCCGCGCCTCGGTCTCGGCGGCGATATTGGCGCGCAGATAGGCGACATCCTCGTCACGCACCCGGGCGACGGCCTGACGGGCAATGGTCCGCTCGATCGCGCGGCGGGCCTGGAATATCTCGCGCGCCTCCTGCGCCGAAGGGGTGACGACGAAGGCGCCGCGATTGGGACGCAGCTCGACGACCTGCTTGGCAGCCAGAGAGGCCAGCGCGCGCCGGACATTCGCACGGTTGCAATTGAACAGCTCGCTCAGCGCCTGCTCGCCCAGCTTTGCCCCGGCGGGAAGGCGCTGCTCGGAAATCGCGTTCAGGACCGCATCGACAATCTGGCTTTCGGGCTGGGCGTCCATCTGCGTTCTGTTTTTCTTTCTTATCGACCCCCGGAAATTACCGGCAAATCCCGGGGCAGGCAACCGCCGCCACGAAATCCGTTGACTTGATGACAATCTTTGTTAACAATCTTTGTTAACATAAATGGAGGTAGTGGTGGAAATCCTGGTCGTCAATCCGAACTCGACCCAGTCAATGACCGACAAGATCGTCGAGGCCGCCCGCGCGGTCGCCAGCCCCGGGACGGTGATCCATGGCGCCACCGCCGCCGGTGCGCCCGCCAGCATCGAAGGGCATTACGACGAGGCGATGTCCCTGCCCGGCCTGATGGCGCGGGTCCGCGAGGCCGAGGCGAAGGGAATCGACGGCATCGTCGTCGCCTGCTTCGACGATCCGGGCATCGCCGCCTGCCGCGAACTGGCCAGCGGCCCGGTGCTGGGCATCTGCGAGGCCGCGGTAAAGGCGGCCAGCATGCTGGCGACCTCGTTTTCCGTCGTGACCACGCTGCCGCGCTCGGTCCCGGTGATCGAGCACCTGATCCACGGCTACGGCCTGTCGCATCAATGCCGCCGCGTGCGCTCGGCGGCGATCCCGGTGCTGGCGCTGGAGGAGCCCGGCTCGAACGCACGCATCAAGGTCCGCGACGAAATCCTGTGCGCCATCCGCGAGGACCGCTGCGAAGCCGTGGTTCTGGGCTGCGCCGGCATGGCCGACCTGACGGCCTGGCTCAGCGAGGAAACCGGCATTCCCGTCATCGACGGCGTCAGCGTCGCGACCCGCATGATCGAGGCGCTGGTGGGCGCGGGACTGAAGACCAGCAAGATCAACGCCTACGCTTTCCCCAACGAAAAATAGGGAAGCACGAAAGGGAGGAGGACTGACAATGACAACTCACGAGATGGCGCCCGACAGCGCCGTGATCGAACACAAGGCGGTCGGCGAGGAAAGCCTGGCCCCGCAGGAAGCCCGCATCATGGACCCCTGGTCCTACCTGTTCGCCTGGCTGGGCGGATGCGTCTCGATCGGGACCTTCACCGTCGGCTCGGGGCTGGTGGGAACGCTGAACCTGCTTCAGACCTTCGTGGCCATTACCATCGGCTGCACCGTGATCGGCGTGGCGCTGATGATCAACGGGCAGGCGGGCCACAAGTACGGCATCCCCTTCATGGTGCAGGCCAGATCCTCTTTCGGCTTTACCGGGACGCGAATCCCGGCGCTGGTGCGCTCGGTCCCGGCAATCGTCTGGTTCGGCTTTCAAAGCTGGATCGGCGCAGGGGCGCTGAACCTCGTGTCCGAAACCATGTTCGGCTATTCCAATATCTGGGCGTTCTTCATCGGCTTCCAGCTTTTGCAGATCGGCCTGTCGGTGCTGGGCTTCCATGGCATCAAATGGCTGGAAAACATCGGCGCGGTCTTCATCATCGGCTCGCTGATCTACATGTTCTTCAGCGTCATCAATCGCTATGGCGCCGAGATCAGCGCCAATCTGATCAATGCCGAAGGCACCTGGGGCGCACCCTTCTGGGGCGGCACGATGCTGTTTCTTGGCGTGTATTCGACGATGATGCTGAACGTATCGGACTATTCGCGCGAATTGCAGCATCGCGTAGGGCGGATGCGGCAGGTGGTGATCTATGCCAACTCGATCCTGCCTGCGACGCTGTTCATGGGCCTGATCGGGCTGATGGTGTCCAGCGCGACCGGCGAGGTCGATCCGATCAAGGTCTTTTCCAGCGCCGTGGACAACAAGGTGCTGCTGGTCGTGACGCTGCTGTTCATCGCCTTCGCGCAGGTGACGACGAACATCCTCAACAACGTCGTCCCGCCCGCCTATGCGCTGATGGACGTGTTCAAGATCAACTTCAAGACCTCGGCGGTGATCGTCGGCCTGCTGGCCTTCGTCACCTTCCCGTGGGAACTGGTCAAGGACGAATCGGCGGCGGGCCTGAGCCTGTTCATCCGCACCTATTCCGCCTTCCTCGGCCCGATCTTCGCGATCCTGGTGGTGGATTACTTCGTACTGCGCAAGCAGCAACTGAACCTCGAAAAGCTCTATGATCCCGAAGGCCCCTACAAGGGCGTCAACATGGCCGCCGTCATCGCCATGGGCGTCGGGATCGTCTTCGCGCTGATCTTCTCGGGCATCTCGTGGTATGCAAGCCTGCTGCCCTCGGGGATCCTCTATTATCTGCTGATGCAGCACCTGCCCTCGGCGCAGCGCTTCCGGGAGAATTGAGCCATGACCGACATCACCGGACGCGCCCGGCGTTGGGCACTGGCAGCCGGCTGCGCCATGGGCCTGCTGTCGGGCCAGGCCCCGGCCCAGGACGCAGGCAGGATCATCGTGCTGATCAACCCGAACTCGAACGAGGGCGCGACGCAATCCATGGCCGAACTGGCGCAAGCCGAGGTCGGGGACGCCGCCACGGTCGAGGGGCGCAGCAATGCCGGCGCCCCGGCCCTGCTGACCACGCCCGAGGACATGGCCAATGCCGTCCCCGGCGTGGTCGCCGTCGGCACCGAGGCGGCATCGGACCCGCGAGTGGCCGCGCTGATCGTCTCGGCCTTCAGCGATCCCGGCCTGCCGGAACTGCGCGAGGCGGTCGACATCCCGGTCTTCGGCATCGGCGAGGAGGTCTTTCACGAGGCCGCCCGCGATGGCCGGCCCTTCGGCATCGTGACGGTGACGCCGGACGAGGATCTGATCGAGTCCTTCCGCCAGAAGGCGGCCTCGCTCGGCTACGAGGCGCAATATCGCGGCGTCCGGGTCACGCCGGGCGATCCGGCAGAACTGGTGCAGGATCCCGACCGACTGGACGCCGCGCTGGCCGAGGCGGTCAGGCAATCGGTTGCCGAGGACGGCGCCGAGGCGGTCATCATGGGCGGCGGTCCGCTTTCGGCCTCCGCCATCCGGCTGCAGCCGCAATTCGAGCAGCCGCTGGTGGTCGCGGTCAACGCCGCCGCCCGCGCCGCGGCGCAAAGGATCGCTGCCCCGGACTGAGCCGCCGTCACGAATGCGGCAGTCCGCCACGCACCCAGCCCGGTGCGTGGCGGACGCTTTTCTCATCCGGCAAATCGTGCGGAAGCTCCGGCACCCCGCCGGGCCGCAAGGGAAAAGCGCGGCCCGATCACCCCTTCACCACCAGCGCCGCCCCGCTGACGATCGAGAAGATCAGCACCGCCAGCCGCAATGCCGGACCGTTGATGCGGGAATGCACGCGGCGCGACAGCCCGCTGCCGATCAGGACCGCCGGTATCAGCAGCAGCGCCGCAAGCGCCTGATCCTGCCCGATCCGCCCCGCAATCAGCAGGATGACCAGCGAGATCACCTCGCCGACCAGAAAGCAGGCCGCGACGGTCGAGCGCAGCACCGGGCCGGAGGAATGCTGATACAGCAACGCCAGCGGCGGGCCGCCGATGCCGGTCGCGGTTTCCGTCACGCCGGTGAACAGCCCGACGCCCAGCGACGCTTGCGGGCGCGGCGAAAAGGGCGGCGAAAGCAGCGCAACCACCGCGGCCAGCACGGTCAGCAGGCCCACCGCGATCTCGAGCTGCCGCACCGACAGCGCGACCAGCACCGCCATGCCCAGGAAGGTGCCGAAGAAGCGCCCCACCGTGATCCAGCTCGCCCCGCGCCGGTCGATCGAGGCCCGCTCGCGCCAGGCGACCAGGAAATTCAGCGGCAGCATCAGGATCAGCAGCGTCACGGGCAGGTAGCTTGCATCGATAAGGCCGAAGATCGGCGCCATGATCAGGGCAAAGCCGATGCCGACCGCGCCCTGGACGAAGGCAGAGGCGCCGACCAGCAGCGACAGGGCCAGAAAGACGGAAAGTGTCACGCATGCCTCGTTGCGATCAGGCTGTCGGCCGTGGGATGGATACGCTGGATCGGCGCGGCGGCGATGGCCGGGGCGGCAAGTTCCCGAATCTCGGCCATCAGGGCGCGCGCGTCCCAGTCGACCGGCCAGCCCTGCACCATCCGCAACCGGCCATTCGTGAACACCGCGTCGATCTGGTCGCGGTTGCCATAACGCACCAGTTCCCAGGACAGGTCGTGCGAGGGAGTGAGCTCGGGCCGGTCCAGATCGACCAGCAGGAAATCGGCGGCCAATCCTTCGGCGATGCGCCCGGTCACGGCGGAAAGCCCGCTGGCATCGGCCGCCATCCGCGTCGCCGCATCCAGCCACAGCCAGCCCCCGCCGCAGGAACTGTCGCCCGAAGCGAGGCCGTAGCCCACGCGCTGCATGGTCTCGGCCGCATCCATCAGCCGGAAGCCGTCGGCGCGGGTGCCGTCGGTGCCCAGCCCGAAGCGGATGCCAAGCGCCTGCATCTGCAACGCGGGCGCAACCGCATTGCCCTTCCAGACCGAGGCGACGGGGTTGTAGGCAACGGCAGTGCCGGTATCGCGTAGCAGGTTCAGCTCGGACGGCGTGACCAGCGTGGAATGCGCGATCAGCGTCTGCGGGCCCAGCGCGCCGACATGGGCCAGATGCTCCAGCGGGCGGCGGCCGTTCGCGACCAGCGAGCGTTCGACCGCGACCAGATGCTCGTTCACATGGGTCTGGAATGTAACGCCCGCCCCCGCCGCCATCTGCGATATGTCGCGCAGCATCGCGTCGCTGGCCACCTCGGGGATCGAGATCGCCAGCGAGGCATGGATCAGCGGATCGCCCTGATAGGCGGCCAGATGCGCCTCGGCCCGGCACAGGATCTCGGCGCGTCCGGGGACCTGCGCCGCGCCGCCCAGGTCGTTGCAGATCTGCGCGACGACCAGCCGCAGCCCGGCCTCGCGCGAGGCCTGGACCAGCTTGCCGATATGCCCGGCCGAGCGGGTGCCGGCGTCGACCGCCGTCGTGAAGCCGCCGCGCAGGCATTCCAGCGCCGCCAGCTTCGAGGACAGATAGACCATATGCTCGTCCAGGCTGCCCTCCAGCGGCACCCAGATGCGGCGAAAGATCTCGGAGGGCTCGCCAAAGACCAGCGACTTGCCCAGCGATTGCGTCAGGTGGGTGTGGGTGTCGATGAAGCCCGGCATCATCAGGTGGCCGGGCATCTCGGCCAGCCGCGCCGCCGGATGGCGCGCGCGCAATGCGGCGCGCTCGCCGATCTCGGCAAAGCGGCCGTCACGCAGCAGCACGGCCATGTCGGATTGCGGCCCATGGCCCAGCAGCAGGCGGCCCGGCGCGACGATCAGGTCATCGGTCGCGGCGAAGGTCCGGCGCAGGTCGGTCATCAGGCATGCTCCTTGTGGTCGAGAGAGTTCGGCGCCTTGAACTGGAAGAGCGCGTTGACCACCGCCGCCGTGATCGTGCCCATGGCCAGCCCGTTGCCCAGGATCATCTGCGACCATTGCGGGAACTGGCTGTAGATGCCGGGCACCAGGATCGGCATCAGCCCCATCGCCAGCCCCGAGGCCAGGGTGAACATCGCCCCGTGCTCGCGCAGATCGACGCGGCTGAGGACATGGATGCCGATCACCCCGATGATCGAGAAGACGATGACCGCCGTGCCGCCGACGACCGGCCCGGGCAGCACGCTTGCCAGCCGCGAGATCGGCGCGATCAGCGCGATCAGGACGAGGATCACCCCCGCCATGGCCGTGACATAGCGCGAGCGCACGCCCGTCGCGCGGACGATGCCCACGTTCTCGCCCGAGGTGATGATCAGCGAGGTGCCGAACATGCCCCCCAGGAGCGACATCGCCGCATCGCCCCGGATGGTGCGCGGCACGATGGCATGGGCGTCGCCCTTGCGGTCCACGATCTCGGCGGTGGCGATGGTCTGGCCGGTCGCCTCGGCCATCGAGATGATGGAAAAGATGATCAGCGGCAGCGCGGCGATGACGTCGAATTTCGGCATCCCGAACGGAAACGGCTGCGGCACCGCGATGAACGAGCCCTGCATCACGCCCGTCATGTCCAACCGGCCCAGGGCCGCGGCCAGCAGCGTGCCCGCGATCAGCCCCAGCATCACCGAGATGCGCTGCAGGGTGCCGGTGAAGATGCGCGAGAAGATCACCGTCAGGGCGATGGTCGCCAGCGCCAGCCCGACATTGACCGGATCGGCAAAATCCGCGCTGCCCGAGCGGCCGGTGATCGTGCCGCCATAGATCTTGACCAGGTTCACCGCCACCAGCAGCAGCATGGTGCCGACCACGATGGGCGGGAAAAAGCGCAGCAGCCGGCGAAAGACCGGCAAGGCCAGGAAATAGAACGCCCCCGTCATCAGCACCGCACCGACGGCGGTCTGCACGTCGGTCTGGTTGGCGATGGCCAGAAAGATCGCGATGGGGGCCCCGCCGGGCACCATGATGAAGGGCAGGCGCGCGCCGAAACCGGCCGTCCCGAAGCTTTGCAGGATCGAGCCGATGCCGCAGACAAGAAACGTCGCGCTGATGATCGAGACGGTCAGCGCCGAATCGAAGCCCAGCGTCTGCGCGACCAGGAATACCGCCGTGATCGGCGATGCGGCCATCACCAGCACATGCTGAAAGCCATAGAGAATCAGGTCCTTGAGCGGCAGGACCTCATCGACCGGATCGGTTGGGGTTCTTTGCGATGTCATGTGTCTTCCCTGTTGTTGGGTGGGTGTTTGCATTCATGCAAATCGTTTTGCTTCCCTACGACTAGCACGCCTTTCGATTCGTGCAAATCGTTTTGTCATGCTAGACTGCCCACAAACGGGGAATGAGGACGGTTTGAGCAAGCCCACCATCTCGGATCTGGCCAGGGCGGCGGGGGTGTCGGTCACCACCGTTTCGCATGCCTTCAGCGGCCGGCGGCGCGTGGACCCCGAAACCAGCAAGCGCATCCACGCGCTGGCGGAACAGATGGGTTATCATCCCAGCAGCATGGCGCGCGCCCTGCGCAGCGGGCGAAACGGGACCATCGCGCTGGCCTCGTCCATGCCCTTCGCCGTCGCGGCCGGACCGTCGCGGCTGGGCTTTCTGATGGAGATCGCGGCCTCTGCGGCCATCTCGGCCCTGACCCGCGACCTGGCGCTGTGCCTGATCCCCCCGCATCCCGCCGGGAAAGGCTATGCTTCGGTCGGGTTCGACGGCGTGATCCTGGTCGAGCCGATGCGCGACGACCCGCTGGTCGCCCATTTCGAGCAGCGCAAGACCCCCATCGTCTCGGTCGGAACGGTGCCCGGCCGGCCCGACATTCCCGCCGTGGACATGCGCTCGGGCGAGACGGCCGCGATGCTGCTGGACCACCTGGCCCGGCAGGGGTGCCGCCACATCGCCGCGCTGATCGGCTCGGCCCCGCGGACCAGCCAGATCGAGGCCGAGGCAGCCTTTCGCACCCTGGCCGCGTCCCCGGACAGGCTGCTGAAGCTGAGCGAGGAGGAAGGCGAGGAGATCGGCTATCGCGAGACGCTGCGGCTGTTGCGCGACGATCCCTCGATCGACGGGATATTCGCCGCCGTCGACGCCTTTGCCAGCGGCGCGGTTCGGGCGGCGCATGAACTGGGACGGGTGATTCCCGATCAATTGCGCATCGTGACCCGCTATGACGGGCTCAGGGCCAAGCTGTCCCAGCCCCCGCTGACGGCTGTCGACCTGCACCTGCCGGCAGTCGCCGAGGCGGCGGTCCATCTGCTGTTTGACCGCATCGAGGGCACCAGCAGGACGGTCGCGGCGGAACTGCCGGAGCTGGTCGTCCGGCAATCTACGGCCGTCTGCTAGGCTTTCGGCCCCGCCGGCTGGCGCAGGCGCTGGGATCGGCCGATGGTTCCGCCGGGTTCCCTGCGCCATCGACGGCGGACAGCAGGCTGCCCGGGTACGCCGATCAGCGCCGCCATCACCGTGGGGCGATGGCGTCCGGCTCGACCCGGATCCGGCGGCGCTTGGCGTCGGATTCCGGCGGCAGGCCGCGATGAAAGGCAAGCTCGGGCAATTGGCAGCCCATCTGCCGTGCCAGCCCCGCCAGGCTGGCCCCCAGCGCCGTATCGGCCCCCGATGCGGCATCATCCAGCCAGATATGCAGCCCCCTGCCGCGCTGGATCACCCGATAGTCGCGCAAAGGCTGCGGCAGGCAGGCGATGGCGGTTCGGATCGCCTCGGACGTGACCATGCGCGGCCCCGCGGCCGAGGCCCACCACAGGATATCGTCCTCGCGCCCCTCGATGCGGGCGATGCGCTGGCTGGCGCAGCCGCAAGGGCAAGGGTCGGGATCGGGGATCAGCACGTCATCCAGGCGATGGTTCAGGATCGGCAGGCTTTCGCGGGTGAAGTCGTGGATGACCGGGCAGAAGGCGCCCGTCGCCCGATCGATCACGTCGCGGTCGATGCGCAGCCAGCGCTCGTTCAGATGCAGGTTGCCCGCCCGGCAGGTCATCGCCAGAACGCCCTCGGTCGCCTGATAGACCTGATCGACGCGGATGCGGAAGGCTTGCCCGATCAGCGCCGCGTCGTCGGGCGACAGCGTCTCGGCCACCGAGATCACCCGCCGCGGCGACAGGGAAATCCGGCCGGCCACCTGCCGCTCGGCCAGCATCGCCAGAATCCGTGCAGGCGCGATCAGCACGCTGGGATTCAGCCCGGCCAGCGCGGAAAGGTGTTCCTCGAACGGCAACAGCAGGTCGAAGAACTCGAAGCGGACCAGCGCATTCGACAGGCTGCGATAAAGCGCGTTGTCGGCACGCATGAAGAACGCCACGCGCTGGCGGCGCCACAGCTCCGGCCAATAGCGCCCCAGCATGATCGCGGCCCACAGCCGCCTTTCGCGCGGCGTCGCCAGAAACAGGCCGCGCTGTCCCGAGGTGCCGGTCGACAGCCCCACCGAAACCTCGCCGATCAACGGGCGAAAATCGCGGCCGGTCTCGGCGCGGATGGCGGTCCGCATCGCCGTGTCATGGTCGATGCCGCAGGTGTTGATGGCCGAGAAATTCGCCATCAACCGGGCCTTGTCCATGCGCGGCAGATCTTCCAGCGGCAGTTCGGCCATGCCGCGATAGAACGGCGAGCGCGGCATGACCTGCGCGCGGAACCGGCGAAAGGCGGCGGCGTGATGCGCCTCGATTTCGGTGCGAGAGGCGAAGCCGCGCCCATAGCGGCTGTGCAGGAATGCGGTCAGGCTCATCTGGCGGTCTCGGGGCAATGCGACGGGTCGATGGTGATGTCGGGGCGGCGCTGCATCAGCGCGCGCAGCCGGGCGAAGGTCCGGCGATAGGCGGCGGCATCGCCCAGGCGCGCCAGCACCGGGCCGGGCGGCAGGCGATCCTGGCGCAGCATGGCGCGGCCATAGGCGGCATCGGCGACCAGAAAGCGCGCGGCCTCGGGCAGCCACAGCCCCATCTGCCCGGTGCCGTGGCCCGGCAAAGGCACCGCGATCAGGCGACCGTCGCCCAAAAGATCGCGGCCTTGCGGAAATTCGGGCAGGCCCGTCGGGATCGCCGGGCGCGCCTCGACCGGGTGCGGATCGCGCGCCAGGATCGCGTCGCGCAAAAGCGGCGGGCAGGCGGCGCGAATACTCGCCAGATCGCCAAGCGCATGCAGCTCGGCGATCGCCTCGGCCGAGGCCATGACCGGAATGCCGGCGGGCAGGTCGATCAGCCCGGCGCTGTGATCGGCATGCATATGCGTCAGGAACACCAGATCCGGCAGGCGCGGCAATCGGCGCAGCAACTGTTCCTGCGCCGGCAGCCGGACCGGGGTCAGCCAGCGATACAGCCGGGCCGGAAAGCGGCGCGTCGCCGTGAAAAACGCGGGGCCATAGCCGGTATCGACCAGGACGCAGGCGCTTTCGGTTTCGATCAGCGTCGCCAGCGCCGGGAAAGTGGCGCCGCCCAGTCCGGGCAGCCCCGCGCCCCAGGCGGGGGCGCGGCACTCGCCGATCTTCAGCGTGGTCAGGCGAAGCATTCGGCCACCCCCTCCTCGAAACCGACCTGCGGCCGATAGCCCAGATCCCGGCGCGCGGCCGAGATATCCAGCGTCAGGCTGCTGCCCAGCGACGCCACGGCCTGCAAGGTCAGCCGCGGCTCGGCTCCGCCCCGCATCCTTGCCAGCCCCTCCGACGCCCCGGCCAGCCAGCGCGCCAGACCATGCGGCAGCGGCAGGCTGCGCACCGGCAGCCCGCTGCGGCGCGCAATGATCTCGACCAGGTCGCGGAACCGGAAAGCCTCGCCCGAGGTGATGTTCCACACGCCCCCGCGCGGCCCCGATGCGGCAAGGATCATCCCCCGAGCCGCATCGTGCCGATGCGTCAGGTCGATCAGCGCCCGCCCGCCCCGGATCATCGGCAAGCGGCCGTGCCGCATGGCGTCGATTACACGCGGCAGCAGTGCGCGGTCGTGGCGGCCGTAGATGGCGCGGGGGCGGATCGCCGTGCAGATCATGGCGCCGGCACGGCCCAGCACCATCCGCTCGGCGGCCCGCTTGCTTTCGGCATAAAGCGACAGCGGGCGCACCGGCAGCGGCGCATCCTCGGCCACGTCCAGCCTGTCGGTGCCGTCGGCATAGATGCTGGGCGAGGATGCAAGGACAAAGCGCTTGACCCCTGCCCCCTCGGCCGCGTCCAGCAATCGCCGCGTCGCCAGCACGTTGGCGGCATGGAACTCGTCCCTCGTGCCCCAGGCCGAGCTGCGCGCGGCACAGTGAAAGACCACGTCGATGCCATCCAGCAGCGGGGCCAGGTCGGCGCTGGCCAGATCCGCGGCGCGAAAGCCGGGCAGCGCCACGGGCTGGCGCGCGGTGGTGCCGACATCCCAGCCATGGGCCGACAACTGCTCGACCAATGCGCGGCCCAGGCAGCCGCTGGCCCCTGTCACCAGCGCCCGCATCAGAACCGCACCATCATACCGCCGACCGAAATCCCGGCCGAGGTGCCCATCAGCAGCGCGACGTCCCCGCGCACCAGCCGCCCCGAGCGCACCGCATGATCCAGCGCCGTCGGGATCGAGGCGGCGATCTGGTTGCCGGTGCGGGCAAAGATGTCGATCACGCGGCCGGGCGGCAGCCACAGGTTGCGGGCCGCGTGCTGCAGGGCCTGCGCACTGGCCTGATGCGGAATGATGCAGCCGATGCCCGCCAGCCCCACCCCGGCCTTTTGCAGCAGTCTTTGCAGAAAGCGCGGCAGATAGCGTGAGGCGAGCTTGAACGCCTTGCCGCCGTCCATGCGAAAGCGGTCCTCGCCCGGGGCGATGCCGCGCGCCGGATTGACGCGCGTTCCGCCAGCCGCCAGCACGCAGGCGTCATGGCCATGGGCATAGGTCTGGAAATCATGCGCCAGCACCGCGCCCTTGCCCCCCGCCTCGACGACCACCGCCGCAGCGCCGTCGCCAAAGATCGCGGCAGCCTCGGGCCGATTCCAGTCCAGCCCGACCGATGCGATGTCCGACGAAAACACCAGCGCCCGCCGCACCCGGCCGCATTGGACATGCAGGGCCGCAAGGTCCAGCGCCTGAAGGAAGCTGAGGCAGGTCGCATTCACGTCGAACGCCGCGATCCCCGAACGACCCAGCCCCAGGCGGTCCTGCACCAGCGTCGCGGTCGAGGGGATCGGCTGCTCCATCACCCCGCATGCGCCAAGGATCAGGTCCAGGTCCTGCGGCCCGCAGCCCGCCATCTCCATCGCGCGGCGCGCCGCCTCGGCCCCCATGAACGAACTGGTCTCATCGGGCATGGCGACATGGCGGCGGGCGATGCCGAAACGCGCTTCGCATTCGCCCCGCGCCCAGCCCATGCGGTCGTCGATATCGGTCGAGTTCAGCACCGTGGCAGGCAGGTAGCTGCCGGTCCCGGTAATCGTGAGGTTGATCGAAGGCATCTTGGGGCACCATTATTGAACAATGTTCACTAACGTTGACAACCACGTCGTTTCCTGTCAAGCATATTTTTGAACGCAGTTCAGGAACACCATGGCCAGACCCAGACAATACGACCACGACGCCCTGCGGACCCGCACCATCGAGGCCGCCAAGCTGCTTCTGGAAGAAGGCGGGCCGGCGGCGCTGACCGCCCGCGCGCTGGCGAAATCGGTCAAGACGACGCCCGGCACGATCTACAACCTGTTCGACAGCATGAGCGCCGTGCTGCAAGAGGTGAACCGGCAGGCGCTGGTCGATCTGGCGATCCTCGTCGACGGGGTCGGCCAGACCGATCCGCGCGAGCGCCTGCTGGCGCTGGCCGAGGTCTATGTGACCTTCATGCTGGATCGCCGCGCGGTCTGGCGGGCTTTGTTCGAGGGGCCGCGCATCTCAAGCACCTTCCCCGACTGGTATCTGGCGCAGATCGACGGGCTGATCGGCCGCATCACCCAGCCGGTCGCGGCGCTGAAACCCAAGGGCGATCCGCGCCTGCTGGCGGAACAACTGCTGCTGTCGGTGCATGGCATCGTGGCGCTGGCGGCCATCGACCGGCTGGACCTCATCACGATGCAAAAGCCCATGGACCTGGCGCATGCCGCGGTCGAGCGCATGATCGCCGCCATCCGTGCCGGGGCCGAATGATGCCCTGCGGCGACCATGCGGCGCCGGCCCTGCGCGGCGGGCTGATCCTGGGCTCGGCCCGCTGCGGCTCGACGCTGGTGTCGCAGATCCTGAACGCGCATCCGGCTGTCCTGTCGGTGTCCGAGCTTTTCGCGGCCGTCGGACACAACGCCTTTCGCCCGGGGCATCTGGACGGCGCGCGGTTCTGGGCACATATGGCCACGCCCTCACGCGCCATGTCGCAGGTGGCGAACCCCGATGCCGCGCCGTCGGAATTCCTTTACGGCCGCGTTCCGCAACCCGCGCATGATCCCTGGAACTGTCCGCCGATCCTGGCCGTCGCGCTGCCGCATCTGAGCGAAAACCCCGACGCCATGTTCGACATGCTGGCCGAACACATGCGCCGGCGGCCGGCGGCACCCCTGGCCGCGCATTACGATGCACTTTTCCAGGCTATGGCCCGGCAGGTCGGCGGGCGCGAGATCTGGGTCGAGCGTTCGGGCGGGTCTCTGGTCGCCTCGGCGACGCTGCGCGAGATTTTTCCCGATGCGGCGCTGGTGCTGCTGACCCGCAACGGGCCGGATACGGCGCTGTCGATGCGCGACTATCCCGCCGCACGGCTGGCCATCTGGTGCTGGCGCCGGCTTGGGCCGATGGGCCTCGACCTGCTGCATCCCCGCCGGCATTTCGGGCGTGGCGCCGCCTGGCCGCTGATTGCCGCGATCAGCGGGCGATCCGGCGTCCGGCGCATCGTCGCCCGCCGACCCGGCCTTGCGGAAATCGGCGCTTTCTGGTCGGCATTGACGATCCGCGGCCTTCAGGGGCTGGGCAATGCCCGACCGATGATCCTGCGCTACGAGGATCTATGCCGGGACCCCCGCATCTGGATCGAAAGGCTGGGCGCGCATCTGCAAGCCGGCGCCCCCGCCGCATGGCTCGACCGGACGGTCGGCTTGCCGCAGCCGCGCCCGTCGCGCCTAGCCGCACTCTCTTCCGCCGAGCGCGATGAAATCGAGCACGCCTGCGCCCCCGGCGAAGCCGCCCTTGCCGCCTATGCCGCCGGCGTAGATGCCGCAGCGACCCGTCCGTAAGGTTATCGGCCGCAATCCGCCCCGCGCGGCCAGTCACAAAGACAAGTTGCCGCGCTTTTGCAGAAGGCCCAAAGGGGCGCGGTCGCCGGAAAGGCCCCGCCGGCCGCGGGCGGGGCCCCTGTCATTGGCCGGGGATGCCTACGACCGCTCGCTCGCCTTCCATTCCGCCCAGCTCGGCTGGCCCTTCATGAAATCCTCGATCTGCTGGCGGTTGGCCTCCAGCCGGGGATCGTGGCGAAGGTAGAAGCGGGTCTCGCGCGCGATCAGGCCGGACAGGATCAGCAGCCCGATCAGGTTCGGAATGGCCATCAGCCCGTTCATCACGTCCGAAAAGCTCCAGACGACGCCCAGCTGGACCGTGCAGCCCAGCAGCACCACCAGCGAAAACAGGATGCGGAAGGGCATGACGCCGCGATGGCCGACCAGACGTTCAAGGTTGCGTTCGCCGTAATAGGCCCAGCCCAGGATGGTCGAATAGGCGAAAAGAACCAGGCCGACGGTCACGACCCAATGCCCCCACTGCCCCGGCAAGCCGTGGCTGAAAGCCTGTCCCGTCATGATCGAGGGCGAGATCTGCAATCCGGTCTGCGGATCGATCTCGTTCCAGACGCCGGTGGTGATGATCACCAGCCCGGTGCAGGACACGACGATGATCGTGTCGATGAAGGTCTGGGTCATCGACACCAGCCCCTGCCGCACCGGATGCGTGGTCTGCGCCGAAGCCGCAGCGATCGCGGCCGAGCCCATGCCGGATTCGTTCGAGAAGATGCCGCGCGCCACGCCGAACTGCACCGCGATCATGATCGTGGAGCCCAAGAAGCCCCCCGTCGCCGCCGTCCCGGTAAATGCCTGCGAAAAGATCTCGCCCAAGGCAGCCGGCACCGACTGGATGTTGACCAGCAGGATATAGAGCGCGCCCAGGACGTAGAACAGGATCATCACCGGCACCAGCCCGGCGGTCACCCGGCCGATGGACTTGATGCCGCCGACCAGAACCACCAGCGTCAGGACCGCCAGGACCGCGCCCGTAAGCCAGGTCGGGATCATGAAGCTGCGTTCCAGGTTCGAGGCGATCGAGTTGCCCTGCGTCATGTTGCCGATGCCGAAGCAGGCGCAGACGGCGAAAACCGCAAAGCACAGCGCCAGAACCTTGCCGAAGCCGTTCGGGATGCCGCGCTCAAGGTAATATTGCGGGCCGCCGTTCTTCTCGCCCACCTCGTCGGTGGTGCGGAAGCGGACGCCCAGGAACGCCTCGGCATATTTCGAGGCCATGCCGAGGATCGCGGTGACCCACATCCAGAACAGCGCACCGGGGCCGCCGGCCGCGATGGCCGTCGCCACGCCGACGATATTGCCGGTGCCGACGGTTGCCGCCATGGCTGTGGTCAGCGCCTGGAATTGCGAAATGTCGCCTTCGGCATCGTCATCCTTGCGTTTCAGCAGTCCCAGGCGCAGGGCCGCGCCCAGGCGGACAAGCTGGATGCCCTGCAGCCGGATCGTCAGGTAAAGCCCGGTGCCCAGCAGCAGCGGGACAAGAAGGTAAGGCCCCCAGACGATCCCGCCGATTTTTCCCAAGACTGCTTCTATCTGGTCGAGTTCCATCGATACCGTCCCTCGTCATTGCAATGGCAGCAAACGGAGGTGTCCGGTCCCGAATGTCAAGTTCGGCCATGCGCGGGGCCTTGCCGATGCGGATGCGAACCGCTTGCGACGATCCCGCGCCGGGGATCGTGGCAGGCACCGTGACTTGATCCGGGTCACCTGTCCGCAAGCCGCAGTCCCGCGCGGCCGGCCTTGTCCGCCAGGGAACGAATCAGGCCGGGATCTGCCGCAGGATCAGGAACAACAGCGCCGACAGAAGCGCCGCGGCGGGAACGGTGACGACCCATGCCGCCCCGATGGTCAGCACATGCAGCCTGCGGACCAGCTTGCGGCGGCGACGCTCATCTGCCGGGATGTATTCCGGCCGGGGAACGGCCACGCGGGCCTGCTTCAGGCGCCGCTCGGCATCCCATTCGCGGAAAAAGCCCACGCCGAAGATCGCGCCGACCGCGATATGGGTCGAGCTGACCGGCAATCCCAGCCAGCTTGCCAGGATGACCGTGATCGCCGCCGACAGGGCGACGCAATAAGCGCGCATCGGATTGAGCTTGGTGATCTCGCTGCCGACCATGCGGATCAGCTTGGGACCGAACAGGCTGAGCCCGAAGGAAATCCCGAAGGCGCCGATCAGCATGACCCACAAGGGAATCGTCACGTCGCCATTGAAATCGCCGGTCTGCACCGTCTGCACGATGGCCGCCAGCGGGCCGACGGCATTCGCGACGTCGTTCGCCCCATGGGCAAAGCTGAGCAGCGCGGCCGATGCGACCAGCGGGATGCCGAACAGCACCTTCAGCGACTTGTTGCGGTTCTCCAGCCCCCGGGACTGGCGGCGCGTGACCGGGATCATCAGCAGCCAGCAGCCCAGACCGACCCCCAGCCCCAGCAACAGCGCAACGCCCATCGAGACCTCGACCAGCTGCTTCAGCCCCTTCATCACCAGATAGGCCGCGAAAGTGCCCGCCATGATGCCGACCAGAACCGGCACCCAGACGCGGGCCGCCGCGATCTTGTCCTCGCGATAGACAATGCGGCTCTTGATGAGCCACAGAAAGCCCGCCGCAACGACGCCGCCCATCACCGGAGAGATGACCCAGCTGGCCGCGATGGCGAACATCTGGTCCCAGCTGACCGCGCCGAAGCCGGCCCCCGCGATGCCGGCGCCCACGACCCCGCCGACCACGGCATGCGTGGTCGAGACCGGCGCCCCGATCCATGTCGCAAGATTCACCCACAGCGCCGAAGCCAGCAGCGCCGCCATCATCGCCCAGATGAAGGTCGCGGGCGTATCCAGCGCCTCGGGCGCGACGATGCCCTTGGCGATGGTCGAGACCACGTCGGCGCCGGCGATCAGCGCCCCCGCGCTTTCGAAGACCGCCGCGATGATGATGGCGCCACCCATGCTGAGCGCATTGGCCCCCACCGCCGGGCCCATGTTGTTGGCCACGTCGTTGGCGCCGATGTTCAGCGCCATGTAGGCGCCGAACACGGCGGCGGTGACGACGATCAGCATCTCGCCGCTCTGCCCCAGCAGCATGGCGGCGGCGAGCCCGGCCAGGATGATGAAGACGAAGCCGATCCCCGGCGCCACCAGGGGCCGGGACACATAGGCGGCAGCCGCCTCCAGGTTGGCAAAGCGGCCGAGATCGCGGTCCAGCGTTTCGAGGTGTCGGGGCTCGAGATCCTTGTCAGACATGTTTCGCCTTTCTGTTCCCGCGGGTGCTAGGAGGGAATCGACGACATATCAAGCCGCATCCGACAGCGGAAAGCCGCGCAGGCCCGCTCGCCGGGCCTGGTCCCCGCTTCGCTGGACAAGGCAAGCCGCGCGCGCCGGCACGGCTGCAAGGGAAGGCCCGGCGCGCACAGCGCCGTCGGCAAGGCGCAAGACCCGGGACCGGACGGCGCGTCACGCCGGCATGCCGGCGGGCCTGGACGGTTGTCGTCGGCGTCGGCTCTGGTCTAGTCTCGGCCCAGACGATCAGGGAAACAGGGACAAACACATGAAACTCAGGACATTGTTCGCGGCCTTTGCCATCGCCGCCTCTTTCGGCCAGGCCGCGGCGGCGCAGGAGATGTCGTTCTTCCGCATCGGCACCGGCGGCACCGCCGGCACCTATTACCCGATCGGCGGGCTGATCGCGAATGCGATCTCGAACCCGCCCGGCTCGCGGGCCTGCGAGGACGGCGGCTCTTGCGGCGTGCCGGGACTGGTGGCGACGGCCGTGGCCTCGAACGGCTCTGTCGGCAACGTGAACGCCATCAACGGCGGCGCCATGGAGGCAGGCTTCAGCCAGTCCGACGTGGCCTTTTGGGCACAGACCGGCACCGGGCTGTGGGAAGGCCAGCCGGCGGTCGAGAAGCTGCGCCTGATCGCCAACCTCTATCCGGAAAGCATCCACCTGGTGGCGCGCAAGGACGCGGGCATCGCCTCGGTCGCCGATCTCAAGGGCAAGCGGGTCTCGCTGGACGAGCCGGGCTCGGGCACGCTGGTCGATGCCAAGATCATCCTCGAAGCCTTCGGCCTGTCCGAATCCGACGTCACGCCGGAATATCTCAAGCCCGACCAGGCGGCGGACCGGATGCGCGACGGGGCGATGGACGCCTTCTTCTTCGTCGGCGGCTATCCTGCGGGCGCCATCGCCGAGCTGTCCAGCCAGCATGACGTGGTGCTGGTGCCGATCACCGGCCCCGAGGTCGACAAGCTGCGCGAAACCTACAGCTTCTTCGCCACCGACACCGTTCCCGCCGGAACCTATGAAGGGCAGGATGCCGACGTCGCCACGATCTCGGTCGGGGCGCAGCTGGTGACCAGCGCCGACCAGCCCGAGGAACTGATCCACGGCATCACCCAGGCGCTCTACAACGAGAACACGCAAAAGCTGTTCGCCGCCGGCCATGCCAAGGGCAAGCTGATCACGCTGGAAAGCGCGACCGAGGGCGCGGGCATCCCCTTCCATCCGGGCGCCGAGCGTTTCTACAAGGAAGCCGGCAAGCTCGAGTGAGCATGGCCAGAAGCTGACGAAAGGACGCGGCCGGACCCCGGTCCGCGTCCTTTGGCCCTGAACCGAACGGCAGGAAAACCGCATGACCGAGACCCCACCCCCGCTTTCCGACGACGAGCTTCGCGCACTGGAAGAGGAATACGATCCCGAGGCGCGTTTCCGCACCGTGACGCGCCCGATCGCCATCCTGTCCGGGGTCGTCCTGTTCCTGCTCTCGGTCTATCACTTCTACACGGCCGGCTTCGGCATCCCGCGCGCCACCACGCATCGCGGGCTGCATATGGGCGTGTCGCTGTTCATCGTCTATCTCAGCTTTTCCTCGCTGGCGCGCAACCGCCACAAGACGGACGGCTTCGCCGTCCTGGGCGTGCCGGTAACGGACTGGATGCTCGCCATCGGCGGCGCTGTCAGCGCCTTCTATGTGCCATGGATCTATAGCCAGCTGGCCTTCCGCGTCGGCAATCCGCTGCCCATCGACATCGTCATGGGCACCGTGCTGCTGGTGGCGCTGATGGAGGCGGTGCGCCGCTCGATGGGCTGGCCGCTGCCGGTCATCGCAGCGCTGTTCATCGCCTATGCCTATTTCGGCAAGTCGATGCCGGGCATCCTGGTGCATCCCGGCGCGGACTGGGCCAATATCGTCAACCACCTCTACCTGACCTCGCAGGGCATCTACGGCACCGCGCTCGGCGTGATCGCGACCTATGTGTTCCACTTCGTGCTGTTCGGGGTGATGGCGCAGAAGATCGGGCTGGGGCAGCTGTTCATCGACCTGGCCACCGCGCTGGCCGGCCGTTTCGCCGGCGGGCCGGCCAAGGTCTCGGTGGTTTCCTCGGCCATGCTTGGCACGATCTCGGGCTCGTCCATCGCCAATACCGTGACCACCGGCGCCCTGACCATCCCGGCCATGATCAAGATCGGCTTCAAGCGCCACTTCGCCGCCGCGGTCGAGGCCGCCTCCTCGACCGGCGGGCAGATCACGCCGCCGGTGATGGGCGCGGTCGCCTTCCTGATGGTCGAGTATCTGGGCATCCCGCTGCGCACCATCCTGATCGCGGCCGTCGTCCCGGCCTTCATGCATTTCTTCGGCGTGCTGGTCCAGGTGCACCTGGAGGCCAAGCGCCTGGGCATCCGCGGGCTGCGCCAGGAAGAGCTGCCGAAAGCCGCCAAAGTTTTGCGCGAGGGCTGGCTGTCGGTCTTTCCGCTGATCCTGCTGGTCTGGATGCTGATGTCGGGCCGCACGCCCTTCCTGTCGGCCTTCTGGGCCATCGCCGCCTGCATGGTCGTCTACCTGATCCAGCGGGTCATGGCGGCCGGTGCCATCGAGGGCATCAAGGAAACCGCCGCCGGCATCTATGAAGGCTTCGTCGCGGGCGCCCGGCAATCGCTGGCCGTGACCGCGGCCGCGGCGCTTGTCGGCGTGGTGATCGGCGTCGTCACCCTGACCGGTGTCGGCTTCAAGATCGCCTTCATGGTGACCAGCGTGGCGCAGGACTGGGCCACCTCCTTCCATGGGGTGCTGGCGGTGCTGCCGTTCGAACTGTTCACCATCCAGACGCTGACGCTGCTGTTCACGCTGCTGATGACCGCGGTCGTCTGCGTGCTGATGGGATGCGGCGTGCCGACGACAGCGAATTACATCATCATGGTGGCCGTGGCCGCGCCGGTCCTGGGCATGATGAACGTCGAGCCGCTGGTGGCGCATTTCTTCGTGTTCTATTTCGGCGTGCTGGCCGACGTGACCCCGCCGGTCGCCCTGGCGGCCTATGCGGGCGCCGGGATCGCGGGGGCCAACGGCTTCAAGGCCGGGAACACGGCCTTCCGGCTGTCGATGGGCAAGGCGCTGGTGCCTTTCGTCTTCGTCTTCTCGCCCTCGCTCCTGCTGGTCACGCAGTCCTTCACCCTGCCCGACTTCCTGCTGGCCTTTGCAGGCGCGGTGCTGGGCATCGTGGCGCTGTCGGCGGCGATCACCAACTGGCTGCTGGGGCCGCTGCTGCTGGTCGAACGGATGCTGCTGCCCGCCGCGGCGCTGATGATGATCGCGCCGGAGCTCGTCTCGACCCTGATCGGCGCGACGATCCTCGGCGTGGTGCTGCTGCGGCAATATCTCGCGGGGCGCTCCGGCCCCACCCCTGAGCCGGCCACATAAGCCGGGGCCTGTCCCGCCGTCCCGGGCGGCCGGCGCGCGGATCGCGCCCGGCCGCCCGTCATTGATCCCGGCAAAGCCGAAGGGCCGGCGTCCCGAAAGACCATGGGAATTGCCCCGTCACCAAACGCAGGCTTGCCTTTCCAGGCAGGCGTCAACCATATCCATCCCGCCCGAACCGGAGAACCCAAGGTGACGACAGTTATCGGCTTTCTGAACACGATCTTCTGGGGATATGTCCTGATCTACGGCCTTCTTGCCGTCGGGGTCTATTTCACCATCCGGCTGCGCTTCCAGCAGATCCTGCATTTCCGAGAGATGATCCGCTCGATCACCGCCGCCCCTGCGGCAGACCGACAAGGGATTTCCCCGTTCCAGGCGCTTTGCACAAGCCTAGCGTCGCGGGTGGGAACCGGCAACATTGCCGG
The DNA here is from genome assembly GCF_900100045.1 of Paracoccus denitrificans. Taxonomy (GTDB): domain Bacteria; phylum Pseudomonadota; class Alphaproteobacteria; order Rhodobacterales; family Rhodobacteraceae; genus Paracoccus; species Paracoccus denitrificans. The sequence continues at coordinate 106,663 of NZ_FNEA01000010.1, read as the reverse complement.
GGTCGCGGTAGCGCTGGTCCTTGGCGGGCCGGGGGCGATCTTCTGGATGTGGATGGTCGCCCTGGTCGGCATGGCGACCGCCTATGCGGAATCGACGCTGGCCCAGCTCTACAAGGTCAAGGACAGCCGCGAGCCCGACGGCGTCTATCGCGGCGGTCCCGCCTTCTACATCGCGCGCGGCCTTGGCCTGCCCTGGCTTGGCGGCGTGTTCTCGGTCTGCCTGATCCTGTCCTTCGGGCTGGTGTTCAACGCGGTGCAGGCGAACTCGATCGCGGATGCGATGGAGGGGGCCTTCGGCATGCCCAAGCTGGCCACCGGGCTTGCCATCGCCGCGCTGACCGGCGTGGTGATCTTCGGCGGCATCCGGCAGATCGCCACCGTGGCGGAATATGTCGTGCCCTTCATGGCCGGCATCTATCTGCTGGTCGCGATCATCGTCGTGCTGATGAACCTGGGCGCGGTTCCGGGGATGCTCGGCCATATCGTGTCCAACGCCTTCGGCCTGACCGAGGCGGCCGGCGGCATCACGGGCGGCATCGCCGCCGCCATGCTGAACGGGGTGAAGCGCGGGCTGTTCTCGAACGAGGCCGGGATGGGCTCGGCGCCGAACATCGCGGCGGCGGCGACGCCCAACCCGCACCATCCCTCGAGCCAGGGCTTCGTGCAGGCTTTCGGCGTCTTCATCGACACCATCCTGATCTGCACCTGCACCGCGCTGATGATCCTGCTCTCGGGCGTCTATGTGCCGGGAGGCGAGCTGACCGGCACGCAACTGACCCAATCCGCCCTGGCGGACCATATCGGAACCGCCGGCCCGTTGTTTGTCGCGGTGGCGATCTTCTTCTTCGCCTTCACCTCGATCATCGGCAATTACGCCTATTCGGAAATGGCGATGACCTTTCTTGGCATCGGCAACAAGGCCGGGCTTACCGCCCTGCGGTGCCTGGTGCTGGTCATGGTGCTGTGGGGGGCGTTGCAGGCCGTCACGACGGTGTTCGATCTTGCCGATGCCTCGATGGGGCTGATGGCGACGATCAACCTGATCGCCATCGTCGCCCTGTCGGGAACGGTGGTGGCGCTGACGCGGAACTATTTCGCGCAGCGCGAGGAAGGACGCATCCCGAGGTTCAGCATTCGCGAGCATCCCGAAATGGCAAAGGGCGTCGATAGCGATATCTGGTCCTGATCTGGACGCTCGATGAGACAGGCCCGTCGGTTCCGATTGCTGGAACCGTCGAAGGCTGGTCCGACCGTGGTCCGGCGGCAGGGTCGGGAAGGATGGAACCACTTCGACGCCATTCCCGTCCGCGCCCTGCATGGGCGCTGGATCGGCCTTAAGCCGCCTGCGCCGCAATCACGAGATCGCAGCGAATCCCTGTCGGATTGGCCGGCGCTGCCCCGTGCGGCATATCGTGCCATCCCGGTCATGCGGTTTGGTGGATCAGCCGGATAGGCCGCCCCTGCGCCCCCGCGACCATGCCGGTCCCGAAAACGGGACGGACATGGAACCTGACCGCCCGCCCGGGAATTTCCTTGCGAAAGAGGCTTCGCCATGACCGACATCTCTCTTCGCCGCGCCTATGATCCACCCCTGCCGCAAGAGGGCCGCAGGGTGCTGGTGGACCGGCTCTGGCCGCGCGGGATCAGCCGCGAGACGCTGGGGGCGGATCTCTGGCTGAAAGAGATCGCGCCCTCGGACGAGTTGCGGCACTGGTTCGGCCACGACCCCGAGAAATGGCCCGAGTTCCGCCGCCGCTACGGCGCGGAACTGGACGCCAATCCCGGCCCCCTGCACGAGTTGCGGGCGCTGATCCGCAAGGGTCCGGTCACGTTGCTTTATGGCGCGAGGGACACCCAGCACAACAATGCCGTCGCCCTGCGCGACTACCTGGCTCAGTAGCCCAGCGTCGCCGCATCCGGCCGGCGCGGGTCCGAGGCGCCGTAAAGCGTCCCCGTCGCCGGGTCGCGCATGATCGACTGGGTCGAGCCCATCGCCTCCTTGACCGCGACGCCGTGCCCCTTGGCCTGAAGGATGCGTATGGTGTCCAGGCTGATGCCCTCTTCCACGCGCAATTCGTCGGGCAGCCACTGGTGATGGATGCGTGGCGCGGTCGAGGCTTCGGCCACGTTCATGCCGTGGTCGATCATGTTCATGATCACCTGCAACACCGTGGTGATGATGCGCGCACCGCCGGGAGAGCCGGTGACCAGCCAGACCTTGCCGTCCTTCAGCACCATGGTCGGCGTCATCGACGAAAGCGGCCGCTTGCCCGGCTCGACCGCATTGGCATCGCCGCCGACCAGGCCGAAGGCATTGGGCACGCCGGGCTTGGCCGAGAAATCGTCCATCTCGTTGTTCATCAGGACGCCCGTGCCCTCGGCCACCAGCCCCGAGCCATAGTTCAGGTTGATGGTATAGGTGTTCGAGACCGCGCTGCCGTCCTTGTCCACCACCGAGAAATGCGTGGTCTGGTCGGATTCGTAAGGCGCAAGGTCCGCCGGCTTGATCATCACCGAGGGCGTGGCGAAATCGGCGCTGATCTTGCGGCGCATCTCGACCGCGTAATCCTTGCCGGTCAGCGCGGCGACAGGCACATCGACGAAATCCGGGTCGCCCAGATATTCCGAGCGGTCGGCATAGGCCAGCTTCATCGCCTCGGCCATCAGGTGGATGGTCTCGCCCGAGTTCTGCCCCAGCGCACCGATCGGATAGCCCTCCAGCGCATTCAGGATCTGGATCAGGTGCACCCCTCCCGATGAGGGCGGCGGCATCGAGACCACCTCATGGCCGCGATAGGTGCCGCGCACCGGCTCGCGCAGGATGGGCTGGTAGGCCGCCATGTCCTCGACGGTGATCAGCCCGCCCGCTTCCTGCACCGAACGCGCGATGGCCTCGGCCACCTCGCCCTTGTAGAAGCCGTCCGGTCCCTCGGCGGCGATCTTCTTCAGCGTCGCCGCCAGATCGGCCTGCACCAGCCTGTCGCCGGGCCGATAGGCCGCCCCGCCCTCCTTGAAGAAGATCTTCGCACTCGACGGGAATTTCTCCAGATGCTCGCGCTCGGCCTCGATGCTGTCGGCCAGTTCCGGGGTGACGGTGATGCCCTCCTCGGCCAGCCGGATCGCCGGGGCGATGACCTCGGCCCAGTCCATGCTGCCATATCTGTCCAGCGCCAGCTTCATTCCCGCCACGGTCCCCGGCACTCCCGAGGCCGCGCCGCTGTAAAGCGACTTCTCGCTGTCGGCCTCGCCCTTCGCATCCAGGAACATGTCGCGCGAGGCGCCCCGAGGCGCCATTTCGCGATAGTCGATGGCGTGGGTCTGGCCGGTTTCGGCATCATGCACCAGCATGAAGCCGCCGCCGCCGATATTGCCGGCGCGCGGCAGGGTGACGGCCAGCGCAAAGGCCACCGCCACGCCGGCATCGACCGCGTTGCCGCCCCTGGCCATGATGTCGCGGCCGATCTCGGCGGCCAGGCGCTCCTGTGCCGAGACCATGCCGCTTTCCGCCCAGACCGGATGAATCCGGTCCATCACATCGAAGATCGCGGCGTCCTGCGCCGCGGCTGGAACCCCGATGCAGCCTGCCGCCAACACGATGGCCGCCGCACGGCCCATCCCGACGATTCGATCCTTCATGGCGCCCTCCGCTCAACCCTTGCAGGTCGAGCCTATCAGCAGAACGGCCCGGATCAAAAAGCCAAAACCGCGGCGTTGCCCCAGCGTCCTGGCCGCGTCATGAGTATTTAGGGAACGAAGAAGCACGCACTTGCCTTGAAAATCAGGCATCGCACGAGGTCTTCTTCGTTCCTCAAATACTCAAAATGCAACCGCGAAGCCCGGCGCCCTACCCGGCCTTCTTCGCCTTGGCCGCAGCCGGCTTCTTCGCAGCGGGTTTCTTTGCGGCCGGTTTCTTCGCGGCAGCCTTCTTCGCCGGCTTCTTGCCCGATTTCGCGGCTTTCTCGGCGATCAACTCCAGCGCACGCTCAAGCGTGACTGCGCCGGGCTCCAGGTCACGGGGCAGCGTCGCATTGACCTTGCCCCATTTGACGTAAGGGCCATAGCGGCCGCTCATCACCTGCACCGAACCGCCTTCGGGATGCTCGCCCAGTTCCGCCAGCGGCGCGGCCACCGCAGCCCTGCCCCGCACCTGTTTCGAGGCCAGAACCTCGACCGCGCGGTTCATGCCGATGGTAAAGACCTCGTCCACATCCGGCAGGTTGGCGTATTTCGCGCCATGCTTCACATAGGGGCCGTAGCGGCCGATGCCGGCCTCGACCGGAACGCCGTCCTCGGGATGCGAGCCGATCTCGCGCGGCAGCGACAAGAGCGCCAGCGCCCGCTCCAGATCGACCGAGGCCAGGTCCCAGCCCTTGGGGATCGAGGCGCGCGGTGGCTTCGGATTCTCCGCCGTGGCCTCGCCGCGCTGCACATAGGGTCCGAAGCGGCCGTTCTTCAGGCTGATCTCATCGCCATTGTCCACGCCCAGCACGGCATCGCCCACCACTTCGGCATCGGGCGAGCTGATCGGCCGGGTAAAGCGGCAATCGGGATAGTTCGAGCAGCCGATGAAGGCCCCGCCCGAGCGCGCCGTCTTCAGGTGCAGCCGCCCCTTGTGGCAAAGTGGGCATTCGCGCGGGTCCGAGCCATCGGCCCGCGGAGGGTAGAGATGCGGCGCCAGCGCCTCGTCGATAGCGTCGAGCACCTCGGTGATGCGCAACTCGGACGTGCCCTCCAGCGCGGCGGTGAAGTCCCGCCAGAAGCGGCGCAGCACTTCGCGATAGGCACGCTCGCCCGAGGAGATGTCGTCGAGCTCCCCCTCCAGGTTGGCGGTGAAATCGTAGCTGACATAGCGCGGGAAATATTTCAGCAGGAAGATGGTGACCAGCCGGCCCTTGTCCTCGGGGATCAGGCGGTTCTGCTCCTTGCGGACATAGTCGCGGTCCTGAATGGTGGTCACGATGCTGGCATAGGTCGAGGGCCGGCCGATCCCCAGTTCTTCCATGCGCTTGACCAGCGTCGCCTCGGTATAGCGCGGCGGGGCCTGGGTGAAATGCTGCTCGGGCGTGACGGAGCGCTTCTCGGCACGCTCGCCCTCCTCGATCGAGGGCAGGCGGCGGCTGTCCTCGTCCTCCTCGTCGTCTCGACCCTGGTCGTAGACCCGCAGGAACCCGTCGAACAGCATCACCTGCCCGTTGGCGCGCAGGCCCACCTGCCCGTCCGCCGAGCCGATCTCGACCGTGGTGCGCTCCATCCGCGCCGATTCCATCTGGCTGGCGATGGTGCGCTTCCAGATCAGGTCGTAGAGCGCCTTCTGATCCTTGTCCGAAACCGGCAGCCGGTCGGGCGACAGCATCATGTCGGTCGGCCGAATGCATTCATGCGCCTCTTGCGCGTTCTTGGCCTTGTTCTTGTACATGCGCGGCGATTTCGGCAGGTATTCCGCCCCGAAGCGCGCCTTGATCGCGTCGCGTGCCGCCATCACCGCCTCGGGCGCCATGTCGATGCCGTCGGTCCGCATATAGGTGATATGGCCCGCCTCGTAGAGCCGCTGCGCCGCCGACATGCAGGCCCGCGCGCCCAGGCCCAGCTTGCGGCTGGCCTCTTGCTGCAAGGTCGAGGTCATGAAGGGCGGCCAGGGATTGCGGCTCGCGGGCTTGGCAGCAACGCTGGCGACCCTGAGGTCGCGCGAGGTGATCGCGGCCACGGCCAGCTTTGCCTGCTCCTCGCTGGCAATGTCGAAGCGTTCCAGCTTCTTGCCACCGAAGACGGTCATGGTTGCGTCGTATTCGTCGCCGCGCGGTGTCGCCAGCCGGGCATGGACCGACCAGTATTCGCGGGCCTTGAAGGCCTCGATCTCCATCTCGCGATCGACGATTACGCGCAGGGCGACCGATTGCACCCGGCCGGCAGACTTGGCGCCGGGCAGCTTGCGCCACAAGACCGGCGACAGGTTGAAGCCGACCAGATAGTCCAGCGCCCGGCGGGCCAGATAGGCATCGACCAGCGGCTGGTCGATCTGGCGCGGATTGGCCATCGCCTCGGTCACCGCCGCCTTGGTGATGGCGTTGAAGGTGACGCGGCTGACCTCGGCGCCCTTCTTCAGCGCCGGCGCCAGGGTTTCCAGCAGGTGCCAGGAAATCGCCTCGCCCTCGCGGTCGGGGTCGGTGGCCAGGATCAGGTTCGGATCCGCGGCCAGCGCGTCCCGGATCGCCTTGACGTGCTTTTTCGATTCCGAGGCGACTTCCCATTTCATGGCGAAATCCGCCTCGGGATCGACGCTGCCATCCTTGGGCGGCAGGTCGCGCACATGCCCGAACGAGGCCAGAACCGTATAGTCGTCGCCCAGGTATTTGTTGATCGTTTTGGCCTTGGCCGGGGACTCAACGACGACGACGGGCATGAAGATTCCTTCGCTTGATTCGGCGCCGGAACATGGGCATCGCCCGACGAACTGTCAACGCCGGGCTTTTTCCGTTTCGCAAAATACCCCGGGGGGTCCGGGGGTGCGAACCCCCGGAGCGACCTCAGATCCCGTCGCCGACAAAGGCCTTTTCGACCACGAATTCCTTGGGATCGCTGTTGGCGCCCTCGCGCAGGCCGAACCCTTCCAGAACCGTCTTCACATCCGTGTTGAAGGCCAGGCTGCCGCAGATCATGGCGCGGTCATTTGCCGCATCCATGGGCGGCAGGTTCAGGTCGGCGAACACCTTGCCCGAGGTCAGGTTGTCGGTGATCCGGCCCATGTATGGCGTCTCTTCCCGCGTCGTCGTGGGATAATACAGCAGCCGGCTGGCGAATTCCTCGCCGTAAAGCTCGCCCAGAAGCGGATCGTGCCTCAGGTTCTCGACCAGTTCGCGGCCATAGGCCAGCTCGTCGGCGGTGCGGCAGGTGTGCATCATGACGACCTGCTCGTAACGCTCATAGGTCTCGGGGTCGCGCATCAGGCTGGCGAAGGGCGCAATGCCGGTGCCGGTGGCCAAGAACCACATGCGCTTGCCGGGCAGCAACGCGTCCAGCACCAGCGTGCCGACGGGCTTGGGGCGCAGGATGATCTGATCGCCCGGCTGGATGTTCTGCAAGCGCGAGGTCAGCGGCCCGTCCGGCACCTTGATCGAGTAGAATTCCAGTTCCTCGTCCCAGTTGGGCGAGGCGATGGAATAGGCGCGCAGGATCGGCTTGCCGTTGTCGTCCGGCAGCCCGATCATCACGAACTCGCCCGAGCGGAAGCGCAGGCTGGCGGGCCGCGTCACGCGGAACGAGAACAGCCGGTCGGTCCAATGCCTGACCGAGGTCACGGTCTGCGCATCGGGCAGCGTCTTGGCGGGTTTGGCGGCAATGTCCACAGAGAGATCCAGCGTCATTTCGGAGTCCCGGTTTATCTAATGCATGGGGAGGCGGGGCGAAACCCCGGGTTTCAGCCGGCGAGCCGCGACCGATGGTCCCAGTCCTGCCAGTCGGCGCGATAGAGCCATTGCTCCTGCGGCTGGCGAGCGGCAAGCGCGGCGGGGATGCGCACCTCGTCGAAGCCGACCCGGCGGGCCATGGCATACTGGTCCGAGATCAGCCCGCCCACGGCGCGCAGCCGGCCCTTGTAGCCCTTTTCGCGCAGGATGCGGGCCAGCGAAAAGCCGCGCCCGTCCGTCATCGCCGGAAACTCGATGGCGATCAGCTCATGGTCCAGATAGTCGCCCAGCGAGGCCGGATCGGTATCCGGCGCCAGGCTGACCGGCTCGGCCCCGTCATCGGGGTGGAAGCCGTCATCGCGGACAAGGAAGAAATCGCTCATGCCTTCGCTCCTGCGCGGACCATGCGCCCGCCGATGAAATGAATGCCGCATTCGGTCTTCTGGCTGCCCCGCCAGCGGCCGGCGCGCGGATCCTCGCCCGGTTTGATCGGCGAGGTGCAGGGCGCGCAGCCGATCGAGGCGTAGCCCTTGGCCACCAGGGGATGGCGCGGCAGGTTGTTCTCGGCCATGTAGTCCTGGACGTCCTGAGGACGCCAGTGGGCCAGCGGGTTGATGCGCAACCGCGAGGGCGGCTCGGATTCGAAGAACTCCAGCTGCTGGCGCTCGCCGCCCTGGAACCGCTTGCGGCCGGTGATCCAGGCATCGAATTTCGACAGTTCGCGCTCCAGCGGAACGGTCTTGCGGAAATCGCAGCAGGCGTCGGTGTTGAACTGGTGCAGGGTGCCGTCCGGGTCGTTCAGCGCCACTTCGCGCTCGGTGGCGCGGATCACCCGAACGTCGGTCAGCCCCAGCTTCTGGGTCACGTCCAGCTGGTAGTCCAGCGTCTCCTGGAACAGCATCATCGTGTCGATGAACAGCACCGGCGTCCCCGGCGCCACCACCGAGACCATGTGCAGAAGCACCACCGATTCCGCCCCGAAGGACGACACCAGCGTGGTCGAGCCCAGGTCGGGGTCGCGCAATGCACGCCGCAGCACCTCGGTCGCGGCGTGGTGGCGATAGCGGTCGTTCAGCCGCGCCGCGCGGGCATCCAGCGTCTGGTCAAGCATCGGCCGGATACAGCGCCGCCTTGAACGGAGCCACTCCCAGACGGCGATAGGCGTCGATGAAGCGCTCCTCGGGCGATTCGCGCAGTTCCAGATAGGCATCGATCAGCCGGTCGATGGCCGGCACGACCTCTTCGGCCGGGAAGCCCGCACCGGCGCGCTGGCCGATGGCCGGGATGTCGTAGCCGTCGCCGCCCAGCGTGATCTGGTAGTTCTCGACCCCCGCACGGTCCAGGCCCAGGATGCCGATATGGCCCAGGTGGTGGTGGCCGCAGGCGTTGATGCAGCCCGAGATGCGGATGTTGAACTGGCCGATCTCTTCCTCGAGGCCGCGGGCGCGGAAATGCGCCGCGATGTCCTGGGCGATCGGGATCGAGCGGGCGGTGGCCAGCGTGCAATAGTCCATGCCCGGGCAAGCGACGATATCGCTGATCAGGCCCGCATTCGCGGTGGCGAGGCCGGCGGCCTTCAGCTCCTGATAGACCGCGAACAGGTCGGACTTGTGGACATGCGGCAGCACCACGTTCTGCTCGTGGCTGATGCGCAGGTCGTGATGGCCGAAACGCTCGGCCAGGTCGGCCAGCAGGCGCATCTGTTCCGCCGAGGCATCGCCCGGCGTCTGGCCCGGCGCCTTGAAGGTCACGGTGACGCTGGCATAGCCCTCTTGCTTGTGGGCCGACAGGTTGGTGTCGGTCCAGCTACGGAAGACCGGGTCGGCGGCGCGGCGCTGTTCGTAGTCGCCCTCGGGCTCGTTGCGGAAGGCGGGCGGGGCGTAGAGGCTTTTCAGCGCCGCCAGCAGGTCCTGGTCGACGCCGGTAAAGGCTTCGCGGCGACGCAGGAACTCGGCCTCGATCTCCTCGCGCATCACGTCGAGGCCACGCTCGGCCACGGTGATCTTGATGCGGGCCTTGTACTTGTTGTCGCGGCGGCCCGAGAGGTTGTAGGCCGCGATGATCGCCTCGACATAGGGCAGCAGGTCGGCCTCGGGCAGGAACTCGCGCACCACCTGGCCCAGAAGCGGCGTGCGGCCCAACCCGCCGCCGATCCAGACCTGATAGCCCAGCTCGCCCTTGTCGTTCCCAACCAGCCGCAGGCCGATGTCATGGGCAGCGATGACGGCGCGGTCCTTCTTGCCGCCCGAGACGGCGATCTTGAACTTGCGCGGCAGGAACTGGAATTCGCCGTGGTCGGTGGACCATTGCCGCAGCAATTCGGCATAGGGACGCGGATCGGCGACCTCGTCGGCGGCGGCGCCAGCAAAGGCGTCCGTCGTCACGTTGCGGATCGTGTTGCCCGAGGTCTGGATGGCGTGCAGGCCGACATCGGCCAGCGCATCCAGCATGTCGGGGATATCGACCAGCTTCGGCCAGTTGTACTGGATGTTCTGCCGCGTGGTCCAATGGCCGTAGCCCTTGTCCCATTTCTCGGCCAGAAGCGCCAGGGTGCGCATCTGGTCGGGGCTGATGGTGCCATAGGGAATGGCCACCCGCAGCATATAGGCATGCAGTTGCAGATAGACGCCGTTCATCAGGCGCAGCGGACGGAACTCGTCCTCGGTCAGGCTGCCGTCCAGCCGGCGCTCGACCTGCTGGCGGAACTGCTGGGCGCGGTGGCGCAGATATTCGTTGTGCTGGGGACGCGCGTCAAACATTGCTGGCCTCGAATTCGGCTTGCTTGCCATGGAAGTAGTTGGAGGGCCCCCGGCGGCGGAACGCCTCGCGGAAATGCGTCGGCTGGGGGCGGCCGTCGGGGCCGCGCCTGGCCTCGGCCAGATAGGGACCGACGACGATATTGGCCTGCGCGATGGCGTCGAGCAGGGCCAGTTCGGCGATGGCCTCGTCCTCGAACAGCTCGGCCTCTCGCGGGTCGGCCGTCCAGGCACCGTCGCGCATCCACACGCAATGGCCCATGCGCAGGTCATTCGCGGTGATGACGGCGGGGGTCGCGGGGGATGGGGTGAAGCCTTTGGACATGGCCTTTGCCTTTCGTTTCCTGTGGTATCTATATAGAAAAAAATCCCCCATATTGACGAGTAGGGCGGAAAAATAAGAAACATCTTCGCATGTCAGCGCGACAGCAAGGACCAGGTTTCACGATGAGCGACAACAGACAAACACCCATCCGGCTGGACGATACCGACCGCAAAATCCTGTCCCTGCTGCAAGAGGACGCCACCCTGTCGCTGGACGACATCGCAGCCCGAGTCGGCGCCTCCAAGACCCCGGTCTGGAACCGGATTCGCAAGCTGCGCGAGGCGGGGGTGATCCGTGGGCAGGTGGCCTTGCTGGATCCCGATGCGCTGGGGCTCGACGCCTGTTTCTTCGTGCTGATCCGCACCAGCGAGCACGACCCGGAATGGGCGCGGCGCTTCCTGGCCGCCGTGCGCGCCCGGCCCGAGGTGATCGAGGCGCATCGGCTGGCCGGCGACATCGACTATATCCTCAAGGTGCGGGTGCGCAACGCGCGCGCCTATGACCGCTTCTACCAGGCGCTGATCTCGGAGGTGAAGATCCACAACGTCACCGCGCTGCTCTCGATGGAGGAGCTGAAGGCGACCACGGCGCTTCCCCTGGATTGACCTGCCCCGGCGGCACGGTCCTTTGAGTATTTTCAGAACGAAGAAGCCGTCAGGCCAGTGTCCCGATCGCCTTGGGCAGCGCCTCGGCGAAGGCGGCGAGTTCCGGCGCGGGGCCGCAAGAGACGCGGATGCAGCGGTTCATCGGGGCCGCGCCCGGCATGCGGACGAAAACGCCCTGTTGCGCCAACCCGTCCAGCAGGGCCTGGGCAAAGGCGCCATCGCGGCCGCAATCGATGGCGACGAAATTCGTGGCCGAGGGCAAGGCGGCCAGCCCGTTCATGCGGGCGATGTCGCCGATACGGTCGCGGGCGGCAGCGACCTCGGCCCGGATATGGGTCAGCCAGTCCCGATCCCCGAGCGCCGCCAGCGCGCCGACCTGGCCGATGCGGTTGATGCCGAAATGGTTGCGGATGCGGTCAAAGCCGGCGATCAGTTCGGCCGGGCCGATGGCATAGCCGATCCGCGCGCCCGCCATGGCATGGGCCTTGGAAAAGGTGCGGAAACGGATGACGCGCGCATCCTCGGGATCGATGCGCGGGATGGCGTCTTCCGGGGCGAATTCGGCATAGGCCTCGTCCAGCACCAGCAGGCTGCCCTGCGGCAGATCGTCCAGCATGGCCTCGATCCGCGCGCCGGAATGCCAGCTGCCCATCGGGTTGTCGGGATTGGCCAGATAGACCAGCCGCGCCCCGGTCTCGCACGCCGCGGCGACCAGCGCATCGGGATCCTCGGCATCCTCGCGATAAGGCACCTTCACCAGCCGGCCGCCGAAGCCCGCGACATGATAGTTGAAGGTCGGATAGGCCCCGTCCGAGGTCACCACCGCCTCGCCCGGCGCGACCATCAGCCGGACCAGCAGGCCCAGGAGCCCGTCGATCCCCTCGCCGACCATGACGTTCTGCGGCGCGACGCCGTGATGCCCGGCCAGCGCATGGCGCAGGTCATGGCTGTCGGGATCGGCGTATTTCCATGCCTCGGCCGCCGCCCGCTCCATGGCCTCGACCGCACGGGGCGAGGGGCCGAAGCCGTTCTCGTTGGCCCCCAGACGGGCACGGAACGGCGCGCCGCGGCGACGCTCCAGCGTCTCGGGGCCGGTGAAGGGAACCGTGGCGGGCAGCGCGGCGGCGATCGGGGCGAAGCGAAAGCGGGTCATGCCGCCACAGAAACCGCAAAGCCGGCCCGCGCGCAAGGGCATCCGCTGCCCGCACCGCTTTCGTCACCCATGCCGCTGAGCGCCTAGAACGCCTTGAAGGTCATCGTGGTCAGCGTCCGCACGATATGCGGGATGTCGAACAGCTTTTCAGAGAGGTAATGCCCGACATCCTGGTCCTCGGGCACATAGATCTTGGCCAGCAGGTCGTAGTCGCCCGAGGTCGAGTAAAGTTCGCTGACGATCTCTCGGTCGTAGATGGCGTCGGCGACCTCGTAGGTCTTGCCGGGCGAACAACGGAACTGGACGAAAACCGGGCGCATGACGGGCCTCCTGACTTCTGCGCGGCCAAACTAGACCGCCGGCGCCTCGCCGGTCCAGTCCCCGCGCGCAAGCCCGCGCCAGAAGCGGTGCATCAGCAGCGCAGCAGCGCAGGTCAGCCCCGCGACCAGGCCCAGCCACAGGCCGGCCGGGCCGATCCCCGCCACGAAGGCCAGGCCGTAGGCCACCGGGATGCCGACCAGCCAGTAGCTTACCGCCGCGATCACCATGGGCACCCGGGTATCCTGCACCCCGCGCAGCAGCCCCAGCCCGATCACCTGCATCGCATCCGTCAGCTGGAACAACCCGGCATAGAACAGCAGGCCCGCCGCGATCCCGATGATGGCCGGGGTCTCGGGGTGGGCGGCGTCAAGGTAGAGGCCGACGAGTTGGCGCGGGAACAGCTCGAACGCCGCCATCGCCAGCGCGGCGATGACCGCCGAGACCGCCGTGACCGTCACGCCGGCATCGCGCATCCAGCGGCCGTCGCCCCGGCCCCTCGCCTGCCCGATGCGCACGGTGGCGGCATTCGACATGCCCAGATGCAGCATGAAGGTGATCGAGGCGAGTTGCAGCGCGATGCCATGCGCCGCCAGCTCGCGCGTGCCGATCCAGCCCATCATCACGTTCGAGCCGACGAACAGCCCGCCCTCGGCCACCATGGTCAGGCCGATGGGCAGGCCCAGCATGAAGACCGCCCGCATCCCGGGCCAGTCCGGGCGCCAGAAGCGCTGGAACAGCCGGTATTTGCGCGCCGAGGGCAGCCAGGCCGCATAGGCGGCGATGGCCAGAAGCTGGCTGAACTGCACCGCGATGGCGGCGATGGCGGCACCGCGCACCCCCAGCGCCGGAGCGCCCAGGTTGCCGAAGATCAGCACCCAGTTCAGGAAGATCACCAGCGGCAGCCCGGCCAGCGTGATCCACAGCACCACCTGCGGCCGCTCCATCGCGGCCAGATAGCTGTTGAGCGTCAACTGGCACAGCATCGCGATCAGGCCGAAGCCGGCGATGCGCAGGTAGTCCTGCGCCAGCCGCGCCACCGCCGGTTCCTGTCCGATGGCCAGCAGGATCGGCTCGGAATGCCACATGGCGGGGACGACCGCCACGGCAAAGGCAAGCGACAGCCACAGCGCCATGCGGGCCGAACGGCGCACCTCGACCTCGTCGCCGCGGGCGATGGCGGTCGCGATCAGCCCCATGACGCCGATGCCGAAGCCCATGCCCAGGAAGAACAGGATGTTGAAGAACGACACCGCGATGACCAGCGCCGCCAGTTCCGTGACGCCATACCAGCCAACCATGATGGTATCGGCGACGTGAATGGCCATTCGTGCCAGATGGCTGCCCACGAGCGGCAGTCCAAGCGCGAGAGTCGCGCGCAGATGGGGGGCATAGCGGTTGAACGTCATGGCCCTGCCTTATCCTTGGGCACAGGCCGCGGCAAGTGTGGCCGAAAGGCCGCGATTCAGGGCAGAATCTCGACCTCGGTGCCGATGCGGGCATGGGCGAAGATCTCTTCGATCTCGGCATTGTCGACGGCGATGCAGCCGGCGGTCCAGTCGCCCTTGACGCGATAGCCGTCGGGCACCTGGTTCGGCTGGCCGTGGATCATGATGTCGCCGCCGGGGCTGAGGCCCAGCCGGCGCGCCGCCTCGCGGTGGTGCTTCTGCGGATAGTCGATGCCCAGCGACAGGTGATAGGCGCTCTGCCGGTTCAGGCGGTCGATGCGGAAGATGCCCTCGGGCGTGCGGCCGTCGCCCTCGCGGCTCTTGTCCCCCTCGGGCGAAAAGCCCAGCGCGATGCGAAAGGTCCGGGGCGGGCCGCTTTCCTGATAGACGGTCATGCGGCGGGCGGATTTCTCGACCAGGATGCGCCGGACGGGCGAGGCGATGGGCGCTTCCGGCTGCACCGGCGGTCGCTGGAAGATCGGCGGCAGGGTGATGCGCGGCAGCCGGAACTCGGGCAGACCCGGCCAGTGCCAGCCCGCCGCCGGCGGCTGCGGTAGCGGCGTGGGCTGCGGCGCCCAGAGCATCCACAGCCCCCAGAGCACCGCCGCGAGGCAAAGCGCCGAGAAGATCCCGCCCAGCCGCTTCATTGCAGGTCGCGGAACGCCTCTTGCAACCGCGCAACCGCCTCGGCCACGCGGGCGCGGGGCGTGGCGATGTTGAAGCGCAGGAAGTCCTCGCCCCCGGTGCCGAAGGTGCCGCCGTGGTTCGCGGCAATGCGGGCGCCCTGCTCGACGCGGCGGGTGAACTCGGCCCGCTCCATCCCGGTTCCCGAGAAATCGACCCAGGCGAGGTAGGTCGCCTGCAAGGGCATCGAACGAATGCCGGGAATCGCGTTCACCCCCTGGTCGAACAGCCGCCGGTTGCCGTCCAGATAGCCGGTCAGCGCATCGACCCAGGCCGCGCCCTCGGGTGAATAGGCGGCGGCGACCATGCCCGGCCCGAACAGCCCGGGCGAGATGCCCAGAGCCATCAGCCGGGTCTGCAGGCGCTTGCGCAGCCCTTCGTCGGCCACGATCAGGTTGCCGATATGGGCGCCGGCGATGTTGAAGGTCTTGGTTGCGGCGGTCAGCGTCACCAGGCGCGGCACGGCCTCGGGCACGGCGACCGCCAGCACGGAATGGCGCGGGCTGCCGGGCATGACCAGATCGTGATGGATCTCGTCCGAGACCAGGATCAGGTCATGGGCAGCGCAGAAATCGGCGACCTGCCGCAATTCCTCGGCGGTCCAGACCCTTCCGCCGGGGTTGTGGGGCGAACACAGGATCAGCATCCGCTCGCGCCCGGTCAGCAACTGCTGCCAGCCCTCCCAGTCCATGCGATACTGCCCGTCATGGATGGCCAGCGGGAACTCGGCCACCTCGCGGCCGGACGCGCGGATGACGCGGGCGAAGGCGTGATAGACCGGGGTCATGACGATCACCCGGTCGCCCGGCTGGGTGAAGGCATCGACGCAGATCGCCGTGCCGTTGACAAGCCCGTGCGCCGAGAGGATCCATTCCGGCTGGACCTCCCAGCCATGACGGTTCGCCATCCACCAGCGGATCGCCTCGACATAGGCCGGATTGGCGCCGGGATAGCCATAGACGCCATGCGCCGCGATCCGCTCGACCGCGCGCTGGACCGGGGCCGGCGGGCGGAAGTCCATGTCCGCGACCCACATCGCGATCCCGTCCCCGGGCGAGACGCCATAGACCGCCTGCATGTCGTCCCACTTGTTGCAGCCGGTGCCGGTGCGGTCGATGATCTCGTCGAAATCGGGCTGGGCCATGTTTCCCTCGTTTTCCGTTCGGGCGCTTTCTGTTCGCAGGCAGCATAGCGGCTTGTTGCGCAAGGCCAAGGCTTGCCCTAGATCACGGTCATGACATTGCGCAGCATCATCCTCCACCCCGATCCGCGGCTGAAGAAGATTTGCGAGCCCGTGGCCCGCATCACCCCCGAGATCGAGACGCTGGCCGCCGACATGCTGGCCACCATGTATGACGCGCCGGGCGTGGGCCTGGCCGCGCCGCAGGTGGGCGTGCTGTCGCGGCTTTATGTCATGGACTGCGAAAAGGACCCCGAGGCGCCGCGCAATCCGATCGTCATGGTCAACCCCGAGGTGACATGGACCTCGGAAGCGCTGAACACCTATGAGGAAGGCTGCCTGTCGATCCCCGAGCAATATGCCGACGTGACGCGCCCCGCCGAGGTCAGGGTGCGCTGGCTGGGCCTTGACGGCAAGACGCATGAGCGCGAATTCGAGGGGCTCTGGGCCACCTGCGCCCAGCACGAGATCGACCATCTCGACGGCAGGCTGTTCATCGACCATCTCGGCCCGATCAAGCGGCAGATGATCACCCGCAAGATGGTCAAGCTGAAGCGCGAGCGCGGCCGTGCCTGAGCCCCTGTCGGGCGAGGACGCCGCGCAGGCGCCCAAGGGGCCGGACCCCGCCGGGCTTGCCGCGCAGGGGCGCGTCCGCCCGATCCTGATCCATCCCGACCCGGCGCTGCGCGTCATCTGCGAGCCGGTCGGACGGCTGGGCTGGGACGAGATCGCCCGGCTTGCCGCCGATCTGCTGGCGACAATGTATGACGCAGGCGGCCGCGGCCTTGCCGCGCCGCAGATCGGCGAGGGCTGGCGCATCTTCGTCATGGACCACGGCTGGAAGGAAGGCACCCCCCTGCCCCGCGTGGTCATGGACCCCCAGATCGCACCCTTGGGCGGCGAGGTCGGGACCATGGAGGAAGCCTGCCTTTCGATCCCCGGCCGGCCGGTTTCGGTGACGCGGCCGGTCACCATTTCGATGCGCTGCTTCGATCTGACCGGCACGCTGCAACTCCTGACCCTGACCGGGATCGAGGCCCGCATCGCCCAGCACGAAACGGATCATCTCGACGGCCGGCTGATCCTCGACGCACCGAAGGGCCCGGAAGATTCCGACGCGCGTTAAGCCTGCCTTAGACTTTTCGCGCTAAGCCGGGGCAAATGCCCCTGCGAGGAGTTGTCGCTTGTCCGTCCTGTCTGCAATCCTGTGCTTTCTTGCCGGTCTTGGGCTGGGAAGGCTGCTGGCCCCTGTCCGCGCGCAGCGAAGGGATGATCCTTGCAATCCCGGGCCAGGCCAAGGCCCCGCGATCCATATGCGGCGCGATGGCAGGCGGGCGGAAAGCCCGGGCCGGATTTACCTTCATTCGCCACCGTGATAGCCGGGCGGGCATTCCTGACAAGGCCGCCCGATGACCGTCCGCCCCTTCCTGCCCTATGCCGACCGCCGGCTGCACCTGCCGGCCGAGCCGGTCCCCGCGATCACCGAGACCGTGCGGATGATCTGGGACGACATGATCGACACGATGGAGGCGATGCCGGGCGTCGGCCTGGCCGCTCCGCAGATCGGCATCATGCAGCGGCTGGCGGTGGTGGACGCCTCGGAAAAGCGCGGCCAGGCGGTGCGCATGGCCAATCCCGAGGTGCTGCATGCCAGCGTGCAATTGCGCGCCCATGAGGAGGCGAGCCCGAACCTGCCCGGCGTCTCGGCCCGGATCGAGCGGCCGCGCGCCGTCACCGTGCGCTTCCTGAACGCCGATGGCGAGATCGAGGAACGGGATTTCGTCGGCCTCTGGGCGACCTCGGTGCAGCATCAGATCGACCATCTGAACGGCCGGCTCTATGTCGATTACCTCTCGCCCCTGCGCCGCAAGATGCTGGTGGCGAAATCGGCCAAGTTCGCGCGGCGCTGAACCGGCCTCGCTCGCGGGATGCGGACCGCGCGAACGGCCCGCCCAAGGGCCGGATCGGTCGGTATGCCGGGGGCGGATACCCCCATGCCCGCGGCGGATGGGCTCCACGTATCGCTGACCGTGGCGATCGGCCTGATCCGAAGCCTTTTCTTTGCCGCGGCGGCCCCTTAACCTCGGCCGCGAACGGGGTGGAAGCGGGCCTTGCGGGTGGCCCATGGCCTTCCGCATCCCGCAGCCGATGCCCCGTTCTCGCTGAAACCCGCCCGCCGCTCGCGCGGGCATAGCCTCGGACGATAGGCCACAGATGTTTTCCGTGCTGCCCCTTCTTGCCGGCCTGTTGTTCCTTGCGGCCTCGCTCACCCCCTCGCTGATCCCGCGCGACTGGCTGATGCAGGGCGTGCTGGCCGGGGTCTCGATGGCGGCGGGCTATGTGATGACCCAGTTCCTGCTGGCGCTGTGGCGCGCGCTGGAGCTGCCGGTGATGAAGGGCCGGCCCGCGCGCATCGCCCATGCCGTTCTGGCCGTTCCTGTGCTGGTGCTGCTGGGTCGCGGGGTGATCCTGTCGGGCACCTGGCAGAACAGCATCCGCGCCCGCATGGGCATGCCGGACCTGGAGGTCAACAACACCGCCAAGATGCTGGCCCTGGCGCTGGCGGTGTTCCTGGTGCTGTTCGTGATCGGCAAGGCGATCCAGGCGCTGTTCGACCTGCTGCGGCTGCGGCTGGCGCGCTATATCCCGGTGCGCAGCGCCAATGTGCTGGGCCTGCTTCTGGCGGCGCTGATCGTGATCACGCTGACCCGCGACGGGGTGGTGAACTGGGCGATGCGCATCGCCGACAGCTCCTATGCCGCGGCCCAGCACCTGACCGACCCGAATGTCGCCCCGCCCGGCGAGCCGTGGCAATCGGGCTCGGTCGCGTCGGGCATCGACTGGGAGCTGATGGGCAAGCCGGGGCGCGACTTCGTGCTGGGCGGGCCGCGCGCCCGCGCCATCTCGGGCTTCACCGGCCGACCCGCCAGGGAGCCGCTGCGCATCTATGTCGGCCTGGCGCAGGACAAGGATCCCGACACCCGCGCCAAGGTGGCGCTGGACGAGATGCTGCGTGTGGGCGCCTTCGACCGCAAGGTGCTGGTGCTGGCAAGCCCGACCGGCACCGGCTGGATGGACCCGGCCAGCTACGATGCGCTGGAATACATGCATGGCGGCGACGTGGCGACGGTCGCGGTGCAATATTCCTATCTGCAAAGCCCGCTGGCCCTGATCTTCGAGACCGAAGCCGGCCTGGACCAGACCACGGCGCTGATGCGCGCGGTCTATGACCATTGGCGCCACCTGCCCCCGGATCGGCGGCCCCGGCTTTATCTGCACGGCATATCGCTGGGCGCCTGGTCGTCGATGTATGCCTTCAACCCGTTCCAGATGATGAACGAGCCGGTCGCCGGCGCCTTCTGGGTCGGACCGCCCTTCCCCTCGACGCTGTGGCGGCAGGCCAATGACGCGCGCCAGCCCGGCAGCCGCTTCGTCCTGCCCGAGCTGGATGAGGACGAGGTGATCCGCTATGCCAGCCAATACGCGCCGCCCGACCGCTCGGGCCGGGAATGGGGGCGGCTGCGCATCCTGTTCCTGCAATATGGCAGCGATCCCATCGTGTTCTACGACCCGGCCTCGCTGTGGCGGGCACCGGAATGGATGCGCGAGGCGCCGGCGCCCGATGTCTCGCCCCGGCTGCGCTTCACCCCGGTGGTGACGCAGCTGCAACTGGCGGTGGACATGCTGGTCTCGACCTCGGCTCCGCCGGGCTTCGGCCACACCTATCACGCCCGCGACTATATCGACGGCTGGGTCGCGGTCACCGCGCCCGAAGGCTGGACGGCGGCCGACACCGAACGGCTCAAGGCGATCTGCGGCCAGGACGGAAAGCTCGGATGCGCAAACGGCTGATCCTTTTGCTGGCGATGCTGGGGCTGGTGGCCCTGGCGCTGGGGCTGAACACGGCGCGCAACTACGCCGGCTGGCAGCCCGCGACCGACACCCCGGCCGAACGGCTGGCCCGGCTGGAGCCGCATTGGCGCCTCCTGCGGCCCGACGGCCCCGGCCCGCACCCCGCCGCGGTGCTGCTGTCGGGCTGCGACGGGGTGCATGACAACATGGACTATTGGGCCCGGCAATTCGTGGCCATGGGCCGGGCGGCGCTGATCCTCGACAGCCATGCGCCCCGGCTGCTGGACAAGGCGCAGGCCTGGCGCGCGCTCTGCGCCGGCCAGGTGCTGCCGGGGGCCGAGCGTGCCGGCGACCTGGCCGTGGCGCTGGCCGCGCTGCGCGGGATGCCGGGCATCGACGCCTCGGACGTGGCTCTGCTCGGCGCCTCGCATGGCGGCTGGACGGTGATGGAACTTCTGCGCCAACTCGGCGAGGACGAGCCGCCGCCGGGCCTGACCGCATGGCCCGCCCCGCCCGACAGCCTGGCCGCGCCGCTTGGTCCGGTCGTGCTGCTCTATCCCTATTGCGGCCTCTTGAACGGCGCGGCCAAGGGACCGTGGCCCGGCCATGTGCAGGGGCTGATGCTGCTGGCCGAGCTGGATTCGATCACCGATTCCGCCGATTGCCGCCAGATGGGCGAGGATCTGATTGCGCAGGGCGCCCGCCTGACCGTCACCACCTATCCCGGCATCAACCACGGCTTCGACCAGCGCGAGCGCTCGTCGCTCTCGCCGCTGGAATTCGACGCAAAGGCGCGGGCGCGGGCCACCCGCGACATCCGCGCCTTCATGCAGGGTTTTGCCGCGCCCGCGGCCGGGATATGAGGCCGCAAGGACAACGGAGGGCAGCGATGCGCGTCATCTTCATGGGCACACCCGATTTCTCGGTTCCCGCGCTGCGGGCCATCGCCGCGCGCCATCAGGTCGTCGCGGTCTATTCCCAGCCGCCGCGCGCGGCAGGGCGCGGGCAGAAGCCCCGCCCCTCGCCCGTCCATCGCGCCGCCGAGGAACTGGGCCTGCCCGTCCGCACGCCCGAGCGGCTGAAATCGCCGCAGGACCAAGGGGATTTCGCCGCGCTGCAAGCCGATGTGGCAGTGGTGGTGGCTTACGGCCTGATCCTGCCGCAGCCGGTGCTGGAGGCGCCGTGGCTGGGCTGCCTGAACATCCACGCCTCGCTTTTGCCGCGCTGGCGCGGCGCGGCGCCGATCCATCGGGCGATCATGGCCGGCGATGCGGAAACCGGCGTCGCCATCATGCAGATGGAGGCGGGGCTGGATACCGGCCCGGTCCTGGCCGAGGCGCGCACCACCATCGGCGCCGAGGACACCACCGCCGACCTGCACGACCGGCTGGCCGAGATGGGCGCGGCGCTGATCGTCGAGACGTTGCACCGCCTGCCCCTGCCCGCCGAACCGCAACCGGCCGAGGGCGTGACCTATGCGCAAAAGATCGACAAGGCCGAGGCGCGGATCGACTGGGGCCGACCGGCGGCGCAGGTGGACCGGCAGATCCGCGGCCTCTCGCCCTTTCCCGGCGCCTGGTGCCTGATCGGGGGCGAGCGGGTGAAACTGCTGCGCTCGCGCCTCGCCGCCGGTTCGGGTGCGCCGGGCCGGGTGCTGTCGGGCTTTACCATCGCCTGCGGCGAGGGTGCCGTCGAGGTGCTGGAGGCCCAGCGCGAGGGCAAGCGCCCGATGCCGGCGGCCGAGATCCTGCGCGGCATGGCCCTGCCCGATCGGCTCGATTGACGGCATTGTAGCAAATTCGCCACAAGTTTCGGTCGAGGGCAGGCGCGCAGGCCGTTCCGCTCAACCCCATGTTAACCTTTCCCTGCCAGACCGGATCCGAAGGCTTTTCGATCCGGCGATCCTGAAATGGGCCTGAAAAGGGAAACGACTATCATGGAAAACCTGATCCGTGTGATGGCCGATCATTGGTGGGTGCCGCTGCTCCGCGGCATCGCGGCGATCCTGTTCGGCCTGATGGCGCTGATCTGGCCGGGGCTGACCGTCTATGCCCTGCTGCTGGTCTTTGGCGTCTATGCGATCTTCGACGGGGTAATGTCGACCGTCGTGGCCTTCCGGCGCAAATCCTCGGACGACCGCTGGTGGGCCTGGGCTTTGGATGGCGCGCTGTCGATCCTCATCGGCCTGATGGCGCTGTTCTGGCCCGAGGCGACGGCGCTGGCCTTCATCATCTGGATGGCCGCCTGGGGCGTGGTCGCGGGCGTCTTTCGCATCATCGCCGCGATCCGGCTGCGGCACGAGATCGAGGGCGAATGGGCGCTTGGGCTCAGCGGGCTGTTGCTGGTGGCCTGGGGCGTGCTGCTGGCTCTGGTGCCGGCGGCCGGTCTGCTCAGCATCGCCTGGCTCATCGGGCTGTTCGCCCTGCTGATCGGCGTGGTGATGATCGTGCTGGCCTTCCGGCTGAAAGGCTTGCGGACCGCCTAGGCCGTGCGGCCGCATGAGTATTTGGAAACGGTGAAAGGGTCAGGTTCCGCGCGGCTTGGCCCTTGTGGTCGGGTCGGCCTCCAGCGGGTTTTCCGGCCAGGGATGGCGCGGATAGCGGCCGCGCATGTCCTTGCGGACCTCGCCATAGCCGCCCGCCCAGAAGCCCGGCAGGTCGGTCGTCACCGCGATGGGCTTGCCGCCGGGCGACAGCATGGTGATGCGCAGCGGCCGGCCGCCGACAACCGGATGCCGCGCCAGGCCGAAAAGCTCTTGCAGCTTCAGTTCGACCGAAGGCGTCTCGTGGTCGTAGTCGATAGGCACCTTGCGGCCCAGGGGCGTGACGAAATGCGCTGGCGTCGCCTGGTCCAGCCGGCGCTGGCCGTCCCAGCCGATGCGCGCCTTCAGCGCCTCGGTCAGATCCAGCGCACGCAGGTCGGCCAAGGTCCGCACCTTGCCCAGGTAAGGCAGCAGCCAGTTCGCGTCGGCAAGCAGGCTCGCGTCATCGACCGGACCCAATTCCGGGATCAGCGCCATCCGCGCCCGCAACCGCGCGGCGCCGGGGGTCCAGGTCAGCCCGTTGGCCCGCAGCCCTTCGAAGGCGGCGCGGGCTAGCGCCCGCGGGTCGGGATCGTTCAGCGCCCGGTCGGCCAGCGCCAGCGCGCCAAGGCGTTCCTGCCGGCGGGCAAGGATGCGGTTGTCGCGGCGGGACCATTCCACCACCTCGACGGTCTCGATACGGTCGGGGAACAGGGCGCGGATCTCGTCCTCATCGACGGCCACCGCCATGCGGATGCGGGCCTCTCGCGCATCGCCGTCAAGATCGGTCGCGACGATCAGCCGCTGCGCGGCCAAGGCGTCGCCTTCGGGCAGCACCGCGCCCTTGCCACCCGACAGAACGTGGCGCGGCTGGTCGCCCTTGCGGCGCAGCCCGATGCGGTCGGGATAGGCCAGCGCCGCCATGGCGCCAGGCGACAGGCCGACGCCCTCGTCCGCCATGCGGCGCAGGCGTTTTGCCTCGTCGCGGATGCGGTGCAGGACGCCGGGATTGACCGGCCAGGGGTAGCGGTCCTGATAGGCCCGCAGGTCGCGGATCGCCGCCAGCCGTAGGGCCAGGTCGGCGGGGGCGCCGGTCAGCGGGTCGCGCTCGGCCATCAGCGCCGCCAGATCGGCGGCGTCGCGCCCCGCCGTGACCAGCATATGCGCCAGCCGCGGATGCAGCGGCAGCGGCGCCAGCCGCCGGCCATGCGGGGTGATGCGGTTCTCCGCATCCAGCGCGCCCAGGTCGCGCAAAAGCGCCCGCGCCTCGGCCAGCGCGGCCTCGGGCGGCGGGGTCAGGAAGGCAAGGTCGCGCCCGTCCGAACCCCAGATCGCCAGTTCCAGCGCCAGCCCGGCAAGGTCGGCCACCGCGATCTCGGGCGGGGCGAAGGCCGGCAGCGCGCCTTCTTCGGCCCGCGCCCACATGCGATAGCAGATGCCCGGCGCGACGCGGCCCGCGCGGCCCCGGCGCTGCTCGGCCTCGGCGCGGCTGACGCGTTCGGTCACCAGCCGCGACATGCCCGAGCCGGGATCGAAGCGCGCCCGCCGCGCACGGCCGGCATCGACCACCACCCGCACCTCGGGAATGGTCAGCGAGGTCTCGGCGATCGAGGTCGCAAGCACGATCCGCCGTCGCCCGCCCGGGGGTTGCAGGGCCGCGCGCTGCGCCTTGAAATCCATGGCGCCGTAAAGCGGCAGCACCTCGGCATCCAGGTCCAGCATGGCCAGGACGCGGCGGATCTCGCCCTCGCCCGGCAGGAAGGCCAGGATGGTGCCGCCCGTCCCGCGCGTCGCCGCCTCGGCATCGGCGATCAGCCGCGCCGCCTCGGGGACCAGCCGGGCGCCCGCGGGCAGGGGCCGGTCCAGCCAGCGCGTCTCGACCGGAAAGGCGCGGCCTTCCGAGCGGATCACCGGGGCGCCGTCCATCAGCGCCGCGACCGGCTCGGCATCCAGCGTCGCCGACATCACCAGCAGCGCCAGGTCGGGGCGCAGCGCCGAGCGCGCTTCCCATGTCAGGGCCAGGCCCAGGTCGGCATTCAGGCTGCGCTCGTGGAATTCGTCGAAGATCACGCAGCCGATGCCCGAAAGCTCGGGGTCGGACTGGATCATGCGGGTCAGGATGCCCTCGGTCACCACCTCGATGCGGGTGCCCGCCACCGCCTCGCCGCGGATGCGATAGCCGACGGTCCGGCCCAGGGGCTCGCCCAGCGTCTCGGCCATGCGCTCGGCCGCGGCGCGGGCGGCAAGGCGGCGCGGCTCCAGCATGAGGATGCGGCCGGGGACCGCGGGCAGCAGCGCCAAGGGCACGCGGGTCGTCTTGCCCGCCCCCGGCGGCGCCATCAGCACGGCGCGGCCATGCGCGGCCAGCGCGGCGGTCAGTTCGGGCAATACGGCGTCGATGGGCAGCTGCATTCCCGCCTTATGGCAAAGCGTCGTCGGGGCGAAAAGGGCTGCCTCTACACATCCGCCGCCGGCCTGCCTATCTTGACCCGGCCAAAGCGAGGGACGGAATGGGTATCGCCGACGATCTGATGCAGGGCCTGGGAATGTCCGACCCGGTGATCCGGCTTGGGGTGACGGGGCTGTCGCGGGCCGGCAAGACCGTGTTCATCACCTCGCTGGTGGCGAATCTGCTGGATCGCGGGCGCATGGCGGCGCTGCGGGCCGCCGCTGACGGCTCGCTGAAGGCGGCGTGGTTGCAGCCGCAGCCCGACGACACCGTGCCGCGCTTCGACTACGAACGGCATCTGGCGGCGATGACCGGCCCCGACCCGCATTGGCCCGAGGGCACGCGCCATGTCAGCCAGCTGCGCCTGTCGCTGCGCATCCAGCCGCGCGGGCTGATCGCCGGCTGGCGCGGCCAGCAGGTGCTGCACCTGGACATCGTGGACTATCCGGGCGAATGGCTCCTGGACCTGCGGCTGATGGACAAGGATTTCGACCAATGGTCGCAAGAGGTGCTGGACCGCATGGCCGGCCGCCCCGGCGCCGAGGATTTCCGCATCGCGCTGGCCGCGACCGATCCCGCGCGCTTTGACGAAACCGCCGCGCAGGCGCTGGCCGAGGCCTATACCCGGCACCTGCATATGGCGCGCGAGGCGGGCTGGTCGGACTGCACCCCCGGCCGCTTCCTGATGCCGGGCGAACTCGACGGCTCGCCGGCGCTGACCTTCACGCCGCTGCCGCACGAGATGCGGGCGACGCCCTTGGGGCGCGAATTCGCGCGCCGCTTCGGAGCCTACAAGGCGCGGGTGGTGAAGCCGTTCTTTCGCGACCATTTCGCCCGCATCGACCGGCAGGTGGTGCTGATGGACGTGCTGGGCGCGATCCATGCCGGCCCGCCGGCGGTCGAGGACATGCGCCGCGCCATGGCCGACATCCTGACCGCCTTTCGCCCCGGCCGGGCCGGCTGGCTTGCGCAGTTGCTGGGTTCGCGCCGGGTGGGGCGCATCCTGTTCGCCGCGACCAAGGCCGACCATCTGCACCACATCCAGCATCCGCGCCTGACCGCGATCACCGCCGCCATGCTGCGCGAGGCCCGCGACCGCGCCGACTTCTCGGGCGCGCGGACCGAGGCCATGTCCATCGCCTCGCTGCGCACCACCACCGAAGAGATGATCCGGCAGGATGGCGAGGAACTGCCCGCCGTGCGCGGCACGCTGATGGACGGGCGGCAGGCGGCCTTCTATCCGGGCGAGCTGCCGGCCAATCCGGCCGAGCTGCTGGTCCCGGCAAGCCAGGGCGCGACGCGCTGGCTGGATGGCGATTATGCGATCATGGATTTCGCCCCGGCGCCCGGCACGCTGCGGCCGGGCGACGGGCCGCCGCATATCCGCCTGGACCGAGCGGCCGAGTTCCTGATCGGCGACAGGCTATAGGAGAGCGCCATGGCTGAACCTCCGAAACGGCGCGGGCCGGTGCTGATGGAAATGGGCGCGGAACCCCAGGCGCCGCGCTCCGAGCCCATGCCGGAGCCCCGCACCGACCAGCGCGACCGCAAGGCGCCGCGGGCCGAGTGGCGAGAGGGCGAACCCGCGCCCTCGCCCGCCGATGCGCCGATGATCGACGACGGGCTGGCCCCGCCGCTGCCGCAACCGCGCACCATGCAGCTTGTCGCGCGGCTGGTCGGGCGCGGGCCGTCGCGGCTGACGCGCTTCTTCATCAATACCGGCGTGGCGCTGTTCACCTTCCTTTTGTCGGTGGCGGCGCTGCGATATCTGACGGATCTGCTGAACAGCTATCCGCTGCTCGGCTGGATCGGCATCGCGCTGATGGTGCTGTTCTGCATCGCGGCGCTGGGGATGGCCTGGCGCGAATACCGCGCCTGGTCGCGCTTTGCCGCCATCGACGGCATCAACCGCGATGCCGGGGCGGCGCTGGCATCGGGCGACCTGAAGGCGGCGCAGCATGTGGTCGGGCGGATGGAGAGCCTTTACCGCGCCCGGCCGGAGCTGGAATGGGGCCTGACCCGGCTGCGCGAGCGCAAGGGCGACGCCTATGATGCCCAGACGCTGATCGCGCTGGCCGAGACCGAGTTGCTGGCGGCCCTGGACCAGCAGGCCCGGCGCGAGATCGAGGCCGCCGCCCGCACCGTCGCCGCCGCCACCGCACTGATCCCGCTGGCGCTGGCCGATGTGATCGCGGCCCTGGCGGCGAACCTGCGGATGATCCGCCGCATGGCCGAGATCTATGGCGGCCGCGCCGGCGCCGTGGGCGGCTGGCGGCTGGCGCGCACGGTGATGACGCATCTGATCGCCACCGGCGCGGTCGCGGCCGGGGACGACCTGATCCACACCGTCGCCGGGGGCGGGCTGCTGGCCAAGGTCTCGAAGCGCTTCGGCGAGGGTGTTGTGAACGGCGCGCTGACCGCCCGGGTCGGCATCGCGGCGATGGAGGTCTGCCGGCCCCTGCCCTTCATCCATCAGCCCCGGCCCAAGGTCGGCAACCTGATCGCCCGCGGGTTGAAGGGGCTGTTCGGCGAGGACGAGGCGAAGTAGGCGCGGATCGCGCGGTCGCATGAGTATTTGGGGAACGAAGAAGGTGAGGTTCTTTCCCGGCCGCATCTGGCGTATTGATCGGGCATGAGATCGCGCCGCTTCGCCCTGTCGCTGATGGCTGCCGTTCTGGTCCTGGGCATCGGGGCCGGGGCGCGGGATCGGTTCGACGATTGGGTCGATGCGACGGCGCTGCCGCGGCTGGAGGTGCCGGTGGGGGCCGAGGTCGTCGCGCGGGACGGCACCCTCTTGCGGGCGTTCCAGGTCGCGGACGGGCGCTGGCGGCTGGATGCGGGGCCGGTCGATCCGCTGTTTCTCGACATGCTCCTGCTGTGGGAGGACCGGCGGTTTCCGGGCCATTCCGGCATCGATGCACGGGCGCTGCTGCGCGCGGGCGTGCAGGCGCTGCGGCATGGCCGCGTGGTCTCGGGCGGCTCGACCCTGACCATGCAGGCCGCCCGGCTGATCGAGGACGGGCCGACCGGGCAATGGGCCGGCAAGGGGCGGCAGATGCGGTTGGCCCTGGCGCTGGAGCGGCGGCTGGGCAAGCGCGAGATCATGGAGCTTTACCTGCGCCTCGCCCCCTATGGCGCCAATGTCGAGGGCATCCGCGCCGCCAGCCTGCAATGGTTCGGCAAGGAGCCGCGGCGGCTGACGCCGGCGCAGGCCGCGCTGCTGGTTGCGCTGCCGCAATCGCCCGAGACGCGGCGGCCGGATCGTTTCCCCGAGAGGGCCACGGCCGCGCGCGACCGGGTGCTGGCGCGGGCGGCGCGGGCCGGGCTGATTTCGGATGCCGATGCGCGGGCGGCGATGGCCGAGCCGGTGCCGCGCGTTCGCCGGGCCTTTCCGGCGCTGGCGCCGCTGCTGGCCGCGCGGCTGGTGCGCGAGCATCCCGGCGCCTTGCGGATCGAGACCACCATCGATGCGCGCCTGCAGCGCCGGGCCGAGGAACTGGCCTCGCGCGCCGTGCGCGGCGCCGGGCGGCGGCTGTCGGCGGCGGTGGTGCTGGCAGATCACCGCAACGGCGAGATCCTGGCCGAGGTCGGCGCGGCGGACTGGACCGATGGCGCATCCGCCGGCTTCGTCGACATGGCGCGGGCCTGGCGCAGCCCCGGATCGACGTTGAAGCCCTTTGTCTACGGGCTGGCCTTCGACGACGGGCTGGCGCATCCCGAGACGCTGATCGAGGACCGGCCGACCGTCTTCGGCCGCTGGCAGCCGCAGAACTTCGACCATCATTTCCGCGGCACCGTCAGCCTGAAGAACGCGCTGATCTGGTCGCTGAACATCCCGGTGGTGAAGCTGGCCGATGCCGTGGGGCCGAACCGCGTCACGCAGGCGCTGCGCCGGGGCGGGGTGGAACTGCGCCTGCCCGGCGAGGTGCCGGGGCTGGCCGTCGTGCTGGGCGGTGCGGGCGTGACGCTGGAGGGGCTGGCCGAGGGCTATGCGGCGCTGGCCCGCGGCGGGCGGGGCATCACGCTGTCGGCCCTGCCGGGTGGGGGCGAGGAGCGGCCGGCGCCGATGTTCGGCCCGGTCGCCGCCTGGCAGGTCGGCAATATCCTCGGCCAGAACCCCGCCCCACAGGGCGTTCGGCAACGCGTGCTGGCCTACAAGACCGGCACCTCCTACGGGCATCGGGACGCGCTGGCGGTGGGGTTCGACGGCGCGCGGGTGGGCGCGGTCTGGCTGGGGCGGCCGGACGGGACGCCTGTGCCCGGCGCCTTTGGCGGCGATCTGGCGGCGCCGGTGCTGTTCGACCTGTTCGACGCGCTGCCCTCGGTTGCGCTGCCGCCGCCTCCGCCGCAGACGCTCACGCTGCCCAACAGCGCCCTGCCCCTGCCCTTGCGCCGCTTTGCCCCGGCGGGCACGGCCAGCGCCATGGCGGCCCGCCCCGCCGGCCCGGACGCGCTGCGCCTGACCTATCCGCCCGACGGCGCCGAGATCGACGCACGGGGACCGCTGACCGCCAAGGCGCGGGGCGGGCGCGGGCCATGGACCTTTCTTCTGAACGGCGCGCCCGCCGCCATCGCCCAGCCGCAGCCCCTGGCCAGCCTGCCCAATCCCGGTCCGGGCTTTGCCGAATTGACGGTGGTGGATGCGGATGGGGCCTCGGCGACTGCGGCAATCCGGCTGCACTGACGCAATTTGCGCGTTTCGTGATTCGCTTGATCTTTTCTTAACCGGGATTTGCGACATATTCGCACCATGCTGCGCATCAACGACCAGATCGCCATCGAGGAATGGGAACTGTCCGAACAGTTCACCCGGTCCCAGGGACCGGGCGGGCAGAACGTGAACAAGGTCGAGACGGCGGTCGAGCTGCGCTTCGAGGCCGAGCGTTCGCCGCATCTGGCCCCGCCGGTCAAGGCGCGGCTGAAGCGGCTGGCCGGGCGGCGCTGGACACAGGACGGCGCCGTGCTGATCCGGGCCGAGGAAACCCGCAGCCAGGCCCGCAACCGCGAGTTGGCGCGCGAACGGCTGGCCGAACTGATCCGCCAGGCGCTGGTGGCGCCGCGCAAGCGCATCCCGACCCGTCCGACGCTGGGCAGCCAGCGCCGCCGGCTGGCCGCCAAGACCCAGCGCGGCGAGGTCAAGGCGACGCGTGGCCGCATCCGCGATGCGGAGGACCCGGCATGATCATCGAGTTCCGCGAAAGGCTGGCGCGGCTGATCGGCCGCCGCCCGCCCGACATGCAGGTCGCCGCGCTGTGCCTGAACGAGACGACCGGCGACGTGCTGCTGGTGACCAGCCGCGGCACCGGGCGCTGGATCGTGCCCAAGGGCTGGCCCATGCCCGGCCGCAGCCTGGCCGACGCCGCCCGGCAGGAAGCATGGGAGGAAGCCGGCGTCGTCGGCCGCGTCACCGAGACCGAGATCGGCCGCTATCACTATGACAAGGACCAGGATCGCGGCTTCGCCATCCCGGTCGAGGTGCGGGTCTTTCCGCTTTACGTCGACAGGCTGGAACGGGAGTTCCCCGAGGCGCATGAGCGCAAGCGCCGCTGGTTCACCCCCGAGGACGCCGCCCGCATGGTCGCCGAGACCGGGCTGAAGCAGCTTCTGCGCCGCCTGCCCGCAGCCAAGCACCGGCCGGCGCCCGAATGAGGCGCGAACCCCGCGAATACCGCACGCTGGACAAGGATCTGAGCCGCGTCACCAATGCCGAGCGCGCAGGGCTGCATTCTGCGCGCCCGCTCATGCGGCTGGGACTGGCGCTGATCTTCATCGCCGCCGCCAGCTATGTTGGCACCGGCTTTCTGGCGGATCAGCCCGCCCTTGGCATCCTGGCGGCCAGCATCGCGGTCGCGGCCTATCTGGCGCTGTCGATCGGCGGCAACGACGTGGCGAACGCGCTGGGGCCGGCAGTGGGCGCGGGCGCCATCGGCATGACCGCCGGCCTGCTGCTGATGGCCGCGATGGAGGTGCTGGGCGCGGTCATCGCCGGCAGCGCGGTAACCGCCACGCTGACCGAGGGGCTGGTCGGCAGCACGCTGGGCGAGGGCGAGGCGACGGCGCGGATGATGCTGGCCGCGCTGCTGGCGGCGGGCAGCTGGATCAGCCTTGCCACATGGCTCGGCGCGCCGGTCAGCACCACGCATTCCGTGGTCGGCGCCATCGCCGGCGCAGGGATGGCGACCTTTGGCGCCGGCGCGGTGAACTGGCCGGCCATGGCGATGATCGCCTTTGGCTGGATCGCCTCGCCACTGGTCTCCGGCCTGATCGCGGCCGGGCTGATGGTGCTGCTGCGCATGCTCGTGCTGGATCGCGAGGATCGCATCGCCGCCGCCCGCACCTGGATGCCGGTGATCGTCGGGCTGGCCTCGGCCATGCTGGCGGGGGTGGCGGAACTGGCCTGGCACGGCTCGGGGCTGGCGGCGAATGCGGTGCTGGTGCTGGTCTGCGGCGGGCTCGGCTGGCTTTATACCCGGCGGCGCATCGACCGCCAGACGCGCGGCATGGGTGGCGGGCGTCTGGCGATGAAGCAGTTGCTGGCGGTGCCGCTGATTGCCGCGGCGCTGGTCATGGGCTTTGCCCATGGCGCCAACGACGTCTCGAACGTGGCGGCGCCCCTGACCATCATCCTCGACAGTCTGTCGGCGGGGGGCGACGACGACCTGCGCGCCCGGCTGGTGCTGCTTCTGGGCGGCCTTGGCATCGCGCTGGGTATCCTGCTGTTCGGGCGGCGGCTGGTGCATATGGTCGGCAGCCGCATCACCCGGCTGAACGCCTCGCGCGCGCTTTGCGTCTCGCTGGCGACGGCGGCGACGGTGCTGTGGGCCTCGCTGCTCGGGCTGCCGGTCTCGACCACGCATGTCGCGGTGGGCGGCGTGTTCGGCGTCGGCTTCTATCGCGAATGGCGCGACCGCCGGCTGGCGGCCAGCCACGCCCCCCTGCCCGCCGAGGAACGCCGCCGCCGCCATCTGGTGCGCCGATCCTACATGCGCATGATCCTGGGCGCCTGGCTGGTGACTGTGCCCGCCGCCGCCACGCTGGCCGCGGCGCTGGTCCGAATCGTCGGGCTCTAGATCGTCAGGTCTAGGCCCGGCGCAACCCGGCCGCGCCCGCCGCGCGGGTTTCGGCAAGGGTGGCCCCCGTGCTCAGCGCCTCGGGGTCGAGCATCAACTCCAGCACCGCCAGCCTGCCCGCCGCCTGCGCCCGGGCGAAGGCATCTGCGAAGTCCTCCTGCCGGGTTACCGTCTCGCCATGGCCGCCATAGGCCCGGGCCAGCGCGACGAAATCGGGATTGGCCAGCGCCGTGCCCGAGACACGACCGGGATAGCTGCGCTCCTGATGCATGCGGATGGTGCCGTAATGGCCGTTATTCGCCACGATGACGATGACGGCGGCACCATGCTGGGCGGCGGTGGAAAGCTCGTTCACCGTCATTTGCAGGCAGCCGTCGCCGGCCATGCAAACCACGCTGCGGCCGGGATGCTCCAGCTTGGCGGCGATGGCGGCGGGCAGGCCGTAGCCCATCGAGCCCGAGGTCGGCGCCAGTTGCGTGCCCCAGCGGCGAAAGCGGTAATAGCGATGGACGAAGGCCGCATAGTTCCCGGCGCCGTTGGTGATGATCGCATCCGGCGGCAGATGGTCGGACAGCCAGCGCACCACCGCCTCCATCCGCACGGCGCCGGGGGTGGGGCGCGGCTGCTGCCAGGCCTCGTATGCCGCGCGCAGCCCGGCGGTCCAGCCGTCCCAGCGCCGCGGCACCGGCAAGGCGGCCAGCGCCGCAACCACCACGCGCGGGTCCGCCGCCAGCCCCGGATCGGGCCGCCACAGACGCCCCAGCTCGTCGGGCGAGGGGTGGACATGGATCACCCGGGCATGCGGGCGCACCGGGTCCATCAGCTCGTAGCCGCGCGTCAGCGTGTCGCCCAGCCGCGAGCCCAGCGAAAGCACGCAATCCGCCTGCGAAAGCGCCTGCCCCAGCGCCGGGTTCATGCCGACGCCCAGGTCGCCGACATAGTTCGGATGCGCATTGTCGATATGCCCCTGGCGGCGGAAGGGCACCGCGACGGGCAGGCCCCAGCTTTCGGCAAAGCGCGCCAGGTCGTCGGCGGCCGCCTGCGACCACAGCGTCCCGCCGGGCACGACCAGCGGACGTTCGGCCCCGGCCAGCGCCTGCGCGACGGCCTCGACCGATTCCGCGGCCACAGCGGCCAGCGGCGCAGCGGGCGGCGGCAGGTCCGGCACCTCGGCCCGGGCCGAGATCATGTCCTCGGGCAGCGCCAGCACCACGGGGCCGGGTCGGCCCGACATGGCAAGATGAAAGGCGCGGGAGACATATTCCGGTATGCGCTCGGTCTGGTCGATCTCGGCCACCCATTTCGCCAGCGGGCCGAACATGGCGCGGTAATCGACCTCCTGAAAGGCGTCGCGGTCACGGTCGGCGCGGGCGATCTGGCCGACGAACAGGATCATCGGCGTGCCATCCTGCCGCGCCACATGCACCCCGGCGCTGGCATTGGTGGCGCCGGGGCCGCGGGTGACGAAACCCACGCCGGGCCGTCCTGTCAGCTTGCCATGCGCCTCGGCCATCATCGCGGCGCCGCCCTCGTGCCGGCAGACGACGTTCCGGATGCCGGATGCGTAAAGCCCGTCCAGCACCGCCAGAAAGCTTTCGCCGGGGACCGAGAACACCCGCCCGACCCCGTTCGTCTTCAGCGCATCGACCAGAATCTGCCCACCGTGCCGCATCGCCGTCCCTCCGCTGCCCTTCTTTCCGGGCAGTCTGGGCCAGCTTGCATCGAACTGGCAAGATGCGCCGGTCGATCAGGGCCGATCATGCCGCCGCCATCCGTGCTCCGGCCTTTACAGCCCCGCGCGCCCGCCCTATCTCTGCCCGATCATGGCCACGAAATCCGACCCGAACTACAAGATCATCGCCGAGAACCGCCGGGCGCGCTTCGATTACTTCATCGAAAGCGATCTCGAGGTCGGCATCGTGCTGACCGGGTCCGAGGTGAAAAGCCTGCGCACCGGCCAGTCCAACATCGCCGAAAGCTATGCCTCGGTCGAGAATGGCGAGCTGTGGCTGATCAACGCCTATATCGCCGCCTACAAGCAGGCCGGCGTCTTTGGCCATGAGGAGCGGCGGCGGCGCAAGTTGCTGGTCTCGCGCAAGGAACTGGCGCGGTTGTGGCAGGCCATCGGGCGCGAGGGCATGACGCTGGTGCCGCTGGTCATGTATTTCAACGACCGCGGCAAGGTGAAGCTGAAGATCGGCGTCGCCAAGGGCAAGAAGGTCGCCGACAAGCGCGAAACCGCCGCCAAGCGCGACTGGAACCGGCAGAAACAGCGTTTGCTGAAGCAGGGTTAAGCCTTGCCGCCCCGCGCGGCTGCGGTTACATCGGTGTCGTTTCTGCGCGCGCGGGAGGAAGGCCGATGTCCACCGATTCCGACGATCCGAAAGTGCTGGTCTCGACCGACTGGCTCGCCGCCCATCTGAGCGATCCCGACCTGCGCGTCATCGACGCCACCTGGTTCCTGGAGCCCGGCCGCGATGCGCGGGCCGAATACATGGCCGCTCATATCCCCGGCGCCCGCTTCTTCGACATCGACGAGATCGCGGACAAGCGCAGCGAACTGCCGCATATGGCGCCCCAGCCCGAGATGTTCATCAGCCGCATGCGCGCCATGGGCATCGGCGACGGCCATCAGGTCGTGATCTACGACAATTCGCCCGTGCGCTCGGCGGCGCGGGTCTGGTGGACCTTCAAGCTGATGGGCAAGCAGGACGTGGCGGTGCTGGACGGCGGCTTCGGCAAATGGCTGGCCGAGGGCCGCGAGATCGAGGACATGCCGCCGATCCTGCGCGACCGCCACATCACCGTGCAACGCCAGGCGGCGCTGGTGCGCGACGTGACCCAGGTCGCCGCGGCCAGCAAGCTGGGCGACCATGAGATCGTCGATGCGCGCTCGGCCGAACGCTTCCGCGGCGAGGCGACCGAACCGCGGGCCGGCCTGCGCTCGGGCCACATCCCCGGCTCGAAAAGCCTGCCCTTCGGCCGGCTCTACGACCAGGACGGCACGCTGAAATCACCCGATGCGCTGCGCGCCGAATTCGAGGCCGCCGGCGTGGACCTGTCGAAACCCGTCATCACCACCTGCGGCTCGGGGGTGACGGCGGCCGTGCTGTTCCTGGCGCTTGAACGCATCGGGCACCGGGACCATTCGCTTTATGACGGAAGCTGGGCCGAATGGGGCAGCTTCCCCGACCTTAAAATCGCAACCGGAGACGCGTGATGCTGGGCAATCTGAAACCGCAGGCCCCCGACAAGATCCTGGCCCTGATGGGCGAATTCAGGGCCGATCCCCGCCAGGGCAAGATCGACCTGGGCGTGGGGGTCTACAAGGATGCCACCGGCCACACCCCGATCATGCGGGCCGTCCACGCCGCCGAGCAGCGCATGCTGGAAACCGAGACCACCAAGACCTATGCCGGCCTCTCGGGCGAGCCCGAGTTCCAAAAGGCCATGGGCGAGCTGATCCTGGGCGACGGACTGAAATCCGAGACCACCGCGACGCTGGCGACGGTCGGCGGCACCGGCGCCCTCCGGCAGGCGCTGGAACTGGCGCGCATGGCGAACCCGGACCTGCGGGTCTTCGTCAGCGATCCGACCTGGCCGAACCATGTCTCGATCATGAATTTCATGGGCCTGCCGGTGCAGACCTATCGCTATTTCGATGCCGAGACCCGCGGCGTCGATTTCGAGGGCATGAAGGCCGACCTCGCCGCCGCGAAAAAGGGCGACATGGTGCTGCTGCACGGCTGCTGCCACAACCCGACCGGCGCCAACCTGACGCTGGATCAATGGGCCGAGATCGCCTCGATCCTGGAAAAGACCGGCGCGCTGCCGCTGATCGACCTGGCCTATCAGGGCTTCGGCGACGGGCTGGAAGAGGACGCGGCCGGCACCCGGCTGATCGCCTCGCGCATCCCCGAGGTGCTGATCGCGGCCTCGTGCAGCAAGAACTTCGGCATCTACCGCGAACGCACCGGCTGCCTGCTGGCGCTTTGCGCCGATGCGGCGACCAGGGAGCTGGCGCAGGGCGCCATGGCCTTCCTGAACCGCCAGACCTATTCCTTCCCGCCCTTCCACGGCGCCAAGATCGTCTCGACCGTGCTGACCACGCCCGAACTGCGCGCCGACTGGATGGCCGAGCTGGAAGCGGTGCGCAGCGGCATGCTGCGCCTGCGCGAGCAATTGGCGGGCGAGTTGCGCGATCTCAGCGGTTCGGACCGTTTCGGCTTCGTGGCCGAGCATCGCGGCATGTTCTCGCGCCTGGGCGCCACGCCCGAACAGGTCAAGCGCATCAAGGAAGAGTTCGGCATCTACATGGTGGGCGATTCGCGCATCAACATCGCCGGGCTGAACGACAACACCATCCCGATCCTGGCCCGCGCTATCATCGAGGTGGGGGTCTAAGCCACCGCAAGGGCGCCGGAGACGGCGCCCTTTTTCGTTCCGACCTGTCGACCAGGACAGGCCAGGTGCGACGACAATCCAGTTGCGAGACGCGAACCTGCTGCCTAGAACTAGCGCGTAAGTGGTTGTTCAAGAGGTTGCAATGTCAGAGAGTTTCGTTCCGTCCAGCCTGGACGAGGCCATCGAATTCTGCCAGTCGGCGATGCCGCTGCGAAAGATCAAGGACTTTCTGGACCGCACCGCCCTGTCTGCCGACCTCAAGGCGCTGCTTTACGATCTGGCGCAATTCACCGTGAAGGTCGGAGAGGTCGTGGTCGCCATCGGGCGGCGCATGATCAGCATCGCCATGTGGCTGGCGCAGACGATTCCCAATACCGCTCTTGGCGTGACCGTCGCGCTGGCGTTGACAGCGGTAATAGGAACGGTGCCGGTCATGGGGGGCTTTCTCGCCGTAGCATTGCAGAAACTGCTGCTGCTGATCGGCCTCACGGCAGGCGCGATCGAGGATCTTCGCCAGCACGCGATGAAAGATGCGATCGACCGCATGGCCCGGCAGTTCGCGGCCTTCAACGGCGGGGTCGTGGCATGACGACGGAACAGGACCAGATCGGCGAATTCGACGACGTGAAACGCGTCATCGCCAACGACCTGAAATTCAAGGCCCGGCTGGGCATCCGTGAGGATGCCTTTGCTTCGGTGAAGCTTGGCAAGACCATCGGCAGCCTGTCGGACCTGGGCGGCGCCGCGGCTACCGGGGCCGGTATCGCGCAATCGGGCATGGTCGCATCGACCTTCTTTGCCAAGTCGGGATTGATGGCCGCTCTGGGCATCGGAGGTGCGGCGGCGACTCCGGTGGGTTGGGTCATCGCCGCGGCGCTCGCCAGCGGTGGCGCCTATTACGGGGTGACGAGGCTGTTCAAGGGCTACGAGGATTCCCGCGTCGATGTGGTCCCCCGGTTCCTGAACACCCCCATCGACCTGCTGGGCGCCTCGATGCTGGACCTGATGGGTTCGCTGTCCCTGAAGGTCGCGGCGATGGACGGGCAGGTCGATCCGCGCGAGGTCGCGGTCATCCGCGATTATTTCGTGGATGACTGGGGTTACGATGCCGATTATGTCGATCATGCGCTATCGGTGCTGCAAGCCAATGCCGACAAGTCCCGGCTGGCCGAGATGACCCAGGCGCTGGCCGAATTCGTCCATGCCAATCCCGACTGCAAGTTCACCGCCATCCAGCAGGAGATCAAGGTGCTGCTGCATGAGATCGCCCAGGCCGACGGCAAGCTGGACGAGCGCGAGGACATGGCCATCGAGCGCATCCTGCGGGCGCTGGACGAACAGAATTCGATCCGCGCCTCGATCGGTCGCGCAGCCTCGGGGACGGTTGCGGCGGCATCCTCGGCGGCGGGCTGGATCGGCAGCAGGTTCGGCCTGGGCAAGACCTAACGCTTCAGCTTACGGTCGATATATTCCCGCAATTCCTCGATCTCGGTCAGGCTTTCGCGCAGTTGCCCCTGCGCGGCACGCAACTCGGCCTCGGTGGTCGAGAGCCGGGCAACCAGATCGGCCTCGCGCGTCTCAAGCTCGTCCACGGCGCGGTCACGGGCCTCCTCGGCCTCGTGCAACTGCTGGGCCATGCTCTCCAGTTCGCCCATCTCGGCGCGGGTGACGCGCGACAGGCGATGGATCAGCCAGCTTGCGAACCAGCCCAGCATGAAGGCGGCGAACAGGATGATCGCGGTGGCGACGATGAATTCGGTGCGGTTCATGCGAAGGGCTTCAGGGCAAGGGGTTGCGGATCACGGCGCCGAGGCCGGTTCGGGACGCGGCAGGGGGCGGTTCACATGCAGCGCAGCGCGCGCGGGCATCGTCGCCGCCTCGATGGCGGCGCCGACCAGCGCCTCCTGCACCGCGCGGGTGGCGGCTTCGGCAGGCTCGACCAGTTCCGCAGCCTCCGGCAGCAGGCTCGCGGCCGGCAGGGTCGCGGCCCGCAGCGCCGGCAGTTCCGGCAGCGCGGCCTCTTGCGCGGGCCGGCTGGCGACGCGCGACGGATCGATCCCCGACACCAGCAGCCGGACGGGCTCGGTCGCGGCGAACAGCGCCGCCTCGGGGTCCGTGGGCACGCCCAGGGCGGGACCGATGGCGGCGGTCGCGGCATGCAGCGCCGCGGCCGTGACCCGCGCCGCCACCACCTCGGGACTGTCGGTGACGCCCTTGACCAGTTCGGCGGGGGCCGGAGCTTCGGTCACGACCGGATCGTCGGCCAGCAACAGGAACTCGATGCGTCGGTTGGCCTCGCGCCCGGCATCGGTGTCGTTATCGGCGATGGGCTGGCTCTCGCCATATCCCTTGGCGGTCATGTTGGCGGTGTCGATGCCCGCCGCGGTCATCGCCGCCAGCACCGCCTGAGCCCGGGCGCGCGAAAGCTCGGCATTGAACCCCTCGGAGCCCTGCGAATCGGTATGGCCGCCGATCTCGATGCGGAAATCCGCGCATAGCTTCATCGTCTCGGCCAGCCGTTCCAGCGTCGGCCCCGGATCGCCCGCGATGACGGATTTGTTCGGCTCGAAGCCGATCTCGGACTGCTGCATCGCCGCATTCAGCCGGTCCACGCATTCGATGCCCGAGGGCAGGCCCAGGAGCGGATCCATGCGCCGGTCGTAACGGATCGCCAGCTCATAGCGCGCGCCGGCGCCCAGCCGCTGCGCCAGCCGCGCCGCCGCCATGTCCGAGGCGGTCTGGCTGCCCGAGACGCCGCTGATCCGCACCAGATCCCGCGTCACCTTGGCCTCGCCCCGCGCCAGCCCGTCCAGCGCCTCGAGCGCGGCGATGGCGCGCAGCGTCCAGCCCTCGGGGACCGAGACATCGCTGCGCAGCGCGCTGTCCACCTGGCCAAAGCGTGCCCGTGCCAGGCTTTCCACGGCGTCGCGCATGCGCTCGTCGGTGATGCGGCCGCGCAGGCTGACGCCGCCAGGATCGACCAGGGCAGAGAACTCGGCCGGCCCCGCCTCGGCCTCGCCGGGTTTCTCATGCCGGGCGGCCAGCGTGAAGGCCGGGGGCAGCGCCGCTTCCAGCCGACCCACCGCCTCGTCGAATTGCGCCGCCTCGACATCGGCGGGGGCGAACAGCGCCACATCCGTGTCCGAGATGGTGACCGACCCCGCGCCCAGCGCCTTGATGGCGCGGATGGCCGGGACGGCGGCATCGGCCCAGCGGGGCGAAGGCGCGCCAAGCCCCAGCGTGCATTGCGGCTGGTCCGGCACGCCGGCATCGCGCCCGGCCTCGAGGATGCGGTCGCGGGCGGTTTCGGTATCGGCGGCGCAGGCATCGAAGCGGGTGCCGGTCGCATCCTTGACGAAACGCAGGGTAAAGGGCGCGATCACCGGCCGCGGCGCGGTGATGTCGGCGGTCAGCGTCACGCTCGCCGGCTTGGCACGCTGCAGCGCCGTCTCCAGATCGCGTTTCTCGCGCGGGCTGTCGGCTATGGCGCGGATCGAGACCTCGCCGGCCGCGATCGAGACCTTGGCGCGCTTGGCCAGTTGCGCGGCCTTAAGGCCGAAGGCAAAGGCGTCCTCCCAGCCATCGGGGACCGGATAGTCGGCGCCTTCCATCAGGTCCGAGACCTGGGGCGCGCCGGTCTGGCGCTTCAGCCGCTCGACCAGCGCGACGCGGTCCAGGCTGGCAGGCACGAGGCCGATGATCGAAATGCTCTGGTCGTTGCGCAGAAGCTCGATCTCGAAGGCCGGGGTGGCCAGCTCGGCGCTGGCGGCGACCTGCATCTTGTCGATCACCCGGCCCGAATCGACCACGGTTTCGGCCCGGGCACGGGCGCGGAAACGCTGCACCTCGTCCGGGGCGATGCCTTCGAGCTGGACCTGCAAGCCGTCGGTCCTGACCTGCACCCAGTCGTAATCGGCCAGCGCCGCGCGCAGATCCTCGGCCGAGCGGGTCTCGACGAAATCGGCGGCCGCACGCGCGCCCAGAAAGGACAGGCCGGCCGCCGCCGCAAGGGCGATCAGGCTGGCGGCAAGGACAGGAGCCCGACGCGCGGGTCGCTGGGGATTGGCCATCCGGGGAACCTTCGGGCTGTTTCCGACCCGCCGCATGTAATCCCTGCGCCGACTTTTCGCAATCAGACCAGCCCCGCCAAGGCGAGAAACAGCGCAACCACCAGCCCGGCATCGCGGTTCGAGCGGAAAAGCCGCAGGCAGCCGGCACCGTCCGCCATGTCGAATTGCCGCAACTGCCAGGCCAGATGCGCAGCGAAACCCGCGACGCCCAGCAGGCCCAGCGTCAGGCCCAGCCCCTCGGGCGCCGCCGCCATCACCGCCAGTCCCAGCAGCAGCACCGAGGCGGTGCCAAAGCCCGCCAGCCAGCGCGGCGTGTCGCGCCCGAACAGCCGGGCGGTGGACTTGACGCCGATCAGCGCGTCGTCCTCGGCGTCCTGATGGGCATAGATCGTGTCGTAGAAGATCGTCCAGGCGATGCCTGCAAGGTAGGCCAGCACCGGCGCCGGGGCCAGGTTGCCCATATGCGCCGCCCAGGCCAGCAGCACGCCCCAGTTGAAGGCGAGGCCCAGGAACAGCTGCGGCCACCAGGTGAAACGCTTGGCGAAAGGATAGATCGCCACCAGCAGAAGCGAGGCCACGCCCAGCGCGATGGCCGCACCGCC
Organism: Paracoccus denitrificans; assembly: GCF_900100045.1. Classification (GTDB taxonomy): domain Bacteria; phylum Pseudomonadota; class Alphaproteobacteria; order Rhodobacterales; family Rhodobacteraceae; genus Paracoccus; species Paracoccus denitrificans. The sequence continues at coordinate 65,823 of NZ_FNEA01000010.1, read as the reverse complement.
CAGCGTCAGCAGGATGGCGAAGCCGGCCAGCGACTGGGCGACCAGCCAGACCATCGCCCCCCGGACCGTCACCTGCCCCGAGGGGATCGGCCGCGAGCGGGTGCGTGCCACCTTGTCGTCGATGTCGCGGTCTGTGATGTCGTTCCAGGTGCAGCCGGCGCCGCGCATCAGCACTGCGCCCACGCCGCAGGCCACGGCGATCCACAGATCGCGCCAGCCGGGGCTGCCCGCGATCATCGCCAGCCCGATGCCCCACCAGCAGGGCAGCAGCAAAAGCCAGGTGCCGATCGGCCGGTCGGCGCGGGACAGGCGTAGCCACGGCCTCCAATCGGGCGGTGCGTAGCGGTCCACCCAATTGTCCGGCGGCGCGTCGGCGACGGTGCTTGGGCCCTCTGGCGTCGGCCCCTCTGGCGTCCGGTGGTCGGTCTGCATTAGGCTGCGCCCCATCATGGCGAAAATCAGACTGTTCATAGATCACCCATTGGCCGAAGGACAAGGCATCGAGCTGAATGCCGACCAGTCGCATTACCTTTCCTCGGTCATGCGGCAGGGTGCCGGGGACGAGATCCTGGTCTTCAACGGGCAGGACGGCGAATGGCTGGCGCGGATCGAGCGCATCGCCAAGCGGGGCGGCGCGCTGGAGGCGCTGCGGCAGACCGCGCCACAGTTGAACCCGCCCGACCTGTGGCTGGTCTTTGCCCCGATCAAGAAGGCGCGCACCGATTTCATCGTGGAAAAGGCGGCCGAGATGGGCGCCGCCCGCATCCTGCCGGTGCAGACCGACCACACCAATTCCGAACGCATCCGCCAGGACCGCTTGCAGGCCCATGCCGTCGAGGCGGCCGAGCAATGCGGCGGCACCCATGTCCCCGAGGTCTGCGACCTGGTGCCGCTGTCGCGGCTGCTGGACGGCTGGGATGCCGGCCGGCGCATCCTGTGGGCGGACGAGGCACTGGCGGGGCCGGCACAGGTGCTGTCCGGCCTGCCGCGCGGGCCTTGGGCAATTCTCATCGGCCCCGAGGGCGGCTGGTCCGAATCGGAGCGCAAGCGCCTTTCGGCCATGGATTGCGTCACGCGCATCGCCCTGGGGCCGCGAATCCTGCGCGCCGACACCGCTGCCGTGGCGTCACTGGCGCTGTGGCAGGCCAGCCTGGGCGACTGGCGCTGAACGATCCGGTTTGAATTGTGCAATCTTCCTGCGGGAAAGCGACCCCGCGCGGGAGAATTTTGCGATGCAGCGTCATTTCCGGCCGCTTGCCGCAAAAAGTTAAGAATTCCGGTCCCTTATGCACGCGCTGCATGGCAGAGATGCCGGTTTGTCCGTGGTTTTCGCAAACTGCCCGGCCTATATGCTTTTGCATCAACGAAGCGCCCGATGAGCGGGCAATGATCTCAAGGTGAAAACTATGTCGGCGATTGACACGAACCGCATCCATGGCGGGGCGGGCTCTCTCGGTATTGGCTCGAAAATCTGGGCGGCCCTGTCCGCTTGGAACGATGCGCGCGTGACCCGCAATGCGCTGAGCCGTCTTACGGATCGCGAGCTGGACGATATCGGTCTGTGCCGCGGCGATATCGAACAGATTGCGCGCGCCCGCTAAGCAGCGGTTGAAGACGCGAAATCGGCTGCGTGGGAAACCGTGGCAGACCCTTTTCCAGCCCTGACCGGGCAAGACGACCAGGCGGCCCCGCAAGGCCGCCTTTAGTATTTTCAGCGCCCCTCAGCCGCGCCTGACGACCAGGGTGGACCATTCGCCCATATCGTCGCGCCGCTCCAGCGTCAGCCCGCCTGCCGCATAGGCCGCGATTACTTCCTCGGCCTGGGTGGCCAGGATGCCCGACAGGATCGCCCTGCCGCCCGACGCAAGATGACGTGCCATATCCGGCACCAGGTCGATCAGCGGCTGCTTCAGGATATTGGCGAAAACCAGGTCGAAAGGCGCCGCGTTCTCGATCAGCGGATGGTCGAAGCCGACCGCCTCGACACATTCGACGCGCCCGTCCAGCCCGTTGGCGATGACATTGGCGCGGGCCACGTCCACCGCCTGCGGGTCGATGTCACCCGCCAGCACGATCACCGGGAACGACCGCGCCGCCGCCATGGCCAGAACCGCCGTGCCGCAGCCGATGTCGACGATGCGCCGTGGCTCGACGCCCTCGGCGATCAGCCGGTCCAGCGCCAGCAGGCAACCCTTGGTCGTGGCGTGATGGCCGGTGCCGAAGGCCATCGCCGCCTCGATCAGCAGCGCCTCGGCGCCCGCGGGCACCTTGTCGACATCATGGCCGCCATGGACGAAGAAGCGTCCGGCCTCGACCGGCGAAAGCTCGCGCCGGACATGGGCCACCCAATCCACCTCCGGCAGTTCCGAGACCACGAAGGGCTCGGCGTTCCAGGCCGCAGCCAGAAGCGCCAGGGCCACGTCGTCGGGGGCCTCGGTGAAGTAAAGCCCTACCTCCCAGCGGTTCGAGCCATCCTCGATCTCGAAGACGCCGCTGCCGACGGGCTCGGGGGTCAGATCCTCGCCCGCCTCGGCAAGCGCCTCGGCCGCCTCGCGTCCGATGGTGTGGGTCAGCGCGGTCCAGGTCGCCATTCAATATCCCTCGGCTATGTCGGTCAGGGGTGCTTTGACACCCGTGCCGCGCAAGCCGCAATAGCCATCTGGATAACGGTCGAGATATTGCTGGTGATCGTCCTCGGCCCGCCAGAACGGACCGGCGGGAAGGATCTGCGTGGTGATGTCGGGATAGCCCTGCACGGCCAGCCGGTTGCCGTAATCGGCCTTGGAAAGCTCCGCCGCCGCCTTCTGGCTGTCGTTGAACACCATGATCAGCGAGCGGTATTGCGAGCCCACGTCGTTGCCCTGGCGGTTGCCCTGGGTCGGGTCGTGGTTTTCCCAGAAGATCTGCAACAGCCGCTCATAGCTGACGCGCGAGCTGTCATAGACCACGTGCACCACCTCGGCATGGCCGGTGCCGCCGGCGCAGACCTGCTTGTAGCTGGGATTCTCGGTCGTGCCGCCGGCAAAGCCGACCTCGGTCAGCCAGACGCCCTCCTGCTGCCAGAACAGCCGTTCGACGCCCCAGTAACAGCCCATGCCGAAGATCGCCTGATCGTATCCTTTCGGCATTTCGGCATCGAGCGGGCGGCCGAAGATCCTGTGAATGGGGGCATTCATGGTTGCGTCCTTTCGCATGTCCTGCCGCATTAGGTAGGCGCGGCGGCATCGTCCTGCAACGCCGGAATGCGGGCGCGGGTTGCAGCCGGCGGGTCGCGTCGTGCAGATTGCAGGCCGATCCCCCTTGCAGGAGGCCCCGATGCGACCCGGACCGCGAAACCTGATCACCGACGTGCCCGGCCTGCGGGTCGGCAATGCCCGCGACGACGCCCTGCGATCGGGTGCGACGGTGCTGCTTTGCGAGACGCCCTTTGCCTGCGGCTTCAACGTCATGGGCGGCGCGCCCGGCACGCGCGAGACCGAGCTGCTGGCCCCCGACAAGCTGGTCGGCGGGGTCGATGCGCTGGTGCTGTCGGGCGGCTCGGCCTTTGGGCTTGCCGCCTGCGACGGCGTCTCGGACGGGTTGCGCGCCATGGGCCGCGGCTTCCAGATCGGGCCGGTGCGCGTGCCCATCGTGCCCGGCGCCATCGTCTTCGACCTGCTGAACGGCGGCGACAAGGATTGGGACGCCAACCCCTATCCCGCGCTTGGCCGCGCGGCACTGGCGGCGGCCGGCGCCGATTTCGCGCTTGGCAGCGAGGGCGCGGGAACGGGCGCGCTAACGCATCGCTGGAAGGGCGGGCTCGGCTCGGCCTCGGCGATGCTGGAGGACGGCATCACCGTCGGCGCGCTGGTGGTGGTGAATGCGCTGGGATCGGTGACGGCGGGCGAGACCCGGCAATTCTGGGCCGCGCCGTGGGAGCTTGCGGGCGAATTCGGCGGGCTGGGCCTGTCCGGCCCCTACCCCGCCGGCGACGAGCCCAACCCGGCGAAGCGGCTGGGCGAGGCCACGACCATCGCCATCGTCGCGACCGACGCGGCGCTGGACAAGGCCGGGCTGACGCGGCTGGCGACGGCGGCGCAGGACGGCATGGCCCGCGCCATCGTACCCAGCCACACGCCTTTCGACGGCGATCTGGTCTTTGCCGTCTCGACCGGCGCGAAGCCCCTGCCCGATCCGGCGCTGACGCCGTTCCGGCTGGGCCATGCCGCGGCCTGCACGCTGGCCCGCGCCATTGCGCGCGGCATCCATGCGGCAAGCCCGCGGCCGGGCGACCTGCAACCCTGCTGGCGCGAGGGATAGGCCCTATTCCACCGTCACCGATTTCGCCAGGTTGCGCGGCTGGTCCACATCCGTGCCCTTGGCGACCGCCGTGTGATAGGCCAGATACTGCATCGGCACGGCATAGAGGATCGGCTGGAACAGCCCGCCGCCCGGCGGCATGGCCAGCCTGGCGTGAATGCCGTGACCGCCCGTCTCCAGCCCCTCGGGATCCGAGATCAGCAGCACCTGCCCGTGCCGCGCCATGACCTCCTGCATGTTCGAGACGGTCTTTTCGAACAGCGCGTCGCGCGGGGCCAGCACCACCACCGGCACGTTGCGGTCGATCAGCGCGATGGGGCCGTGCTTCAACTCGCCCGAGGCATAGCCCTCGGCATGGATGTAGCTGAGTTCCTTGAGCTTCAGCGCCCCCTCCAGGGCCACCGGGTAAAGCGCGCCGCGGCCCAGATACAGCACGTCCTGCGCCTCGGCCAGCCAGCCGGCCAGGCGGCGGCATTCGTCGCTGACCGTCAGCGCCTGGTTCAGCAGCCCCGGCAGCGCGCGCAGATCGGCAAGATGCGCCGCCAGTTCGGAATCCGTCAGCCGGCCGCGATCCCGCGCCGCCTTCAGCGCCAGCACCGCCAGGACCGCAAGCTGGCAGGTGAAGGCCTTGGACGAGGCCACGCCGACCTCGATCCCGGCCAGCGTTGGCAGGGCGATATCGGCATCCCTCGCGATGGCCGAGGTGCCCACGTTGACCACCCCCACGGTGCGGGCCACCTTGTCGCGAGCGTAATGCAGCGCGGCGAGCGTATCCGCCGTCTCGCCCGACTGGCTGACGAAGATCGCCCAGCTTGCCGGCGAAAGCGGCGGCTCGCGATAGCGGAACTCGGAGGCCACATCCAGGTCGCAGGGCAGGCCCGCCAGCGATTCGAACCAGTAGCGCGCGACATGGGCGGCATAGAAGGCGGTGCCGCAGCCGACCAGCGTCAGCCGGTCCACGTCGCGGAAATCCAGCGCCTCGGGCAGCACGATCCGGTCGCCCTTGATATAGTGGTTCAGCGCATCGCCCAGCACCACCGGCTGCTCGGCGATCTCCTTGGCCATGAAATGCCGATAGCCGCCCTTGTCGATGCGGGTCGCGCCCACGTCGATCTGCTGGATCTCGCGATTGGCGGGGCGGCCCTCGGCGTCGAAGATCTCGGCGCCCGAACGGCGGATGACGGCATGGTCGCCATCCTCCAGATAGGTGATCCGGTCGGTAAAGGGCGCCAGCGCGATGGCATCCGAACCCAGGAACATCTCGCCCTCGCCATGGCCGACGGCCAGGGGGCTGCCCTTGCGGGCGGCGATCATCAGGTCGGGCTCGCCCTCGAACAGGAAGGCCAGCGCAAAGGCGCCGTCGAGCCGCGCCAGCACCGCCCGCGCCGCCTCGACGGGGGCAAGGCCCTGCCCCATGTGCCAGGCGGTCAGCAGCGCCACCGTCTCGGTATCGGTCTGCGATTCCGGCTGCATCCCCAGTCGCGTCACCTCGTCGCGCAATTCGCGGAAATTCTCGATGATGCCGTTATGGACCACGGCCACCGGCCCGCGGCGATGCGGATGGGCGTTGGCCTCGGTCGCGGCGCCATGGGTCGCCCAGCGGGTATGGCCGATGCCGGCGTGACCTGCCAGCGGCTCGTGCACCAGCCGGTCGGACAGGTTCACCAGCTTGCCCACGGCACGGCGGCGATCCAGATGCCCCGAGGCATCCACCGTCGCCACCCCGGCGCTGTCATAGCCGCGATATTCCAGCCGCTTCAGCGCCTCGACCAGCTGCGGCGAAACCTCGTGATCGCCCAGAATTCCGATGATGCCGCACATGTCAGTTCCCTTTCTTCTGGCGCAACGCCTGCATCAGCCGCGTGGCAAGCCCCGGCTTCACGACCTGCTTGGCGCGTCCCAGCGCCAACGCATCGTCCGGCACGTCCTCGGTGATGACCGAGCCCGAGCCGGTCATCGCCCGCGCCCCCACGCGCACCGGCGCGACCAGCATGGTGTCCGAGCCGATGAAGGCATGCGCCCCGATCTCGGTCCGGTGCTTGCTGACGCCGTCATAGTTGCAGGTCACGGTGCCGGCGCCGATATTCGTGGCCTCGCCGACATGGGCATCGCCCAGATAGGTCAGGTGGCCGACCTTGGCGCCCTCGTCCAGCACGCTGTTCTTGATCTCGACGAAATTGCCGACATGAACGTCGCCGCCCAGTTCCGCACCGGGCCGCAGCCGGGCAAAGGGGCCGACCGTGGCGCCGGCGCTGACATGGCAACCCTCCAGATGGCAGAAGGGCAGGATCTCGGCGCCGCTTTCCACCGTCACCCCGGGGCCGAAGACCACGTTCTGCCCGATCACCGCATCACGGCCGATGCAGGTGTCGAGCGCGAACCAGACCGTCGCCGGATCTGTCATGGTGACGCCGTCCTCCAGCGCGCGGGCTCGGGCGCGGACCTGGAAGGCGGCCTCGGCGGCGGCCAGTTCGGCGCGGGTGTTGATGCCCAGCGTCTCGGCTTCGTCGCAGGTCACGACCTCGACCCGGTGTCCGGCGGCGCGCGCGAGTTCGGGAATGTCGGTCAGGTAATATTCGCCGGCGGCATTGCGGTTGCCGATCATCGGCAAGAATTCGCGCAACAGCGCCGCATCCGCCGCCAGGACGCCGGAATTGACCAGCCGGATCGCGCGCGTCGCCTCGTCGGCATCCTTGTATTCGACGATCCGCTCCAGCCCCTCGGGGCCGGTGACGAGACGGCCGTAGCGACCGGGATCGGAGGCCTCGAAGCCCAGCACCACCACGTCGGCGGGATGGGCGGCAAGGCTTGCCAGCGTCTCTTGCCCGATGAAGGGCGTGTCGCCGTAAAGCACGATCACCCGGCCCTCGAAACCCTCCAGTTGCGGCAGGGCCTGGCTGACGGCATGGCCGGTGCCAAGCTGCTGTTCCTGCAGGGCGATTTTCGCCTCTGGGTTGAGTTTCGCCACCGCCTTGGCCACCGCCTCGGCGCCATGGCCGGCGACGACGACGACCGCCTCGGGCTCCAGCGTCCGGCCCGTGGAAAGCGCGTGGCCGACCAGCGGCACGCCCCCCAGACGGTGCAGCACCTTTGGCAGGTCCGACTGCATGCGGCTGCCCTGCCCGGCAGCCAGCACGATCAGCGCGACGGGTTTCTCGGTCATCTCTGCCCTCTTGCCTGTTCCTTATCCTTGCGGGGCGTTCTACCTAGAGGGCAACGGTGGGGAAAGACCCCGAAGCATCAAACATCTTGACGGAAGGTTACAGCATGGCAGGAACGGTGGTCTTCGATCTGGACGGCACGCTGGCCGACACCTCGGGCGACCTGATCGCGGCGGCGAATGCCTGCTTTCAGGCGCGCGGCCTGGGCCCGCTGCTGGACCCGGTCGAGGATGCGCTGATCGCCTTTCACGGCGGGCGGGCCATGCTGCGGGCGGGCTATGGCCGCCTGCCCGCCGACCGGCTGCTGCCGCCCGGCGCCGAGGACGAGGACTATCCCCGCCTGCTGGTGCATTACGGCAAGGCCATAGCCGTGCATACGCGGCTTTATCCCGGCACCGAGGCCGCGCTGGAGCAACTGGCGGCAGCCGGTCACCGGCTTGCGGTCTGCACCAACAAGCCCGCCGCCCTGGCCGAGACATTGCTGCGCCAACTGGGCATCCGCGACCGCTTCGCCGCGATGATCGGCGCCGACACGCTGCCGGTGCGCAAGCCCGATCCCCGCCCCTATGCCGCCGCGGTCGAGGCAGCGGGCGGGACGGTGGCGCGATCCTTCCTGGTCGGCGATACCGAAACCGACCGCAAGACCGCAGCCGCCGCCGGTGTGCGGGTGGCGCTGGTCGCCTTCGGCCCCGAGGGAGAGGCGCTGCGCCGCCTGGCGCCCGAGGCGATGCTGGCGCATTTCGACGACTTGCCGGGCCTGGCCGCCGACTGGCTGGCCTGAGCCAAAATCAAAGGGGGCCGCGAAGGGCCCCCTGACAAGCGGATCTGCCGCGACAAGCCCTACTCGGCCTCGTCGGCGGATTTGGCGTTGAGCTGGCCATAATTCTGCGCGCCGATTTCCTCGTAGAGACCCAGCTGGGTTTCCAGGAAGTCGATATGCCCTTCCTCATCGGTCAGCAGCGCGTCGAACAGGTTCTTGCTGACGTAATCGCCGACCTTGTCGCAATATTCCCGCGCCTCGATGTAAAGGGTGCGGGCGTCGTGTTCGGCCGCCAGATCGGATTCCAGCGTTTCCTTGAGGTTCTGGCCGATCCGCAGCGGGTCCAGCTTCTGCAGGTTGGGATGGCCTTCCAGGAAGATGATTCGCTGGATCAGCCGATCCGCGTGATGCATCTCCTCGATGGATTCGGCGCGCGACTTGTCGGCGACCTTGCCGTAACCCCAGTCTTCTTGCAGCCGATAGTGCAGCCAATACTGGCTGACCGCGGTGAGTTCAGACCGTAGCGCTGCGTTGAGATACTCGATGACCTTTGCGTCGCCCTTCATGGCTTACCCCTGTGCGGTTGGCTTTCAGCCCCCTGAGAATGGGGGGCACAGCCAGATTATCGCATCCGCGCATGGTGTCCAGAAACAAAGGCATACAGCCCCCGCAATCGGCACGCTTGCCGAGTGCGTGGTAGATCTTGCCGGGGGTGATGATCGTCTCGGGGTCCGCGGCACGCATCCAGTCAATGGCAGCCTTGATGTCGTAGTCCGAGATCTGGGTGCAGTGGCAGACGATCATTTACTCACCTTCGGTTGGACAAAACTTACCCATTTCCTCGGATAAGTAAAGCCTGAGTTTTTCACTTTGTGATGACCTCCCGCCTTGACGCTTCCCAATGGCCCGGACAGAACCTAAGCCCATGAAGCTGGACGATTTCGACTTTCACCTGCCCGAGACATTGATCGCGACGCGCCCGGCGCGGCCGCGTTCCTCGGCGCGGCTGCTGCTGGCGCAGGGCGATTCGATTCGCGACCTGCATGTGCGCGACCTGGCGGATCTGCTGGGTTCGGGCGACCTGCTGGTGCTGAACGACACCAAGGTCATCCCGGCGCGGCTGAACGGCACCCGCGCCCGCCAGACCCCGCAGGGCGAGGCGGTGGCAAAGGTCGAGGTCACGCTGCTGGAGCCCGTCGCCCATGGCTGGAAGGCGCTGGCGAAGCCGCTGCGCAAGCTGAAGCCGGGCGAGGTGATCCGCTTCGGCAGCGCGCTGTCCGCCGAGGTGGCCGAGATCGCCGGGGGCGAGCTGACCCTGCGCTTCGACGCCACGGGCGAGGCGTTCGACGCCGCGCTGGCGCAGGTCGGCGCCATGCCGCTGCCGCCCTATATCGCCGCGCTGCGCGCCCCGGACGAGGCCGACCGCCAGGACTACCAGACCGTCTGGGCACGCAATTCCGGCGCCGTCGCCGCCCCCACCGCCAGCCTGCATTTCGACGGCGAGTTGCTGGACGGGCTGGCGGCCAGGGGCGTGCGCTTCACCCATGTCACCCTGCATGTCGGCGCCGGCACCTTCCTGCCGGTCAAGGTCGAGGACGTGACCACCCACAAGATGCACGGCGAATGGGGCGAGGTCACGCCCGAGGCGGCGGCGGCGATCAACGCCACCCGCGCCGCGGGCGGGCGGGTGATCCCCGTCGGCACCACGGCGCTGCGGCTGATCGAATCGGCGGCTGCCGAGGACGGCACCGTCCATCCCTTCCAGGGCGTTACCGAAATCTTCATCTATCCCGGCTATCGCTTTCGCGTGACGGATGCGCTGATGACCAATTTCCACCTGCCGAAATCGACCCTGCTGATGCTGGTCAGCGCCCTGATGGGCCAGGACCGGATCCGCGGGATCTATCGCCATGCGGTGGAATCGGGCTATCGCTTCTTCAGCTATGGCGACGCCTCCCTGCTGATTCCGAAGGACCCGTGATGCTTACCGTGCTGCGCACCACCTGGCCGTTGCTTCTGGGCATCCTGCTCTTGATGGTCGGGAACGGGATGCAAGGCACGCTCCTGGGCATTCGCGGCAAGATCGAGGGCATATCGACCACCCAGATGTCGGTGGTCATGTCGGCCTATTTCGGCGGCTTCCTGCTGGGCTCGCGCGTGGTGCCCGAACTGATCCGCCAGGTCGGCCATGTGCGGGTCTTCGCGGCGCTCGGCTCGCTGATCTCGTCGGTGCTGATCCTTTACGCGGCCGCGCCGCACTGGATCTCATGGTCGCTGATGCGGCTCCTGATCGGGTTCTGCTTCTCGGGGGTCTACATCACCGCGGAAAGCTGGCTGAACGCCGGCACCACCAACGAGAACCGCGGCCAGGCCATGTCGGCCTACATGATCATGCAGATGCTGGGCATCATTTCGGCCCAGTTCCTGATGAACACGGCCGATCCGGCGGGCTATCTGCTGTTCGTGATTCCCTCGGTGCTGGTCAGCGTCTCGTTCCTGCCGATCCTGCTTTCGACGCAGCCCGCGCCGCAATTCGCGACCCTGAAGCGCATGAGCTTCGGCAGCCTGTTCCGCGTCTCGCCGCTGGGCTGCATCGGCATATTCCTGATGGGCGGGGTGTTTTCGGCGCTGTTCGGCATGGCCTCGGTCTGGGGCTCGACCAAGGGGCTTTCGGTGCGAGAGATCTCGGCCTTCGTTGCCGCGATCTATGCCGGCGGGCTCTTGCTGCAATATCCGATCGGCTGGCTTTCGGACCATGGCGACCGGCGCTTCATCGTGCTGGGGCTGTCGGTGCTGGGTGCTGCGGTCAGCCTGGCGACGGTGACGCTGCAGCCGGACATCTGGGGCCTGCTGCTGGCGGCGGCGCTGATCGGCGGCGTGGCCAATCCGGTCTATTCGCTGCTCTTGGCCTATACCAACGACTTCCTGGACAGCAGCGACATGGCCGCCGCCTCGGCCGGGCTTCTGTTCATCAATGGCGTGGGCGCCATGGCCGGGCCGTTGATCACCGGCTGGCTGATGTCGCTGCTGGGGCCGGACGGGTTCTGGGTCTATATCGGCCTGCTGCTGGCGGTGCTGGCCTTCTATGCCGGCTGGCGCCGCACCCGCCGCCCGGCCGCCCCGGTGGCGGATCAGCAAAGCTTTGCGGTCATCGCCCCCTCGGCCACGCCCGTCGCGGTCGAGGCGGCGCTGGAAACCGCCAGTTCCGACGACGGCGACAAACCCGCCTGACGGGGTTGCGGCAGGCGGCATGCTCTGCAACCATCCGGGAAAACGGAGGGCGCAGCCATGACCGACACCGTGACACCCGAGGGCATCAACCGCTTCTGGCTCGACGAGGTCGGCGAGGAGGGCTGGTATGCCCGCTCGGACGATCTGGACGAAACCATCCGCCAGCGCTTCCAGCCGGCCTGGGCGCGCGCCGCCGACCTGGTGCCCGGCTGGGCCACGACGCCCGAGGGCGCGCTGGCCGGGCTGATCCTGACCGACCAGTTCCCGCGCAACATGTTCCGCGAGGATGCCCGCGCCTTCGACACCGACCCGCTGGCCCGCAGCCTTGCCCGCGAGGCCATAGCCAACGGCTTTCACCTGCGCATCGAACCGCCCGGCCGGCAGTTCTTCTACCTGCCCTTCGAGCATTCCGAGGATCTGGCCGACCAGGAGCGCGCGGTCAGCCTGTTCGCCGAATTCATGCCCGGCGAGAACCTGCGCCATGCCGAGTTGCATCGCGACGCCATCGCCAGGTTCGGCCGCTTCCCCTGGCGCAACGCGGCGCTGAACCGCGTGCCCACGGCGGCGGAAAGCCGCGTGATGGAGGCCGGCGGCTATGGCGCGCTGGTCTCGGGCAAGCTGTCGCTTGCTGACGTCTGAAAATTGGTTTAACGCTGAACTATCTTTTCTGATAGGGGGACATCCATGGCGCAGAGCTTTGACATGGTGGTGATCGGTTCCGGCCCTGGCGGCTATGTCTGCGCCATCCGCGGCGCGCAGTTGGGGCTGAAGGTGGCCTGTATCGAGCGCGAGCATCTGGGCGGCATCTGCCTGAACTGGGGCTGCATCCCGACCAAGGCGCTGCTGCGTTCGGCCGAGGTCTTTCACCTCATGCACCGCGCCAAGGAGTTCGGGCTGTCCGCCGACAAGATCGGCTACGATCTCGGCGCCGTGGTGCAACGCTCGCGCGGCGTGGCCAAACAACTCGCCGGCGGCGTCGGCCACCTGCTGAAAAAGAACAAGGTCACCGTCATCATGGGCGAGGCCAGCCTGACCGCCCCCGGCAAGATCAGCGTCAAGACCGACAAGGGCACCGAGGAAGTCACGGGCAAGGCCATCGTGCTCGCCACCGGCGCCCGCGCCCGCGAATTGCCGGGACTGGAGCCGGACGGCGACCTGGTCTGGAACTACAAGCACGCCCTGCAGCCGCCGCGCATGCCGAAAAAGCTGCTGGTCATCGGCTCGGGCGCCATCGGCATCGAATTCGCCAGCTTCTTCAACACGCTGGGCGCCGACACCACCGTGGTCGAGGTCATGGACCGCGTGTTGCCGGTCGAGGATGCCGAGATCTCGGCGCTGGCCAAGAAACAGTTCGTCAAGCAAGGCATGAAGATCCTGGAAAAGGCGGCGGTCAAGAAACTCGACCGCGCCAAAGGCAAGGTCACCGCCCATATCGAGACCGGCGGCAAGACCGAAACGCATGAGTTCGACACGGTGATCTCGGCCGTCGGCATCGTCGGCAACGTCGAAAACCTCGGGCTGGAAAAACTGGGCGCCAAGATCGACCGCACCCATGTCGTCACCGACGAATATTGCCGCACCGGCGTCGAGGGGCTCTATGCCATCGGCGACGTGGCCGGCGCGCCCTGGCTCGCGCACAAGGCCAGCCATGAAGGCGTCATGGTGGCCGAACTGATCGCCGGCGGGCACCCGCATCCGATCAAGCCGAATTCGATCCCCGGCTGCACCTATTGCAACCCGCAGGTCGCCTCCGTCGGCCTGACCGAGGAAAAGGCCAAGGCCGCCGGCTACGAGGTCAAGGTCGGCCGCTTCCCCTTCATCGGCAACGGCAAGGCCATCGCGCTCGGCGAACCCGAGGGGCTGATCAAGACCGTCTTCGACGCCAAGACCGGCGAGCTTCTGGGCGCCCACATGGTCGGGGCCGAGGTGACCGAGCTGATCCAGGGCTATGTCGTCGGCCGCACGCTGGAGACCACCGAGGCCGAACTGATGGAGACGGTCTTCCCGCACCCGACGCTGTCGGAAATGCTGCATGAGGCCACGCTCTCGGCCTATGGCCGCGCCATCCATTTCTGAACGGCAAAGGGGCCTCGCGGCCCCTGATTTCTCCGTTTCACAAATACTCTCGGGGGTCCGGGGGCAGACAGCCCCCGGTCCGGCCGTCACGCCAGGATCGGCATCCGCGCCTCGACCATGCCGGCATACCAGCTCGACCCGGCCGGAATCGCATTGTCGTCGAAATCATAGGCGGGGTGATGCACCATGGCGGTGTCGCCATTGCCGACGAAGATATAGGCGCCGGGACGTTCGTTCAGCATATAGCTGAAATCCTCGCCCGCCATCAGCGGCTCCATCTCCATGTTCACCTCGCCCGCCACCTGGCGCGCCACCTCGGCCGCGAACCCGGTTGCTTCGGGGTGGTTCATCGTCACCGGATAGCCGCGGTCGTATGTCACCTCGGCCGCGGCGCCGAAGGCCGCGGCGGTATGGGTGGCGACGCGCTTGATGCCCTCTTCCAGCTGGTCGCGCACCTCGGGGGCAAGGCTGCGGGCGGTGCCCTTCAGCTTCACCACCTGAGGGATGACGTTATGCGCGGTGGAATCGGTCTGCACCACGCAGACCGAGATCACGCCGCTTTTCAGCGGATCAACATTGCGCGCCACGATGGATTGCAGCGCCACGATGATCTGCGCCGCGACCAAGGTGGTGTCGATCGCCTCATGCGGCTTGGCGGCGTGCCCGCCCTTGCCGGTGACCACGATGTCGAACTGGTCGGCGGCGGCCATCATGGCACCCTCGCGGATGGCAAAACTGCCGGTCGGATAGCCGGGCATATTGTGCATGCCATAGAATTCCTGGATGCCCCAGCGATCCACCAAACCGTCCTGCACCATGGCCAGGCCGCCTGCCCCGCCCTCTTCGGCGGGCTGGAAGATCACCACGGCGGTGCCGTCGAAATTGCGCGTCTCGGCCAGGTATTTCGCCGCGCCCAGCAGCATGGCGGTATGGCCGTCATGGCCGCAGGCATGCATGACCCCCGGATTTTTCGAGGCATATTCCGCCCCGGTCTGCTCGTTGATCGGCAGCGCATCCATGTCGGCACGCAGCCCGATCACCCGGCCGCTGCTGTTGCTGCGGCCCCTGATGACGCCCACCACGCCGGTGCGGCCGACGCCCTCGTTCACCTCGTCCACGCCGAAGCCGCGCAGCAGCTCGGCCACGCGGCCGGCGGTGCGGTGGACCTGATAGTCGAGCTCGGGATTCTCGTGGAAGTCGCGGCGCCAGGCGGTGATCTCGGGCAGCAATTCGGCAAAGCGGTTCTTGACGGGCATGTGACGATCTCCTTCGGCCGGCAGGTTACGCCTTTCGCACCGCACCGCAAGGCCGCGCAGCCGGGCGCGCGGCATTGCGTGGCGCAGGTGCCCGCGCCTTATCCATGCGTCGCCGGCTCGGCCAGCACCAGATGGCCGGGCGCCACCTCGCGATAGACCGAGGGCGCGGGCACATGGCCGACGGGATGGATCGGCGAGGGGATGGGACGAAAGCGCAGGTCCTCGCCGATCTTGCGGCGGCGCGGATCGGCGACCGGCACGGCGGCCATCAACTGGCGGGTATAGCCGTGCTGCGGGTTCTCGAAGACCTGCCTGCGGGTGCCGATCTCGACGATGCGGCCCAGATACATGACGCCGACATGATGGCTGACGCGCTCGACCACCGCCATGTCATGGCTGATGAACAGCATCGAGATGCCAAGGTCGCGCTGCAATTCCATCAGCAGGTTCAGCACCTGCGCCTGCACCGAAACGTCCAGCGCCGAGACCGCCTCGTCGGCGATGATGAGCTTCGGGTTCAGCGCCAGGGCGCGGGCGATGGCGATGCGCTGGCGCTGGCCGCCCGACAGCTCGTGCGGGTAACGCTTCATGAAGCCGCGCGGCAGTTCCACCCGGTCGAAAAGCCGGGCGATGCGGTCTCGGCGCTCGACGCGGTTGCCGATGCCGTAGTTCAGCATCGGCTCCTCGATCTGGTCGAGCAGGCGCATCTGCGGGTCGAGGCTGGCGAACGGGTCCTGGAAGATCATCTGCATGTCGCGCCGCGCCTTGCGCAGATCAGATGCACCCAGGGCCAGGATGTCGCGCCCGCCAAGGCTGACCTGGCCCGAACTCGGCTCGACCAGCCGCAGGATCGAGCGTCCGGTGGTGGACTTGCCGCAGCCCGATTCGCCCACCAGCGACAGGGTCTCGCCGGCATTGACGGTAAAGGAGACGTCCTCGACCGCATGGACCTGCGCCACGGTGCGGCGCAGGATGCCGCCCTTGACCGCAAAGCGGGTGCAAAGGTTCCTGACCACCAGCAGCGGCGCGGGCGCAGGCGGGATCACGGGCTCGGGCCGCGCCACCTGCCCCTCGCGCATCAGCCGCATCGGCTCGGGCGCATCGCGCCCGGTCATCTCGCCCAGCCGCGGCACGGCGGCAAGCAGCGCCTGGGTATAAGGCTCGCGCGGGGCTTCGAAGATCTGGCCGACCGGGCCTTCCTCGACCTTGTTGCCGCGGAACATGACCACGACGCGGTCGGCCATCTGCGCCACCACCGCCATGTCATGGGTGATGAACAGCACCGCCATGCCGGTCTCGCGCTTCAGGCGGTCGATCAGGGTCAGGATCTCGGCCTGGATGGTCACGTCCAGCGCCGTGGTCGGCTCGTCGCAGATCAGCAGGCGCGGGCGGCAAGCCATCGCCATGGCGATGACGACGCGCTGGCGCATCCCGCCCGAAAGCTCGTGCGGATACTGCCGCAACCGCCGCTCGGGTTCGGGGATGCGCACCTCGTGCAACAGCTCCGGCGCGCGGGCGCGGGCCTGGGCGCGCGTCAGGCCGCGATGCACGATCAGCCCCTCGGCCAGCTGCTCGCCCACGGTAAAGACCGGGTTCAGCGCCGTCATCGGCTCCTGGAAGATCATCGCGATCTCGTTGCCGCGAATGTCGCGCATCGCGGCGGGCGGGGCCTTGGCGAGGTCGATCTCGTCCCGCTCGCGCTGGAACAGCAGCCGGCCATTGGCGATCTCGCCGCCGCCGAATTCCACCAGCCGCATCAGCGACAGCGAACTGACCGATTTGCCCGAGCCGGATTCGCCCACCACGCAAAGGCATTCGCCGGGCCGGATGTCGAAGGACAGATCCTCGACGCCCGTGACCGGGCCGTCATGGGTCTGGAACTCGACCCGCAACCCCTCGATCCTGACCAGCGGCTTCGTGTCCAGCATTCGCGCCCCCTGACCATCGCTGCGGCATTCAGGCTAATGCGCCGCCACCGCATTGCAACCTGAAACCGGGACGGAAACTTGTTTCTTGCTTTTCAACCGGGACCTGTCTGAAACTCGGCGCATCCGAGGGACAGCAAGACCGGGGAAACGGCAAAGGCAGAAGACCACCAAAACCGGCAGCACCAGACGTCCCGCGCAAATCCACCAACAGGAGAGAGCGATGAAACTGAAAACCCTGATGCTGGGCGCGGCGGCCACCGCCGCCATGGCCCCGGCCGCATTCGCCGAGCGGGGCAGCGACGGGCAGGTCAATGTCATCATGTGGCAGGCGCCCTCGACGATGAACCCGTATCTGTCGGCCGGCACCAAGGACATCATCGCCGGCAGCGTAGTGCTGGAGCCGCTGGCCAGCTTCACCCCCGAGGGCGAGGTGGTGCCGCGCCTGGCGGCCGAGATCCCGTCAGTCGAAAACGGCGGCATTTCCGAGGATCTGAAGACGGTCACCTGGAAATTGCAGCCGGACATAAAATGGTCGGACGGCACGCCCTTCACCGCCGAGGACGTGGCCTTTACCGCGGAATATTGCATGAGCCCGAACGGCGGCTGCGCCCAGCTTGCCAAGTTCGAGGGCGTCGAAAAGGTCGAGGCGGTCGATGAGCTGACCGTGCGCGTGACCTTCGTCTCGCCCCGGCCCGATCCCTTTTCGGCCTTCGTGGGGGCGCAATCGCCGATCCTGCAAAAGGCGCAGTTCCAGAATTGCCTGGGCGAGGCGGCGCCGACCTGCACCCAGCAGAACTTCAACCCCGTCGGCACCGGCGCCTTCGTGGTCAAGGAATTCCGCACCAACGACGTGATCTCGTTTGCCGCCAATCCCGAATATCGCGACCCGGCAAAGCCCGCCTTCGCCACGCTGCTGATGAAGGGCGGCGGCGATTCGGCGGCGGCGGCGCGCGCCGTGTTGGAAACGGGCGAGTTCGACTATGCCTGGAACACCCAGCTTGCCCCGGACGTGATCGCCGGCATGGAGGCGGCCGGCAAGGGCAAGAACGTCGCCGCCTTCGGCAGCCTGGTCGAGCGCATCCATGTCAACCTGACCGATCCTTCGCCCGGGCTGCCCGAGGGCGAGCGCTCGACGGTCAAGCATCCGCATCCGATCCTGACCGACCCGGCGGTGCGCAAGGCGCTGTCCATGGCCATCGACCGGGAATTGCTGACCGAGATCGGCTATGGCCCGGCCGGGCAGCCGACCTGCAACCTGGTGCCGGCGCCCGCCGCCTGGGCATCCGAGAATACCGAATGCTTCACCCAGGACATCGAGGGGGCAAAGGCGTTGCTGGACGAGGCGGGCTGGACCGTCGGCGCGGGCGGCGTGCGCGAAAAGGACGGCAAGCGGCTTACGCTGCTGTTCCAGACCTCGGTCAACGCGGTGCGCCAGGACTTCCAGGCGCTGATCAAGCAATGGTGGTCCGAGATCGGCGTCGAGACCGAGCTGAAGGTGGTGGACCCCTCGGTCTTCTTCGGCGGCGATGCCGGCTCGCCCGACACGTTCCAAAAGCTCTATGCCGATGTCGAGATGTATGCCAACAACTTCGAGGGCTCGAACCCCGAGCCCTATCTGGCGCGGCAGACCTGCGACAAGGCGCCGGGGCCGGAAAACCAGTGGCAGGGCGAGAATACCAGCCGCTATTGCGACCCGGAATACGACCGGCTGATCGCCGAGATGACGCAGATCGTCGATCCGGCCGAGCGCGGCGCCATGGGCCGGCGCCTGAACGAGATGCTGACCAAGGACAGCAACGCCATCATCCCGCTGGTCTATCGCGGCACGACCTCGGCCCATGCCAACAGTCTGGGCGGGGTGGCGCTGAACGCCTGGGACAGCGAGTTGTGGAACGTCGCCGACTGGCATCGCGTGAAGTGACGCGGCGATGCTGAGCTTTGCCCTGCGCCGCCTGCTGCTGGCGGTGCCGACGCTGCTGTTCATCTCGCTGGTGATCTTTCTGCTGCTGGAGGCATCGCCCGGCGATCCGCTGGGCGACGTGCCGCTGACCGTGCCGCCCGAGGTCAAGGAGCGGATGCGCGAGGCGCTTGGCCTGGGCCAAGCGTGGTATATCCGCTATGTGTTGTGGCTGAAGCAGTTCTTCTGGGTCGAGCCCCTTTATTGGTTCGACCGCGCCTTCGGCACCGGCTTCAGCGAGGGGATGCAGCGCATCATCAGCTTCCAGAGCCGCAGCCCGGTCTTCGACGTGATCGCCGAGCGGCTGCCCCAGACGCTGACCGTCGTCGGCATGTCCTATCTGGTCGGCGTGATGATTGCGCTGCCCATCGGCATCATCTCGGCCTATCGGCAATATTCCTGGTTCGACCAGATCGGCACGTTCATCTCGATGGTCGGCTTCTCGCTGCCGACCTTCTTTACCGGGGTGGTGCTGATCATCGTCTTCGGCATCAAGCTGCAATGGTTCCCCTCGATCTACGACACCACGCATCGGGTCACGGATTGGGACAGCTTCGTGGTGCAGTTGCGCCAGATGGCGATGCCGGTCACGGTGCTGGCGCTTTACAACGCCGCGCAGATCAGCCGCTTCATGCGCGCATCCATGCTGGACAACCTGCGGCAGGATTACGTCCGCACCGCCCGCGCCAAGGGCCTGTCCGAGCGGGTGGTGGTGCTGAAGCATGTGCTGAGGAACAGCCTGATCCCGGTGGTGACGGTGATCGCGCTGGGGCTGCCGGCGGTCTTCGGCGGCGCCATCATCACCGAGCAAGTGTTCAAGGTGAACGGGCTGGGGCAGCTGCTGATCCTGGCGATCCATGCCAACGACATGCCGATGGTGATGACGCTGACCTTCATCTTCGCGGTGCTCATCGTCGGCTTCACCCTGATCGCCGATCTGCTCTATGGCGTGCTGGACCCGAGGATTCGCTATGACTGACCGGCTGCTCATCGAGGAAAGCGCCGTCAATGCCCCCGCCCCGGGGGCCGAGGCGCTGCCGCCCGCCGATCCTCCGCCCCAGGCGCCCGCCCGCAGCCAGTGGCGCGACATCTGGCGGCAGTTCCGCAACCATCGCGGCGCCATGCTGGCGCTGGTGCTGTTCGTGGCGATCCTGCTGTTCGTCGGGCTCGGGCCGCTGGTCTGGACCATCGATCCGGGTTTCGTCGATATCCGTGCCCGCAACCAGGGTTTCAGTGCGGCGCATCCCCTGGGCACCGACCAGCTTGGCCGCGACATGCTGGCGCGGCTGATGGCCGGAGGGCAGGTTTCGCTGGCGGTCGGGCTGACCGCCATGGCCGTCGCGCTGACACTGGGCAGCCTGATCGGCATCAGCTCGGGCTATTTCCGCCGGCTGGACGCGCCGCTGATGCGGCTGACCGAGCTGTTCCTGGCCCTGCCGCTGCTGCCCCTGCTGCTGCTGATGGTGACATTGTTCCGCGAGCCCCTGGGCCGGGCCATGGGTCCGGCGGGCGGCACCTTCCTGCTGATCGTCAGCGCCATCGGCATCACCTCGTGGATGCAGACGGCGCGCATCCTGCGCGGCGAGGTGCTGGGCCTCAAGGAGCGCGAATTCATCCTGGCCGCGCAATCCATCGGCACGCCGGCACCGCGCATGATCCTGCGCCATGTCCTGCCCAACGTGATCTCGCCCATCGTGGTGGCGGCGACGCTGGGCATCGCCACGGCGATCATCACCGAAAGCGCGCTGTCCTTTCTGGGGCTGGGCTTTCCGCCGGACTTCCCGACCTGGGGACGGCTGCTCTATGACGCGGTGGACCAGATGCAGATGTATCCCTGGCGGGTGGTGTTGCCGGGGCTGCTGATCTCGCTGACGGTGCTGTCGGTGAACTATATCGGCGACGGGTTGCGCGATGCCATGGACCCGCGGATCCGGGGGCGCTGAGCGGCGCGGTCGCATGAGTATTTGGGGAACAGAGAAGGCCCCGGCCGGCTTTTCCGAACGGGTATACGGGAAACGGCGAAAGCGATCAGAGGGCGCGGGCGAGCGTCGCCAGTTCCGAGCGCGGCAGGATCAGCAACATCGGGCCGTCGCATTCCAGCGTGACCGGACCCGTGGCCTGGTTCGAGGTGCCGCTGCGGCCGCCCGGCGCGAAGGCCAGGCCGTCGATGGGCCATTTCAGGCCCTGCGAGCGGCCGGTGGCCGGGCCCATCGGGAAAAGCGAGACCCGCGTGCCGGGCGCGAGATCCAGCGCGAGGCGCGGCGGGGCAAGCGTGATCACGTCCTCGCCCGCGATCAGGATGCAGGGCGGGCCGATACGGCGGGCGAGCACATTGAGCACCGACAGGAAATGGTCATGGCGCGCGCCCGAAAAGCCCAGGGCGACGACGAAGGGAGCATCGAGATTGGACAAGCATTTCTCGAAATCGGTGCTGTTCTGCTCGGCGATGGGGTGCTGGTTCGCCAGCGGGATCTCGGCCCGGGCGCGGGCGGAAATGCTGTCGAAATCGCCCCAGACCGCCGCCGGCATCAACCCGTGGCTCAGCGCGGTATCGGCGCCGCTATCGGCGGCGGCCACCACCGGCGCCAGGGCCAGCGCCTGCTCCAGATCGGCGCGGCCGACCGGCGCACCGCCGATCAGCGTGACCGGGCGGGCACTAGCCAACTTGGTCCCTTGCTGGCTCATTCGCCCTTGCCGATGCCGGTGAACACCTTGCGGAAAGGCAGGGCCCAGAGGATGCCCAGGGCGACATAGACCGCAAGCTCGACCAGGATCGGCTGGCGGCCCCAGGTCCGGTCCATCCAGTTCACCAGGCTTACCGCCACCACGATATAGAGCGGCAGCCCGACAAGCAGGATCACCAGCGACCAGCGTTTGCGCGTCTTGAGGTCCATGTCAGCCCGCGTCAGTCCGCGAAGGGATCGGTCACGAGGATGGTATCGTCCCGCTCGGGCGAGGTCGAGAGCAGCGCGACGGGGCACTGGATCAGTTCCTCGATGCGGCGGACGTATTTGATCGCATTAGCGGGCAGGTCGGCCCAGGACCGCGCGCCTTGCGTCGATTCCTGCCAGCCCTCCATTTCCTCGTAGACGGGCTTCGCCTTGGCCTGAAGCGAGGCGGCGGTGGGCAGGTGGTCGTAATGCTGGCCGTCCACCTCGTAGCCGGTGCAGATCTTCAGCGTCTGGAAGCCGTCCAGCACGTCCAGCTTGGTCAGCGCAATGCCGTCCACGCCCGAGATGGCGCAGGTCTGGCGCACCAGAACCGCATCGAACCAGCCGCAGCGGCGCTTGCGGCCGGTCACGGTGCCGAATTCATGGCCGCGCTCACCCAAGCGCTGGCCGTCGGCATCGTCAAGCTCGGTGGGAAACGGGCCTTCGCCGACGCGGGTCGTATAGGCCTTGACGATCCCCAGCACGAAGCCGATGGCCGAAGGGCCAAGCCCGGTGCCGCTGGCCGCCATGCCCGACATGGTGGTCGAGCTGGTCACGTAAGGGTAGGTGCCGAAGTCGATGTCCAGCAGGCTGCCCTGCGCACCCTCGAACAGGATGCGCTTGCCGGCCTTGCGGTAGTCGTTCATCACCTTCCAGACCGGCTGGGCGTATTGCAGCAGTTTCGGCGCGATTTCCAGCAGCTTGGCGCGCAGTTCCGCCCGGTCGATGGGCGCTGCACCCAGGCCCTGACGCAGCGCATCGTGATGGGCAAGCAGGCGGTCGAGGCGGGAATCCAGCGTCTCCTCATCGCCCAGGTCGGCGACGCGGATGGTGCGGCGGCCGACCTTGTCCTCATAGGCCGGGCCGATGCCGCGGCCGGTGGTGCCGATCTTGGATGCGCCCGCGGCCTCTTCGCGCAGCTTGTCGAGATCCTGGTGCAGCGGCAGGATCAGCGGGGTGTTCTCGGCGATCATCAGGTTCGCCGGGCTGATCTCGACCCCTTGCGCGGAAAGCTTGTCGATTTCGGCAAACAGGGACCAGGGGTCCAGCACAACGCCGTTGCCGATGACCGCCATCTTGCCCTTGCGCACGATGCCCGAGGGCAGCAGCGACAGCTTGAACACCTGATTGCCAATGACCAGCGTGTGGCCAGCGTTATGACCGCCCTGAAAGCGCGCGATCACATCGGCGCGTTCCGACAGCCAGTCGACGATCTTGCCCTTGCCTTCGTCGCCCCATTGCGCGCCGACGACCACCACATTGGCCATTGTGCTTTCCCCTTGCGGTCATGAATGCCGCGAACCGTATAATGGCCGAAGCCCTTGGGGGAAAGTGCATTCCGCCCTGCCCACGAAATGCGCACCCTGCCCGGTCGGCGCGCAGATCTGTGGTTCGACACGGGGAAACCGGCCGGCTTTCCGGTGCGCCAGGCCAGGTTCGCGGCCGATGTCCGGCGCAGGGCCGAAAATGGCGCTGCGGCAGCATGATCAGCCCGGAAAACGGGTGATGCATCGGCTGGACGGGGGCGCGGCCGAACGCCGCAAAGGCGCTGCTGCAATGCAGCATTGCAAAAGAAGCCATGGTGATGGCCGCAAAGAGGCCCTACATTCGTCGTCAGGGGAGGAAACCATTCGCCAATACCGAAAGGGTTTCCAATGGCTACCATCGCAACCAACCGCTTCTCGCCCCGCCTGCCCGACCTGTTCGCCGCTGTCCGCAAGCGGCTTTCGCGCGGGGCCGCGGCCTATATCACGAAGCATTCGCGCCGCGCCGAGATCGAGGCGCTGGAAGCAAAATCCGATGCCGAACTGGCCCGGATGGGCCTGACCCGCGACCGGATCGTGCATTACGTCTTTGCCGACCGCATCTGGTTCTGACCTGCGAAGGGGCGCAAGATATGTGCGCCCATGCCCTTGCCGGTCGTCGCAATGGTCGGCGGCGCATTGATGACAAAGCGGTCCTCGATTGCGCGGACCGCTTCCCGCGCCGCTGGTGCCTGGCGTTGCATGACGGATTGTTCGGTTCGAGATGGCCAGCCTCGATCCCGGCAATGCCCTGCTGGATAAGCATGGGCAAAGGATTAGGCGAGATCAGGGATTTCCTGATCCGCGAAAGCAGGCGGGTGCTTTCCATACCGATCTGATCGGTTCACGGCCACGCTGATGACAGCATTCCCAAGAATTTGGAAACAGTGAGGCGCCGACTGGCGGCGGAGTCGAGCGAGCATCCGGCGCATCGGCATGAGCCGGCTTTCTGCGGACCCGCGGGGCCTGGGCGAAGTCTCAGGCAGCAGCGCGAAGCGGCTCGGGCCGGAAGGGCGTGATCGTCACCTCGGCACCATCGAAGATGCAGAAGCTTTGCGCGGGGACCTCCAGCCAGTCCGCCTCGTCGCTCTCCAGCGGTTCGGAGACCACCGCGCGGCCGCCGCGGGTGTCGGACCAGCGATGGAACAGCGTCGGCGCATGCTCGTCGCTGGCATAGCGCAGGGCGTAGAGCTTGGTCCCGTCCGAAAAGGCCGCCGTCAGCCGCACATGCGGCGCGGTGCCCCTTTGCCGGGCCAATGCCTCGAATTTCGCGGTGGCGCGGGCCATGGCGCCGGCAGGGTCGCCGCCCAGCCCTTCACCCAAGGCCATCAGGAACAGCGCCTCGCTATCGGTGGCGCCCTTGCGATGGGCATAGAGTTCGTCGGGGATCAGCACTTCGGCATGGCGGCGATAGCTGTCGTAACCGCCGAACTGCCCATTATGCATGAAGCACCAGCGGTCCACGACAAAGGGATGGCAATTGTTGCGGCTGGTCGCGGTGCCAGTCGAGGCCCGCACATGCGCAAGGAACAGGTGCGATTTCACCGTGGCGGTCAGGCTGCGCAGGTTGCTGTCCGACCAGGCCGGCATGATGTCGCGGTAAAGGCCGGGCTCTTCACGCTCGCCATACCAGGCAATGCCGAAGCCGTCGGCATTGACCGGAGTATGGCAGCGCGTCGCACCATGGCTTTGCCGGACCAGCGAATGGCCGGGCCGGCAGATGACATCCTCAAGATAGATCGGACTGCCGAGATAGGCTGCCCAGCGGCACATGTCCTGCCCCTTTCCGTGCTTTTTCCTAGGGCTAGCACGAAAAGCCTAACGAATCACCAAAAAGTCCTAGGCCGGATTCTCTTCCACGATCACAAGGTCGCGCTCTGCCGCCCCTTTCGCATGCTCCAGCGCAGCCTGATATTCGGCCGAGCGGTAGCAAGCCACCGCATCTTCCAGGCTGGGAAACCGCGCCACGACATTGCGGGCGCGGTCCTTGCCCTCAAGCTGGACATAGCGCGAGCCGCGCGCCAGGAATGCCCCGCCATGCGCGGCTATCGCCGGCCCCGCCAGCCGGGCATATTCGCCATAGGCCTCGGGGTCGGTCACGTTCACATGGGCGATCCACAGCGCGGTCATGCTTTCTCTCCGATCAGGGTTTCGACGGCGGAAATGGCGCTGTCGGCGGCAGCAAGGCTGGGTGCCCCGCCCTGGGCGCGGTCGGGCCGGCCACCGCCGCCTTTGCCGCCCAGTGCCGCCGTCGCGGTCTGCACCAGTTCGACGGCGCTGATCCGGCCGGTCAGGTCGGGCGTCACGCCCGCCGCCACCGTCGCCTTGCCGTCTGCCTCGGCCAGCACCACCACGGCGCCCGAGCCGAGCCGCGACTTCATCTCATCGACCAGCGGGCCGAGTTCCTTGCCGCTCACACCCTCGACGCGGCGGGCGATAAGCTTGATGCCGTTGATTTCACGGGGCTTGTCCTCGGAGCCGCCGCCCATGGCAAGCTGGCGCTTGAGCTGCGCGACCTCGTTCGCCAGCGCCTTGCGCTCATCGGCAAGCGCGCGGACCTTGCTCACCACGTCACCCGCCTGCGCCTTGACAATGCCGGCAATCTCATTGAGTTCGCCGTCCACGCGGCGCAACTCGTCCATCGCCGCCTGGCCGGTCAGCGCCTCGATGCGGCGGATGCCGGCGGCCGATGCGGTTTCCGAAGTCAGGGCAAACATGCCGATATCGCCGGTGCGCGCGACATGGGTGCCGCCGCAAAGCTCCAGCGAATAGGTCTGGCCGCCGGTGCCCTTGCCCGAGCCCGGCAGTTCGCCCATCGAGACCACCCGAACCTCATCACCGTACTTCTCGCCGAAAAGCGCCTGCGCGCCCAATGCACGGGCATCGTCGGGGGTCATGATCCGGGTCTCGACCGGACTATTCTGGCGGATAAAATCGTTCACCTCGCGCTCGACCTGCGCCAGTTCCTCGGGCGTCATCGCCTTGGCATGGCTGAAGTCGAAGCGCAGCCGGTCGGGTGCGTTCAGGCTGCCGCGCTGCGCGACATGCTCGCCCAGGGCGCGGCGCAGCGCCTCGTGCAGCAGGTGCGTGGCCGAATGGTTGGCGCGGATCGCGCTGCGACGGTCGTGATCGACGGACAGCTGCGCACCCTGGCCGCGCTGGATCGTGCCCAGCGTCACCTCGGCGATATGGATGAAGACGCCGCCGGTCTTTTTCGTATCGGTCACGCGGGCGGCGCCGGTCTCCGTCTTGATCAGGCCAGTATCGCCGACCTGGCCGCCGGCCTCGCCATAGAACGGCGTCTGGTTCACCACGATCTGGACCTGCTGCCCCTCGCCGGCTTCCTCGACCGCAGCGCCGTCCTGAACCAATGCGAGGACCTGGCCCTCGCTGATCTCGGTGTCATAGCCGAGGAATTCGGTGGCGCCATGCTCTTCGGCGATGTCGAACCAGATCGCGGCATCCTTGGTCTCGCCAGAGCCGGCCCAGGCGGCACGGGCCTTGGCCTTCTGCTCCGCCATCGCCGAATCGAAACCGGCCGTATCGACCGCCCGACCCTTTTCGCGCAGCGCGTCCTGGGTCAGATCCAGCGGGAAACCATAGGTGTCATAGAGCTTGAAGGCCGCCTCGCCCGGCAGGTTCGCACCTTCGGGCAGCTTCGCCAATTCGTCGTCCAGCAGCCGCAGGCCACGGTCCAGGGTCTGCTTGAAGCGGGTCTCCTCCAGCTTCAGCGTCTCTTCGATCAACGCCTGCGCGCGGCCGAGTTCGGGATAGGCCGCGCCCATCTCGCGCACCAGCGCCGGGACCAGGCGGTGCATCACCGGATCCTTGGCGCCCAGCATATGGGCGTGGCGCATGGCGCGGCGCATGATGCGGCGCAGCACATAGCCGCGTCCCTCGTTCGAGGGCATCACCCCATCGGCGATCAGGAAGCTGGTCGAGCGCAGATGATCGGCGATGACGCGGTGATGCACCTTGCCGGGACCGTCCGGGTCGGCGCTGGTCGCATGCGCGCTGGCCTCGATCAGGCCACGCATCAGGTCGGTATCGTAATTGTCGTGCTTGCCTTGCAAGAGCGCACCGATCCGTTCCAACCCCATGCCGGTGTCGATCGACTGCATGTCCAGCGCGCGCATCGTGCCGTCCTCGAACTGCTCGTTCTGCATGAAGACGAGGTTCCAGATCTCGATGAAGCGGTCGCCGTCCTCATCGGCCGAGCCGGGCGGGCCACCCCAGATCTGCTCGCCATGGTCATAGAAGATCTCGGTGCATGGACCGCAGGGGCCGGTCGGGCCCATCTGCCAGAAATTGTCGCTGGTCGGGATACGGATGATGCGGTCGTCGGAAAGCCCCGCGACCTTCTTCCAGATATCGGCGGCTTCGTCATCGGTATGATAGACGGTGACCAGCAGCTTGTCCTTGGGGATGCCGAAATCCTTGGTCAGCAACTCCCAGGCAAAGGGGATGGCACCGTCCTTGAAGTAATCGCCGAAGCTGAAATTCCCCAGCATCTCGAAGAAGGTATGGTGGCGCGCGGTATAGCCGACATTGTCGAGGTCGTTATGCTTGCCGCCGGCGCGCACGCATTTCTGCGCGGTGGTGGCGCGCTTGTAGTCGCGCGTTTCGACCCCGGTGAACAGGTTCTTGAACTGCACCATGCCCGAATTGGTGAACATCAGGGTCGGGTCGTTCCTCGGCACAAGCGGGCTCGACTCGACGACACGGTGGCCGTTGCGTTCGAAATAGTTCAGGAAAGTCGAGCGGACATCGTTCAAGCTGGGCATATCGGGCCTTCATCGCAAAGCGGTCTTCCGGCCAGAGACCGGTTTGCCGCCCGGTCTAGCCCCAGCCATGGCGGCTGTCCAGCAATCCTGCATGGCCTCGCGCAGACGACGCCCAACTCCGCGCCGGACAACCCGACCCGCGACACCAAGCCAAGGCGAAGTCTCAGAGCCAGGAATGTGCGCGAGACCACGTCCCGCGCACCTTATGAGCGAGGGCGATGCAGGATCAATCCTCGGCCATCACCTCATCGCCATCGTCCGCGACGCCGAAATCCAGGCCGTGGCTGGCGCGGATCTTGTCCTCGATCGCATGGGCCATATCGGGATGATCGCGCAGGAATTGCTTGGCATTCTCACGGCCCTGGCCGATGCGCTCGTCGCCATAGGAGTACCACGACCCCGATTTTTCGACCACGCCGGCCTTGATGCCCAAGTCGATCAGTTCGCCGACCTTCGAGATGCCCTCGCCATACATGATGTCGAACTCGACCTGACGGAAAGGTGGCGCGACCTTGTTCTTGACCACCTTGACGCGAGTGGCGTTGCCGGTCACCTCGTCACGGTCCTTGATCGAGCCGGCGCGGCGGATATCCAGGCGCACCGAGGCATAAAACTTCAGGGCATTGCCGCCGGTCGTCGTCTCTGGGCTTCCGAACATCACGCCGATCTTCATGCGGATCTGGTTGATGAAGATCACCATACAGTTCGACCGGCCGATGCTGGCGGTCAGCTTGCGCATCGCCTGGCTCATCAGCCGGGCCTGGCTGCCCATCTGCATGTCGCCCATGTCACCTTCGATCTCGGACTTGGGGGTCAGCGCCGCGACCGAATCGACCACCACCAGGCTGACCGCACCGGAACGCACCAGCGTATCGACAATCTCAAGCGCCTGCTCGCCCGTATCGGGCTGGCTGATCAGCAACTCGTCCAGATTGACGCCCAGCTTCTTGGCATATTGCGGGTCCAGCGCATGTTCGGCATCGACAAAGGCGCAAACGCCGCCTTTCTTCTGCTCTTCCGCCACGACATGCAGCGTCAGCGTGGTCTTGCCCGAGCTTTCCGGCCCGAATATCTCGATGATCCGGCCCTTGGGCAGACCGCCGATCCCCAGCGCGATGTCGAGCCCCAGCGAGCCGGTCGAGGTGGCCTCGATCTCGGCCACCGGATTGTCGGCGCCCAGCTTCATGATCGAGCCTTTGCCGAACTGCCGTTCGATCTGGGCCAATGCGCTGTCTAGCGCCTTCTGCTTGTCTGCGGATCGCTTGTCGTTCATGTCGAAAAGTGTTGCCCCTGCCATGCGGTCCTCATGCTTATTTCATACCCCGCCATCCGGGGCAATCAGCGCCCGCCCGCCACTTTGTTCACGGGTTGTTCCTATTTGCGCCTCATTGCGCCGAAATGCAAGTCCTGGTTCGCGAATCGAAAGATGCATCGCATCTTCCCGGTCCAAGTTGTCGCAAAAGAATTAAGAAACGGTTTACAGTCACAGAACTGGTGGCTATCCCGGCGCGCGTGCCGCAATGGCTGAAAGTTTTCGAGTATGCTGATATTCTGGGAAAGACGGCTGGTTTTCCTCGCGACGCCGAAAGCCGGCTCCACCGCTGTCGAAACCGCGCTAGAGGCCCTTGCCAGTGTCGTCGTCCAGCGCCCGGCCGAGTTGAAGCATGCCGATCTGCGCACCTACCGGCACCATATCGAACCCTGGTTGCGCTCGGTCACCGGCGAGAAATTCACCACCATCGCCCTGATGCGCGAACCGATCGGATGGCTTCGCAGCTGGTATCGCTTTCGCCTGCGCGACGATGACGAAGACCCGAACCACGCCATGATCGGCCTCAGCTTCGCGGATTTCGCGCAAGCCTATGCCGATCCCGGCGGCCCGGACGTCGCGCGCGTCGGCGCACAGGCGGATTTCCTGACCGCGGAAGTCGATCGTGTCGATTGCATCTTTCGCTACGAGGACATGGATGCCTTTACCCATTTCCTCGAGGATCGGCTGGATTGCGAGATCAGCCTGCCACGCGTCAACGTCCCGCCCGCCGTCGATGTCAGCCTGAACCCCGAGCAGGAAGGTTCGCTGCGCAAGATCATGGCGCGGGACTTCGCACTTTACGCTTCGCTCTGATCGGCGTCCGGCCGCCCGGAGGCCTAGCGCGCGCCCTCCAGTTGCCGCGTGACCAGAGCGGTCAGGTCCGAAAGCGAAAAAGGCTTGGCAAGGAAGGCCGCATCGGGCACCGGAGGTCGCCCCTCCGAAAAGATGTCCTCGGCATAGCCCGACATGAAGATCACCTTGGTGTCGGGCCGGTCACGCAGCGCGGTGCGGACCCAGGCCGGACCGTCCATCCCGGGCATCACCACATCGGTGACGAAGACGTCGACCGCCAACCCCCGATCGGCCAGCAGCGACAGCGCATCCTCGGCGCAGGCGGCCTCGAGCACATGGAACCCCTGCAACTTCAGCGCACGGCTGGCAAAGGCACGAACCGGGGCCTCGTCCTCGACCAGCAGCACGGTCGCCTCGACATCGCGGCGGACGCGGATCGGCCCGGCCGGCGCCGGTCGCTGCGTCTCTTCGGGCACCGCGCGGTCATGGGCCGGAAAGAACAGCGAAAAGCAGCTGCCTTCACCCGGGGTGCTGTCGCAGAAGATATAGCCGCCGGTCTGCTTCACGATGCCGTAGGCGGTCGAAAGCCCCAGACCCGTGCCCTCGCCGGTGCGCTTGGTCGTGAAGAAGGGCTCGAAGATCTTGGCGAGATCGTCGGGGGCGATGCCGCAGCCCTGGTCGCGAACCTGGACCCGGACGTAATCCCCGGCGGGCAAGACGGCGCGGCCCAATTCGGCCCGGGTCTCCAGCCGGACATTGTCGGTGCAGATGGTGATGTCGCCGCCCTCGGGCATGGCATCGCGGGCATTCACCACCAGGTTCATGATCACCTGTTCAAGCTGGCGGCGGTCGGCATGGACCATCCGCAGCGCGGGATCGTGGTCAAAGGTCAGCACGATCCGTTCGCCCACCAGACGGTTGAGCAGATGGGTCAGTTCCGAGAGCGTGTCGCGCAGGTCCATGATCTGCAGCTTGAGCGTTTGCTTGCGCGAAAACGCCAGCAATTGCCGCACCAGAGCCGCCGCACGATTGGCATTCTGGCTGATCTGGTCGAGGTCGGCATAATCGGGATCGGCCTTGTCGTGGCGCAGCATCAGCAGGTCGCAATGCCCGGTGATCGCAGTCAGGAGGTTGTTGAAGTCATGGGCGATGCCGCCGGCAAGCTGCCCGATGGCCTGCATCTTCTGACTCTGGACGAACTGCGCCTCGAGCGTCTTGAGCGCGCTGGCGTCCGAGAGCACGGCGGTGACATGCCCGCCCCGGCCGCGCGTCAGCGACAACTGCACGAAACGGTCGGGCCCCTCGGCCTTGACATGCAGCACCTCGCTGCCGCCGATCGTGCGACCCGCACCGACATCCGAGACCCAGCCCGCCAGTTCTCGCCCCAACCCGTCCAGCAGCGCGGCCAGGTTCTGCCCCAGGATATCCCCGCCCAGCAGTTCGCAAGCGGCCATATTGGCGCGAACGATATTGGCGCCCGGGTCGAGGATCAGCAGCGAGACCGGGAGCAGGTCGAAATCGTCCTCCTCTACCCGAGGAGGCAAGGGAGTGGGCGGCGACGGGCGTTCGGGTGCGGCAGCCTGCCATAGCTGGATGGTCGAGCCGGGCGCTCGCGTCACCAGGTATTCCCCGGCATCGCCCAGATCGGCGCGCATCCTGCCCCGGCGCGACAGGCCCAGGCCCAGACCGTTCCAGAGCATTGCCGGATCGGCGTGGCGACGGCCCAGCGCGTCATGGATATAACGACCGACCAGATCGCCGATTCGCTCCACCCCCACCTGATTCTGCGCCAGAACCAAGCCATCCGGGTCGACCGCAAAGGCCGTCAGGTCATGCTCCAGGACAGCCGGCAGCACGCGGTCCAGATCGCGCCGCACCGCCAGCCCGCGCCGGAGATGCCGCACCGAGATGACACCACCCAGCAGATACCAGGCGGTCACGGCCGCACCCACGGCCAAGAAGGTGACACCGCCCCCCGCATCCTGGGGTCGCAACGCCAGCCAAAGCGCACCGATCACCGCAGGCAGCGTCAGGAAAGGCAGCACGATCTGCGCCGAGCGCAAGGCTTCCGACCGTTCCGAATTCATCCCGCCCCTCGCGTCCAGCCGTTTTCCGCTGCATAACGGAGGCGCGTTAACGGAGGGTTAACGGCGGCGCATCAGGGCCAGATAAAAGCCGTCCGAGGCGGTCAGCGGTGTAAAACGCCGCGCCAGGACCTGCTCGAACCGCCGGTTTCGCGCCAGAAAACCTTGCACCTGATCGTCGTTCTCGGCATCCAGGACCGAGCAGGTCATATAGGCCAGATGCCCGCCATCGGCGACGAACCCCGCCGCCTGATCCAGAATCCGGCACTGCCGGGCCGCAAGCTGCTCCAGATCGTCGCGCGTCAGGCGCCATTTCGCATCCGGGCCGCGCCGCCAGGTTCCGCTGCCCGAACAGGGCACGTCGGCAACGACCGTATCGAACCGGCCCGCAACCTTGCCCGGCGCCGCAAGACGGATGCGCACCCCTGCCCTTTCGGCGCGTGCGGGCAGATCGGCCATGCGCCCCGCATCGATGTCATGCGCGGTGACCGGCCCCGCACCCTGCGCGGCAAGCGCCAGCGCCTTGCCGCCGCCACCGGCGCAGAAATCCAGCAGGCTGCCTTGCGCCGGCAGCAGCGCGCAGGCCATCTGGGGCGAAAGATCCTGCAATTCGACCAGCCCCTCGCGATAGGCATGGCAGCCGGCCAGCCGCCGGGCGCCCTCGGTGATGCGCAGGGCCGTCGGCAAATCGGGATGGGGTGCGGTGGCGATCCCCTGCTCGGCCATCGCGGCGGCGGCACGGGCCGGATCGGCACGGCGCAGGTTGACGCGCAGCCAGACCGGCGCGCGATCCCGCATGGCCAGTGCCACGGGCTCGGCATCCCCGCCAAGCGCCTTGCGCCAAAGCGGCAAGAGCCAGTCGGGCAGATCCAGCGCCTCGTCCGGCGTGGGCGCACGGCCAGCCTGACCCTCGCCCTCGGAAAGCACCGAGGGCGCGTGCCCTTCACCGGTGAACAGGGTTGCGGGGTCGATCCCCTCTTCGCGGCACATGCCCAGCAGCAGCCCGCGCCCGGAGAGCGCGCCGCCCAGGGCGGCACGCGAACGCAATCGGCGCAAGGCGTCGAAGACCAGGTCCCGCACCGCCGCGCGGTCGCCGGAGCCGGCAAAGCGGCTGGCCCGTGCCCAGCGGATCAGCGCCGCTTCGGCGGCCTGCCCGTCGAGAATGCGGTCAAGAATGTCGATGGCCGCGGCGGCACGGGCGGCGGGCGTCATGTCAGGTTGCGTCCCTGGCGCGGCAGATGGCGGATCCCGGCCAGAAATGACGCCGGCCCGGCTTTGTCAATCCCGTCAGGGCGGCACTGACGACCGCCAGAGCGAGGCATCCTCATCCCCGGTGGCCGCCATGCGAACGGCGATCAGCGGGGCGCTCCCCGCCCGCAGGGGAGAGCGCCCCGAGGCCAGAACCGCCAGCGAACCGGGCTGCCCGGTGCCCCCACTGCCCAACGGGGCACCAAGCAGCATCACGCTGTCCCGTACGCGCTTTCTCCGGCCCGAATCGATCGAGGCGAAGCTGTTATAGGTCTGGGGCGTGCCGGTCATGCCTGCAGGCCCACGCTCGCGCAGCATCCGGTGCAACGTATCGAAGCGGGCCAGGTAGCGCTGCGCATGGGCAGGGGTGCGGGAGTGGAACGCCCCCGCCGCCACCCGCCAATCGCCCATCTCGTCATGAAGCTGGCGCAGGAAACGGGCGGCATAGCGGGCGTTTTCCAGCGGATCGAACATCCGTGCTACCGAAGGGAAATGCGCGCCATGCCAGCGATAGTTCAACTGAAAGCAGCCGATGTCGATATTGGTGCGCCCCCGCGTCACGCGATCTTCGGCAAAGGCGACGGCGCTGGCAGGATCGTCGAACCAGGCGCCCTCTCCCTCGGCATTGGCGCTCCAGGCCCAGGGGCGCACGATGCCGTCCAGCCGGCGCCCGGTTTCCGTCAGGGCCAGCGCGCCAAGGATATCGGCAGGCACCCCGATTTCCGCAGCCGCCTGCTGCGCGGCCCATTCGCAGGCATCGGCAGGAGGCAAGGCCAGCCCTCGCAACGGCATGAGGGCCAGCGCCAGGGCCAGGATGCGGAAAAGAGACGAGAAACCAGACATGAGAGGCCGCAAATGACGATATGCGACCGTCTCTAGAGCAAAGCCGTTAAGATTCGATGAGCGCCCAAGATCAGCGACGCCCGCGCCCTTGCAGCGACCACCCTACAGCGATCAATCCGGCTGCATGGGGCAAAGAGCATCGGCGGCCGTCCTGCACAGGGATGTCAGGGTCACCTTGAGGCCGCCCAAGGGTTGGACGGCATTGCGGCGGGAATCGCGATGTCCCGCCGACAAGCGCCGGATGATCCTGAAAAACTTCGGGGCTCATACCCGAAAAAGCCGCTGGGCCGGCCCCGCCACTCGGCGGCGGCTCGGCCCAAGGGCTCAACCCAGGCGATAGTTCGGGCTTTCCCGCGTGATCTGCACGTCGTGGACATGGCTTTCCTTGAGCCCGGCGCCGGTAATGCGCACGAACTCGCAGCCGCCGCGCATCTCGGCCACGGTCGCATTGCCGGTATAGCCCATGGCGGCGCGCAGGCCCCCGACCAGTTGGTGGATCACCGCGGCGGCCGAGCCCTTGTAGGGCACCTGGCCCTCGATCCCCTCGGGGACCAGCTTGTCCGAGGCCGCGTCCTTCTGGAAGTAACGGTCGGCCGAGCCGCGTGCCATGGCACCCAGCGAGCCCATGCCGCGATAGGACTTGAAGCTGCGGCCCTGATACAGGATCACCTCGCCCGGGCTCTCATCCGTGCCGGCGATGGCCGAGCCGACCATGGCACAGGACGCCCCCGCTGCGATCGCCTTGGCGAAATCACCCGAGAACTTGATACCGCCATCGGCGATGACCGGCACGTCGCCCGCACCGCGCGCCGCGTCCATGATCGCGGTCAGCTGCGGCACGCCCACACCCGCCACGATCCGCGTGGTGCAGATCGAGCCCGGGCCGATGCCGACCTTGATCGCATCCGCACCGGCATCGACCAGCGCCCGCGCGGCATCGGCCGTCGCCACGTTGCCGGCCACCACCTGAACCTGGTTCGAATAGGCCTTGATGCGGGAAACGGCACGGGCCACGCCCTCGGAATGGCCATGCGCGGTGTCGATCACCACCAGGTCCACCCCGGCCTCGATCAGCGCCAGGCTGCGCTCATAGCCCTCGTCGCCGACGGTCGAGGCGGCCGCGACGCGCAGCCGGCCCAGTTCGTCCTTGCAGGCCAGGGGGTTCAGCACCGATTTCTCGGTATCCTTCAGCGTCAGCAGGCCGGTCAGCTTGCCTTCGGCATTGGTGATCAGCAGCTTCTCGATCCGGCGGGCCTTCATCAGGTCGATGGCCTCGGCCCGGTCGGCGGGCTCGCGCAGGATGGCGAGGTTGCCCGAGGTCATCACCGCCCGCACCGGCATGTCGTCGCTGTTGGCAAAGCGCATGTCACGGTTGGTGATGATGCCGACCACCCGGCCGGCCGCGTCCACCACCGGAAAGCCGGTGACGTTGTAACGCTCTTGCAGGGCCTTCGCGTCGGCGATGGTCTGTTCGGGCGTCAGGGTGATCGGATCGTAGACGATGCCCGATTCGAAGCGTTTCACCCGGCGGACCTCGTCGGCCTGCTGCTCGGCGGTCAGGTTGCGGTGGACCACGCCGATGCCGCCGGCCTGGGCCATGGCGATGGCCATGCGGCTTTCGGTGACGGTATCCATGGCGCTGGAGAGCAGCGGAATGTTCATTCGGATCTGCCTGGTGACATAAGTCGTCACGTCGGCGGTCGAGGGCATCACCGAGGACGCCGCAGGAACGAGGAGAACATCGTCGAAGGTCAAAGCCTCACGAATCTGCATGGGAGCATCCTTGTCAGGGGTTCGTTTGGCAGTTTCCCATTTCACGCGCCGGCGGGAATGTCCAGCCTGTCAGGCGATGGCCGCGTTGGTTTTCATGGCAAGCCTGCCGCTGGCCCAGGCCCGCCACACCCGAAACAGGATCGGCAGCACCACGAGGCTTGCCGCAACCAGCAGGATCTGCGCCGGCAGCGACCAGCCTGACGCAAAGCCCGAGACCGCGGTCCACAGCCCCGCCGTCGCCGCCAACGGGAAGGTGAATGCCCCCCAGAGCGGCGAGAACCCGGCCTCGACCAGCCAGCGCAGGCGCAGGGCGGCCAAGGCCAGCGCGGCGGCCGTGGCCCAGGCCAGCCCCAGAGCCACATCCTGCCAGCCAAGCGCGGCGGCGACATTGCCCAGCATGGCGATGGGCGCCAGATGGATCATCAGCAGTGGGCGCAGGGGCGCCGGCAGCCGCTCGGTCAGCGCCTGATACAGGCTGACGGTCCAGACGAAGCCGGCGATCGCCGCCATGGGCCACCACAGCGCCTGGGCAAGCCCCAGCCAGCCGAAACCGGCCGCCGCCTGCGCCGCGACGATGGGACCGACGAAGGTCAGCTGCCAGACCGGCGTCACGCGCCCCTGCCCCGGGGTGCGGGCCATGACCGGGATCGCCACCGCCCAGAACACCGCTTGCGCCGCCATGCCGGCGATCAGCACCACCCGGGCCAGCGCCGGCGCAAAGGGTGCAAGCAACTGCGCCGCGACATAGATGCCGACCAGCGCCGCGGCGATGCCGGCGCGGCCGGGCAGGATGCGCAATTCCTCGGCCAGGACGGCAGGGCGGCGCGCGAGCTTGCCGCCATAGGCGAGGGTCGCAAAGACCCAGGCCGCGACGGCCATGCCCATCATCATCCCCGAAAGCCCCTGCGGCAGCCCGAAGCGCGCCGTGGCGGCACGCCAGGCCAGAGCAAGGCCGAGCGCGCCCAGCAGCGGCGGAAAGATCGCCGGCGGAACCCGGCGCCAGAGCCCGGGCGGATTGATGCGAGGCGGGGCAAAGCGCATGACGGACCTCCTGTCCCTTACGTCATAGCGTTGCCGGCGGGCCACGCCAGAGCGGCCGGTTGCGTCAAGACGCCGCGTTACCAAGCCCCGGCAATTGACGCAAGCGGGCAGCCTGCCGCAGGCTGAATCCAGAGGTCCGAAAGGATCTGTTCTTGGGAGGAAAATCATGAAAAGGATCATCACCGGCATCGGCGCCCTGCTGGCCACGGCCGCGCCCGTTCTTGCCGGCGGGATCGAACGCGCGCCGCAATCGCTGGCGCCGCTGTTCGAGCAGGGGAATTACCTGGAGTTGAGCTTCGGCGGGGTCAATCCCACCGTGCGCGGCAGGGATGTGGCGGGCGTCTCGACAGGCGACGTGGCCCAAGGCTATGGCTTCTTCGGGCTGGCCTACAAGCATCAGTTCAACGAGAACCTGTCCGGCGCGCTGATCGTCGAACAGCCCTTCGGTGCCGACGTCCTCTATCCCACGGCGAATTCGCCGGTGCTGGGCGGCACGCGGGTCGAGGTGAACTCGACCACCTATACCGCATTGCTGCGCTACAAGTTCGAGAACAACTTCTCGGTGCATGGCGGTATCCGCGGCTCGCATGCGGATGGCAACGTCCGGCTGCAAGGCGCAGGCTATGCGAACTCCTCGGGCTATAATCTCGATATCGACGGCGCCTGGGGCGTAGGCTGGGTCGCTGGCGTCGCCTATGAGATGCCTGAGATCGCGGCGCGGGTATCGCTGACCTACAATTCGCCCATCGAGCATGATTTCGAGATGACCGAAAGCGGCGGCCTGCTGGCAGCAACGGGCCAGGGAACCGTCAGGGGCGAGCATACCGTCAAGACGCCGCGCAGCTGGACTCTGGAAGGCCAGACCGGCATCGCGGCGGATACACTGTTATTCGGCTCAATCCGCTGGGTGAAATGGTCCGAATTCAAAGTGGAAAACGCGCATTTCCCGATCTCTCCCGAAACCTTCCCCGGCATCGTACCGCCTGGGACCAACATCCCGCTTGTCGAGTTGGAGGACACGACCACCTACACGATCGGGGTCGGCCGTAAATTCACCGACAACTGGTCGGGTTCGGTCTCGTTCCTGTATGAGCCAAGCGAGGGTAACACGGTTTCGCCGCTGGCCCCGGTGAACGGCCGCAAGGCGGTGACGGTGGCCGCGATCTATACCATGGACAACATCAAGATCACCACCGGCATCAACTACACCAAGCTGGGTGATGCTACACTGGGTGTCGGCCAGAGCGGCAACAAGACGGAGGTCGCCAGGATGGACGACGGCGAGGCTTGGGCGGTCGCAATGCGCATCGGCTACTCGTTCTGATCCATGCCACAAGGATCAGGGCCCCGGTTCTCGCCGGGGCCTTTTTCATGCGCGCTCGGCTCCTGATCGGGCGGTTCCATGAGTATTTGGGGAACGAAGAAGTCGGGTGCCGTGCGCCGATCGGCATGATGAGGTTGTCGCCATGCCCTGCATACGCCGGCTGGCGGTCCGGGGGCGTGAGTATTTGGAAACGGTAGGGCTCAGGCCTGCAGCGCCTTGACCAGGGCGGTGAAATGCTCGCCCCGTTTCTCGAAGTTCGGGTATTGGTCGAAGCTGGCGGCGGCGGGGGCGAGCAGCACGGTCTCGCCCGGCTGGGCCTCGGCCGCGGCGCGGGCGACAGCCTGCTCCATGGTTTCGACGATCTCATAGGGGGTCTGGCCGATCTGGAGCGCGAAGTCGCGGGCGGAATGTCCGATCAGATAGGCCTTCACCACCGGGCCGAGGCAGGGGGCCAGCGCCTCGATGCCGCCATCCTTGCCCATGCCGCCGGCGATCCAGCGGATGCGCGGGAAAGCGGCCAGCGCCTTGGCGGCGGCATCGACATTGGTGGCCTTGCTGTCGTTGACCCAGGCCACGCCGCCGATCTCGGCCACGGTCTGGCTGCGATGCGGCAAGCCCTGGAAGCTGTGGAAGGCGCGCTCGATCTCGCGCGGGGCGATGCCGACGGCGCGCGCCGCGGCATAGGCTGCGCAGGCGTTCTGGTGGTTGTGTGCGCCCGGCAGGCCCTGGATGCCGCGCAGGTCGATCGAGGCGACCTGGCGGCCCTTGCGGTATTCCGCGAGGTAGCCCTTGCGGGCAAAGACCGACCAGCCGAAGCCTTCCAGCTTCTGGCCGGACGAGACGCGGATCACCCGGTCGTCGGCGGCACCCATGCCGAGCTGGCCGGCGAGATAGCGCCCCTCTACCTCGTCCACGCCGATCACGGCGCGATCCGGCCCGCCCTCGGCGAAAAGCCGGCGCTTGGCGGCGAAATAGCCGCCAAGACCGCCATGGCGGTCCAGATGGTCGGGCGAGAGATTGGTGAAGACCGCCACGTCGGGGGTCAGGGCGCGGGCAAGGTCGGTCTGGTAGCTGGAGAGCTCCAGCACCACCACCTCGCCGTCATGGGCCGGATCGAGCGACAGCACGCCGGTGCCGATATTGCCGCCGATCTGGGTCGGACGGCCGGTTTCCTTGAGGATGTGGTGGATCAGTGCCGTGGTGGTGGACTTGCCGTTCGAGCCGGTGACGGCGATGACACGCGGGGTGGTGTCGAAGCGCTCCCATTCGGCGGTGGCGAAGCTGCGGAAGAACAGGCCGATATCGTTGTCCACCGGCACGCCGAGCGCGTAGGCCCTGGCGATGACCGGATGCGGTTTCGGATAGAGATGCGGGATGCCGGGGCTGGCGATCAGCGCCGAGATGCCGTCCCAGTTCTGGTCCTGGGTCAGGTCGAGGAGATGCAGGCCCTCTTGCTCGGCCTGTTCGCGCGTGTCGACGCCGTCGTCCCAGGCGACGACCCGGGCGCCGCCGGCGGCAAGCGCAGCGGCGGTGGCGCGGCCCGAACGCCCGAGGCCGAGCACGGCGATGGTCTGGTTCTGGACGCCCTGGACCGGAATCATGCTGTTTCCTTCGCTGTCGCAGGCCGGGGGCGCTTCGCCCCCCGGACCCCCCGAGGGTATTTGGAAAACGGAAAAAAGCCTGTCAGCGCAGCTTCAGCGTCGCAAGCCCGATCAGTGCCAGGATCAGCGCAATGATCCAGAAACGGATCACGATCTGCGCTTCGCCCCAGCCCTTCTTTTCGAAATGGTGGTGGATCGGGGCCATCAGGAAGACCCGCTTGCCGGTGCGCTTGAAATAGAGCACCTGGATGATGACCGACAGCGCCTCGACCACGAAGAGCCCGCCGACGATGGCCAGGACGATCTCGTGCTTGGTCACCACGGCGATGGCGCCGAGCGCGCCGCCCAGGGCAAGGCTGCCGGTGTCGCCCATGAAGACGGCGGCGGGGGGCGCATTATACCACAGGAACCCCAGGCCGCCGCCGATCAGCGCGGCGACGAAGACCGCGAGTTCGCCGGTGCCGGGGACGAAATGCACGCCGAGGTAATTGGCGAAATTGGCGTTGCCGACCATATAGGCGATCACCGAAAAGCTGGCCGCCGCGATCATCACCGGCATGATCGCCAGCCCGTCGAGCCCGTCGGTCAGGTTCACCGCATTGGCCGCGCCCAGGATCACCAGCACGGTAAAGGGCACGTAGAGCAGGCCCAGGTTGATCAGCGCATCCTTGAAGAAGGGTAGCGCGAGCTCGCCGCTGAGTGCGGCCGGGTGCAGCCAGGCAGCCGCGGCACCGGCGGCGGCGGCGATGCAGAGCCCGATCAGCAGCCGGACCTTGCCCGACAGCCCGGCATGGTGCTGCTTGGTGACCTTGGCGTAGTCGTCGGCAAAGCCGATGGCGGCGAAGCCCAGCGTGACCAAAAGCACGATCCAGACATAGCCGTTGTCGAGCCGTGCCCAGAGCAGCGTGCCGATGGTCAGCGCGGCAAGGATCAGGAGCCCGCCCATGGTCGGCGTGCCGGCCTTGGAGAAATGGTTCTCGGGTCCGTCGTCGCGGATCGGCTGGCCCTTCTTCTGCTTGCGGCGCAAGAGGTCGATCAGCGGCCGGCCGAAGAAGAAGCCGAAGAGCAGCGCGGTAAAGAAGGCGCCGCCCGCGCGGAAGGTGATGTATCGGAACAGGTTGAAGAAATCCCCGCCGTCGGAGAGGTTCGTGAGCCAATAGAGCATTACGCTGTCCTTTCGCCAGGGGGCGTGCTTTGGCGCGTTCGCCGCAGCGCGTCAACCACCGTCGAGACCTTGGAGGACTTCGAACCCTTCACGAGCACGATATCGCCGGACGCGACCAGTTCGCCTACTTTCCCGGCCAGTTCGGCGGCCGTCTCGGCATGCATTCCGCGCCGGCCTTGCGGCAGCGCCTCGTGCAGGGCGCGCATGCGCGGGCCGGCGGTATGGACCAGGTCGACGGCTTCCATCGCGGGGTCCCCGGCCATGCCGGCATGGAGCGCGATCTCGTCCGGGCCGAGTTCCAGCATGTCCCCCAGGATCGCCACCCGGCGCCCGCCGGTCAGCCGCGCCAGCGTCGCGAGGCCGGCGGAAAGCGAGGTCGGATTGGAGTTGTAGGCATCGTCGATCAGCCGGATGCCGTCCAGATCCTCGACGGCGCCGCGACCCAGCGGCGGGCGCCAGTCGGACAGGTGCTTCGCCGCCTCGGCCACATCCGCCCCGGCGGCGGAAAGCGCGGCCAGCATGCCGACCGCGTTCATCACGAAATGCGTGCCGGCGCTGGCGAGCATGAAATCCACCGTCTCGCCCAGCACGCGAGCGCGGACCCGGGTCACGCCGTCCAGGGTCTCGGCCTTGAGCGGCCTGGCCATGCCCTGCTGGCCGAAGCCGATCACGATGGCGGCGGCATCGTCGGCACAGTCGCGCAGCAGTTGCGTGACGGGCAGATCCTCGGGGATGATGGCGGTGCCGGGCTGGATCAGACCGCGAAAGATCGCGCCCTTTTCGCGGGCGATGCCCTCGATGGCGCCGAAGGCTTCCAGATGCGCGGCGGCAACGGTGGTGA
The DNA here is from genome assembly GCF_900100045.1 of Paracoccus denitrificans. GTDB lineage: Bacteria > Pseudomonadota > Alphaproteobacteria > Rhodobacterales > Rhodobacteraceae > Paracoccus > Paracoccus denitrificans. The sequence continues at coordinate 24,113 of NZ_FNEA01000010.1, read as the reverse complement.
CCATGGCGACATGCGGGCGGGCAAGGCGGGCAAGGGGCTCGATCTCGCCCGGATGGTTCATGCCGATCTCGACAATGGCGAAGTCGGTGTCCTCGGGCATGCGCGCCAGCGTCAGGGGCACGCCCCAATGGTTGTTGTAGCTGGCCTCGGCCGCGTGGACCCTGCCCTGCCCGGCCAGGGCGACGCGGGCCATCTCCTTGGTCGAGGTCTTGCCGACCGAGCCGGTGATGGCGACGACCTTGCCCCGCATCCGGGCGCGACCGGCGCGGCCCAAGGCCTCCAGTGCCGGCAGGACATCGGGGACGACCAGCAGTGGCGCATCCGGCGCCACGCCTTCGGGGATGCGGCTGACCAGCGCGGCGCAGGCACCCTTCTCGAGCGCCCGGGCGACGAAGTCATGGCCGTCGCGGGCGGCTTGCAGGGCGACAAACAGGTCGCCCGGCCGGATGGTGCGGGTGTCGATGGAAACGCCGCCGACCGCGAAATCACGGGTGGCACGGCCGCCGGTGGCCTCGGCGGCATCCTGCGAGGTCCAGAGCGTCATATCTTGCCATCCAATGCCGCGACGGCCACCGAGGCCTGCTCGGCATCGTCGAAGGGGTAAACGTCGCTGCCGATGATCTGGCCGGTCTCGTGCCCCTTGCCGGCGATCAGCAGCGCATCGCCCGGTTGCAGGGCATCGACGCCGCGCAGGATCGCCTCGGCGCGGTCGCCGACCTCGATGGCGTCGGGACCAGCGCCGGCCATGACCTCGGCACGAATCGCAGCCGGATCCTCGGAGCGGGGGTTGTCGTCGGTCACATAGACCACATCGGCGAATTGCCGCGCCGCCTCGCCCATCAGCGGGCGCTTGAGCCGGTCGCGATCGCCGCCGGCGCCGAAGACCACGACGATGCGGCCCATGACATGCGGGCGCAGCGATTGCAGGGCCGAGGCCAGCGCGCCGGGCTTGTGGCTGTAATCGACGAAGACCGCCGCGCCGTTTTCCCGCACCGCGGCCAGTTCCATGCGACCGCGCACGGTGGTCAGGCCCGGCAAGGTCTCGATCACCCGGGGCGCCTCGTCCCCGGCGGCGATGGCAAGGCCGGCCGCGGCGAGCACGTTTTCCGCCTGGAAACCGCCGATCAGCGCCAGCCGCACCAGATGCGCCTGCCCGTGGAAGCCGAAGCGCAGATCCTGCCCGGTCGCGTCATAGCGCTGGCCGAGGATGCGCAGGTCCGCCCGTTCGTCCTTGCCGATGGTGGTCAGCTTCAGGCCACGCTCGCCCGCGATCTGCGCCATCTGCCGGCCGCGAGGATCGTCGATATTGATGACCGCCCCGGCGCCTTCTTCAAGGATATGGTCGAAAAGCAGTGCCTTGGCGGCGAAATATTCGTCGAAATCCTTGTGGTAGTCCAGGTGGTCCTGGCTGAAATTGGTGAAGGCGCCGGCCTTCAGCCGCACCCCGTCCAGACGGCGCTGGTCCAGCCCGTGCGAACTGGCCTCCATCGCCGCATGGGTGACGCCCGCAGCGGCGGCCTCGGCCAGCACGCGATGCAGGGTGATCGGCTCGGGCGTGGTATGGGCAAGCTTGGCCTGATAGTCGCCCTGCACGCCCATGGTGCCCAGGCTGATCGCCTTGTGGCCCAGCGCCTGCCAGATCTGCCGTGTGAAACTGGCGACCGAGGTCTTGCCGGAAGTGCCGGTGACGGCGACCATCGTCTCGGGCTGGGCCGCGAACCACAAGGCGGCAGCGCCGGCCAGTGCTGCGCGCGGGTCCTCGGCCACGACCAGCGCGGCATCGGCACCGACAAGCTCGGCCGCCGCGATCTCGGCGCCCTTGCGGTCGGTCAGGATCGCGCCGGCGCCCTGGCGCAGCGCGTATTGGATGAACTCGCCCCCATGCGTGGCCGAGCCCGGCAGTGCCGCGAACAGATGGCCCGGCCTGACCTGCCGCGAATCGACGGCAAGGCCCGTCACCTCGGGGTCGCGCCCCTTGTCCCCCCTAAGCCCCAAAAGGGACAGCCGCATCGCCCGCTCGGTCACAAAACCTCCGCTCATCAGTTCGAGACGAGCTTTAGCCGATCCGGCAAAGGCCGTTCAACCATCGGCAACTGCGTTTCCGTGCTGGGGCGCAGGCCCAGCAGCGGGGCGACGCGGCGGATCACCTCGGCGGCCACCGGGGCAGAGGTCGCGCCCGCCGTCCGGCTTTCGCCGCCCGCACCGATGGTCGAGGGTTCGTCCAGCGACAGCACCAGCACATATTGCGGATCGCTGGCCGGAAAGACCGAGGCGAAGGTCGAGACCACCTTGTTGCCGTAATAGCCGCCTGTCGGGCGCGGCTTGTCGGCGGTACCGGTCTTGCCGGCGACCTCGTAGCCCTCGACATTGGCGCTGCGGCCGCTGCCCCGGACCACCACCTGGCGCAGCATCTGCACGGCGATGCGCGCCGCCTCGGGCGAAAGCACCTGCTCGCCCCCGCGCTGGCTGCGGTCGTGGATCAGCGTCGGCATCACCCGCTTGCCGCCATTCGCGACGGTCGCATAGGCGGTCGCAAGATGCAGCGGGCTGGCCGCCAGGCCATGGCCGAAGGCCACGGTCGCCGAGGTCACGGCGGGCCAGCGCTTGGGCACCAGCGGCTTGCCGGTCGGTGCCTCGCTCATCTCGATCGGCGTCGGATCGAAGAAGCCCAGCTTTTGCAGGAAATCCCTCTGCCGGTCCGGCCCCAGAAGCTGGGCGACGCGGACGGTACCGACGTTCGACGACTTCACGATGATATCCGTCACCGAAAGCGTGCCGTAATTGTGTCCCCGGAACTCGTTGATCAGGTATTTGCCGATCTTCATCGGCGCCTTGGCATTGATCATCGTGGTCGGGCTGACCAGCTTGAGGTCGATGGCCTGCGCCACCGGGAAGATCTTGAAGGTCGAGCCAAGCTCGTATTGGCCCTGCACCGCGCGGTTGAACAGCGGGCTGTCCGAGGGATCGCCCTTGAGCAACGGGCGCGGCCGGTCGTTCGGGTCGAAATCGGGCAGGCTGGCCATGGCGACGATCTCGCCGGTCTTGATCTCCATCAGGATGCCGGTGGCGCCCTTGGCGTTCATGACCTTCATGCCGTTGCCCAGCACCTCCTCCATCGCGGCCTGGACGGTCAGGTCCAAGGACAGCATCAGCGGCGCGCCGTCGTTGGCCGGGTCGCGCAGCCAGTGATCGAAAGCCTTTTCGACGCCGGCGACGCCGACGACCTCGGCGCTGGCCACGTCCTCCTTGCCGAAGGTGGCGCCGCCAAGGATATGGGCGGCGATATGGCCGTTCGGGTAAAGCCGCATCTCGCGCGGGCCGAACAGCAGGCCAGGCTCGCCGATGTCATGCACGGCCTGCATCTGCTCGGGGCTGATCTTCTTCTTGATCCAGACGAAGGTGCGCTTGCCGGTGAAATCCTTGTCGAGCCGCTCGACCTCCAGATCGGGAAAGATGCGGACCAGTTCGCGCGCCGCGCGCTCGGGCTCGACCATCTGCTGGGGATGGGCGTAAAGCGAATGGGTCAGCAGGTTCGTGGCCAGCACCCGCCCGTGCCGGTCGGTGATGTCGGCGCGCTGCGAGATGATCTGTGCGCCGGTGGTCTGGACGCGCGGCTCGCTGGGCTGGCTGGCGGCCAGCACGCCCATCTTGGCGCCCACGGTGCCGAAGGCCAGCGCAAAGGCGCAGGACATGAAGAACAGCCGGGTCCGGGCGCTGCCGCGCGCCCTTTCCTGGATCGCGGCATGCCTCTGGGCGCGGTTCTCGGCCTCGATGGCATCGGGGTTCTCGCCTGTTTCGCGGGCGCGAAGGATGCGGGCCAGCGGGCGCAGCGGGGTGCGGATCATGGCGTGCTCTCCTGTGGTCTGCGGGGCGGGAAGCCGGCGGGACGTTCGACCGGCATGTCTGCATCGGCGCCCGGCTCGCGCTCGGGCGCCTTGGGCGTGGGAAAGGCCACCTGCCCGACATCGACGAACTGGTCGGAACCGAAGGGCACCAGCTTCAGCCGCTCGAAGTTCAGGTCGACCAGCTGGCGCAGACGCCCGGGTCGGTTGAGATAGGCCCATTCGGCGCGCAAGACGCCCAGATCCTCGCGCAGCCGGCCGATCTGGCGCTGGATATCGCTCATCTCGCTGATGGCGGCCTGGGTGCGGTAATTCTCGCGATAGGCCCAGAAGGCCAGCCCCATCACGGAAAGCGCGGTCAGAAGGTAAAGCACCGAACGCATCACGCCCTCCTTTCCGACAGCAGCGGCAGGCCCAAGGCCGCGGGATCGACCCGGCCGGCCGGCGCCTCGGTGCGGATGCCGACCCGCAGAAGCGCCGAGCGCGCACGCGGGTTCGTCGCCAGCTCCGCCTCGTCCGGGCCGATGGCGCGGCGGAAGGGCAGCGTGAAGGCCGGCTCCTCGCGCGCGGCCTCGGGCGCATAGCGGCTGCCGCCGCCGGCGCTGTTCGAGCGCGCCTGCATGAAACGCTTGACGATGCGGTCCTCAAGCGAGTGGAAGCTGACCACCGCCAGCTTGCCGCCCGGCCGCAGCGCCCGTTCGGCCGCCGCAAGCCCGGCGACCAACTGGCCGAATTCGTCGTTCACCCAGATGCGGATCGCCTGGAAGGCGCGGGTCGAAGGGTGGCTCTGCCCCGGCTTCGGGCGCGGCAGGCAGGCGCTGACGATGTCGGAAAGCTGGCCCGTGCGGCTCAGCGGCCGCGCCGCGACGATGGCCTTGGCGATGCGGCGCGAGGCGCGTTCCTCGCCATAGAGATACAGCACGTCGGCGATCACCTGCTCGGGCGCGGTGTTCAGCAGCTCGGCCGCCGTGGGTCCATCGCCGCCCATGCGCATGTCCAAAGGCCCGTCGCGCAGGAAGGAAAAGCCGCGCTCGGGCTGGTCGAGCTGCATCGAGCTGACGCCAAGGTCCAGCACCACGCCATCCACCGGCCCGCCGGCCAGGCTGTCCAGATCGGAAAATGTGCCCTCGACCAGCCGCAGCCGGTCGCCGTATTCGCCCGCCCAGGCCTCGGCCATGCGAAAGACCGCCGGGTCGCGGTCGATACCGATCACGCGATCAGCGCCCTGCTCCAGCAAGCCGCGCGCATAGCCGCCGGCGCCGAAGGTGCCATCGACCCAGGTGCCCTCCACAGGCGCAACGGCCCGCAACAGCGGGCCAAGCAGGACGGGGATATGCGGCGCCTCGGCCATCCTAACCCTCGTCCCTCGCAGTGGCGGGGGCCAGCAGCGACAAGGGATCGGCGCCCGGCTCCAGTTCGGGCACGCGGGCCTCCAGCGCGCGCTCTTCCTCGGCATAGGCCTCGGGGGTCCAGACCTTCAGGCTGTCGCCGGCCGAGATGAAGAAGGCGCTGTCGGTCAGCCCGATCTTCTCGCGCAGCTTCTGCGGCAGGACCAGACGGCCGTCACCGTCGATCTCGGCCTCGTCGGCATGGCCCTGATAGATGTTTTCCAGAAGGTTGCGGGCGGCCGAGCCGCGCGGCATGGCGGCGATGCCGTCCTCGATCTCTTCCATCGCCTGGATGGTGAAAAGCTGCAGCCAGTTCCAGTCCCGGGTGCCGTAGACGATGACCAGCTGCGCACGCTTGCCGGCCTGCCAGTCGGGATCGGATGCCTCGAAGACCCGGCGGAACTTGGCCGGGATGGAAACGCGGCCTTTCGCGTCCACCTTGACCTCTTCCGAGCCTCTGAACCTGCGTGCCAAGGGCCCGCGCTCCTTCCACTGTCCCGGCCTTTCCGGTTTGCCCGAAAAGGAAAGGCGGACCGGGCTGCTGCCACTGCCCGATCCGCCGCCCTCGTTCCCATCTCTGGGCCCCGTAGTTTCGGGGATCGCGCCCTGCGTTCCGCGCCACCTGGGGGAGGTGCTGCTCACGCGCCGCAGAGGTCGTTTCGGAAGCGGGTTGCCTGTATGAAAGCTGCTTGTCGCCTTTTGGGGTCTTGGCGCCCCTGTTAGCCCGTTCCGTGATCAAAGGGATGCCATGGGAATTTACGGGACGCAATGGATTTGTTTGGGCAAAGCACGAGCACAGGCGGGCTCTCGCCAGCGAATGCGGGTCGAACGGGTTCACGCCGGCGCTACTCCAGGGGAAGGTATCGAATATCGAGAGAGCGCCGCCACTAAATGTAGTAGCCAGCCACAATGTGGCAAATAAATCCCACCATTTCCCAGAATCGTCCCGCGCCCGCCCGGGGCGGGGCTTTCTACCGCAAGAGGAAGGAAGAGAATCGCCGATTCGGGTGCCGGTCACAGGCAATCACGGCGTGGTGATTCGGAATTTTGGGGTTGTTCCCATGTTTTCCCCGACCCGTTCCCGTGCTTTCCCGAACGGGTCCGCAAGGCCGAGTCAGGCCATGCCGCCGTCGATCAGCCGCTCGGCCAGCCGGGCAAAGGATTGCGCCACCGGGCCGTCGCCGGCCGCGATCGGCGTGCCCGCATCGCCCGACAGCCGCAGGTCGAGGTTCAGGGGGATCTCGCCCAGGAAAGGCAGCCCCAGCGCCGCGGCCTCGGCGGCGACGCCGCCATGGCCGAACAGATGCGCCTCATGGCCGCAATTCGGGCAGATATAGGTGGACATGTTTTCGACCAGCCCCAGCACCGGGGTCTTGAGCTTGTCGAACATGTCGATGGCGCGGCGGGCGTCGATCAGCGCCACGTCCTGCGGGGTCGAGACGATGATCGCCCCGCTGACCTGCGCCTTCTGGCACAGCGACAGCTGCACGTCGCCGGTGCCGGGCGGCAGGTCGACCAGCAGCACGTCCAGCTCGCCCCATTTCACCTGGTTGAGCATCTGCTGCAACGCGCCCATCAGCATCGGGCCGCGCCAGACCACCGCCTCGCCTTCCTTCATCATCAGGCCCAGCGACATGACGGTGACGCCATGGGCGTGCAGCGGCTCGATCATCTGGCCGTCGCTGGTCGGGCGCTGCCCGGTCAGGCCCAGCATCCGCGGCTGCGAGGGACCGTATATATCGGCATCCAGCAAGCCGACCCGGCGCCCCTTGCGCGCCAGCGCCACCGCGAGGTTCGAGGTCAGCGTCGATTTGCCGACCCCGCCCTTGCCCGAACCGATGGCGAGGATGCGCGCCACGCCGCTGACCGGGGCCGGTCCCGCCTGGGGCGTCGGGTGGCGGCCGATCTTCAGGCTGGGCGGAGCCCCCTCGCCGCCCGAACGCGCCGTCACCTGCGGCGCCGCGCCGCGCGGCACGGTCGGAGCGGTGGTGACGATCTGCACCTTCTCGACCCCCGGCAGGGCCGAAAGCGCACGCTGCGCCTCGGCCTCGACCGGACCGAGAGAGCGGGCGGCGGCATCGGCCGCCTCGATGACGAATCGCACCACGCCCGATTCGACGCTGAGCGCGCGCACCAGATCGGCGGAAACCAGGTTTCCGCCCCCCGGAACTGCGATCCGCGCAAGTTCCTCAAGCACACGTTCGCGTGATATCGTCATCGCTACCCCCAGATCGAAGCGTCCACAGCATGGCAATTCGTGCCGGGGTCGGCAACCCGGGCAAAAAGGCTGATACCGCTAACCCCCTGTGACCCCGCGTAAAATACGACCCATTTGCTAGAGAAACTTGGAAGAGACTGCGCAAGATCTGAAAAACTCACGGTTTATTAACGCTTTGTAACGGTGTCCCAGAAACAGCCATGCCGATTCTGCATAGCAGCATCTCGGCCTCGACCATTGTGCAGATGCAGAAAAGGGACCATGTTCGTCTCAACAGCGCGACAGGGAAAACCGACCGCGCCATCCGCAAGACGAAAAAGAGTGTATGAAATGGCTGTTCTCGATCTGATCCATGGCGGTATGCACCGCAACGACATCGCCGGCAACGGCGCGATCGCGAAATTCGTGGCCAACGTCCGTGAGAACATGGCCCGCCGCGCGGTCTATCGTCAGACCCTGCGCGAACTGGGCGAACTGTCCAACCGCGATCTGGCCGATCTGGGCCTGAACCGCGGCAATATCCGCAGCGTGGCTTACGAAGCCGCCTGGGGAAAGAAGTAAGCGAATAGAACACCCGACCCACTCCTCCTCCCTTGGGTCCGGGTTCAGGCGGCATCCTCCCTCCTCCTCCCTGAGGATGCCGCCGCTCAGATACGGCGAAGTCTGTTCCTCCTCCCTCAGGCTTCGCGTTCCAGGCGGCTCCCCCTCCTCCTCCCTGGGGATGCCGCCACCCCATACGGCGAGACCCCTCCTCCTCCCTGGGTCTCGCGGTTCCGGCGGCCGCCTCTCTCCTCCTCCCGGAGGCGCCGCCAAACCGATACGGTGAAGCCCCTCCTCCTCCCTGGGCTTCCCGGTTCAGGCGGCACCCTCCCTCCTCCTCCCTGAGGGTGCCGCCAAGAAATACCGCCGCAAGGCGGAACGGAATGCGACGGTCCTCTCCTCCTCCCTGGGATCGTCAGCACGCGGTAATGGCCTCCTCCTCCCTGCCATTGCCGCACCCCATACGCGGCCCCTCCTCCTCCCTGGGCCAGCGTTGCGCGGCGGTGCCCCCTCCTCCTCCCTGGGCACCGCCGCTTTTCATTTCCGGCCCATCGGGTTAATCGCGGGACATGTTGTCCTATCAGCACGCCTATCACGCCGGGAATCTGGCCGACCTGTACAAGCACGCGCTTCTCGCGTCGATTCTGGCTTACCTGACCGCCAAGCCGAAGCCGCTGAGCTACCTGGAAACCCATGCCGGCCGCGGCCTTTACGACCTGTCGTCGCCCGAGGCCGACAAGACCGGCGAGGCGGCGGCGGGCATCACCCGCGCCCTTGCCGAAAACTGGCTGCCGGCCGATCATCCGCTGTGCCTTGCGCTGGATGCGGTGCGCGCCCGCCATGGCGCCTCGGCCTATCCCGGATCACCGTTGATCGCACGGCATTTCCTGCGACCGGGCGACGTGGCGCATCTGGCCGAACTGCACCCGGCCGAGCACGAGGCTTTGGCCGAGATCGCCGGCTTTGCGCATCTGCACCGACAGGACGGCTTCCAGATGGCGCAGGCAATCTGCCCGCCCACCCCGCGCCGGGGGCTGCTGCTGATCGACCCCAGCTATGAGGTCAAGGCCGATTACGACGCCATCCCCCGCCAAATCGCCAAGCTGGCGCGCAAATGGAACGTGGGCGTGATCGTACTGTGGTATCCGATCCTGACCGACCTTCGCCATGCGCCGATGGTCGAGGCTTTGCGCCGCAACCACCCCGAGGCACTGGTTTCCGAAGTGCGTTTCCCGCCGGCACGGCCCGGACATGGCATGGTCGGCTCGGGCATGGTCGTGCTGAACCCGCCCTATGGCCTGGCCGAGGAAGCCCTGCGAATCGAGGCGCTCTACGACCGATAGGCCAAAGCCGCGGCCAGCCGCCGATCCGTGGCATCTTCGGGGCCTTCGGCCCAGGGACGGAAGCGCAGGCGAAAAGCCGCAAGCTGGGCCGGTTCCTTCGCATAGCCGATGCGGCTCAGGCTTTCGGCCAGCGACAGGTCGCGACCCTCACCCTCCGGCCAGACCGCCAATCCCTGCAAGGCCAGCCGCCGCCAGTCGAAACGCGGACCGGGGTCGATCTTGCGCCCCGGCGCCATGTCGGAATGGCCGATCACGCCCTCTGGCCCGATCGGCCAGCGCGCCATGATGCCGCGCAGCAGCGCCTCCAGTGCCGCCATCTGCGGCTCGGGGAAGGGCCGGTCGCCCGGATTGGCCAACTCGATGCCGATGCTGCGCGAGTTCACGTCCTCGCACCCCTGCCAGGACCCGGCGCCCGCATGCCAGGCGCGGCGGTCCTCGGGCACCAGCGCCTCGGTCAGCCCGTCCTCATGGACCAGCCAATGCGCGCTGACCTCGGCTTCGGGATCGCAAAGCCGGGCGCGGGCCGAAGGCCCATCCGCCATGCCGGTGTAATGGATCACGACCAGCGAAGGCCGCTGCCCGCGCCGGTCGCCGTGATTGGGCGAAGGGCTCAAAGCCCCGACTGGCGCAGCGGGCGCGGGTCCCAGCCGCAGACGAAGCCGTCACCGTCCGGGTCCAGCCCGCCCGGGTCGATCACCGGCCCGCCCGCCGAGATAAAGGCGCTTTGCGCCGCATCGGCGCTGCCATAGCTGCGACAGGCCCGTGCCGCCGCCGATTCGGAACCGCCGCTGCGCTGATATTTCCGCGTGCCCGGCGCCTGCGTTTCCTGCTGTGCGTACCGCAAGAGCGAGGGTGGGACGGCCTGCGCCCTGACCGGCGCGGCAGGCGCCGCGGCCTGAGCCGGCTGCTTTTTGGCCGGCGTCCCGGCGATATCGGCAGCGGTCGGCGCCTGCGCCGGCAATTGCACGGGAATGGCGGTCGGCACCGGGCCCTTGCCATGCAGCGCGACCTCGCGCGCCTGCAGGTATTCGGCATAGGGCGAGCCGTTGTGCATGGCGCTGTAATTCGGGTTCCAGCCCGTATTCTCGCCACAGGCAGCAAGGCCAAGCACCGCAAGGATCGCCAGGTTCCGCATCGGTCTCTCCCGTTTGAAGCCGGTTACCACCAGCGCGAGGGTTTCGCCGTAAACCCTGCCGCAGATTCGAGGCTTTGCGCAAGGTTCAAGAGCCCGCCTTCGTCCCAGGGACGGCCGATCAGCTGCATGCCCAGCGGCAGACCTTGGCGGTCCAGCCCCACCGGCACCGAAATCCCCGGCAACCCAGCCAGGTTCACCGTGACGGTAAAGACGTCGTTGAGATACATCTCGACCGGATCCTTGCCCGACATCTCTCCCAGGCCAAAGGCTGCGCTGGGGGTGGCGGGCGTCAGGATGGCGTCGATACCGTCGGCAAAGACCTGGTCGAAGTCGCGCTTGATCAGCGCGCGGACCTTGCGGGCACGGTTGTAATAGGCGTCGTAAAAGCCCGCCGACAGCACATAGGTTCCGATCATCACCCGGCGCTGCACCTCGGGGCCGAAACCCTCGGCACGGGTCTTTTCATACATCTCGACCACGCCGTCACCCGCCCCCAGCCTGGCGCGGCGGCCATAGCGCACCCCGTCATAGCGCGCGAGGTTCGAGGAAGCCTCGGCCGGCGCGATGACGTAATAGGCCGGCAGCGCGTATTTCGTATGCGGCAGGGTGATGTCCACCACCTCGGCGCCGGCGTCGCGCAGCATCTCGGCCGCCTTGTGCCAAAGCGCGTCGATCTCGTCCGACATGCCCTCCATGCGGTATTCGCGCGGAATGCCGATGCGACGGCCGCGAATGTCGCCGGTCAGCGCCGCCTCGTAATCCGGCACCGCGCGCTCGGCGCTGGTCGAATCCTTGGCATCGACCGAGGCCATGGCGCCCAGCATGATCGCCGCGTCGCGCACCGTCTTGGTCATCGGCCCGGCCTGATCCAGCGAGCTGGCGAATGCGATCACGCCCCAGCGGCTGACCCGGCCATAGGTCGGCTTCAGCCCGACCGTGCCGGTAAAGGCCGCCGGCTGGCGGATCGAGCCGCCGGTATCCGTGCCGGTCGCGGCCAGGCACAGGTCGGCCGCCACCGCCGCCGCCGAGCCGCCCGAGGATCCGCCAGGCGTCAACTGCCGGTCGTCTACCTTCCACGGATTGACCACCGGGCCATAGCAGGCGCTTTCGTTCGACGAACCCATGGCGAATTCGTCCATGCTGAGCTTGCCCAGCATCACCGCGCCCGCATCCCACAGGTTCTGGGTCACGGTCGATTCATATTGCGGCAGGAAACCGTCGAGAATGCGGCTGGCCGCCTGCGACGGCACGTCGCGGGTGCAGAACAGATCCTTGATGCCCAGCGGAATGCCGCACATGGCGGGCGCGTCACCCGCGGCGATGCGCTTGTCGGCCGCGGCCGCCATCTCGCGCGCCTTTTCCGGGGTCTTGTGGCACCAGGCGTTCAGCGCACCGGCAGCCTCGATGGCGACCAGGCAGGTCTCGGTCAGTTCAGCGCTGGTGAAATCGCCCTTGCGCAGCCCGTCGCGGGCTGCGGCGATGGTCAGTTTGTTCAGGTCGCTCATTCCACCACCTTCGGCACGGCAAAGAAGCCCTCGCGCGCATCGGGCGCGTTCTTCAGGATCAGGTCCTGCATCTCGCCATCGGTGACGATATCCTGGCGGCGCTTGAGGCGCATCGGCTCGACGCCGGTCATCGGCTGGACGCCTTCGACATCGACCTCGTTCAGCTGTTCCATGAAATGCAGGATGCCGTTCAGCTCCTGCGCCAGCGCGGGCAGGTCGGCGTCCTTGACCGCAATCCGCGCCAGATGCGCGACCTTGCGGGCTTCGTCCTCGGTGATCGCCATGAGAGGCTCCTTTCGCTTGCGCCGGGTTTTACCGGGGTGACCGGGGCGGGGCAAGCACCCGCGCAGGCGGAACTTTACGCCCGCCCCCCGGCTTGGCAGGATGCGGCAGCGCAAGAACAAGGAGCCTTCCGATGAAACTGACCTGGCTTGGCCATTCCGGCTTTCGGCTGGAGATCGAACAGGCGGTGATCCTGATCGACCCCTGGCTGTCCGGCAACCCCATGTTCCCCGAGGACAGGCGCGACGAGGCTATCCAGGGCGCCACCCATATCCTGCTGACCCATGGCCATGGCGACCATACCGGCGACACGCTCTCGATCGCGCGTGAACTGAAGATCCCGGTCGTCGGCATCTACGACCTGATCAACACCTGGCAGACGCATCAGGGCATCGAGGGCCTGGGCTTCAACAAGGGCGGCACGGTCGACCTGGGCGGCGCCAAGGTGACGATGGTGAACGCCAGCCATTCCTCGTCCTTCGACGGCAACGAGGGGCCGGTCTATGCCGGCCACGAGTCGGGCTACATGATCGCCGGCGAGGGCCATGTGATCTATGTCTCGGGCGACACCGACATCATGGCCGACATGCAATGGATGGGCGAATATCACCAGCCCGACATCGGCATCCTCTGCGCGGGCGGGCATTTCACCATGGACATGGACCGGGCGGCCTGGGCGGCACGGAAATATTTCGACTTCAAGACCGTGATCCCCTGCCATTACAAGACTTTCCCGCTGCTCGCGCAGGATGCCGAGGTGCTGAAGGCCGGCCTGCCGGGCGTGCAGGTGATCGAGCCCGAGGTGATGCAGCCGATCCCGCTCTAGGGCCAGCGATAGGCGCTCGGCCCCGGCTGCGCACGCGCCGCGGACCGGGCCGGCGCGAATATCTCGACCAGCAGCGGGTGGCAGGCGGCGGCGTCGCTGGAATGCGCGCTGCCGCAATCGCCGCCCGGACAGGCCGAGAGCCCGCCGATCAGGTCGATCTCGGCGAAGAATTCGATGTAGTCGCCCGGGCGCACCGGGCTCGCCTTCATGAAATACTGCCCGGAATCGCGGGTGAAGCCGGTGCACATGAAGACGTTCAGCACGTCATGCACCAAGGGCTCTGCCTCATCTCGGGCAAGGCTCAGTTCCGCCATCAGCGCATTGGTCAGGTTGGAATGGCAGCAATGGTGATAGTCCTGCCCGCTCAGCAGGCGATGCGTATAGGGATCGCAGCGCGTCCCGATGACGTCATGGACCGAGCCGCCGTATTCATCGATGCCATACCATTCCAGCGTGTCCTCGGTCACCGTGGCCATCGGGCGCAGGTTGGGAAAGCTCGACCACATGCGGTCGCCGCGCGTCAGATGCGTGCCGTGCAATGCCCGGGTCTTGCCGGAATAGAACCGCTCGCGCGGATCGGCAGCGGACCACAGGTTCAGGTCGCCAACCTGCGGTCCCTCGACGCTGGTGATGCGAAAGAAATGCCCAGCCGGAACGTGAAAGCAGCGCGCCTCGCGCGGCGGGACCAGGCATTCGCCGGACTTGCGGGCGGTCAGCCGCAACGCCTGCAAACCCGGCAGGTCCGGGTCGGGCAGCGTCTCGTTCAGATAGCAGATGACCGGGCGGACAGCCCGGCGTTCGACGGCGTCTTCGGGAATGATGCGGGTCATGGGGCGATGCTATGCGCGCAGCGGTGGCATCGCAAGCCGTTCGCATCGCGCCCGCCAGCCCTGTCGCATGAGTATTTGGAGAACAGAGAAGCCGGAAAGGCGGGCCTGGCTTCTCTGTTCCCAAAATACTCAGGAAAGCGCGAAGCAAACGCCTTGCGGGAATGACAAAAGCGCGGCCGCGAAGCCGCGCAGGAAGGCCCGCGATGACGAGCGAGAAGACCGCGTTCAGGCGGCGTGACGGATGTCGGCTTCCAAGGGCATCGGATCGAAGCTGAAATAACCGTACATCTGCTCCAGCACGGCCAGCGCCGCGTGGCTCTCTGCCTTGGCCGGCTTCAGCACGGCCAGCTTGGCGGTCTGTTTTTGCGTTTCGGCAAGGGTTTTCATCCGAAAATCTCCGGGTCGAAGTGTGCTCTCCCCGTCAGAAAAGATAACGCCGCACCGCAGAAAAATCCAGCTCTGCGACGCGGCGTCAAACGGCATATCATGGCATACCGGCCATGACCGACATGCAAATCAGACGATCCGGTCCACCATCATGTGCTTGATCGAGGCGATCGCCTTGGCCGGGTTCAGCCCCTTGGGGCAGGTGTTGGTGCAGTTCATGATCGTGTGGCAGCGATACAGCTTGAACGGATCCTCAAGCGAGTCCAGACGCTCGCCCGTGGCTTCGTCGCGCGAGTCGATGATCCAGCGATAGGCGTGCAACAAGGCCGCCGGACCCAGATAGCGATCGCCGTTCCACCAATAGCTGGGACAGGCGGTCGAGCAGCTGGCGCACATCACACATTCGTAGAGGCCGTCCAGCTTCTTGCGGTCTTCGATCGACTGGCGCCATTCCTTGTCGGGGGTCGGCGTCTCGGTGATCAGATAGGGCTGGACCGAGGCGTGCTGGGCATAGAAATGCGTCAGGTCCGGCACCAGGTCCTTGACCACCGGCATATGCGGCAGCGGGTAGATGTTCACGTCGCCCTTGATCTCATCCATGCCATAGATGCAGGCAAGATGGTTGCCGCCGTCGATATTCATGGCGCAGGAGCCGCAGATGCCCTCTCGGCAGGAACGGCGGAAGGTCAGCGTCGGGTCGATCTCGTTCTTGATCTTGATCAGCGCGTCCAGCACCATGGGACCGCATTTGTCCATGTCGACGAAATAGGTGTCGATGCGCGGGTTCTCGCCGGTATCGGGGTCCCAGCGATAGATGTTGAAGCGGCGGACATTCGTGGCGCCTTCGGGTTTCGGCCAGGTCTTGCCGACCCGCATGCGGCTGTTCTTGGGAAGGGTAAGTTGGACCATTGGGTAACTCCTGGTGGTCAGACCGTCATCTTGCGACTAGGCCGTCATGCGGTGGCTGGGGCGGAGGGCGTCAATTCACCCTCCAGCCCGGTTGTTGGTAAAGAGGCCGCGTAGGCTGTTGCCCCGAGCGGCGGCGGACGCATTCGTTGAAGACCTGGGACGGATCGCGGCCCAGGATCTGGTCCGAGGACAGGTCGACCCGCACGAAGCCGCCCCGATAGCCGTGCGAGCCGATGCCCAAGCCGACCTCGGTGCGCGGTGCCCGGGCGTCCAACGCCTGGACCATGCAGAGGCGTTCGGCCTCTGCGACCGAAATCCGCACGGGCGCGGGCGCGCAGGCCGCCAGCCCCAGCAGCGCCGGGGCAAAGCCAAGGCCAAGCGCGCCGCGCCCGGCCATCAGGCGGCCTGCTTGGCCGCCGCCGCGGCACCGGCGATGCATTGCGTGGTCGCCGGGCGGCCAACGATGGCGGCCACCGCATTCCCAGCCCCTGCCGCACCGGCAGCGGCGATGCTGGCCAGTTCCGCCGAGGTGGCGTTCTGCAACACGCAATCGGTATAGGGCGCAACATTGGCGCCGGGCAGGCGCCGCGCCATCTCGCGGTTGACGACGACACGCGCCGAGGAGCGGATCGCCGCATCCGGCGGCGTCACCTGCGGCACCGGCAGAGGCGCGACCGGCGCCATGCCGGGGTTCTGGACCACGCAGCCCGAAAGGGCCAGCGCGGCGGCGGTCAGGATCAGGGGAAGACGCATCAATAAACCCTCGCTTTGGGTGCGATCTTTTTCAGGTCGATCCCGCCTTCGTCTTGCCTGGTCAGAGGTTCGAGATGCACGGGCCGATAGGCCAGTTTAACATCGTTGCCTTCGATCCAGGCAAGCGAGTGCTTGCGCCAGTTGGCATCATCCCGCTCGGGGTAGTCTTCATGGGCATGGGCGCCGCGGCTTTCCTTGCGCGCCTCGGCCGCGACGATGGTCGCCAGGGCGTTGGGCATCAGGTTGGTCAGTTCCAGCGTCTCCATCAGGTCGCTGTTCCAGATCAGGCTGCGATCCGTGACCTTGAGGTCGCTGAGCTTGCCCGCGATCACCCGCATCTTGTCGACGCCTTCGGCCAGCGTCTTGTCGGTGCGGAACACGGCGGCGTCGGCCTGCATGGTGCGCTGCATCTCAAGCCGCAGATCGGCAGTCGACACCGAGCCGTCGGCATTGCGGATGCGGTCGAAACGGTCCAGCGCCTTGTCCACCTGCTCCTTGTTGGTCGTGGGGATCTGCGCCTCGCGGTCGATCACCTGGCCGGCGCGGATCGCGGCGGCACGGCCAAAGACCACGAGGTCGATCAGCGAGTTCGAGCCCAGCCGGTTCGCGCCATGGACCGAGGCGCAGCCGGCCTCGCCCACCGCCATCAGGCCAGGGAAGACCTGGTCGGGATTGTCCTGCGTCGGATTCAGCACCTCGCCCCAATAGTTGGTGGGGATGCCGCCCATGTTGTAATGCACGGTCGGCAGGATCGGGATCGGCTCGCGCGTCACGTCCACGCCGGCAAAGATCTTGGCCGATTCCGAGATGCCCGGCAGCCGCTCGGCCAGGCTTTCCGGCGGCAGGTGCATCAGGTTCAGGTGCATGTGATCCTTGTGCGGGCCGACGCCGCGGCCCTCGCGGATCTCGATGGTGATGCAGCGGCTGACCACGTCGCGGCTGGCGAGATCCTTGTAGGTCGGCGCGTAACGCTCCATGAAGCGCTCACCCTCGCTGTTGGTCAGGTAGCCGCCCTCGCCGCGCGCGCCTTCGGTGATGAGGCAGCCCGAACCGTAGATGCCGGTCGGGTGGAACTGCACGAACTCCATGTCCTGCAGGGGCAAGCCGGCGCGTGCCACCATGCCTCCGCCGTCGCCGGTGCAGGTATGGGCCGAGGTCGCCGAGAAATAGGCGCGGCCATAGCCGCCGGTCGCCAGCACCACCATCTTGGCGTTGAAGACGTGGATTGTGCCGTCGTCCAGCTTCCAGCACACCACGCCGGTGCAGGCGCCATCGGTGATGATCAGGTCCAGCGCGAAATATTCGATGAAGAACTCGGCCTTTTCCTTCAGCGACTGGCCATAGAGCGTGTGCAGGATCGCGTGGCCGGTGCGGTCGGCGGCGGCGCAGGTGCGCTGCACCGGCGGGCCTTCGCCGAACTCGGTGGTGTGGCCGCCGAAGGGGCGCTGATAGATCTTGCCTTCCTCGGTGCGCGAGAAGGGCACGCCGTAATGCTCCAGCTCATAGACCGCCTTGGGGGCCTCGCGCGCCAGGTATTCCATGGCGTCGGTGTCGCCCAGCCAGTCCGAGCCCTTGACGGTGTCATACATGTGCCACTGCCAGTTGTCCGGGCCCATGTTCGACAGCGAGGCGGCGATGCCGCCCTGCGCCGCGACCGTGTGCGAACGGGTCGGGAAAACCTTGGTCACGCAGGCGGTGCGCAACCCCTGTTCGGCCATGCCCAGCGTCGCGCGCAGGCCCGCGCCACCGGCACCGACGACCACGACGTCATATTCGTGCGTTTCGTATTTGTAAGCAGCCATGGCGGAACCTCAGAGGACGACGATCGCGCCAAGGCCCATCCGGGCCAGCGCATAGACGGCTGCGGCGATGACCGCCCAGCCGAAGATGACGGAAAAGATGATGGCCGCCTTGCGCGTGCCACCCTGGAAATAGTCGTCGATCATGATCCGCGTGCCCTTGATGAAGTGGACCATGCCCACGATCACGAACAGAGCGGTGATGAGCGCCGGGAAGGGACGGCCGAAATAGGCCAGCAACTGTTCCTGCGACAGGCCGATGGCGCGGGCCACGACGATCATGAACAGCGGCGTCAGCACGGTCAGCGCCACGGCCGAGACGGTCATGGCCCAGTGATGCTGGGTGCCTTCGTGGGCCGAGCCCAGGCCTTCGGCGGCTTTGCGGGGGGTGATGTAACGCATGATCCCTGCCCTTTCCTCAGAACACGAAAAAGACGATCAGCGTCAGCACGGCCAGCACGACCGAACCCGCGATCAGCGCCTGGCTCGACTTGTGCGCCTGCTCGATCTCCAGCCCGTAGCCGGCGTCGTAGAACAGGTGGCGCAGCCCGGCGAGCAGGTGATACCACAGCGCCCACATCGAGCCGGTCAGGATGATGAAGCCCAGCCAGGACCGCACCACCCAGTCGGCGCAGGCGAAGGCGCCGGGCGAGGTCACGGCAGCGACCAGCCACCAGGTGATCAGCACGATCCCGGCGACCAGGGCGTGGCCGGTGATACGGGTCATGATCGAAGTGATTGCGGCAAGTGGCAGGCGATAGACCTGCAAATGCGGTGACAGTGGCCGGTTGCCCCGGTTGACGTCAGCCATGATGCGCTCTCCTGCGTTCAGGCCCCGCACGCGACGGCTGGCGGCGAGGGCTGGCCGAAATTGGGTTTGCTTTTAGTCGTCTTGTCGCATCTGTCACGGGCGGATGCCAGACGTAAGGCGGATATCGGCAGATTTTCCATTTTTGTGATCACGCAAACGGCAGCTGTGATCACATGCGCCCGAAAACCCCTCCGAATGATTGCGGTATCAGGACGGACTCACCCGATTTCCCGGGATAACCGAGGGATTTTGTCATGTTCGCCACCCGCGCCGCCGCGACCAAGGGGCTGGCGGCGCCGGGCCTCCGAGGGGTCACTTCGGCATCAGGGCCCAGTAATCCAGGTCCAGCAGCACCTGCGGGGCGTATTTTCCGTCCTCGCCGCGCAGGGCGTGATCACCGGCCCGCCCCTTGTGCGCCACCAGCCGCAACCGGATCGCGCCGACGCCCGGCGCATGGGTGTCGGCCTTGTCCAGAACCTCGGACCAGGCGCGGATCGTATCGCCGGCAAAGCAGGGATTGGCATGGGCGCCGCCGTTCAGCGCCACGATCATCTGCGCATTGGCCAGCCCATTGAAGCTGAGCGCGCGGGCCATGCTGATGACGTGGCCGCCATAGATCAGCCGCTGGCCGTCCTCGCGGAAGGTGGCGTCGAAATGCACCTTGGCGGTGTTCTGCCACAGCCGGGTGGCCAGCATGTGCTCGGCCTCCTCGATGGTGACGCCGTCGACATGGTCGATGACCTCGCCGATCTGGTAGTCGCCCCAACGATGCGGCTCGCCGGCCAGGTCGAAATCGTATTGCAGGAAATCCAGCCCCTCGGGCAGCACCAGATCGGCGGGCGCGACCGATTTCGCCAGTTCCGGCGCCACCGGCTCGGGCGCGGGCGCCGCGGCATCGCCCTTGCGCACCATGACCCAGCGCACATATTCCAGCACCACCTCGTCCAGCTGGTTCAGCCCGCGGGTGCGGACCCAGACCACGCCGGACTTGCCGTTCGAGTTCTCCTTGAGCCCGATCACCTCGGATTCCGCGCGCAGCGTGTCGCCCGGCCAGACCGGCTTCAGCCAGCGCCCCTCGGCATAGCCCAGGTTCGCCACCGCGTTCAGGCTGATATCGGGCACCGTCTTGCCGAAGACGATGTGAAAGGCGATCAGATCGTCCATCGGGCTGCCTTCCAGCCCCGAGGCCGCCGCGAACTCGTCCGAGGAATAAAGCGCATGCCGGGCCGGATAGAGCGCGTGGTAAAGCGCGCGCTCGCCCTCGGCCACGGTGCGCGGCACGGCGTGGCGGATCACCTGGCCGATGCGGTAATCCTCGAAGAAACGGCCCGGATTGGTCTTGCTCATGATGGTTCCCTATTGCTGGCCCAGCTTCATCTCGGGGTGGTAATCGGCATCGATCTGCTTGGTGACGGCCTGGGCGCAGCGCATCACGCCGCGCGCCGCGTCAAAGGCGTAGGCGGGGCCGCCGTGCAGTTCCCAGCCCTTGGACAGCGCCTCGCTGACCTTGTGGCAGAAGGCCGAGGTGTCGTCCTCGGTCAGCAGGCGATAGATTTTCGGCATCTCAGCCTCCGAACGGGTTATAGCCGAGCCAGGCGTGGATCAGCCCGACCACCAGCAGGACGACGACGGCGCCGGCCACCGCCATGATCTCCTTGCGCGCCGGGAAGGGGCCGGCGGGCGGCGTCCAGTCCGGCTGCGCGCGGTTGATGACGACCATCTCGACCAGCGCCCAGACGAGCAGCCCGCCGAACAGCACGAAACTGGGCAGGTCGCCGTTCGGCACCAGATGCGCAAAGGCCCACAGGGCAAAGCCGGTCAGTTGCGGGTGGCGGAGGTGCCGGGTGATCCGGGTCTTCATCCCGTCGGCCGCGAAGAAGTAGAAGGCCACCAGAACCAGCAGGTTGTTGATGCCCTTGAGCGGCGCCGAGGCGCCCCACCAATAGGGGCCGTCCGCCTGCCTGTAGCCGACCACCATCAGCACGACCGACAAGGCCAGCAGGCCGGCCACGACACCCTTGCCACGGTCGCCCATGACCGCGCGGCGCTGCGGCGCAAGGCGCTTGAACAGATGCGCGCCCCACCAGAGTGCGAGGCCAAGGATCAGGATGAACATCTGGCTATTCCTTTCCGCTGGATGTTAATGGCGCTTACTTTGCCATCACCCCGCGAGTTCGGCAATCGCTGCCGCCTTGGCCAGCGTGGCGCGGGCGGTCTCGACATGCAGGTTCTCGACGATCCTGCCATCCACCACGGCGACGCCCTTGCCCTGGGCCTGCGCCTCGTCGAAGGCCTCGATCTGGCGGCGGGCGAGATCGACCTCGGCCTCGGAGGGCGCAAAGACCTCGTTGGCGACGGCCAGTTGCGCCGGATGGATCAGGGTCTTGCCGTCGAAGCCCATGTCGCGGCCCTGTTCGCATTCGGCGCGCAGGCCCTCTTCGTCCTTGAAGGCGTTGAAGACGCCGTCCACGATGACGCGGCCATGCGCCCGCGCGGCCAGCAGGCACAGGCCCAGACCCGCCATCATCGGCAGCCGGTCGGCGCGAAACCGCGAGTTCAGTTCCTTGGCCAGATCATTGGTGCCCATCACCATGCCCTGCAAGCGCGGATGGGCGGCGATCTCGGCGGCGTTCAGCATGCCCTCGGCCGTCTCCATCATCGCCCAGAGCGGCGTGTCGGGCACCAGCGCCGCCACGCGGTCAAGATCGGCGCCGCGGCTGACCTTGGGCACCAGCACCGCATCGGCGCCGGCGGCAAAGGTGCGGGCATCGCCCTCGCCCCATTCGGTGTCCATGCCGTTGATGCGCACGATCCGCGCCCGGCCGCCGTAATCCGCCTGCAAGGCCCGGGCCAGCAATTCCCGTGCGCCCACCTTCTCGGCAGGCGCCACGGCGTCCTCGAGGTCGAAGATGATCGCATCGGCGGCCAGCGTCTGGGCCTTTTCCATGGCCCGCGCATTGGCGGCCGGAATGTAGAGGACGGAACGATAGGGACGGGTCATCGGGGCCTCGCGTAATAATCTTGCGCGAACCTGCCCGGAAAGGAAGCGAATCGCAAGCACCGATTTGCCGCACTGCGGCGTCAGATCCCGTCCCAGATCAGCTGGGCCGAAACCAGCATCAGCGCCCAGGTGATGAAGCCATAGAAGATTCGCGGCGACATGCGCCTGACCAGCCACAACCCGGCCAGCACGCCCAGCACGCCGGGCACCATCAGCACCGCGGCCACCGACAGGTTATGCGCCGAAAGCTGGCCCAGCATGGCATAGGGAATCAGCTTCACCGCATTGCAGATGGCAAAGAAGATGGTCGTCGTGCCGGCATAGGTCATCGGCGTCATGCGCAGGGGCTGGGCATAGACCTGATAGGGCGCCGCCCCGGAATGCGACACGAAGCTGGTATAGCCCGAGACCGTGCCCCAGAAGCTGCCCGCCCCCCAGCGCGGCGGCTTGGCGCTGGCGCTGACCCGGCTGCGCAGCAGGGCGTTCAGTGCGAAGGCCAGGCCGATCACGCCCACGATCAGCCCAACCTGCGCGTCGTCGACGTGATGCGCCGTGGCCCAGCCCAGCCCGATGCCGGTGATCGCCCCCGGCACCAGGGTCCGCAGCACCCGGCGATCGAAATCGCGGCGAAAGGCGATGAGCCCGCCGATGTCCGAGATGATATAGACCGGCAGCAGGATGCCCGCCGCCTGCACCGGCGACATGACCAGCGCCAGCAGCGGGACCGAGATGGTGCCGACCATGGACAGCCCCCCCTTGGCCAGCCCGATCGAAAAGGCGGCGATCACCGCCAGCACCCAGCCCAGCATCTCCATCGGTGCGCTCCTTCGTCCCTGACCCCGGACTAATCCAGCGCCGGGCCGGCGGCAATGCGGGACGGGTTTGCCCTGTTAGCGGTTGACAACGGCCGATTTTGCGCCCGGCACGCAGCCAAGGCTTGCGATTCTCATCCCGAGGGACTACGCCACCGCGCGAACCATCATGGAAATCGGAGGTTAACATGGCCCGACCCAAGATCGCACTCATCGGTGCGGGACAGATCGGCGGCACGCTGGCGCATCTGGCCGCGATGAAGGAGCTGGGCGACGTCGTCCTGTTCGACATCGCCGAGGGCACGCCCCAGGGCAAGGCGCTCGACATCGCGCAATCGGGCCCGTCCGAGGGTTTCGACGCCGTCATGAAAGGCGCCAACGACTATGCCGACATCGCCGGTGCCGATGTCTGCATCGTGACCGCGGGTGTGCCGCGCAAGCCCGGCATGAGCCGCGACGACCTGCTGGGCATCAACCTCAAGGTCATGAAATCCGTGGGCGAGGGCATCAAGCAGCATGCCCCGAACGCCTTCGTGATCTGCATCACCAACCCGCTGGACGCCATGGTCTGGGCGCTGCGCGAATTCAGCGGCCTGCCGCATGAAAAAGTCGTCGGCATGGCCGGCGTACTCGATTCGGCCCGCTTCCGGCACTTCCTGTCGCTGGAATTCGGCGTCTCGATGCGCGACGTGACCGCCTTCGTGCTGGGCGGCCATGGCGACACCATGGTGCCGCTGACCCGCTATTCGACCGTGGGCGGCATCCCCCTGCCCGATCTGGTCAAGATGGGCTGGACCACGCAGGAAAAACTGGATGCCATCGTGCAGCGCACCCGCGACGGCGGCGCCGAGATCGTCGGCCTGCTCAAGACCGGCTCGGCCTTCTATGCGCCCGCCACCTCGGCCATCGAGATGGCGGAAGCCTATCTCAAGGACCAGAAGCGCGTGCTGCCCTGCGCCGCCTATGTGAAGGGCGCCTATGGGCTGGACGGGCTTTATGTCGGCGTGCCGACCGTGATCGGCGCCGGCGGCATCGAGCGCGTCATCGACATCACGCTGGACAAGGACGAGCAGGCGATGTTCGACAAGTCCGTGGATGCGGTGAAGGGCCTGGTCACCGCCTGCAAGGGCATCGACGGCACCCTGGCCTGATCCGGCCACCCATCGGAACGAAGAACCCCGCGGGTGCGTCCCGCGGGGTTTTTTCTTGCTCAGACGAAGATGAAATCCGAGGCGTCGAGCTGGCCGCTGCCGATCCCGGCCAGCGTGATCGTGGTGCCGCCGAAGCTGACCACCGCATTGCCGGCCGACTGGGTGATGCTCAGGTCGTCGAAGCTGTCGTAACGCTCGCCCTGCCAGTTGCCCGAGACGATGCGGATCACATCCGTACCGTCCTGCCAGTCGGTGATCCGGTCCGCGCCATTGCCGACGGCGAACACGAAGACATCGGCCCCGACGCCGCCCGTCAGCGTGTCGTTCCCCGCACCACCGTTCAGCGTGTCGTTGCCGGCGCCGCCAAGAAGCCGGTCCGCGCCCGCACCGCCAGACAACTGGTCTCTGCCGGCTCCGCCCGACAGCGTGTCGTTGCCGGCAGCGCCGTTCAGGACGTTGTTCCCGGCATTGCCGGTCAGCCGGTCGGCGAAGCCCGAACCGTTGACGTTCTCGATGTTGCGCAGCACGTCGCGGCCCTGCCCGCCGCCGATCAGTTGCGCAACGGTCAGGCCAAGGTTCAC
>NZ_FNEA01000075.1 GCF_900100045.1 Paracoccus denitrificans | reverse complement strand
CCGACATGGACGATTCCGAGGCCTGGCTGCCGCCGGTCTGGGTCAAGACGCTGATCTTCGTCCAGGACGGGGACAGCGATCCGAAACTGACGCGCTCCAAGCTCCTCGCCGGGCTGCGGCGCGCCAAGATCAAGCGGCCGGGCCTGCGCGGCTACATCGTCCATGCGGGCGACGGCCGCGATCTCAACGACATTCTGATGGGACAGAGAGATGCTTGACGAGCAGGAGATTGTTGACGACGCGAACAGGTTCGAGGTGATGTTTCGCGGGATCGCGGGCCTAGATGGTCTGTCGATTTCCGAGGCGCGCGGCCTGTTCATCGCGCTTTCGGACCTCATTGCGCAAATCGTGGTCACCTGCAGCGATGAGACCGACCCGTTCCTCGACCTGATCCGCTCGAAGATCGCGCAGTTGCGCGCGGTGGGTGACGCCCGGATCGATCCGGAGAGGTTGCAATGACCGATAGGAGCGATGACGACGCGCTCGGGCAGGTCCGGGCCGTGATGAGCAATGCCGAGGAGGTCGATCTGCCCGAGGGGATGGAGCCGGAGGCCTCTGCCGGTGATGGCGATAGCCAATCCCCTGGAACCCCTTCCGAGGGCCAGGCCGACGATCCGTTTTCGGACTGCGCGCAGTATCCGCTCAACGACCATGGCAACGGCCAGCGCTATGCCCGCCATTACCGGGATGAACTGATCTATGTGCCCCGCTATGGCTGGCACGTCTGGACCGGCCAGCGATGGCAGAAAGACGAGGACGGCATCGAGGTTCGCCGCCGTGCCCAGATGCTGGGCGAGTTGATTTCGCGGGAAATCCCGCATCTTCGGCTCGAGGACTGGCAGATGCAGATCCTCGAGGACGGCGTGCAGCTGCGGCGGCGCGAGCGTGAACTCGGCCGCATCGTAAGCGCCGGAGGCGAGGAGGCGGAGGCCGCCCAGCAGGAGCTGGATAGCATGGCGCCCAAGCTTGCCCGCCTCTCGGGTGTCGAGAAGGTGCTGCTTTCGGTCCGCAAGGATCATCACGGCTGGGCGAAGACCTCGGGCAATACGACCCGGATCGACGCCTCGATCAAGGAGGCCGGCGTCGGCCTGGCCGTGTCGTTCGAGCGGCTGAACGCCGCCCCGCTCGATGTCTGTTGCGAGAATGGGGTCATGCGATTCTCGGTCATTCCGGGCGATCCGGAAAGCGGAATGAGCCCCATGGCCGACATGCAGTTCGTGCCGCATGCCCGGGATCAGCTGATCACCAAGATGATGCCGGTGCGATACGACCCGGAGGCGAAGCGGCCGATCTTCGACAGGTTCATCACGCGCATCCTGCCCGATCCAGAGGTCAGGCGCTTCGTGCAGCGCTGGTTCGCCCTGAATACCACGGCGCTGACCGGCGAGCAGAAGCTGGTCTTCTTCTACGGGCTCGGCGCCAACGGCAAGTCCGTGCTGGTAGACCTGATCGCCCGCATGTTCGGCGACTATGCCGCAACGGCGCGGATCGAGACCCTGACCGGTTCGACCAAGAAGGACGGATCGGCCGCTACCCCGGACCTCGTGCCGCTCATGCTCGCCCGCATGGTGCGCACGTCCGAACCCGAGGAGGGCGAGAAGCTGCGCGAAGGGCTGATCAAGCAGCTGACCGGCGGCGAGCCGATCAACGTGCGGCCGAACTTCGGCGAGCAGATCGAGGTCACGCCCAAGTTCAAGATCACCATCCAGGGCAACTATCGCCCCGAGGTGCGCGGCCGGGATGACGGGATCTGGCGCAGGCTGCTGATCGTGCCGTTCGACGTGACCATTCCGCCGAAGGAGCGGGACCCGGACCTGGGTGCCAAGCTCTGGGAAGAGCGATCCGGCATCCTCAACTGGCTGATCGAGGGCCTGATAGACTACCTCGAGGGCGGGCTGCAGGAGCCGCCGGCCGTTCTAAGTGCCACCAACGAGTATCGCGAGGAGAGCGACCCGCTCGGTTTCTTCCTGGAGAGCTGTTGCGACGTCTCCGGGCAACCAGAGGACAGCGAGACCGTCAAGGACCTGGTTCAGGCGTTCCAGTTCTGGCAGGACGAGCAGGGCGGCGCCGTGTGGCAGCCCGGCACCGTCCAGCGCCAGCTCAAGGACAAGATGCGCCGCTGGGTCAGTCCGAGCACCGGCAAGAAGTTCGCGGAACGCAAGTCGAATGGCATCATGCGCTATGACGGCATCCGCTTTTCGATTGAGTTCGGACACCGCTTCAGGACCGCGCCGCGTGACGCAAATGGCCGCCCCATCGCCGGCCGCACCGGAGGCCAAGATGGCAGCCTCTGATCCCCGCACCCCTGTTCCGACTGGCATGAGGGAGGATTTTGCCTCCCTACAGGGAGGAAAGGGAGGGCCTGCCTCCCCGTGTTTTCCGACGACATTACAAGGGGTTCGGGGCGTCAGGGAGGATAGGGAGGAAAATTCCCGCATACGCGTATGCGCGAGAAGGGAAGGGGTATGGGGTGATAAAGGCTCCATATGCGTGGACCCGGTTTTGCCTCCCTATCCTCCCTGAACACGTCAACCAACTGTAATCCAAAGATAATCCCCTCTGAAGTGCATCCCTAAATCATCCCTAAAGATAATCCGATCCTCCCTATCCTCCCTGAAAAGACAGCGACCGAAACAATAGGCAGTATGATGAGCAAGAGGGACCACAATATGTTGAGAGCGGCGCTAAAGGCCGAAGCCGGGAAGTCGCTTGTGCAGGCGGCGCGGGAGGCCCGTGAAGCCAGGCTGGCCGAGGAAGCCGCTCGGCTTGCCGCCATCCGGGACGCCAGCGCGATCCCCGATCAATGCGGCCCGGATACGATTGCCGCCCCGGCGCGCGGCCCGTTCGTCGTCGAGCCGCAGCTGACCATGGTGCCGAACGGTGTCGATGCGCGCGGTTTGGAGAAATGGGTGGCGGCCCCGACCGGCTACGGCCATCGCGCCAGCGTCCGCGCGGCCGACGTGTTCGACCGGATGATCGCCTCGGCGCTGCGGCGGAAGAGGCCGTGCCCTCTGACCCACGGTCAGATCGCAATGGGCCGCCGCTATGCGGCGCTGGTCGAGTTGGCGGCTGCCGATGGCACCAAGGTTTCGCAGCTCGATGCCTCGCGGGCCGGCGGCGACAGCATGGGCTGGATGGACCGGCACCTCGGCATCGCCCATGAGCTGACCATCCTGCGCAACCGCATCGGCTTCAGCGCCGCCATGACCGTGCGCCGCATTCGACCCACTGCTCGCGGCGAAACGCAACGCGGCCCGATCATGGACAGGGTGCTGGTTGACATGGTCTGCATCAAGGGCTGCACGCTGGACGAGGTGCTGGTGAGCCATGG
>NZ_FNEA01000030.1 GCF_900100045.1 Paracoccus denitrificans | reverse complement strand
CCGAACTGGCAATAGAGGAAATCGGCGTAATAGTTGATGTTGTGATAGGAGGTGAACAGCGCCGCATCGACGCCCGCCTGCGCCATATGCGCGCGGATGCCGTCCTGGCGGCGCTGCATCTCGGCGGCCGAGAAGGTCGGGACCGCCTTCTCGCCATTGCCGATGAAACTCTGAAGCCGGTCGCGTTCGGTCATCGATCTCTCCTTGCGTAAGATTTCCTTTACGATGAGGCGGACCTTTGCAGGCGTCAAAGGACGTTTTATAATCAGTTCATTAGATTTCCTCATGATTGCAGCTCATGTCCCAGCCCCCGCTGAACGCTTTGCGCGCCTTCGAGGCGATCGCCCGAACCGGCAGCTTCCGCGCCGCCGCCGAAAGCCTGTTCGTCACGCAACCCGCGGTCAGCCATCAGATAAAGCATCTGGAA
Organism: Paracoccus denitrificans; assembly: GCF_900100045.1. Classification (GTDB taxonomy): domain Bacteria; phylum Pseudomonadota; class Alphaproteobacteria; order Rhodobacterales; family Rhodobacteraceae; genus Paracoccus; species Paracoccus denitrificans. The sequence goes on along the minus strand of NZ_FNEA01000030.1, from coordinate 51,429 downwards.
CAATGGCTTGGCGTTCCCTTGTTCGACCGCAGCGGGCGGGTGCCGAAGCTCTTGCCACGCGGCGTGGCGTTGGCGCGCGACCTGACGACGGCCTTCGACGGTATCGATGCGGCCTGCCGCCGGGCACGGCCCGCTGCCTCGGACGGCGCGTTGGTCGTGGCGGCGATTCCGTCGGTCGCGATCTGTTGGCTGATCCCTCGCCTGCCCGGTTTTCGGGCACGGCACCCGGAAATCCAGCTGCGTGTGATCTATGCCCATCACGGGCACGACATCGATTTCACCACGACCGATCTGGCATTCACCTTTTCCAGTTCATGTCCTGCCGGCGAAACCATCTCCTCCCGGCCTTTCCTGTCGGGGCGCAGCGTTCCGGTGGCCAGCCCGGCCCTGGTCGGATCGGCCCCGCCCAAGCTGTCGGTGGAATGGCTGCTCGGGGTCGGGCTCTTGCATGACACCGATCTGTCGGGCTGGAGGACCTGGCTGGATCGGGCGGGCCAGCCGGTGCCCGAGCGAATGCCCGGCGCGATTTTCGAGGATTTCAACCTGCTGCGCGCCGCCGCGCTGGCGGGGCAGGGCGTGGCGCTGTGCTCGCTGGCGATGATCCGTCCCGATCTGGCAGAGGGACGGCTGGTGCAACTGTCCGAGGTCTCGGTTCTGGAAGAGTTCGACTATTATCTGACGCAGTCCAACCTGACCCCGCGCGACGCCCCCCGCCGCAAGGCGCGGCAGGTTTTCCTGTCCTGGATCGAATCCGAGCAGGCTGCCGGTTAGGGCTGAAAGGCATCGCGGCGAACGGTCAGGGGACCTGCTCGCCCAGCCGGAGGATATGCTGGCGCAGGAAATCGGGCAGAGCGCTGGCCGAGATCGGGGCCTTCGCGCAGGCCCGCTGCGGTTGCTTCGGGCTGGGTGCCAAGCTGTCTTCATGATTGAATTGGTGGAGCCAAGGGGAGTCGAACCCCTGACCTCTTGAATGCCATTCAAGCGCTCTACCAACTGAGCTATGGCCCCACCGGAGGTCTCGGGCGGCGTCTCCGGCGCCCGTGTGAGGCGTCGTATAGGAGGGCGCGCCGGAAGGTGCAAGCGGAAAAATGCAGCCTCGGTACAAAATTCTCGACTAACGCCTCAACCAGTTGAAAAACCTAATTTCATTCGGAAATTCCGGCCGCATTCCGGGCCGAGGGCGAAGCGGCGGCACCGCTTCGCCGGCCGGTTGGCGATCAGCCCAGGCCCAGCTTGCCACGCAGCGTCGCAAGATCCTCGGCCAGCGTATTCACCTTGGCCGAAAGGGCGTTGCGATCCGTATCGGTCAGTTCCTCGTAAGAGACGAAGCCGCCGTCGGCGCTGCGGTATTTCTCCAGCACCTCGTCCACCGCTGCGAAATTGCCGTCCACCTTGGCGGTGAAATCGGCCTCGTCATCGGCGATCAGCGGGCGCAGCAATTCGTAGATCTTTTCCGCGCCCTCGAAATTCGCGTCGAAATCCCACAGGTCGGTGCGCGAATAGCGGTCCTCCTCGCCCGAGATCTTGGTGGCGGCGACCTCTTCCATCAGCACGGCCGCGCCGCCCACCACTACTTCGGGCGGGAAGGTCAGGCCGTTGATGCGCGCGTCGAGTTCCTTCACGTCGGCCAGCAGCTTGTCGGCATATTCCGCCAGCCCCTCGGTCGAGCCCTGTTCCCAAAGCCCGTATTCGATGCGGTGGAAACCGGTGAAGTCCGGGTCCTGCTCGGCCTGTTCGTAATCGTCGGCGCGCGCGTCGATCGAGACGTCGAGATCCGAGAACAGCTCGGCGATGGGCTCGATCTTTTCATAGCTGGTGCGGGTGGGGGCAAAGAGCGACTTGGCCTTTTCCACGTCGCCGGCCTTGACCGCATCGGTGAAGGCGGTGGTGTCCTCGACCAGCTTGGCAGTGTTTTCCGCGACATAGAGCTTGTATTCCGCCAGCGGCTCGACCAGGTCCAGCGAGGGGTCCGCCGCCATGGCGCCCGTGGCCCAGCCGCCCAGGGCCAGCGCCAGCGCCGTCGTCTTCAGGTAATGTCCGACCATCGTTTCCAACTCCCGTTTGGGTAAGATTTCCGGCTTGGCGGGTCAGCTCCGCCTGGCTGCGTTGACAAGGGATGCGCCGAGATAGTCCCCGACGGCTGCGCCGGGCAGGGCGAAGAAATACCCCCCGCCCACCGGCTTGATATATTCCTCCAGCGGCTCGCCGTTCAGCTGGTTCTGCACGGCGATGAAGCCCGCCTCCAGATCGGCCTGATAGGCGATGAACAGCAGGCCCTGGTCGAGCTGGCCATTCCTGAGCACGCCGCGGGAATAGTTGAAGGGGCGGCGCAGCATCAGGTTGCGCTCGCTTTTCGGGGTGCGCGGATTGGCTAGGCGGATATGCGAATCCGGCGGCGTCGTGGCGCCGTCGGGGTCGGCTGCGTAGTCGGGCACGTCGTATTCGCTGGCCCGGGGCGCGTCCAGGGGCGCGCCGGTCATCTTGGTGCGGCCGAAGATGCGCTCCTGCTCGGCCAGGGGCGCGCGGTCCCAGCGTTCAACGAAATTGCGGATCACGCGCACGGCCTGGTAGCTGCCGCCATGGGCCCATTCCGGCTCGTCCGGGCCGTGGGTCCAGACCACGCGCTCCATCAGCGCGGCATCGTTGGCATCGGGGTTGGCCGAGCCGTCGCGGAAGCCCAGGAAGTTCCGTGCGCTGGGGGTCGAGCCATCGGGGGCGGGCGGAACCGGCGGGACCGAGCCTTCGATCATCCAGCGCAGCACCAGGAATTCGGACAGGTTCTTCACGATGTCGCGCAGGGCGTGGATGTTGGTGTCGGGCAGGTTGGCGCAGAATTGCAGCGACAGGTCGCCATGGCACAGCGCCGGGTCCAGCGCGTCGTTGGGAAATTGCACCATGCGTTGCAGCCGCGCCGGCTTCAGCCCCGCCAGCCAGTCGTGCCTGTCAAAGAGCGAGGCGCCCAGCCCCAGGGTGATCGTCAGGTTGTCCGGTGCGATCACCGGACCCAGCAGGCCGGAATCGGCGGGCGGCAGCTTGGGGTCGCGGGCCGGCACCTCGCCGCCCTGGGTCAGGAAAGCGGCGCGCTCGGTCAGCAGCCGCAGCATCCGCTCGAAATCGTCGAGCGAGGCGACGACCACGTCGAAGGCGGCAAAGATGCCGCTGGCCGGGCGCGGGGTCAGGATCCCCGCCTGGTGCCTGCCGTGGAACGGCACATGCTGGGCGGCGGTCTCGGCATGGCCCGGCGGCGCATCGACCACCTGCGGCGCGGTCTTGGCGTCCTGCGCCCGGGCGTGGATGCCAATGCTGCCGGCGATGGTCCCGCCCAGGGCGCCCAGTCCGATCTGCCTCAGAAGGGTGCGGCGCGTGGTGGAAAGGCGGCCCTGGTCGTTCATGTCAATTCATCCCGATGGCGGGTTGCAATTTGCGCAGGCTTTCGGACAGCCGCGTCAGGTCGGCGGCAAGCGCGTCGCGCGCGGCTTTCGGGACATCGCCATAGGTCGGGTGCGCTTCGGCCGCGATGGCGGCAAGATGCGCCTCGGCCGCCTGCATGTCCTGTTCGATGACCTTGTCCAGCGCCGGATCGACCCCGGCCACGACCTGCCGCAACAGGCCGGCCAGCTTGCCGATCCCCTCAAGGCTGGCGGCAAGATCCTGCAAGTCGTTGCCGGCATAAAGGTTCTCGCCCTGCGGTATCTGGCCCTGCGCGATCTGAAGCGCGCTTTCGCCCGGTATCTCGATCAGCAGGCCGGGATCCAGCGGCGCCTGTTTCAGCCGGGCGGCCAGTTCGGTCAGGTCTGCGACCAGCGCATCGGCAAAGGGCGCCAGCCCCTCGGTGCGGTTTTCCGCGAAAAGGCCGTATTCGATGCGGTGATAGCCGATGAAGGCGGGGTCCTGCTCGCGACCGGCCAGATAGGCGGCGCGGGCGTCGATGCGCTCTTCCAGGTCCGAAAAGCGATAAGCCAGCGGCTCGATGCGGCGATAGGGCAGGCGGGCCTGGTGCCATGCCTCGCGCGCGGCCTCCAGATCGTTCGCAGTGATGGCGTCGCGCAGCGCCTCGGCGGCCTTGACCGCGGCATTGCCCTGCATGACCAGATAGACGCGGTATTCCGACAGCGGTCCCAGGAACTTGCGCAGCGTGACTTCCGAGGCGGCGGCCGCGGCCTCGTCCGACGGCGTCACGGTCAGCGTGCCGCGCGGGTTCGACAGCAGGCCGCAGGTGATGGCGTATTCGCCCGGCGCCAGTTGCACCTCCAGCGTTGAGCGGAAGCCGGGTGCGATGTTCTCGCGCTCGGCCACCACCATGACGCCGTTCAGGATCTCCCATTCGATGGGGCGGTCGCTGGCGTTCACGATCTCGAAGCTGCGCCGTCCGCCGGGCACGGTGATGGCATTGGGCTCGCAAGTGGTGGCGTTCACGGTCACCAGCTGGTCCGCCGCGGTCTGCGTGCCGGCATTCCGCTGCGTCGCATACCAGAAGGCCGCGCCGCCCGCGACGGCCAGCACGGCCGCGCCCGCGATCGCCAGGTAAATGCCTTTCGAGGGTGAAGTCATTTGCGCCCCGCAGTCTGCGGCCGGGCGGGCAGGGGTTCTGCCTGCGGCCTGAGGAAAAGCACCAGCGTGACCGCCAGGAAGACGCCCCAGACCAGCGCCTCGCCCAGCGTGGGGGCCTCGCGATAGCCCAGAAGGCCGGACAGCACGGTGCCCAGCGGGCCGGATTCCGGCAGGGTCAGGCTCAGGTCATAGACCCGGTCCTGCAAGCCGTTCCACAGCCCGGCCTCGTGCAGCGCGCGGACCGAGCCTGCCAGCAGCCCCGCCGCCACCAGCAGGATGAACACCCCGGTCCAGCGAAAGAAGCGGCGCAGGTCCAGCCGCAGCGCGCCGGCATAGATGCCCCAGCCGGCGCCGATGGCGACGATCACGCCCAGAAGCGCGCCGATGGGCGCCGCGCCGTCCCGGCTTTGCTGGAATATCGCCAGCAGGAAGAACACCGATTCCAGCCCCTCGCGCGCCACGGCCAGAAAGACCATGCCGATCAGCGCCCAGGTGCCGGCGCCGCCCCGATGCGCCAGCGCCTCGTCGATGCCGGAATGCAGCTCGGCCTTGATCGAGCGCGCGGCCCGGCGCATCCAGAACACCATGCCGACCAGCACCGCCACGGCGACAAGCCCGATCACCGCCTCGAACAGCTCCTGCGTCCTTTGCGGGAAGCCGCTGCTGATCAGCTGGATCGCCGCGCCGGCGAAAAGCGACATGGCGACGGCCAGGAACACGCCGACCCAGATCGCGGGCAGCCAGGCGCGCCGGCCGGTCTGGCGCAGATAACCGGCGATGATGCCGACGATCAGGGCCGCCTCCAGCCCCTCGCGCAGCATGATGAGAAACGGTGCCAGCATCGGCCTTTCCCCAGCATTTTGTCGTGGTGCGGGTCCGGTGGCGGCGGATCGCGCCGGCCGGAAGGGCATCGCGGCAAGTCTCCGGCCAATACGGGCCGGCGGGAAAAGGAATACGCCGCCAGCAGGGCTTGTCAATCCAGAGAGAAACTCTAGGAAAGCCCCGCGACGCCTTGTCTCAGCCCCGGCCGTGCGGCTCGTGCCAGTCGATCAGCGGATTGATCGGGATGATGCGATGCGGGTTTATCGTGTCATGGCTGTAATGGTAGTGCCGCACGATATGGTCGAGATGCACCGTCTCGGCCACGCCGGGCCATTGGTAAAGCTCTCGCGTCCAGCCCCAGAGGTTCGGGTATTCGCGCAGCCAGCGCCGGTTGCATTTGAAATGCGTGTGATAGACCGGATCGAAGCGCAGCGTGGTGGTGAACAGCCGCCAGTCCGCCTCGGTGATGCGCTCGCCGCAAAGATAGCGGTTCGCGGCCAGGTGGCGCTCCAGCCAGTCCAGCGTCTCGAACAGCGGCCCGACGGCCTCGTCATAGGCGGCCTGCGTGGTGGCGAAGCCCGCCTTGTAGACGCCGTTGTTCACGCGGTCGTAGAGGCGCTCGTTCATCGCATCGATCCGGTCCAGCAACTCGGCCGGGCAATAATCGTCGCCGTTGCCGGTCAGCCCGTCGAAGGCCGAATTGAACATGCGGATGATCTCGGCGCTTTCGTTGCTGACGATGGTGTCCTGCGCCTTGTCCCACAGCACCGGCACCGTCACCCGGCCCGAGGTTTTCGGGTCCGCCTTCAGGTAGATGTCGCGCAGAAAGGGCAGGCCGAACAGCCCGTCCCCTGTGGCGCCGGGGAAGTCGGTGGCGAAGGTCCAGCCCTCGGACAGCATGTCGGGATGCACGACCGAGACGTCGATATGCGGCGCCAGCCCCTTGATCGCGCGATAGATCAGCGTGCGATGCGCCCAGGGGCAGGCATAGGAGACATAGAGGTGATAGCGCCCGCTTTCCGGGCCGAATCCGCCCCTGCCGCTGGGGCCGGGACCGCCGTCCGGGGTGATCCAGTTGCGCCAGGCGGTCACGCTGCGGTGGAAGCGCCCGCCGCTGCTGTCGGTGTCATACCATTCGTCATGCCAGACGCCGTCGATCAACTGGCCCATGCTGTCCTCGCGCGTTTCCGTCCGGTCTCCAGCATAGCCAAGCGGGCGGTGCGGGCAACCGCCCCGGCCTTAGCCGCGCAGTTGCGCGCGCGCCCAGCCGGCGATCGAGGCGGCGTCCATGGCGCCGGACTGCCGCCCGATCTCGCGCCCGGGCGGCAGGCGGTTCGTCGCGCCGCAGGCGGTGCAGGCGATCTGGATATCGGTGCCGGACATGCTCGACCTCGGTTCTCGACGGTGCCATGACGATATGTTCGCATTACCGTAGGTGTTCAAGGCCGGGGCCGGCCCGCGGGTCTATCCGCCCGAGACCCCGTCCCGCCGGCAGCCCGGTCCCATCTCTTGTTCGGGGGCCGCGTCCGGGCCCAGTTCGCGGCGCAGGCGGCAAATGGCCTCGTGCTGGCTCAGGAAGACCTTGCCCGACAGGTGGCGCAGGAAATCGCTGCGATGCAGCCGGTCCATCACCGGCCCCTTGACCTCGGAGAGATGCAGCTTGACCCCGCTTTCGGCCAGGCGGCGGTTGATCTCTTCAAGGCTTTCCAGCGCACTGGCGTCGATATCGTTCACCGCCGGGCACATCAGCACGACGTGGCGGACGCGGGGATGCTCGGCCACCAGCGCGGCGATGCGATCTTCGAGAAAGCGCGAATTGGCGAAATACAGGCTTTCGTCGACGCGCAGCGACAGGATCTCGGGCCAGACCAGCACCCGGTGGCGGTCGATGTTGCGAAAATGCTCGGTCCCCGGTACCTGGCCCACGACGGCGGAATGCGGCCGCGAGCTGCGGTAAAGCTGCATGACCAGCGACAGCACCACACCGGCGCTGATGCCCGGCTCGACCCCCACAAGCAGGGTGATCAGGATGGTTGCCGCCATGGCCAGAAAATCGCGCGGGGAATAGTCCAGCACCCGGCGGATGGCACGGAAATCCACCAGCGACAGCACGGCCAGGATGATCGTCGCCGCCAGCACCGCCTGCGGCAGGTCGGCCAGCAGCGGCGTCAGGAACAGCGCGGCCAGCGCGATGCCGATGGCGGTAAAGATCCCCGCCGCCGGCGTCTGCGCGCCCGCGTCGTCATTCACCACCGAGCGCGCAAAGCCCCCCGTCACCGGATAGCCCGCGCTGATCCCCGCCGCGATATTGGCGGCGCCCAGCCCGATCAGTTCCTGATCCGGCGCGATCCGCTCGCGCCGCCGTGCCGCCAGCGTCTGGCCGACCGAGACCGACTCGACGAAGCCCACGACCGAGATCAGCAGCGCCGCCGGCGCCAGCGCCACCAGCAATTCGGCCGACAGCCCCGGCAGCGCCAGCCGGGGCAGGCCCTGCGGGATGGTGCCGACCAGCGCCACGCCCTTGCCCCCCAGCTCCAGCGCCTTGGCCAGCGCGATGGTTGCCGCGATGGCCAGGATCGGCGCCGCCCGCGCCAGCATGTCGGCCAGCCAGCCGGGCAGCCCCGCCCGCATCAGCCCGCGCTTGCCCCAGCGTCGCGCCGCATGGAAAAAGGCCAGCGCGCCCGCGCCGATGGCCAGCGTCCATGGATTGGTCTGCGGCAGGGCACCCCAGAGCGAGGGCAGGATCTCGGGCAGGGTCGCGCCGCCGCCGCCCACCCCCAGCAGGTGCCGGACCTGCCCGGCCGCGATCAGGATGCCCGAGGCGGTGATGAAGCCCGACATCACCGGATGGCTCAGGAAATTCGCCAGGAACCCCAGCCGGAAGATGCCCGCCGCCACCAGCATCGCGCCCGAGAGCAGCGCCAGCCCGACGGCGGCGTCCAGCGGATCGGCCAGCCCGGCCTGAACGACCGGCCCGATGGCCGAGGCGGTCATCAGCGAGACCACCGCCACCGGCCCGACCGCCAGCACCCGCGAAGTGCCGAAGACCGCATAGGCGACCAGCGGCAGGATCGAGGCGTAAAGCCCGACCTCGGGTGGCAGGTTGGCCAGCATGGCATAGGCCAGGCTTTGCGGGATCAGCATGATCGTCACGATCACCGCGGCCAGCAGGTCGGTGCCCAGCACCGCCCCGCCATAGCCGCGCGCCCATTGCAGGAGGGGCAGGCGGCGGATCAGGCGCATCTGCGGTCGATCCCTCGTATCGCCCTGGTCGCTGCGACCAGGCCCGACGGCGCCGGATCGACGCCGGATGCTGCGGGGGCGCCCGTGTTGTGCCTCATGGTGCGGCCCCGCCTTGGGATGCGCGGGTATCGAAAGACAGGTCCAGCCGCCAGCCCGGACAATCCGGCGCCAAGGGGGCGACCCTTGCCGCCAGCGCTTCGGTCGCGCCGGTCGCGGCGCCGGCGCGCGCAGCCAGTTCCGCCGCCCGATCCTCGGTCACGGTGCGGCTGCCGAAGCGGATCGAGACCTGATGCCCGCATGCCCCGCCGCATTCCAGGAAATGCCGCGAATAGCGTGGCGGCGCGCAATGCCCGGGCAGCTCGAAGCCGCGCAGAGCGGCAGGCAGCAGGACCCAGACCCGCGGATCGGCGCCGGAAAGGTCGTCGTATTCCATGGGAAGCAGGCGCAGGACGGCATAGCCCGCGCCAAGCGCAAGCACCGCCAGCGTGGCGGCGATGGCTGAGCCCCGCCTCACGACCCGGCGCCCCGATGATGGAAGGGGACGGCGAAAGGGCGATGGAGCCGCTCGGGACATTTCCCCCTGTCCCGGCGCGGCCATGAGCGGCGTTCGCGCCTTGCCGGGCCGGCAGCGACTTGGTGCGCCCAGCCCGACCGCGCCTTGCGGAACCCTGCCACCCCCGAGGCGTGGATCATCGACTGCTCCCCCCTGCTGTTCGTCGCTTGCGGCAGCCTCAAGACATATTCGGGAATGCGTATATATGCAATGCACCCGATGGGCAATCGTGGCACCGAATGCCGCTGCGGCGGATGCTTGCGCCCATTTTCTTGACGGCGGAAGATTCTTCGATTCTTCTGGTCGACCGGAGGATCCTGTCTCGTTGCGCCCGCTTGCCCGGGGGCAGTTTCGCAGCACCTTGCGAAACGGCAATGTCAGACTGGTGCCAGGAGCCTTGAAACCAGCGGGAGGAGAAGGGAATGAAGATCGGCTGCCCCAGGGAAATCAAGCCGCAGGAATTTCGCGTCGGCCTGACGCCCGCCGCCGCGGCCGAGGCCGTCGCGCATGGCCATCAGGTGCTGGTCGAGACCGGCGCGGGGCTTGGTGCCGGCTTTGCGGACGAGGACTATCTGGCCGCCGGGGCGCGGATCGCGCCGGACGCGGCCGCGGTCTTTGCCGAGGCGGACCTGATCGTGAAGGTCAAGGAACCGCAGGCCGTCGAACGCGCCATGCTGCGGCGCGGGCAGGTGCTGTTCACCTATCTGCACCTGGCGCCCGATCCGGCGCAGACGCGCGATCTGCTGAACTCGGGCGTGACCGCCATCGCCTATGAAACGGTCACCGATGCGCGCGGCGGGCTGCCCTTGCTGGCGCCGATGTCCGAGGTGGCGGGGCGGCTGGCGCCGCAGGTCGGCGCCTGGGCGCTGCAAAAGGCCAATGGCGGACGCGGCGTGCTGCTGGGCGGGGTGCCGGGGGTCCGGCCGGCCAATGTGCTGATCATCGGCGGCGGCGTGGTCGGCGCGGCGGCGGCGCGGGTCGCGGTCGGCATGGGCGCCAACGTGACGGTGATGGACCGCTCGCTGCCGCGGCTGTCCTGGCTGGACGATCTGTTCATGGGCAAGCTGACCACCCAGCATGCCAGCGCGGCGGCGACCGCCGAGCTGATCCAGGGCGCCGACATGGTGGTCGGCGCGGTGCTGGTGCCGGGCGCGGCTGCGCCGAAGCTGGTGTCGCGGGCGCAACTGGCGACCATGCCGCGCGGCGCGGTGCTGGTCGATGTCGCCATCGACCAGGGCGGCTGCTTCGAGACCTCGCGGCCGACCACCCACCAGGACCCGATCTACGAAGTGGACGGCGTGATCCATTACTGCGTCGCCAACATGCCGGGCGCGGTGGCGCGGACCTCGACCCAGGCGCTGGGCAATGCCACGCTGCCCTTCCTGCTGTCCCTGGCCGACAAGGGCTGGCGCCGCGCGCTGGCCGACGATGCGCATCTGCGTGGGGGCCTGGCCACGCATGAGGGGCAGCTGACCTCGCCGCCGGTGGGCGAGGCGCTGGGGATCGCCGCGATCACACCGGGCGAGCTTCTGGCCGGGTAGGCCAGCGCAGGGCCGCCGCCCTCAGCGCCAGAAGCGCTTGGCATCGACGAAGGCGTCATGCGCCTCGGCGGCGGCCTCGATCTGCGCGCGCTTGTCGCGTTTCGTGCCCAGCAGCGCGGCCGCCTTGGGATCGCCGGCAAGGCCCAGCCGTTCGACCAGTTCCGGCGCGCTCACCAGATCGTTCAGCGCGCCCATGCGGTCCTGCAACGCCTCCAGCGCGGCAAGGAAGCGCGCGGCCCGGCGCCTGCGGCGCTTTTCCGCAAAGAGCGGCGCAAAGAACTCCGCGGCATAGCGCAGCTTCTTGGCGTCCTTGCGCAATTCGTGCCGGGCCTCGTCGCCGAGATCGGCAAGGTCGATGCCGTCCTTCTTGACCTTGCGGCGAAAGCGGTCGAGGGCGGCGGCCGCGAATTCCCGCAGCGGCAGGTCGCGGATCTCGGCCGCCGAGGGCAGCGCGGTCCAGGGACTGATGGCGAGATACTCCCCCAGATCCAGCATCAGCAACCGCGCTCGGCGCGATTCCAGCGCCGCTTGCGCCTGGGCATAGGCGGCCATGCGCGCCGGCTCCAGACGGGCGCGCAGCGCCTCGGACCGGCAGCGCATGCGCAGCACGTCCAGGTCGCGTGCCTCGCCCAGCATGCCTGCCAGCCAGCGGCTTTCCCGGTTCAGCCGGCCGGCCTCTTCGTCCTGAAGCATCGGCTTGCAGATGGCAAAGGCCGAGCGCAGCCGGCGCAGCGCCACCCGCGCCTGATGCACGGCCTCGGGATTGCCGGGGCCGATCAGCGGCTCGTTGAGCCGGAATTGCCGCAGGCAGGCGCTTCCGATCAGGCGAAACCCGTCCGCCGCCACCATGTCGCGGCGCAGGGCGACCGGCGCCGCCTTGTGCATGTGCAGCACCGGCCCCAGCAGCCGAAAGCCGTGCTCGGCCTCGGTCTGGGCGGCCAGGCGCAGCGGTGCGATCTCGTCCAGCCGGCGTGCGAGCGCGTAAAGCGCCGCAGGCGGGCCGTCGCGCAGCGCCAGCCGGATCGCGCAACGCATCGCGCGGCGGTCGGCGGCTGTCACCTCGCCCTGATCCAGCGCCAGTTCGATGCCGGCGCCCTGCCCGGGCAGGGTCCAGACATGCCGCATGACGCGCAGTTCGAACAGCGGGCCGATATCCGCGATCTTCGCCCCCAGCAGCGCGGGAACCGGCGTGTGGTCGTCCAGCACCGGCCTGTCGCCCGTCAAGGTCTGCCGCCATTCGGGCAGCAGGAACAGATCGGCGGTGCTGCCGGTGGCCTTGACGGTCTGGAGGCGCTGATCGCCGGTCTCGCCCCCGGTCTTGGTCAGGCTCAGCGTGAAGCCGGCCGCGGCCAGGTCCTGTGCGGGGGTGTCGAAATAGGTCGCATGGACCGGCATGGTGCGCGGCCGGCCGGACAGCAGGTCCGAGGCGCGCAGGATCTCGGCCGCCTCGGGCGTGATGTCCAGCGTCAGTTCCGGCGCGGAGACGATGGTTTCCTGTTGCGGCATTTCGACCTTCCTTCGGGACGCTCCGTGACGTGGTGCCGGGCCATTCTGAAGCGGATGGCGGCGCGCGGGAAGGATAACCGATGGCTGAAACACCTCCATGTCACCTTCGCAGGACCGGACGGGATGGCGAGCCGGCAATCGCCGATCCCGGGTCAGGGAGACATGTGCATCCACGTCGCGAACCCGAACGCGCCCGGGGGGGCGATCCGCATCTGCTGTCGAACGGCCGGCGACATCGCCATGCGCGCCCCACGACCTCTGCATGGCACCGTGGCAGATGACGGGCTTGCCCCGGTTCGCCCTTGCGTTCCGGCCGGAATCCGCCGACCGGAAGCGGTCGGATCTTGTGCGGCAAGGGCCGGCGGGCCTTAATTCCCGCATGACGGGAAAGCGACATGCCTCGTTGCTGCGGCGTCTGAGGGTGCGCATGGCCGCCTCGATCGGGGTTGCGGCCGCGGTGCTGCTCGGCCTGTGGCTGAAGGTCGAAGAGGTGCGGGCGCCGCAGGAACTGCCCCGGATCGTCCCCGGCGAGCCGGTCGATCTGGGCCGGGTCGAACTGACCCCGCTATCGCTGTCGCTGGTCCCGCCCGGGCAGGAGGGCGAGCCCGCCCGCCTGTTGATGCGCGCGCGGCTGCTGAACCTGACCGGAGAAAGCCAGATCGCCGTCTTCGGCTTTCCGCCGCATCCGCCCGAGCTTGCCGCCGGTGGCGCCGCCTGGCCCGAGCCCGAGGTGATCCTGGACCGCGACGGCGCGCCGCTGGCGCAATTGCATCCGCGCCTGGCCGAGCGGGTCACGCTGGTCTGGCAGGTTCCGCCGGACTGGCGGCCCGGGCCGGTCTCGCTGACTTTCCACCGGCAGATCTTCAAGCTCAAGGACAATCTTTACGGCAAGTCGAGCTGGCTGCTGTTTCAGCCCGCCGCCCGCATGTCCGTCGTGCCCGAGGGGGCGCCATGATCCGGGGGGGCAGCATCGCCATCGTGCTGGCCGGCGCCGCCCTGCTGGGCGCGATGATGCAGATCGCGCCGGATTACAACAGCACCGTGCAGCCGTTCCGCAGCCATGTCGCGGCGGGCGGGACGGGCGAGGCGCGCAGCTTTCGCGCCCGCTTTGCCGGCGCGCGCCTGGCCGACCGCATCGCCTTTTCCCGCTTCGGCACCGAGTTCGTGCACGACACCGACGGCGTCTTCCTGATCGCCGAGATCGAGGTCGAGGCGACCATCGTCTCGCAGCGCATCGATGCCTCTTGGCAGGGCGCGAGCGGGCGGCGCTATGCGCTGTCCAGGCGTGCCCAGGACATCCCCCGCGGGCTCGACAGCCACTGGTTCCAGCCCGGCCTGACCGGGCGTGCCATCGCCGTTTTCGAGTTGCCGCCGGACGAGGTCGCGGGCGGCGAGCTGGTGGTGAACAACAGCTTCACCGCGGTTTTCGACAGCGCCCTGCATCTTGCCCCGCCGGAGCCGGCAGGGGGCAGCCAGTCGATCATCCTGTTCGAGCCATGAAACATCTGCTTTGGGTAATCATTGCCGCAGTCCTGCTGCTCGCCAACGTGGTGGTGGGGGGGTGGACCGAGATCGCCGACCTGCGCCGTGCCCGGGAATGGACCGTGTCGCAGGCTGGCGAGGCGGGGGCCAAACTGCGCGGCGTGCATGTCCGGGTCGATCAGGTCTGGGCGGGAAGCGCGCCCAACCTGTCCGAGCGGGCGCTGGTGCTGGTCCGTCTGGCGCTGCGCGGTCCCGAGGCGGCGCGGCAGGGCTGGGCCGGCTGCGACCTCAGCCTGCGCGACGCGGCGGATCGGGTCTGGCTGCCGCTGATCAGCACCGATTCCGAGGGTGCCGTCCGGGTGCTTTCCCCCGACGGCGAGAACAAGGGGCGCTGCAATCCCATCCCCTACGACGCGCCGCCGGACAGGCAGGAGTTCCTGTCTGACCAGCTTTTCCTGGTGCCCTCCGAATTGCTGAAGGGTGCGCGGCTGCGCGTCTCGGCTTGGGGGACGCGGCCCGAGGCGCTGGAATTCGCGGTCAAGCCGGTTCTGCGCGATCTGCAATAGCTGCCTTTTCCGCCTGGGCGCGCCCGGCCAGCTCCAGCCCGGCGGCAAGGATGCAGAACTGCAGGACGCAGACCACCACGCCCTGCTGCGGCTGGCCCGGCGCACCGAACAGCAGGCCCAGCGGATATTGCGCCACCTGCCAGACCCTCAGGTCTTGCGGCCCGATCAGTTCGGCCAGCCCGATCCAGGCCCAGCGGCCGGCCCAATCGGCCAGCCGCCACAGCACCAGCACCGAGACGGTCAGCGCAAGGCCGGCCGACCCGGCCAGCAGCACGCCGTTCGCGACCGCGTGCCAGCGTTTCACAAGCCCGGCCCAGAAATGGCCGATGAAGTCGGTCAGCGGCTTCGGCAATGCCTGCCAGCGCTCCACGACCCTGCCGGCCGAGCGGCGCGTCTCCTCGGCCATCAGGTTCAGGTCATGGCCATAGACGATGGCGCCGAGGTTGAACCAGATCAGCGGCAGCAGCGCATACCAGAACAGCGCCACGAGCCAGGGGCCGGGCTGGAATACGGGCGCCCAGTCCACCGGGCGCCTTGCGGCATCGACGACCTCGGCCGAGGCGGGCGGGGCCAGGTTCCGCCACAGCTCGGCGGGCGAGGGCAGGCCGGCCAGCCATTCGATGAACCCCGCCTGCCAGCCCGAGATGACGTAAAGGCCCAGCACCGCCCAGCTTGCCTCGCAGGCGACGACCAGCAGCGGCCAGATCCCGGCCTCGCTGCGCTTGTGCATGGCCTTGGCGCCGCGCCGGATCGCCCAGATCAGCAGCACGGCGACCATGACCCAAAGCGTGCTTTGCACCTCCAGCGCGGTCGGCTGGGGCTCGGGCGAAACCGCCGAGAAGTCGATCCGCTCCATCGAGGTCGACAGGAAAGCCTTGGAGTAATCCCGCAGCGTGTTTCCCAGAAGACCCCAGCCCGCATAATAGCCATAGAACGGGATCAGCGCCGCCAGCAGCGCCCCGGCCAGCATGCCGATGCCGGGCTGGCCTTGGGCTTCGTCGCGGGTTTCCCCATCGGCGGGCGCCTTGCGACGGCGCCTTGAGCGAAAGCGCAGCACCGGCAGCCCGTCGCGCAGGATGACGAACATGGCGACGAACAGCACCAGTTGCAGCAGGATCACCGGCACCAGCGCGATCAGCCCGGCCAGCCGGTCGACAAAGCCGATCTCGACCGCCAGCATCATCAGGAGCGTGCCGAGCAGCATGCCCGCCAGCCATGTGGCGGCCAGCACCGCGCCGTAGTTCCGAAACAGCCGCGCCGTCAGCAGGACGTGCTGGCGCAGGATATGCAGATCCCCGGTCATGGCGGCAGGATCGCAGGATCGATGCCGCATCGCAAGCGGGGCGTTTCCGGCGTCTCAGGACGGGGCGTCGTCGGCATGGCGGCCAAGGCCAAGCCCCATTCCCATGCCCATGCCACCGCCGCCACCCATGCCACCTCCACCGCCGCCTCCACCGCCGCCGCCCTTGCTGCCGCCTTCGCCGCGCCCGCCCCTGGACGAGCCGCCCGATTGCCGCGTCGGACCTTGCGAGGGGATGGTCACGTCGCCGGGCACCGGACCCAGGTCCAGCGCCTTGCGGATGAAATCGCGCAGCGAGACGACCAGTTCGGCGGTATGGATCGGCCGGCCTGCGGCCATCTCGGTGGCGGCGCGGCTGGCCAGGCGGACCTGTTCCTCGGTGCCCAGCAGGATGATGTCCGAAAGCGCCGCCTCGACCGCGTCGCGGATGCGCCTTGCGCGATCCGAGCCGGCGGCTTCCTCGTCCCCCGCCTCTTGCGCGCGCTGCCGCAGGTCGCGCAGATGGGTCGGATCGACCAGCAACTCGCCGGTGAACGAGCCGCCCAGCACCTTGTAGGCGGCGATCAGCGTGCGCAGGCGTTCGTTGATCTGGCGGTTCATGCGTTGCTGGCGCTGCTGGATGGTCAGCAGCATCAGCACCCGGATGCCCACGCCGATCAGCGTGAACAGCGCAAGGCCCAGCAGGGTGGTCAGAACCCCCTGCCAGGTGCTGAAGTCGAAATAGCGCATCGGCACCCCCATCGGCCTGTCCCGGGCCTTTATCCCATCCCTTCGGCCCGATGCGCCAGAGGAGTTTTCCCGCAGGATGCCGTCTGGCGCCCGTCAGTCCCCTTGCCGCAAGGCCGCGATCAGGTCGTGGAAACGGTCGCCCTGCACGATGACATGGATGCGCAGCGCCTGGGCCGCGCCCTCGCCGTCGCCGGCACGGATGCGCGCCACCACCGCGTCATGTTCGGCGAATGACCGCATCATCCGGTTGCGCACCTTGAGCTGCATGCGCCGATAGGGTTGCAGCATGGCATGCAGCCGCGCCGCCTCTTGCGCCAGGAAGGCGTTGTGGGTCGCGCGATAGATGCAATGGTGGAAATCCGAGTTGCGGGCGTAATAGGCCTCGACCTCGCCGGCCTCGGCCAATTGGCGGCATGCCTCGTGGACGGCCTCGAAATCGGCCATCTCCGCCTCGGTGATGCGGCGGGCGGCAAGGCGGCCGCAGGTCGCCTCGATCTCGGCCATGACCTCGAATCGCTCGGCCAGCTCGCCCGCGCTCCATTCGGTGACGAAGGTGCCGCGCTTGGGCACCACCCGGACCAGTCCCGAGGCTTCCAGC
Source organism: Paracoccus denitrificans (assembly GCF_900100045.1). Taxonomy (GTDB): domain Bacteria; phylum Pseudomonadota; class Alphaproteobacteria; order Rhodobacterales; family Rhodobacteraceae; genus Paracoccus; species Paracoccus denitrificans. The sequence continues at coordinate 34,538 of NZ_FNEA01000030.1, read as the reverse complement.
TGGTGCAGCGCCTCGCGGATCGGGGTGCGCGAGACCTCGAATTCCCGCTCCAGCGCCTCGGGGTCCAGCCGGGCGCCGGGCGGATACTTGCCCTCCACGATGGCGTTTTCCAGCGCGTTGCGGATGCGCAGCGTGTTGGGGATCGTCGCCATGGGAAGCCTCCTTCGGGTATCTGCCCGGAAGATAAGCGTTTCCCACGCATTTATCCATGTTCGGATTTGATATATACAACAGACAAGAGGAAACGTATAACAGCCGGGTGAGGATTCGCGTGCCGGAGGAGGGTGCGGGAATCGACGGCCGCCTTGTCGGCCACAGGAGATTGCAAGGAGAGGAGCCGCGCATGACCCCGCATCTGTTTTCAATCTACGCGCTGGCGGCGATGTTCGTCGTCGCTACGATCTGGCCGATCAACATGGGCGTGCTGGCCTATGTCGGCGCCTTCCTGGTCGGCACCTTGCTGGCCGGGCAGGCCGCCAAGGAGATCATCGCCGGTTTCCCCAGCGGCCTGTTCCTGACGCTGGTCGGCATCACCTGGCTGTTCGCCCTGGCGCAGAACAACGGCACCATCGACTGGCTGGTGCGCATGGCCGTGCGCGCCGTCAAGGGCCGCATCGGCGCGATCCCGTGGATCATGTTCGGCATCTCGGCCGTCCTGACTGCGGTGGGCGCGGTCAGCCCCGGCGCCGTTGCCATCGTGGCACCCATCGCGCTGGGCTTCGCGTTCCGCTACCAGATCTCGCCGCTGCTCATGGGCCTGATGGTGGTGCATGGCGCGCAGGCCGGGGGCTTTTCGCCGATCAGCATCTATGGCGGCATCACCAACGGCGTCGTGGCCAAGGCCGGGCTGCCGCTGTCGCCCATGACCACCTTTGCCGCCAGCTTCTTCGTCAACGCGGCGGTGGCGCTTCTGCTGTTCATGATGCTGGGCGGACGCAAGCTGATGCAGGCGCGGCAGGACCGGATCGAGCCTGTCGCGGTGCCGCATGTCGAGATCGCCAGCCCGGCCACCGGCCCGCAGATCTTCGGCGACAGCGAGGCCGAGGCGCTGAGCCGCCGCATCGGCGAGGAGGGCGGCGGCGAATCGAACCGCCTCGTCGCCGAGACGGACGAGGGCGACCAGCCCGACGGCACGCTCTACCAGATCGTCACGCTGGCCGGGCTGGCATTGCTGGCCGTGCTGGTGCTGGCCTTCAACCTCGACATTGGGTTCGTCTCGCTGACCATCGGTCTGGGCCTGGCCTTGTGGAACCCGACCATGCAGAAACGCGCCATGGCGCAGGTGGCCTGGCCCGAGATCATGCTGATCACCGGCGTTTCCACCTATGTCGCGGTGCTGGAACACATGGGCACCATCGATTTCGTCGGCGACAGCGTGGCGGGCATGGCCTCGCCCTTGCTGGCGGCGCTGATGCTGTTCCTGATCGGAGCGGTCGTCTCGGCCTTCGCCTCGTCCACGGCGGTGCTGGGCTCGCTGATCCCGCTGGCGGTGCCCTTCCTGCAAGGCGATACGGGCGTGGGCGCCATCGGCTTCATCGCCGGCATGGCCGTCGCCTCGACCATCGTCGATGTCAGCCCGTTCTCGACCAACGGCGCCCTGGTCCTGGCCAATGCGCGCGGGGTGGACCGTCAGGTCTTTTTCCGCAAACTGCTGAGCTATGGTGCGCTGGTGACGCTGGTCGCTCCGGTCGTGCTGTGGCTGATCTTCGTCGTGCTGCCGGGATGATCCCGGCAGGCCACCCGCTTTTCGGAGGCCCGAAATGATCAAGACCGTCGAGACCCCGCGCCCCAGCCGCCCGGCCTTTCTGGGCGAGCTGTTCGAGGTGCTGACAGAGCGCGGCCGCCGCCTGCTTGGGCGGCGGGGCGCCGGCGCTGCCACCGAGGCGCCCGACCTGTGCGAACTGGGCGAGGCGCTGCTGTCGCGGCGGGGCGAGGCTTCGGGCGTGGCCATCGCGCAGGGCCTGCTTGCCGCCTTCGAGGATGCCGATGAGGCGACGCGGCTGGCCTTCCTGCAAAACCTCGCCGACCGCTTCGGCCCCGATCCGGCGGCGGTCCGCGCTGCGCTGGAGGCCGTGCAGCGCGACCCCGAGGACGGGCGGGCCATCGAGGCGCTGCACGATGCCGCCGAGCCGCGCCGGCAGGAACTGTTCCGCCGCCTGAACCTCGCCCCCGGCGGCACGGCGGCGCTGGTGCGGATGCGCGAGGAGCTGCTGCGCCACCTGAAGGGCAATCCCCCGCTGCGCCGGGTGGACGGCGATTTCGCGCATCTTTTTGCATCCTGGTTCAACAGGGGGTTTCTCGTGCTGCGCCATATCGACTGGAACACGCCCGCCAGCATCCTGGAAAAGATCATCCGCTACGAGGCGGTGCATGCCATCCAGAACTGGGACGACCTGCGCAATCGCCTGCAGCCGACCGACCGGCGCTGCTACGGCTTCTTCCATCCGCAGCTGGTGGACGAGCCGCTGATCTTCGTGGAAGTGGCGCTGACCGAGGAGATCCCGGACAATGTCGCGGGGCTGCTCGACCTCGACCGCCAGCCGATCGAGGCGGAGCGCGCCAGCACTGCGGTGTTCTATTCCATCTCGAACACCCAGCGCGGGCTGGCCGGGGTGTCCTTCGGCAATTTCCTGATCAAGCAGGTGGTCGAGGAGCTCAAGGCGGAACTGCCCAACATCCGCACCTTCGTCACGCTGTCGCCGGTGCCGGGCTTTGCCGCCTGGCTGGCCCAGCAGCGCAAGGACGCGATGTCGGAACTGATCGACGCCGACCAGCGCCTGGCCTTTGCCGTGCTGGACGATCCCGACTGGCACAAGGACCCGGCCGTGGCCGAAAGCCTGCGCGCGCCGCTGCTGGCTGCCGCCGCGGCCTATTTCCTGCGCGCCCGCGACGGCAAGGGCCGCGTCGTCGATCCGGTGGCGCGCTTCCACCTGGGCAACGGCGCCCGGCTGGAGCGGCTGAACTTCCTGGGCGATGTCTCGGCCAACGGGCTGAAGCAGTCGCATGGGCTGATGGTGAACTATCTCTACGACCTCGACCGGATCGAGGCGAACCACGAAGCCTTTGCCGAACGCAGCGCCATCGCCGCCTCGGACAGCGTCAAGCGCGCGCTGCCGGCCTCCAACCCATGAACCACGGGGACAACTCATGAGTGACAATCTGTTCGACCTTCTCACCGCCGGCATCAGCGATCCCGAGGCCGTGGCCATCGAAACGCAGGCGGGCGAGCGCATCCGCTATGGCGACCTGATCGCCCGCAGCGGCCGCATGGCCAACGCGCTGGCGGCCTTCGGCGTCCAGCCCGGCGACCGGGTGGCGGTTCAGGTCGAGAAATCGGTGCAGGCGATCATCCTCTATCTCGCCACCCTGCGGGCGGGCGCGGTGTTCCTGCCGCTGAACACCGGCTACACCCCCGCCGAGATCGGCTATTTCCTGGGCGATGCCGAGCCCCGGGTCTTTGTCTGCGACCCCGCCCGGCAAGAGGCGCTGCGCGGGCCCACTGAGGCCGCCGGTGCCCGCATGGTGACGCTGGACGCCGAGGGGCGGGGCAGCCTGACCGACGCCGCCGATGCTGCCCCCGAGGCTTTCGCCACCGTGGCCCGCGACAGCGACGACCTGGCCGCGCTGCTTTACACCTCGGGCACCACCGGCCGGTCCAAGGGCGCGATGCTGACCCATGGCAACCTGGTCTCGAATGCGCAGGTGTTGCGCGAGGCATGGCGCTTTACCGCGCAGGACGTGCTGATCCACGCCCTGCCGATCTTTCACACCCACGGCCTGTTCGTCGCCACCAATGTGGTGCTGTTCTCCGGCGCCTCGATGATCTTCCTGCCGAAATTCGACGTCGACCGGATATTCGAGGGGATGGCGCGGGCGACCGTGCTGATGGGCGTGCCGACCTTCTATGTCCGCCTGCTTCAGGACGACATGCTGAACGCCGAGACCACGGCCAACATGCGGCTGTTCGTCTCGGGTTCGGCGCCGCTGCTGGCCGAGACGCATCGCGAATGGCAGGCCCGCACCGGCCATGCCATCCTGGAACGCTACGGCATGACCGAGACGAACATGAACGCCTCGAACCCCTATGACGGCGAGCGCATCGCCGGCACCGTCGGCCTGCCGCTGCCCGGCACCGAGATCGTCGTCACCGACCCCGAGACCGGCGCCGAGCTGCCGCGGGGCGAGATCGGCATGATCGAGGTACGCGGCCCGAACGTGTTCAAGGGCTATTGGCGCATGCCGGAAAAGACCGCCGCCGAGCTGCGCGACAACGGCTTTTTCATCACCGGCGACCTGGGGAAATTCGACGAGCGCGGCTACCTGCACATCGTCGGCCGCGGCAAGGACCTGATCATCACCGGCGGCTACAACGTCTATCCCAAGGAGATCGAGACCGAGATCGACGCGCTGCCCGGCGTGGTCGAATCCGCCGTCATCGGCCTGCCGCATCGCGATTTCGGCGAGGGGGTGACGGCGGTGGTCGTCCCGACCGGCAGCCCCGCCCTGACCGAGGCCGATGTGCTGGCCCCGCTGGAGGGGCGGCTGGCGAAGTTCAAGCAGCCCAAGCGTGTGCTGTTCATGGACGAGTTGCCGCGCAACACCATGGGCAAGGTGCAGAAGAACCTGCTGCGCGACCGCTTCGCCGGGCTTTACGACTAGCTAGGGATCTGGTGGCGCTGGCGGGCAAGCGGGGCAGGGCGGCGATGGTCGTCCCGCTCCGATCCCGCCACGGAAAGCCACCACCGGGGCGCAAGGCCGGTGGGCAGGCCAGGCGCCGCATCGCCTTGCCTGCGCCCGGCCCGGCTAGGGCGCGAAGCCGCCTCTGGCCTCAGCCCGGCCCGGCATGATCCGGCGGGCGGGACAGTTCGTGGCCGCGCTCGGCCAGGCTGGCCGACAGAAAGCCGATCACCGCCCGCACCCATTGCATCATGCGCAGGTCGCGATGGCAGGTCAGCCAATAGGTCCGGGTCAGCCGGACCCGGTCGGGCAGCACGATCTGCAGCTCGGGGTATTTCGCGGCGACATACCAGGGCAGGACGCCGATCCCCAGCCCGTTGCGCACCGCTGCCAACTGATTGAAGATGCTGGAGCTTTTCACGCTGGCCCGGATCGCGGGATGGATCTCGCCCAGATAGTCTAGGCCGGGGGCGAAGATCATCTCCTCGATATAGCCGATGAAACGCAACTGGCGCAGGTCTTCGGGACCGGCGATGGGCGGCAGGCTGCGCAGATGCGCCTGCGTGGCGTAAAGATGCAGGGTATAGTCCACCAGCCGTTCCGAGCGATAGGGACCGCTCGTCACCGGGTCCAGCGTGATCGAGATATCCGCCTCGCGCCGCGACAGCGACAGCACCTGCGGCATGGTGATGAGTTCCAGCGAGATCAGCGGGAAGCGCGCGATGAAGGCCGGCAGCAGATGGGTCGAGAACAGGCTGCCGAAGCCCTCGGGCATGGCCAGCCGCAGCGGCCGCGCCTGTCCCGGCGCGGCGGATTGTTCCAGCGGGATCAGCCCGGCGGCCTCCTCCATGCGCTCGGCGGCCTCGATCAGGCGCTGCCCGGCGGGGGTCGGCTCATAGCCGCGGGGATTGCGCTCGAACAGGCGGGTATTCAGCGCCTGCTCCAGCCGGTCGATGCGGCGCGAGACCGTGACGTGCGAGGTGCCCAGGTGCCGCGCGGCGCGCGAAAGCTGGCCTTCGCGCACAACCGCCAGAAAGAATTGCAGATCGTCCCAGCTGAGATTGGCCATCTGTTCGAAAACGCACACACCCTGTAAGAAATTAAACCTATCTGAACACTTGTGTCAAAACCGAATTGCCGGCATCGTTCGGTCCGGGAGGGCGCGGGATGGAGTCGCGCCTGACGGTAACAGGACAGCATTCCCACCCGGCAGGCAAAGTCGGCCGGTGGAAGGGATGCGCCTTTGGGAGGACATTATGCGAAAGTTTCTGCTGTCGACCGCTGCGGTCGGCCTTATTGCCACGCCCGCCCTGGCCGAAGTCTCGGACGGCAAGGTCAAGATCGGCATCCTGAACGACCAGTCCGGGGTCTATGCCGATTTCGGCGGCAAGTATTCCTATGAGGCCGCGCGGATGGCGGTCGAGGATTTCGGCGGCAAGGTGCTGGACGCGCCCATCGAGGTCGTCACCGCCGACCACCAGAACAAGCCCGACATCGCCTCGAACATCGCCCGGCAATGGTACGATACCGAGCAGGTCGACACGATCATGGAGCTGACCACCTCGTCGGTCGGCCTGGCCGTGCAGGCGCTGAGCCAGGAAAAGAAGAAGATCACCGTCAACACCGGCGCGGCCACGACCGAGCTGACCGGAGCGCAATGCACGCCCTACGGCTTCCACTGGGCCTATGACACCCATGCGCTGGCCGTGGGCACCGGCGGCGCCTTGGTGAAGGAGGGCGGCGACAGCTGGTTCTTCCTGACTGCGGACTATGCCTTCGGCTATTCGCTGGAAGAGCAGACCGGCAATTTCGTCAAGTCGCAGGGCGGCACGGTCGCGGGCGCGGTGCGCCACCCGCTGGCGACGACGGATTATTCCTCGTTCCTGCTGCAGGCCCAGGCTTCGGGCGCCAAGGTGATCGGCCTGGCCAATGCCGGCATGGACACGCAGAACGCCATCAAGCAGGCGGCTGAATTCGGCATCACTGCCGGCGGCCAGCGCCTTGCGGCGCTGCTCTTTACCTTGGCCGAGGTGCATGGAATCGGGCTGGACGCCGCGCAGGGGCTGACGCTGACCGAAAGCTTCTACTGGAACCGCACGCCGGAATCGCGCGAGTTCGGCGAACGCTTCAAGGAGCGGACGGGCGTCATGCCGAACATGGTCCATGCCGGCACCTATTCGGCCGTCACCCAATACCTCAAGGCGATCGAGGCCGCGGGCACCGACGAAACCGAGGCCGTCGCCGCCAAGATGCACGAGATGCCGGTCGACGACGTCTTTGCCCAGGGCGGCAAGGTCGGGCCGAACGGCCGGCTGATCAAGGACGTGTATCTGATGGAGGTCAAGGCGCCCGGCGACGTGACCGAGGATTGGGACTACTACAACGTCCTGGCCACGATTCCGGGCGACGAGGCGTTCCTGAACCCGGCCGAAAGCGGCTGTCCTCTGGTCCAGTGATGTCGGCATCCCTGGCAATACAGGCCGAGCCTCGGGTGGTTTTGTCCGCCCGCGGGCTTGGCCGGGACTTCGCCGGTTTCACGGCGGTGAACGATGTCGATCTGGACGTGGAGCACGCGCGCATCCATGCGCTGATCGGGCCGAACGGGGCGGGCAAGACCACGGTGTTCAACCTGCTGACCAAGTTCCTGCAGCCGACGCGGGGCTCGATCACGCTGCTGGGCCAGGACATCACCCATACCCGGCCCGACAAGGTGGCGCGGATGGGGCTGGTGCGGTCGTTCCAGATCTCGGCGGTGTTCCCGCACCTGACGGTGCGCGAAAACGTCAAGGTGGCGCTGCAGCGGCCGGCGGGGCTGGCGGTGCAGTTCTGGCTGCCGCTGTCGGCGCTGGACCGGCTGGATGCGCGCGCCGACCATCTGATCGGGCAACTGGGCCTGGCGCGCTGGCGCGACCACCGCGCCGCCGACCTGTCCTATGGCCGCAAGCGGGTGCTGGAGATCGCCACCACGCTGGCGCTCGACCCCGAGGTGCTGCTGCTCGACGAGCCGATGGCCGGCATGGGGCAGGAGGACGTGGCCATGGTCGCAGGCATCATCCGCGACGTCGCCACCGAGCGCGCGGTGCTGATGGTCGAGCACAACCTGAGCGTCGTGGCGGATATCTGCCACCACGTCACCGTGCTGCAGCGCGGCGAGATCATCGCGGCGGGCGACTATGCCGCCGTCTCGGCCGATCCGCGCGTGCGCACTGCCTATATGGGGTCCGAAGCATGAGCGCGCCGCTTCTGAACGTCCGCGACCTGCATGCCTGGTACGGGGAAAGCCACGTCCTGCACGGCGTGAACCTGACCGTGGCCGAGGGCGAGATGATCTGCATCCTGGGCCGCAACGGCATGGGCAAGACCACGACGCTGCGCAGCATCATGGGCATCCTGCGCAAGCGCAGCGGCCGGATCGAGTTCGCCGGGCGGGACATGACGGCGGTGGCCCTGCACCAGACCGCGCGGGCGGGCCTGGGCTTCGTGCCCGAGGAGCGCGGCATCTTCGCCAGCCTCTCGGTCGAGGAGAACCTGATGCTGCCGCCGAAGGTCGCCGAGGGCGGCATGTCGGTCGAGGAGATCTACGACCTGTTCCCGAACCTCAAGGAACGCCGCAACAGCCAGGGCACCAAGCTGTCGGGGGGCGAGCAGCAGATGCTGGCCATGGCGCGCATCCTGCGCACCGGGGCGCGCTGCCTTTTGCTGGACGAGCCGACCGAGGGGCTGGCGCCGGTCATCATCCAGGCCATCGGCGAGGTGCTGCAAAAGCTGAAGGGGCGCGGCATGACCGTGGTGCTGGTCGAGCAGAACTTCCGCTTTGCCGCCAAGGTCGCCGACCGCTTCTACCTGATGGATCACGGCCGGATGACGGCGGAATTCCCGGTCGCCGAACTGCCGGCGCAGATGGACATGCTGCATCGGGAACTGGGGGTGTGACATGACGATGATCTTCGGTGTTCCCGTCCAGGCGCTGATGGGACAATTGCTGGTGGGGCTGATCAACGGCTCGTTCTACGCGCTGCTGAGCCTGGGCCTGGCGGTGATCTTCGGCCTGCTTCGGGTCATCAACTTCGCGCATGGCGCGCAATACATGCTGGGCGCCTTTGCGGCGCTGCTGCTGTTGACGGTGGGCGGCATCAACTACTGGCTGGCGCTGCTGCTGGCGCCGGTCATCGTGGGGGTGTTCGCGGCGCTGGTGGAAAAGACCATGCTGTCGCGGCTCTACAAGCTGGACCCGCTTTACGGGCTTCTGTTCACCTTCGGGCTGGCGCTGGCGATCGAGGGGACGTTTCGCTACTTCTTCGGCGCCTCGGGCAAGCCCTATGCGCCGCCCGCGCAGCTGACCGGGGCGGTGAACCTGGGCTTCATGTTCCTGCCGATCTATCGCGGCTGGGTGGTGGTGGCCTCGCTGGCGGTCTGCATCGCGGTCTGGCTCTTGATCGAAAAGACCAAGCTCGGCGCCTATCTGCGCGCCGCGACCGAGAACCCCACGCTGGTGCAGGCCTTCGGCGTCAACGTGCCGCTGCTCCTGACGCTGACCTATGCGCTTGGCGCCGGGCTTGCGGGTTTCGCGGGGGTGCTGGCGGCGCCGGTCTATCAGGTCAGCCCGCTGATGGGTTCGAACCTGATCATCATCGTCTTCGCCGTGGTGGTGGTCGGCGGCATGGGCTCGATCCTGGGCGCCATCGTCACCGGCTACATGCTGGGCGTGGTCGAGGGTCTGACCAAGGTCTTCTACCCCGAGGCCTCGAACATCGTGATCTTCGTCATCATGGCGATCGTCTTGATCCTGCGGCCCGCGGGCCTTTTCGGAAAGGATGCCTGACATGGCCGCAAAATCCGAAACCGTCGCCTCGGACCATGTCGCGGCCCATCCCCGCGCCGGGCAGGTCCGGCTGCTGCTGGTCGCCATCGCGCTGGCCGGGCTCTTGGTGGCGCCGATGTTCCTCTATCCGATCTTCCTGATGAAGCTGCTGGCCTTCGCGCTCTTCGCCTCGGCCTTCAACCTGCTCTTGGGCTATACCGGCCTTCTGTCCTTCGGCCATGCCACCTTCTTCGGAGGCGCGGCCTATTTCACCGCCCATGCGGTCAAGGTCTGGGGCTGGTCGCCCGAGGCCGGCATCCTGCTGGGCGTCGCCGGCGCGGCGGTGCTGGGGCTGGTGATGGGCGCCATCGCCATCCGCCGCCAGGGCATCTATTTCGCCATGATCACCCTGGCGCTGTCGCAGATGTTCTTCTTCTTCTGCCTGCAGGCGCCCTTCACCCATGGCGAGGACGGCATCCAGTCGGTGCCGCGGGGGCATCTGTTCGGGCTGATCGACCTGAACCGGCCGATGAACATGTATTACTTCGTGCTGGCGGTGTTCGTGATCGGGCTGCTGATCATCCGGCGCTTCGTGAACTCGCCCTTCGGCATGATCCTGAAGTCGATCCGCGAGAACGAGCAACGCGCGATCTCGCTGGGCTATTCGGTGCAGCGCTACAAGCTGGGCGCCTTCGTGATGTCGGCGGCGCTGGCGGGGCTCGCGGGCGGCGTCAAGGCGCTGATCTTCCAGTTCGCGACGCTGACCGACGTGACCTGGCAGATGTCGGGCGAGGTGATCCTGATGACGCTCTTGGGCGGCATCGGCACGCTGCTCGGCCCCATCGTCGGCGCAGGGCTGGTGGTCACGCTCCAGAACTACCTCGCCACCTCCGACGTCCCGGTCACCATCATCACCGGCGTGGTGTTCATGGTCTGCGTGCTGCTGTTCCGACGCGGGCTGGTGGGCGAGTTCTTCGCAACGAAGATCGGGAAAAAACTCGGGTTCAGGGCGGAATCGTGAGGGTAGGGCCCCCGCGCCGGCGGGGGCCAGCATGGAGTGTCCGATGGAAAGCTACGACTATATCGTGATCGGCGCGGGCAGCGCCGGCTGCGTGCTGGCAAACCGCCTCAGCGCCGATCCCGGCAACCGCGTGCTGCTGCTCGAGGCCGGGGGGCGCGACAATTACCACTGGATCCATATCCCGGTGGGCTATCTCTACTGCATCGGCAATCCGCGCACCGACTGGGGCTTTCGCACCGAAGCCGAACCGGGGCTGAACGGCCGTGCGCTGCTTTATCCGCGCGGGCGGGTGCTGGGCGGCTGTTCCTCGATCAACGGCATGATCTATATGCGCGGGCAGGCGGCGGATTACGACCATTGGCGCCAGATGGGCTGCACCGGCTGGGGCTGGGACGACGTGCTGCCGCTCTTCAAGGCGCAGGAGGACCATTATCGCGGCGCCGACGACGTGCATGGCGCCGGCGGCGAATTGCGGGTCGAGACGGCGCGGGTCCGCTGGGCGGTGCTCGACGCCTTCATGGAGGCGGCGGAACAGGCCGGCATCCCGCGCACCGAGGATTTCAATCGCGGCGACAACGAAGGCGGCGGCTATTTCGACGTGACCCAGAAAAGCGGCTGGCGCTGGAGCGCGGCCAAGGCTTTCCTGCGCCCGGTGCGCCACCGCCAGAACCTGCGCATCCTGACCGGGGCCGAGGTCGAGCGGCTGGTGATCGAGGCGGGCGAGGTCACGGGCGTGGTCTTTCACCACCTGGGCCAGCGGCGCGAAGTGCGCGCCGCGCGCGAGACGGTGCTGGCGGCAGGCTCCATCGGCTCGGTGCAGATCCTCGAACATTCCGGCGTCGGGCAGGGCGGGATATTGCAGGCCGCCGGCATTGCCCCGCAGGTCGAGGTCCCGGGGCTGGGCGAGAACCTGCAGGACCATCTGCAATTGCGGCTGGTCTACAAGGTCCGGGGCGTGCCGACGCTGAACGAAAAGGCCTCGCACCTGATGGGCAAGGCGGCGATCGGGCTGGAATACCTGCTGAAACGCTCGGGCCCGATGTCGATGGCGCCGAGCCAGCTGGGCATCTTCACCCGCTCGGGGCCGGACAAGGCGACGCCGGACCTGGAGTTTCACGTCCAGCCGGTCAGCCTGGACAAGTTCGGCGACCCGGTGCATCCCTTCCCGGCCATGACCGCCTCGGTCTGCAACCTGCGGCCGGAAAGCCGCGGTTCGGTCCATGTCGCCGGGCCGGATTTCCGCGCCCATCCCGCGATCCGGCCGAACTACCTTTCGACCGAGGCCGACCGCGAGGTGGCCATGCGCGCCGTCCGCCTGACCCGCAAGATCGCCGCGCAGCCGGCCTTCAACCGCTTCGACCCCGAGGAGCATATCCCCGGCATCGCCTTCCAGAGCGACGAGGATCTGGTCCGCGCTGCCGGCGATATCGGCACCACGATCTTCCACCCGGTCGGCACCTGCCGCATGGGCGCCGACGAGGGCGCGGTGGTCGATCCGCGGCTGCGGATGCGCGCGCTTGGCCGGCTGCGGATCGCCGATGCCTCGGTCATGCCGACGATCACCAGCGGCAACACCAACGCGCCGGCGATGATGATCGCCGAAAAGGCCGCGCGGATGATGCTGGAGGATGCGAGGGGTTGAGCCCCGGCTTTGACTTTTCGCGCCGCCTTCCCATATGCTTTCGCAGGGCTGGAAATGCGAAAGGCACAGCCATGCTCAGAACCGTCTGCCTGACCCTTTCACTGGTGCTTGCGGTGCCCGTAGCCATGGCCGGCCCGGTAGCGCCGGCCGAGGGGCGCGTCACCGTCAGCTATGTCGCGCCCGAGACCTTCCGCGACCGCGAATTTCGCCGCGAACGCAGCCGCACCTCGGCGCTGGCCGAGTTCGACCGCTGGTTCGCCGGGCTTGGCGCGCGCTACCTGCCCGCCGGACAAAGCCTGCATGTCGAGGTGCTGAACATCGACCTTGCGGGCGAGTTCGAGCCCTGGCGCAGCGGATTTCACGACGTGCGTTTCCTGCGCGACACCACGCCGCCGCGCATCCACCTGCGCTATCGGCTGATGCAGGACGGCACGGTCATTCGCGCGGGCGAAGAGCGGCTGACCGACATGAATTATCTTTCGGACCCGCGCGGCCATGGCGACAGCCGGCGCTTCATCCATGACAAGCTGATGGTGCAGGACTGGTTCCGCAAGACCTTCGGCGCGCCGCAGCGGCCGGCCCGTTCCGATCTTTCCGGCTGATCCGCCCAGGACCGGCGGGCGGGCGGGTCCTTTTCCGGGCCGGCCCGGTCCTGCTCAGCGCGCCTCGTTCACGATGCGGATCTGGGTGAACTCGGCCAGCCCTTCCTCGGCGAACTCGACGCCGAGCCCGGATTGCTTGGCGCCGCCGAAGGGGATGTTGGGGCCGAAATCCAGGTGCTTGTTGATCCAGACCGTGCCGCTTTCGATGCGTTCGGCGACGCTGCGGGCCAGGTCGCGATCCTCGCCCCAGACCGAGCCGCCAAGGCCGAGATCGATGCCGTTGGCGCTGGCCACCGCCGATTCCACCTCGTCGAAGCGGATCACCGGCAGGATCGGGCCGAACTGTTCCTCGTCCACGATGCGGTCGCCGTCCTTCACGTCGGCGACGATGGTCGGGCGGATGAAATAGCCCGGCCCGTCGGGCAATGCGCCGCCGGCGACGATGCGGCCGTCGGCGCGGGCCGAATCGAGGAATGCCTTGACCTTGTCGAATTGCATGCGGTTTTGCAGCGGGCCGATGGTGGTGCCCTGTTGCAAGCCGTCGCCGACCACGGCGGCATCGGCCAGTTCGGCCAGCCGCGCGCAGACCTCGTCATAGATCGAGTCGTGGACATAGGCGCGCTTGATGGCGAGGCAGACCTGTCCCGCGTTCATGAAGGCGCCGGCAAACAGCCCCGGCGCGACCTTGGCCGGATCGGCGCCCGGCAGCACGATGGCCGCATCGTTGCCGCCCAGCTCCAGCGTCAGCCGCTTGATGGTCGAGGCCGCGCTGGCCATGATCTTCTGCCCGGTCGCGGTCGAGCCGGTGAACGAGATCTTGGCCACGTCGGGATGGCCGGTCAGCACCGCGCCCAGGTCGTTCTGGTCGGTGACGATGTTGACGACGCCCGGCGGCAGGATGTCCGCCATGATCTCGCCCAGACGCAGCGTGGTCAGCGGCGTGGTCGGCGCGGGCTTGATCACCATGGTATTGCCGGCCAGCAGCGCCAGCGGCAGCTTGAAGGCCACGATCAGCACCGGGAAATTCCACGGGATGATCGCGCCGACCACGCCCAGCGGCTTGCGGAACTGCCGCACCAGCCGGCTGTCGTTGTCCTCGATCACCTTCACCGGCAGGTCGTAGCCGGCCAGATGGCGGATGAAGGCGCAGGTATAGGCGATCTCGGCCTGCGCCTCGGGCAGCGGCTTGCCCTGTTCCTGCGTCAGCAGCCGGGCGAATTCCTCGGCCTGCGCCTCAAGCTTGTCGGCGATGGCCAGGATCAGTGCGCGGCGTTCCTCGATGGGGCGGGCGGCCCAGGCCGGAAAGGCCGCCTTGGCCGCCGCCACCGCCGCATGAAGCTGCGCCTGCGAGGCGCGGGGGGCGAGCGCCAGCACCTGTTCGTTCGCCGGGTTCACGACCTCCATCGCCATGTCGCCCGCGACCAGCCTGCCGTCGATCAGCAATCGATATTCCGTCATTTCGTCCCTCCCCAAAACGGTCGGGCCAGTCTGGGGCAGAAGGGTCGGGCGATTCTTGCCAAATCCGGCCAAATCATGCGCTCCCGCGGCCCGGGACGAAAATCTGGCCGGGAATGTCAAGTTGCGCCCTGCCGGGAATCGTGGCGCCAGGCATTGGAACTATCGGATTTGTAACGATTTTTCGGCATTTCCCGCCGATCCCGCGCTTGGGTCAGGTTCTTTGGGGATTGCGCCGCCGATATGCTACAGTTTGTCGCAACAGGGAAATAGCCGGGGCAAGGTGCGAAACAGCGGCCACCCGGCGCCAGCCACGGGAAACGCCATGCAGACGTCATGGATTCGCGGAGCCATCGCATTCATGCTGATCGGGACCGAGGCCGATGCCGCGCGCGCGGCCGCCGCACCCGCGATGCCGCTGCAAATCTTCGTCGATCATCTTGAGCAGGAACGGGCGGCCAGTGCGGACGGCCTGCGCTCGTGGCGGTCGGGCGAGGCGATGGAGCTTGCCACCGTCGGCATCCTGGGAGAGGCGGTCGCCCCGCGCCGCACGCTGGGCGAGGCGCTGCGCGTCTTTTCCCGCGGCTTTCCGGTGCTGCAATCGAACAGCCGGGTCTCGTTCGAGGTGATCGACGACGAGGCGCATGTCTCGTATCGCGTGCTCGATCCGCGCATCTGGCCGCGCCGCGCCGATACCGAGCTGACGCTGGGGCTGATCCGCGGCATCTGCGCCCGCTACGGCGTGCCGAACGGCGCGATCCAGGACCTGTGCTTCGAGCATCGGCCCGACCGCGACCTGCGGGTGCTGTCGCATCATCTGGGCCGCACGCCGCGCTTCGGCCAGGACGAAAACCGCATCGTCTTTTCCGCAAGGGTGCTGGGCAACACGCTTTGCGCCGAGCCGGGGGGCGATGCCATGACGAGCTCGAAACGGCTGGACGGCGCGCTGATCGAGCTGCGCAGGCAGACCCCGGTCGCGCAAAGGGTGCATGAGCTGATCCTGAGCCGGATGGATCGCGGCATGGTCAACCAGAGCCATGTCGCCGCCGAGCTTGGCATGTCGGAACGCTCGCTGCGCCGGGCGCTGGCGGCCGAGGGCCAGCCCTTTCACGAGATACTCGAGGAATGCCGGCGCATCCACGGTTTCGCGCTGCTGGTGCGCAGCGACCGGCTGTTCGGAGAGATCGCGCTGCTGCTGGGCTATTCCGATCAGACCGCTTTTTCGCGCGCTTTCTCGCGCTGGTATGGCATCTCGCCGCGCGAAATCAGGAAGATGGGCGCCGAAGAGGTCAGCGTGATCCGCTGATCAAAGCGCCCCTCGCGCGCCGGGCCGCTATGGGCGATGAAGATGCGGGTGGCGTCGGCGTGCCGTGCCTCGATGGCGGCAAGGATACGCTGGCAGGCGGCATCGTCGATCTCCGAGAAGGCTTCGTCGAAGATCAGCACCTCGGCCGGCCGCTGCAGCGCGCGGGCGATGGCGATGCGCTGGCGCAACCCGCCCGATAGATTGGCCCCCGTCTCGCCGATGGGCGTGGCAAGCCCCGCCCCGGCCCGCGCCCAGCCGGCCAGGTCGGCCGCCTCCAGCACCTGCCACAGCGCCGCGTCGCCCGCATCCGGCGCGGCAAGGCGCAGGTTTTCGGCCAGCGTGCCGCGCAGGATCGCCGGGCGCTGCGCCAGGTGGATAACGCGCGCGGCGAGCCGCAAGGGACGCAGATGCGCGACCTCCGCGCCCGCTAGCCGCGCCGATCCCTCGGCCAGTGGTGCGTCGCGGGTCAGCACGGCCATCAGCCGCGACTTGCCGATGCCCGACGGTCCGTCCAGCAGCACGCGCTGGCCGGGCAGGATCGTGGCGGTCACCGGATGATGCGCGGCGCCCTCGGCGCGGGCATCGCGCAGGGCGATGCTCAGCGGTCCGGGCGGCGGCTCGGCGCCCTCGTCGGGGCGGGCCGAGGCGATCACCGCGCCCAGCCGGTCGGCCGCCACCCGCGCGCGGGCCTGCGCATGGTATAGGCCCAGGAGGTTGCGCAGCGGCCCCGACATCATCCCGGCATAGGCGAGAAAGGCGACCAGCGTGCCGATCTGCCATTCCCCGCGCACCACCTGCCAGCCCCCGACCAGCAGGATGATGCCGCGCAGGATCGCGGTGATGGTCTGGCTGACGGCGCCCACCGTTTCGGACCAGAGCCGTTGGCGGGTCAGCCCGGCGATCTGCGCCTGCTGCGCGGCGCCGAAGCTGGCCGCCCGCTGGTCCAGCGCGCCCAGCCCGCGCAGGGTGGCGCGGGCCGACAGCGTCTCGGCCATCTGCGTGGAAAGCGCGCCGCGCTGGTTGCGCACCTCCTCGGCCAGGGCGCGGGTCCGGGGCCGGGCGCGGGACAGGAACCACAGCTCGAACGGCGCGGCCAGCAGCGGCAGGATCGCCATGCGCCAGTCCAGCGCGATCATCAGGCCCAGCCCGCCGGCCAGGCGAAACAGCGCACCGACCGCGACCAGGCCCGTGTCGAAGGCAAAGCCCTGGATCTCGGCGCAGTCCCCGTCCAGCCGCGCCATCGCCTCGCCCAGCGGCAGGTCGGGGCAGGCGGGGTCGCGCGCCAGGGCCGCGCCGAACAGCCGGCCGCGCAGGTCCGCGAGCATCCGGGCCGAGGCGCGCAGGTGCAGCATCCCGTTCACGATGCCGAACCCCACCGCGCCAAGGCCGAGCGCAAAGGACAGCCCGGCCCAGAAGATCAGCGCGCCCATGTCCCGCGCCATGATGCCGGCGTCGATCACCTGCCGGGTCAGCATCGGCATTGCCAGCCCCAGCGCCGCCGCGGCAAGCGAGGCCGCCAGCACCACCAGCCCCGAGGGCAGGGCACGCGCCATCACCGGCGCCAGCCAGCCCGCCGCCTCGGGGCCGAAGATCAGCCGGGCAAGGCGCGCGGCCAGCCTATCCATGGCCGCATTTCCGTTCCGGGCCGTGATGGATTGCGCGCGCCGCCAGCGCGGCGATGGCGGCAGGCTCGTCGAGCCGCCCCGTCCTTGCCATGATCGCCGCCAGATGGCCGGCGATGCGCGCCGCGCCCAGGCTGGCGCCGCCCATGCCGGGCGGGCCGTGCTCGGGCGAGTTGCACCAGGCGCCGAACAGCGCCGGGGCGAGTTGCGACAGATCATCCCAGCCGCAGCGCGCATCGCCGGTGGCGGCGATCACGCCGGGATAGGCCGCGGGAAAGCAGGGCGCGCCACGGGCCGGATGCGCCGCGACCAGCACCGCGCCGCCGGCCACCAGCGCCTCGCAGGCCCGGCGCAGCGGCGCGCGGTCGGCGGCAAGGCCCAGGCTCATGCAGATCACCTGGGGCCGCGCCTCGCCCATGGCGCCGAACCAGCGCAGCGCGGCGGCGACGCGCAACGCGCTGGTCACCGGCCGGTCGTCGAAGACCTGCGCATGGATGATCGCCGCGCCCGGACAGGCGCGGCGGATGATCGCGGCGACGGCGGTGCCGTGGCCCAGCCGGTCGGGCCGGGCGGGGATGGCCGAGCCGTCGGCCATGAAGACGCGGGCGTCCTCGGCCCGGTCATCGGGGCCGGGGCCGCTGTCGATCACCCCCACCCGCAGCATGTCATTCGTCCCGCGTGAACAGCCGCACCGAGGCCAGCGACATCGAGGCGTTGCCGGGCAGGTCGACCTGGCCCTTCTTCTCCAGCGTCTCGGCGTCATAGGCGGCAAGGTCGCCAAGCGCGCCGCCCAGCCAGACCGTGCTGCCGTCGGTCGAGACGTTCACCGAATAATAGCTGTGCGGCAGCGGCACCCGCTTGATCGAGGCGTTCTTTTCCAGATCGAAGCTTTCCAGCACGTTATAGGCGCCGAAGGCGCGGGTCTTGGCCGGATTCACCGCGGTCGAGAAATAGAACACGTCCATGATGCGGACCTCGCGCATCGCCATCTCGCCGGTTTCCAGGTCCATGGTCAGCAGCCCGGTGCGATAGGCCGTCGGGTCGGCCGGGTCGATGTCCTTGCGCGCGGTGTAGAAGGGCGTCGCCATCACGCCCGAGCTTTCGTGCTGGTTCCAGACCGCCAGCACGTCGGGTTGGGCATAGGTCTCGGCCTCCCAGCTCTGGATCGGCTTGTCCTCGACCAGCGTGCCGGCCTCGGGGTCCATGACATGCAGGTCGCGGCCAAGCCCGTAGAGCTTCGAGCCGTCCCGCGCCCAGGCGAGCATGGTGATCTGGCGCGGCGCCTCGAACGCCTTGCGCCGCGAAAGCGTCTCGGCATCGTAAAGGGCGACGCGGGTGGGCTGGACCTCGAAATGCGTCAGCTCCAGCCTGACCGGGCTTTCATAGATGGCCAGCGTCTTGCCATCGGGCGACAGTGCGGCGCCGAACAGGCTTTTCACCCGTTCCTCGGGGGTGGACAGGTCGATGCGGCCCAGCGTCTCTCCGGTCACAAGGTCGATCTTGACCAGGCTTTCGGACTTGTTGACCGTGGCATAGGCGATCCTGCCGCCCGGCGCGACCATCGGCACCATGGGGGTCGGGCCGGCATCGGCGATGGTGATGACCTTGTCCACCGCCATCTTCTCGGTATCGATCACGACCAGCTTGTCGGGCCGCGCCGGGGCCAGGATGTAGTCGCGCGCCAGCGCGGGGCCGGCCAGCATCGCCGCGGCGGATGCCAGGAGCATAAGCGATTTGCGCATCACGACGAGCCTTTCGTTTCGGGGAAGACCGATTGCAGCTTGCGCCAGTCCTGCATGACGTCGTCGGCGCCGGCGCTCCAGTTCGGATAGGTGTTCAGCGTGTCGGCCACCTGCGCCGGCCACCAGCAGGGATCGGCGCAGCCGTAAAGGTCGGCCTCCATCGGCTGGCACAGGTTCGAGACGGCGCCGAAGGCGTCCACCTCCCAGCCGGGATCGAACGAGGTGGTGCAGCCGACCAGCGCATTCATCGCCACGACCTCCTCCTCGCGGCCCTCGGCCTCGGCTTCGACAAAGGCCTTTGCCTTGGCATTGGCGGGCGTCAGATGTTTCATTGGAGAACCTCCCTTGCTGTGCCGGACCGGGCGATCCGGGGCTCCAACTGGCTGCGGAAGAAGGACGGGTTGGCCTGCATGATGCGGACATAGGATTCGATGCCGAAATCCACCCAGTCGCGCATCAGGTCGCAATAGTGCCAGACCGGCGCGAAGGGATCGCCCTGCCGCGCATAGCTTTCGTGATAGCAGCCGCCGGCGCAGATCGAGCGTATCCGGCAGGTCTTGCAGCCATAGGCGCTGCGGTCCTGCGCGGTCTCGATGAAGCCGGCGAGCTTGGGGATGTCGATGCCCTTGGCGACATTGCCATAGGTCGGCTGGTTCGAGCCGACGAAGCGGTGGCACAGATGCAGCTCCCCATCCTTGTCCACCGCCAGCATCCCCAGCCCGGCGCCGCAGGGCACGGCCTTCTTGGTGCCCTGCGCGATGTCGGTCAGCAGTTGGTGCATGTTGGAAAAGCCGATGTTCTCGCCCCGGCAGGCGGCCTCGACATAGCGCCGGCCGAGCGTCTTCATGTCCTCGAAGGCGCGCTTCAACGCCTCGGCGTCGAGGTTGAAGACCGCGATCGGCCCCGAGGTCGCCGGGCCGAAGCCGACCTCGTGAAAGCCCAGCTCGTTCTTCAGATGATCGTGGATGCCGATCACGTCGGTCACGCCGCGGGTCAGCGTCACCCGCCCGCCCACGGGGCGCGAGCGATAGCGCGAAAGCAGCATCCGCACGTTGCGCGCCACCAGGTCGTAGGTGCCCTTGCCGCCCACCGTCTTGCGGTTCGCGTCGTGCAGCGCCTTGGGCCCGTCCATGCTGACCGTCAGCGCAAAGCGATGCGCGTCGAACCAGTCCACCAGTTCCGGCGTCAGCAGCGTGGCATTGGTGGTCAGCGAGAAATCGACCGCCTTGCCCAACTCTGCCGCGCGCGGCCTGGCATAGGCCACCAGCTCGCGGATCAGCGGCATGTTGGACAGCGGCTCGCCGCCGAAGAACACCACGTTCACCCGGTCGCGCGCATGGGCCTGTTTCAGCAGCAGCTCGAAACTGGCCTTCGCCGTCTCGAAGCCCATCTTCTGGCCCTTGGCGGGCGTGGTCAGGTCCTCCTTGTAGCAATAGGTGCAGGCCAGGTTGCAGCCGGTGTTGACGTTCAGGATGATGGTCGAGAGGGGGATCTCCTCGACCTTCACCACCGGGCGCGGAATGTCCGCCGCCTCGGCATTGCGCAGGATGTCCAGTGCCAGAAAGCTTTGCAGGCATTCCGACAGCGTGTCGGGGCCGTGGCGCGGGCCAAGCTCGGCGCGCATCAGGTCGGGGTCGACGGCGGGCGCCCGCCGGAACAGGTCGTAGACGTCGCGCGCCACGCCGTCGAGTTCGAACAGGCTGGTCGTCGGCACATGCATCAGCATGGCGTGGCCGTCGACATCGACGCGGTGGGCGTTGTGGCGGATCAGGGTCAGGGCTCCCATGGCGTCACCGGATCGGCGCATCGACGAAGCGCTGCACCGTCGCATAAAGATGCGCCTCGGCACTCAGCGGCTCGCCTTCGGCATCGACGGTGGCGATCACCTTCAGGTTGCCGGCATTGTTGGTCTGCATCGGGCGTTCAGGGTTCGGCCCGGCCTCGGCCGGCGTGAACAGGCCGGTGTCGTCGATGGAGCCCGCATATTTCGCGTCCTGCATCTTTTCCGCCTCCTCGTCGAAATTGTCTGTGGCCCAACTGGCCGGAAAGGCGCCAAGGGCGATGTCGTCGCCGGTCCCGGGTTGGCCGTCTGGGCCGTTCAGCCAGCCCATCGCCTCGAACTGGGCCGGCACCTTGGGGATCGGGCCGCCATTGCCGCCGATGCGGGCGATGGTCAGGTCGGGCACGATGCTGATGCGGTCGGGCCGGTCATAGGCCACCAGATCGACCTTTTGCCCGCCCAATTCCAGGCTGACCGGCCCGGGCGTGCCGGTGGCGGTCAGCTTCAGCACGGTCACGCCGTTCCCGGCGCTTTCGACGCTGCCGGCGACGCCTTCGGGCAGGGTCAGGTCGCTGCCCAGCCCGGTGCCAGCGACGCGGAGCTGCGTTTCCTCGCCGATCTTCAGCCGCGCGGGCGCGACCGCCAGCACCTGCGGCGCGGCATCCGCCTTGACCGCTGCCAGCCGCCCGCCGATCACGTCGCTGTCCGCGTCGTGCCAGCGGCCCGAGAAGCGGCCGTCCTGCAGGGCAAAGATCTGGCGAATGGTCACCGTCCCGTCGCTCAGCGTCGCTCGCCATTCGCCGGCGCCGAGGATGCGGCCGGTGCCGGAAAAGCTCCGGCTGCCATCGGCGAAGTCGAGGGTCATGGTCACCTCGTAATCCTCGCCTGCCTTCTTCAGCACCAGCCGGCCGGTATAATCGCCGCGCCCCGGCTGCCGTCCGGCCAGCACATAGGCGCCCGAGGCGTCGTCGGCATAGGCGTCCGGCGCCTCGCCCAGCGGATAGGTCCTGGCAAGGAAGGGGATGATCTCGGCCTGCGCGATGCCCCACCAGTCGCGGTCCCGCGCCAGCGCCTGGTATTCCAGCGTCGGGAACTGGCCCAGGTGGAAGTTGACCAGATGCTTCCAGTCCTCGGGCGTGCGGCGTTGCAGCGCGACGCGGGCATAGGAATGGCAGCGGCCGCAGGTCTGGGTCATCGACGTGTCGGGGCCCTCGTCCCAGGCCACCGGCTCGCGTTCCAGGATATAGCGGCGCTCCTCGGTCTCGGCCAGGCTCAGGCCGCGCGTGTCCGAGAGGTGGCGCACGATGGCGGCGCGCTCCTCGGGTTCCAGCGCGACGCCGTGGTTGCGCATCATCCGCGTGACGGTCATGTCCCAGCCTTCCGGCGTCTTGCGCGCGGCGTCGATGCGCTCCCATCGGCCGTCCTCGTGCTGGACATGGCAGGCGGCGCAGGCGTTCTGCAGCACCTCCTCGCCCGTCACCGCAAGGACCGGCGCGGCGAAGGCGAGGGCGGAGACAGAGACCAGCGCGGTTCGGGTGAATGGCTTCATCTGGCGTTTTCCTCTGGCTGGCCGGGCGGGGCCCGATTGCTTCGCCGTCCAGAAAAGCGCCGGGCGCGGCGGCGTTCTTGTCATTCCCGGCCAAAGACGCGGCCAATCGTCGCGGCGCGCCACTCTGGCCGGAAATGTCAGGTATCGCCCCCGATGCGAGGCCAGACTGCTCATTGTCGCAGCGGCGATGGACCAACGCGGGGGACCGGAATGACACGCCATGCCGATCTGATCGTGCTGGGGGGCGGGCCTGCGGGCGCCGTTTCGGCCTGGCTTGCGGCGCGCGAGGGGCTGGGCGTGCTGCTGGTCGATCCCGACCGCCAGCGCCCGCGGATCGAGGGGCTCAGCCCGCGCCTGCATCGCTGGCTGGCGCAGCAAGGGTTGCTGCGCGGCTTTGCCCATACCCACGGGCCCTTGCGGCGGCAGGTGGATTGGGCGGGGATCAGCGACAGCAATGCGGAACATGTGGTGCTGCGCGGTGCGCTGGATGCGCATCTGCGGCAAGCGGCGGTGGCCGCCGGTGCGGTGCCGGTCGTCGCCAGCGGCAGGCCCGAGGCGGGTGGTGCCGTGCTGTCTGACGGCCGGCGGCTTCATGCCCCGCTGGTGATCGATGCGCGCGGTCGCAATGCGCCGGCAACGGCCGGGCGGGCGCCCGCGACGGTGGCCCTGTCGGGCTGGGTCCGGGCGGCGCTGCCCCCCGGCATCCGGCTGACCGCCTTTGCGCGGGGCTGGCTCTGGCGCGTGGCGCTGCCCGATGGCCGGGTCTGGGCGCAGGCCATGCTGGATGCGGCGGGCGAGGGCGACCCGCAGGCACGGCTCCTGGCCGCGCTCGTCGAGGCCGAGCCCGCGCTTTGCGCCGCACCGGCGGGCCCGGTGCTGGCGCGCGAAGCGGCGCCGCGGCTGCCGGCCCCGGTCGCGGACCTGGCGCTGTTGCGCGTCGGCGATGCCTTTGCCGCGATGGACCCGCTGTCGGGGCATGGCCAGTTCTGGGCGGTATCGAGTGCGCTGGCCGTCGCCGCCGTCCGCCGCACCCTGGCCGCCCGGCCGGGATCAGGTCCGCTATGCCGCCGCTTCCTGATCCGCCGCGCCTGGGAGAGCAGCCTGCACCAGATGCGCGTCGGCCGCGACTTCCTGCGCGCCGAGACCCGCTTTCGCGACGCGCCCTTCTGGTCGGCACGCCGGGACTTTCCCGACGATCACCCGCTCATCGCACCGACCGCGCCCCGGATCGAGCCCGCCATCCTGGTCGAGGACGGATTGCTGGCCGAGCGCGAGTTGCTCTGCACCCCCCGCTCGCCCGGCGGCATCGGCTGGTTCGGCGCGATCCCCGCACCCGAGGTCTGGCGCCTCTGGCAGCGGGGCGGCGAAGCGGCGCTGCAGGCGCGATGGGGCGGCGCGGCTCCCGCCCTTGCCCGGAAGTTGTTGTCCGAAATCGCCCCCTGGCCCGCCAGCGCAGCCTGAAAGGCCGTTGCGAAGGCCGGCCTGCAAGGTGCGTCAGGTATCCTCCCGGCGACCGCCCGGTTCGTGGGAAGGCCGCTCGGCTTCGCCCTGGAAGGGCGGATCGAAAGGCGCATGGCAGATCGGGCAGCGCCGGGCGGCGGCGCGCGGCACGTCGCGTCCGCATTGCGGGCAAACCGTGGGCAGGAAGGAGCGGGCCATGTCAGAACCCTGCGACGAAACGAGTGGGCCGTCCGCCGACCCCCGTCCCGCCTTGTCCGGGCCGCGGCGCGGATAGCCGCCGGGGCGTCCCCGATGCCGGGACCACCCGCATCGCATCGTCGTCAGAGCCAAGCCGTTTCACTGTTCAACCTGTCGAAAAAGGGTCGTTAGCGACCTTAACGGTCCCTTCCAACATGGCGCCCCGTGCCGCCCGTTCAACCCCTGATCGGTGCCGGGCGGGGCGGCATGCTGTCACGGTTGCGACAGCGGCGTCCCGGTCAGTCCGCGTCCACCCGGCGGCTGCCGTCGATGTCGAGCCCGCCCGAGAACACCCGGCTTGCGCGGATATCGGCCTCGGTGATGGTCGATAGCGCCTGCGCATCCACCGGCGCATCGCCGGAAAACAGCCGGTTGGCCTGTCGCAGCCGCGCCCGGTCCAGTGCATTGCGGATCGAGCGCGCATTGGCGAAATGCGGCTGGTCGCGGCGCAGGCGGATATAGTCCTCCATCGCCAGCCGCCCGCCCTCGTCGAGGGCATAGCCCTGGTTCTCCAGCATCGAGGCCGAGATCCGCGCCAGTTCCTCGTCGGTATAGTCGGGGAATTCGATGTGATGGGCGATGCGCGACCGAAAGCCCGGATTGGCGGCAAAGAAGCGGTCCATCCGGTCGGCATAGCCGGCCATGATGACGACCAGGTCGTCGCGGTTGTTCTCCATCACCTGCAGCAGGATCTCGATCGCCTCCTGGCCATAGTCGCGCTCGTTGTCGGGCTTGTAGAGGTAATAGGCCTCGTCGATGAACAGCACGCCCCCCATGGCCTTCTTCAGCACTTCCTTGGTCTTGGGCGCGGTATGGCCGATATATTGCCCGACCAGGTCGTCGCGGGTGACGCTGACCAGATGGCCCTTGCGCACATAGCCGAGGCGATGCAGCAGCCCCGCCATCTTCAGCGCCACGGTGGTCTTGCCGGTGCCGGGATTGCCGGTAAAGCTCATGTGCAGGGTCGGCGTCTCGTAGGCCAGCCCCAGGTCGCGCCGCGCCCGGTCGACCAGCAACAGCGCCGCCGTCTCGCGGATGCGTTCCTTGACCGGGGCCAGGCCGATCAGCTCCCGGTCCAGCTCGTCCAGGATCTCACGCACGCCCGAGGATTCATACTCGGCCTTCAGGTCCACGGTCGCCAGCTTCTCGCCCATATCGCCGTCCATCGGCCTTTCTCCGTTTTCCAAATACTCTCGGGGGGTCCGGGGGGCAGACGGCCCCCCGGTCCGGCCATGCCATCAGCCGACCAGCTCATGCGTATAGCGGATATGCCGGCCGTCGGCCTCCATCCGCCATGTCCTGAAGCCGGGCTCCGATTTCGGGCGGTTGACGATGAAGGACATCATCACCGTCTCCCATCCCCGCGTGCTGTCGAAGGCGTTGATGCGGATATAGCTGTCGCCATGCGCCTTGCGGCATTCGTCCAGCTCCATCATCACGCCCTTGGCGTCCTTGAGGTCGAACATCGGATTGCCCCACATCTCCCAATAGGTGTTGCGGGGATGGGGTTCGTCGGTGAACTCGATCCCGACCGCCCAGTCGCGCGACAGGATGTATTCGACCTGGTCGCGGATCTGCTCGTCCGTCAGGTCGGGCAGAAAGGAAAAGCAGCCCTGAGTGATACGCATGTGATCCTCCCTTAGCTGACGGACGCGGTCGGAACGAAGTCCGAGGTGTCGGTCGAGGTATAGTTGAAGGTGATGTTGCCCCAGACATCCAGCGCGGCCTCCAAAGGCTTGCACCATTTGGCGGCGCGGCGCAGGACTTCGGGGCCCTCGGTCTTCAGGTCCACGCCCTCGTTGCGGGCCAGCACCATGGCCTCCAGCGCCACGCGGTTCGCCGTGGCGCCCGCCTGGATGCCCATCGGGTGGCCGATGGTGCCGCCGCCGAATTGCAGGACCACGTCGTCGCCGAACAAGTCCAGCAACTGGTGCATCTGCCCGGCATGGATGCCGCCCGAGGCGACCGGCATCACCTTTTTCAGGTTGCCCCAGTCCTGCTCGAAGAAGATGCCGCGCGGCAGGTCCACCTCGTTCACCATCTCGCGGCAGGTGTTGTAATAGCCCTGCACGGTCAGCGGATCGCCCTCGAGCTTGCCGACGGCGGTGCCGCAATGCAGGTGGTCGACGCCCGCCATGCGCAGCCATTTGGCGATGACGCGGAAGCTGATGCCGTGGTTCTTCTGCCGGGTATAGGTGCCGTGCCCGGCGCGGTGCATGTGCAGGATCATGTCGTTCTGCCGGCACCAGTTCGAGATCGACTGGATCGCCGTCCAGCCGACGATCAGGTCCACCATGACGATGACCGAGCCCAGCTCCTTGGCCAGTTCGGCGCGGCGATACATCTCTTCCATCGTGCCGGCGGTGATGTTGAGGTAATGGCCCTTGACCTCGCCGGTGACGGCGGTGGCCTTGTTCACCGCCTCCATGCAATAGAGGAAACGGTCGCGCCAATGCATGAAGGGCTGCGAGTTGATGTTCTCGTCGTCCTTCATGAAGTCGAGCCCGCCCTTGAGCCCTTCATAGACCACGCGGCCGTAGTTCTTGCCGGAAAGGCCCAGCTTGGGCTTGGTGGTGGCGCCCAGCAGGGGGCGGCCGAACTTGTCCAGCCGCTCGCGCTCGACCACGATGCCGGTGGGCGGGCCGGCAAAGGTCTTCATGTAGGCGACCGGAAAGCGCATGTCCTCGAGCCGCGCGGCCAGCAGCGGCTTGAAGCTGAACACGTTGCCGATGATCGAGGCGGTGACGTTGGCGATCGAGCCTTCCTCGAACAGGATCAGGTCATAAGCGACATAGCAGAAATACTGGCCTTCCTGCCCCGGCACCGGCTCGACCTTGTAGGCTTTCGCGCGATACTGGTCGCAGGCGGTCAGCCGGTCGGTCCAGACCACGGTCCAGGTCGCGGTCGAGCTTTCGCCGGCCACGGCCGCCGCCGCCTCGATGGGGTCCACGCCATCCTGCGGGGTGATGCGGAACAGCGCCAGGATGTCGGTGTCCTTGGGCTGGTAGTCGCCGTCCCAATAGCCCATCTGGGCGTATTTCAGCACGCCGGCGGCATAACGCTTCTTCTTGTCGGTGATTTCGGATTTGCTCATCTCGTTCATCGGGCTTCCTCCTCTCAGGCGGCTTTCGCGCCAGTGATTGCCGGGTCCAGCGCCCCCGACGCATAGCGCCGGGCCATCTCGTCCATCGGGATGACCCTGATCTTGCTGGCATGGCCCGCCGTGCCGAAACGCTCGAAGCGGTCGCGGCACAGCGCGGTCAGTTCCTTCATCGCGGGGATCAGGAATTTCCGCGGGTCGAATTCCTCGGGGCGCTCGCGGGCGACCTTGCGGAACTGCCCGGTCATGGCCATGCGGCAGTCGGTGTCGATGTTGACCTTGCGCACGCCGTGGCGGATGCCGCGCTCGATCTCCTCGACCGGGACGCCGTAGGTCTGGGGCATCTCGCCGCCCGCCTCGTTGATGAGGTCCTGCAGGTATTGCGGCACCGAGCTGGAGCCGTGCATGACCAGATGCGTGCCGGACAGGCGTTCATGGATCGCCTCGATCACATGCATGGCCAGGATGTCGCCATCGGGCTTGCGGCTGAACTTGTAGGCGCCGTGGCTGGTGCCGCAGGCGATGGCCAGCGCGTCGCAGCGCGTGCGCGCGACGAAATCCACCGCCTGGTCGGGATCGGTCAGAAGCTGGCTGTGATCCAGCTTGCCCTCGGCGCCCGAGCCGTCCTCGGCCGCCGCCTCGCCGGTCTCCAGCGAACCCAGCACGCCCAGCTCGCCCTCGACCGAGGCGCCGACGGCATGGGCGGCCTCGGAGACCTTGGCCGTCACCGCGACGTTGTAGTCGTAATCGGCGGGCGTCTTCATGTCCTCGTGCAGCGAGCCGTCCATCATCACGCTGGTGAATCCGTGGCGGATCGCCGACATGCAGGTCGCGAGGTTGTTGCCGTGGTCCTGGTGCAGGCAGATCGGGACGCCCGGGTTCATCTCGGCCAGCGCCTCGACCATGCGCTTCAGCATGATGTCGCCGGCATAGGAGCGGGCGCCGCGGCTGGCCTGCAGGATCACCGGCGCATCGACCTCGGCCGCGGCCTTCACGATGGCCAGGCCCTGTTCCATGTTGTTGATGTTGAAGGCGGGCACGCCATAGCCATGCTCGGCGGCGTGGTCCAGAAGCTGTCGCAGCGTGATGAGGGCCATCACTTTCCTCCCTGGATAAGCTGGTTGGCAAGGTCGGCGGCACGTTCGGGGGTGATGCCGAAATGCCGGTAAAGCGCGGGGGCAGGGGCCGAGGCGCCAAAGCCCGCCATGCCGATGAAGCCGTCGCCGGGACGCAGGATCAGCCCGTCCCAGCCCTGCCGGATCAGCGCCTCGACGCCGATGCGCGGGGCGCGGCCCAGCACGGCCTCGCGCTCGGCCTGCGGGCGCGCGGCGAAAAGCTCGAAGCAGGGGGCCGAGACGACGGCGGCGCGCACGCCCTGCGCGGCCAGCAGGTCGGCGGCCTCCAGCGCGATCTCGACCTCGGAGCCGGTGGCGATCAGCGTCACGTCGCGCGCGCCCTCGGTCTCGCGCAGGACATAGGCGCCCTGCCGGGTCAGGTTGTCGTCGCCGGCCTCCAGCCGCACGGCAGGCAGGTTCTGGCGCGACAGGCACAGGACCGAAGGGCTGGCGGGCGCGGTCAGCGCGATCTCCCAGCTTTCGGCGGTCTCGGCCGCATCGGCGGGGCGGAACACCATCAGGTTCGGGATCGCCCGCAGCGCCGCGACATGCTCGACCGGCTGGTGGGTCGGGCCGTCCTCGCCCAGCCCGATGCTGTCATGGGTCATGACATGGACGACCGGCACCCCCATCAGCGCGCCCAGCCGGATCGCCGGGCGGGAATAGTCGCTGAAGGCCAGGAAGGTGCCGCCATAGGGCACCAGCCCGCCATGCAGCGCGATGCCGTTCATGATCGCGGCCATGCCGTGCTCGCGGATGCCGTAATGGACATAGCGGCCGCTGCGGTCGCCGGGTGTCACCGAGGCCATGCCCTTGCTGCGGGTGTTGTTCGAGCCGGTCAGGTCGGCCGAGCCGCCCACCGTGTTGGGCAGGGTGGCGTTCACCACCTCCAGTGCCATCTCGGACGCCTTGCGGGTCGCGACCTTGGGCCGGTCGGCCGCCAGCTTTGCCGTATGGTCGCGGATGGCGCTGCGCAGCGCCGCCGCATCGGGCGCGGCCAGCATGGCGTTGAAGCGGCCCTGATCTGGGGACGTTTCCAACCGCTTCTGCCAGGCCGACCGCGCCTCGGCCCCTCGCGCGGAGACAGAGCGCCAGGAGTCCAGGATGTCTTGGGGAATTTCGAAGGGCGGATGGCTCCAGCCCAGATGCGCGCGCGCGGCGGCGATCTCGTCGGCGCCCAGCGGCGCGCCATGCACGTCGTGGCTGCCCTGCTTGTTCGGCGCGCCATAGCCGATCACCGTCTTGCAGGCGATGAGCGAGGGGCGGTCGTCTTCGCGCGCCGCCTCGATGGCGGCGGCCACCGCCTCGCGGTCATGGCCGTCCACCGCCTGCACATGCCAGCCCGCAGCGGCAAAGCGCGCCTGCTGGTCGGTCGAGGTCGAAAGGTCGGTCCCGCCGTCGATGGTGATGCCGTTGTCGTCCCACATGAGGATCAGCCGGCCAAGCTGCTGGTGGCCGGCAAAGTCGATGGCCTCGTGGCTGATGCCCTCCATCAGGCAGCCGTCGCCGCTGATGACATAGGTCCAGTGATCCACCAGATCGTCGCCGAAACGCGCGTTCATCATCCGCTCGGCCAGCGCCATGCCGACGGCGGTGGCGATGCCTTGGCCCAGCGGGCCGGTGGTGGTCTCGATGCCCTTGGCATGGCCGTATTCGGGATGGCCGGCGGTGCGCGCACCCAACTGGCGGAAGCTCCGCAGCTGGTCCATGTCCATGTCGTCATAGCCCAGCATGTGGTTGATCGCATAGACCAGCATCGAGCCATGGCCGGCCGACATCACGAAACGGTCGCGGTCGGGCCAGGACGCATCCGCAGGGTCGATCTTCATGAAGCGGTTGAACAGCACCGCGGCCACGTCGGCCATGCCCATGGGCGCGCCGGGGTGGCCGGATTTCGCGGCCTCGACCGCATCCATCGCCAGCGCGCGGATGGCATTGGCCATCTGCGCCTCTTGCCCGGTGTCGATCCTTGCCATCTGGTTCATCATCCTTCCTCCCTTCAGGCGCGTTTCGATTCGCCGACCAGACGCAAGATCATCGGCGTCAGGATCAGCTGCATGGCGAGGTCCATCTTGGGCCCCGGAATGACGATGGAATTGGCGCGGCTCATCCACGAGCCCTGGATCATCGAGGTCAGGTAGGGGAAATCGATGCCGCTCGGGCTCTTGAAGCGGATGACGACCAGGCTTTCATCCGGCGTCGGGATCCAGCGGGCGATGAAGGGGTTCGAGGTGTCGACCACCGGCACGCGCTGGAAGTTGATGTCGGTCTGGGTGAATTGCGGACAGATCACATGCACATAGGCGTGCATCCGGCGCAGGATCACGTCGGTCACGGCCTCGGTCGAATAGCCCCGGCTGGCCTTGTCGCGGTGGATCTTCTGGATCCATTCCAGGTTGATCACCGGCACCACGCCGATCTTCAGGTCCGCCTGCCCGGCGATGTCGATGCCATCGGTCCTGACCGCGCCGTGCAGCCCTTCGTAGAACAGCAGATCCGAGTCCGCCGCGAAATCCTCCCATGCCGTGAAATGACCCGGGGGCGTGCCGTATCTCTCGGCCTCGCGGTCGTCATGGACGTAATGCCGGGTCTGGCCGGTGCCGGTCTGGCCGTAATGGCGAAACACCTGCTCCAGCCGTTCAAGCTCGTTGGCCTCGACGCTGAAATGGCTGAAGGTATGGTCGCCCGCCTCGGTTCGCCGCGCCAGCTCGGCCTTCATTGCCGCGCGGTCGAAGCGGTGGAAGGCGTCGCCCTCGATGCTGACGGCGGTGATCTTTTCGCGGCGAAAGATCTGGTCGAAAGTGTTCTTGATCGTGGTGGTGCCCGCGCCCGACGAGCCGGTGACGGAAATGATCGGGTGTTTCTTGCTCATGGTTGTCCCTCGGTTTTCCAGGTCAGGCCCGGAACAGGCCGCGATGGCCGAAAAGCGCCGAAACCTCGGTCTCGGGCAGTTCGTGATAGGCGGCGATGCGGGCGACCTTCTCGGCCGAGCCGAAGACGAAGGGCGTGCGCTGGTGCAGCGTCGGGGCGCCCTGTTCCAGGATTGCGGTGCGGCCGTCCGTGGCGCCGCCCCCGGCCTGTTCGATCAGGAAGGCGATGGGGGCGCATTCGTAAAGCATGCGCAGCCGGCCGTGCTCATAGCCCTTGCGCGCGTCGGAGGGATAAAGGAACACGCCGCCCCGGACCAGGATGCGATGGGTTTCGGCCACCAGCGAGGCGATCCAGCGCATGTTGAAGTTCTGCTCGCGCGGGCCGTCGCTGCCGGCCAGGCAGTCGTCGATATAGGCCCGGATCGGCTGCGGCCAGTGCCGGTAGTTCGAGGCGTTGATGGCGAATTCCAGCGCGCAGTCCGGCATCTGCCGCCGCGTGGCGACCAGCCGGAAGGCGTCGTCCTCGGGGTCCAGCGCATAATGCTGCACGCCGTCGCCGAAGGTGACCATCATCGCGCAGCGCGGACCATAGATGATGTAGCCCGCGCCGATCTGCTGGCGGGCCGGGCGCAGGAAGCTGGCCTCGGCCGTGGCCTCGGCGGGGTAGATCGAGAAGATCGTGCCGATCGAGACGTTGGTGTCGATGTTCGATGAGCCGTCCAGCGGGTCGATGGCCACGGCCAGCGTGCCCTCGGGGTCCAGCGCGACGGCCTGCTCTTGCTCTTCCGAGGCAAGCCAGCGCACGCCCGCCCCGGCAAGCGTCTGGCAAAACAGGTCGTCCGCAATCACGTCCAGCGCCTTCTGCCCGTCGCCATCCGCATTGGTGCCGACCGGCTGGGCCAGGTCGCCGCCCCGGCGTATGATCGCGGCCAACCGGGCGCCGGCCTCGGCCAGGGCCTGCATGGCCGGTCGCAGATGCGGGGGAATCCGGTCGGTCTGGATTGTTTCGGCGGTCATCGGCCCCTCCTCTGGCGCAAGTCCCACCCTCTTGTTGACATGTCGAAATTTTAAGGAACATTTAATAATGCAAAAATGTATTTCGGAAATTCTGAATGGCCCGCATCAATGCCGTCACCCTGCGCCAGTTGCGCGTGCTGCGCGCGGTGATCGACAGCGGCTCGCTGACCGGCGCGGCGGGGCTGCTGAGCCTCAGCCCGCCCGCGATCCATAGCCAGCTGCGCGCGCTTGAGGACCTGCTGGGCGCGCCCATGGTGATCCGGGGCGAGCATGGCGCCTTCCTGGCCACCGAAGAGGGGCGCGCGGTGCTGGAGGCCGAGGCGCAGATCGCCATCGCGCTGGAGACCTGCGCGCGCCGGGTGGCGGCGCTGCAAAGCGGCCATACCGGCAACGTCTCGCTGGGGGTGGTCTCGACCGGGAAATATTTCGCGCCGCGCCTTGTCGCCGACCTGCGCCGCGCGCTGCCCGAGGTCGAGGTGACGCTGCGCATCGGCAATCGCGATGCGGTGATCCAGTGGCTGACCTCGCGCGCGCTGGACCTGGCGATCATGGGCCGGCCGCCGCGCAGCCCGGCGGTGCTGGCCGAGCCCATCGGCCCGCATCCCCATATCATCGTCGCGCCCCCCGACCACCCGCTGGCCGCCGCCGATCCGGCCCTGCCGCAGGACCTGCTGGCCGAGACCTATCTGGCGCGCGAGCCCGGCTCGGGCACGCGCATCCTGATGACGCGGTTCCTGGACCGGATCGGGGACGGCACGCCCTGGCGCATGGTCGAGATGGGCACGAACGAGACCATCAAGCAGGCGGTGATCGCGGGGCTGGGGATCGCACTGATCTCGCAGCACACGGTCACCGAGGAACTGCGCGCGGGCCGGCTGGTGGCGCTGAAGGCGGCCGGGCTGCCGATCCAGCGCAACTGGTTCATCATCCGGCGCGAGGACATGGCGCTGTCGCCGGCCGGGCAGCGCGTTCACGATCATGTCCTGGCGCTGAACGGGGCCTTCCTGCCGGCGGTGGAATCGTAAGGGCCGGCCGCGGGCGGATCGCCTGCGGCCGGCCCCCTGGGCGGTGCGATCAGTCCTCCAGCGGCTTGCCGGCGGTCTCGCGCGCCATCAGCATGGCGATCAGCGCCAGCCCGGCGGCGCCGACCAGATACCAGGCCGGGGCCAGCTTGCTGCCGGTCGCGCTGATCAACCAGGTCGCGACGAAGGGCGCGGTGCCGCCGAACAGCGCATTCGCGGCGTTGAAGCTGAAGGCGAAGCCGGAATAGCGCACCCGGGTCGGAAAGATCTCGGACAGGAAGCAGGGCAGGGTGCCGTCGTTGACGGTCAGAAGCGCCCCGAAGGCGATCTGGATCAGCACGATGGTGGCGAAGCTGGCGCCGTCGAGCATGCTGAACAGCGGCACGGTCAGGCCGATGAACAGCACCGAGGCGGTGATCAGCGCCGTCTTGCGCCCCAGCCGGTCCGACAGCATGCCCATCAGGAAGATCAGGAAGATATAGCTGGCCAGCGAGATGCTGGTGGCCAGGAAAGCCTGGGCCTTGCCCATGCCCATCTCGGTCGAGAGATAGGTGGGCATGTAGCTGAGGATCAGGTAGAAGCCCACCGCGTTGAGGCAGGTGACGCCGAAGGCGATGGCGACCTGCCGGCGGTGGTTGCGAAACAGCTCGCGCACCGGGGTGGCCTCGACGTGATGGGTCTTTTCCAGCTCGCGGAATTTCGGCGTGTCCTCCAGCCGCAGCCGGATATAGAGGCCGATGAAGCCCAGCGGCAGCGCCAGCAGGAAGGGGATGCGCCAGCCGAAGCTTTGCATCTGCGCCTCGGTGAGCAGCGAGAACAGGCCCGCCGACATCAGCGAGCCGGCCAGCAGCCCCGCGGCGGTCGAAGCCGGTACGATGCTGGTATAGAGCCCGCGGCGATGGGTCGGCGAATACTCGGCGATGAACGAGGTGGCGCCGGCATATTCGCCCGCGGCGGAAAAGCCCTGCACCATGCGCACCACCAGCAGCAGCACCGGCGCCAGCATGCCGATCTGGTGATAGGACGGCAGCAGCGCGATGACGGTGGTGGCGCCCGACATGATTAGGATCGACCAGGACAGCGCGGTGCGCCTGCCGACCCGGTCGCCGATTGCACCCCAGATGATGCCGCCGACCGGGCGGATGATGAAGGAGATGGCAAAGACCGCGAAGGTCGCCAGCAATGCGCTGGTCGGCGCGATCTCGGGAAAGAAGGCATGGGCGATGACGGTGGCGAAATAGCCGTATGAGGCATAGTCGAACCATTCGACGAAATTGCCGACGAAGCTGGCGCCCAGCACCTTCTTCACCACGTCGGGCGAGACTTCGGCGTCTTTCGCCGCATCCTGCGGCAGCCCGGCCGCCGAGGCGAGCATTGGATTGGACATTGATTACCCTCCCTTGGGTGTTTTGCCGGCCTCCTCTGCCGGCAGCGGGCATCCTGTCCGGCCCGTTTGGGATGCGGGCCGGTTGGGGCGGTCGGGACCGCCGTTGCGCGATCCGCCTGCCGGGTGTTCCGG
>NZ_FNEA01000043.1 GCF_900100045.1 Paracoccus denitrificans | reverse complement strand
CGTGGCAACCCGATACGACAGATGCCCGAAGGTCTTCCTCTCGGCCATCGCGCTCGCGGCAACCGTCATTTATTGGTTATGAATCCTGACCCTAGCTCGTCACGGGTCCAATCCGGATTTCGGTGTCGACCCTGCTCTACAAGAAACTCACGAACCTTGCGGAACAGATCTTCATCGCTGTTCCGTATCCACTGTTCGTGAACTGCGCGGTCTCGTTCGCTGAGCTCTGACCCTCGCTTCTGACCATCCGACCAGCCCTTTCGACCATTGTCAAAAAGGGAGTCAAAGATGTCGCGCGTATTCCTGAGCGTATGGCGAAACTGCTGTTGAGAGCGACCATCCGAAAGCGCGTCAAAGAACAGGTCGTACGCACCATTCCAACTATCGACGCCCAGTGAGGTAGGCGGCCTCGGCACCTTGCCATCGGAAAAGTCTGTGCAACGCGAAAGAAAGTACCCAACTAGGATCATGTCGTCGGATCGTTTCCGTGTCTCGCCGATGTCTCGAACTTTTGCCATTTCTGTGCTGACCAAATGATCTCTATTGCTTGATTTCAGGAATGGACAAGGAATGAGGCGAGTAGTCCGCCGCTCTGACTTTAGCCCACGTGTCCGCACGCTTCGCCACTTCCGAAATCTGCTGGCCCGGGGCAATCCTGTTGAACTCGGCGTTCACGACCACGGCCCAGTCCCAGAGCAGGTCGCGCAGACCGCCAGAAATACCCTGTCGCATCCAGATCTGCTCGAGGTCCAGCCTGTCGCCGAGTCGATCCGCGACCACCGACACAACGTAGGTTGCGATGTTCACCCATCCTTGGCGGAACACCTCTTTCGCCTCCTTCGTCTTGATCATGCTCTCGATCGCCTTGAACAGAATGACCTTGGCGATCATCGCCCGATACCAACGGGCATCGAGCGGGCTCGGGACAATGGTCGGATCATCATCGAGTGCAGCCATGAAGGCCGCGAAGTTCTTCTCGCCAGCCATGGCGACCTGGTTCGGCTTGCCGCGCCACGCTTCATGGTACTTCGCGATGTCGTTCTTGGTCAGCTTGCGTTTCGGCGGGACCATCTCTTTCAGGTTCCGCCTCTTCGCGGGCGTGGTGCCTTCCCTCAGCAGCATGACGTTGTAGGCGCCAGCTGCACGCTCGTAGAACCATCGCGTTGCACCGTCAGGGCACCAGGTGTCGTTCGCGAGTTTCTCAAGCTCTCGATGGAACGGGCGGTTCGCCGACAAGTCGGACATTTTCACCGCGTTCTGACTGTTCGCATACCGTGACACGTTGCTGATTAGTCTCTCGCGCGCTTCGTCCTGCGATCCCTTGAGGATGATGATCTTGGCCGGGACCATGACATGACTGAGATCGATCGTGCGATCATCGCGGGATGAGAAGTAGATGGTCGAGGTCGTCTGGCCGCCGTTCACGATCTGCAGACCCTTCAGGAAGGACAGGCCCAGATTCCCGTCCTCGGTCCGCTCGAAGGCCGCTTCGTCGCAGACAAGCACGAGGCCATTGTTGAAGGCGAGGAAGTGCTCCGGTTCCTTTCGCAGCGTTTCGACGATGCCCTTGTTGACCGCGCGCTTGTTCCCCAGAAAGGTGCGAATATTGGCTTCGAGCAGCGTCGTCCCGTAGCGCAGATAGAGATCCCGAATGAGCTGCCCGGGAATGGCAGTTAGGGCATACTCGTAGTCAGCGTCAGGGTCTGGGACATGTACGCAGGGAAGCGCCCGACCAATCGACTGGACGAAACTTACGGCCAGTTCGTCTCGCGGTTTGCCCTCGGTGTGGCGGAACAGCCTCTCCATATCCATGGCCTCGACGGCCACCATCTTCTGGTGAACCTCTTTGTTCGAGAACCGCTTGGTCTTGGTCTTGCCATCCGTGATCACGAATACACGAAGTCGGTCGATGTCGCCCCAGCGAGAACGAATGGTCGCAACCAGATCCCTGACCGGATGCGTCGGATCGATCCTTGCATCGAGGTTGCCGCTTGCCGCTCGAAACAGAAAGCGAACGCCTTCGCTTGCGGTTGCGGTGGCATCCGAGTCCCTGAGATCGTTCAGTTCTTCGGTCCCGAAATAGTGGGTCACGAAGAGGTCGAGAGCCGTTTCATCAGAGCTGAGCGCATAGCCCGTAATGCGGAGTTTCGCGTTGCCGACCTTGCCGCTCCAGTGGCAAACGGTTGGTGCCTCGCAGATCCCGGTTTCTGCGACATGCTCCATGACCATTTCCGCAAAAACGAGCTCATCCGAAGGAAATGGGCCTTCGCCGGCTTCTACGCGCTCGGCGATGATGGTCTGCAGATCGGAACGAAAGTTGCGGTGAAAATCATTTAGGCTCATATCAATCCAGTCCAAATTCGTTGATCAACTCCGAAAGTCCGATCGAGGGAACTTCGAGCGCGTCGAGGTCGAGCACATAGGCGGCTGAGCGGATGGCAGCTGGAAGCGCAGCGCGCGTGAGACGCGGCATGTCACCTTCCACGCGGAACGCCCTTGCGTCCTTCAATGTCAGTGTGCGCCCGTAGAGCGCTGCATGCTCGTCGAGGTACCCCATCACCATGAGCAGTGCTTCGAACCCGCGTTGCACTCCGGCCAGTCCGAACCTCTCTCGGAGTTCAGTCACAAGACCGACGAGCGAGATCCCATCGGTATTCTCCTCGAAGCGAAAGGCGCACAGGAAGTTGGGTGCCCGGTCACCATCCAGCTGTTCGATGCTGTTGATCCGCGCGAGGAAGCTGCCGGTCCGGACCGTGCTCTTCACCTCTATCGCGCCACCCCGAACGTGGAAGTCCTGTGCAGCCCGCAACGGCCCCTGCCAGCAGTCGAGAGCACCAGCTCCGAGGGAGGTGTCCGTGAGCAGCCTGAGCATCCAGAGTTCGCCGAGCAGGCCGATCTGCGCATCGGCCGAAAGAGGACGGTGCGTTCGGGCCATGAAAGCCTGCCACTCCCTGACCCGTTCGAGGAAGGCCTCCATAACATCGCGGCTCGCGCTGTTGGCTGCAGTCTCCAGCGTTCTCAAGACATCCACGACCATTATGGCGAAGATGTCGGGTGAGCCCTCTGGCCGCCTCACGAGGGCGATCGCCGTCTTGCCCGCGAATACGGTTTGACCCTCGATGCAGGAGACGTCGAAACCCTTGCCTTCGGGCAGCCGCGCCGGATTGACCGGCCACGATCCGGGAAAGGAGACGATCAAGGCTTCCCGACCGAGCGGAAAGTGACAGCCTGCTTCAACCGATACGGCGCCCATCCCAGTGAGGTGGACAAATCGCCAGTCTTCCGCCGCTTCTTGGCGCGCGAGCGCTCGCCAGGCACGCGCAATTCCCTCTTCAGTCCACCCACTCATTGAGGCCTCCCCACAGTACGCTGTTGGCGATGTACCTCGAATTGGAGACCCTTCTCTCGGAGTTGCTTGACGGAAAACTGATTGCCCAGGCGACGACGGGATCGGCATCCTTTAGCTCTTCGACCTCGGCACCCTCGGGATCGAGCAGATAGAGCATCAGGAGACCACGCTCCCGGCGCGCCCGGACGCCTGCTTCGGCGTCTCCTTCCCCGAGAATGTGACGGATCTGCGGACCTCTCGGCTCTGACGGAGGCTCCTTGCCCTCGTTGCGATCGGTATCGTTGCGCCACGTTTTCTGGCTGAGGCCGAGCGCAGCCTTCCATTCTGCTTCCGTCAGATCGATGGCCTGATCGCGAGGCGAGATCAGGGTCTTGATAGAATAACGATCCGCATGTTCGGTCGTTCTCCTCCGCTTCAGCATGTTGACCGAAGAGCCGCCGACCTTACGGTACTTGTCGTCCGGGCCCGCGTCCTTTCCGATCAGCGCAACTGTCCAGCTCGTAAGCTCGCTATCCTTGTTCATCTCCTCGATGAAGTCCGCAATCAGCGGACTCATGATCCGGAAACTGGCAGGGTGGGTTCTGTAATCCCGCAGGAACGAGATGACGCTCAGGGCTGGCACATCTCGCCAAAGGTGACCGTTCCACTTCTGACCTTGTGGAACGAAATGCTGATCATTCAGATCCGTCGATGGACCGAGTGCGTTGATGAACCGATCCGTGGCCTTGAAGTTCGCCGTGATGTCGTCCTTGCGGTTGGGGAACACGATAGTCTGCAGAAGATCGCCCGAATAGGTCAGCTGCATCGCTCGAGCGTTTCTCATCTTGGCCCGAGAGGTCACCGTCAGCACCGAATGCGATTTCACACGCAGACCGAACTGTTTTGGCGTGGCGCCGGCCGCGACCATGTTGTCGAACTCCTGACGCAACTCTTCGGCGGCATCGGCGATATGGCCGAACCACTCCACCATTTCCTGCGACGTGTAGAGGCGGCAGACATCGAGGTAGCCGTCGCGGTAGCCGAACCAGCGCCCCATCTGCATGAGCGTGTCGTACATGCGCGCGGTCCGAAGGAAGTAGCTTGTGCAGAGACCCTCCAGCGTCAGACCGCGCGCCAGCTTGTCGCCACCGATGGCAATCACCTTGAGGCCGGTGCCATCATTTTCGGCGTAGTCGAGTGCGTCCTTGGCCGTGCCGTTTATCTCGCGGACGCGAATGTCGGACAGCACGTCGGGGAGGACGGCGCGAATGTCGGCCCACGAGAAGTCCTCCAGCGCTTCGCCTTCGACGAGGGCGGAACGGATACGCTGCATCCCTGGCAGAAAGGTTTCCTGATACTCCGTGCGCATTGACGCCTCGAGGTTGTCGAGCTCGATGCCGCGGGTGTAGCGGCCCTTCAGATCTCGCACGTACTCTGCGACCTGGTTGACGACAGCGTTCTGTACCGAAGTGAAGCGGGTAACGTGGATGAGCATCGAGGAGTGTTTGCTGCCCTGTCCACGCAGCTTCCTCACGGCACAGGCATAGACGAAGGAGCGGATCGCTTCTGCGAGCGAGTCCGGCACACGGTCCTCCCCCTGCCATCGCGGCCGGTAACCGTTCTTGTGTCGTGGCGGCATCCACGGCTGGAACTCATCGTCCGAAAGCGGGCGCACCAGAGGCAGGTCTTCCGGCGTGCTGGAAGCTGATCCGAAGACACGGCCCGGTCCGACATAATTCGATGGCGCCGCAAGGCTGGTGATGAAGGCTGCGGGGAAGAGGTCCGGTCCGTGCTCCTGAGTCTCCCCGCGGTCATGAATGAAGATGTTTGCAAAGGGTGTCGCCGTGTAACCGACATAGGCCTTCCGCGAGAAATGGTGGAGGATCGACCGGATCAACCTGTTGATCGTCTTGGGCTCGTGTTCGAGATCCGGGTTGCCGAACTCGTCCACGACATCTTCACCGGTGTCGACCGATCCGTGATCGGACTCGTCGTCGATCACCATGAGAGGCAGGTTGGTGACGAGTTTGCGACCCGTTTCGGGGTCGACGTGATTGGCCACTCGGTTGCGGATCCAGTGCAGCAGGCGCTCCAGCACCGTCTTGTTCTTCTTGACGACGAACAACCACGGTCGCTGTTCCGGGCTGATATTCATCTTCGCGGCAACGGCCGTGTTGAAGTCGCCCTTGTCGCTCCGATTCGTTGCAGCATTGGGACGGACCGACATGTCCTTGTCGATCAATCCGACCCCCACTGCTGGGAGCTCGTCAGCATCCGCGATGGTGGCAAAACCGAGAAACCCCTCGTCCAGGCGGATCTGGGTCTGTGCTCTGAGGTTGTTGTGCAGGCCGGCGAGCACGATGATGATCTTGTATCCAGCGTCGGCGGCCTTGCAGATCAGTCCGGTATAATTGCCTGTCTTCCCCGACTGAACGTGGCCGACGACCAGTCCGCGACGATCCCACGCGCCTTCCCGGGTCGGGTCCTCGAGCTGTGAGAGGACTTCGTCAGTGGCGACGTCGAGCGCGTCGAGGGCTGTCCAGGGGATTCGCGCTTCCATGTACTCCGAGTAGCGCTGCCAATAGGTCCAGCCCTTCTTTCTTTCTGCATCAAGCCAGGCAACATGGTCCTCACCGCTCGACAGGGTGGCGTTCTCGCCCACCGTGCGGCTTGACCGGCGGATCAGTTCGTCAACGAGCGCGTCCCGATCAACAAGGGCGAAATCGTCCTCCATCATGATCGACAGCTTGGTCAGCTCCTTCTCGATCATTTCCGGAGTGACAGGGCTCTGAGCGCGTTCCGCAGCAAGGCGGAGCATATTCTGGGCCATGGAAAGGATTGAATCGAAGGCCTTCTGGTTTGAAATCGTCATTGCGTGTCTTTCGCTTCAAGGGCTGCAACCAAGTCGAGGTGCCGGTCGAATGGGGGCGTACGACCGAGCCGCTCGCGCGCCTCGGTCGGGCTGAGCCCGCGGAACTTCACCAGTGCTTCAAACATCGAGGACAGGGTCTCCATCACCTCGTTCTCGGCCGCTCCGGTGAAACCAGTTCTCGGCGTCTCCTTGTCTTCCGCCGTATCCAGCCAGATACGCTGCACGGGCACTGTCTCTTCGATCAGCCTCAGAAGAGCGAGGATGTCGGGCTTGAGTGGGCCGGCGCGATCGAGGATCGAGGCGAGAAGATCATGGTCACGAGCGATCCGGTAAGACGTTCCTTGTGCCGAACGCCGCACTTGCCAGGCTTCGGCGACTGTGTTCGGGCGCGTGCCTGAGGCCGGGGTCACGTGTCCCCGGTGGGCGAAGACCCGCCGCGCCGTGTCGCGTGTTTCTGTTGCGAGACGATGAAGCTGGGATCGCAAGCGCACCGGGGGGCTGGCCGTCGATTTCAGGACATTGATCTTCCAATCGGCATCCGCGCTGTTCGGTATGTCGAGCCGGATACGAGCTAGCCTGTGAGCCTCATCGCGCGGCCATGGCTTGCCGCCATCGCCGAGGCCAAGCCAACCCCCAGCGAGAAGGAGACGCTTGTTGCGGTAGACGTAGAAGCCCTCCTGCTGCGTCCATCCTCCGGGCCCCGCCGCCGCTTCCTGCTCGGCAGGCTTGAGCATGTCGCGATGCGGAAGGACGTGGCATTGCACGGTCACACCGGTGGTGTGGAGGATCCGATACTCGGGGCTTTCGAGCGCCTTGCCGGGATGACCGATGAGGTACGGATCCCAAGGCTTCAATCCTCTGCCATTGAGCGACAGGCGCAGCATGGGCAGTTGGCCATCGATGAGGCGATGGAAGGTCATCGCAAGATGCGCCTCCACGCGATCCGCGAGCT
Source organism: Paracoccus denitrificans (assembly GCF_900100045.1). Classification (GTDB taxonomy): domain Bacteria; phylum Pseudomonadota; class Alphaproteobacteria; order Rhodobacterales; family Rhodobacteraceae; genus Paracoccus; species Paracoccus denitrificans. The sequence continues at coordinate 21,481 of NZ_FNEA01000043.1, read as the reverse complement.
CGATCATGTCGGTGGCCGCGAAGCCATCCGTCACGATACGGTCCAGTTTCTCCCAGAGTACGACGGTGCCGTGGGCCATCTGGTCCAGCGGCGCGAGCAGATGCTCTGATCCCGGCGACGGTCCCTCGAAGAGCGGCCAATCGGCCCCGGGTTCCTGACCGATGAGATCGAGGTCCCAACGCAGGCAGACGACCGGTCCACCTCCCTTCCGACTGGCGACGGTGAGGCGACGAGCCTGAGAGAAGCTGGCCGTCTTCAGGCCCAGCCCGAAGCGCCCGAGGTCGGTGGCGGCGCGTTCAGCTCTCGGATCGCGAGCGCCAAGGCGCATGCCGGCCTCCAGAGCCGCGTCGTCCATGCCGTCGCCGTCATCGACGATTCTTACCCAGCTCTCTGGACCGGCCCACTCAAGATGAACGGCGACATCGCGCGCGTTTGCGGCGATGGAATTGTCGACCAGATCGGCAAGTGCGGTGGGAGGCGCGTAGCCGAGTCCCCGAAGGGACTCGAGCATCGACCCGGCATGAGGAGGAGCATTTCTTACACCCATCCCGTCACAACCCCAGCAACTCTTGGAGCCGGCGCTTGCGGCCCGGATGGGAAAGACGATCGAGGCCTTTCGCTTCAATCTGACGAATGCGCTCGCGCGTCACGCCGTAGATCTGACCGATTTCCTCGAGGGTCATGTCGGAATCGCGCCCGATACCAAAGCGCATCCGGATCACATCAGCCTGACGTTCCGGCAGATCAGCCAGTGCGTCTGTCACGATCCTTTCGGTTTCTGCCTCGTCGAAGACATCCACTCCCGACGGCTCGGGCAGCAGGTCGTCCCAGTCGTCAAGGCTTTCGGGATATTCGGCTTCACGCGGGATGCTGCGGAACTGTGTGACCTCGTCGATTGTCCATTCGAGCTCTTTGGCGAGTTCGAGGTCGGAGACGGCACCACCGACCCGAACGTCCAGCCTCTCGAGGGCGCGATCGAGCTTGGTGATCTTCTCGTTCCGATGCACGGGGATGCGGATCGCCGCGCCTTCATCAGAACGCCATCGCGTAATGGCCTGTCGCATCCAGTAAGTGGCGTAGATGAGGAAGCGATAACCACGCTCGGGATCAAATCGCCTTGTGGAACGCTGCAGACCCATGAACGCGACCTGGAACACGTCCTCTGGATCCTCGCCTTCCTCCACATTCCGCGAGGCAAACCGCCGGACGTAAGGCAGATGCTCGCGGATTAGGTGCTCGGTGGCAGATTCGGAGAGCAGTAATTCTGCTTCCAGCTGACTGGCCTCTGCTTGACACGCTGGGAGCTGTTCGAGTGTGCGGACCAACTCTTTGTGGAACGCCAGCGAGAGATCCAATGCCTCGAGCGCAGCAAGCGCCTCTCTTCGTCGTTTGCCGTCCATCACCCGGCCAGTAGTGTGCCACGACCTCAGGGTGTCCGCGGCGGCCATTACTTCAGACGTCTCCGCATGGCCCGGGCGTGAAGGAATGATCGTTCTCAGGGAGACCGAGCCGGGGTCTCGCGAACCGTCGCGGATGCTCTCCATGACGTCCAAGATTGTTTCGACGGCGGTCTCGGAGGCTAGGATGCCCAGCTGGAGTTCCTGCTTGGCCCGCATCATGGGCTCCAGCAACTGCCGCTCTTCTGATTTGTCCATGACGAAGCGCTGTGTGCCGGGAAGCCGCGTCCGACGCGTAAGGGCTGCCTCTATCGCGTCAGCAAGGTCATCGGACGATGTGTCCGAGACGGCGTCCCAGAGGTCGGCATCATGGCCCGTCGCCTGAGTGAGATAGAAGCCCGCTGCTTCCAGGGTGCGTTGGAGATTGATTCGCAGTTCCTCGAGATCACCATTCCCTTCGCAATGGGCGACCAGGCGGTCGATATCGTCGAGGGAGCACCGACCCTTTGCCAGAATCTCCTCTGCCCAGGTGAAGCAGAGCTCCGGGTCGATCGACATCCGCGTGCCGGTCTGGACGACAGCGCGTTTGACCGATTGCCGGCCGCGGTTCCGGACTTTCAGGAAGTCGTTCTCTGCACCATGATCGGCCGTCACCGCGGCGCTGGAGCCGATGCCTTCTCCAGCAATCGGCGCAGCTGAAAGGTCGAGATCCCAATCCCCGTCCTCGTTATCCGAAACCACTGGTGACGAACTGATGAGCGCTACGAATGTCCCCGATGCCGTATCGCCCGCGTACTGATCGAAGAATTCCTCTGGTTCTGCCTCAGCTTCGAAAGTCAGCAGGTCATCAAGGTCGTCGGTCCTATCGGTTGGCTCCGTCTCCTGAGAAACGGCAACACGATGCTCCGGAACTCCATCGGGCCCGGTGACGACATCCTCGACCACAAGTGAAACCTCGCGCTCGCCGACCGTCTCCGTTTCCGTCTCCGGAGACCCCGCAACAAGCGAAGACAGAAGCTGCGCAGCGAGACCGTGACCTTCGGCAAATGCCACATCCGCAGGTGTCTGTCGGTCGTGGTTCAGTGCACCGGGGTCGGCACCCGACCGAATGAAGAGATCGCAGACGGCCAGATTGCCCATGCGCGCGGCAAGGTGGAGCGGCGTATCTCCCTTAGGGTCGGCCGCGTGGAGGCGGGAGGATGCCGCAAAATCGGCAAGCCGCTCGAGCTTCCCTTCGGCGATCAGCCGGATCTCGAAAGGGCCAAGAACATGGCTTTCCGGTTCGCTCGTCGCCTGGTCGCGACTGCCGAAGATGCGGGACAGTCTATCCATGATCTTCATGAATGACCTCCCTGTTGAGAAGTATGATCTGCTGGTCTTGTGGCTTCCTCGCGCCGGGATCAGTGTCGAGGCCGAGACGTCTCAGCGCGTAGTACAACAGGGCACGTCGGACCTTGATCTTCGCCTTGCCGCCACGCATCCCGTAGTCGAGCGCGATGACCTTGGCCTGGGTTTCGGAAAGGGCGGGGTGGGGCCCGATTTCCAGAGTGACCTCGGAATGCCAGTCGCGATCCTCGTCGGCTGACGCTTCGCTCTCATGCGATCCGCGGATCTCCAGCATCCGCGAGAGCAGGAAGTCCTTGAAGCAGTCATCGGTTAGGCAGAACGCCCGTGTGTGCCAGCGGAACCCGTCAAACGCGATGGCGTGAGGCGCGATCCAGCGCCATCGCGGCTCCGGGCTGGACAGGGACTGATACTTCACCTCGATCGCTTCAGAGCAGCGGATGGCACCGACTACCGAGCGAAGTGTCACTGGCTCTACGCCGCGAACCGGCGTCGGGGCGGATGCGTAGGGTGGCAGGTCAGGGATCCAGCAATCTTCGCGCTCCAGCACATCGTCGGCAACCAGGCGGAGCTGGGCGAGGTAATGCGCTGCGTCAGGTTGGCGAAACTTGCAGTCGAAGTCCGGGCCACGGACATAGGTGCGCGCGCTCTTGTCGTAGACCATGTTGTCCGGCGCCAGCGCGATGTAGCGGTTCAGGTCCGAGGAGGCCTGGTTCACCGAGACGCTGAACTGTTGCATCACATCAATGCGATTGACGTGCCCCTCCCAGAACAGGCGGAACTCGATGAACTCAAGTCGCTGTTCGACCCCCCAGCGAAGTTCCGCCTTGTCCCTGTCCACGTCGCGCTCCCGATCAGCCCTGCGCGCACGCGAACTGTGCGCGCCCAATTTCTGGGCTGCTCACACGCTATCGAAGCGGAAAGGTGCCAGCAATCAAAATTGTACCCGCCAAGAACGGAGAGAGTTCGGTGTTCGTTACACTCCCTCCGCCACTTTCAGATACAGAATCCGTCCAAGGGTCCCGATTGGGGCCTTTTTTCTTTTTGTTTCAAAGGGCGTTGGCAAGGTCATCCGCCCTGCAGAGACTGAGCGGTTGACGGAGAATGGGTCTCCGAATGGCCTGTGTCTCTCTTCGAGCGCCCCTCGACGGTCACGGGACGGCGTAAGACACCCTCGTATTTCCAATGGGTTGCCGCGTTCAGGGGTTCGCCCCGTTCGCGAGATAATCCGGTGACGAAGACCGACACGAAGGCGCAGGGCGGCCAGAAGGACGGCTCCGTGGCGGCCGATCACGAGGCCGTCGCACCGGCACGTGCGCCAGCGACAGAAGCGAAAACCCTGCCGGAAGGCTCTGATGACAAACACACTTCGTGCCCATAGCCTGGCGCAATGTCGAACGGGCCTTGGACGGATGAAGAGAATGACCTGATCGTCGCGGATTACTTCGCGATGCTGGCCGACGACATCTCTGCGCGCCGCTACAGCAAGGCCGAGCACCGCCGCGCGCTGCTGCCGCTGCTGAACGACCGGTCCGAGGGGTCCGTCGAGTTCAAGCACCAGAACATCAGCGCGGTGCTGAAGGGGCTCGGCGAGGACTGGATCCCCGGCTACAAGCCCGCGTTCAACTTCCAGATGACCTTGGTGGATGCCGTGGCGCGGTGGCTGGCGCTGAACTCGGCCTGGCTCGGGCGCCAACCTGGGCTGCAACCCGCCGCTGGCCTAGGCGAAGCGGCGCAGATCTGGATCGGGCCGCCGCCGACGCTGTCGAACCAACCGCCTCCGCAGGAACTGGACCAGATGCTGCACATCGCCCGCAAGTTCGACGTGGCGGGCCGGGACGAGCGCAACCGGGCTCTCGGCCGCGCGGGCGAGGAACGTGTGCTGGCGCATGAACGGGCGGCATTGCGGACGGCAGGACGGGACGATCTGGCGCGCAAGGTGCGCTGGGTGTCGGAGGAGGATGGCGACGGGGCGGGCTACGACATCGCGAGCTTCGCCCCGGACGGTCTCCCGCGGCTGATCGAGGTCAAGACGACGAACGGATGGGAGCGCACGCCCTTCCACATCACCCGCAACGAACTGGCCGTGGCCGAGGAGCGCCGGTCGGAATGGCGGCTGTTCCGGCTGTGGAATTTCTCGCGCGATCCGAAGGCGTTCGAGCTGCACCCGCCACTGGACGCGCATGTCTCGCTGACTGCGACGACGTTTCAGGCGAGCTTTCACTGAGGCTCAGTCGAACACCCGCTCCGGCTGTTCGTGCCACGGCAGGGCCGCGACATCGGTCAGTTTCAACAGGGTCACGGCGGGCACCTCGCGCTTGTAGACCAAGCGCTTGAGGACCCCCGGCGCGAGATAGGCGAGCCGCAGCTGTCGGCTGACATGGCGTTCGGCAAGCCCCACGGCTTTTGCCAGATCGGTAACCGTATTGAATTCACCAGCTTCCATGCGCCGCCGCCAGCCCCACGCCCGGCCGATGGCGCGCAGGATGTGCGGATCCTGTGTCCGGTCTTCGCTGGGCAGATAGGTGGAGGGCGGCATGATCTTCGGCCGCCCGTTCTGCTTGCGAACCTTGAGCGGCACGAAGACCTGGAGGGACTCGTCGGGGTTCATCATTCCGCCGCCACCTTCTTTCGTGGGGCCATCATGTCGCGCATGACGCCCGAGACGCCGTCGGTCCGGATATCGATGACCAGCCCCTCGGACGTCACGGTGACCCGGCGCACCAGCAACTGCACGATCCGGGTCTGCTCTGCAGGGAACAGCTGGCTCCAGACGTCCTCGAACGTCTGCAGCGCAGAGATCACGTCGGCCTCAGCGAAGGAGTGGCCCTCACGCGCCAAGTGGGCGATGACCTGTGCCGTGATCGACGGGGCGCGCATCACCCGCCGCAGCTCGGTCACCACGGCCGCTTCCACGAGGTCGGCAGGAAGACGGCGCGGGATGCCCTCGTCGCTGGGTTCACGATTCTTGATGACGTCCATCGAGACGTAGTACCGGTATCGCCGCGCGCCCTTCTTCGTGCTGCTCGGCGTCATGGCGGCGCCCGTTGCCGTGAAGATCAGGCCCTTGAGCAACGCAGGCGCCTGCGCGCGCGTGTTGTTGGCGCGCTTTCGCGGGTTCTGCCGCAAGATGGCATGGACCTGATCCCACAGTTGCTCGTCGATGATGGCCTGATGCTCGCCGGGATAGGCCTTGCCCTTGTGGACCGCGTCGCCGCGATAGACGCGGTTCACCAGCACCCTGTAGAGATATCCCTTGTCGACCAAGGTCCCCTGTTTGTTGCGGAGCCCCTTGCGGCGCAGTTCGCGGGCCAGCACGGTCGCTGATCCGACATCGACGAACCTCTCGAAGATGCCCCGCACGGTGGCGGCCTCTTCCTCGTTCACCACGAGCTTGCGGTCCTTCACATCGTACCCGAGTGGGACATAGCCGCCCATCCACATGCCCTTCATTCGGGAGGCGCGGACCTTGTCACGGATGCGCTCGGCTGTGACCTCGCGCTCGAACTGCGCGAATGACAGCAGGATGTTCAGCGTCAGCCGCCCCATGGAGGTGGTGGTGTTGAAGGACTGCGTGACCGAGACGAAGGTCACGCCGTTGCGGTCGAAGACCTCGACCAGCTTCGAGAAGTCCATCAGCGAGCGCGACAGGCGGTCGATCTTGTAGACGACCACCACATCGATCAGGCCATCTTCGATGTCGGCCAGAAGCTGCTTGAGGCCGGGCCGTTCCAGCGTGCCGCCCGAGATCCCGCCATCGTCATACTGATCGCGGACCAGAGCCCAGCCTTCGGAGCGTTGGCTGGCGATATACGCCTCGCAGGCCTCCCGCTGGGCGTGCAGGCTGTTGAACTCCTGTTCCAGCCCTTCCTCGGAGGACTTGCGCGTGTAGATGGCGCAGCGTTGGCGGCGGATGGGATTTGCGCGCTGATCCATCAATCATTCCCCCGCTTTCGTTCGCGCAACCCGAAGAAGCGGTAGCCATTCCAGCGCGTCCCGGTGATCGCCCGCGCAATCGCGGACAGGGATTTGTACGGTCGCCCCTGCCACTCGAACCCGTCCCGCAAGACCGTGATCGTGTGCTCGACCCCGTTCCATTCGCGGATCAGCCTCGTGCCGACCACCGGATTGCGAGGATCGGCGATCTGGCTCTTGCGTGTCAGGGTGCCGCTGACCTCGTCGGCCAGCAGGTCTAGCATGCGCCGGGTTTCGCGATCAGGGCCTCCATACGTCAGCTCCTGGATGCGGTAGGCCAACCGGCTCTCAAGGAACGCCCGGCTGTTATTCGGTGCCGATGTGGCAAAGATCGTCTGCCACTCCGACTTCAACTGGGGGACGGACATGGACTTCAGCGCGGCTAGGCGCGCGGGGATGGGATCGGACTTCATCATGCGTTTCTCCGGTGAGTTGGAGTTGCATGACGGCATTGGTCGTCGGGATAGTGTAGGCAACGTTCTCCAGTATTGTCAGATACTTCGCGCCCATCCTGCCCGAGCAACCGAACCAGCCCGAGTGCCAGCAGGCCGCAGAGCTCGGCGCGGCGCTCGGCGGCGGTCATCAGGAAGGGTGACAGAGGGTTGGGACGTTTCATCATCGGTAACTCGCAGGGTTCTCGACGATGAAAAGCCGGTTCAGGAAGCAAATCGGGACAGCGATCGAAGATTCTTTGCGTCGGGGGGCCATGTGAGGTTAGCCTTCACGAAACCTTGATCACGGAGGTACACGTGGTTCGTGCGCCGGCCAAATCCTGTCCCAACCTGTCGCGGCTGTTCGACGATGCCGAGCCCTCGATGATTGCCGCATTCCTGCGAATGCGTGTCTTCGACAAGCTGACATGGTTGGCAGATTACCATTTCGAACCCGATGGCGCCGATGGAGATGTGCCTGCGGCAGCCATGTTGCGCGAACAGCGGAAGGAGAAGCTGTCACCCCTCGAAACCGAGGCAGCTCGTATCGTCAACATGTCGTCAGATCGCGGCCAGTTCGCGCTGGACGGACTTGTCCGCACCAAAATGCCGCCCGACCGGAAACGGCAATTCGATGGGCAGCGCGACTCGCTGGCACGCAGCTTTTGGACCTATCTCAACGAGCCGATGCTGTTCGAGGCTGCAGAGAACACCCTGCATTTGCGGCTCTACCGCCGCTATGACCGCCACTACCAGACGTTCATGGTCGCGCCTGTGCAAGACGGCGTGGCTGATGTCGCCTCATCGGCGCTGGACACCCTGCTGGACGATCTGCGGGATAGACTCGATCGGGGCGACGGATATGAAGTCGACCGGTTCGCCATTCCCCAGGACGGCGATGAGCCCGCCGAGGTCATGTACCTTGTGGTTCACCCGGAAGCTCCTACCAGTGTGCGGGAACTTCACGACGACGGGCAGCGCACGACAATGTATTTCCGCCCACCAGGGGAAATCATGATCGTGCACACCCCGAGTACCGGGCGCGTGCATGTCCGTGCTGGGACCCGAAAGCTTCGCCACGATGCGGCCGAGAGCTTCATCAGGACGGTCCTCGAACAGGAGCCCTCGCAACAACCTGTCGATTTTCAGGCCTACGACATCGCGCGGTTCTTTAACGGGTTCGATCTGGAACTCCCCGAGTTCGACGATGCAAGCATCCTGCGAGCTCGCGTGATCCGCGTGGACATCAGTATCGGAAATCTCGCCAACAGGCTGTCGGTCTCGACGTCCCTGGATGAGGACATCGGCCAGCTGATCAGCGATCAGCCGGGACTCGAGAGGATATTTCGCAATGCTCTCGCGATCCGGTTCGTGGAAATCGCTGTTCAGTACCGGCGGGGGGGCGTGGACGGCGAGCGTACGCTGGACTTCACCCTGACGGATCGAAACACTACGAGCCTGCTGAGCCTGCATGATCCGTTCGAGCGCGTCCTCGGTCACCGCTTGCTCCGCCACTGGGGCATATTGCGTGATGGTCGCGCACCGACGCCCAGAGAGAGCATGGCTGTGCTGCCTGCGTTGCTGGCTTTGTGGAACCTGGGGTCTGACCGCATAAACGGTGCCTGGCTTCACGAGCGGGGGGTAGACGTCAAAACCCTGCTCGATCTCGGGTTCCTGGTCCCCTCAGGTTGGGAGGGTGACGACCTGATCGACGATGAAGACGATTTTGCGGAACATGTGGCAAAGGTCGTGGAGCGTCCTGAGGGACTCGAGCTATACTCGACCGATGGCCAGTCATCGTCGGCCGCGCTGCCGGAGCGCTACCGTGTCTATCGGATCCGAGACGGTTGGGTCGCCAGCCACCTGCGCGAGCAGCTTGGCAAGGCGCTGGACATCGCAGCGATGGAGAACATCCGGCCCGACCTCATCGCGCTCGGCGGTCTCGAAATCGACGGAAGTGACGTGCCGCTCTATCTCGCCCGCAGACTCGAGGACGAGCGGGTCCGCGCCGCCATCGATACCGAGCTTCGCGCGCGGGACAAGCAGGGGATCGGGCTCGTCCTGCAGGCGGGGGACGCCGCCGGCTCCTGCGTGGCAGCAAATGTGCTCGCGAGACTTGCCGACCATATCCTGCTGGAGGCAACCGAAATTGCCGTAGACATGACGAGCCTCATATCGGCGTTTCGTCGGAACCGATCTCTGGCCCAAGGTGGCGCTGCCGTGGAGTTTCACAAGTCGGGCAACGGCGCCGGTGTGCTGAGTGTCCCCGGAAAAGGCACTATCGATATCGTCGGTGCCCAGCGTGTGATGGTCATCGATCGTCTGGTGCAGGCGTATCCGACACCCATGAAAACAGACGACATGGTTGCTGGCATTGGCAACCAATCACTCGGCAACATCTTTGGTCAGTCCTTGTGGAGCAAGCTGAAGGCCGACTTCCTGCGCTCGCCCAAACGCGGCTTGTGGGAAATCGCGACCTGACCGCCAACTCCGTTCCAACTCCGTTCGGGGGGTCTGACTAACTCCGATTCTCTGCTTCATTTGAGGTGCTCCATCAACGAAGGAGCATTCCAAATGCCGAGCCAAATCTCCCACCTCCCGGCAGTGCGCCGCACCCTGGACCGTACGCCCCGCAGGTCCGGAAATGACTGGCGTTGCTGCCGCTGCGGCGCACTGCTTGGCATCCACCGTGACGGGCTGATGCATGTGAGCTTCGCGCGCGGTCACGAATATCTGTTCAGCTTCCCGGCGACGGCGACCTGCCGCCGCTGCGGCACCCTGAACCAAGCCACTGGTGCGGCGCGCTAAGCCGCGCCGTTCCACCCGATTTCCCGATCATCAGAGGCGCATGACGCCCTGAGGCCCGAGAGAGGCGCTGGACGCCCGGCCGGAAGGCTGGCGTCCCGTGTCTTTCTCCTGGTCCGCGATCCGCGAGGATCTCGCCCGTTCATCTGCAACCCTGCAATCCCGATGCGATTATCGTGCCGTCCGGTCGGCCGAACCGGCGCTTCGGCCTTACGCCGATATTGTCGCGCTGCTCGGCGCCCTACATCATGGGCATCTCGATTTCGATGGGCGAAACGCCATTCTCGCCGCCCTCGTGCGCAGGTCACAAGGCCGCGATCGTCCCGCGGGATTGGCCCTGCACGTCATGCTGCTTTCCCTGTGGCCGGGGCTCGATGCGATCCGCAACCGCTGCCTGCGTCGTCGTGTCGGCACTGCTGACGAGATCAGCTCCGACCTGCTGGCCCTCAGCACGGAAATCATCCGGACCCTTGATCTCGGTCGCGTCACCAATATCGCCGCCACCGTGCTAATGAACACCGAACGCGATCTGTTGCGCGCCCATCGACGCGAGATCGACCGCCAGCAATCTTGCGCGGAGGTAGAACCCGACTGGATTGCCGCGCCGCCGTCATGGGCGGAACGGGCCCGGATGCGGGCGGAATTGCGGGCTGATCTGTCGGCGGTAATCGGGTCAGATGCCGATCTGGTCCTTGGCGTCGCGGTGGACGGCTTGAATCAGATCGAGATGGCAAGCGCGCTCGGCCTGTCCGATGGGGCGGCGCGGAAACGTTATCAACGCGCCGCCGCGCGCCTGCGAGGCCATTACCGGCCTTGAGCCGCCTCGTGCCACGGATCCACCACCTCTACGCCCATGGCGGCGAAGGGCGCGGTGTCGCGGCTGGCGACGGGATAGCCCTGTGCCGCGGCAATGGCAGCAATCGCGCCATCGGCAAAACTCACGGCCTGTCCCTGCCGGCGCGCCGTTGCCATCAATACTCCGAAGGCACTGGCAGCGGCCTCGTCGAACGACAGGATACGTGCCGGAAATACCTCGGCCAGCATCTGCTCGAGCCGCGCGTCAAGATCGTCCCGACGACGCCCAGCGTCCAGGCATGCAATGCCGAACCGCAACTCGGCCAGGCTGATGGTGGTCAGGTGCAGGGTGGTCAGCTCTTGCCGGTTGAGCCAGTCGATCACCCGCGGCTCTGGCGCCGGCTTCATCGTCTCCGAGACGACATTGGTGTCGAGGATGATCATTCGAAACCGGCCGGCTTCGCGGGCGTCCGGTCGCGTTCGACCGAAAGGTCGTCCGTCTCGGCGCCGGACCAGATACTGCGCATCAGATCACCCGCGCGCGGGCGCGACTGCGGCAGCACCGCGCGGGCAATGATCTCGCGCAACTCGGCCTCGGCGCTGCGACCATGGGCAGCCGCCTGCGCCTTCAGCGCGCGATGCACCTCTTCCGGGATCTGGCGTACGACGATCTGGGCCATGATGAAGCTCGCTAGATATCAATTTTAATTATAGATATCACATTTGATCGCGGCTTCAATGTCCCGATCGGTCTTCGGGATTGGCTTTTGAACAGGTGAAGCCCCTGTTCACGAGCCCGATCGATGACCCTGCCGCCCATTCCGCCGCCTGATCTCCTGAAGCGCCTTCCCGGCTATTATCGCCGCTGGGAGCTGACCGAGCTGGTGATGCCAGACCGGTATTACTTCTTCGAAGCAGCCGGCCAGCATGAGGATGGCGAGGACCTCTTCGCGGTCTATATCCAGCCCGCCGATCTGGAGCCCAGCGAAGGGCGGCTACAATGAGCGTGCCGGCGGTCGATCCGGCGCAGATCGCGCTGTTTCTCGATGTCGTCTACTCTTGGTGTGACGGTCTGATCCCGCTGCGCGGCCTGCCGGAAAAGGGTGTTGTGCCTCCGCCGCCGAGTGATCTGCGCTGGTTGCCGGCCGATGGGGGTGCGGCCGCGACCATCGCGGGCTGTGCCGAGGTAGCCGCGCCCATCGGCCGAGCCATCTATGTCATCCCCGGCACGGTGGCGCAGCGTGGCGAAGCCCGCGCCGAGCATGTCGTCCAGATGCAGGCACTGGTCGTCGATCTCGACGAGGGCGATATCGCGGACAAGCGGGCGCATCTGATCTGCCATCTCGGCCCGGCGACGCTGACCGTCGAGAGCGGCGGCGTCACGGAGGCCGGACAGAAGAAGCTGCATCTGTGGTGGAAGCTGACCGAACCGGCCGAGGGCGACGATATCGCCCGTCTTTGCCGCCTGCGCGCCGAGATCGCCCGCAAGATCGGCGGTGACGGCAGCTTCGGCTCGGCCCACCAGCCGGTGCGGGTGCCGGGCACGGTTCATGGCAAGTATGGACTGAGGTCGCAGGTCCGGATCATCGATCATCAGGCGATCGAGGTCGATCTGGCCGAGTTCGAGACTCGGGCGATCGCCATGCCGGCCTTGGCAGAGCCGTCGTCATCGGGCAAGCCCCTCGACTTCAATTCTGATGCAAAACCCTCCGTCGATGCCGTGCTCACCACGCCGGTGCGGGAAGGCGCGGCGGATGACTGGACACGGTTCCAGGGCGCCAGTTCCGCGATCGGCCATTACCTGCGCCAGGCCCATGAGGGGCGCATGACGCTCGATGAGGCCTGGGAGGCGATCTGCAGCTATAACGCCGCGATGCTGCGCCCGCCATGGCCGGAGGAGCGCCTGAAGGCAGAGACACGCCGCTTGTGGCAGCGTCACATCGAGCGCAACGGACCTGCGCAGCCGCCGCGGCAGGAGTCGCATACAGCCCCGCTCGCCTGCTTCAGCCTCGGCCAGCTGCTCGATGATCCTGCACCGCCCGGACGACGACAGCACCGCCCGCCGCCTCGAGATCGAACTTCGCAACGGACCGGCCCTGGAGGCGAAGCTGGTCGACAAGATCGGTGGCGCCTGGGTCGAACTGAACGCCCGCCACGAGCGTCTCGTGCGGCAGGAGGTGGGGGCCCGTCTCGACGCCGAGCGCGATCGCAAGGCCGAGGTGATCCTCGACCTGCTCTACGAGGAGGCTGCGGAAGGCCGGCTCTATACCTCCACCCAGTTCGCCTCGAACTTCGAGAACCGCGCCGGCCTCGGCAGCCAGCACACCATCCAGGACCGGCTCAACGTCCTCGCGACCAAGGGCTTCATCAAGTACCAGCGCAACGGCGCACTCTACGGCCTGCCGCTGGTCCGGTCCCGCTTCGGCTACATGTGCGTCGAAGGCATGCGCTTCGGCCGCGTGGAACAGGTCGATCCCGAGACCGGGGAAATCACGGGCCAGGGGCTCGCAGTCCTTCCGAGCCACTACCGCTGCGCGTCCTCGGGGGCCGCGCTCGAGGTCGAGAACCCCTCCGTCTGGGTCTGGCCGGAGGTCGTGGATGTCTGACAAACGCCATGTCCGACATAAGTCGACAATGTCAGACTTCCGGGATTGTCTGACTGATGGCTTGTTTTTCAATGACTTACGGAAGTCGAAGTCAGACATGTCTGACTTCCTTGTCCGACTTCTTCGGAGGCAGAAAAGCAAGCAATATCAACTCTCTGCCTCGCAGAACAAGTCGAACAATGAATCTCCCCATACTACGTATGGGAGGGCCGGCCTCCGGGCCGGACCCCCCATCCGCGACGTCCGGGCCCGCGGTCCTCCACGTCACCCCTCGTGTCTGCCTCACGCGATCACGACGGCCAGAACGACAGGAGATGACGATGGCCTGCAAGACGATGACGATGATGCGCTTCACGCCGCGCGGTTACGGTGGCACCCGCCGCGCCCCCGATCAGGTCCGGCGGGACGGCTGGCATGAGCTGGGGCTGCTGGCGGTCTCGGTCGACGATCCGCGGCTGAGCTGGCCTGAGCGGGAGATGGTCGTGCAGCTGGGCTGCAAGCTCTACGGCCCCCGCGCCAGCGAGGGAGGGCACGGCGATGGCTGAGCGCCACTGGACCACTGACGATGTGGCGGATCACTTCGAGGAGGCGTTCCGCACCCTGCGCAAGCTGCCGGCGGTGAAGGCACGGGGGCATTTCAGCGGCTGGCCGCAGGTACTGCGCAGCCCCCGCGAGATCGCCGCCATGGAACCGGAGCCGATGCGCGTCTGGCCTTCGGCGGCAGCCATCACCCGGCTCGAGCAGACCTTCGACTGGGTGCTGTGGATCGAGGAGGCCGAGCGGCGGCTGGTCTGGTCCCGCGCGGCACGGGTGCCGTGGAAGCAGATCGCGGGCGAGATGGGCTGCGACCGGACCACCGCCTGGCGGCGCTGGCAGCTGGCGCTCACGAAGATCGCTGCGCGGCTGAATGCGTGAACGAGTCCAAAGTGTTGCAACACTTTTCTGTTCGACACATGCAACAGATCCGTGCTACAAGCAGGGCATGATCGGGAGAAGAGCGCCATGAGCGCCACCGATCGTTCCCACACCCATTCCATCCATTTCGCGAGCCCCATGCCTGTGCGCCCGCCGATCCATCGCCCGGTGGGGCGACGCGACAAGCGTGAACGCGACCGCGATGCTGACCGTAACCGCGACCCCGCGGTCAGGGCGCTCTACAAGTCCGCCCGCTGGCAGCGTGCGCGGCAGATGTTTCTCGCCCGGCACCCGCTCTGCGCGGAATGCCAGCGTCAGGGCCGTGTGAGCGCCGCCAATACCGTCGATCACATCATCCCGCACCGCGGCGACACGGAGCGGTTCTGGGACCCGGACGGTTGGCAGCCGCTCTGTGCCAGCTGTCACAGTCGCAAGACCGCGAGCGAGGATGGCGGCTTCGGCAACGCCCGCCGCCAACCATAAACCACCGCCCCCCGGGGGGAGGGTAAATCTCTGGGGCCTTCCAGCCCCGGACCGGGCGCCAAGCTTTCTGCATCCGCGGCCAAAATGGCGAGGGGGGGGTGAAGGGCAAATCAGAAGGAAGCCACATCGTGACTGATCGCCAGCTGACCGTCGAATACCGCGGCCTCGACTGCCTTGTGCCTTATGCCCGCAACGCGCGCACGCATTCGGACGCACAGGTCGCCGAGATCGCCGGCTCGATCCGCGAGTTCGGCTTCGTGAACCCGGTGCTGATTGCCGAGGACGGAACACTGATCGCTGGCCATGGCCGGGTGCTGGCGGCCCGGCTTCTGGGCCTGCCGACGGTGCCCGCGATCACCTTGACCGGCCTCAGCGACAGCCAGCGCCGGGCGCTGGTGCTGGCCGACAACCGCATCGCGTTGAATGCGGGATGGGACGAAAGCCTGCTGGCGCTGGAACTCGGCGATCTGAAGGAGGCGGGTTTCGATCTCGGCATCATGGGCTTCGAGGATGGGGAACTGGACCGGCTGCTGGCTGGCGCCGTCGATGAGGACAGTTCGTCCCCGCCGCCGGTCACCATTCCCGAACTGCCGCGCAACCCTGCCTCGCGGACGGGTGATCTCTGGATTCTCGGCGAGCACCGGCTGCTCTGCGGGGACAGCACATCCCACGACGATGTCCGCCGGCTGATGAATGGCGAGCGGGCCGTGCTGTTTGCCACCGATCCACCCTATCTGGTGGATTACGACGGCTCGAACCATCCGACCCGCAACAAGGACTGGTCGACCTCCTACGGCACCACCTGGGACGACAGCTCACAGGGGGCCGAACTCTACGACGGCTTCATCGCCGCCGCGTTGGCCGAGGCGATCACCGAGAATGCCGCCTGGTATTGCTGGCACGCCTCGCGCCGTCAGGCGATGCTGGAAGCCTGCTGGGAAAAGGCCGGCGCCTTCGTCCACCAGCAGATCATCTGGGTGAAGGACCGGGGCGTTCTGACCCGGTCGCATTACCTCTGGAAGCACGAACCCTGCCTCATGGGCTGGCGGCGTCCGAACCGCCCGCCGAAAGTGGCCGATCAGACGCTGCCCTCGACCTGGGAGATGCCGAGTTTCGCCAGGGACGAGCGCCCCGACCATCCCACGCCGAAGCCGCTCGACGCCTTCGGCATTCCGATGCGCCAGCACGTCGCGCGCGGCGGGCTCTGCTATGAGCCCTTCTGCGGCTCCGGGTCGCAGATCATGGCCGGCGAGGTCAACGGTCGGCGCGTCTTCGCGATGGAGATCAGCCCGGCCTATGTCGATGTCGCAGTGGAACGCTGGCAGGCCGAGACCGGCAAGGACGCGATCCTCGACGGCGACGGTCGGACCTTCGCCGAGGTGAAGGCCGAGCGGCTTGGTGAACACGCAGGCACGGATGCGGAGGCGGATGGCGACGCTGACGGTGATGCCTCCGCCCGCAAGCGGCGCAGCCGGAGCAAGGCGGCATGAAACAATCCCGTCTCATGTCGCTGGCCGAGTCCGTCGCCAACGTGATCGTCGGCTACGGCGTCGCGGTTGTCACGCAGATCCTGATCTTTCCCATCTTCGGCCTGCACACCACGCTGGCGCAGAACCTGAAGATCGGCGCCGCATTCACGGTCATGTCGATTGCCCGTTCCTTCGCCTTGCGGAGGGTGTTCGAGGCGATCCGGATGCGGCGTGCACAATGAAACACCGCGCGGTCACTCGACTGCGGTCTTCGGTGCCCGCGCCATTCGGCGGTTTTTCAGCACCCGCTCAACCATCGCCTGTGCAGGGCCGTCGCCAACGCCAAGGTCGTGGCAGTTCTGCAGGATCAGAAATGTGAGATCTGCGTCGGTTCGGTCCTCGGAGTTGGGCATCGGCTTTCCTTTCGCGAGCGGGGTTGCTTCACTGCGGTCGTATTATTGTCAGCGCCGCGCAAGGACCGGCCCGCCGATCTGGTGGTCGTTGACGTGGATCACGCGTTAACGCGGTACTCTGGTTGACCTGCGAGGTGCCGCGATACGAAGCCGGCCGATCTGGCCGCCACGATGAAGGCGCGGCGCGCAGTCGCGACCGATGCCATGCAGTCCATGGCAGCTTCCACCTGGTGAAGCGCACGATCACGCGCCTGGTCGGTGACGGGCCATTTCTTTCGCAACCAGTAGCGGACCTGTTCGGCTGTGGAGAAGTTCTGTATCTCGCCCGCAGACGAAACGACAAAGGACAAAGGTTTGCCCCAGTGGATTTCTATCAAAGTCAGTTCTTTCAGGAAGTTCGGCACCGGGGAACGCTATGCACCCGGTGCTGGGTGAAGGAAGGCGCGCCAAGCCGCC
This sequence comes from Paracoccus denitrificans, assembly GCF_900100045.1. GTDB lineage: Bacteria > Pseudomonadota > Alphaproteobacteria > Rhodobacterales > Rhodobacteraceae > Paracoccus > Paracoccus denitrificans. The sequence goes on along the minus strand of NZ_FNEA01000043.1, from coordinate 4,392 downwards.
GCCCAGCCTTCATGATGGATGTTTCGCTCAGGCGAGAACGAGATTCGTTGCCGAGTCCCGACCGTTACGGTCGCGCTCCAGATCGAATGAAACGGCCTGACCGTCATTCAGCTGGTGGATGCCAGCCCGCTCGACCGCAGAGATGTGGACGAAGATGTCCTTCGAGCCGCTCTCTGGCTGGATGAAGCCGAAACCCTTGGCGGAATTGAACCATTTCACGGTGCCATTGGCCATCGTGATACTCCTTGTCTGTATGTCGTTCGCACAACGCAACGACCCGGCAAAGCTGACGATCGAGAGCTGAGCCGGAAAAGGAGCAGATTCGAAAACAAGTGTTGCTGACTGCATATGGGGTCCGCTCGCGCAATTTGCGAGGGGTCGACGTCGAGTTTCGTATTCTTCGTGCCCGTTGCATTGGAGAAGATGCGGAAGAACCTGCCATGCCCGGTCGCAAGCCACTGCCGACGCAGCTCAAACTGGTCAAGGGCACGGCCCGGTCGCACCGGCTGAACCCGGATGAGCCGCAGCCGGTGGTCGCGACCCCGGACCCGCCCGAGCATCTCGACGAAGCGGCTGCCGCGAAGTTCACCGAGATGGCCGCGCTGCTGGCGCGGCATGGGGTGATGACCGAACTCGATGTCGGCGCGCTGGCCCGTTACGTGGTGATCTGGCGCCGCTGGCTCGAGGCGGAGGCCGAGGTCAAGCGCCGCGGCCCGGTGGTCAAGACCGTGGGCGGGAATATCATCCAGAACCCGTTCCTGGCGGTGGCCAATAAATGCCTCGCGCAGATGGGCCAGATCGAGAGTGAGTTCGGGATGACGCCATCCAGCCGCACCCGGGTGCGCATGGCAGAGCCGTCCAAGACCCGCGACCCGTTCGAGGATTATCTGAACCGTGGCAGCAGCGCGTAAATCTGGTACCGCTCGGAAGGCACCGGCGTGCCCGGTCACCGCCTATGCAAAGGCGGTCACCGGCGGCAAGATCACCGCCGGCCGGCTGGTGAAGCTGGCCTGCGCACGGCATCTGGAGGACCTGAAGACCGGCAAGACCCGCAGTCTCTCCTGGGACCGCGCCGCCGCGCTGCACGCGATCGAGTTTTTCAGCCATCTGCGGCACTCGACCGGGGAATGGGCCGGCCAGCCCTTTGTGCTGCAGCCATGGCAGCAATTCGTGGTCGGATCCGTCTTTGGCTGGAAACGCGCTGATGGGCTCAGGAGGTTCCGCACTGCCTATGTCGAGGTGGCGCGCAAGAATGGCAAATCCGCGCTGCTCGCAGGCATCGCGCTCTACGCGCTGATCGCCGATGGTGAGGCCGGCGCGCATGTCTATGCCGCGGCGACCACCCGCGATCAGGCGCGCATCGTCTTCGGCGACGGGCATTTCTGAGCCGCGCATCGCCACCGTCTGCCCACCGGTTGTCGAGTACAGCCGCGAGTTCCAGGCGCGCGCGGCCGATGAACTCGATCTGCTGCCTGAGGGGTCCGCAATTGTAGAGTTGCTGAGCGACTTTGCCGTCATGCGGGACCAGGCGCGGGCCTGCGAATAGCGCAGCGAGGTCCGCTCAGGATCGGCGTGCGCTGTTGTCGCCGATCTCGATCTGAAGTTCTTCTGTTCGCAGCCAGATCGACAAGCTTTCCGTCGAGGCTTCCACCTGTTCCGGCTTCCTCAATGCGCACTCCCATACCGTCGCCACGCGCCACCCGTCTTCGAGGAGTCTTGTGCGAACGGCGCTGTCTCGAGCGGCGTTCGCTTCGAACTTCGCCCGCCAGAACTCCGGCCGGGTTGCCGGTACGGTCGCGTAGCGGCACCCCTCGTGTCGGTGCCAGAAGCAGCCGTGCACGAAGACCACGGCGCGGTGCTTCGGAAGGGCAAGGTCGGGTCGACCGTGAACCTTGCCGGAATGAAGCCGGAAGCGAAAACCGCGCGAGTGCAATGCCCGCCTGAGAGCCAGCTCGGGCTTGGTGTTCTTTCCCTTGATCCCCGACATCATCCGGGAACGGGTCTGCTGGTCCACGATATCGGTCACATCCGTCCTGGTTTTCGTCCCTGAACCTAGTATACACCGGCTGAATGAAATTCGTCAGGAGCCTGATTTGCCTTCCACTTTCGGCATTGTCGATCTGTTCGCCGGTCCGGGGGGACTTGGCGAAGGGTTCGCTTCCCTCGTCGAGGACGGCCATGCGCCGTTCCGGATCGGCATTTCGGTCGAGAAGGAGGCGTCGGCCCATCGGACCCTGACGCTGCGTGCCTTTCTGCGCGAGTACCGTGCACGTCATGGCGTCTTGCCGAAAGAGTTCATCGATTTCCATGCCGGGCTGGCATCCGAACCAGACTGGTCAGCCGTCGATACCGAAGCGTGGCAGCATGCCATAGACGAAGCCCGCGCGCTCGAGCTCGGCACCGAAGCTGCGGCGACCGCCATAGATGGCGCCATCGCGACGCTGAAAGCAAAGTACGACGACACGATCGTGATCGGCGGCCCGCCCTGTCAGGCCTATTCCCTGGTGGGACGCGTTCGCTCCAGAGGCAAGGTCGGTTACGTCCCGGAGGAGGATGCGCGGCACTACCTCTTTCGCGAGTACATCCGGGTCCTCGACAAGCTTCGCCCGGCCGCCTTCGTTATGGAAAACGTGAAGGGCATGCTTTCGTCCACCGTCGAGAGCCGACTTGTCTTCGAGATGCTGATGGAGGATCTGTCCTCGCTCGGCACGGGTCATGCACATCACTATGAACTTCGTGCCGTCCGGGTCGAGGATGGCAAGGCCAGCCTGCAGGAGGCGGCACAGCCTTCGGATTTCATCGTGCGCGCCGAGGCGTTTGGAGTTCCGCAGCGTCGCCACAGGGTGATCATCGTCGGCATCCGTTCGGACCTCGCAGGACGGGCCGCCGATGCGGAGATCGCTGTATCCGGGATGGCGCGGACCGTCCGCGATGTCATCGAAACGATGCCCGCCTTGCGAAGCGGTATCAGCCGCGGGCGCGACGACGCGGCTGCCTGGCGAGAAGAAGTCCTCGACGCCGCGAAGCTGCTGGCCGGCATCTCCAAGGGGAAGGAGAAACGTGCGATCCGTGAAGCGTTCCTGACCGTTTCGGAGCGCGTGAAGGAAAACCCGCCTATCGTTCGGGCTGCTTCACGGTTGCCAGACGGCTACGGCACTTCGAACGATGAGTTGCTGCAGTGGATCGAGCGACCGGAACTTCGCGCGATCGCCCAGCACGAGACGCGCGGGCACATGGCATCGGATCTGGGTCGCTACCTGTTTGCTGCCGTGTTCGGGACCGTCCGTGGCTACAGCCCGAAGGCCGCCGATTTTCCTCTGGTGCTCAGCCCCGATCACCGCAACTGGCACAGCGGTGTGTTCAATGACCGCTTCCGGGTTCAGCTGGCGGACGAGGCATCGACCACGGTCACGAGCCACATCTCGAAGGATGGCCACTACTTCATTCACCCCGATCCCATCCAGTGCCGGAGCCTGACGGTTCGCGAGGCCGCTCGTCTGCAGACCTTTCCCGACGATTACCTGTTTCTTGGCAACCGCACGCAGCAGTATGTCCAGGTCGGAAACGCCGTGCCGCCGTTTCTTGCGAGGCAGATTTCGAGATTGCTCCTTTCAGCTTTGGGCTCTTGATCCGTTGGCGCCGATCAGCGCGGCCTTAGCATCGTCAATTGACCACCAAGGTCGTCGAGCATGTATCATCCGGTGGCAGTTGGAACAGACCAAGGCAAGGTCCTTCAGGTTCGTCTTGCCGTGTTCACCGAGCGATGAAATTGGCAGGGTGTGGTGGCATTCGATAAATTCCCGGCCCCTCTCTCCGTAGGTTTGCAAGAAATCGAAACCACAGACCTCACAGGCAAGACAGCCATGCTGTCTCAGCGCGACGGCTTTCTTTTTCTTCACGAGTGTACTGTTTCGTTCTCGGGAAACATGAACTCGGGTCATTATTCGACCTTCTGACGCTTCGATTTCGGGTTCATCGAAAGCCAGGATCTCCGCATCACTGTCGCCGATTAACTCCAATATCCCATTCGCAACCCGCGCCACCTCGTCCGGACGTCCGGAAAATTCCTCCCAAAGCTCAACTTCAAGCCTGTTGCCATTGGTTAGGGTCAGGATGCATTGATTTTCAGTGTGCTACGTGATTCACGGCTCGGAAAACGGAGCGGTGACATGAGCGACCTGTACTGGCTGACCGACGAGCAGATGGCCAAGCTTGCCCCTTTCTTCCCGAAGTCGCACGGCAAGCCACGCGTCGATGACAAGCGTGTTCTAAGCGGGATTATCTTCATCAATCGCAATGGTTTGCGCTGGCGAGATGCCCCCAGGGAGTATGGGCCGCACAAGACGCTCTACAGCCGGTGGAAGCGTTGGAGCGAGAAAGGCATTTTCGCCA
>NZ_FNEA01000081.1 GCF_900100045.1 Paracoccus denitrificans | reverse complement strand
AAGGCCGCAGCCCCAGAAGCCGCAGCCCCAGAAACCGCAGCCCGAGAAGACCCAGCCGGGACCGGCAGCATCGAAGCCGGCAGCAGCGCAGCCGCCGCAGCAGAAGCCGCCGGCGCAGCCCCGGCAGGATCAGGCGCGGGATCAGACGCAGGACCGCAAGCCGGCCCCGCCGCCGCAAAAGCCCGCGAGCCCGGCCAGCCCGCAATCGGGCCCGCAATCGGGCCAGCAATCGGGCCCGCAATCGGGCCAGCAATCGGGCCAGCAATCGGGCCAGCAATCGGGCCAGGCGGCGCGTGCGGCCCAGCCGGCGGCCCCGGCCGATCCCAAGCCGCCGGCGCTGCGCCAGCAGGACCAGCCGATCCCGGTCCGGCCCATGGCGCAACCCGCCGCGAAGCCGGCCCCGAAACCTGCCGCGAAGCCCGCCGCAAAGCCTCTGGCCCGGGTCCGGCCCCAGCAGCCGGCCGCCGCCCCCGACCAGCCGGTGCGCCCGACCGTCGGCATCGCCGAGCCGCGCCGCCGGCACTGGCTGATCCTGGGCTCGTTCCTGGCGCTGGTGCTGCTGCCCAGCCTGCTCTGGGCCGCCTATCTCTGGCTGCGCGCCGAGGACCAGTATGTCTCGACCGTCGGCTTCTCGGTGCGCAAGGAACAGTCCACCCCCTCGATCGACCTGCTGGGCGGGCTGGCGCCGCTGGCCGGCGGCGCCAGCGCCTCGGACACCGACATCCTCTACGAATACATCCGCAGCCAGGACATGGTCGAAAGGATCGACGCCCGGCTCGACCTGCGCGCGCGCTTCTCGGGGCCTTGGCCGCATGACTTCGTCTTCGCCTTCGACCCCGAGGGCCATGTCGAGGACCTGACCGACTACTGGCAGCGCCAGGTCAAGGTGCTCTACGACAGCACCACCCAGCTGATCACGCTGAAGATCAGCGCCTTCACCGCCCGGGACGCGCAGGAGATCGCCGCGGCGGTGTTCCAGGAAAGCTCGGACAAGATCAACCAGCTCTCGACCATCGCCCAGGACGACGCCACCCGGCTGGCCAAGGCCGAGCTGGACAAGGCCCGCGCCGAGCTGACCGAGACCCGCCAGGCGATGACCGCCTTCCGCATGCGCTCGCAGATCGTCGATCCCGAGGCGGACCTGGCCGGGCAGATGGGGGTGCTGAGCGGGCTGCAGGCGCAGCTGGCCGAGGTGCTGGTCGCCCACGACCTGCTTCTGGACAACGCCCAGCCCACCGACCACCGCGTCACCCAGTCGCAGCAGAAGATCGACGCCCTGCGCCGGCTGATCGACGCCGAGCGCGCCAAGTTCGGCGCCGAGGGCAAGGGACCGGCGGGCGAGAGCTATGCCCAGCTGATGGCCGAATACGAAAAGCTGGCCGTGGACCGCGAATTCGCCGAGGGCGCCTATCGCTCGGCCCGCATCGCCCATGAGACGGCGCTGGCCGAGGCACAGCGCCAGGCGCGCTACCTGGCCGCCCATATCGAGCCCAAGGTGGCGCAAAGCGCGACCGAGCCGAACCGGCCCTGGCTCTGGGCGATGATCACCGGCATGCTGCTGGCGGGCTGGTCGATCCTGGTGCTGATCTATTACAGCGTCCGCGACCGCCGCTAGCGCGATGATCCGGCTCGAGAACCTGACCAAGCGCTATCGGCTCAAGGGCCGCGAGACGCTGGTGGCGGACCGGCTGAACGCCGAGTTCCCCACCGGGGCCTCGGTGGCGCTGCTGGGCCGCAACGGCGCGGGCAAGTCGACGCTGCTCAGGATGATCGCCGGCACGGTCTCGCCCACGGCCGGGCGGGTGCTGTCGGACGGCACCATCTCCTGGCCGGTGGGCTTTGCCGGCAGCTTCCACCCCGAGCTGACCGGGGCGCAGAACGTGCGCTTCGTGGCGCGCATCTACGGCGTGGATACCGACGAGCTGATCGATTACGTCGAGGATTTCGCCGAGCTGGGCCAGCATTACCACCAGCCCTTCGGCAGCTATTCCTCGGGCATGCGCTCGCGGCTGGCGATGGGCGCCAGCATGGGCATCCATTTCGACACCTATCTGGTCGACGAGGTGACCAGCGTCGGCGACGCCAATTTCCGCACCAAGTCGCAGCGCGTCTTTGCCGAGCGCATGGCCCGCTCCTCCGCCATCGTGGTCAGCCATTCCATGCCGATGATCCGCAGGATGTGCACCATGGGCGCCGTCCTGCACCACGGCCGCCTCACCCTGTGCACCGACCTCGAGGAGGCCATCAGAATGCACGAGGAAATCCTCAGGGTCCC